>CAWHMJ010000005.1:0-115635 GCA_963830375.1 uncultured Acidobacteriota bacterium
CGTTGCGAAGTAGTTCGAAGAGCTTCGCGGTCGTCGTCGGTTCTCGCGGCTACTTCCGCTTTCGCAAGGCCAGCCTGCACCTGATCGTTGTAGCCTTGCGCCCACCCGTCGCTGATAGCCAATCCGTGCGTGATCATCGCCGAGATAGCTCCGCGCCACTCCCTCATATCCGCCAACTCGGCGACTGCCGCGGTTGCAAACGGGCGAGAAATTCCAGGCGGCGGTTGAACGGGCGCGGCAGCGGGGGCCGGAACCGTCGCGGCAACGGGCGTTGCGGGTTCGGCTGCGGCGGCGCTGGCCGCAGCGGCGGTGGACGGAACATCAACGGGCGTAACGGCAGCGATGGCATTACCGGATTCGGGTGCGGCAACGGCGACCGACTCGGCGGCGGCCGGCTCAGCGGCGACCGGCTCAGCGGAGGCGGTCGTAGCAGCGGCAGACTTCGCGGCAGGTATCTTCAGCAAGACTCGAGTAGGCCCGATGACGACGGCTGCCGTTGGTAGGTGAGCTTCGCCAGAGTTGTTCAACATCAATGTAAGCGTGGCCATCGATCTCCCGGAGTCCCGCGTCAACAGTCTTCCCATTCACGATCAGCGTTCTTTCCGGCGCGCTCTGAGCCAAACTGCTTCCCGCGAGCGCCAGAGCAAATCCCAGCCCCACAAAGAATCGAAAATTGCGATGTTTGTTCCTGTTGCGCGGTGTATTCATGATGTGCGTTTCACCAGAGTTTCCGCCGAGGTTTTAGAAGCAGCCATCATTGTACACCCTGCTTTTGCGCCCGCCGCGTCGCGCTCCGTGCGCGCAACCTGCAGGCGCATACCATATCAATTCCCGGCGCATTCGTTTGCGTTATAATCAAAAAATCCTCAAGCCTATGCCGCTGCATTTCCAGCGTCTTTCCGAAGCCGACCTTCCCACGCTTGCCGACTGGCTCAAGCGCCCGCACGTGGCCGAGTGGTGGGATGCTTGCCGGTCGCTCGACGAAGTCCGCGAAAAATATCTCCCGCGCACGATGGATGGCTCTGCGGCGGTTCCGTACCTCGCCTATCTCGATGGGGTCCCGATTGGCTACATCCAGTCCTACGTCGCAGCCGGGGTCGGCGGCGGCTGGTGGCCCGACGAACGCGACCCCGGAGTTCGCGGCATCGACCAGTTCCTCGCCGACGCGCAGCGCCTGGGCCAAGGCCTGGGGACGCAATTGGTTCGCGAGTTCGTAGAATTTCTGTTCCGCGATCCCGCAGTTACGAGGATTCAGGCCGACCCGTCTCCCACCAACGCGCGCGCCATCCGCTGCTACGAAAAGGCCGGGTTCCGCCGCGTTGGCCCCATCACCACTCCCGACGGCCCAGCGCTGCTCATGGCCATCGACCACTCTTAAGTTGTGCTTGATTCCCCGTGGTAAGATTCGCGGATTGTCGTCAAGGGGCCGCCCAAGGCTCCCGGTGAGGGGCGCTTGGGGAAGAGGCCGCGAAGCGGCCGGAAAAGAGTCAAAATGGATACTGTGGCGCTGCGTGAAGAAGTCGACCAACTCAGAAAAGCCTGGAACGCGGCGTGGCTTGAAAACGACAGCGCCACCGTGGACCGGCTGATGGCCCCCGAATACGTTTACATCGGGCCGAACGGCCAAGTCTCCGACCGCAGCGTAATCATGGGAGTGATCCTCTCGCCCAGCTACAAACTTCACCACGCCGAGGTGGACTGAGGGTTCGAATCAATCTGCTCAGCGACTCCGCCGCGGTGATTATTGACCGCTTGCAAGGCTCCGGCACGCTCAACGGCAACACTTTTACCGACAACAACCGCTGCTCCCGCGTCTGCCTGCGCCGGAACGGCGCCTGGCAGATCGTCTTCGAACAGGCCTCGGAAGTTAGGGCCGCCCAGGTCGACGGCGAGTCGAGCCTGGGGAAGAGGCCACGAAGTGGCCGGAACAATGTCCGTTGAATAGTTCATCTCTGGGTTGATTAAATCAACACCAAGCGGCGCGCGCCGGCGCCATGCAGAAACCGGCACCCCTACGCATCTGTCAGACCTGTAATGAGTTAAGAAATCCTCAGCTTGCCAGCGAGACTTGGCATTAGGAGGTACATAGTATCCTGCGTCTGCCTGTGGGGCCGACCAAAAAAACTGGAGGAAACAAGAACATGGCAAAGAAAACCTTGAAGCCAGCCAAGAAACTCGAAGCCACCAAGCCGTTGACGATTGCTTTCAGGCAGTCACTAAAAGTAAAGTCCGGCTGCATACGTTTTGTTAATGAAACGGGAAGGGCCTCGGCTCTTCCCGTTTTTTTTGTCTCGACGGCAGCGAGTTGCGGCATGCTACTTGGGTGCCTCGATTGTGAACTTCTCTCCGTAGCTACAAGTTGCATCCTCTGTCCACCTGATCGGCACCGCGCCGGCCACCGTCGTCGTAACCGTCAGCATGTGCGTTCTTCGAGGCAGACCGTCGTTCGCGCCCACCCAAATATCGATTGTTCTGTCCATGTCGCCGGCATGAATTTTGTGTTCGTACCGAAACGTCGGCTCTCCACCGACGCTTTCGCTCCCCACCAGCGTCAAATCCCCGGCGTTGTAGCCGAACATCAGCACATAGGGAATCAACGCGCCCGCTGACTTCTGAAGCTCGCGCCTGGTACGGCTCAACCTTTTGCCAGGGTTCATTTCCTTTTCTGCCGTACACGTCGTCGCCAATGATAATCGCTTCGTAGCGCCCTGGATTCGGTCGCGACTGGCTCAGTGACGATATGAAAGCGATTCGGCGCGGCCGCTTCCGTCACACGGTCGTCAGCGTAACCGGGCCCGCTGTTATTGACGGTTTGCCGCCGGCAGCTATGCGCCGTGTCGTGAAGAAGTTCTTTGCTGGCTTTGTTCACCACCGCCACGGGATCATCCGTAGCCGAAACCGGTGACGGCGGAGCAGGCTTAAAATCGTCCTCGGTCACCACTTTTTTCGCCTGCGGCGATTCAGCCTTCTGCGCTCGCGCCTCGCGCGCCACATCTCCCAACGGCTTGTCCTGCGCAAACGACACCGTTCCGGAAACAAAAAATCGCCGCCACTATCCAAGCTGCACGCATTGCCCCACCCCCAGCGCGCACTATACTAATCCTTGGCGACTTTTGTGAATCCCAAAGGGATTCACACCAGAGCGCACTTGGCGAAGGGCCACTTCATCCGCGCAGAGCCTTCGCCGTTCCACCTTTCGCGCCCGCCACGGCGGGCAGGCTGCTTCATCCGCGCAAAGTTGTCGCCTTCGTACTTGAACTTCCACCTTTTGCCACGCTTGATTTTCTCGCGCAAGCCCCGCCACGGCGGGCAGGGTTTGGTTCAAAGTTCTCGATTAGAATGGGTTCGTTTTGTTTGTTTTCAGTGAGTTGCGACATGTTCCAACGCCGAGGTTTTCGTCATCGAATCTCAGGGAGGGATGCGCCGAATGCTGCGGCGATGCGTATAACAAGAACTTCTAGAACTTATTGGTGAACTATCGGTGTGGTACTATCCGCCATTGCCCCTGGGCCAGTCGCGAAAACGAAGAAATGTAAGAGCGCACACCAGCCTGGAGTAACCTCTTACGAAGTCAAGCATTCGGGGAGATAGGATGGATCGAGCCGCGCTATGGTGTTTTACAGACCCTATTCGCTGATCGGGTTTTTCGCATTCCGCACTATCAGCGCTTTTACAGTTGGCAAAAACGCCAGCGTGATGATCTTTTTGACGACCTTAAGAAGCTGGCGAGGGGCAGTGACGACCAGCATCATTTCATGGCCACTTTGGTATGCCGTCGGACAGCCGAAACGAAAGATGTCGGCGCTGCCCAATACAGGGTTTATGACGTTGTTGACGGGCAGCAGCGTCTGACGACCCTAATTTTGCTTCTGAAGTCCATCGAATTGGCACTCCCCAGAAACATCGGATGACCGTCAAGATTTAGCTAAGACCTTGGTCAAGCGTGACGGCCATCTAATTCTCCTACAGACCAACAACGCCAATGAGTTCAATTTCAATCGCTTTATCCGCGAGGGGGTCGCACCAAGTAAGGCTGAGATCGAGACGCATTCCGACCGAAATCTCGCGGGGGCGATCCGGGATTGCAAGCAGTTCGTGGAATCATGGCAGTCATCGCGAGATATTTTGTCCCTGATGCGCCTTGTGTTACACCGGCTGGGGTTTGTTGTATTCGACACAGAGGATAGCCGGGTCGTTTACACCGTTTTTGAGGTGCTCAACAGCCGCGGATTAGCTGTCGATTGGTTAGATAAGACGAAGAGCTTTCCTTATGGGCAGCATGTATGAATTGTCAGAATCCCCAGCGGCAACCGAAGCTGAGGTCGAATCTCTTCAAGGAATCTGGAGCCAGATTTATCGCGAGATCGCCAAAGAGGACGTGCCTGGAGAGGAAATCCTCCGAATTACCGCAACTCTATACTACGGTCCTGGCCAAGGAAAGCCGCGTTCCGCAGAGGAGTCTCTAGATTTATTGAGAGAGGAATGCAGTACTCGTTCGAGAAGCCGAGGCAAATATCAATGCGCCTGCTCGATGTAGCCCGAAAGCTTGTCGAGCTATATGCCAGCACGCACCTTGGACCCGTGACCGAAATTTTGCATGCGCGGTTGCTAGCAGTAGCCATTAAGTCGGCGAAAGGCGTGAACGAGGAATGAGCGAAGGAAGCTGCTCGAGCAGTGGGAAAGGGTTACATTCCGTATCTTTTGGCCTTTTCAACAAAGACCCCGTACCAAAGTAGGCGACTATGTCCGGCTAGCTTCCAAAATAGTCACGGAGGACATCGAGACTCGCACCTATAACGAAATTATGGCTGGCCTCCGGGAACTCGGTCAGGATTACCAAATAGCCGCGGCTCTGAAGGATGGGGTCTTGGGCAAGAATTGTTACGACCATCCTGACGAGTGTAGATATGTGCTGTGGTCATACGAAGAACATCTGGCACAGGAGATGGGCGCAGGGGCTACGATTGACGAGAATGAAAAGATTGGGATCTGGAAGCTTCGCGCGACCGACTCGATCGAGCATATTTTCCCTCAGACCCCATCGGAGGAGTGGGCGGATGAGCTCTTCTCCGGTCAAGAACGAACACAGTGGTCGCACCTAGGTATGATCGGAAATTTGCTTCTCCTTCCTATTCGACTGAATCAGGAAGCTCAAGCTCTACCGTTTAAAAGAAAGAAAGAGATTTACGCGAAGCACAATCTGAGAATGGTTCAAGAAGTGTGTCATGAGAATCACTGGACCGGCACAGAGATCGACGCGCGCCAAGCACGAATTGCGGAGTGGGCAAAGAGTCGTTGGAACGACGTGTAAGCCGAACCAAGCGGCGTCAGAAGTCGCAACATCCGCAGCCATAAGGAGTAGATTACGGTGCCACCGAAACGGACGCAACCACAAGAAACTGCACCAGATCTCCCGCCGCAGAAGGCCTATTCAGTGCTTTCAGCACAATTAGAAAAGCTGCAAAGCTTTAAGGGCCAAAAGTATCAGGAGTGTGAGGCAGCAGAGGGGGAGTGGTATCAACTGACAGCGAAGCTTGTTATGCGCTCTTTTGGCAGCGGGAGTCCAAATTACGGGGCCTTTACATTCGCCCGTTCAGCGGGCGAACACTTCATGCGTTCGTACGGTGACTATCGAGGCGTTGACCACCGGTTGAATCAAAATAATTTTGAGGCTCGCTTGCGAGCGTACGAGAGCGCACTGAAGAGCAGCATAGAGGAACTGCGACTGGATTTGCCTGAGGCTGAATTTAAAGGAGTCTACGAGCCGGGGCAGGAGTATGAGTTGTACCAAGACGTGAAAGCCATCGTCGGGCTGGCAAAACGCGAGCTCTTCGTGATTGACCCATATCTCAGCAGCGAAATATTTGACGTGTATGCTGGTTCAATTCCGCGCTCAGTGCGGTTTAGGCTGTTGGGCGCAAGCGTACCAGCCGACGTTCAGATTCTCGGCCAGAAGTATACTTCCGGCGGAAATTTCGAGTTTCGCAGTAGTAATTCGATTCACGACAGGGTTTTCTTCGCGGACAATCGGGTCTGGGTATGCGGGCAGTCTCTAAAAGATGCAGCTAAGAAGAAACCGACCTACATCGTAGAGGCCGACGAGACCCTAATGCGGCCGGTCTATGAGGCGCTCTGGGCATCGTCCCAAAAATTAATTTGATCGACTACCCAAAAGTCCACAGCATGCAATCCCTTCCCAAACTGCGCGTCTTCGTGCTAGCGTAATTCTGGAGCTATGACGATGCAGCACGGAGGACGGATGAGCTGGACCGGTAGGCCAAGGCCCCAGCACGTCTCTGCGCAGGGCTCCTCTCGGACCTGGCAGGTTACCGCTCTTAGCGTGTTGCCAGCCTCGCATGTACAAACCGGCCCGAAAATCTCAGCATCGGGGCCGATGAAAACCGCGGAATTAAATCGCCAAACTCGTGTATTTAGAAACGGTGTAACTCACACAAAACAAAGAACCGCGACTTGCTCAAACCGCCAAAAAAGTCAAATTTGGAAGTCTGAAAATTTGGGCACAATCTGGACAAAGGCGAGCGCTTCTCGGAAACGGTTTCCCCGATTTCTACCCGGCCTGCCCGCCGTCTTCTTGGAGGGCTTACCCAGAGCGGTTTTTGCGAAGGGTTCGACCTGCATCGCCGCATTTCAAACCGGCTTGCCCAGAGCGGTTCTTGCGAAGGGTTCGGTCTGCGCCACTACATTTCTACCCGGTTTTGCCCAACAAGTAGAAATCGCCGTAACTCACTCAAAACAAAGCACTGCGACATTTCTACCCGGTTCTAGATTTGCATCCCGGGCTCACAGCAAATCATCGAATATTGGCAGCAAATTATCGGAGGAACGCGCATGGCTACGGCTGTAATGCCGAAGGTTTTTAAGAATTACATCAATGGCGAATGGGTGGAGGCGCGGAGCGGGAAGGCGATCGAGAATCGCAACCCGGCGGACACCAACGAGCTGGTGGGGATGTTTCCGGCGTCGTCGGCGGAAGACGCGGATGCTGCGATTGACGCGGCGGCGAATGCGTTTGAAAAATGGCGGCTGACGCCTGCTCCGAAGCGCGGCGAAATTCTCTATCGCGCGGCGGAAATTCTGACCGAGCGCAAGGAAGACTTCGCGCAGGACATGACGCGCGAAATGGGCAAAGTGTTGGCGGAAACGCGCGGCGACGTGCAGGAAGCCATCGACATGACGTACTTGATGGCGGGGGAAGGGCGGCGGCAGTTTGGGCAGACCACTCCTTCGGAGCTGCCGAACAAATTTGCGATGTCGGTGCGCACGCCGGTGGGCGTGAACGGGTTTATTACGCCGTGGAATTTTCCCATGGCCATTCCGTCGTGGAAAATCATGCCTGCGCTGATTTGCGGGAACACGGTGGTGATCAAGCCGGCGGAAGACACTCCGCTTTCGACCTACAACTTGATTCACGTGCTGGCGGAAGCGGGGCTGCCGCCGGGCGTGCTGAACATCGTGTCGGGCAAGGGAACGGTGGTGGGCAAAGCGATTCTGGAAAGCAAAGGGACGCAACTGATCAGCTTTACCGGGTCAACGGAAGTGGGGCGCATCATCAGCGAGGCTTGCGCGCCGACTTTTAAGAAGTGCCATCTGGAAATGGGCGGGAAGAACATCATCATCGTGATGGACGACGCGAACCTGGACCTGGCGGTGGACGGCGCGATTTGGGGCGGGTTTGGAACCAGCGGGCAGAGGTGTACGGCGGCGAGCCGCGTCGCGGTGCAGAAGAAAGTTTACGGCGAGTTTGTGGCGAAATTTGCGGAGCGCGCGAAATCGTTGCGCGTCGGCAACGGGCTGAATGCGGCGACCGATATGGGGCCGTGCATCAACGAACAGCAACTGAAGACGGTGATGAGCTACGTCGAGATTGGGAAGAACGAAGGCGCGAAGCTGGCGGCGGGCGGGCACAGATTGCAAGATGGCGATATGGCGCGAGGGTGGTTCCACGAGCCGACCATTTTCAGCGATTGCGATGCGAAGATGCGGATTTGTCAGGAAGAGATTTTCGGGCCGGTGGTCAGCGTGATTCCGTTTGACACGCTGGACGACGCGCTGGCGATCGCGAACGGCGTGCAATACGGGTTGTCCGCTGCGATTTACACGCGCAACGTGAACAACGCGTTTCGCGCGCAACGCGACCTGCAAACGGGGATCGTGTACGTCAACGCGCCCACGATTGGCGCGGAGACGCATCTGCCGTTCGGCGGGATCAAAAACACAGGCAACGGCCACCGCGAATCCGGCGAAGCGGCCCTCGACTTCTACTCCGAGTGGAAGACCATCTACATCGACTACTCCGACCGCCTCCAGCGCGCGCAAATCGACAACGCCGACTAAACACAAACATGATCCGAATTTTTGCGGTGAAGGAAGGAGCTTCAGCGGCTAAAGCCGCTCGGCTTCGCAATGTCTATGTCGTGGCTGAAGCCACGACCCACAAGGATTCTGAGTTAGGGCAAAGTGCTGGGCGCAAGGCCTTCGTGGCGCGCGGTGTCCGAGACGGCGCCGATTTGCTGCTGGAGCGCGGTCTGCTGAATGTTGAGCTGCTTCAGGTAGTCCGAGGTAAAACCCCCGCCGAACCTCGTTTCGGGAATCAGCTTCACGTTTTGCGCCGCGGCTTCCTGATGCATCGCGCGATTCCGTTCCGCGAATTTCGGCGAGATCGGTTTGCAAGGCGTTTAAGGTTTCGCGCGTCGAAATGTCCGTGGCGCGCGGCGCGATTGCGGCGGCGTTGCGCAAGACTCCAGGGTCGATGCCGTTGAGTTGCGCGCGACCTTCGAGGTCGGAAATTTGCGCGTCGAGTTCGGCGCGCTGCTGCAAGAGCAACTGGATCTGCGCGTCAGTTGTGATCCCGTCGCAGGGCGCGTAAATATTCAACCCCACCGTTAAGCCCGGCGTGTCCGCCCCGGGCACCGCATCGGACGCGACGAAATTCCGCAGCTGCTGCACTTGGTTGTCAATGTCATCCATTCTCGCGCTCAGCGAAAGGTACTGCTGCGCGTACCACGTGGGATCTTTTTCCGGCGGCAGAGGCGTTCGTGGCGTTCGCGTGACGAGAAGTTGCGGCGTGAGGGGGCGCGTGGTTGCGGGCGGAACGGAAGTGTCCGGCGCGGCGTTGCCGACCGAGGAGGCTCCATAATTTCGCGCCAGAGTTTCGACGTCTTCATTTGTGTAGATTTTCTTCTCGCGCGCGGGCTTCGGCTGCGCTGAGTTGCCGTCGGGCGGGTTTGCAGCGGCGGGTTTGGCCGCGCCGTCGCCGGCAAAGGCGGGAATCGAAAGCGCGCAAAGTAAGCCGGCAGATAACAGGATGCGGCTCGCGCGGAGATGGTGCGAATGAGCGTTCATAGATACCTCGCAAACTAGTCCCAAATATTACATGCGTAGGAAGCGAGTGTAAATTGAGAAAGTGGCGCGAGGAGTGATTTATTGTGTACCGGTACGGCCGAGACGCTTAGTACGGGATCGCGCGTGGCTGAGCGAATCGGGATGGCCGGATGGTTTCGGTTATGCGGCGCGAAAGCGACTGGCTGTGTCTGACAATCATTCGTAACGCAGAGCGACCATGGGGTCCACGGCGATGGCGCGCCGAGCAGGGATGTAACAGGCGGCAATCGCGACGAGCAGCAGAATTATCGCGGCGGTGACGAATGCGACGGGATCGTACGCGCCGACGCCGAAAAGCAGGCTGGCCATTAAGCGCGTGAGCCCGAAGGCTGCGGCGATGCCGATGGCGATTCCGAGCGCGGCTAGTTTGACACCTTGGCCGACGACGAGGCGAAGAACGTCGCGGCGTTGCGCGCCGAGGGCCATGCGAATGCCGATCTCGCTGGTGCGTTGCGCGACGGAGTAGGAAATTACGCCATAAATTCCGATGGCGGCGAGCAACAGCGCGATGCCGGCGAAAGCTTCCAGGAGCAGCATATTGAATCGTTTCTCGGCCACGGAAAGGAAAACGATGGTGTCGAGGGTTCGGACTCGATAGAGAGGCTGGTTGCTATCGATCGATGTAACAGTTTGCTGGACGGCGGAGATGAGCGACTCGGGAGTCGGGATGGTTCGCACGATGATGGTTATCGAAGCCCAGGGGTCCTGAGGATAGGGAACGAAAAACGCGGGACGAGGTTTATCGCTCAGGGAGTGCTGATGAACGTCGCGCACGATGCCGACAACTTCGAGCCAATTTGTCGCGCCATCGATTTGGAAGCGCTTGCCGACGGGGTCTTGTCCCGGCCAAAAATATCGAGCCATAGACTGGTTGATGACGGCCACGGTCGGCGACGTCTGAGTGTCCGACTCTGTGATTACACGGCCGGCTAGCAGGGGAATTTGCAGCGTGGAGAAAAAGTCTGAAGTCACGACGGAATAATCGGGGCTATCGTCCTGCTCCTGACGTGTGCGGCCCTCGGCGATAATACTGCGCGCGCTCCCGCCCGAATTCATAGGGAGCCGTGTGTCGGCGGCCGCGAAACTGACCCCCGGGAGGCTTTTCAGGCGCGATAAAAGATTGTCGAGGAATGCGACGCGCTGCGCAGGGTTGGGATATACCGATTGAGGAAGAGCAATTTGCGCAGTGAGCACGTTGTTCGGATTAAAGCCTTGCTCGACCGCCTGCAGCCGCGAATAGCTTCGAATCAGAAGGCCGGCGCCGACCAATAGAATCAAGGCGAGCGACATCTCCGATACCACGAGAAGCTGCCGGGAGCGATTGTGGCCGCGATCTTCGGAGGCATTTCGCGCGCCTTCCTTGAGTGCGTCGTTCAAGTTGCGGGCCACGGTCCCAAATGCCGGAGCGAGACCGAAGAGGATTCCAGTGGCCAAAGATGCGAGGAGGGTGAAGAACAAGATTCTTGAGTCAATCTGAAGATGAACGAGATCGCGCAGGTCCGCCGGCATCAGCGAAACAAGCGGCGCGAAACCGGCGAGGGCCACGCCGAAACCAAGAAGTCCGCCGCAGGCTACGAGCAAGAGACCTTCGAGAATCAATTGTTGGAATATTCTGCGGCGGCTGGCGCCGAGCGCCATGCGCAAAGACATTTCCCGCTGGCGTTTCAGTCCGCGCGCCAGGAAAAGGTTTGCTACGTTGGCGCAGGCGATTAGAAGGACGAGACCAACGGCGCCAAAGAGCACCAGCAGCGCTGGGCGGACGTCGCCAACGCGGTCGTCCTGCAATGTATCGAGCACAATTCCTGAACGCAGCGCGGGCTCAGAATCTTTTGTTTTGATTTGCTTCGCGATGACGTCGAGATCGGCCTGGGCTTGTTGAAGCGTCACGCCGGGCTTCAAGCGCGCAATGGTTTCGAAATAATGATGACCTTCCTGCTGCGAGGGGTCTTCGGTCGGCTTCAGTACATCTCGTGGTACGGCAAAAGGCGAGAGCACCCAAGCTTCGACTTCGTCAGGATATTGAAAACTTGCGGGCATTATTCCGGAGATGGTGTACACCTCGCCATCGAGCGTCAATTGGCGGCTGATCCCATTAGGATTGCCAGCAAACATTCGCTGCCATAAAGCGTAACTGAGAACCACTGGGCGGCCGGAATTGCCGTTTGCATCTTCCGCGGAAAATGTACGTCCGAGAATCGGGTTTACGCCGAGAAGCGGAAAGAAATTTGGAGTGACGTCCGCGCCTGCGATTCGTTCGGGCCGTTCCGCGCCGGTCAAATTAAATCCGGAAACGCGGGAGCCAGCCATCTGCTCGAAAACATGATTCTGGCGCTGGAACGCGAGGAAAGTCGGCGGGTCAGGAGCGTTGTCACCAGCTTCCGATTCCCAAACCATCACGAGGCGAGCCGGATTTTTGTAAGGCAGAGGACGAATCAGGACGGCGTCAATTACGCTGAACATTGCCGTGTTTGCGCCAATGCCGAGGGCGAGTGTGAGCACGGCGATCGCGGTGAAGCCGGGATTTTTCACGAGCATGCGGGCGCCGTAGCGCAAGGTCTTGGAAGAGTGAATCGAGCCAGGCGCCGGCGCGGGCTTCGCGGACGTCTTCCTTCACCTGCTCGACGCCGCCTAGCTCGATGCGCGCCGTGCGGCGCGCTTCCTCCGGGTTCAGCCTTGGCGCATCTTTTCCTCTGTGAGCAGGTCAACGTAGGAATGCACTTCGTCGTCAAGGTCCCGGTCATTTCGGCGCTTGGCGAAGAAGTTTCGCCAGAAGCCGGTCATGCGCGAGAGCATGGGCATGTTGCGTCCTCCGGATTCGGCGCGGTTCGTTTCATTCGTGCCTCAACGCGATTATGGGATCGACGCGAATGGCCCGGCGCGCGGGAATGTAGCAGGCGACGATTGCGACGAGGACGAGCAGAGCTGCCGCCGCGGCAAACGTTGCGGGATCGCCGGCGCTGACCGAGAAGAGAAGGCCGGACATCAGCCGGGTAAGCGCGAACGCAGCGACCATTCCGATGACAATCCCGGCGAATGCGATTCTTCCTCCCTGGTAGAGGATCATGCGAAGAATGTCGGTGGGCTGCGCTCCGAGCGTCATGCGCACGCCGATTTCGTGAGTGCGCTGCGCGACGGAATACGAAATCACGCCGTAGCTTCCGATGGCCGCGAGAATCAAGGCGAGCGCGCTGAAAAGTCCGAGGAGCACCAACGTAAGGCGGGGCGCGGAGACGCCGTCGCTGATGACCCTGTTCATCGTGGCGATGGCGAAGATCGACTGATCTTTGTCCACGGCCGCCACCACGCCGCGGATTTCCGAAGTCAGCGCAGATGGATCGAGTTGCGATTTCACAAGCAGGTCCATGTCGCTTTCGACGTTCTGTTGCATCGGCGAATACACTTCCAGGCGCGAGGGGTTCGCTAGTCCGTACATTTTTGTGTCGCCAACAACGCCGACGACCGTGATCCACTTGGGCGGAATCTTCGAAGTGGGGTTGAAGCGCCCCCACATGAATCGTTTGCCGATGGGATCGTCGTTGGGCCAAAACTGCCGCGCGAGCTTGACGTTCACTAAGGCGACCTCGGGAGAGGTTTCGTTGTCGGCGTCGGTGAACGTCCTGCCACGTTCGAGGACCAGGCCGAGTGTGCGAACGTAGTCGGAACTGACCACGTGTGTATCCGGGTGAGGAAAGCTTCCGGGCTTGGGCAGCGCCATCCCTTCGATGCTGATGTCCGTGCGACCGTGACTATCTGTAAGAGGAATATGATTTCCCAGCGCGGCGCTTTGCACGCCCGGGAGAGCGCGGACGCCGTCGAGTACTTGCCACCAAAAACTGAGAACAGCGGGATCTTTGGAGTACCGCTGGGAACTCAAATCCATTTCCATCGTGAGGACGCGATCGGGTTGGAAGCCCGGGTTCACGTTGATCAGCCGATAGAGGCTCTTTAGCATCAGGCCCGCGCCGGTCAGCAGAACCAGCGCAAGCGAAATTTCTGCGACGGCGAGAATTCCACGCAGGCGATTTTGGGCGGCGCCGACGCTGGCCGTGCGGCCTCCCTCCTTGAGTTCACCCTGCACATCGCGCTTCGCTGAGTGCAATGCCGGGGCCATGCCGAATACAAAGGCAGCAAACACCACGACACCTGCCGTAAACAGGAGCACAGCGCCATTCAAGCCGATAGTGGCACCCATAAGCGTGTCCTGCGGAATCAGCCGCGGGATCAGGCGAATTCCGGCAAGCGCGAAACCAAGTCCCAACGCGCCGCCGAGAAAAGCGAGGACGAAACTCTCCGTCAGCAGTTGCCGGATGATGCGCCACCGGCTTGCGCCGAATGCCATGCGGAGTGCAATTTCCTTGGTGCGGGCCGCGCCACGAACGAGAAATAGATTCGCGACGTTCGCACTCGCGATGAGCAAAACAAACATGACTGCGGCGAAAAGCACGAGAATTTCCGTCCGCAGGTTGCCAGCGAAAGCGTCCCGAATCGGGCGCAACTGGACGCCGAACTGGTCATTGTCGTCGGGATATTCCTTGGCCAGGCGTGACGCGATTCCTTCCATCTCGGCGCGGGCCTGCGCGAACGACGTGCCTTGCGCGAGTCGAGCTACGACCGTGCTGTCGCCGCGCTGGCCTCGGCTCGAGGCAGCCGAATTGTTCGTGGTCCACACTCCGATGGGCAGGATCACGTCAATCTTGTCCAGCGAGCGGTAATTGGACGGCAACACGCCGACGATCACAAAATCGTTTCCATCGAGAGTAATCGAGCGGCCGACTACGTTGGGGTCAGCGCCGAAGTGCGACTGCCACAGCGAATAGCCGAGCAGCAAGATGCGCTGGGTTCCCGAATTTCCTTCGACGGGCTCGAAATCGCGTCCCAGTAGGGGACGAACACCCATCATGGAGAGAAAATTCGGCGAGACGCTATCACCTTGTATGTTTTCCGGCCGACTGACGGTTGCGCCCGCGAGGTTGAAACCCACTTGCTCGACATAGGCCATTTCGGAGAACGAGCGGCTTTGCGCGCGCCAGTCGACAAAGTTGGGATACGAGACGCTGACCATGCCGACTCTTGGAGTCGTTTCATTCAGAACGACCAACCGGGACGCGTCGTGGTAGGGGAGCGGCGCCAGCAGGACTCCATACACGATTGAAAAAATCGCAGTGTTAGCGCCGATGCCGAGAGCGAGAGTGAGGATGGCGATGGCGGTGAAGCCGGGGTTTTTTACTAGCATGCGCGCGCCGTAGCGCAAGTCTTGGAAGAGGGAATCGAGCCAGGCGCCGGCACGGACTTCGCGGACGTTGTTCTTTTACTTGCTCGACGCCGCCGAGTTCGATGCGCGCCATTCGTCGTGCCTCATCGGGTTTCATACCTTCTCGCATCTTTTCTTCTGCAAGCAGGTCAACGTAAGAATGCGGACTTCGTCGTCAAGTTCCCGGTCGTTGCGGCGTTTGGCGAAAATATTTCGGAAGAAGTTTTTCATTCGCGAGAGTGTGGGCATGCTTTCTGCTCCTTCCTGACTGCGCGAACCTAGGAAGCTTCCAGGGCGCGGGCGATGGCCAGCGAAATTCGGCCCCAGCGCTGGGTTTCTGATTCGAGCTGGCGGCGGCCAGCCCGGGTCAGTCGGTAATACTTTGCGCGACGATTATTTTCAGACTCGCCCCAGGAAGAGACGAGCCAGCCTTCCTCTTCCATGCGATGGAGAGCGGGGAAGAGGGAGCCGGGCTTGACGTGAAAAGTGCCTTTTGTGAGTTGTTCGATGCGGCGGGAGATGCCGAGGCCGTGCATTTGGTCCAGGGCCAGGGATTTGAGAATCATCATGTCGAGGGTGCCCTGGAGGAGATTGGTTTGATCCGGTGTCATGATTCTCCTATAGACGATCTGTAGGACAGTAAGTTAGCTTCCTATAGAGTGTCAATAGGGTGTTTATTTTCATAACCGTCCGGCTTCAGGGGCTAAAGCCCCAAGTCGATGCACGGACAGACGGCGGGGCCCTTCGCTACGCTCAGGGTAAACTGAAGCCCCGCGCTTCCACGGCGGAGACCCTAGCCCGCGCCCTTGCACGGCGGAGACTCTAGCCGGCGAGACGCACCGAGGCGCGGTTGACTTGGAGCGGCGGTGCGGTCACAATCCGGATAGTGACACGCCTTCTCTGGCCACCCGACAGAATTTCGGCTCAACTCCCGCACTGGCGTGTGAAATTCAAATCCGACTGAAAGAGGCTATTCGATGATTCGACGCGCTTCCTTTGTGCTGCTGGGCATTCTGATTACGATTTTGCCGCTGGGGCTGGCGGCGCAGAGCGCTGACCCGCGCCAAAATATTGAGACCATTTCGGCGGAAAATTCTGCGGGCGGGGGCTGCACCACGGCCGGCGCCGGGGATGAACAGACCGGGCATGGATTCGATCTGGCGAATCTGGATCGTTCGGTTTCTCCTTGCGATGACTTCTTCGAGTTTGCCGACGGCGGCTGGGTGAAGAGCCATGCGATTCCCGCGGCCTATCCGTCGTGGGGCACGTTCAATAAACTTCATGAAGACAACGAGAATTTGTTACGCGGCATCCTGGACAGAGCTGCTGCGGACAAGAGCGCCGCGCCGGGCTCGAACTGGCAGAAGATTGGCGATTTTTATGCGAGTTGCATGGACGAGGCTGCCATCGAGACGGCGGGGATCAAACCCCTGCAGCCGTACCTTAAGGCTATAGAGGAGATAAATGATGCGAAGACACTGCAGGCGGAAATCGCCGACCTGCACCGTCGAGGAGTGCGAGCGGTTTTCGTTTTCGGGTCCCAGCAGGATTTCAAGAACAGCACGCAGGTGATTGCCGGGGCGCGGCAGGGCGGCCTAGGATTGCCGGATCGTGACTACTACACGAAGGACGACGAGAAATCAGTAACGCTGCGGGCGGCGTACGTGCAACACGTGACGAATATGTTCAAGCTGGCGGGCGATGAAGATGCAACCGCGGCCGCGGAAGCGAAGAAAGTGATGGATATCGAAACCTCGCTGGCAAAAGCGTCGATGACCAATGTGGAGCGACGCGACCCGGAGCACATTTATCACATGATGACTTTGGCGCAGCTAAAAGAGCTGACTCCGAATTTTGAGTGGGCCGAATTTCTTACTGAAGTAGGCGCGCCGCCGGTTGCGGGCATGAACGTGGGCCAACCCGAGTTTTTCAAGGCGCTGAATGCGTCTTTGACGTCGGTTCCGCTCGCGGACTGGAAAGTTTATTTGCGCTGGCACTTGATCCACGGTGCCGCGCCGGGACTTTCGTCAAAATTTGTGGATGAGAACTTTGATTTTTACGGGCGCACGCTGCAGGGGACGAAGGAACTGCTGCCGCGTTGGCGCCGCTGCGTGCAAGCGACTGATGGAACGCTTAGGCGAGGCGCTGGGGCAGTATTACGTGAAGGAGAATTTCCCGCCGGAAGCGAAGGCCAAGGCAGTGGTGATGGTCAAGAATCTGATAGCGGCGTTGCGAGACGATCTGGCGACGCTTGACTGGATGAGCCCGGAGACACGGAAGCAAGCCGCGGTGAAGCTGGATGCCATCATGATCAAAATCGGCTATCCGGACAAATGGCGGGATTATTCAGCGTACAAAGTGGAGCGCGGGCCGTATGCGGACAATGTGGTTCGCGGCGGGGAGTTCGAGGTGGCTCGCGAGCTTTCGAAAATAGGCAAGCCGGTCGATCGCACGGAATGGGGAATGACTCCGCCGACGGTCAATGCTTATTACAATCCGTCGATGAACGAGATCGTATTTCCAGCCGGCATTCTGCAGCCGCCTTTTTACGACGCGAACCGCGATGACGCAATGAACTATGGCGGGATCGGAGTGGTAATCGGTCACGAGATGACGCACGGGTTCGACGATGAAGGCGCAAAATTCGACGCGCAGGGAAATCTGAAAAATTGGTGGACTCCCGAAGACCTGGCGAATTTTAAAGCGCGGGGAGACTGCGTGGCGAAGCAGTTTGACGAATTTGAAGTGGAGAAGGGGCTGCATGAAAACGGCAAGCTGGTGGAAGGCGAAAGCATCGCGGACTTGGGCGGATTGACGATTGCGTATGCCGCGATGGAGAAGTCTTTTGAAGGAAAGCCTGCGCCGGAGAAGATTGATGGTTTCACTGCCGAGCAGCGATATTTCATAGCATTTGCGCAGATATGGGCGGGAAGCGTGCGTCCGGAGTATGCGCGAGTGCTGGTAGCGACGAATCCGCATCCGCTGGGACCGTTTCGCACGAAGGGACCGGTTTCCAACATGCCTGCGTTTGCAAAGGCGTGGGGTTGCAAGGCGGATTCGCCGATGGTTCGGGCTGAGGCGCTGCGCTGCCGCATTTGGTGAAGCGGGGGTCAGGTCGTCGTGTTTGGGGAAGAATTCCGCCACGCACGGGCTTCAGGGGTTAAAACCCCTGAAGGAATCGAGAGGGGTACGGCGGAGTTGAAACTCCGCCCTTCCATCTTGCTTTAACCGTGCTCTCGCAATCCGCGAAAAGGTTCAGCAGGGACGCTTCAGGGGTTAAAACCCCTGAAGGAATCGAGAGGGGTACGGCGGAGTGGAATCTCCGCCCTTCCATCTTGCTTTGATTGTCCTCTCCAATCCGCGACAAGGCTCAGCAGGGATGCCTCAGGGATTGAAACCCCTGATGAAAACGTGGTCTTTTTGTCGGAGCCCATCACTGCGTTCAGGATAAACTGAAGCTCCGACCCCCTGAAAACCCATCCTTTAATCTATCGGAGCTAGAATTTCAACCCCCTGACGACCAGCCTCTCTACCATGCACAACCTCGTGGTGCGTCGCGGTTGACGCTTTCCGGTTCACCGACTAAACTGAAATGTAAGGTTGGGTTGCTACGAAACTGCGGCGGCGGCCCTGGAGTTAACCTGCTTTAAACCATGAGCCCGACGATCCTACAGCAGAAGCGCCATCAACAGATACTGACGGACGTGGTGCGCGCATACATCGAGACCGGGGAACCGGTGTCATCGCGCAGCATTTCGCGCATGCACATCGAGCCGCTGAGTTCGGCGACGGTGCGCAACGTGATGGCCGATCTGGAAGACGAAGGACTACTTTACCAGCCGCACACTTCCGCGGGCCGAGTGCCGACGGCGGCAGCGTACCGTTTTTTCGTGGAGCAAGTAGCGGCGCAGGCGACGGCCAGTCCGGAAGATCGCCAGTGGATTCGTAGAGAGTTGGAAGCGGCGCAGACGCCCGAAGCGGTGATGGAGCGCGCGAGCCACGTTCTTGCGGCGGTTTCGCGCGGGTTGGGAATATTTATTTCGCCGCCGCTGGCGCGCAGCGTGGTGGAGCATCTGCGGTTTTTGCTTCTGCCGGACAGCCGCGTTCTGGTGGTGCTGATTTCCGGTGGAGGTGTCGCGCGGGACAAACTGATTCGTCCGGAACGGTCGTTTCGCCAGGAAGACCTGGATCGCATCGCGGACTACCTGAACCGTCATTACATCGGCTGGACGCTGGAAGCCATGCGCGCGGATCTGCGCAAGCAGCTCGATCGCGATCGCGAACAGTATGGCCGAATGGCGGATGACGCACTGCTGCTGTGCGATCCGAGCATTTTAGGGGACGGCGGCGACCGCAAGATTTACGTGGAAGGCGCGGCGCAGATTGCTGCTTCGCCCGATTTTACGAACCAGGAGCAGTTGCGCGAACTGCTGCAAGCCATTGAAGAAAAAGACCGGCTGATCGCATTGTTGAGCGGGTGCATCGAATCGCCCGAGGCCGTGCATGTGGAACTCGGGCTTGATAAAATTTCGAATGGCGGAAAACACCTGGCGCTGGTTTCGGCGTCGTATTCTTCGAACGACCAGGTGCAAGGGACGCTTGGCATTCTCGCGCCGATGCGCATGCACTACGAGCGGGTGATCACGGCGGTTGCGTTCATGGCGCAGTTTTTCTCGGAGAACCAAGAAGGCGGTTGAAATTATGGCATCCAATAAAGACAAAGAAAATTCAAAACCCTTCGTAGCGACGAGAGAGGGCAAATTGGTGGACCGCGGAGAGTCTGCACCAGGTGACAGCCCGGCAGCGGCTCGCGCGCTGGATCCGCAAGTGGAGGGCGGGTCGGCGTCAGAGGAAGTTCAAAAGCTGCTCGCCGAGAAACAAGAATTGATGGATACGCTGGTGCGTCGCCAGGCCGACTTTGAAAATTATCGCAAGCGGATGGAGAAGGAACGGCAGCACGACCGGCATCGCGGCGTGGAATCGCTTATCGAAAGCATATTGCCGGTGCTGGACGCGTTTGACCGCGCTCTGGAGGCCCGCGACGATCCTCAGTATGCGGAATACCGCAAGGGATTCGAGCTCATCCGGAAGCAATTGTGGGACTTGCTCGCGAAGCAGGGCGTGCGAGCGCATTGACGCTGTGGGCAAACTATTCGATCCGCATCTGCACCATGCAATCGAAAGCGTGGAAACCACGGAACATGAGGAAGACACGGTGATTGCCGAAATGCAGCCTGGTTACACGTTTCACGATCGCGTGCTGCGGCCTGCGATGGTTCGCGTGGCGAAAGAATCGTAAGCGCTTGCACGGCATCGAATCTGTATCTATCTGAAACAATTATTCTGTGCGCGCTCAGTTCGGCGTATGAATACCAATTAAAAAGGGACCGATGGCCGCAACGAATTCCAAAGATTTCTACGAAGTTCTGGGCGTGGCGCGCGAAGCTTCGCCCGAGCAGATTAAATCGGCGTATCGCAAAGCTGCTCTTGCAATATCACCCCGACCGTAATCTGGAGAAGAAGCCGGAAGCGGAAGAAAGTTTTCGCGCGGCCAGCGAAGCTTACGCGGTTCTTTCCGACCCGCAGAAGCGCGCGGTGTACGACCGCTACGGCGCTGCCGGACTGGGAAGCCGCGGGTTCGATTCCGGTTTCAACGCCAGCATCTTCGAAGAATTTCAGGATATTCTCGGCGGCCTTTTTGGGTTCGAGGAGGTATTGGGAGGAGGACGGCGGCGAGGCGGCCGGCAACGAGGGCAGCGTGGCGCAGATTTGCGCTACGACATGTCGCTCACCTTTGAAGAAGCCGCCACGGGAGTAAACACAAAGATTCGCATCGCGCGGCATGAAGCGTGCGAGGCTTGCAAAGGGACCGGAGCGAAACCCGGAAGCGGGACGTCAACCTGCAGCACTTGCAAAGGGCACGGGCAACTGGCTTACCAGCAGGGATTCTTCTCGATCACGCGCACTTGCCCAGCCTGCCAAGGCGCGGGGCAGGTGATTCGCGACACTTGCGTCACTTGCCGCGGGCAGGGCCGCATCGAACGCGAAAGGACTTTGGACGTTGGCATTCCTGCCGGCGTGGATTCGGGCACGCGTTTGCGCATGACGAACCAAGGCGAACCGGGCACGAACGGAGGACCGACAGGAGATCTTTATATTTTCCTTGAAGTGAGGGAGCACGCCTTTTTCGAACGCCGCGGCGCGGATCTCTATTGCACGATTCCGATCAGCGTCACACAGGCGTCGCTGGGAGCGACGATTAAAGTTCCAACGCTACAGGGTGAAGATAATCTGGAGATTCCGGAAGGGACGCAGTCCGGGCAGATTTTTCGCAAGAAGTCCAAGGGAATGCCAAATCCGCATGGCGGCCGAGGCGACCTCTACATCAGTATCCGCGTGGTGATTCCGTCGAAGGTGTCGCGCGAGCAGCGCCGGTTGCTGGAGCAGCTTGGCGCGTCTTTGAAGGTAGAAAACAAGCCTGCCGAGCGGACTTCGAGCTTTTTCGAGAAAGTGAAAGATATATTCGGCTAGTATTCCGCGAGATTCCTGAATTTACATTCCTTCCGACGAACGAACTTCAAGCTAGAATAGCGCCGTGCGCCGCCGCTTCTTTACCGACCGCTTTGATTCGAAGTCCGCGATAGTGCGCGGTGATACCGCCGAGCATCTGGGTCGTGTGCTGCGCGCTGAGCCCGGGCAGCTTTACGAATTGAGCGACGGCGAGCGCGTTTGGCTGGCGCGGATCGAGAGCGTTAAGTCATCGAAGCGGAGCGGCCACCAAATCGAATTCGCGCTGGTGGAGGAAATCGCGGAGCGCGAGGCTGCTCTGCGGATTCAACTTCTCATTTCGCTGGTGAAATTCGACCGGTTCGAGTGGTGCCTGGAAAAGGCAACAGAACTCGGCGTAACCGAAATCGTGGTGCTGGCGGCGGAGCGCACGGACAAACCGCTGCTGGCCGCAGTGGCGAAGCGGCGCGCGCGCTGGGAGAAAATTTTGCTGGAATCGGCGCAGCAATCTCGACGTTTGCGGCCCCCGATCCTGCGGACGGCGTCGGAAGAAACAGGAAAAGGCAAAGCCGGCGGTGTGATTCGACCGAAAGAAGCGTTTGCGCAGAATGACGCAGCTTGCAAGCTTGTGCTTTCCGAACGGCGCGATGCGAAGCTGATTCGCGATGCTCTGAGTGTTTACGCTGACCCGTCGGCCAGCCTCGCGATTGGGCCGGAAGGCGGCTGGACTGACGACGAATTAGCGTCTGCCCGAGCTGGCGGATTCGCCGAGGCGTCGCTAGGACAAAATGTCTTGCGCACGGAAACTGCGGTGATCGCTGCGCTGGCGATCCTGGGATTCACGCTTGGTGAATAGCGCCATAATTGATTCGGCCTGCGCGGCATCCCTACTTTCCTTTTTTTCTTCGGTTTTGTTTGCACCAAAAAGGACTTTGCAGCGATTTGGAGCGCGCGCCCTTACCGTGCTATAAATAATTAGGCGAAAGATGTTTGAGACTCCCCATCCTGGACAGTTGAATCCAACAGATAACGGGCGCATTCCCCAATTGCGCCGCGAGTTGCGGAGTTGGACGCGCGATCTGGCAGTAGCCCTCGGTTTGGCGCTGGTGATTATTATTTTCCTCTACCAGCCGGTGAAGGTGGAAGGCACCAGCATGGCGCCGCTGCTGAGCGATCAGGAGCGAATCTTTATCAACAAATTTGTCTACCGATTTGAACCCATCGAGCGCGGCGACGTGGTGGTATTTTGGTATCCTCTGGACAAATCGAAGTCGTTCATCAAACGCGTGATTGGATTGCCTGGCGAAACGCTGGAACTACGCGGCGGGCGGCTTTACGTCAACGGCAAGGAATTGAATGAGATTTATATCCCGCCAAGTTATCTGGACGGCTCGAGCTACGGCCCTATAACGATTCCGGCGGAAAATTATTTTGTGATGGGCGATCATCGCGACAGCTCGAACGATTCGCGGGTGTTCGGGCCGGTGGGCCGGCCGTACATATACGGGAAAGCGGTATTCGCGTATTGGCCCGTGGATCATTTTGGATCGCTGACGATGTCATCAACGGTAAACGCGGCATCCCGATGAACTTTGGAGGACACACTGACGCAAGACCCGGCAGGCCGCGCGATTCTCGCGCTCGAAGACGGGCGAGTATTTAAAGGCCGCGCAGCGGGCGCTCGCACGCGCCGCGGCGGCGAAGTCGTTTTCAATACCAGTATTACCGGGTATCAGGAAGTTTTCACCGATCCGAGCTATTCCGGCCAGATTGTCTGCCTCACGTATCCGCATATTGGGAACGTAGGCACGAATCTCGACGACGAAGAATCCGCGAAGCCCTACATCGAAGGACTGATTACACGGGAATTTTCCGCGCTGGCTTCTAATTGGCGGTCGAGCGAGACGGCGCAGGCTTACCTGGAGCGCTACGGCGTACCGGTGATTTGGGATGTGGATACGCGCGCGCTCGTGCGGCATTTGCGGGATGTTGGCGCGTTGCGCGGAGTGGTGGCGACGGACGGCACGGCGGCAGAGAAACTTATCGCGGAGGCTCGGGCTTTGCCGACTATGGCTGGGCTGGAGCTTGCGAGCCGGGTCACGTCGAAGAAACAGTACGAATGGAGCCGCGGGTCGATTGATCTTGCTGCGGGCGGCGCGGGAGAGGCGGCCGCGTCTGGTGCAGCACAGGCGGCGAATGCAGGTGCGCCTGCAGCCGGTAAGGTGAAGCACGCTGCAGATTCGGGCGGGGAGCCGCGCTACAAAGTGGTGGCCTACGATTTCGGCATCAAGCAAAACATTTTGCGGCTGCTGGTGGATTACGGCTGCGACGTGACGGTGGTGCCGGCGCAGACTTCCGCGGAGGATGTGCTCGCTCTGAAGCCACATGGAGTTTTTCTTTCCAACGGGCCGGGGGACCCCGAACCCATCGGATACGCCGTGGCCAACATTCGGAAGATGCTGGGGCGCGTCCCGATTTTTGGGATTTGCCTGGGGCATCAGCTCTGCGGACTGGCGCTTGGCGGACGCACGTTTAAGCTGAAGTTCGGACATCACGGCTCGAATCATCCGGTGCAGAATTTGCGGACGAAGAAGGTGGAGATCACGTCGCAGAACCACGGGTTTTGCGTGGACCCGGATTCGCTGCCGGCGAGCGAGGTGGAGATTACGCACGTGAATCTGAACGATCACACGAATGAAGGGATGCGGCACCGGTCGCTGCCATTGTTTAGCGTGCAGTATCATCCGGAGGCGTCTCCTGGGCCGCACGATGCGCGGTATTTGTTCGATGACTTTATTTCGCTGATGAACGACGCCTCACAGATGCGACATCAATGAACCGGGGCGAATTGCGCGACAAACAACATAGAAGGGCCGGGCTTCAGCCCCGCCGCACGGAACGATAGGAGAGGGGCTTTGCGCCCTGAGGCCTGTGGCTCGACCAAAACATCGCACGCAACCTGGAGCAACGTACTTCGTGACGACCGGCACTTGGCAAAGACGGGCGTTG
This sequence comes from uncultured Acidobacteriota bacterium, assembly GCA_963830375.1. GTDB lineage: Bacteria > Acidobacteriota > Terriglobia > Acidiferrales > UBA7541 > Palsa-295. Next base: position 24,170 of record CAWHMJ010000005.1, read on the forward strand.
TTCGGGAACCCGGTCACCGCGAGGGTCGTGGAAGAAGCTATTTTTCGTTATCGCGATCAAGGTATGTACTTTGTGCATCGCCATGTCGTGATGCCGGACCACTTGCATGTCATCTTGACTCCAGGCAAGACCACTACGCTCGAAAAAGCCGTGCAGCTCGTTAAGGGAGGCTCGTCGAGCGAAATCGGGAAACGGCCGGGGATGCGCTTCCCAGTCTGGCATGCGGGTTTTACCGAGCACCAAATACGAGACGAGCACGATTTCGACTCTCACGCTCGCTACATCGACCAGAATCCGGTGAAGGCCGGGCTGGCTGAGAAATCAGAGGACTATCTTCATGGCTCGACAGCGGGAAAGTTCGCCCTCGATCTGTGGCCGTTGGCTTCAGGGGCTGAAAGCCCCCATGGGCGAACGGGGCTTCGGCGGGGCTGAAGCCCCGCCCATCCGTTCGCCGGAATACGGGCTCGAGGATGTGACGTGCAGGGCTACCGTAGGAACGAGTACGGCGGGCTAAGGCTCGACCGAGGAACGTGAAACGTCGAAGCTCTGTGGCCGTTGAGCCTCAGGGGCTAAAGCCCCCATGGGCGTAACGGAGCTTACGGCGGGGCTGAAGCCCCGCCCTTCCGATCGGTCGAGGAACACGCTGTCGTAAAACGATATGCCGAAACGGACTGACATAAAGAAAATACTGATCATCGGCTCGGGGCCGATTGTGATCGGGCAGGGGTGCGAGTTTGACTACTCGGGGACGCAGGCTTGCAAGGCGCTGCGTGCGGAGGGGTATGAGGTGGTGCTGGTCAATTCGAATCCGGCGACGATTATGACGGACCCGGAGACGGCGGACCGGACTTACATTGAGCCGCTGGCGAAGGAATATCTGGAAGCGATTATCGCGGCGGAACGGCCGGACGCGTTGCTGCCGACCGTGGGCGGGCAGACGGGGCTGAATCTTGCAGTGGAGTTGGCGGAAGCGGGGATTCTCGAAAAATATAATGTGAAGCTGATTGGGGCTTCGCTGAAGGCGATCAAGATTGCGGAAGACCGGCTGCTGTTCAAAAACGTTTGTCGCGAAATTGGGCTGGAAGTGCCGGCGTCTGAAGTGGTGACTACGATTCCTGACGCTGTGCGTCTGGCGGACGAGCTTGGATATCCGGTGGTGATTCGGCCTTCGTTCACGTTGGGCGGTACGGGCGGATCGATTGCGTACAATCGCGAGGAATTTGCCGACTTGATCGCGCGGGCGTTGGACGCCAGCCCGGTGCATCAGGCATTGATCGAGGAATCGGCGCTGGGCTGGAAAGAATACGAGCTGGAAGTGATGCGCGACGTGCGCGACAACTTCGTGGTGATTTGCTCGATTGAAAATTTCGATCCTATGGGGATTCATACCGGCGATTCGATCACCGTCGCTCCGGCGCAGACGCTGACGGACAAGGAATACCAGCGGATGCGCGACGCGGCGGCGGCGATCATACGCGCCGTGGGTGTGGAGACGGGCGGGTCGAATATTCAATTTGCTATTCAGCCGGAAACCGGCCGGATGGTGGTGATCGAGATGAATCCCCGCGTTTCGCGCAGTTCGGCACTGGCGAGCAAGGCGACGGGTTTTCCCATCGCGAAGATTGCGGCAAAACTTGCGCTGGGGATGACGCTGGATGAAATTCCGAACGACATTACCAAAAAGACGCCTTCGTCGTTTGAGCCCTCGATTGATTACGTGGTGGTGAAAATTCCGAAGTGGCAATTCGAGAAATTTCCGGGAAGCGATACGACGCTTTCCACGCAGATGAAGTCTGTGGGCGAAGTGATGGCGATCGGACGGACGTTTCAAGAGGCTCTGGGGAAGGGCATCCGGTCGCTCGAACCGCACACGCCGTGGCGCGCGCCCGCGGAAGTTTCGACTGCGCTTTTGCGGGAGAAGCTTACCGTGCCGGGGCCGGACCGCATTCACTGGCTGTTTGAGGCGCTCCAGCGCGGCATGACTGGCGAGGAAGTTTGCTCGCTGACGAAGATTGATCCGTGGTTCATCCGCCAGATGATGGAAATGGTGGAAGTGGACCGCCGCGTGGGTGCCGCGAGCTTAGAGAAAGCGTCGGCGGAATTGATGTTGCAAGCGAAACGCTCGGGGACGAGCGACATCGAATTGGCACAACTGTGGAAAACGACGCCGGATAAAGTACGAGCGCGACGGAACGAGTTGGGCGTTCGTCCGGTTTTCAAGCGCGTGGATACATGCGCGGCGGAGTTTGAGTCGTTTACGCCCTACCTTTATTCCACATATGAGGAAGAGGATGAGACGGGGGCGGTCGAGCGGCCCAAGGTTGTGATTCTTGGCAGCGGGCCTAACCGAATCGGGCAGGGAATTGAGTTTGATTATTGCTGTTGCCACGCGGCGTTCGCGTTGAAAGAAGACGGTTACGAGACGGTGATGGTGAATTGCAATCCGGAAACTGTCTCGACCGATTACGACACGTCCGACCGCCTTTATTTTGAGCCGCTCACGCTGGAGGATGTTCTTGCGGTCCTGGACCGCGAGAAGCCGGAAGGGAGTGATCGTGCAATTCGGCGGGCAAACGCCGCTGAATCTGGCGCTGGAGTTGAAACGAAACGGAGCAAAGATTATCGGGACGGATCCTGAATCAATCGATCTGGCTGAAGACCGGAGGCGATTCGGAGCGTTGCTTAATGAGCTGAAGATTCCGCAGCCGCGCGCGGGCACGGCGCTTACGCCTCAAGAGGCGGTGAAGGTTGCCACGGAGATTGGGCTTCCGGTGGTGGTGCGTCCGAGCTACGTTCTGGGCGGGCGCGCGATGGTGATTGCGTACGATTTGAAGACGGTGGAAGAGTATGTGGCGCAAGCCGCGCTGATCGGAACGGCTTCGGATCCGAAGCGGCCGATCTTGATCGATCAGTTTCTGGAAGATGCGACCGAAGTGGACGTGGATGCGCTCTCGGACGGCGAGGACGTGGTGATCGCGGCGATCATGGAACACATCGAGGAGGCGGGAATTCATTCGGGGGATTCTTCGTGCGTGCTGCCGTCGGTGACGCTGAAGCCTTCGATTCTGGAGCGGATTCGCGATTACACTTCGCGACTGGCGCGCGCGTTGAATGTGGTGGGACTGATGAACGTGCAATACGCGATCCAGCGCGACACGGTGTACGTGCTGGAGGTGAACCCGCGGGCGTCGCGCACTGTTCCGTACGTGAGCAAGGCGACGGGCGTGCCGCTGGCGAAAGTGGCGGCGCGATTGATGACCGGGCGCAAATTGCGCGACTTGAAACTTCCGTGCATCGAAACGAAAGGGGTGAAGGAAATCGCGGTGGGCAATTTCTACGCGGTGAAGTCGCCAGTTTTTCCGTTCAACAAATTCCGCGGTGTCGATACGATTCTAGGGCCGGAAATGCGCTCGACCGGCGAGGTGATGGGCATTGCCTCCACGTTTGGGCTGGCATTCGCGAAGGCGCAGCTTGCCGCGGGCCAGCGGTTGCCGCTGCGAAGGCACGGTTTTTATCAGCGTGAACGATCACGACAAGCGGCATGTGGCGTTTGTGGTTCAGGACCTGATGGCGGCGGGATTGAAAGTAGTAGGCACGCGAGGGACCGCTGCGGCGCTGGCTAGCGCAGGCATCGAGATCGAATCAGTTTACAAAGTGAACGAAGGCAGGCCGAACATTGTGGATTTGATCAAGACGGGGAAGATAGATCTGGTCATCAACACTCCTCTGGGGCGCGAATCTTTCTGGGACGAGAAATCGATTCGGCGCGCCGCGATTCGTTACAACATCGCGTGCATTACCACGCTTTCAGCGGCCAGCGCGGCAGCTCGAGGGATTCGGGCGATGGCGGGGCATTCGGCTGACGTCGGCGCGCTGCAGGATTTGCACCGGCGCAGAAGTGCGGCCGCAGCCGAGCGGTCGTAAGGCGCCGAGAAGCCGGCGTCTGCGAACTTCTCTAAACGGTGAAGTCTAAGTTCGCCCTTTGATATAAAATAGCGAAGTGAATCTACAGGGTATCTTTGCTCCGCTCACCACCCCGTTTTCTTCCGACGGCAACGTGTCGCTGCCGCATCTGCGCGAAAATATCGGGCGATATAACAAGACTGGACTCGCCGGGTATGCGATCAACGGTTCCACGAGCGAGTCTGTTCTGCTGCGTTGGGATGAAGTTTACCGTGTCTGGGAGACCGCGCGCGAAGCGGCGGCGCCGAATAAAATCCTGATCGCGGGGAGCGGGGCGGAATCCACCGCTGAGACTATCGAGCACACGAATCGGGCCGCGGGTTTCGGCTACGGAGTGGCGCTCGTGCGAACGCCAAGTTTTTATAAGCCGGCTATGTCGGAAGAGGCGCTGGCCGAGCATTACCTTCGCGTTGCGGACGCTGCGCGCATTCCAATCATGGTTTACTCCGTGCCGATTTTTACGCACGTGACGGTGGAGGCGCCGCTGATCGCACGCGTTTCAAAGCATGCGAATATCGTGGGGATGAAAGACAGTTCGGGAAGCGTGCAGGGTATCGCCGATATTATTGGCGCGGCGCCAAAACATTTTCAGACGCTCGTTGGTTCGGCGTCGACTCTTTACGAATCACTGGAGAAAGGCGCGGTAGGAGCTATTCTGGCGCTGGCTTGCGCGTTTCCGGAATTGTGCGTGGAGATTTACGATGCCTCGCGCGCGGGCGAGAGCGCGAAGGCGCATTCGCTGGCGCAACAACTTATTGCACCGGCAAAAATGTTTGGCCCGCAGTACGGAATCGCGGGCCTGAAATATGCCCTGGACCGCTTAGGCTACTTCGGGGGCCCGCCACGACCGCCGCTCCTGCCCATTAGCGAAAGTGCCCGCCGCGAAATTGACAGTTTACTGTCGAATCTCACGGCGCAATCCGCGCATCTCTTGTAATAGACACAGTTAACATCAAGGGGATCGATGTATTTCGCTAACTTCTCGGGCGCGCGCGCGTCCCACTCCCGTTGCTGCGGACATTGCGCGCGTGTATTATGAAATCCTCCATGGAGTCTCATTGTCTTCCGTTTAGCGAAATCCCGCATACCACAAAATTATTTTCAGCTTTTGTGGAGGATTTTGCGCGAGTGGCTCGCTATTTCGAGCAGCCGCCCACGATGGCGGGGGTCGTTGCAGCCGCTCGTAAAATCGAGCTTCCGGCGCGAGTGCGCAACGGCGTGGTGGACGTTCTGCGGGAGCAGAATCGCATATTCGGCGCGGGCGACGATACTTTTCGGAACCTCGATCGCCTCGCTAGTGGGGCAGCCGCGATAGTCACCGGCCAACAAGTGGGGCTGTTTACCGGACCAGCCTATAGCCTTTACAAGGCGATATCCGCGGCACGCTATGCGGAAGAAGCTTCGAAAAATGGCGTCGACGCCGTGCCGGTTTTCTGGCTGGCGACCGAAGATCACGACCTGGCGGAAATCAATCACGTAGCGTGGAACACGGAAACCGGCTCCTCGCAATTTGAGTTGCCAGAAACGCAGGCGGAATCAGGACGGCGTGTTGGCGAAGTAAAATTGGGGCGGGGAATTACGGCGCTTGTAGAGAAGGCGGCTGAAAGCCTGCGGGGCGGTTTCGCCGAGGAAATTGGACGGGCTTTGCGGGAGACATACACGCCCGAGGAAACTTACGGTTCAGCGTTCGGGAAATTGATGGCGCGGCTGGTGGCGGGACGTGGAATTATTTTTTTCGACCCTCTGGACGAGCGGCTGCACCGTTTTTCGGCAAACATCTACCGTCGCGCGCTGGACGATGCGGACTCGTTGCGCGAGGCACTGCTGGCGCGCTCGAAGGAGCTCGATCACGCCGGATTTCACGCGCAGGTGAAGGTGAGTTCCGGATCTACGCTGCTTTTTTACAACGTGGACGGACGCCGGGAAGCGCTGCGAAGCCGAAACGGCAAGTTTTACGCCGGGCATGCATCATTCACCTTGGAAGAGATGCGCGCCGCGATCGAGAAGACTCCCGAAGCTTTTACGCCCAACGTGCTGCTGCGTCCGATCGTTCAGGACACGCTGCTTCCGACTGCCGCGTACATCGCCGGCCCCGCCGAGATCGCTTACATGGCGCAGGCGCAGGTAGTTTACGAAAAGCTTCTCGGCCGCATGCCCGCGATTCTACCGCGCGCGAGCTTTACGATTGTTGAGCCGCTGCTGGCGCGGAAGCTCGGGAAATTCGGCTTTAAAATCGGCGACGTTTTTCGGGGCCGCCAGCAGTTGCGGTCCCGCATGGAACAGAAAGCTTTGCCGCGCGCCCTTACGCGCCGTTTCGATGCCGGCGAAAAAGCGTTGCGGCGGCTGCTGAAGTCTTACCGCAATCCGCTCCAGAAACTCGATCGAACGCTGATTGACGCGCTCGATTCAGCGGAGAGCAAGATGCTCTACCAATTCCTGAAATTAAAGGGCAAAGCTGGGCGCGCTGAAAGTGTGCGCAGAGGTGTCCTGGATCGGTACGAAGGATTATTGCTGGATGCGACTGTATCCGCACCGTGGCCTGCAGGAACGTTCGCTTTCGCCGTTGCCGTGGATTGCAGCCTATGGCCCGGCTTTTCTGGATGAGCTATCGCGGGTGGCTTCGGTGGACGCGCAGCAGCATCGCATAGTGTTTCTCTGATTCCTCAGCGCCAAGGATGTCGGCACGCGTTGTGTGTCTCACGGCGTTCCACACCTCCTAAATCCCGTGTTAGAATGCGCGCTCATCCTCAGACTCGCAATTTTCGGAGGGCTCACGAAATGAAGATTACCCCGGGCAAGCAGAAAGGCATGAAAGCGGTATCGGATTCGCGCGGAGTAATCGCGGCAGCGGCGATGGACCAGCGCGGGTCGCTGAAGAGCGCTATTGCCAAGGACAAGGGAATCGATAAAAAAGAAGTGACCGCGCAGATGATGGAAGAGTTCAAGACTGCCGTGGTGCGCGTCCTGACGCCACATGCGAGCGCGATCCTGCTTGATCCCGAATACGGCCTGCCTGCCGCGAAAGTTCGCTCCGCGAATGCCGGGTTGCTTCTGGCGTACGAAAATAGCGGTTACGACAACACGCGCCCTGGGCGGCTGCCGGATCTTCTCGACGATTGGTCCGTGCGGCGCCTGGTGGCGGCGGGAGCGGACTGCGTCAAGATTCTGCTCTACTACACTCCTTTTGATCCGCGCGAAGTGAACAACATCAAGCATGCCTGGGTTGAACGTATCGGCGCCGAATGCGTTGCGTCGGATGTTCCGTTCTTCCTCGAATTCGTCGGCTACGAAGAGGGCGGCGACGAAAAGGGCGCGGCGTATGCCAAGAAGAAGCCGGAGATCGTCACGCGCAGCATGGAGGAATTTTCGAAGCCGCAATATGGCGTGGATGTGCTGAAGGTCGAAGTGCCGGTGAACATGGCTTTCGTTGCCGGCTCCAAGGCTTGCAAAGGCGAATCAGCCTACACGCGCGACCAAGCGAAGGACTATTTCCGCAAGGCTGCTGCGGTCGCGAAGAAGCCGTTCATCTATCTTTCTGCCGGAGTGAACAACGACGTTTTCGCAGAGACGCTGGAGCTTGCCGCGGAATCGGGCGTAAATTTTTCCGGCGTCCTGTGCGGGCGCGCTACTTGGAAGGAAGGCATTCCGATTTATGCAAAGCAAGGAGCGAAGGCTCTGGAAGACTGGCTGCAGGATCAGGGCGTGAAGAACATCAACAACGTGAACTCGAAGTTGTCGGCCGCAAAACCATGGTTCAGCTTTTACGGCGCGACTTCAGCGGCAGCTTTATCGTAAGGCCGGGTTATTCGCCACGCAAAGAGTGATGGTCTCGTCTTTAGCCTTGCAACTTCGCGATTTTGAGGTGTTCGGAGAGTGTTTGCGGAACGCGCGGGTTTCCGTTAGAATCGTTGTTTAAACGGATGCGCGCGGAGCTGCTGTATCGCTGCCCGTAATTCCCGGCCTTCTTGGCTCCCGGACACCCAGAGGTAATGGCGGAAGACAACCACAGTAGCCAACTCGCATTTGACGCAGCTGATGAGTATCGTCCGGAAGCGCCTCCGCCACCTGAAATTCCCGCTTGGAAAGACGGCAGCACCCGCATCGGAATCCATACTTCGATTGCCGGAGATCTTTCCGCCGCTCTCGAAATAGCCCACGAACTGGGCGCAAACGCCCTGCAAATATTTTCCTCCAGCCCGCGGATGTGGGTGCGCGGCCCCTCCCGAATTTCGGAGGCGGATGCGACGCGTTTTCGCGAGCGCCGCAAAGTGCTCGGGCTTGGTCCTCTGGTTATCCACGACAATTATTTGATCAATCTGGCGTCACCGAATCCGGTGTTGCGCACGCGTTCGGTGCAGGCGTTTCATCAGGAAATCGTGCGCGCGCTGGCGTTGGGCGCGGACTTTCTGGTGGCGCACCCCGGGTGCAGCAAGGAGAGCAGAGCAGACGAGGCAGTCTCCGCGATTGCGCAAGGTCTGAAGCAAGCGGCGCGCGGTTTGAAGCTTGAGGGGCTGCAAATCCTGCTCGAGAATACCGCCGGGCAGGGAACGTCGCTGGGTTCGCGATTTGAAGAACTGCGGGCGGTTCTTGATGCGTCGCCGGACTTGCCGCTGGGAGTGTGCATTGATACGGCCCACACATTCGCAGCAGGATGGGATATTCGCACGACGGAAGGTTTGGAAAAGACGTTGCAAGCGATTGACCGGACGGTAGGCATCGAGCGCGTTCGGGTGGTGCACGTGAACGATTCGAAAACGCATCTGGGTTCCCGCGTGGATCGTCACGAACACATCGGCAAAGGCAAGATTGGGCTGGAAGCATTCGGCCGGATCGTGAATCACCCAATGCTCGCGGGGCGCGCGTTTATTCTGGAGACGCCCATCGACAAGCTGGGCGACGACCGCAGAAATGTGGCGGCGTTGTGGAAGCTGCTGGGAGTAAGCATTCCGGTCACGGGAGGGCGTGACGGAATGAAGCCGCGCCGCAAGAAGAAAAGCAAGAAGCGTGCACGCAAAAATGTGAGCAGAGCAAAGGCAGGAACGAAAAAGCGTCATCGCAAGATTACTAGAAGAAAATCCCGGGGGAAGTGAACTTGTTCGAATACGATCCGCGCACAGTCGAGTTGAAGTGGCAGAAGGTGTGGGCGGAGCACAACGCATTCCGCGCGGTGGAAGATCCTTCACGCAGCAAGTATTACGTCCTCGAGATGTGGCCTTATCCTTCCGGGACCCTGCACATGGGTCACATGCGCAATTACACGATTGGCGATGCCGTGGCACGCTACAAACGCATGTGCGGCTTGAACGTGCTGCACCCCATGGGCTGGGATTCGTTCGGATTGCCGGCGGAAAACGCCGCAATCAAGAGCGGGACGCCTCCACGAGAATGGACGAATTCGAATATCGCGCAGATGAAGGCGGTGTGCGAAAGGTTCGGCTTCGGTTACGACTGGACACGCGAAATATCGTCGTGCGAGCCGGAATACTATCATTGGAATCAGTGGCTGTTTCTGCGGATGCTGGAGAAAGGTCTGGCGTACCGCAAACGCAGCCGCGTGAATTGGTGCCCACAGTGCCAAACGGTGCTCGCGAATGAACAAGTAGTCGGTGGCTGCTGTTGGCGTCACGAAACTACCACGGTGGAACCAAAGGAAATCGAGCAATGGTTCTTGCGCATCACGCACTATTCCGATGCGCTGCTCGAAGGAACGACTGAGCTGGCGGACGGCTGGCCCGAACGCGTTCTGGTGCAACAGCGCAACTGGATCGGCAAGTCTCGCGGCACGCGAGTGAAATTCGGAGTCGCGCAGATGCCAGACTCAGCGCTGGAAGTTTTCACTACCCGCGTGGATACGATTTTTGGTGCTTCGGCGATTGTGCTCTCGGCGGGACATCCTCAGCTAGAGCGTTTGCTCGAAGGCGTGCCGGGACGCGCGACGATCGAAGGACAGCTTAAAGCCATGCGCCAGAAAAGCATGCGCGCGGCTGACATTGCCACCGCGGAGAAGGAAGGCTTCTTTACCGGACGGTTCGCGGTGAACCCGTTTTCCGGCGGGAACATTCCCATATGGGTGGCTAATTTTGTGCTCGCGGATTATGGAACCGGCGCCGTGATGTGCGTGCCGGCACACGACCAGCGCGATTACGAGTTCGCGGAAAAATACCATTTGCCGGTAAAAATTGTGGTGCAGCCGATTAACGGGCCAGCGGTGCGGCTGGATCGAATGAGCGAAGCGTTCACGGAACACGGCAAGCTGGTGGATTCGGGGACTTACACGGGCCTGACGTCCGATCAAGCTATTGAGAAAATGGCGGCTGACGCCAAAGCGAAAGGCTTCGGTGAATCGGAGACAACCTACCGGCTGAAAGATTGGGGAATTTCGCGCCAACGGTATTGGGGTACACCGATTCCGGTAGTTTATTGCGAGAAGGACGGCGTCGTTGCGGTGCCGGACGACCAGCTTCCCGTGCGCTTGCCGGAGAACGTGACGCTTACGGGGGAAGGCCAATCGCCGCTGGCAGGCGTGCCGGAATTTGTGAACACGACGTGCCCGAAATGCGGCGGACCGGCGCGGCGTGAGACGGACACGATGGACACATTTGTTGATTCGTCCTGGTATTTTTATCGGTTCACGGATCCGCACGACGCTCGCGCGCCTTTTGCGAAAGACAAAGCGGCGTACTGGTTTCAAATAGACCAATACATCGGCGGGATCGAACACGCCATCCTGCACCTGATCTATTCGCGTTTTTTGTGCAAGGTGATGCATGACCTGGGGATGGTGAAGGAAAACGAGCCGATCAAGCGGCTGTTTTCGCAAGGAATGGTGCATAAAGACGGCGCGGTGATGTCGAAATCAAAAGGCAACGTTGTCGGCGCGATGGAAATGGCGGATAAATACGGCTGCGACACGGCGCGCATGTACACGCTGTTTGCGGCGCCGCCGGAGCGCGATCTGGAATGGAGCGAACAGGGAATTGAAGGCTGCTCGCGATTCCTGAACAAAGTGTATCGCCTGATTGCGAAACACGCGGATCGAGTGCGCGACATTCAGACCGATCTGAGCGCGAAAACGGACTTCGCCGCAGCTACGGCGAAAGAGAAAGTGCTGGTGCGGAAAGCGCACAAGACGCTGAAGCGCGTCACCAATGATTTCGAAGTTCGCTGGCATTTCAATTCTTCCGTGGCGCTGATCATGGAACTGCTTAACGAGCTTCAGGGACAGGAGCCGCTGGACGTGGAAGTGTCGCCCATGATTCTCAAGCGCGTTCTTGAGATTCTGGTGCTGATGCTTTCGCCCATCACGCCGCACATCGCGGAAGAGCTTTGGGAGAAGCTTGGCCATCCGACCGGCCTGATGGGCGTGAAATGGCCGGCATACCGCGAGGATCTGACGCACGAGGAGCAAGTCGAGGTGATCATTCAGATCAATGGCCGGCTGCGCGGGAAGATCCTGGTGGACGACGGTTTTGGCAGCGACGAAACCCTCAATCAGGCGCTGAAGGACCCGCGCATTTCCGTTTTGATTGCGGGCAAAGAAATTGTGAAAACGGTGGTGGTGCCGAAGAAGCTGGTGAATATCGTGTTGAGATAAGTCGGAGGCAGAACGATATGACTTCAAGCAGCGGAGCGGCGCCAGTCAAATCTAGGCGAAGCAGAGTCGAGAAGGCGGGAGGCATCGTGAGCACGCGACACGGCATCGTCGTCCTCGATTTCGGCGGGCAATATACGCAACTGATTGCGCGGCGCATCCGCGAGCAGCAAGTTTTCTCCGCGATTCTGCCTTGCACCGCGAGCATTGAAGAGATTCGCGCGCTCGAACCTGCCGGGATCGTGCTATCAGGGGGGCCAAGTTCCGTCTACGACGCCGACCGCGCCGGTTTGTGACCCGAAAGTTTTGCAACTGGACATTCCCGTTCTCGGAATTTGTTACGGCATGCAATGGCTGGCGCATACGCTCGGGCGGAAAAGTGGAGCCGGCCGAGCGGCGCGAATATGGCCGCGCAGAATTGGCGGTTGAGAAGAGCTCGAAGCTTTTTCGGGGACTGTCCCGATCGCTTCAAAATTTGGAACAGCCACGGCGATCATGTGGTCGGCCTTCCGGAGGGGTTTACTGTCACCGGGCGCACTGACAATGCCATCGGGGCGGCGGAGAACGTGGCGAAGAAATTGTACGGCGTGGAGTTTCATCCGGAAGTCAATCACACGGAGCACGGAACGGAGATTCTCAGCAATTTTGTCTTCCAGATTTGCGGCGCGAAACAGAATTGGGATCGGGCTGGATTTATCGCCTCCATGGTGGATTCCATCCGCAAGCAGGCCGAAGGCAGCCGGGCGATATGCGCGCTGAGCGGCGGAGTGGATTCGGCGGTGGCCGCGGCGCTGGTTCATCGAGCTATCGGCGACAGGCTTACGAACGTCTTTGTGGATAACGGCCTTCTGCGCCGCAATGAATTTCACGACACGCTCGAACTTCTGCGCGCGCGCCTGGGATTAAACGTGATTGGCGTGGACGCTTCAGACCGTTTTCTCGGCCGGTTAAAGGGCATTACCGATCCTGAAGAGAAGCGCAAGCGCATCGGCGGAGAATTCATAAACGTATTCGTGGAAGAAGCGAGAAAGCTGACAGCGGCGTCGCAAGGGCCCGCCGGTAAAATTCCTGGTGCAAGGTACGCTCTACCCCGACGTGATCGAATCTGTTTCGGTAAAAGGCCCTTCGGCGGTGATTAAGACTCATCACAACGTCGGCGGGCTTCCCGCAGACATGCCCTTCAAGCTGATCGAGCCGCTGCGCGATTTATTCAAGGACGAGGTGCGACTGATCGGACGCGAGTTGGGTTTGCCGGAAGAAATTCTGATCAAGCATCCGTTTCCCGGGCCGGGACTGGCGGTGCGGCTCCTCGGCGAAGTCTCGCGCGAAAGACTGGAGACCTTGCGCGCGGCGGATGCGGTAGTGGTGGAAGAGATTCGCCGCGCGGGCTGTACCAGAAAGTCTGGCAGGCTTTTGCGGTTCTGTTGCCGGTGCAAAGCGTGGGCGTGATGGGGGACGGGCGGACGTACGGGTACACGATCGCGGTGCGTGTTGTGAATTCGCAGGATGCGATGACGGCCGACTGGTCCCGGCTGCCGCATGAAGTGCTCGAACGGATTTCGGTGCGTATCGTAAACGAAGTTCCGGGTGTAAACCGGGTGGTTTACGACATCAGCTCAAAGCCGCCAAGCACGATTGAATGGGAGTAAGACCGAGACAAACCGCTAAAGAGTTTTTCCGGATACAGAAAAAACTAGCGGTTGGCCATCTTCTGGGCCATATAAAGCAAAAGCCGGCGGTCGCCTTCGTCAACACGACTAAGCAACCGGCGGAAGCGGCCCAGGAGCCGCGCCTCTTTCCCCTTGCTTCCCCACGCGATATCGTCGGCAGTCTTCCGCTTTGGAAGATTCGGCAACACAGGGGGTTCCTCGCCGTCGTAGAATAGCTGGTAGAGGGGAATTCCATGGCCCGGGCCAGCTTTTCCAGTGTCTCGATAGCCGGAACGGTGTGACCGTTCTCGACGCGCGAGATGTAGCAGCGAAGAAGTCCTGTGCGCTTCTCGATGTCGCCTTGAGAAAGTTTTTTCGTTTCACGCAACAGACGGATACGTTCTCCAATTATCATGGCGGGTATTGTTGCATGGACTACTCCCTGTCGCAAGAGCGAATCTTTGTATTGCGGCGGCGCCGTGCGACGCTGACCGGAAGTCAGTACTATCAGTTCCAGCGGTCGGTACCATGAGTTTACGTATCGGAGTGGATCATAATTGCTTTAGGCGATTTTAAGATATAAACGTTTTTATTTGGCGTAACCAAAACTGTATGGCAGACGTCCCAAAGAGTATGGCGGCAAGCGCCTCGGCGATCTCGCTACCGGCCCGCGCGAGAAAGCGGGAAGAGGAAGCGGAACTGGTCCGCCTGGCTCAGAGCGGCGAAGAAGCTGCCTTTGAAGAGCTGATACGCCGCCATCAGCAACGGGTTTTCGGGCTGGTTAACGGGATTCTGCGCCGGCGTGAAGACGTGGAAGACGTAGTGCAGCAAGTGTTTTTGAAAGTTTTTGTTTCCTTGAAACGTTTCGATTTGCGCGCGGCGTTTTCGACTTGGCTCTATAAGATCACGGTCAATGAGTGCTGGGATTACTTAAGGAAAAAGAAAGTCCGGCCATTGGTCTACGAGACCGATCTTTCCGAGGAGCAAGTCTCACGGCTGGACGGTGTGGTTTCGGCGGAACGTCCGCCGGAGAGCCCCGCGCGACGCGCAGAAACGAAAGACATCCTGGACCAGTTGCTGGACGAATTACCAGAACGAGACCGGCGAATTGCTGATGCTGAAAGAAATAGAAGGGTTTTCGGTGCAGGAGTTGGCGGAGATGCTTGATCTGAACGTCAACACAGTGAAAGTGCGGCTGTTTCGTGTGCGGGCCCGGCTGATGGATGTTTACCATCGCCGCGTGGGCCCGAGCCAGGATCATTCGGCCGCAAAAGGAAGGGGCAAAAGCGATGGAAGCGAGATTTAACCAAGCGGCCTGTTCGGAATTTGAAGCGCTGTTGGAAGATCATCTGACGGGCGAGCTGAGCGGCGCCGATGCGAAGAAATTAGCGGAGCATCTGGAAAACTGCGCGGCGTGCAGCACGGCTCTGGAACATGCTGCTCCGAGCGTGGAATTGTTGCGCTCGGTGCCGCCGTCGCCAGACCCTGGTCCCGGCTTCTCGCGAGTAGTGATGGCGCGGATTCGCGCGGAAATGTCCAGGCGGGGAGAGCAGAAATCCATCTGGCAGCCATTCATTTCGGTGGCATGGCGTTTTGCAGCCACAGCAACGCTTGCTCTGGCGGTGCTTGTGACGTTTGACGCCGTCAGGCACATCCAGTACGGGCCCCAGACGAACATGGACTATGCAACGGTAACGGAAACGCGCGATCTGTTTCCCGACCCGTCCAGCCCTCCGGCGAATCGCGATGAAGTTATAATGATGGTGGCGGACACGAATCATGGACAACACTAAAAAACGCGGTGAAGCCGCAGTTCTCGTACTCGTAGTATTTCTGCTCGGCGCGCTGCTTGGCGGGGTGGGGAACCACGTGTGGGGCGAGCGGGTATGGGGCAAACAAACCATAAACACCCAGCCCACGCGCAACGAGATCGTCGGCGAACTGACGCGGGACCTGCAACTCACGCCGGATCAGCAAAAACAGCTAGGTGCCATCGTGGACGATACGCGCGCTCAATGGCGGACGCTCTACACCACGATTGAACCGCAGCACGAGCAAATCCGCCAGCAGAGCCGGGACCGCATCCGGGCGATCCTTACACCAGATCAAAAACCCAAATTCGAAGACTTCATGCACCGCATCGACGAGCAGCGCAAGAAAGACGAGCAGCAGATAGCCCGCTAAACTGCATTCGCGAAAGCGATCTAGAAGGGAATATCTTCGTCCGAAATTTCCGGTCCTGAAGCGGAAGGCTCTTCGAGCATTGGTCCGCCTTCCATGTCCGGATCGACGGGACGCGATTGCGTGCCGCCATGGCCCGCGCCAGCACCAGCGGCCGCCGCAGCGCCGTCGGCTCGGCCTCCGAGCATACGGAAATTATTGGCGACGATCTCGAAGCTGGTGCGTTTCTGGCCTTCCTTATCCTGCCATTCGCGGGACTGAATGCGCCCTTCGACGAAGACCAGCGAACCTTTCTTCAGATACTGCTGCGCAATCTCGGCTTGTTTGCCCCACACAACGATCTTGTGCCACTCGGTGCGCTTCTGGCGTTCGCCGCTCTTGTCCTTATAGGTTTCATCAGTGGCCAGAGAAAAATTGGCTACGGCCTGGCCGCTGCCGGTATAACGCGTTTCGGGATCCCGGCCCAATCGCCCCACGAGAATCACTTTGTTGACTGACATGGACTGTTTCACCTGTTCACAGAATGTTCGAAGATATCGCGAGTATAGCTGAAGTGCGCCTTCGCGGAGCGAAAAAGTGATCGGATGCGGCCGGGGTGCGTGGGCTGCGCGAACTCTGCTAAGATTCCGGCGGAACGACAAGTCGAACTGAACCGGAGGATACGGTGGCACAAAACTTCGAGAATCACACCAAGCTTGTTCCAGCTTTCCACTTCTTCGTTTTGCCAGTGCTCGCGCTCAACCTAGTGTGGTCCATAGAACGCGCATGGAAGTTCTTTTCAGCAGGCACGGTTATCTCGGCGCTTCTGGCTGCTGCCTTGTGCTGCTGGCGCTTGTCGGACGCATGTTTGCGCTGACGGTTCAAGATCGCGTAATCCGGCTGGAGATGCAATTACGTTTGCAAAGTGTGCTGCCGCCAGATCTGCGAGCGCGGATTCCCGAATTCAACGTGGCGCAATTCGTCTCGATGCGTTTTGCAAGCGACGCGGAATTGCCGGAGCTCGCGCGCAAAGTGCTAGATGAACATCTCAGCGAACCGGAAGGCGATAAAGAAGATCATTCCGCAACTGGCAGCCCGATCATCTGCGCGCCTGAATTTCTTTGCGATTAGCGCGACGCTGGTGCGCGTGGCGTGGTGGAAACTCCGAGTTCCTTCAGTTTGGCCTGGGCCCGGCGTGCTTCGTCGGAGCCGGGGAAGCGGCGAAGAAGTTCGCGAAGGTCGCGGATCCCGGTGGACTTCATTCCCAATTCAACTTCGGCGAAGGCTTTTTTCAACAGCGCAGCGGCAAGCTTAAAGCTCTTGGGATAATTGCCGGTCACGATTTCATACTGCGCAATCGCGTCCTGATAATCTCCCTGCGCATAAGCTATTTCGCCCAGATAGAACTGCGCATTGGAAGCCAAATCGTTAGTCGGGAAAATTCTTGATGTAATCGCTGAACTCCTGCCGCGCGAGATCGTATTTTCCGGTGCTGAAATCGCGCAGGGCATTTTGATAAAGCGTGTCGGCGGACATTGCAGGCATTGTGGGAGCCGTATTTCGCCTGCGGAGGCTGTGTGGATGGCCTGGGTTCGGCGGGCGGATAGCGGCGGGGCGCCGGAAGTACGCGCGTTCTGCGCACTGGACGCTCCACCTGAGATTTTTCCGTCGATGCTTTGCAACAAACCTTGAACGTCGTTCATCTGCTGGCCGAGCTTGCGCCACACGCGCCTGGACATCCTGCATATTGTCGGACAGGCCCTGCGTCTGCGTGCTCATGGTATCGATGCGCGAGCTGCTATTTGCGGTGGCTTCCTGCACGTTTTTTGCAGAGGCCCATTTGGGAGTTCAACTGGTTGGTGGCGTCCAGGGATTGCTGCACCAGTGTTCGCAGCGTTGCATTATTCGTGTCGATCGCGCTGCGCAGTCCCTTTGACCCTGCAAAAGTTGGGACACTTGTTCCTGCAGCTGAATCATGTCCTTTGAAACGGCGCCGGTGGGCTTGGGGGCGAGCATTGCTCCGCCGAGAGCGCCGACTAATACTGCCGCGAGTGCAAGCACAATCCATCGTGTGCGCAAGGGATGCCTCCTATAGATTTTTTCTCTGAAACAAATTGTGCGGGACGGCCCGGTTGAACGCCAGAGCCGTCCCGCGATTATTAGATTGCAGTTTGCCCGTATGCGATTATTTAATGCGCCGCTACGAAATGCGCTCGGCGATTCTGTTGCCAGCACGATTCATCATGCTCGCTGCAGAAAGGCCGCTCTTTGCCCCAGCTGACCGTGTCCATTCGGTCGGCGGAAATGCCGAGCGAGATCAGGTAGTTCTTGGCGGCTTGGGCGCGGCGTTCACCGAGGCCGATGTTGTATTCCGTAGAGCCGCGCTCATCGCAATGGCCCTCGATGGTCACGCGAATCTGCGGATACGACCGCAAGAATTCGGCGGTCTTGGCCAAATTATCGCGGGCGTCGCCACGAATATCGGACTTGTTAAAGTCGAAGTAGGCGTCCTTCACATTCTGCTCGAACAATTCACTCAAGCTTTGGTTTGCGGACGCAGGAGCTTCCACGCGGCGCCGCGCCCACGGTGACACGCGCGTCCGAGGTGGCGGTGCCGCCCGGTCCCGTCGCTGTGATAGTGAAGGTCGTCGATTGCGTTGGATTGGCAGGCGTGGAGCCTTGCGCCGTCACTTTGCCCACGCCCGGCTCGATATCCAGATCGGTCGCGTCTCGTGGATGTCCAGCTCAGCGTAACCGTGTCGCCGCTCTTCACCGAGCTTGGCGAAGCATTCAGCGTAACGGTGGGTTGCGCGGAGTCGGCGCCGGGGCGGCTTGTGTTGGCGGACGGCTTGCGACCTGCTTCTTGCAACCGCCTGCAAAAGATACGAAAGCAATAGTCCCAGCAACAATCCTAGATTTCTCAATACAACGGTCCTGCATTTATTGCCTCCTTAGACGTTCCTGCGAGGGCTTGGCAGGTGACGTCACTTTATAATTTTGTGCAGCTTAGTGCCACACTGAAATGCCGAGTAGACAACTAGAAAAAGAATTATCTACGCGATTCAGCGCGGCGACCAGTTCGGCGATTCATTTTGTCCTTGATACGTCAACTGGCGCGGTTCGCTGCCATCGGCCAGCATGGACCAAATCTGCCGCGTGCCGGTTCGGTTGGATTCAAAAACAATGTGCCGTCCGTCGGGCGCCCAACTGGGGCGTTCGTTGCGGCCGGCATCGCGCGTAAGCTCCACCAACTGGTGGCTGATGACATCCATAACATAGATGTCGAAATTGCCGCTCGGGCGTCTCCAACAAAACGCCAGCAGTTGTCCATTTGGTGACCACGAGGGATCCACGCTGTATCCCATGTCCGGCAGGTCGAGTTCTTGAACGTCGGAGCCGTCGGAATTGGCAAGATAGAGAACCGGATCGCCGCCGCGATCGCTGACAAAAGCAATCTGCTTTCCAGTCTTCGGATTCCACGCGGGCGAAGTGTTCACTCCGGCAGCGAAAGTAATGCGATGGAGGTTGCCGCCGCCGGCATCGGTGACGTAGATTTCCGGATCGCCGTTCTGGCTGGACATGAAGGCAATCTGCGAACCATCGGGCGAACATGCCGGCGAACTATTCGACCCGCGATAGCGCGGGAAGGAAATCAGGCGATCCGAAGCTGTCGAATAAATGCAAATCTGCGGCGAAGTAATGCCGCGAAAAGGAACGTAGCAAGTGAATGCGATGTTGGTCGCGTCGGGCGACCAGCGCGGCGTGAGCGAAATGGATTTCAGGTGGGTAACTTGATGTTGATTTCCGCCGTCATAATCCATCGCCCAGATTTCTTTGTTTCCGCTCTGGTGCTGACGAAGGCAATTTGCGTTTGCGCGATGCCGGGCAGGCCGCCGCTCAAGTTCGCGACGATGTCGTCGGCAAACTGATGTGCCAGGCGGCGCGCGTCGGCGTCCGTGGCGGCGCCGCGATAGATTTTCTGCAGCGCGATGGGCGCGGTCGGATTGTGGACGTCGGACAGAAATCCTGCGGCGGCGAGATTTGTTCCGTCCACCGACAGGTTTCCGTAAGCCACCATGTACGCGCTGGCGGGGGCGTTAGACCAATCCGCAAATTTCAATTCGCTCGGTTGGCTCGGCGATTGGGTCGGATAAAAGCTGGGGCTGACGAGATCGAGGATGCCGCAGTATTCCAAGATCGCTCCAAAGCACGTCGTGAAAGGTTTTTTCCAGGGCGGCGGCGCCGGGGCGCGTAAACCAAATTCGGGAACTGCCAGGCGCACTTTCGAAACTCCCAGGCCGGTGCCGGTCTTGAACCAGTCTTGGGCCGAGGCGGAACCGGCGCAGAGCAGGAGTGCGATTGCGAGTGCTGCGAAGATTGCAATTTTTCTGGTCATATGTATTCTTTTTTCTCGAAATGTCAGTTTTGTTTCATTTGCCCCCGAAACTCATCTTTTAAAATCGAACCAAAACTCCACGCTTACTTTAGAGCCCGAGTATTCCGGGGGCAAACGGCCCAGCGGGCTGATATCTCGAATCGCGCGGACCGCAGACATATCTACAGACGCATTGCCGCTCGATTTGGTCACCTGCACATTCGTGACCGTGCCGTCTGTCAAAATCTCAAAAGTAACAACCACTCTGCGGCGCGTACTGGATTCCCGGATCGACAGTCGCTTGCAGCCAATTGCTGCTCACGCGCCGCTGCACCGCTTCGACATACCATGAAAAACGCGACGCCGAAATTTCCGCCGCCCGCGCTCTCGCTAAATCCCATTCCGCCTTGCGTGGCCGTTCCGGTGCCCATCGCAAATGAGGTATAGGGAACGGTCGGCGTGCCGCCTCCGCCGTAGGGAACTGCGTTGGGCGGAGGCGGCGTTTATTTTCCAGGACCTTCGAGGGCCGCGTCACATACTTGGGCGGCTTGACACGATCGAATTTCGGAATGGGAGTAGCATCGGGCTGCTTTTCGGGAATTCGGGAGGCGGTTCGGATTTGTAAAGCCCTTTCGACTCGTCCACCACGCGATTAGTGGTTGGCAAGTTCCGGACGCGGCATCGGGATTCCCGGGACGCTTCCGACTACGCCCACAGAAATTGCGCCGCCCGGGCCGCCCCAGGATTCCTCTTGATGGCGAATACATGCGCGGAAATCGACAAGCAAGGCCGCGAGCACGGCATGAAATACCAGCGACCCCGCAAAGAATTTTCCAAGCGGCGCGCGTCAAATTGTCGAAAGCCGGATTTTCGTGCGATGGAAGCCATTTCACCGAATCTGCGAACGTTCGCTTAGGGGCTGAGTGACTACGCTTATGTTTTCAATCCCAGATTGCCGCAAGGAGTCCACCACCGTAGCCCAACTGCCGAAGGGAACCGTTTCATCGCAGCGCACGTACACGGCTTGATGCTTCAGGTCGTGCGATTGCGAAACTACTTGCTGGCCGAGATCGTGGATGTTAATGGCTTTGTCGTTCAGATAGACGCGCTGCGCGCGGTCGATGGTGACGACCATGCGAACTTCCGTCAGTTCTTTCACCGTTTTCGTTTTTGGGACGTCCACTTCGATGCCCGACTGCAGAATCGGCGCGGTGATCATGAAAATAATCAGCAGCACCAATACGACGTCGATAAACGGCACCATATTGATTTCTGAAAGTGTGGTTCCGGTTTCGCGCTGAATCTGAGGCATGGCGGTTTTTTACGCGCTGTATAGAGTTTCGATTTTCGCGACGAATTCTGCAGCAAAGCTATCCATGCGGTTGGCCAGGGCGCGAATGCCCCCGACGTAGTAGTTGTATGCGATGACCGCGGGAATGGCGGCAAAAAGTCCCGCGGCGGTTGTGATTAGCGCTTCAGCGATTCCGGGCGCAACCGCTCGAAGACTGGCGGAGCCCGCATCACCCAATCCCGAGAATGCGTCCATTACGCCCCACACGGTGCCGAATAATCCGATGAACGGGGAAACGGAGCCGGTGGTTGCGAGCCAGGGCATCCATTTTTCAAGACGCCGAACTTCCTCGCCTGCGGCTACTTGCATCTCCACTCCGACCGCGTGCGCGTTTCGCACTTTGGTGGGAGTGGCAGCAGCTCCGGGACGATGTGCCGCCGCCGAGCTGCGCTTCGAGTTCGCGGTAGCCTGCTTGATAGACAACGACAAGCGGAGTTCCGCCCGCGCCGACGCGGAGCGTGTTGGGATCGGGAAGTCCTCGCGCCGGCCCGAAACATTTGAAGGAATCTTTTGGTTTGCGGCTCGATTTGACCGAACAGCCGCGATTTTTGAAAGATGATTGCCCAGGAGAACAGAGACAGGACAAGCAGGATGCCCAGGACTACGCGTGCGACCCAGCCCGTTTGTTCAAGCAGAGCGAACGGGCTGGCAAAAATGATCAGCGCCAGACCAGAAATAACATCCCCCAGGAAAAAAATTTATAAAACCTTGCACTGCAACCGTAGCACACGCATACAGGAGGGTCAAACGATTCGCCCAGACGACAAATTTGGATGATGCCGAAAAGGACACAAGGAAAATGCACTAATGCAGCGAAACGTTGCCTCCCGGGCGCGGGTTATTTTTCACCAGAGCAAACGAAAGCAGAAACATGCAGGCGCAGCAGATCGAAAGAATCCAATAGGTGTCGATGTAAGAAAGTGTGGCGGCCTGCGCTTGGAGTCCGGCATAGATTCTGGCCAAGGCCTGCCGTTGCGCTTCGAGGAAGCTGAGACCCGCGTGGTTGAGCTGTTGCGTCAGGCCATTGAGCGCAGTCTCGAATTGCGGATTTCCGGGCGTGATGTGGTCGGCCAGAGCTACTTGGTGGAATTGCGAGCGGCGGGCGATGATGGTCGTAACCACCGAGGTTCCCACGCTGGAGCCGATGTTACGCGTGAAATTCACCAGACCCGCGACGGCATTGCTTTTTTCCCGCTGTATGCCGATGTATGCCGCAGTGGTAGTTGGCACAAACACAAAACCTAGCGGCACATACTGGACGATGCGCAGCCACGTTGCATGTCCAAAACTCATTTCCTGATTGAATTGCAAGACGGAAATATACATTCCGATTGCCAAGCCGAACCAACCGAAAGCGATCAAGTAGCGCAATTGGAATATCGAAGTGAGCCGGCCAACGATGGGCAACTCGAAAAGCAAGAGAATTGCAGCCGCCGATAGCACTAAACCCGCATTTTCCGCCGTATATCCCAAAATTGTTTGAAGAAATTGCGGCATCAGCACGGTCGTGGCGAAGGCCATGGCGCCGACCATGAACAACATCATGTTCGCCGTGGCGAAATTCCGATTCTTGAAAAGACGCACGTCGACGATAGGGTCTTTGTGAAACCACTCGTAGAAAACAAGCGCGGTCAGGCAGACCACTGAAGTGATTGCAAGAGTGACGATGAAGTGGGAACCGAACCAATCGTCTTCCTGCCCTTTGTCGAGCATGATTTGCAGAGCGCCCACGCCCAGCGCTAGCAGCGAGAATCCGATGTAGTCGAGTTTGATGCCGCCTTTTGCCACGCGCTTCAAATACGGCGGGTCCTCCACGAGCTTATAGACAAGAAATAGCGTAATGATGCCCACGGGCAAGTTGATGAAGAAAATCCAACGCCAGGAGTAACTGTCGGTCATCCAGCCGCCCAAAGTCGGTCCGATCGCGGGGGCACAGACGGCGGTGATGCCATACAGCGAAAATGCTAGGCCGCGCTTCTCCGGCGGAAAGGTGTCGGCGAGAATCGCTTGCACCATGGGCTGCAGGCCGCCTCCACCGGCGCCTTGCAGCACGCGAAAGAAAAGAAGGAGTCCGAGACTGGGCGCGATTCCGCAGAGCAGGGAACTGACAGTGAAGATCGTGAGGCAGGTCATGAAGAAACGTTTGCGGCCAAAAATGCTCACCAACCAGCCGCTTATCGGGAGGACGATCGCGTTGGCGACCAGATAAGAAGTGAGCACCCATGTGCTTTGGTCATTGCTTGCGCCCAGATTTCCGGCTATGTGCGGCAGAGCGACGTTTGCAATCGAGGTGTCGAGCACTTCCATGAAAGCAGCCAGAGACACGACGACCGCAATGAGCCACGGGTTGGCTTTCGGGTGCCAGGTTTCCTGAGGGAGAGCTATAGAGGCAGCGCTCATCGCACCTTTCACGACACAGAAAAATGAGAAACGATATTACCGCGAGGTCAAACGATTGCACACGTCAGAATGTGGGTTCGACTTGTGACGGGAGCTCGCATGCAGTCGCTGGACGTAAGAGAATCGATTGGATTTCTGATTGCGCGGAGTTTCGTTGGAAACCGCAGGGACTCATCGCGGATTCAGGTAATCAGGTAGGCGAAGAAAAGGCGAATATGCTATGCTGCGCCTGTGGACGAAGGACGCAAACGGATTTTGGCAATACTGACCGCGATTCTGGCGGCGCCGCGGATGGCGGATTGGAACTGGGACGGGCGTGCTGGTGCGCCGGCGTGCGAGAGCATTGTGGTCACCGCTATGGGAGCAGCCGAGCGCATCATGGAGATGATCGACCGCAGGCACGGGAAACCAACGACTAATTCCATGAGCGTGCCGCAGCGATAGGCAGAATCCGCGGCCCAGGCAGCGTCAGTGGTCGGTGCCAGGCGAAGGCTAATGAACAGGTCAAGATGCCGGGCTAAAGCCCGGCGCTACGAAGGCAGATCCGAATTCTGCGGCGCGGCATCCTGTGCGATACGAAGGTGCAGTGTCAGTGACGAGTGAGCGAAAACGGATGACCGGCTTCAACCGTGTTAGAATTGTATTTGTTCATGAGCAGATCGTTCGATGTCGGGATTGAATCGCTCGCAGGCGGCGCGGCTGGCCGCGCCCGCAGGGCAGGCACGGGCATTTAGGAACCTTCGCTGCGAGCGCTCCCGAACCCCTTCTGGAGACGCAGGTGGCCGGTCCTTCGTTAGCTGAAATTCCTTCAGACGGCAAGAAATCTTTCTACGTAGAGACATTTGGCTGCCAGATGAATGCACACGATTCGGAAAAAGTTTCGGGCTTGCTGTTGGGGCGCGGATACCGTGCGGTTGAAAATCCAGTGCAAGCGGATTTGGTTCTTTACAACACTTGCAGCATCCGGGAGAGAGCGGCGCAAAAAGTTTTTGCGCGGTTGGGCGACTGGAAAACGGTTGCCAACGGAAAAATAATCGGCGTGTTGGGATGCGTGGCGCAACAGGAAGGTGAGGAAATCTTCGAGCGCGCGCCGTGGGTCAGTCTGGTCTGCGGGTCGGCGAGTTATCGAAAACTTCCCGAACTGCTGGCGCAGCTTGAAGCGGGCGGGCGGCGCGTCACCGGGCTGGATTTGGATACGGATGAAACTTTTGAAACGGAAATCACGCGGCGGGATAATCCGATTCGCGCGTACATCACGATTATCGAAGGCTGCGATTATTCTTGTTCGTACTGCGTAGTGCCGCACACGCGTGGGCCGGAGCGGAGCCGTTCGAGCGAAGCGGTGATCGCGGAAGCCAGGCGTCTTGCGGATGCGGGCTACACTGAGATTCAGTTGCTGGGACAAACGGTGAATTCCTATCGCGATCCCTCGGCGAGCAGGTGGAGTTTTGTCGATCTGCTGCGCGGCGTGGCGGCGGTGCAGGGGATTCGCCGCGTTCGATTCACCACTTCGCACCCGAACGATTTTCACCGCGGGATCGTTGAAGCAATCGACGAGACCACCGCGCTGTGCGATCACGTGCACCTACCGGTGCAATCGGGCTCGAACAGCATCCTGCGCGCGATGCGGCGCACGTACACGCGGGAAGAGTACTTGACCAAGATTGAATGGATTCGCGCGGCGAGCCGGCCGATCAGCATTACCAGCGACATCATCGTGGGATTCCCCGGCGAGACTGAAGCGGACTTCGAAGAATCGCTAACGCTGCTGGATGTGGCGCAATACGATGCGATTTATTCGTTTACGTACTCGCCTCGCCCGAACACTTCCGCCAAAGACATGCCGGATGCTGTTCCGGAAGCTGGAAAAGAACCGGCGCCTCGCGGTTTTGAATGATCGTCAGCGGCAGATTCAGATTGCGCGCAACGCAAAACTTATTGGTGAGACTTTCGAAGTGCTGGTTGACGCGAGACATGCCGCGCGCGGGCAGTGGGGCGGGCGTTCGTCCTGCAACCGGCTGATAAATTTCACTACAACGCGCGAGAATCTTCTGGGAGAATATATTTCAGTGCAGGTGACGCGCGGCGGAGCGAACAGTTTAGTCGGCGAGCAAGTGCCGTGAGCGACGGGAGGTCACCATGGAACTCGAAGTAAAGATACGAGGTCTGATGATGGATCCCGTGACCAATATGCCGGTAGTGGTATTGAAGGAAACGGCGGGTAACGGCGTGCTGCCGATCTGGGTGGGTATTTACGAAGCAAACGCGATTGCGCTGGAAATCGAAAAAGTGCAAACTCCGCGTCCGATGACTCACGACCTGCTGAAAAATGTTCTTACGGGATTAAATGTGCACGTGCAGCGCGTAGTCGTCTGCGATTTGAAGGACGATACGTTTTACGCACTGATCTGGATGGAGCGCGACGGGCAAACGATGTCCATGGACTCGCGCCCCAGCGACGCGCTGGCACTCGCTCTTCGGCTCGATTGCCCGATCTTCGTTGACGATGAAGTTTTGAAGCATTCCAAGATAGCCAGCGCGATCTCAGAAAAAAGCTCCAGCGAGGAATTGCGCAAATGGCTCGAGAATCTCAACGACGAAGACCTCGGCCGCTACAAAATGTAGTTGCGGTCGCGCGTAGCGTGTCGCCCCTGCCGGAAAATCAGCGTAGGAATTCAATTTCAGAAAAATAACGCGAGTTGGTCGGGGCGGTACTTCGCTATCAGGCTCAAGGCGATACCCGCGAATGAGTCTTGCATGGAGTGTTGAATCATTCCCGGACGCAGGCTTTTTCGCATCATGGCGAGAATGCCGAAAAGCGCGCCGTAGATCGCGATTGAGATCATGCCTTTGACACCCTGGTAGCCATGAGCGACGCCGAAAACGAGTGCTTGCCCAGCGATGGCCACGCCGTTGCATTCCGGTGATGGCGAAAAACTGCTTCTGCAAATAGCCGCGAAAAATAAATTCCTCGCAGAACCCCGCGGAAATTGACAGCAAGACCCACAGTAAAATTTCCAGGGCGCCACGCGGCATCATGACCAGCAAGGCTTTCTTGGCGTGGGGATTCTGGCCCAAAGCGTGACCCACGATAAGCAGGAATACAATGACGACGAGCCAGAACATGAATGCGACGCCGATATCGCGCCAGACGTCTGCCGCGCGCGCCCACTTTCCGCCAATAACGTCCGCAAATCTTGTTCCGCTGCGGCGCACACCGAGGAACCATACGTAGGCCAACAGAACCAACTCGAAGAAAATCGAGAATAGATACAGGGGCACTCGAGTTCTGAGTTGTAAAGTTTCCGTACGCGCCGCGAAGTGCACTTGAATAAGGGAATAGGAGACGACGAAGAGGACCAGGACGACCGTATGCCAGACGGGCGCGAGTAGTTTTCGGTCGTCGGCAGGGGGCGTGACGATTAGAGTGGTCGCCATTGCGATCCTTTGATTTCCGGCCTTAGTAGGGCAGGAGTATAACAGCCCTGGGTTAAGCAGGTAGGGGTCACGCTAATTGCAGTTGTCCACAGGCGGAGTGCATTTTTTGCTTGCGCAGGGGACGGCCAAATGAGTAGAGTTGGGCTACTTGTGGTGTAATTAGGGCAGCAGGAGGCCATATATGGGCCCACGGTTGCAGCATGGCTAGCGGGGGCAAAATTTGACCTACGTCATCGCGGTCGCCAATCAAAAAGGCGGCGTCGGGAAGACCACGACGTCGATTAATCTAGCCGCCGCCATCGCGCTGAAGAAAAAGAAAACACTTCTAATCGATCTGGACCCGCAATCGAACGCGACGATCGCGTTTTTCGAATCGTCGGACATTCAGACTTCGATGTACGACCTTTTCGCCGAGCATCCGGCGGAGCTGTCCAAGATCGTAAAGCCTACGAAGGACCCTTATCTGTTTGTGGCGCCGGGAAAGCTGTCATTGGCCAGGCTGGAGACGCAGCTCGCGGGACAGTTCGATGCGCCGTATAAGTTGAAAGACGCGCTCTCGAGCGTGTTAAAAGAGTACGAGTTCATTATTCTGGATACTCCGCCGGCGCTGGGAATCCTTACGGTGAATGCGTTGGTGGCGTCCACGCATTTGCTGGTGCCGATTCAAGCGGCGTATTTCGCCATTGAAGGAACCGACGACCTGCTGGAGACTTACGCGCGAATTCGCTCGCGGCCCAATCCGGATTTGAAAGTGCTGGGCGTGGTGATTACGCTCTTCGACAAGCGCACCAATATTTCGCGCGACACGCACGAACAGATTCGCGCGGTGTTCGGCGAAGCGCTTTTCAAAACGCGGATCAGCAAAAACGTCCGGCTGGAAGAAAGCCCGGCTTACAAGGAAACTGTTTTTTCGTTTGCGCCCAAATCTTCGGGCGCGGAAGAATACAAGAAGCTTGCTCAGGAGGTATTGCAACGTGTCCAAGAGGATCGGGTTGCCCGTCACTCTCAAGATGCGGCATGACGCGCACTACGTAGAAACGCTGACCAGCTTCAGTGGCGCGTCGATCGGGCGGATGATCCCGCTCAATAAGGTTCGGCCGAATCCGGACCAGCCGCGAAAAGCGCTGGGCGATCTGCGCGAGCTGACCGATTCGATACGCGAAAAGGGCGTGCTCGAGCCGCTGCTGGTGCGGTTCATTCCGCGCGAAGACACCTATTACATTATTTCCGGCGAGCGGCGCTACCACGCTTCGAAAGCGGCCGGATTGCACGAGTTGCCCTGCATCGAGAAGATTGCGGATGACGCGGAAACGCTGGAGCTTGGGCTGATCGAAAATCTTCAGCGGAAGGATTTGACCCCGTTCGAAGAAGCGGACGGCTTGCAACGTTTGGCGACCCATTTCGATTATACGCACGATGATATTGCCAAGAAAATCGGCCGGGCGCGCTCATCCGTGACGGAGACGATGTCACTGACCGTGATTCCGGACGCGGTTCGCAAGGATTGCATCGAACGCGGAATATTTTCCAAGTCACTCTTGCTGCAGGTGTCGCGCCAGCCGAACGAAAAGAAGATGCATGAGATGGTCAACCGCATTGCGCAAGGCGGCTTGACGCGCGACGAAGCCCGCAAGGCGCGGAAACAGGAGTCCGGCTCCGATACGCGTCCGCACCCGTTCCTCTTCGATTATCGCGCGCAGGACGAATCTTTCCACGTGCGCGTGCAATTCCGCAAGAGCCACGTAGGCCGCGAAGAATTGGCCGCCGCGCTGCGTTCGGTGTTGCGCGAAATTGAGTCCGGCTCCATTTCCTCCTCGGCCGCATAGGGATTTCCAATCCGTAGTCGGCAGCTTGAGTCCGAGCGGTCACTTGCGACTATCCGTGGCTGCTCATGCCGCAGTCACAGCTGCGGCTGTTCTTACCGTTCATTTAGCTATCGTAATAACGTCCGTTAACTTCTTCACCGATGATCGCGACGTCGCACTTGGATGTATCAAGTGGATCGGACTTCCAAGAAAAGCCGATGGATGGGACCTCGACTTCCGCTTCCATCTGGCAGGTTGCGCGAGCGCCCGTAAAACAGAAGTGTTTGGAGGCATCCTCGTACTTCGCGGGTTCCCCGTTCGATTTCCAAATCATCTTGAAGCTCATTCGCGCCGGAGTGGCTACCGAGTCCAACGCAGGCCAGCGCGGCTGATTGACCACCGCAACGTTTTTCATTTCAAGTGTGAAAGTGCCTCCGTCTGGACTGATGTTGAGACCGCCTTCCGGAACAGGAACGACCCAGTAGAGTCCGGATGGCGAAATGGGCGGGTGAAAATCGTGGATCTGATTCGCGGGGACAGCCTGTCCCCGGAACAGCGTGAGTCAAATGTGGGTGAGAGTTCCGTGCTGCGTTGTGCGCGCCGCCCAGTAATCGCCAAACATGACGCCGTAGTCAGTTGTCGGACTGCCGAATGCGATTCGATTTCCCTGATTGTCGGTACCCATGCCGGTAAAGGTGCTGCAACGTGCTACTTTTCCTTTGAAGTGGTAAATGTGCGAAGGTTCCAGATTCGGACCCGCCGGTTGATTGTGGCTGCCATTTACGAGCCGTGCTATCGGACGCTCAGGCGCGATTGGCGTAATGAGCACTCGCGGCAAATTGCACACGCCGTAGCCTTGCAAGTCATGGGCGGTGCTGGTTAGCGGACGGAGCATTTCAGATGAGGTCTATGACGAGACGAAAGGCAGCTTAGCAAAGCGGCAGGCGATTTGGAGCTGCTGGCCTTCATAAAGTAGCTTCGTGCTGACTGGTTCGACCGGATCTTGATAATCGAGGCGACAGGTACCTCCTGAATCGAGGATTGTCAGCACTATAAACGCTTTTACAAGATATAGCGAGCGTGCGGTGTCTTGCTGAGCTTGTCTTTGTGCTACGCCGCATCTATCCTTTCCGCTGCCGATATGATTCACCGAACCCAGCAAGCTGCTGCTTTCGGCCGATTTGGCCGGCACATTCCTGTTTGCGGTGGAAGGCGCATTGATAGCCGTCCCCGCGAACCTCGATCTCCTGGGTGTCATGGTCCTGGCATTTTCTACAGCGCTGGTGGGAGGAATTATTCGCGATGTCTTGATCGGCGCTGTTCCACCGGCGTCCCTTCGCGACTGGCGCTACGCAACTGCGGCGTTTACCGGAGGCGTTATCGTTTTCTTTTTGCATCCGTACGTCCGAAGCATTCCTGCTCCGGTCATCATGACGCTGGACGCTGCAGCGCTGTCGTTGTTTGCCGTCGCGGGAACGGAGAAAGCGCTGCTGTATAAGATGCATCCATTCATCGCCGTCTTGTTGGGGGCTGTCACAGCGGTTGGCGGCGGAACCGTGCGCGATGTCTTGCTGGCGCAGATTCCCAATGTTCTTCGCTCGGACATTTATGCGACGGCTGCCCTGGCTGGCGCGACGGTAATGGTCGCGGCGACAAAGCTGCGTGTGCCTCCTACTTTGGCGGCCGTCTCAGGCGGACTGGTTTGTTTTTTGCTTCGCGTCATCAGCGTTTGGCAGCACTGGAATTTGCCGAAGGCCTTCACCGGCTAATCTCGGCGCTCCGCATCTGTGATCTTCCCATTTGTTTAGCGATTCCATGTTGATTGTGAACTGCCGGAGGTTAGCTGTTATTCTTTCTGCCGATGGACTTCACTCCGCAGCAGATCTCAATTCTAGAGCGCTTACAAGCGCGCGATTTTCAGATCGTGGCGTTTCCGATGTACGCGAACTATGTCGGCGTGCGCCAGGGGAATTGCGCCGCGCTGCTGGCGCCGGTCGGTGCGGATCGCTTCCAGCTCCACGGACAGCCGGCCTACCTTATTGGCGGAAACTTCAGCGTGCGCGTGACGAGGGAAGGGCGCGACTGGTTCGTCTGGAAAAAAGAGAAACTTGAGGTAACCACTGAGCGCCTCGCTGAGCTTGAGAGTTTTTCCGCGCAATTATCGCAAACGCTTATACCGGTCATTTAGAACCGCGAGTGGCAGTTGAAAGTTTAGCCCCGCTCAGCGCACACTATGTAAATGAGCGATTCTTACGACGTGATATGTATCGGCGCAGGGCCAACGGGGCTCGCGAGCGCGATCGAAGCCAAACGTGAAGGACTGCGCCCGCTCGTGATTGACAAAGGATGCTTGTGCAACTCACTTTTTCACTATCCCATTAACTTGCTGTTTTTCACCACGCCGGAACGCATGGAAATTGGCGATTTGCCCATGACGATTTCCGGCGGCAAGCCGACACGCGGCGAAGCGCTCAAATATTATCGGCGCGCCGTCGAACACTATGGGATCGAGGTCCGCCAATACGAGCGCGTGGAGGAGATCACCGGGCACGATGGCGCGTTCGTGGTGCACACGCGCGATAAAGAAGGCGCTGCGCTTGAATATCATGCCCGCAAGATTATTTTGGCCACTGGATACTACGATCTTCCGAATTTCCTCGGAGTGCCTGGCGAGGATCTGCCGCACGTCAGCCATTATTTCAGCGAAGCGCATCCTTACTGGAACCAGGACGTCGTGGTTATTGGCGGAAGGAATTCTGCCGCGGAAGCGGCGCTTGATTTATTTCGCTCCGGGGCGCGAGTCACTCTGGTTCATCGCGGCGCGGAAATGGGGAAGAGCCTGAAATACTGGGTCAAGCCCGACATCGAAAATCGCATGCGCGCCGGAGAAATTCGCGCCATGTTTAAAAGCGAAGTGACGCGTATCGAACCCGATAAAGTGTGGGTGAAAAACGGAAGCGGCGAGCAAGTCGTTCCGGCCACTCAGGTCTTTGCTATGAGCGGCTATCATCCGGATTTCGAGTTTTTGAAAAAACAGGGAATTCGGCTGGATCGCGATTCGCTGAGGCCAGAAATCAATCCGGAAACCCTGGAAAGCAATGTACCCGGAATTTATTTAGCCGGCGTAATCGTTGGGGGAAAACACACCTCTGATATTTTTATCGAGAATGGGCGGTTTCACGGCCGCCAAATTATCGCCGCCATCACTGGCAAGGGGAAGCTGTCGGAAAATCCGCCCGTTTCTCCGCCCGGAGAATAAAAAGTATCCTCTGCGCGATTTCTGGCAAACGTCGATGCAACGAAGAGTGATCCCTGATCTAAGTTCACAGAGTCCAGAGCCTCGAATTGCCTGCCTTCCGCAACTCTGTTAAAGTCGAACGCGATGGCATCAATTGTAAAAGAAGTCGGCGAAACATTTTTTACCCTCTACAAAGGGTTCAGCGTGACTCTGCGGACGATGTTCCGCAAGCCCACGACGGAATCCTATCCGGATGTGCCTGCGAGCGTTCAACCACGTTATCGTGGAATACATGTTCTCCAGCGCGACGAGAATGGACTTGAAAAATGCGTCGGCTGTTTTCTCTGCTCCGCGGCCTGTCCGGCAAATTGCATTTACATTGAAGCTGCGGAAAACACCGAAGCAAGTCGCATGTCGGCCGGCGAGCGCTATGCGAAGGTTTACAATATTGATTATTCGCGATGCATCTTTTGCGGCTACTGCGTGGAAGCATGTCCTACCGACGCCATCACCCACGGCCATAATATCGAGCTAGCCCCTTACGACATTAATGCTCTGATCTATCGTAAAGAGCAGCTCCTTGAGCCCTGGCCTCCTTCAAAATCCTGATTCGCAAATTAAGCCCCTAACCATGCAGCTATATAAGCGTGCTGCACGGAATTACTTGACGAAATGAAGCCAGCCGTCCTATTCCCGCACTAGCCTTTCCTAGTGTTGTGAAAACCCATCACGCGGATTAACCATCGTCACCACAGTGCGAGAATGGATATTTATGTTGAGAGATGCGAGGCGATTTGTGCGGGCGGGGGAATCGATTTGTCTAGCTGGAGCGGACGATGGAGCCGCGACTGTCTGGGGGAGATATTTTGTGATCGGAGTCGTCCGGATCACATGGGGCCGGCGCGCAAAAGAGTGTCGTCCGGGTTTGATGCGATTCGGGTTTAGGCACGCTGGCGCAGAACAAACAGCGGCACTGGGAACTGGCGGGCAAATGCGCGCCACTCGAAGGGGACACGCAGCTCAGGATAACAAGAACGACTCGCGGGCTGCAGCGAGCGACGAGTTCCCCGGAGTTGCTGCGGAGTTAGACGGTGGCACCACAGAAATGGGCGGGCAGCGAGGTGATGTGGCACAGCTCATGGCGCGCAAGCAAGCGCTCGAAAGGGACACGCAGCTCAGGATGACAAGGACGACTCGCGGGCTGCAAAGAGCGACGAGTTCATCGGAGTTGCTGCGGTGTTAGACGACGGCACCACAGAAAGGGCGGCGGGCGGCCAGGTGAAGTGGCACAGCACATGACGCGCAAGCAAGCACTCGAAGGGGACACGCAGCTCAGGATGACAAGGACGACTCGCGGGCAGCAGCGAGCGACGAGTTCATCGGAGTTGCTGCGGTGTTAGATGACAGCACGACAGAAAGGGCAGCGGGCAGCGAGGTGAAGTGGCACATCTCATAACGCGCAAGCAAGCACGCAGAAGGGGACACGCAGCTCAGGATGACAAGGACGACGTCGCGGGCTGCAGAGAGCGACGAGTTCATCGGAGTTGCTGCGGTGTTAGATGACGGCACCACAGAACGGGGCGGGCAGCAAGGTGAAGTGGCACAGCTCATGACGCGCAAGCAGACACCCGAAGCGAACACGACAGTTAAGACGATAACGAGGGAGCTGCGGACCGCCGTGTTTTTCTCGGCGGCGATTCGTCCGATTGACGGTGAGTTCGTGGCGGCGGCTGGGCCTAGACCGCGCGCCGTTGATGCGGCGAGAAACGCATGGACGCGCGAACGGGCGCAGAGGGCTGCAGTTTTCCTGAGCGCGCCAAGGGGGCGATCTGAGCGACATCGGTCGAGCCCGACAACCCAGCCGCCGCGCGGGACTTGGGCGCATCGCGTTTCGCCGAATTACGAGCAGCGAATTGCCCGGTCTGCGAGCGGGCACTCTCAGCCCCGTCAGAAGGGCCGGGAGCGTTGGGGAAAAGCAACCCGGTCCGTGAACTTTTGGGCAGGCGCTGGCGCTGCTGGCCGTTCTGCGCAGAACGAGACGACGCGGCATTTCGAACAGCTTCCGCCGGGGATTTATAAACGTTTGGAGCGGCGTGCGGCTGCGAACGAACTTGCCGCTCGAGAAACTTCAAGGCGTCTTTCGCTCTACCGGAAAGCTGCGTGCTTGGCACGGGCGGCGAGTCCCGGCGATTGCGCGCAGAACGAGCGGGAATCGGCTTTACAGATGCCGGCTTGGACGGGAGTTCCTGCGAATTCATCGGGTCATCAAACGGAAGCAAAAGATTTGCGGCCACGGTTTTCGCGGAGAGATTCGCAGAGGCTCCCGAGGGGTCCACGTCTGACCGGCCGGCTTGAGTTCTGCGGCAGTCGAGAATCCAGCGTGCGAGGCGCGACTGGATTTCCGCTTCGATCCACTCCTCGACGACATCGCGAAGCTCTTTTCGTAAATTGGCGCTTTTATTCAGGCGAGCAAGCTCAAAAGTTTCCAGCGCGGCTTCAGACGAGGTAACGAGGTATTCAAGCAATGGAGCGATGCCCATTGAAAAGGCCTCCTGGCGGCACTCTCTCCCGAGAGTGGGAGGCTAACCGGGGGAATAGTATCAGAGTAATGCTGTTAACTCAATAGTAGACACGGCGAGGGACGACGAAGCAGGAGTGTTGCACGGGAGCGCTGTCACACAGGAGCAGTATAGCCGCAACTGGCGGCAATGGCGGAAAAACGGCGGAAGAACACGGAAGTGACGGACATCCGAATTGTCAAACGCAATCAGCCGGCTTGCAGGCGCGTAGGAATGCGGAAGTGATTCTCGGGGCGAGGAGGATCCATGGGCGGAAAGCGGAAGCCGATTCCAGCGGAACTCGCAGTGCAGGGCCCAGCGGCGATTTGCGCTGCGCTGCGCAAAAGACGGCGCGCGCGCGGCCGGGAATACATGAAGGAATGGAGGGCCAATCCCAAGCATCGGGAACTTGAGCGCAAGAGGCGGGACGGCGATTACCTAATGAGAGAGCAGCGTAACGCCCATCGATTAAGGCTTCGTCCGTATACCGGAGTTCGTGGCGAACCACAGTGCGGATTCTGCGGACACGGACGGCCGGTGGAAATCGTGGAAAGGCTGCGCATTTCGAAAACAGCTGACGAAGAATTCGTAAGAGTGCTCATCCCGTATTGCGGACATTGTTGATGAAAAAACAAAGACGGGCGCCAAGAATGCATCTCCGCGAGTGACGCTTTGAATGCGTGAAAAGAACTTCAGCACCGGGCTGCGAGGAGTGCTTTTCGAAGCGCGGCATTATGCGCGTATGGGTTCGGCGATTTGGCTTTACGGCTGGC
Source organism: uncultured Acidobacteriota bacterium (assembly GCA_963830375.1). GTDB lineage: Bacteria > Acidobacteriota > Terriglobia > Acidiferrales > UBA7541 > Palsa-295. The sequence goes on from CAWHMJ010000005.1 coordinate 59,471, forward strand.
TGGTGCTGAGGCAAACGCACCAGTCGGGGGCGGTGGGGTGGGTGCTGGGCGGCGCGCCGGTGCGCTACCGTGAAATCGAGGAAGAGACAGGGTTCAACCGGCGGACGCTCGAGCGCTGGCTGAGCGCTTTGCGGCGCGAGGGCTACATCGAGACGACGGCTGCGCAGGAAGGGATCAGCATTCGCATCACCAAGGCCAAGAAATTTCCACAGGCTGTACGCAAATCTGCGGAGGGTGTACGCAAAATTGCGGGTAGTGGTACGCAGAATTGCGGGGCAAATAGGGCGCAAGACTATATGTACGAGCAACTTGCAGCCGGGATGAATAGTTCATCAATAGTAAGAATAAGAGAAAGAGAAACGCAGCGCGAAAACGGCAGCAGCTGTGGAAATCAAAACCACAAGCGGAAACAAAACCGAAGCAGAAATCAAAGGCCGGGGGAATGCGAAAGTCCGAATCAAAACCCTTCCTGTGTAGAACAAAACCAAAAGCAAAATCAGTTTCAGAACCGCAAACAAAATCAACACCAATACTTTCCCTGGGAGCTGCGTTTGCGCCAGCAATTGTTGCGTGCGGAGCGCGACGCAGAGGTGCGGCGCGAACTCGCCGTGGGAACAGGGCCGCTGGATCGCCGATGAAAGTATTTGCAGGATTGCGGAGGGAAGTGGGGCACGGAGGAAAGGTGCCGCGAGGATATCAAATTGGCGTGGTACGAGCCGCGGCGCCGCATGGGAGTCTATTTTCCGGCACCGCTGCATTGGGTGCTGCGAGCGCTGCGCGAACTGGGCCACCGCTTGCAGATCGCGGTGCGGGCTCCGCGAATCGAGTGCGCTGAAGTATTTCAAATGCAACGAGCGCATCGCGAGCGCGAACATTTGGCCGCGGAATACGCGCGCGGATATATCAACGGGTGGCGCGAATGTTTTCACACGTGCCTCGATGCGGTGGAGGAAGAAATCGAGCGTGTGGATGAAGCGTGGGATGTGGGGACGATGCTGCCTGCGCCGAAGCCGCCGCGGAAGAACTAGAGGGGCACGACTCGCGAGGTGCTGCTGATGAAAGCTGCTGAAATGTTCAACGCGTGTCACGCGCGCTATCGCGGGCTGCATGAATGGCTCGATAGCTCGCTGGGCGAAGTGCGTGCGCTGGACCTCGATTCGCCTTCCTGCGGGTACCAGTGGCGGCCGGAACGTTCGCGCGCGTGCGAATACGTTGCGGATTTCGAGCGCATCGGACGGCAGGCGCTGAAGCGTCCGGCGTGGAAAGGGCGTTTGAAATTGTTTGAGATTTATTTTGTCGGTGGCGCGGACTATCGCAGCGCGATTTCGCTGGTCGGAGTCGCAGAGGGCACGTTCGATTATTGGCTGCAAGAAGTGAAGAAGGCTGCTGGGCCGTGAATTTTCGCGCACTGGATTGTATCCGCCGGTGCGCTATTTTCAATCTTCGCACGCGCACCAACCTCGCGCCCGCAATTTGTAATGACCTCGGCATAGTTAGGCAATCTGAAAGCAATCGCCGAACCGCGTAACTCACATTCCCGCGTTTCATCTCCTACCGCAGTCGAACCCTCTTAGAAATCTTCAATTCACAGCTCACCATGATTCATTTCACGCATGAGGATTCGCATACGCTCGTGATCCCCCACGGCTGCGTTCAGTGGCTGCAGTCTAGCGGTGCCGTGTCGCACTTTCTCTTCCGCAAAGGGACAAGCCAGATGCCCGTATAGCCTTTATAATCGCGGCGGCGTGTGTTAGACAGGAATGCGATGAATCGCGACGGGAGCGTCTTGATCACGGGAGCGGGGGGGTGCATCGGCTCTGCGCTGGCGGAGAGGATTGCGAAATCCGATGCGCGCAATCTGATACTTCTGGACCACGCGGAGCACGAGCTGCATGAAATTGAGTTAGCGCTGTCTGCGATCGAGGGTTGCGCGCCGCACGTCGCTGTGCTTGGCGATATTTGCGACGCCGCGCTGCTGGCCGAAGTGTTCAAGGAACATCGGCCGGACGGTGATTTACCATGCGGCGGCTTTCAAGCACGTTCCGATGATGGAAGCAAATCCCCTGGCGGCGATTCGCAACAATGTGATTGGAACGATGACGCTGGCTTTCGCTGCGCGCAACTATGAAGCCGCGCAGCTCGTGATGATTTCAACGGACAAGGCGGTGAATCCGCGCAGCGTGATGGGAGCGTCGAAACGCATCGCGGAACTGGTCCTGCTGCGATGGAACGGCATCAAGACGCAAATGAAAGCCATCAGGCTGGGGAATGTTTTAGGCTCGCGTGGCAGCGTGGCGCCGCTTTTCAGGCAACAAATTGAGCGGGGCGGTCCGGTGACGGTGAGGCATCCTGACGTCAGCAGATATTTTCTGACTCTGAGAGAAGTGGTGGACCTGGTTCTCGCGGTGGGGCAAATCTGGAAGGCGGCATTTTTGTCGCCGGAGGACAGCGAGCCGGTAAAAATTGTAGATTTGCGCGCGGGATGATTCGCAAGGCGGGGTTCGTGCCGGCGTGGAAATGCCGATCGTGTTCACGAATCTCTTCGCGGGGAAAAGCTCAGCGAAGAGATGGTTTTTGCCAGCGAAACGGTCGAGCCGAGCGGCGATGCGAGAATTCAGCGCGTGCGAGGCGCGGCAATCGCCGCTGCCGAATTTGATGCGAAGATCGCGGGACTCCGGGACAGCGTGGGGCGCCGGGACCTGAGCGCACGCTGGACGCGCTGGTGGATGGTGCCGGAATACGAGCCCAGCGAGTTGTTGCGCGCCAGAAGCCGCTCGTCCGCGCCGCGGACAAAATAGAACGCGGATCGCAATAAAATGAAACGCAAAATCGCCGTGGTCACAACTTCGCGCGCCGACTACAGCCATCTGTATTGGCCGCTGCGCGAGCTTTCCGCGCATCCCGATGTGGATTTGAAAATCATTGTAATAGGCGCGCACCTTTCGCCGGAATTCGGCTTCGACCATTCAAGAAATCGAGAAGGAAGGCTTCCACATCGACGCGCGCGTGGAATGCCTGCTCAGCTCCGACAGCGACGTGGGCATGGCCAAGACCATCGGCGTGGCCACGCTGAGCCTCGCCGACATTTTCTGGGGCAGATGCGTCCGGACTTGCTTTTGCTGATCGCGGATCGTTACGAAATGCTGGCGCCGGCGTCGGTGGCTCTGGCGCTGCGGAATCCCTATCGCGCACATCGAAGGCGGCGAAATCAGCGAAGGCGCGATTGACGACGCGGTCAGAAACGCGCTGACCAAGATGAGCCACATCCATTTCACGTCCACGCAGGCGGCGCGCGACCGCGTGATCGCCATGGGAGAAGAAGCTTGGCGCGTTCATCGCGCCGGCGCTCCTTCGCTGGACCATTTGCGGCGGCAGAACGCTGTTCACCCGCGAGCAGGTCGAATCGCGATTGCGCATCGAACTGAAGCATCCGGCGATACTGGTGGCGTATCACCCGGTGACGCTCGCGCGCGACACGGTTCGCGAAGCAGACGCGCTGTTTCGAGGCTTTGGAAAATGCTGCCGGACCAGATTCTGTTCTGCTATCCAAATGCCGATGCCGGCAGCCGCTAATCTGATCGAGCGCGCGCGAACTTTCGCGGCTTCGCGCGACGCGGCGCATGTGTTCGTAAATCTGGACGCGCTAACGTATTGGAGTTTGCTGAAGCAGGTGGATGTGCTGGTGGGAAATTCGAGCAGCGGAATCATGGAGTCAGCTTCTTTCGCGCTGCCCACGTAAACATCGGGCTAAGGCAGCAGGGCAGGGAACGCGCGCGCAACGTGATCGATGCCGCGCCGGAACTTCCGCCATCCTCAAGGCCATCGCTACGGCAAAAAGCCCGGAATTTCGCCGAGGGCTTCAAGGCATGACGAATCCGTACGGCGAAGGCCTAGCGTCCGAGAAAATTGTTGAGGTGTTGACCTCGGTGCCGCTCGGCGAGGAATTGCTGCTGAAACGCCACGCACCGATCCGCGCATTTACCAACTCCGCCGGAGACTCGGCATCTCCGCGATCGCCGGTGCGAGCGCGACTACGAAGGGTCGGTGGGTTTGTTGACGAAAGTTATCGCCGGCCGGTTTGGTTCCGGCTTCGGAACGGCTTTTTTTTCGGCTTTTTCACTTCGCGTCTGCGTGCGTCTTTATTTCCCATGCCACATAGCATGCCACAATTTTGCGACTGTGGCGACATTTTGGGGTGCCTGGCCATGGTTATTCCTCCCCCAGCGTTGCACGTCCTCATTTGCGCTCACCGTCCCTCGCGGCGACAGGGCGCCGATTTAACGCTATAGAGCTTTGGGGTGGTAGAATCTTCCGGGTATTAGGAGGGCTCCGATGAAACTCAACTATGTAATTAAATATCGTCGATGACATGAACCGCGCGGTGAAATTCCACCGCGACGTGCTGGGCTTGCCTTTGAAGTTCGAATCCCCCGAGTGGAGCGAATTTGTCACCGGCGAAACCACACTGGCATTGCACAAGGCTTCGGCCAAAAATGCCGCAGGTTCCGTCGAGCTGGGATTCACCGTTCCCGACCTTCACAAATTCTACGCAGATATGAAGGCGAAAGGCGTGCAGTTCAGCTATGCCGCCGACGAAGCAAGACTTCGGCAGCGAACTCGCGCAGTTCGTCGATTCGGAAGGCGGACACAACAGCGTCGGCAGGCAGAACGGCTTTCGTTCGAGCCGCAAACCCAGCGACGGGCCGCCTAAGCGTGGCATACAAGAGGGTTTAAAAAATTCTTGTAACCTTAAAGAGCGTGTTGGTGAATCTTATACGCAGGAGGCTTAAGGCCATGACGTTCCCAACGAAATACTCGCGCAATACGCGGCTGATAGCAAGATTCCGCGCGTGGCGCAAACTTTTCCGGGGCCTCGAGTTGGTCTCGGCAGATCCTCGCTTTTCATGGTGGCGATTGGCATGTTGTTCGTCACGATGCCGCAGAATATTGGCTGCCCAGGACGCGCAGGATCAAACGGCGCAGGATCAACGCGGCAGGCCCGGCGGTGGGCGACGCGACACCTGCATACACGCCGCAGACGCCCGACCAGTTGGATCAGTTGGTGGCGCCCATCGCGCTCTATCCCGGATTCGCTCGTGGCGCAGATTTTGGCCGCATCCACTTTTCCCGCGGAGATGGTCGAAGCCGACCGCTGGCTGCAAGCGAATCCCGATCTGAAGGGCGACGACGTGGCCAAAGCGGTAGATCAGCAGAACTGGGATCCCAGCGTCAAGGCGCTCACGCGCATTTCCCGAGCGTGCTGGCCAATATGGACAAGAACATTTCGTGGACTTCGTCACTGGGCGACGCTTACTACAACCAGCAGTCAGACGTGATGGATGCCATTCAGAGGATGCGTCAAAAGGCGCAACAAGCGGGCAATCTGAAAGACACGCCGCAACAAACTGTGCAGACGCAAGGATCGAACATCGTGATTCAGCCTGCTATCCCGATGTTGTTTATGTCCCGGCATATAATCCCTGGGCTATTTACGGCTATCCGATAGCGCCGTGGCCGTTTTGGTACAACTATCCCGGCATATGGTTTGGTGGCCCATACCTATCGTTCGGTCTCGGCTTCGGAATTGGTTATTACGGCGGTTATGGATGGGGATGGCACAACTGGGGAGTGATTGGGGCGGTCACACGGTGGTTTACAACCACAACACGTACATCTCCCACAGCAACACATTTTACAATCGCAACAATTATTACCGCAACGGCGGAGAGCGCGGCGTAACTAACAACGTGAACCGCGGCTGCGGCGAGCGCGCGGCGGAGTGGAACACAATGACGGTTTCCATGGCGAAAACAATGCCAATCAACGCGGGAACGTTGGTGAACGCGGCGCAGAGCAGAATCGCGCCGGAGAGCGGGCCTTCAACGGTGATAGCCGCCAGGCGCGAGGGTTCGGGAAGAGCGCGGCGCAAAGCGGCCGGTCCTCTGGCTTCAGCGGATACAACCACGGCGGAAACACCCGGAGCTTTTCTTCGCGCGGGCAGTCCAGTTTCGGCGGCGGTTCGGCGGCGGGGGGATTCCACGGCGGCGGTGGCGGCGGCGGACATCATCGCTAGTCGGTTCCGAATGCGCATTCGGCAGCTTCTTTTTTCGGCCATTTATAATCATTCTGAAATCCAGAATGGAGAAAAAACATATGCGAGCATAAAATTGAACCTGCGAAATGTTCCCGGTCGCAAATTTCCGTAACCTGGCACATTCCGCGTTTCGCTTTGCTCGCATGCTTTCCCGCCGGCGCCCAGGCGCAGCAAAAGGGCCAGAAAACGTTTGCATCGGCGCAGGAAGCTGTCGACGCGCTGGTGGCAGCCGCTGAAGAGCGGCGACGAAGGGGCTCTGCTGCAGATTCTTGGGCCGGACGGGAAAGAAATCATTTCGTCCGGAGATCCCGCCGAGGACGAGGCCAACCGCGCGAATTTCGCAAGAAATATGAGGAAATGCACCGCCTGGTGGCGGAACCGGGCTGGTACACCATGTTGTACATCGGGGCGGAAAATTGGCCCTGGCCCATTCCGCTGGTGAACAAGAACGGTTCGTGGTACTTCGGAACAGAAGCGGGCAAGCAGGAAATTCTGTATCGGCGGGTGGGCAAAAACGAAATGGCAGCCATTCGCGTTTGCCAGGAGCTGGTGGCCGCGCAAAACGAATACTTCGCGAAAGAGCACAACGAGTACGCGCAGAGATTTGCCAGTAATGAAGGAAAACAAGATGGCTTGTACTGGCTCGGCGCCAATAAACAATCTGAAAGCCCTATCGGTCCTCTCGTCGCGAACGCCGGCAGCCCGGATGACGCGGCGAAAAATCTGCAAACTGCGCCTGCGCCATTCCACGGCTACTATTTCCGCATCGTCACTCGTCAGGGAAAGAAGGCTCCCGGTGGCGCGGCTGATTACATTGTGGCGGGGAAAATGACCGGTGGATTCGCGTTCGTCGCCTACCCTGCGGAATATCGCAATTCCGGCGTGATGACGTTCATCGTCGGCAAAGACGGAGTGGTGTACGAGAAGGACCTCGGCGAGAAGACCGAAAATGCGGCTAAATCGATCAAATCCTACGACCCCGATTCGAGCTGGAAAAAGTCCGAGGAGCCGCAAATGCAGGCTGCCGAAGCAAAAAAGCCGCAGTAAGCCGCGCCACAACCGCGTGAAGGCGATGCCGTTGTAGCTGCGGCCTTCAGGTCGGCGGGTCTCTAAATATGAAAGGCCAAATGCGCCCGCCTAAAGCCGGCCGCTATAAAACCACGATGAAATACTACACGGTCGCAGAACTTGAGGTAACGGACCAGAGCTGGGTCGGTGACTATGTCACGAATGTGAGCCAAGCTGATCGAGCGGCACGGTGGCCGCTATCTGGCTCGCACCTCAAACGTGGAAAAAATCGAAGGTGAGCGCAAGCTCCTTCCTCTTTTTCTGATCATCGAATGGCCTTCCAAAGAAATCGCGGATACCTTGTATGAAAGCGAAGAGTACAGGCCCTACCGCCGGAGTCGCCTCGCAGGAGCGAAAAGTGAACTCGTGCTCGTCGCCGGCGAAGACCTCACGAAAACAGCCCACATCCCCGATTAGCGTCCGCGGCTCTACTTGTGCAGCCAGGGAAGCTGGCCTTTGTGCGACAGCGCCAGCAAATCCATGGACGCGGCCACCGCGCAGTGAACGCAAACCCCTCCCCAAATTGATTTCAGCTTCCACGCCAGCCATCCCAGAATTAATCCAGCAACCACCGAAGCAGCCGCCTCGGGCCACGGCTTGCTGAAATGAATCATCATGTAAGGCATCACCGACACCGGAACGGCCAGCACCCCGATGTACCGCGAAAGACCTCCCACCAAAAATCCTCGAAAGAAAAATTCCAGCGCGACGAATTGCCCCGCGTACATTCCCTCCCACATCAACAGGTCGTACCAGGAACGCCCCGCCTGCGCGTACATCGGGTAGTAGTTGTAAAACTCGGGCGAGAGCGAGACCACCCAGATCACCGGTAACACCAGCACGAACAGCACAACGTAAATCCAAAAATGTTGCGCGAATCCGCGAAACGAAAGATTGCAATCGCGCAGCCGGTTGCCCGGCCGGCAAGCCATCACCGTTGCGGGTATGGCCACAAAGCTAATCAGGATCCACAGCACCCACCAGGCCCTTACTCGCAGTACCCAGTAGGGGTCAGGCAAGAAACGCTTGGGCGGGAAAAAGTGCGCGTAGGTTTCGTCGCTGCCCACGAACTGCAGCACCAGAAGCGAAAAGCAAGCCGTCACGCAAATAAGGGCGAACGACCGCAGGTCGCTGCTCTTGAGGGTATCTTTCAGCGACTCCCCAATCGAGCGCGGCTCTTTAGCTTTTGCGTTTCCCGCAAGCGTGTCGCCGCCGCTTGCGATGCGGATCGCTCGGCCGAGACCTCGGGGAGTGCCGGTCGCGCCCCTTCCGCGACGCGGTGGGGAAGGCGCCGTCGTTGTAGCGCCGGCGTCCCGGCGGCTCTTTTCGTTTCGTTGATTGCAAATATCTCTCGAATTTCACGCGCTCGCCTTAAAAACCTACGTGCCCGGGCTTCTTCGCGGCAGCTCGCCAAGCCGACGGGACCAAACTTCGTCGGCGCGCCCGATGAGGAACGCGACGAAGCACAACGCAAACACCGAATGATCGAGCGAAGCGCCAAAGTATTGCCAGAACGGTGCATTCGCTCCGGGATAATCGGCTGAAAATAACATGAGAAGCATCAGCGCCAGACCGCCCAAACTTGCCGGTCGCACCATAATCCCCAGCACGAGTCCCAATCCAATGCAAAACTCGCCGTAAGCCACTGAAAAAGCGATCAGCGTCGCATGAGGCAGAACGAAACCGCGCAGCACCGGCGCCATGAACGGATACGCGCCGCCCTCCAAAAACTTGTTAATCCAGAATTGAAACCCGCCTCCCAATGTGAATTGCGTTCCGAAAACTTTGTACTCGCCGAAAATCAGGAAAAAGACGCCTACGCCGATGCGCAACATGGCGAGCGCGCGTGCGTTCCAATTCTCTTGTTCCGCGAGGGCCATAAATGGAACGCGCATGATACCACTGCACGAGGTGAGGACGTAGTTCCTGGGGCATTCCACGGGGGCGGTGTTTTGGTTCTCGTAGCGCCGGGCTTCAGCCCGGCATCCTGTTTTTGACTCGCCTTTACTACCTTCCGCAAAATGAAAACCTAAGATGCCGGGCTGAAGCCCGGCGCTACAAAACCATTCCCGGCGCCGTGCTTGTATCGGAAAAGTTCCCTAGAGCTGAAGCTCCATCACAATGGCTGGTTCATCCGGTTCGTAATAAAAATGCGGAGCGACCTCGCGAATTACGAATCCCAACTTTAGATTTAGTTGCGCATGGCAACGTTGCTCTCTCGCGTGTTGGTAACGATCACCTGAAAGCCCTGCTGCTTTGCGAATTCAATCTGCCACCGCTTTTGCTTCATGCCAAAACCCCGGCGCCGAAACTCGGGCAGAACCCCGGTACTCATAATGTGCAAGCAGCCCGGCCGCGGCTCGTCGTCGAAGTCCGAATCTCGGATAAACGCCGAGCATCCCACGACCTTTCCGTCCACGATCATCCAGTACGATTCGAATTCAGCCCACTCTTCGCGAGTGAACAAGTCCGCCGGAAATTCATGAAAAATCTTCCGGTCAAGCTCGCACAGCGCGTCCATCTCCGCCGGAACGGTCACTCTTCTGAACTCGATTTTTTGTGTCGCCGCGGCAGTGTTGGTTTTGTCCATGTCGTGCAACGCCGGATGATATCACCCCGCTTCGCTTTGAGGGCGGTCTGCGCCGCCGTGCATCGCGTCAGAAAAGCGTTGACATAACACCCGGCGGATGATGTCGTACCTAGCATGAAGCTTCGAGCTGGATTTGTTTACTCCGCGGTGATTCTGATTTTCTTCGGCGCGCTGTATCTGCTGACCAAGGCGTTTGACCTGCTGAACCGGCCAAGCGATACATCCGTTTTCTACGGAATCTTGATTATTGTGGCGCTGATTGCGCTGGTTCCCTCCGCATTAAGTTGGGTTTGGCACCATCACATGACGCCGCACGCGGAACCGCAGGCGCCGTTTACACGAAAAAAGGAGAACGATGCAAATACGTAAATTCATTCCTCTGCTTGTACCCATCATCCTCGTCGCATTTTTCTTTGCCGGATGCGCCACCAGAATCGGCCCCGGGCGCGTGGGAATTAAAGTTGACCTTGCCGGAACGCAGCGCGGCGTCGAAGACTTGCCCATCCGGACCGGCTGGGTGTTCTACAATTTTCTTTCGTCCACCATCGTCGAATATCCCACTTCGATTCAAACCGCCAAGTGGACCAGGGACCTGAACGAAGGCTCGCCCACCAACGAGGAAATGTCGTTCAACACCAAGGACGGCCTCACGGTGTACGGCGACCTCTCCGTTTCTTACCATCTCGAAGCAAACAAGGTTCCGGCGTTCTACGTGAAATTCCGGAATGACAATATCGACCACTTCACGCACGGCTTTCTTGCGCAACGTGGCGCGCGACGCCATCAACCGCACCGGCTCGCAATATACCGTGCAGGAAATCATGGGCGAAAAGAAATCCGAGCTGGAGCTGGATTCGCGCAAAGATTTGCAGGCGCAGGTGACCGACATCGGCGTGGTGATCGATCAATTCGGTTTCATCGGCTCGCCGCGTCCGCCCGAATCCGTGATCGCCGCTATCAACGCCAAAGTTCAGGCGCAACAGATCGCGGTGCAAAAACAAAATGAGCTGGTGCAGTCGCAAGCCGATGCCGCCAAACTCGTAGCCGCCGCAGAAGGCCAGGCCAAAGCGCAAGTCGCCATCGCGAACGGCGAAGCAGAATCAAACCGCCTGCGCGCCGCGTCCATCAGCGAAAACATAATCAAATGGCAGCAGCTCGCCGTCACCGACCGCTGGATCGCAAAGTGGAACGGCCAAATGCCGTCAGTCCAAGCCGGTGGCAACATCCCCGGCATGCTGCTCGACATCAAGCCGCCGAAATAAATTTGGCAGCACGTACATGTGATCTGTAGGGGCGCAGCATGCGAGAGGTGCGAACTGGTGACGCTGGGGAGGATCATTCGGCGCTTGTTGTTTGATGTCGGCTTAGCCCTTGGCGCCCTAGCAGTTCTCACCTTGGTTTTTGTTCTCAGCATTCGCACGGGCATATCTGTTCCCCGCCAGTGGGTTTTGCTAACAATTTGGACCCTTCTCGTGTTTTGGGTGATTGTCATCCGAAGGCGGGAACGCTGGACGCGATCGACGTTTTGGCTGGCGGTAGTTGGCTTGCTGGCCGGGCATCTGCTGGTCTTTGTCACCATCCTCAAGAACTATCCGCAGACGCGGCCCGTTTGGTTCGCTTGCGTTGCGGTAGTTGAAGCCGGGATATTGGGTGCGTTTCTAGACGCGCTAGACGTGCGGACTGTCGGGAATGCCCAGAAATAACAGAAGCTGCAAATATTCTAAGGCGCGGTCGGCGGAGGGACTGGCTCGGACCAGTGTGCGTTGCGAAATTGCCAGCGGCCGTCGCGGTATTGCGCGACTCCTGTGAAGTATCCGTTGTCCTCGACGTGGTGCCCGTCGGCCCACGCTTGAAGCTCGTGATACGAAGCACCCACCACCGCCAGATCCGGTGCGAGCAGGTCCACGCGCAAATCATCTCCCCATTTCAGCTCAATCTGTTTGATGGCATGCGCGACCTGCGGAAGTCCGGCGGTAACCTCCGCGCTATTTGCAAATGCGATTTTGCCATTGACGGCCATGAAGAATGCCGGCGTGTCGGCAAAATATTTGCGCCACGCGATGGGGCCATCCTGAGTGACGTCATGAGCCACGTCGCGCATAAACGCCCGCACGCCGTCCTCGACTCCACCGGCGCGCGCCGCTGTCAGGGGTTGCGACTCCCCGGGCGCAGTCCGTTGTGCGCTGCTTTCGGCGGATGTCAGCGTGACCAGCAGAAGAGCGCACAGCAAGGTACGCATGGTCGACATAGTTGCTCCTTTCATCGGACTTATCGTGCCCACCTGAACAACAACTCGAGCGCAATGTACCACAGGTATCTACGAACACAAATCGCGCGGCCGCGCTCGAAACATTGTTAGAATGCGCGGCATGCGCATCTTCATTCTGACCTGGGCGGCCGTGGTGGCGATGTTATGCGGCGCGACCGCTGGCGCCCTATGGCTGAGCGCTCCGAGCAGAGAACTCCGCGCCAACGCGCGAGAAGTAAACGCGGCTGACGACGTTCAGTGGTCGGTGCAGACCAGCGGAATCGACACAAACTTGCGCGGCGTCAGCGCGGCCGGCAATCCTGATGCAGCCGAACCAGCATGTCGTCGTGTGGGCTTGCGGCTCCAACGGCGTGATCCTCTTTTCGAGCGACCTTGGCAAGACTTGGAAGCGGCTGCACGTTGCCGGAGGCGACGCGCTCGACTTTCGCAGCATCGTCGCATTCGACGCGAAGACCGCGCTCGTGATGTCGAGCGGCGAAGGCGACAAATCTCGCATCTACAAAACGACCGACGGCGGCGAGAATTGGAAGCTCGAGTTCACCGACAAGCGCCCGTCGTTTTTTCTCGATGCTCTGGTTTGCGACGCGGAATGCTACGCGCTGAGCGATCCTGTTGACGGCAAGTTTGTAATCGTGGCCACGCACCACTATGAGGATTGGAAAGAACTCCCGAGCGACGCCATGCCCGCCGCGCTTCCGGGCGAAGGCGCGTTCGCCGCCAGCGGAACTGCACTCGCGATGGATAATGACGGCGACTTGTTTTTCGGCACGGGCGGCGGCAAAGCGGCGCGCGTATTTCACTCGCCCGATTTTGGCAAGACCTGGACCGTATCCGAGACGCCAATCGCCAGCGGCAATCCGTCGTCCGGAATATTTTCGATCGTGCTGGACGCAAAATCGCTGATCGCTGTCGGCGGCGATTACAAAGATCCGAAACGGACGGACCGCGTGGCCGCTTATTCGCAGGACGATGGAAAGACTTGGACTCTCGCTGCGCAACAGCCGGGCGGCTATCGTTCCGCCGTGGTGTCACTGTATGGCGCGATGCTTGCTGTCGGCCCCACTGGTGAAGACATCTCCTACGATCAGGGCGCGCACTGGAAACACACCGATTCTCTGGATCTGAACGCGGCCTTCGTTTTGGACATTTACAACGGGTGGGCCGTAGGCGCAAAAGGCACCATCGCGCGCCTGGTCAATCACATGCAATATCAGATTCGGAACGACAGCCCGCGGAATGGGCCCGCGAGCGCATCCGCGTCTCTATTGCGATGATGGAGTCCTGATTCGGTAAAACGAAGAAATCCCGCGCTTACAACCGGCCAAGCAAATAGAGGATCAGCAGGATTATCAAAATTAGCCCAACGCCGCCGGTCGGGTAGTAGCCCCAGTTCTTACTGTGAGGCCACCTCGGAAGGCTGCCCACCAGCGCGATGATCAGCACAATCGTCAAAATTAAAAACATTCGGCTACTCCTGTCGAGCGAGTGCGTCGGCTACTGCGTGGCGCCGGCGGCGGTTGGGGCGCAGAAGCGATCGAACGCCCGCGTAAGATCATCGGCGATCGCGGAAGGATCGCGCCCTTCGATGTTCGTCCGCTCCAGCATGAAGGCGACTTTCCCGTCGCGCATCAAGGTGATCGACGGGGAAGACGGGCCATAGCCCGTAAAATAACTTCGCGCGCGGTCGGTGGCTTCCGCGTCCTGCCCGGCGAACACTGTAAACAAAAGTTCCGGCCGCGCGGCGCGAGAAATCGCCCGGGCAATCGCCGGACGCGCTCTTCCCGCGGCGCATCCGCAAACTGAATTCACCACCACAAGCACCGTGCGCTTCTCTTGTTTCAGAGCGGCGTCCACTTCATCGGCCGTGCGCAATTCGCGAAAGCCGATACTCGTCAATTCCTGTCTCATCGGTCGTAAGCAGATGTTCTGGATACATCGCAACTCCTTTGCAAATTCGTAGTCTTGGATTTCGATTATGTGGCTCGCGCCGCGTCCTGGTGGTGCGCCAGCGGCCCGTGCAAGCCGCCACTGCAGAATACCATAATCATTCTATCGCGATTCGGCGCGCAGAACGAATCGCATCCTACTATCGCCGGGCGCTGCAAAACTCGCGGCGTCAGGCTCTTCGATGTGGGTTGCGATACGTACGAGAATATGCCGGAGCAGCGCCGTGTGCGGAATTTAATGGCGCGAGCGTTTGATGATGTACTTGATCAACGAGAGCCCGCCAGTGATGGGCAGCAGGAAAACCTGTTTGATGATGCCGGTGCGCCGCTCGATGCGATCGTGAATCTGGTCTGCCTCGATTCGTTTTGCGGCCACAACCGCGCCGATGTACTTCACAAAATCGACGCCACACTTCTCGCAGGAGCCGCCTTTGCGCTGTTCGTGCTTGCAAGCCGGGCATTCGTAACGCAGCGTAGCGTGGCAACGCGGGCAGAATCGCGCGACTTCGCGCGCATCCGCGCCACACTTAAAACATTTGACCGTGCGTTGCGAGGCCGTGCCCGGGGTTGCGGGCGATTCAACTCGGCCGGGCGTGGCCGCCCCGCCTGCCTTCGCAGGCGCGTCGCCAGGTTTACCGGGCGTGAAAGTCCCACTCATAGTGCATATTTTAGCTCTACAACCGCGCCCGAAATGCAGCGCTGAACAAGAACGCGGGTTTGCGGTTAACACTGGCCCTGCGTACAGTCGAAGGAATTCTGCATCCTCTCTGGATTGCATCTGTAACCGCTGCAGGGGAAAAAATCCCGCCGCCGCGAGAGCGAATGCTTTCGCAGCGACGGCCTGTCTGAGAGAAATCGATAAGATTTAGCGGAAGGAAGGGAACTTGAAGCGCTTGCCGTTTCCGTTGGCAGCGGGATTCGTTTTTTTGCGGCCGTCCGCGTTCGTGTCGCAGCCTGGACGGCGCGTCGGGTCCCCCGGGCGCGGCACAAACTTCCGCTGCATGTGCTCCGGCAGAGGCGCCAGCAACCGCACTACGTGTCCGAGCCGTTCCTGCTTAAAAGGCTTGGCCATGCATACGACGGCGCCGATGGAATGCGCGTTGGAATAATCGCTGGGATAGGCGGAGCGCGTAATCAGCACCACGGGAATATGGCGCAGGTGCTCGCTCGATTTCACGTGCGCGCAAACATCGAATCCCGGCAAATTCTCACCCTCCACTTCGGCGATCACCAGAGCGGGCGTGAATATGTCCAGCACCTCGCGCGCTTCCACGTTCGTGCTCACCGCGATCACTTCATAGCCTTCATTCTGCAAATACAATCTTCAGCGAATCGCGCAGGGCGGCATCGGAATCCACGGTCAGAACGAGCGGCCTTTTCGAAACGTTCGCCGCGGAATCGGAAATGCATACCGGCTCGCTTTTGCGCCCAGGCGCGAAAGGCGTCTCCAATTTCTTGCCGCTGGAATCCACCAGGTCTTCGCCCACTCCCAGCCCCAGCGCGATGGCAACACGGCTGCGCCCGTCGGGACTTCCGTGGACGCGCACCACGCGGCCGTGCTGCTCGGCCTGAACCGCGTGCTTGGCACTGCTGTAGGGGAAGGTGACCATCACATCCATGCCGCGCGAATAGCTGTCCAGCGAAGTAACAAACAGAATGCCGAAGCGCGAAACGTCCACGGTGGTCGAAATTTCATCCGGGCCGCCGTTGGTGACGTCCACTCCGCGCACGCGCACGGGCGCTGAAATCAGCGCGCGGCGGCGGCGACGGCGGTCTGCCGCAGGATGCACGGGCATCGCCTTGGCCGCTTCGCTGGCGGAGAGTTTCGCCGCCTGTGAAGCAGCGGGGCAGCTCGGGTCTGGGGTCCTCGGCGATTACTTCGCCGGATTCTCGCGAACATTGCACGATATCGGTGAGCGAGTATTCCGTGACGCAGACTTCCGCGGCTCGGTCAATTTCCTCAAGAAGTTCCGCGCACTCTTTGCGCGATGTCCGGATTGACGTATTCGTGTGCTTCGGCCTGTATGGTGTGCAGCAGGCTGGCCAGAGGCTCGGAGCTGTTTTGCGCCTGCGAGTTCGGCGGCGGCGCGGGGCGTCTCGGCGATGACTGCTTCGCAAATCGCATCCAGAATGCGCCCGTCGGAATCAGCGGATTTCGAAGAGGAGAGATTTGCTTCGGCCAGGCCGCGCTCGATCTCGGCCGCCAGGCCCGCCGGAATATTTTCTGCCGCGTTTGGATCCTGCATATTAAGGTCGCTCGTTTCACTCATCCGGCTTGGACCCCCGTGATATACATGTTCGAAGGTCCAAGGTAGCAAGCGGCCCCTGCACGCGCACTAGCGTGAAAGTCACATTCTCGCAGTACTCCGGCCGCGCTCGCGCCAGTACTAACGTACGCCCTCGTAGCTTGCTGAAAGCCCGGTAGATACGGCTTTGGCGGGAAGTGGAGTACTAGAAAAAGCTCTTCGAGTTCGCCCCGCGTTCGGCTCCCCGCGCTTCAGCGCCTCTACATTCCGCGACTTTACAAGCCTGTCTTCGACGGCATGCCCGTTTATCCAGCCCCTGCCCGGTCCCCAAGCAAGCATTTTTGCTCTTGCACATATTCGTGCAAAATCGTATAATTGGGACGAATTCATGCAATGACTGAAAACACAGTTGCGGTGCTGATCGCGGATGTAGTGAAGTCCAGTTTGCGCAGTGAGCTGCGCTCGCTGCTGGGCCGGGGACTTGCCGCGGCTTCGCGCGAGCACATGAAACGCAAATGGATTCGCTTGCCTTACGCCGTTACGGCAGGCGATGAGTTTCAGACCATCAGCGTTTCGCCTGCGAGCATTCCGGAAGTGATATTGGATTTGCGCATCCGGCTACAGCCGCTGCAACTCCGCATGGGAATCGGTTTCGGCCCGGGACCCGCGCGCATCCAGCCGCCGGTAAATCGTTTGGGAGGCGCGGCCTTCGTGTTCGCTCGCGAGGCCCTGGAAGGGATCAAGCGCAAGGGAGAATATAAATTCAAAGTCCTTACTTCGTTTCGATCGAAGAACGCGGTGTTCGATTCCACCGCAAATTTGATTTATGGTTTGCACGACACCTTACTCTTGCGCATAACGGACAAGCAGTGGGAGACTATCAAAACCTTCCGAGCCAGGCGCCGCTTAGACGCTGCGGCGCGGACGCTGGACGTGGACGCCTCGACGGTGTGGCGGACTCTCCGGCGCGGGCATTTCTGGCAACTGGAGCAGACCAGCGCGGACATGCGCCTGCTTATTCAGGCTAGCCACCTGTAGGACGAAGCCGTCCTAAAAAGGCTATTTGGGACGAAAACATGCAAACGACGATTCGCGCGATTCTGACGCTGTATTTAGCCCACCTGCTGACCGATTTTGTTTTTCAGACCTCGCACCTGGTGCAACAGAAGAAAAACGGCCAGGCCCTCGGTTACTTCAAGCACGGCGCGATTCATTATCTCTGCGTTCTCCTTGCGGCTGCGTGCTTCCTTCCCGGAATGATTTCATCGCTGCGCTTTCAGCTCGCGGTGATCGCATTAACGCTCGTCCATCTTCTAATCGATCTTTGCAAGATTCAGTTTGCGAAGTCGCGGCCGGCCGCGGACGGAGCGCTTGCATTCGTGCTGGATCAGGCCGTGCATTTCTTTACCGTCGTGCTGGCGGCGTGCTGGATCGAGCAAACTCCGCTGGCAGGTATCGCGCGGTCCAGCTTGCATGTGCTTCGCGAACAGAGCAATCGAATCTTGCTTCTGCTCATCGTTTACGTGGCTGTGATCTTCGCCTGCGGTTACTTGATCCGCTTCCTCACCAAGCCGTTGATGCGCCACATCGGCTTGGGCGCGCCGCAGACCCCCAATTCACCGCCTCGCGAAACTCCCGCGCAGTTGAGCAACGCGGGCATGTACATCGGCTGGCTGGAAAGATTTCTCGTTTTGACCGCGCTTTTGCTGCATTCGCCGGCGACTGTAGGCTTGATCATCGCCGCGAAATCCATTGCGCGCTACCCGCAGTTCCATCGCGAGCAATTTGCGGAATATTTCCTCATCGGTACCCTGCTCAGCATCTGTACTGCGTTCGTGGGCGGCGTTGTGCTGATGAAAGTTTTCTTCGGAAGTTCCGCGCTGCCTCAATAAGCCGCCGGTGTAATCCTCGGGAAGGGAAGCAGAGTAATTCCGCAACGGACGTGAAAAAGGGACATCCTCGCGCGTGTTGCCGGGCGCCAAGATGTCCCCGGGTTGCTTTTAGCTAGCGTTCTAGCGGTGTTCGACGACGGCAATGGCCTCGTCCACGTGATTGTGGGCGCGGTGAAGATGATCCAGAATACGCCCCTGCAAACCTTGCGTGTGCGGATCGTCTTCTTCCTTGCTGCAGTCGCGAATGGCCTTGTCCAGCAGGTCGCGCGACTTGTGCAAGCGTCCTTGCCACGGCATGTGCGGATCCACCGGCTCATGATCGTCTATGTTTTTTCCATCGTCGATAGAAGCGCGTTTGATTTCGCCGATGGCTTCATCGATGTCATGGATCGCATCTCTCTCCTGTGCGCCAAGTTGTCCGCCGTTGGGCCGTTGCAAAAGCGCCCGGGCGAATCGCAGATCGGAAAGAGCGTGCAGGTAGCGGGGATGTTTTCCCTGGGCCAGCAGTTGCTGCGCGGCCATGGGCAGCAGGAATGCCAGTGCAGCCGCGATAAGTGAAACTTTAGCGATCGTTTTCATTCGGAATTAACCTCGCACTCGATTTATGCAGCAAAGGACACACGCTGTGGCGCGCCCCTGACTCGATTTAACACCAGTTCCACCGCTTTGTAGCGGGCGCTTTTACCCCGCGTTTTCACAGAGATAACACCCCTCTCGCCAACTGCCATTGCTGATATGCCAATGTGGCTTCTCTCTTGTAAGTTGCATATTTTCAAGGCCCGAACCACAATAAGCGCCACGTGAAAAGTACGGCTGGGCTTGCGATGCGCACGTAGATGACCGATTTCTCTCCAATCCCGGGCCGGACGATTTCGCATTATCGCATCCTGGAAAAACTCGGTGGCGGTGGCATGGGTGTGGTGTATAAGGCTGAGGACACTTCGAGCTAGGCCGCTTCGTTGCTCTGAAATTTCTGCCCGAAGATGTGGTGCAAAACGCGCAGACGCTCTGAACGGTTTCGCCGTGAAGCGCGCGCCGCTTCTGCGCTTAGTCACCCTAATATCGGAACGATTCACGAGATTGCTCAGCAGGACGGCCATCCGTTTATCGTCATGGAGTTTCTCGAGGGTTCGACGCTGAAGCATCGCATCGCCGGCCGCCCGCTTGAACTCGAGCTGCTTCTCGATCTGGCCATCGAAATTGCCGACGCTTTGGATGTAGCGCACGCCAAAGGAATCATTCATCGCGACATCAAGCCCGCAAATATTTTCGTCACTTCTCGCGGTCACGCGAAGGTCCTCGACTTTGGCCTCGCAAAAGTAACTCTAGCGGACGCAGTGAATAGCGTCGGCGAGCGAACAGCTACTCTGGGTGCGGATTCCGCTCACTTGACCAGTCCCGGCACAGCGCTTGGCACCGTTTTGTATATGTCGCCCGAACAAGTGCTCGGCAAGGAATTGGATGCGCGCAGCGATCTGTTTTCCTTCTCCGGCGTGATTTACGAGATGGCCACGGGCTTTCTGCCGTTTAAGGGCGACACTTCGGGCGCAATTTTCGACGAAATCCTGCACAAAGATCCTGTCGATCCCGTCCGCCTCAACACCGGAGTTCCAGCCGAACTCGCGCAAGTGATCCACAAGGGCATGGAAAAGGACCGCGACCTGCGTTACCAAAGCGCAGCGGAGATGCGCGCCGATTTAAAACGCCTAAAGCGTGACTCCAGCTCGGGCCGCGTGAATGTCGGCAGCGGATCGCACCGGGACGCGGCGATATCCGGATCGAGCGCAACTGTCCCCGCAGCGTCGGGCTCCACTTCGATCGCAGCGCTGCCTGCGAAACGAAGCCTCTGGAAGCCGATTCTCGCCGCGATTGTCGTCCTCGCGGTCGCCGTGTTCGGTGCATACAAATTAATCAGGCATCCTCGCGCTTTCAATCTGCAGGACATGCAGATCGCGAAGCTCACCGACAGCGGCAAAGCCTCCACTGTGGCCATCTCGCCGGACGGCCGCGAAGTCGTTTACGTTCTCGTGGACGGCGAGAAGCAAAGCCTGTGGGTTCGTAACGTGCCAACCAAGAGCGACGTGCAGGTCTTGGCGCCGGCCTCCGTGTTTTTCTATGGACTGAATTTTTCACCGGATGGCAATTACATCTACTTCCAGCGCGCCGATAACGCTGCCGACTCCGGCGATCTTTTCATCATGCCCGTTTTGGGCGGGACACCTCGCCAGTTAATCCGCAACGTAAACACCCCCATCAGTTTTTCTTCCGACGGAAAGCAGTTCTCGTTTTTACGCCAAGGCGCCTCAGGCAACGTCGAAGTTCGCATTGCCAACGCGGACGGCAGCGCCGACCGCCTGCTCGCAAACCTGCCTCCGGGCCCTTTCTGTTATGGAGCCACCTGGTCCCCGGACGGCAAGACCATTGCGGCCTCGGCCGTGCAAGTCGGCAAACAAATAAAGTGGGTGTTAAGCGTCATCCGGTTGGCTGATGGCCATGTCAGTGAACTCTTTTCCAGCAGCAGTGAAATCGGCAGGCCTGTCTGGACGCCCGACGGCGACTCCGTGCTGGTTTCCATCGCCGTCCCGCAATCAAATCTTACCCAACTTTGGATCATCTCCTATCCCGGCGGCGAGCGGCGGCGTTTTACGAACGACCTCGCGGACTACGCTGTGCAGATCGACATCACCCACGACGGCAAGACCCTCGCGGCAATCCAGGACTCGCGCATTTCACATATCTGGATTGCTCCTAAAGAGCAGGCGGCGCAGGCAAAACAAATTACTTTCGGGGACGCTCCAGACCTTCGCGTTTCTCCCGGACCGAACGGAAAAGTCCTGGTGCGTACCCATGGCACCGATTTGATCCTGATGAATTCTGATGGCAGCCAAAGCACCCCGTTGGTCTCGGACACTCGCAACGTCGGTTCTTTCTCAATTTGTGCTGACCGATATGTTTTGTTCGATTCCTTGCCGGAATCCGAAGTGTCGGTGTGGCGTACCGAGGCGGACGGCTCGAATAAAACAAAGCTGGTGGACGACGCGGTTTTCCCCGACTGTTCGCAGGATGGGAATTGGTTTGTGTACGCGACCGCACTTGGAACGAAGTTTTTCCGCCTTCCGGCTGAAGGCGGTACGCCAACCGAAATCGCCGTCCCTCACCAAAATGGTGAGCCCCAGATTAGGATCTCGCCCGACGGGAACTGGATTGCCTATCTATACGAGGAAGCCCGTCCGGCGGCGAAGGAGCAGATAGCCATAATTCCCGCCGCCGGCGGAACTCCCGTGCACCTCTTTCCGTTGCCGGAGGACACAAATCGCTTTCACTGGTCGCCGGATGGAAAGGGTGTGCAGTTTATACTCACTCAGAACGGCGCTGCCAACATCTGGGAACAACCGATCGCCGGAGGCCCGCGACGCCAGATAACCAACTTCACTTCAGGACACATCTTCGATTTTGACTGGTCGCGCGACGGCAGGCAGTTGTTTCTAGCCAAGGGTGAACTCAACAGCGACGTAATCCTGATCAGCAATTTCCGCTAAAGACGTCTTCTGGAGGCGCACATGACGCGGCTTGGACTTCGGCTCGGTTTGCTCCTGGCGCTGGCGTCGAGCGCATCCACATTTTCCGGGCGCGCGCAAGACGCCGCCAAACCTCAGCAGCCGCCTGCAACTCAAGCCCAACCGCGAACGGTGACCTGCACGGTGGACGTCTCACCCAAGACTCTCTCGGCGCCGCTCGGGAACGCTCTGAATCTCTACCGCACCGGAAAATTCGAAGCGGCGGTCGCAGCCTACAAAGAAATCGTTTCGTCCGGCGGCGCGGACGTGGTGCTCGCCTACACCGGCCTGGCGCGCGTTTACCTGAGGCAAAACAAGGTGAACGAGGCATTTGATGCCGCTTCGAAAGCCGTAGCCCTCACGCCAGGTAAAACGCCGGCCATCACCGCGATGGGTGAAGTATATTTTCGTCAGGGGAAAATGGTGCTGGCCGAGCACGCGTTTTTGGATCCACTCCAGGCTTGCGACGTGGATCCGCGCTCCTACCTCGGACTCGCCAGGATCTACCGCGCTACATCCAACTACAAACGCGCCGCAACTGCGGTCGCGCAGGCTTACAAGATTGACCCTGCGGATCCGGATGTTCAACGTTCTTACATGGCCACGCTGAACCGAAGCGAGCGGCTTAAATTTCTCCGCGACTACTTGAGCCATGAGACAGACGATGACCCCGAGCACCGCATGAATCTGGAGCATCAGCTTGCCGTGCTCGAGGACGAAACCGGGCAGACCGGCCACACTTGCCGGATTACTTCGAAGCTAACAGCGACCGAAACTCATCTCGAAGCTTTGCTCGACGAGCCCGAATCGCCTTCGTGGCTATGGATTCATCGTCAAAGTGAACGGCGCTACCGCCAAACTGAGGTTGGACACCGGCGCTGGCGGAATCTTGATCGACAAGAAGGTAGCGGACAAGGCTGGCGTGAAGAGAATCGTGGAGCAAAAAGCCAGCGGCATTGGCGACAAGGGTGGAACCGCGGGGTATGTGGGTTTCGCGGACTCCATCCAGATCGGAGGCCTGCAGTTCGAGGGTTGCTATGTGGACGTCGTCGATCGAAATTCCGTGCTCGATGACGATGGCCTGATCGGCGCCGACGTCTTCAGCAGCTATTTGGTGGACATCGATTTTCCCGACAGGAAATTCAAACTTTCGCAATTGCCGCCTTATCCCGACGAGGCCCCGGCGGAGGCCACGCTCGAATCGCAGCCGGCCGCAGGGCCGCATCTGCACGATCGTTTCATTGCGCCGGAGATGAAAGTGTACACGCCCATTTTTCGGTTCGGTCATGCCTTGCTGATTCCCACGAAAGTGAACGATTCCGCGCCGATGCTTTTTCTTATCGATACCGGAGCGTTTGACAACACCATTACACCAGACGCCGCCAAACAAGTGACCAAGATAAGCCGCGACGATAATTTTAAGGTCAAGGGACTCAGCGGGGAAGTGAGTGACGTGTATCGCGCCGAAAAAGCTCACCTCCAGTTTGCTCATTTCAAGGATGACCGCCAGGATCTCATTACTTTCAACCTGGACCACATCAGCAATGGTTTCGGTACGGAAATTTCCGGCACACTCGGTTTTCGCATGCTGGTTCTGCTGGACATCAAGATCGATTACCGCGACGGCCTCGTCGATTTCACCTGCCCGCAATGCCCCAAACCCTAGCGCGGCCGTTCTTTCTGTAGAGCCGCCCGGACAGAGAGTGAGTAACGCGGTTTGACAACGCGTCCCCATATCGGAGCCGGCCTCGCTCCCAGATGCAGCGCGCGATCAGTCTTTCGCGTGCGAGGTGCTGAAGGAATACTTGCTCGCAAGGAGCTGGCCTTCGTCAACGTTCACCGGCCCCAGCTCGATCTTCTGGGTTAGTTCGGAGCCTTTGGGCCACTGCCAAGTGTCCCGCACCACAAAGAAATAGATTTCGCCTGCTTTTGCGCTAAAGTCGGTCGCTGCAGAGTAGGCTTGCAGGCCTTTCCCTTGCCAGCTCGCGCACAGATGGTGTTCGCCTGGATCAACAGGGAAATAAAAATAGGAACTGCCGTGCGTCGCACCGACCCAAGCGCCGTCGAGCCCCGCCCGGACGGTCGGCTTCCCGACGGCATTGAAATTCCAGTCATCCTGCACGAAATACACCAGCGCCTTACCGGCGTCGGGCTTGGCGAAAGGGTGCTGGTTTTTGTCGGTTTCCACCGAGAAGTTTACGTCCGACGCGCCGCAGCCCGGTGCTATGGCGACGCCAGCCGCGCTCTGTGCCAATGCGGGCGATGCAAAAAGGAACAACAAGAAGATGATTCTCATCGAGGTTCCTCCCGAGACGAAGCGGACGCTGCGAACAGAGTTTCCCGCTAAGATTATGGACGTACAACTTTACCTTTGCGTTACAAGCTTGGCTTCCGCCGCCGCTGTAATTTCCCGCAACCACTGAGCGGTACAAACATCAGGTGATGGCGCCTGGCCTGTGTGGTAGCCTCACCGTTCGATTCTTTTAGCGAATGTTGCCCAGCGCTGCGGTGTGAAAGGAGAACACATGAAGTTCGCTAAGCTATTTCTGATCCTCGCTGTGGTTCTTGGCGCAGGCTCTGCGCACGCGATGCAACTCAGCCCGGCATCGGGGGACCAGCGCTCGGCGGATCGCGATGCCATTCGAGCTCACATCGATAAGATTTTCCAAGCCTATATCCAGAAGAACGCCGAGGTCATTCGCGCCACTCATGCGAACGACTGGACCGGTTTCCAGTCATCCTCCCGCACCGCGATTCATGGAATCGACCAATATATGAAAGACGTAGATGGCTACATCCATTCACCCGTGAAAATGACCGCATACAAAATGCTGGAATTCGACGTGGTCTTCTACGGCAATGTGGGAATCGTCACGTACATCGCCGATGTGACCTATGATTATGAAGGTCAATCGTCGACGCGAAAGCTTCGTGTGCTCGACGTATACGCAAAATTGGCGGATGGGTGGAATCAGGTCGGCTCCGACACTACGCTGCATCCGGACACGCTCGCTGCTGAGGCGCAGCAAGCGCAATCCGTGGAGGGCGACGATAAGCAGGAGCTGCTCACCGCGCGCGAAGCCGTCTGGCGCGCCTGGTTCGCAAATGACGGTCCGCGTCTCGCAGAGCTTGTGCCCGCCGGAACTGATTGCCATCGAGCAGAGCGAAAAGTGGGAGAACCGCGACGCCGTCCTCGCCGGCGCCAAGGATTTTGCCGCTAAGGGCGGCAAGCTTGTGCGTCTGGAATTCCCGCAGACGGAAATCCAAATGTTTGGATACACGGCCATCCTTTACTCGAAATATCTTTCCGAAATCGAAATCGACGGCAAGCGTTCCATCCAATCCGGGCCGCGCCACGGAAATGTTTGTCAATCGCCAGGGCAAGTGGGTCAACGTCGGCTGGCATCTGGACTCAGGCAGTTAATCGTCCGGCGATTCGGCGTGATTACACTCGTCGCAGGCGAGTGAACAACTCAAGAATCCCCGGCGACTGTAACCACCGGCGTGCATGGGGGTTACGCACCCGGCTTTCACGGGCCGACCTGAGGCACATCTACGCCCGCCACACCATCCCCGACTGCCTCTTTTTCTTCGGTTAACCATTGAAGCGAATGCTCGGTGAAAATATGGCCGCTGGGGATGGCAACTAATAGACTTGTCACATGGCAGTCTGCCGGGGCTGAACGTGGCGTCAGAAACCGCTAAATTTCGAAAGTATCCTCGCCTCCGCGCGCCCAAAGGGCTGTGGGTCGCCTGGAAATCGTCCGCCCAAACGACCACCTCGCGCGCGGAAGTGATGGGGCATAGGCGGGCTCTTCCTGCAAGCCGCGCAAGCTCCGAGCGATGGTTCCTACATTGAATTGATCTTCGACTTGCCCACCGGACAGGTTCGCGGGCGCGCAATCGTACGCGATTCCACGCCGGGAAAGGGCATGGGGATACAGTTCGTTCAGATGAAACCGGAGGATCGCGCCAAGCTGAACCGTTTTTTGTCTGCGCTGGAAGTTTCGCAGCAAGCCGCCGGCGCCGCTCCGGCTGCAAACAAGGCACCCGCCGGCGCTCGTCCCGCAGCGGTTCACACCGCGGCTGCGCGCACGGCAACCACTCTTCCGGCTAGCTGGCAGCTCGTCATTTCGCCCGGCAGTCAGAAGGCGGCGCAGATTCGTTTCGAGAGGGAAGTGCGGCAATTGATCGAGCTGACCGGAAAGGCCACCTATTATCAGTTGCTGGAAGTCACGTCCGATTCGCCGGCCGGCCACGTGAAGAAAAGTTACTACTCGCTGGTGCGCAAATTTCATCCGGACAACCACATGGGCAATCGCGAGCTGATTACGCCGCTGAAAAACCTGATGGTGGTCATCTCCGAGGCTTACAAGACGCTGGGGAACGAAGAGAAACGCGCCGCGTACGACAAACGGCTGGCCGCCATGGGCGAGTTCAGCATGCATCGCGAAAAAACGGGGGCCGAGGAATCCCTCGACGAATGGATGAATCGCGCGAACGAATGCTTGCGTGCGCAAAATTTCGTGGGCTCCATCGTCTGGCTGCGCAAGTGCCATGAAGCGGCGCCGGAATCGGCGTTGTACCTGGCCATGCTGGCGCGCAGCTTGGGAACCATAGCCCAGTACGAAAACGAGGCCGTCGAACTTTTCCAGAAGGCCATCGATCTGGATCCCTGGAAGGTGCCGGTGTACCTCCAGTTCGGCGAGCTGCTGGAGGAAATGGAGCTTCCTGAGCGCGCGCGGTCCGTCTATTCCAAGCTTCTCGAAATCAGCCCCACGAATGCCAAGGCCCACGAGCGCCTGGCGCTGCTCGAGCCGGAAGAAGACGGCGAGAAACGTTCGTCGCGCATCCCGCACCTGTTCGGCCGCAAAAACTGATCCCGAATTCTTCACGAATCCAATCATGTTGGCGGCTGAGGTCTCCTAGGAAGTTTTCTGCACGAAGAGGCTGGAGAAGTATTGGCGTTGGCGGTAGGCGACGATGCCCCAAAGAATCGCGACGACGATCGCCCGCGGGCAAGCCGGAACGATCCATTAGCGCGTGATAGAGGATAATGTTCACGATCACCGGGCCAAGAAGCGTGAGACCGAGCGGGACGTAGCGATTCACCAGCAAAAGCGCGCCGCCCGCGATTTGGATCGCGCTTACAAAGAGCACGTAGTGCGACTGGATCAGTACGGTCAAGAACTCGCCTGCCAGCCCGGTGGGAAACGTCTTCACCGGGATGAAGTGCAAGAACCCGTTTAGCCCAAACACAAAGAAGACCACGCCAAGAAGGATCCGCGCAATCAGCGCCACGATTTTCATCGACTGTCCTCTCTCAGAAATAGTTTAGAATTCCTGTTCTCCAAACACCCGTGAGTACGCTGCTGGCGAATCGCGACGAAAGCGCGGGCAGGCTCCCGCACATTGGAGAGCGGCGAAAGCGACAACTCGCGGGAACTGCGCCGCGAAAGGAAGGCGCTGCGCGCCGCAGTTTTTTGTCGGAGCTGAAGCTCCGACCCCCTGAAGGACGCGGCGTCTGCGGATTTAGCGAGGTCGCTTCGCGGACGAAAGCGGGAGCAGGCTTCCCACACTCCACAGAGGCTCGGCTCCTTCGGAGCGCGGCGGGTCCAATCGGGCTGGGCTTGCTGCGCCCCTACGGGATCTTGATACGGCAAGGCGCGTCCGGGAGTAGAAAGCGGGAGCGAGCCCGCCACGGCGGGCAGGCCGTCGCACTCCAAATGTGCAATTCGCGTGCTCAATGGATTTAACCTTTGGCTCCAAGTTTGTCTATCTCCTGCATGGTGGCTTCGTCAAGCTTCAGCGCGGCGGCGGCGACGTTTTCTTCCAGGTGCGCGACGCTAGACGTCCCGGGAATGGGGAGCAGCACGGGCGAGCGGGCCAGCAGCCAGGCCAGCGCGAGTTGCGAAGGCGTGACTTTCAACCGCGTGGCGATGCGCGCGAGCTCTTTCGCTGCGGACACTTTGCCGTCAGCCAGCGGAAACCACGGAATAAAACCGATTTTCTCGCGCTGGCAATAGTCCAGAACGTCCTGGGCCGCGCGGTCCAGCACGCTATAGCGATTCTGCACGGTGACTACTTCCACGATGGTGCGCGCATTTTCGATCTGCGCCACGCTGACTTCGGATAGGCCGATGTGTTTTATTTTGCCCTGGGCCTGAAGATCTTTCAGCGCCCCAAGCTGATCTGCCGCCGGGACTTTGCTGTCAATTCGATGGAGCTGGAACAGATCGATGCGCTCGAGACGCAGGCGGTGAAGACTTCTGTCGCAACAGGCGCGCAAATATTCAGGGCGGCCATTGGTGACCCATTTATCCGGGCCGGGGCGTTCGAAGCCCGCTTTGGTGGCGATCACCAGTCCCGCCGGGTAGGGGTAGAGCGCCTCGGCAATAATTTCTTCGCTGACGCCCGGGCCGTAGGAATCGGCGGTGTCTATAAAATTAATTCCCAGGGCGACGGCGCTGTGAAGGACGCGGACGGCTTCGTCGCGAT
Source organism: uncultured Acidobacteriota bacterium (assembly GCA_963830375.1). GTDB lineage: Bacteria > Acidobacteriota > Terriglobia > Acidiferrales > UBA7541 > Palsa-295. The sequence goes on from CAWHMJ010000005.1 coordinate 87,631, forward strand.
CCTTCGGCTCGCCCCAAATGCCTTTGCCGGTAAGGCGCATGGAGCCAAAACCGAGCCGGTGGACGCGCAGATCTCCGCCAATCAGGAATTCTCCCGATTTTGCGGCGGGGAGTTCATCCTGCGATTGCTTTCCGGCTGCTGCGCTCATGTTGCGCTCCGGGCTGCGATGGCTTGGCATGCAATTCTAGAACCGGTTAGAATGGGCGCGGTCGTTTGTTTTGAATGAGTTACAGCGAATTCTGAATGTGAGCCAGAACCGGGTAGAAATGGTGTCGCATACTCGAGAATGGGCGAGACGAGGCTCTTGTTTGGCGGGGAAAGTTGACGCCAACCCCCCGAATTCACGGCCCGGCTAATGTAGGCCAGACGCCCGAGAGAACCGAACTTCAAAAGAGCCGGCCCTTCGTTCCTCAGGGCAAGCAGGACGCCGGCGCTACTAAAACCGAAGGCGCGGGCACCCGCCGTTTTACCTATATGGTCAATTCTAGAACCGGTTAGACAGGGTTTAATGGTTTGTTTTCTATAACTTCTACTTTTTGACCAGAACCGGTTAGAAATGGTGTCGGAGCTAGCAGTTGGGCGGCTTTCCTCCCCACAACTGGAGTACGTCGAACCCAGGTGTGGAACGTACGGGGAGGCCGGGCGACCAAACGAAGGCTCGGCGAAAAAGCCGCCGAAAGGAAAGTTTGTGAAAGGCAGTTTTTTATGTCGCGGCTACCCTTCGCGGGCTCAGGGCAAGAAGCCGCGACCCACAAAGCAATGCAGGGCGCACGGCCGAGAGATCGGAAAGTCAAAAGAGCCGGCCCTTCGCAAGGGACTCTGGACAATCGCTACGGAAATCACCGGACGCCCTTCCTGCGTCAGGGTTAACCGACGCTACCCTTCGCGAAAAGACTCTGCGGCGAATTCCGATGGAATTCAGGCATATTGCGCCTCGCCATTGCCGAACGACCAGTTTTCCTTCTTCACTTCGACGAGATTGATGACCACGTCTTCGCGGCGAAGCATGAGGCGGTCGTGAAGTCCGTCGGCGATCGCTTTGTAAAAGGCGCGCTTCATCTCGACAGTCCGCCCTTCATTGAGCGTCACCTGGATGAAGATGCAGTCCGCGGTCCTCTGGATTCCGAGATAGTTGGGATCGAAGATCAGGCCTTCGGCGGGGTGCTCAGTGATCACCTGAAAGCGGTCGTCTTTAGGGACATTCAGAGTTTTGACCATGGCGTCGTAGATGACTTCGCTGATGGCTTTGCGGTAGTCGGCGGATTTGCCTTGCACCAGATCTACGCGAGCGAGCGGCATGGCAGGACTCCTTTTCCGGCGGAGGCAAAATGCGGGTCACGGACGGAGCAATGCTGCGGGCGGCGAGTGCTCGCCGCCCTGCTGCGCGTCCGTCCTAAACCAAATTTTCATCGCAACAATGATAGGAAGTTGGGAGGAGGAATGCAAGGATGCGCACGCTGTGGGCTTTTCAAATTCTTCGCATGCAACGGACGACCTTTCGGGCGGGGTGGAATTTCAGGCGTTGGTTCGCGGGTGGGGAGAGAAGTCAAAACCCGCACCCTTTCCCAACCCCGCAAAGAGTGCGGCACCCGCAAAAGATAAGCGTTCACTTCAGTGGTAGGGTTGGCCACCCGTCATGGTTACCCCGGTGCCGGGCGGTAGGGTTTGCTTCCCGCCCACTTAATCTCATTGGTTCCTGAGGGGGGAGAAGGCCAGCTCGCCGACATTTCCATCCGAGCTGACCTCCAGACGCGCGCGGAGGGGAGCACCACCGCACAGGCCGGGACCAGCGGAAGACAGCACGATCCACTCTACGGCATAGCCGCTACCGCTACGGGCTGCCGTCTGTTTGAACGGAACGCCCCCATACAACGGTTTCGCCTGCTTCCACCAAGCGTCGAAGTCTTTCTCGTTCGGGTCGAACGGGACTCGCTGACACTGACGCTCTGCGGCCTGCTTTAGATCGAGAAAGCTGGAGAGCGGGACTATAGACTGACGCTGAGGGTTGACCTCGCGATAGAAGTTCGCGACGGCTTCGGCCTGGTCGGAAGTCAACACCTTCACGTTCGCTGCCGTCATCAGCCTATTGAACTCGGCCAAGGAGTCCGCGAAGCCTTGTATGCGCTATAGGCTCCCACTCGCCGGATTGATCGCGACGGTGAACGTCGGGTCTCCGTCCGTGACGATGTGACGAACAACCGCGTGTTCCCTGATCTCGTCTCCTTCTTCGCTGACCTTGTAGATCAACTCCGGGAGTCTTTGTTGCCGCGTACCCAGCGTTGACACGCTGGGCTAACTTGTGGCGCGCCTACGAGGCTACGGAAAAGACAAAACCCGCACCCTTCAAAAAACGAAGAGTGCGGCACCCGGAAAAGATAAGCACACAGCAGTGGCGCCCCCCTGTGCGTGCGGGATGTGGAACCGAGGCGAAAGCTCAAGAAAGGCAAAACCCGCACCCTTCAAAAAACGAAGAGTGCGGCACCCGGAAAAGATAAGCGTTCACGGCCTTGGTGTGGAGGGGTTGGCCGGCGCACCCAGAAACAAGAACAGATTCCTCATCAGCCGCAGCGGACTCGGAATGACAGGGCGAGGCTGGTGGACGATGCGGCACTTGCCCTTGCGCCCGAGGGGCCAGAAACGTCAAAAGAGCCGGCCCGTTTGTTCCTCAGGGCAAGCAAGACGCCGGCGCTACCCTTCGCTAAAGGACTCTGGGTGAATTCCGATGGAATTCACGAAAAACCGAAGAGTGCGGCACCGGCAAAACATCAGCGGTGGGGAAGGGCAACACGCGGAAATTGTACGAGACGCCCGCGAGTCAGATCCGCAGCAGAGGTTAGGTCACGAAATCGGGACGCGTTTTACGCCGGCAAAAATTTTGTCGACGAATCGCGTGTGTCCGCTCTCGTCGAGCATTAGAACCAGTTTGAGGTTCTCCACGTAAACGGCTTCGAGCGTGTAGTTTCCCGGCCCCTGTCCGTGCCGGACCAAGACGGCGCTGTGTCCCTGGTCGGCGGGAACCGCGGTTGGCGGGATAGGTCGAGACTCCACCACGACCTCACTTCCTTCGCGCCGGAACATCACCAATTTCATGCCGTCTTCGAGTGTCTTTACCACCACGGTGTAATCGCCAGGCTCCATTTTGTGCAGGTGGCATTGCACTTTATACGGCAATGAGAAATGTCCCTCGAAGTCCGTCTTCGCGGATAGAGCCTCGATCCGCGCCATGTTGTCGGCCTTGTATTCGTCCGGCGCGGTTTCTGTCTGCGCATGAGTGGTGATGGGGAAGAGAACTGCAAACACTAGAGCCAGGGTCGTCCACGTAATTTTCGTCATTCTCTTTTTCATCGGAATCTCCATTTTTCCGGCCTTGTCGCTCTTGGCCGGAGATATTACTCCCGGTCGCGCTAATTATCAACGAACGGAAGTTTCAGATTGAAATGTTCTTCTTCCTGGCGGGTCGCTAACCCTTTCGCCTTGCCGCCATTGGGGTGTGCGGGCTTCGCTTTCAATGTCCGGCGGGGATTCCAGCGGCAAAAGACGGTGCTGTGCGGTAGCATCGCTGGCGATGACCTTCGAAGATGCGCTGGTTGCGGTGTGGCGGCAGGTTCTGGTGGAGAATGCCGAGGTGGTGAAGCTGGGCGAAAAAAGTTATCCCGTCACCATGAGCAAGGCGAAGCGGCTGCGGCAAGCGGCATTTGTTTTTGAGGGAAAGACCATCGTGGGGATCGAGCAAAATCCTAAAACGAAGTCGCGATGGGCGATGATGGCGCGCTCGGGGAAGAAAGTGATGCAGTTTATTCAGGAACGCCGGTACGTCGCGGTGGTAGCGGACGGGAAAGTGATTTTGTACGGCAAGATTGTGACATGGAACGAATGAACCTAATATACTTCGGAAGAGGACACATCCATGCAAGCTCTAATCGTTGTTGACGTCCAGAACGAATTCTCAGCGGGCGGGCTGAGACCCGTCCCGAATCACACGGATGCGCTGGAACACATTCGCTTCGGATACAACAAGCCCGCCAGCTTCAGCAGCCCATCGCCTGGGTCATCCATTACAACAAGCCCACGGAATCCCGTGCGTTCGTTCCGGGGACTTGGGCGCGGAACCGTCGCCGGGGCTTGGTCCCGAGGCCGGATTCGGTCCCGAGAAGCGATTTGAAAAGGATGTCTATGGCGCATTCACTTACACGGGTTTGGAGGAGTGGTTGCGCTCCGTAGGCGCCCAGAGCGTGCTGCTAGTCGGTTTTTACACGCACATGTGCGTTTCCACTTCCGCGCGCGAAGCGTTGGTGCGCGGATTCGATGTGGCCATTGACCCCGATGCCACCGGCGCACGAGATCTCTCTGATGAAATTCTTGGACAGCTCAGTGCCGACGAAGTGCGCCGGTCCGCTTTGCTGCATTTGCAAAATATGGGAGTCACGATGACGCGAGGCGAATTGGCCGCCTCAACCGCCCGGTAATTCCCAACGACGGCGGGCGGCCAACCCACGCGCACCCGCTTCAGTCCGTGCAGTTTGGAGGAGCGCTCGGGTGCCGCGCGGGAAGAGTCGCTAGCAACATCCAGGCCCGCCCGAAAGGGCGATCAGCGATCCCACTCACAATGTTCAATCCCTGTCCACTTAAACGGAGAGGGCATAAACATCATCAGATCGCCGGGCCAGTCACGTTTAATGATATTGAGAGGCACCACTCGGCGATCCTCTTCTCCGAGAACAATAAACCCATAAGCTGGGAGGCCAAGCGGCAAAAACTAACGATGGGTGCAGTAATTTATGATGTAGAAATTAAAATGCCCTCCGCTCACTAGCGGGTCAAAGGCAATTGGGTAGATGTGCGCGTTCCCATTCTCGGCCATCGGCCTCACCGTAAGTGGTATAGATATATCTGCAATGGTGTTCTTGCGAGACTACTTCATGTCGCACCGAAACATGGCCGAAGCCGCCGAATTTCGTTTCTTAAGTTCTGCCTGGGAGAGCCATTCGCCATCGGATTGCGACGGCCAAGTAATTTCTTTATCTGTAGCAGTGATGTCATGAAAAGTACCTATCTGAGGAAAATCATTGGATTCCCTTTCAAAAGGTCAGGCTGTAATGGCAAGACATGTATCATAGAGTTAGCTGATATTTTAATTGGATATTTCGCCCAGTGGCACTCCATGTAAATCGCAACGGGTTTAGGCGGGGGAGCCTTTAAACAATAACAGCTTTATGTTTCCACGGTTTTTGTAAATTGGACCAAGGCTCATCGCCTACGCCGGATGTTCGTAATTACATTTATCAGAGCGACACAAACTAGCAGCGCGGCGATGACATCAAGATATTTTCGCAACAATTGTGCGTTCCCGTTCTGCTAACCTCGGGATGATTACAAGCTCTTGACACCCATATGCAGGCGAGAATTAACCAGCACAAAACTGCCACAAAGTATTCTCCGATTTGGATCGTCGCGAACCCAAGCGCGAGAAGAGTGCCCACTTCGACCTGTAGCACCCTCCGAGTCGATGTAGCCAAACCAGTCGGCAATCCGTTTGTTCGAGATTTTGCAAGTAGGGGCCAAGAACGGCATAATTCCGGGATTATATTACTTAAAATACAGGTCGCCTCATGAAGGATCGACCCGGCAACGCCAGACCGATAGTTCGCTTTCAATACAGTCCCCGGCTAGAAGTAAATGGGCGGGTGGGTGGCCGACTTCCTCGCCGAGCACCCGGGATGACATGGAAGCCTCGGATGAAATTTACGTTTAAGCCTGTCGCCCGCAAAGCGGGCAAAGGCAACGGACGCGTATTGCGCGAGGGCGCGGCCTTGGCCTATGATTTTGCGCGATGAATGCAGAGGAATGGATACGGAAGGGGATGGCGGAAGCGGCGGCGCGGCAGCATGCCGAGGCGCTGGCGTGTTTCGAGCGCGCCATCGAACTGGAGACGGACAATCTGCAAGCTTGGGTGGGAAAAGGGGTGTGCCTGGGGAACCTGGGCGAGATGGAGAAAGCTCTGGCGTGTTACGAGCGCGCAACCGAACTGGCGCCGAATGCGAGCTACGGCTGGCTGAACAAAGCGCAGGCGCTGATCAATCTGAAGAGGTATGAGGAAGCCATAGAAGCGGCCAACTGCGCGCTGGTTTTGAATCCGCGCGATGCACAAGCGTGGTTCAAGAGAGCAACCGCGCTGCTTTGTTTGAAGCGGAACGACGAAGCGCTGCTTGCGTGCGAGCGCGTGATCGCACTGGAAGCAGCGAACCATGGGGCGTGGTTCAACAAAGGCCTGGCGCTGCTGCGGCTGGGACGGATGGAAGATTCGAACGCCGCTTTCAGCGAGGCTTTCCGGCTGGGAGATCGCGGCGCCAGCCAAGGACTTTGCGAAACACTTTTCGCGTTGGGAAAATTTGAGGAGGCCTTGTTTCACTGCGAAAAGGCGCTGGAGCTGGAGCCGAATAATCCGTCGTTGTGGCTGCGAAAAGGAAGGACGCTGCGCGAATTGAAGCGGCCCGCGGAAGCGATCCCTTGTTTGGACCGGCTGATCGAGCTCGAACCGAACAACTATCTCGCCTGGTACAACAAGGGAGTGTCGCTGGCGGACCTGAAGAAATACCAGGAGGCTCTGGACTGCAACGAACGCGCGCTCGAGCTCGATCCGAGTTTTGCCTTTGCATGGTGCAACAAAGCAGCGTCGTTAGCGAATATGGGCAAATATCGCAAAGCGCTGCCGTATTTCGAAAAAGCCGTGAGCCTGGGAGACGCCAGATCGAAAGAGGGCGTCGCATTTTGCCTGTCGCGCATGGCTTATATTTTCCGGTTTTTTTATTGGCTGGAAAAGCTGGGCAGTCCAAAGTAAGCCATGCCGGCACGTCACGCTGCCGCGACAAAATGACTAGGTTGGTTTCGAGGCTCGGAAGCGGGAAATTTCACAAGAGTACGCAGAAGACTGAAAGAGCCGGCGGGACGCCGCTGTCTCCTGCGGCCGCCGGTAAACCAGGCGCTGAAACCTTCGTTCAAAGGAGACATCTGCCCAGAGTGAAATTCCGATAGCGTGAGAAATTCACGAAAAGAAGCAAAGGATGGGCCTCCGACGCCGGCGTTTTATGGATGGCATTTAATTTCAATGCGAAGGCTGGGAGGTTCGCCGGGGAGTGTGACGTCACTCTTAGGCTTGTCCACGACTTCGATGGAGTGCATCGGCTCCGGCTTCATCCAACGGACGCTCCAAGCGCCAGGATGAGCCGGGGCTTCCTTTCCCGGGCTGTCCGTTACGCTACCGTCTCCGCGATGATAACGAATATGCGGAGTGCCGCCGCCGGTGTCCCAATCCAGAAAGAAACTCGGCCAACGGTGATGATGCATCGGAATGGTAGTGCCCGGCGGCGGTACGGTGACTTCGAGCACGCGCACGAATTCATTTTCGAAAATAACTTTGTGGGTATCGGGCGCGGCTTGCACGGCGTCGTAGCCGTCGGGGAACTGCGATTTATCCTGTCCGTAGGCGTAGAAATGCCCGGCGAACAGCATTAGCGCGATCACGATCGCAGCGGCGATAAAATTTCGCTTGCGGACCCGGAGGAAAACTTTCGATTGGCTCATGGCGGCAAGTATAGTGAATTTTGTTGAATGAGAAGGCCGTTCCCTGGAGCTTAAAGAAACTGACCTTGCTGCTAACTGCGAGATATTATCCGGCAGCTCGACGTTCAACGTTTTTCGTTTTCCTTGTCTTCGGGAGCGGCGGGGATGAGACTCTACGCCCATGCAGGCGTCGCACATGGCGCCGTTCAGGCGGGAGCCGGTTCCGTAGCACTGCGTACAGATTGCGTATTTTTCGGCGGGCATGAAAGGGGCCTCCGGGTGTGCAAATAAATTAGGGTTTCGGGACGTTCACGCGCGCTGCAATTTCTTTTGTGGGCGTGTGAATCGCATAATGTTCATTTTTCGAGAGTGCAGCCAACTCCTGCAACTTACGGCGAGCTTGGTCCAGGCCGATTACGTAGTCCTTCCATAGATCGGTGCCGTCCGGAAGCCGCTCAAAAATATCGTATTGACGATTCACTAGGCCGCCTTCGCGCAACGTGCCCGGCGTTGCGACTTTTAAGCCAAGAAGCGGGCCGATGTGTATATCACAAGTCGGGCTTTTTTCGCAGTTCCAGGAGAGACAATGGCGAGTTTGGTTTCTTCGCGTAAAGTGAGCGGAGGAGTGGGCGCTTGCCTTACGCTTGGCAGCGATGTTAAATCTCTAGCTTCTGTTTGGCGAATTTGAGCTAATGCGGCGCGGAGGATTCATGAGACCTTGGCTGGGTAGAGCGGTGGTGGTTTCATTGTGCCTGGTGTCTTGCGCGGCCAAGAGCGCGCCCACGCGGATTACGGTGAAGGTGGCCGATGCGTACTCGGGAAGCTTGCGCCTTGCGCCGTGCGTGGACAATGCGCAGGACCCCGTTTTGGTGGATGAGAGCGGGAACGGGAGGACGTCCGCTTGTCCCATGGAAGGGATGTGGAGATCGTGGTGCTTAAAGGCGGGAATACAATCTATCTACACGGCGAACAGATAAGGATTGCCAGAGCCGGCGACGGCTTCCCGGTAACCATCAGCGCTGCCATTCCGTAGGGAAACGGGGCGAAACGACGCGCCATGCGGATCGCGGAATATACATATAGTAAATTCGCCCAAAGCGCCTTGGAGCTAATTTAGACTTATCTCCAAAGGCACAGGGTGAGGTTGAGTCTTGAGAATTTTGCGGGGACTTGTTAGGTTTACGAGTGCCCATCATAGCCCCTTCCGACCTGCGGCCGCAGAATCGCAGGCGCAGCAAACGCATCCAGCTCCGGGTCGCGATCGTGGTGCGTCTGCGCGATGCCGGCAATCTTTCCACGTCGGAAAAGACCGAAGCGATCATCGTGAATAACCACGGAGCGCTGATCCTGCTGGCCACGGCGGTGAAGCCCAATCAGATAATCCGAGTTGAAAACGTAAGCAGCAGAGAAGAATTGCTGTGCCGCGTGACGAGCCTGGGCGAGAGCGTTCATGGGCAAGACGCAGGTGGGCGTGGAATTTGTGGTGCCGACTCCCGGATTTTGGCCCGCGCCGCCCAAGCCGAAAAAAGCGGAAGCAGTGCCTGATCCTGCCAAGACGAAACCAGCGGAAGCGGTGCCCGCTTCTACAAAGCCTAAAAAAGTGGAGTCAGCGGACGCTCTGAAAAAGTGAAGCATCCGCTAGCGTGCGACGGCCTCTTTTCCCTTACCTTTTAGCTCTTACCTCTTACTTCGGCTGGCGCGAATCTTCCATGGCTTGTTCCAACGCGGCGAGGCGCGCTTCGATGGCTTTGACTTCCGCTTTCAGGGCTGCGTTTTCTTTGGTGAGGGCTTGATTCTCGATGGCCAACTGCTGCGTGGCGCCGATATTCATGTTGAAGAGCTGGTCGTAGTCGACGACGAGGAAGTCGTTCACTTTTTTGCCGAAGACAAAAACTTTTCCGGGAGCTTTTTCCACGGCGGAGAGGACGAAGGTGCGGTCGTCGAGAACGGCTGAGACGGGCCTTTCCACGTTGCCGGTGTCGTCGACGATGATTCGAACAATGTCGCCGACGGCGAAGCCGTGAGATTTGGGGACGGTGACGATCAACTCCTGGGTCGCGGCGTTGTAGCGGACGTTGTCGGCCATGGCGTACACGTTGGGGATGAAGTTGGTGAGCGTGCGCACGGCTTCCGGATAGACTTTTTCCACTTCCTGCGCGATCACGCCTTTCTTTTGCTGGCTTCCTTTTTCGACCACGTCGATGTAGCGGTAGTCGGTGATTTTCAGCTTTCGCAGAGTGGCGAGGTCGGCGGCGGTGTCGCTCGGGCCGATTATATGTTTGATTCGGGCATCCGAAACAGAATCGAATTCCGACGCTGCTATGCGATTTGAGCGCAAACATGGAGAAGTTGGGACTTACGTTCGACCCGCTGCCGGTAACCGGATTCGCCGTGTTGTTTAGGAACCGTAGCCTCCTGAAATAGTGTGGTTCACCGAGCCTTCAATATCCACCGAATAGGCGGGGCTGGATGTGCCAATTCCCAAGCGCTGGTTAACGTTGTCCCAGAAAAAATTGGAAGTGCTGGAGATGGCTGTTGTTGCTCCGGTGCCGAAGAGGACTTGACCTTGGGTGAACGTGGTCGCGCCGGTGCCGCCATTCGCGACAGGAATGGTCGGAGTTGCGGTGACGACGTTGGTGCCGTTGCCTAGGAGGTAGCCGGTGAGCGTGGTCGCCGGTGCCGCCGTGCGCGACGGCGATGGTGCCGGTGACGTTTGTCGCGTTGGCGGCGTTGCCGGTGATGTTGCCGGAGATGGCGGTGCCGGGAATCGTGGTGGAAGCGGTGAGTGCGCTGGTGCCGCTGCCGAGGAGGTAGCCGGTGAGCGTGGTCGCGCCGGTGCCGCCGTTCGCGACGGCGACTGTGCCGGTGACGTTTGTCGCATTCGCTGCATTGCCGGCGATGTTGCCGGAGATTGCTGCGCCGGGAATTGTGGCGGAAGCGGTGATGGCAGTGGTGCCGCTGCCAAGCAGGTAACCGGTGAGCGTGGTCGCGCCAGTGCCGCCGTTTGCGACCGGCACGGTGCCGAGTGAGATCACAGGCGTGCTGGTGCCGGTTGCCACCGAGATCGGAGCTGTTCCGGTGACGCTGGTTACCGAGCCGGTGGAGGCCGATTCAGCGAGCTGGTTCCAAACGGCGCCGACCGCGTCGTAAACTTCCAGAGATTTCAAGACCGTGTCGTAAACGATCAATCCGTTTGCCGGACTTGCGATTGCGAGGCGTTGCGTTGTGGTCATGCGCGGCGCGAGAAATCCCTGGGTCGTGCTGGCAACGTCCAGTTCGGCGGTGGCGCTTGGCGGATCGACGCCGATGCCGACCGATCCGGTGGTGAATACCGCGCTCGTACCGTCGAGCGTGAAAGGACTGGCTCCGGCCGGACCCTGCGGCCCGGTCGATCCGGTTGCGCCAGTCGCGCCTGTAGATCCGACCGCAGCTTGGGGACCTGCTGGTCCGCGGACGCCCTGTGCGCCGGTTGTACCCGTGGCGCCTGCTTCCGCCATCAGACTCCACGCGCTTGTGTTTAGGTTTGGAGTTGGATTGCTCGGGCCGGCGTTGGCGGCGATGGCTATGTAGGTGGAACCGTTGAAGGTCACCACATCGTTGATGGCGTAGGTTGCGCTGGCATCGAACGCGTTGAGAAAATCGAAGCTGACTCCATTTGTTCCGGCCGCACCTGCGGGTCCTTGCGGGCCGGTCGCTCCGGTTGGTCCGGTTGCGCCTGGGGCTCCGGTCGGACCTTGCGCTCCAGCAGGGCCGGTTGCGCCTGCAACTCCGGCCGGGCCTTGAGATCCCGTAGCGCCAATCAGCGAAATGCCAGCCGGCCAAACTCCGGCGACTTTGGGTCCGAAGATTACGCTGGTCGCATCATTAATATAGAAATCGCCGTCCACGCCGACGGCGGCGGTGGGATCACTCGCGCCGCTGAGAACGCTGAGGCCGTTCGCGCCGTTCGCTCCCGTGGGTCCAGCCGGGCCGAGCGGGCCTTGAATTCCTTGAGGCCCTGGAATCCCTTGCGGTCCGGGAGGGCCTTGCGCTCCTCCACCCGATGAAGTGGCGGCAATCCAACTCGTACCGTTGAACGTCAGCACCTGACCGGCGGAGGGCGCCGAAGCAAAATCAATCGGCGTGCCTTTCAACTTATCCACCGAGATAGTTTGCTGCGTGCCGCTGACGTCGCCTAAGAACGGGCCGATCACGTTCCATGCCGTGCTGGACTGAAGAGCAGGAACCAGCGGAACGTCGGGTGAAAGCGGAAGCCCATCAGCGATCACGTGGAGATGCAGATTCGCGCGCAGCGTAAGCGAGGCGGGGATGGCCGGCATGCCCGCGGCGCCGAGCACGATGCCGTAGAGCCCGCTGGTCACCGTCAGCGTTTGTGGGCCGGAGGTCCACAATTCGTTTCCGCTGGAATCGAGAATCGAAAACACGAACGGGCGCACTCCGGTCACCAGCGTATTGGATTCGACCAAGCGGCCTTCGTACGCCAGCACCGGACTCGGCGCCGGATCCGCGACCTGGCCGGAAAGTTTTCCGCCAGCGAGGCCGAGAATCAAAACCAGCGTGAGAACTCGAAAGCTACTTCGCATCTTCGTCTTCTCTCCTAAAGCCCTGATCCACACTTCCTGCTAATCGCAAACGGTGTTGGAGTTCCGGCACGCGAGCGGAGGGGTGAAGCCGCTGCGCACCTGGATATCACCATTGGCATCCGTTGAGATCACGGATGGAAAAAGCTGGCCCAGGATTACGGAATTTTGAACCGCGCCGAATGCCTGGTTGGCGCCGGAAGCCTGCACCAGGTCGGGGTTAAGCTCCGCATCAATTTGCGGAGCGGGAAGAACTTCGACCGCGGCCGAACCGCTGAAGATGCCGCCGGGGGCAGAGTTCACCAGGGTCAAGGTGGCGACGATGGTGTAGCGGCCTGCCGTGCCGGAAGCGGTGTACACGCCTTGGCTGGAAATCGTTCCGCCGGTTGCGGGAGCGACGGACCAAGTCACGTTTCCTGCCAGCGGGGAACCGGACGTCAATTTTGCGGTAAACGTGGTGCTGGATCCCGCGGCAACTTCAGCAGAAGCAGGACTGACGGAAAGGTCGATAGGCTGCGGCGGTCCGGCACAACCTGCAATGCCAAAAATGAGCCAGGGGACCGCGAGCGCAATTCGGTTCAGCCATACCATGACGGCGTGGCGGAGAGACGTAGAGCTCCGGACATCAATTAGAGCGGGCACAGAAAGTCCAATCTGTAGGGAGAGGGAGAACGACTACAGAAGCCAAGTTATGGAAGGGAATTCCAGTGTGACGCAACGGGGCAGCAGATACCAGCGCGTTCAGCGGCTCGGTGCCCAATAAACTATCGCGGCGCGAAACGTTTGGGCCAGGAACGCCCGATGGGCTGCGGAGCAAAACCTCGTTGGAGTGAACCGCGATTCATTTTGAGATAGGCCCGCACCCGAGTGTGCGCGTTGACTTGCTTTTCGTCGCGACCTAAGATGTGCCCTAATGGCGGATTCCTCGTCCCTCATCGGGCACACCATCTCGCATTACCGCATCATCGAAAAACTCGGTGGCGGCGGGATGGGTGTGGTTTACAAGGCTGAGGACACGCGTCTGCACCGGTTTGTGGCGTTGAAATTTCTTCCGCTTGAAGTGGCGCGCGATCCGCACGCGCTGGCCCGCTTTCAACGCGAAGCGCAAGCTGCCTCGGCGCTGAATCATCCCAATATTTGCACCATCCACGATATCGGCGAGCAGGACGGGCATTCGTTTATCGCCATGGAATTTCTGGAAGGAGTGACGCTGAAGCATCGCATCGACGGGCGCGCGATACCGCAGGAACTTTTGCTGACGCTCGGGATTGAGATCGCGGATGCGCTGGATGCGGCTCACGCGAAAGGCATCGTTCATCGCGACATCAAGCCCGCCAACATTTTCATCACCAGCCGCGGGATCGCGAAAATTCTGGATTTCGGCTTGGCGAAAGTTTCCGGGAATCCCGAACGCGGAGTCGAAGCCACAGGTCCGACGCAGGATTTGCCGGAACATCTCACCAGCCCCGGCTCGGCGCTCGGGACTGTTGCGTATATGTCGCCGGAGCAGGTCAGCGGTAAGGAACTCGACGCGCGCACGGATCTGTTTTCCTTCGGCGCGGTGCTGTACGAGATGGCGACGGGCGCGCTGCCGTTTCGCGGCGACACTTCGGGCCTGATATTCGATGCAATTCTGAATCGCGAGGCGACGCCGCCGGTGCGGCTGAATCCGTCTTTGTCGCCCGATTTGGAGCGCATCATTAATAAGGCGCTGGAGAAGGATCGCGACGTGCGTTATCAGCACGCAGCGGATCTTCGCGCGGACTTGAAGCGGCTGAAACGCGACACGGATTCGGCGCACATCTCAGCTTCTTCGCGCGCGGCCGTAGCGCAGCAGCCGCCAGCATCGCCAGCGCCGAGCAGAACGTCGCGAGTTTACGCAGGCGCAGCAGTCGCCGTGTTGCTCATAGTCGCGCTCGGCTGGGCCGGTTACCACTGGCGCGGCATTTTCGAGCATGCCGAGAAAAAACCACTCACCGAGCGGCAATTGACGCGCAACGCCTTCGAGAATCATGTGCTGGTCCAGGAGATCTCGCCAGACGGCAAAAACCTCGCGTACATCGACAACAAGGGTCTGCATATCACTGTGATTGAAACCGGCGAGGTGCACGACCCCTCTTTGCCGGCAGAAGTGCAGGATGGCGTCGAGGGCGTCTTCTGGTATCCCGACGGAGGGAAGCTGTTACTCAACGTCTACATCGCGGCGGAGCCCAGTTCGATCTGGCAGGCATCCATATTCGGCGGCGCGCCGCGAAAGCTTCGAGCGGGTGCCTGGGCATTTGCGATTTCGCCTCACGATTCTTCCATCGCCATACTCGACCGCAGCCCTAAGCCCGAAATCTCGATCATTGACGCCAACGGAGGCAACATCAGAAAACCCTTCCCCGCCGACGCGGATAAGGTTACTTGCATGACTTGGTCTCCTGACGGCCGGTTCCTCGCGTACTCATTGACGAGTCCCCCGCGGGCAGTACTCACACCTACTCCTTGGAGCAAGCTTCGGACTTGGTCGTACGCAGCGACCGCAATCCGCTCTCGCGAAATGAATTGCCCAGGCTCGCATGGCTTCCAGACGGACGCCTCATCTTCAACGCACGCAATCCCTCGGAGCGAGGGACCGTGGATTTATGGGCTATGCCAATGGATCTTCGAACTGGGAAATCCACCGGAAATGCTGTGCAAATGACAAACTGGCATGGGGACCAGGCTTGGTCTCCGAGCGCGAGTCTGGACGGCCGCCGGCTGGTGGTTACTAAGGGGCACTCAAAATCCGATGTCTTTTTGAGTGAAGTTAAACAAAAAGGACAGCAGATCGGGGGAGCAAAAAATCTAACGCTCGCAGATAGTCTTGAGTCTCCAAATGCCTGGTCGGCGGACAGTCACTCGATAGTGATTTCTTCCTCGCAAACGGGAAGAGAACAGATCTACCGGCTGTACCTCGATGGCAGGAATCCGGAAGCGATTGCTCCGGGGCCCGACGATCAGGCCGACGCCGAAATCAGTCCTGATGGGGCGTGGATTATGTATTGGTCCTTTCAGCACGATGAGAAAGGCAATCTGAAGTCCGAAAGAGCGATGAGGGTGTCTTCTGCTGGTGGGACGCCGGAGCGGATTTTTGAAAGCCAATCGGACGAAACTACTTATTTTCATTGCCCATCGCGTCCCGGCAGTTCGTGCGTGCTGAGCCTCTGGGAGAAAGATGAGCTTGGCTTTTACGAATTCGATCCAGTAAAAGGGCAAGGAAAGGAATTGGCGCAAACCCATCTGGAAAAACCGGAGAATCTGGCGTGGAGCATTTCTCCGTCGGGATCTCAAATTGCAATGGCGAGTCGATTTTCGCTTAAGGAGCAGATTCGAGTTGTTGATCTGCGCGGCGGCGGCGAAAAGAATATTCCGCTGCCGAAAGGGTGGTGGGTTTGGGATACCAGCTGGACGTCCGATGGCGTTGCAGTCCTCATTTCAGGTTCTACTACCGAGGCGGAGATCGCGGAGGTGGAATTGAACGGAAAAATCCGCACCCTAGCTCGCGGTGGCAAAAGTCAGTTTTTTTACCGTCCGCTCGAGTCTCCCGACGGGCGTTTTCTCGCTTACGCCCAGGAGGGATGGAACGCGAACGCTTGGCTGCTCGAAAACTTCTGACGCGCATCACTTGTCCGTGCACCGCGAGTTTTCGTTGCCGCCCAGTTTGCCCGTCCAAGGTGAGCAAGGCTCAGCGGGACGCGGCGGTTTGGCGCAGGAGGACGACGTCGCTGTCGTTGTGAGAGCGGAGCAAGCCGAGGGTTTTGTTGTCGGCGGTCCAGTGGAAGTCCGGAATGCGATCGGTTTCAAACTCGGTGACGCGATGGCCGGGTGAGCCATCCACAGGCGAGACCCACAGAGCGTACAAACCCTTCTCGCGAATGTAGTAGCCGATTGTTTTTCCATCCTGGGTATAACGAATCTCGCCGCCCGCGCGCGGGTCGCGTGGGATTATTTTTACCGGCGCCAGAGTATCGAAATCCAGAATCTTGATGACGATCGGGCCTCCCGTGGTGGGCTGCGTTTGGAAGGCGATATTCTTTCCGTCGGGCGAGATGTTGACGCAGCCGCAGGTAAGCAGCGACTCGGAAAGTTGGGTGGAGGCGCCGCCGTCCACCGAGACTTTTTTCGCCAGAAATTTTCCCGAATCGTAGCCGGCGTAAACCAGCCATTTCCCGTCAGGCGAGCACATGGCCGGTTCGTCATCCGTGCCGGTGGTGATCTGCTTGAGGTTTCCGCCGCTGGAGTCCATGCGCCAGACATTTATCGAGCTGCTGCCTCCGCGAAACGCGGATGCAAACATGATGTAGCGTCCATGATCGCAGGAGATGGGGCCGAAGGAAGGGAAGTCGTCGTGAAGCAGCGGAGCGCGGTTGCTGCCGTCGGCGTTCATGCGGAAAATGCCATTCTCCTGTTCGACCAGCAAGGTGCCGTCGGGCGCCCAGGCAAACCAATTTGTGGGCGGGCGGCTGGCGATGGTGACCGGCTTTCCGGCTTCTTTGCCGTCGTATGGCGCGGTTTGCAGCGTTCCGACGTATTGCGATTGCACTGCCGCGATCGTTTTGCCGTCCGCGGAGAGACTAATGCTCGGATAGGAATTGGTGTCATTCGTGACCGGCCGGTAAACCCCTTGCGGGTACGAGACGATTCCGATCTGCGTGCGATTGAAATTCGATTCGCGTCCGCTGCCCACTATCAGGATACCGCTTTGATCCGGCAGCCATTGGGCGATGCCCCAATAGCTGTCTGTTTGCTTGAAGACCTTTTTTTCGCCGGTGGAAGAATCAAACATATCGAGCGCAGACAATGCGGCTTGGTTCGCAAGAAGTTCCGTGGCCACGATCAATTTCCCGTCGGGAGACCAGGAAGGCGAGTGCAACCGGGTGTTTTGTTTGGACAGCAGCTTTTCATTCGAGCCGTCGGCGTTGGCGATGATCAGGTCGCCTTCGCCTTCGTTGGGCTTCAGGCGGATGAAGACGATGCGCGCGCGGTCGGGAGAAAAGCTAATGTTGCTGTAGATATCGTGAACGATGCGCTCCGGGCTGCCGCCCAGCACCGGCGCGCGGTACAAGCTGGTCACGTCTTTCTCGCCCGTTTCATCCTTGATGAAATAGATCGAATTGCCGTCCGGCGAAAAGCTCAGGCCCCAGTAGCGCTCGTCTGATGGCGGAACGATCTGCGTGTTGCTCTTGGTGGGGACGTTGCGCAGCCACAGGCTTTGCTGGCCGTTCTCGTGCTGCACGTTCAGGATGTAGTTTCCGTCCGGTGAGATCGCCGCGAGCGACGCTTTGCCGGTCTCGGTGACGGGCGTGATTGCGAAACTTTCGAAGGCCGTGGATTTTTTGCGCGAAAGAAATGAATAGACGCCGAAGGCTGCCGCAGCCACGAGCACAAGCACGATTATGGAAGTGATCGCCAATCCCATTTTGTGCTGGCCGGCGACTTGGCGCACGGAGGAGCTGGACGCGGTTTGCACGGATGCTGAAGAACCGCGCAGCCACCATTGCGGGCGTAGAGGCCGACGAAAGCGGGAGGATTACGCTGCCGGACGATTGCGCGGCGCTGCTTCCGGAGACGCGTCCGGACGAATCCGTTTCGCGGCGCAGGCGTTTCAGGTCCGCGCGAATTTCGGCGGCGACCTGGTAACGCATCTCGCGGTCTTTCTCCAGCGCCTTCTGCAAAATTTCTTCGAGCTTGGGTGGAATATCCGGATTGATGCGAATGGCCGGGGCCGGCACGCGATTCAGGATGGCTTCAAAGGTGACGCCGGTGGTTTCGCCGCGGAAGGGCATCGCGCCGGTGGCCATTTCGTACAGCACGGTGCCGAACGAAAAAAGATCGCTGCGCGCGTCGAGTTCCTTGCCGCGAACTTGTTCGGGCGACATGTAGGCGACGGTGCCCACAGCGGTCCCGGGGCTGGTGAACATATCCTGCGAATCGCCTGCGGCGTAGGTCGCAGTTCCCACCGTTTCACCTACGCGCGCGCTGCCCGCGTGCGACGGCAGCAATTTTGCCAGGCCGAAATCGAGAATTTTCGCGTGGCCGCGGCGGGTGACGAAAAGGTTGGCGGGCTTGATGTCGCGATGAATGATGCCCTGGGAGTGCGCGGCGTCCAGCGCGTCGGCGATTTCGATGCCGATGTCGAGCAGGCGTTCCATTTCCAGCGGGCGGCCGTTCATGGTGTGCTTCAGCGTGGCGCCGTCGAGAAATTCCATGGCGATGAAGGCTTTGCCGTTTTCTTCGCCGATATCGTAGATGGTGCAAATGCTGGGATGGTTCAGCGCGGAGGCGGCTTGCGCTTCGCGCTGAAAACGCCCGAGGGCTTGCTGGTCGCGCGCAACTTCCGCGGGCAAGAAATTTCAGCGCGACGAAACGGTGCAGGCGCGTGTCTTCCGCTTTGTAAACCACGCCCATGCCGCCGCCGCCGAGGCTTTCGACGATGCGGTAATGGGAGATGGTTTGGCCGATCAGGGAGGAGTTGTCAGGCATGTGCGCGCGATTTTAGTTTGGCGGTGGGTGCAAGTCAACGGCGGCGGCACGTCGCGAGCGCGGCACGACTGGCCGCCTGCCGTTCGATGGACGACGGTTTTGGCGGCGCGATAATGCCCGGGGAGGATATACTCGCGGCGTGAGCGCTGCTATTTATCTTGGTACGTCTGCTTTCACCGCTGCGGGGTGGGACACTGCGTTTTATCCGGCGGGAATGAAGGCGGCGGATTACCTCAGCTACTACGCCACGAAATTTCAAGCGGTCGAGATCGATTCCACTTTTTATGCCGCGCCTGCGGCTTCCACCGTCACTCGCTGGAGAGATAGAACGCCGGAGGGATTCATCATCGCAGCGAAGGTTCCGCAAGCGATCACGCACGAAAAATGCCTGCTGGAGTGCGACGAGGAGTTTGCGCAATTCGTCGAAACCATGAGCCTGCTGGGTGACCGGCTGGGGCCGCTTCTGCTTCAGTTTCCGTACTTCAAAGGCGAGGTATTCCAGAGCGGGGTGCAATTTCTGGCGCGTCTGAAGGCATTTTTCAAGAAGCTGCCGAAGGACAAGAAGTTTGCCATCGAGATACGAAACAAATCGTGGATTAAGCCGCAATTTCTGGACCTGCTGCGGGAGTACAACGTCGCGTTCGTGCTGCAAGACCAATCCTGGATGCCGCGCGCAGCCGAGCTGTTCGAGAAATACGATCCGGTGACGGCGGACTTTACGTACATACGCTGGTTGGGCGATCGCAAGGGAATTGAGACGCTCACGAAGGTCTGGGACAAAACCATCATTGACCGCACCGGCGAAATGCAAGAGTGGGTGAAGTATTGCCGGCAGATTCAGCGCCGCGGAGTGACGATTTACGCCTTTGCGAACAATCACTACGCCGGGCACGGCCCCGGCACCGTGGCGTTGTTCAAGCAACTCTACGGGATTACAGATAGCGTCCGCGCGCCCGTTCCCGCCAGGCAAGCGAACCTTTTCGCCGGACAGAAAGAAGGAAACGCGGAGTAAGGTCCAGCGCCGAATCAATCGCAAAAAGATGCAAGGTCAAAATCCGCACCCTTCACAATTCGCCCTTCGTTCCTCAGGACAGGAAGAGTGCGGCACCCGAAAAAGCGGGCGTTCACCGCGGGAGGGTCGGCACCCGCCATCATCGAAATGCACAAGAGCCAAGGGCGGAGATTCGATTCGGAGAACTCTGGACCAGTGAAATGATGAGACCGAAAACTAAGATTTTGGTTCTGTTGCTTGGTCTTAACCTGCCACATCTCGTCCTGACAATGTATTTTGGGTTTCGGATTATGGAGCATCCTCTACCAACATGGCTTCCGTATTTTGTTTTTTCCTACTTCTTAACAACGATTATCTCGGCCAATGTCTTGAGCCGGAGAATCTCGCGCAACCCTCAAGCGGAAACCGTGGAGAAACCCCAATCTGTGCTGCGGTGGATATGGAATGTCTGGTCGGGATACTTGGTTGCCGCTTGGTCGGGACTCTTTCTTTGGCTCGCTTACCAAACAATTTTGGGGAAGCTCATGTGGCAGCGGACCGTTCCAGCCGGTGCCTTCCTCTTAGCATTCATCGGGCTATTCTCGTGGTCGCTATTCAAGGAAATTAAGAACGCGATTCAAAACACTTCATCATCAGAAGAGAAAACCGCAAACAATGTGTGATTGAAGCGAGGAGTTTCTAGGAAAAGCGGCGCCAAGGTGGGAAGGAGTCGTCGTCGCTATTGGAATCCGCGTCGGGGATTTCGTCGCCTTTCACAATTGAGTTGAGCAAATCGCGCGCCGCGGATACGTCATTTTCGCGCACTAGGATTTTAAATCCTGCGCCGGACCACGCAAGGTGTTCGCGCATTCGTCCGGCCGTGTCACCCTGGATGATGGCGGGAATGCCTGCCTCTTCGAGCGCGCCCTTGGCTAACTCCGCCTCGAAGGCGCTGCCGCATGACTGCACGACAACAAGTTTGGCGTCCTGCATAGCTACTATTATATGCGCGGACAGTTCAACGCGCCGCAATTCCGCGTTACAATCCATCCATGGGGGACCGCGATCCACTGGCAGGCATCGTTCCGCGGGTTGTCCACCGGGCGGACAGGGACGAGGTGACCATCACCCAACAGATCGAAAGGATTGAAGGCGAAGTCGCTCTGGATGCCTACGTGAAGGCGCAGGTATCCGCGCCTGAAGTCGTGAAGCGCATCACTGAATTGGAGAACTGCTTGCAACGCATCGCCAATGCCGTTTTGGCCTCAAGCGACATAGACAAACATCCGGCATTGCGGGCGCTCGCCGAGGACGCAAAACTGGTGCTCAAGAATCGGCTGGAAGTCGATGACAGCAAGCATCGAATCCACACCGAATTGGGAGCAATCAAGGACGACTTGCGAATATTCAAGGAATGACACTTGGTGTGGCTCGTAACCGTTCGTCTCCGTTTGAGTCGCTATGCGCGTGGTAATATGACACCCATCGCGGGGAAGCAAGGCGGCGGAGCAGGAGGCTAGAAATGGCGGGGTTAGAATCGGTGCCGGTGACGCTGGGAGCTTCGGCCCAAGTTCCGCGGCAGCGGTTCCGGCGGCCACGGTTACTTCGCGGCACTCTGCGCTCGTTCGCGTCACGCACTGGATCGCCACGCTGTGCTTTTTTGCTCTGCTTGTAAGCGGAATTGAAATTGTAATTTCCCACCCGCGCTTTTATTGGGGCGAAGCCGGGAATGTATTAACCAAACCGCTGTTCCAACTGCATATCCCTTCCTCCAGATCAAAGGTGCAGACTGGCTACGGCTACGTGCTGCCGGACCAGAACGGCTGGAGCCGCTATCTCCATTTTCAGGCGGCCTGGATTGTGGTGTTGACCGGCTTACTATATGTAATCTCGTTTTTGTTTACCGGGCATTTGCGGAAAGACTTGCTGCCGGGTAAGGGCGATCTTTCGTGGCGAGCGTTTTCGAGCGCAATCGGTAAACATTTGCGCTTCGAGCGGCCGAGTGCGGAGGAAGCCTGGTCGTATAATGTGCTGCAGCGGCTCAGCTATCTGTTCGTGATCTTCGTTCTGTTTCCCTTGGTAATCTGGACGGGCTTAGCGATGTCTCCCGGTTTTGTATCCGCGTTTCCGGCGACCGTGACTGTGTTCGGCGGGCAGCAATCCGCGCGCACGATTCACTTCTTCGTCACGCTGGCTCTGGTGCTGTTTCTGTTGGTCCACGTAGTGATGATCTGTGTGGCCGGATTCAGGAGCCGCATGCGGGCGATGATCACGGGCCGGGCGGATGGTAAAAATATGGAGCGCACATGATCGATATTTCACGCCGAAAACTGATCCTAGGCGGACTCGCAACCGCGGCGGGCGTGTCGGCTCTGGGTGTGGCCGCGCGCATCGCGCAGAAGTATGGACTGGTCCCGCCCGATCACGGCGGAATTTACGGACTGGGCGAAACGCTGACCTACGCTTCGCAGCGGCTGCTGACGCGGCACTCGTTAGCGCGTGAGTTTTCTCGCAGCCAGATTTCGAACCCTCCGTTCGCGAACGATATCGCGCCCCTGAATGATGCGTACAAGCGCCTGCAGGCTGGAGGATTTGCTGACTGGCGGCTCACTGTGGACGGCATGGTTGACCGGCCCGCTTCGTTTTCACTTGACCAGCTTAAGAGCTACCCGCGTCGCAGCCAGATCACTCATCTGGCGTGTGAAGAGGGCTGGTCGTACATCGCCGAGTGGATCGGCATGCCGCTCTCGCACGTTCTGGATGCCGTGGGGGTCAAGCCGCAAGCAAGATATGTTGCCTACTTCTCGATTGAGCCCGACTGGTGGGACAGCGTTGACATGGCCGATGCTTTGCATCCGCAAACTTTTCTCGCCTATGGGATGAACGGCAATGAACTTCCCGTGGGCAACGGCGGGCCGCTGCGCATGCGCGTCCCTCGACACCTCGGATACAAGAGTGTGAAATTCGTCACGCACCTCACCGTCACCGACAGTATGAAAGGCTTCGGCCAGGGTCTAGGCTCCGCGGCTCCGGAAGGCGGCTACTCCTGGTACGCCGGCATCTGATCGGCCCCGGCCACCCGCCGAACAACGAAAAAATTCAAAGCGCAAAGTTAAAACCCGAACCTTTTCAGCACGAACCGCAGAAAAGATTCGGCACCCCGGGAGTTTCCGTCGTGCTTTGGGCCAACTCCGGCCCGCGCGAAGGGATTGCCCACCAGAAGCATCGCCATCTTACTCATATCGCTGACCTGCCCAGGGTCAAAGGAACCGGCGAAACGCCAGCGCTGCGAAAAGGGACTTTGGCGTGGCGTGAAGAGGGCGCCTCCACCTGCCGGCGCAATGACCTTGAGCTATGGAGCTGTTGGAAGGTGGGCGTAGTCCGACTGCAACGTGATTGGGCGCGCCTTCGGCAAGCCGCATAACTCCATTCATGGTTTTTTATCGCAGCACGGCGGGATTGTGTCCACTATTCCGTTATGCGCTTGACGCTCTTTAAGTCATTGCGGTTGAGCGAAAGGATATTTCTTAAGGGCTTGACAAAGTTCTGAGTGCGTCGGTTCGCGAGATCGACAAGAGTCTGAGAGCGCGGGGCTTCGACGGGGATTCGGCGAAGTCGCACGCTATGGAGGTCGTCCTGAAAAGCGACCCCAAGGACAGCAGATAAGCAAACTGCTGATGAATCTGACCCTACAAGGCACAAGCGGTACCGAGCCCGGCACAAACTGATGAGCTGTGAAGCGTTCGCTTGCTGAGTAAACTGACTCTCGGACTGGTCGCCGGAAAAACTTCGGATGCCTGATAGATCCCGGTATCCGACGCTGGAATGAGAGCATGCGCGATGTCCCACGAAATGATCGACCGCAGGCTGTTCATCCGAAGCCCGTGGAGTGCTGGAAGAAAGAGCATGCTGCGAGCACTTGGCGAGCCAAGCGGCAGAATATGTCGCTCGACATGTGGCGCTGTATGCTTCACTGAGATGGCGGTCAAATCGATAGATCCATCTCCATTCAGGGGAAGGCCCGCAGAAATCGAGGACCGCGCCATTCCCGTTCATAACTGCGAACGGCGACCTCATTGGTGACACCGAAAAAGTCCATATCGCGACGTTGCCGGAGTCGGCATTTTCAAGACGATTCAAACTGCTCTCGGGCTAGGTGCGGAGCGAAAGACACAGTGCGGTCGTAAGCCTATAGAGCCGGGAATTCGCAGGCTGACAACTGATCCTGCGGCAATCGTTGACCTGGGACGCGAATTTTCTTCAGATCGGCAGAATGCACAAAACTCCTTCGACATTGGCCATCGAATGGTGATAGTCTATCTCTGTGATCCGCACAGCCCTTAGGAAAAGAGGAACGAACGAAAATATGTGAACCTCTTGCTGCGTCAGCTCGGAAGTAGCACCGACTGTTTTCCGGCAAGATCAGCAATCCCAACATGACAAGACGCACTGCGTCAAAAATCATCGCCCGCGAGTACGCTTCAGGCTTTCGATGACTCCATGCGATTAAACTGCGCACAAGTCGTTACGCCGTGACGCTTTGAACGCCGCATGGTAACGACAAGTGGGTTGACGTCGCTCATAAAAGACCGCCAGATGATCACATTGAAGCCGTTGATGCTTAGGGTGGGCCGGCGCCCTGGGGAAACCGATGGCTCATATGAACAAAATCTCGGAGGCAAAAAACGGGGAGATAGACTCTCTTCCTGCTCAGGATAGACGTGAAGCTGCAGTGAAAAGAGATATGATGGCGGGCCGTGACATTGAAGACGGAATCCGAGGCAGGGGCGCGCCGGCGGGCGGTGCGCGACATCTTGATTTATGGGGTGTGCGGCGGCTTGTTGATTGCGGTGCTGAAGCTGACGGAGTACCGCTTTCTGGTGGTCGAGCATTCAGTGGAGATTTACGGCGGGTTGATCGCGGCGCTGTTTGCGGGGCTGGGGATTTGGCTGGGGCTGACGCTGACGCGGAAGAAGCCGGAGGTGATCATCAAGGAAGTTGAGGTGCCGGCCGGCGGACCGTTCGTGGTGGACCAGGCACGCGTGAGCAAGCTCGGAATCACGCCGCGCGAACTGGAGATTCTGGGGCTGATCGCCGGGGGATTGAGCAATCGGGAGATTGCCGCGCGGTTGTTCGTCAGCGAGAACACGGTGAAGACGCACTCCAGCCGCGTTTTCGATAAACTTGGCGCGAAACGCCGGACGCAAGCGGTGCAATTGGGCAAGGAATTCGGCTTGATACCCTGAATGGCGCTGCGGAAGGCGGCTGTTGAAAGCGGCTAGCTCACTCCAAAGCATGATTTGTGAGCTTGCGGGGGCAAAATCACCCGAAAGGATGACGACAATTCCGCGGGAGGCGGCTAGATTGCGCCAGTCGTCGATCTTCAAATATCGGAGGATACGAAAGTGAAAAAGACGGTCATTACGTTCGGGTTGATTTCCGGCGTTATTTCGTCGGCGCTGATGGTTTGCTTCATTCCGTTCTACCACCAGATTGGGAACAACAGGGCTTTGATTCTTGGGTATACGTCCATTGTGTTGTCGTTCCTGCTGGTGTATTTCGGCATTCGGTCGTATCGGGATAACGTGGCGGATGGCCAAGTCAGCTTTGCGAAGGCATTTGGCGTGGGGATCTGCATCACGCTGATATCGTGCGTGTTCTACGTGGCGACGTGGGAAGTTTTGGAGCGCACGGTTTTTCCGGACTTCATGGATCAGTATGCAGCGACCATGATTGCCAAGACGCAGGCGTCCGGCGCGAGCGCGCAAGTGGTGCAGGCGAAAATTGATGAGATGCAGCGGATGAAAGTAATGTACGCGAACCCGTTTTACAATGTGTTGTACACGTTTATCGAGCCGTTCCCGGTGGGATTGGTGATCACGTTGATTTCGGCGGCGGTGCTGAGGAGAAAGACGCGGCCCGAATCGGCGCAGACCGCCGCGATGGCGTGACGCACTGCCCACTCGCGCGCTGTGACGCTTGAAGTATTCATGAATGCGAGAAGTCTCTGCGATGGGGACAATTGGAAATTAAAGCTCTGCATTCCTATTACCGGACATAAGTTTAAATAAAAGAGAGAGGGGAAAAAATGGCAAAAGTCACTGGAATTGGCGGCGTATTCATTAAAGCGAAAAACGACGAGAAAGCTCTCGGCGAATGGTACAAGAAGAATCTCGGCATCAAGCTGGAGGACTGGGGAGGCTGCGCCCTGGAGTGGACCGAGGACAAAGCAGAGGATAAGGGTGCTACGGCTTGGGTTGTCGCGGAGCCGAAGACGAAGTGGTTCAGCCCGAGTGAATCGAGTTTCATGATCAACTATCGGATCGACAACATGGACGAAATGATCGCGCAACTAAAGAAGGGCGGCGTGGCGATCCAGAAGGGTCCCGAATACCACGAGAATGGGAGTTTTGCCTGGGTAATGGACCCCGAAGGAAACAAAGTCGAATTGTGGGAACCAAAGAACTGGGACGAAAAGAACAAGAAGGCCTAGGCAGGCCTAAACGTACCGATGATCGCCCGTAATATAACATGCGTGGCATACGAGATAGAGCGAACCGACGAATTCACTGAATGGTGGGACGGTCTTAGCGAAAAAGAACAGATAGAAGTTGCTAAGATCGTCGGTGTACTTGTGGAAAAAGGCCCAGATTTGAAAAGGCCCTACGCGGGTAAAATCGAAGGCTCGAAGAAGATTCCTAATCTGAAGGAACTGATTATTCAGTTTGCGGGAGACCCTTATCGAGTGTTCTTTATGTTCGATGAGCGTAGAGTCGGCATTCTTTTGCTCGGTGCAATAAAGACTGGCGGCAAAAAGGCCGAAGCCGCATGGTACAAGGCAAGAATTGCGCGAAGTTGAACCAATTTACGAACAGTATGTCGCAGAACTTAAGAAAGAGGGGTTGATATAAAACATGACTGGACACAGATCATTTTCCGAATTAGTTGTAAAAATGCCTCCGCAAAGCGCAAGAAGAAATTAAGCGCGGAACAGCTAAGATTCTTGCTGAAATGGAACTAGCCGAGTTACGCGAAGCGTTAGAGATTCGACAGACAGACCTTGCCCAAAAGCTCAAAACCACACAGGCTGCGGTCTCGCGCCTTGAACGCCGAGGCAATGTGACTATCGGAAGCCTGAAAGAATATATTGAGGCGCTTGGGGGAAGGCTTGAATTGAATGCTGTTCTTCCCGGTCACACTGTAAAGATCCCTAGGTAAGAGAGCCGTGGGCGCGGCGTTCATAGGGCTTTAAGTTTCCAATAATTCTGTGCGGCGCAGGCTTTCGGAAAACGTCAAAAGCTGAACCTTTCAAATTGGTCTTCAGCGCTAACCGCCTTGCGAACGAAAGGATTATTAGCTAATTGGGCCCTTGCGGGCCGAAGGAGGGGAGGGACCCTTGATTCTGGATATAGTCAGATGAGGAGATTCTCATCGTGCTACGTCCGCGTCGAGGTGCCCAGGGGATTTTGCCGCTCTATTTTCAGGGCCTGCTGCGCATCCTCAAGAGTTTTGTATCGCCTGGCGCTGCGGCGTTAGGGTCCACCGAGCGCGGCGATAACAATTGCGCGCAGGACCATTCCGCATTGGAATATCGAGCCATCGTTCGCGTGGCGAGCGGTCTGGCTGCCATCGTCGCGCTGCTAAGTATGTGGGCGTGCAACGGCGGATTTGAAGGCGCCAGGCCGCTGCCTCCTCTGATCATCACGAATCCGGCCAGTCTGACGGTAGAGGTGGGGCAGACCGCAACATTTAGCGTGACGGCGACGGGCGCGGGAACGCTGACCTATCAGTGGTACGAGAACGGAGTGGCGATCAGCGGCGCCACGTCAAGCAGCTACACGACGCCGCCTGCCGTGTTGGGCGATAGCGGTTCGGTTTTCACCGTGACCGTTTCGAACGCAAACGGAACAGTAACAAGTTTAGGCGCGACGCTGACTGTGCAGGTCCCGCAAGCCAGGAGTCTGGTTCCCAGTTCGGCAACGCCGCCGTATAACTCGTCCGTAACGCTGGTTCCCACGTTCTCGGGCGGAACGGGTGTTATCGGCTCGATGGGCGTTGGGAGTTCGGATATTACGGCGTCGGCCGTAAGCGGCGGGTCGTACCCGACTCCACTTTTGACTTCCGCGAAAACCTACACGCTGACCGTTACGGGATTCCAAAGGGAACGTCGCTTCCACCACATGTTTGGTCACCCCAACGATGGTGACGATTACTCCGATTTTGCCGGCGAATCAGACTACCGCGCCGGGCCTGATTACTTTTACTGCCACGGCCAGCGGCGGCGTGACGAACAACTTAATCTGGAGCGCGAGCGTGGGGAGTTTCAGCGCGAACGTATGGACTTCACCGACCGTCGTGGGGAGCTAC
>CAWHMJ010000006.1:0-277936 GCA_963830375.1 uncultured Acidobacteriota bacterium
TTTGGGGGGAAGGAGACCGCTCAAGCGATTCGCGGTCCCATTTGGCATTGTTCGCCGCGGCTTCGTACGTGCTCTGGCAGAAATCGAGCAGCGCCGCCCTCGGATCGGTCGCCACGCGAACTTCGTCATAGGACAGCAAAAATTCGCTGAGTTTTGAATCGTAGTACCCCTTCGCGGGACGTATGACGGTCTCCTTGAATCCCGGCGGCTCCGGCGCGGAATACGCGTAGAACATAGGACTCGCCGCATCGCCTCCCCCCGGCCACCACCCAACGCTGCACACTTCGTGCGAGTACGCTTCCTTCGTAATTTTGTCGGCTCCAGGCCGCTCCGGTGCTCGCCTTCCCGAAAAACGCGAAGCCGCCATATCGAAACTGCCCCAGAAAAAATGAACGGGACTGGCTTTCCCGATAAAACGCGCGCGAAATTCTTTAAAGATGGCGTCGATCGTCACCAGGATCCGCCAGAAGCGATTGGCATAAACGGGATCGTACCGCGCATGCGTCACATCCTGGTCGAAGCGAATCGGGTTTGGTATTTCCACCGGCACCGGCCAGATTTTTACCTCGATCCTCAGAGAGCGCAGCATCTCCATAAATTCCCTGTAAAATCCGGCAACCGTGCGATGGTAAAGCGAAATCGTCCGAGACTCCCCGCGGCTCGTCTTAATATCCAGCCGGTGGTCAATGAAGTCGAACGTAAACTCAAAAGTTCCGCCGGGGCAGGGAATCGCCGAAGTAGTCAATCCTCTTGCGTAAACGTAAAGCGGAACTTCCCACCAGTGGTTGATCAGCGGGCTTTGCGCCAGCCGCACTTTTCCCACGATCTGCGTCCACATATGCAGCGTCGCGCACGTATCTTTCCATTCCGCGAACGGAAGCGCCGGCCACGCCTGCTCTTTCTCCGATATTTTGTCGTTCATGATCGCCTCGAACTCGAACGCTGCTAAGCGGCTATAGAGAACCACATCTCGCGGGAAGCTTTAAGAAAATAATCTCAGCCGCGCGCGACCGCCTCGTATGATAGAACGAATCGCATGATGCCTGCTCGCCGAAAAGTCCGCATCCGCCGCCTCCGTCGCAGCGAGCTTCCCATCGAGACAGTCGAACTTGCCCGCTTTCTTATCGGCAAGACGCTGGTTCACGATCTGCCGCATGTCCGATTGAGCGGGCGCATCGTCGAAACGGAAGCTTATATCGTCGGCGACGCCGCCTCGCACGCTTTTCGCGGCCTCACCCCGCGTAACAAATCTCTTTTTCTCGACCGCGGCCACGCCTACGTGTACTTCATCTACGGCAATCACTACATGCTCAACATTTCCGGCAATCGCAAAGGCATCGGCGAAGGAGTGCTCCTGCGCGGCCTGGAGCCGCTAGAAGGAATCGAGTGGATGCAACGCCATCGCCACACAAAAAGCCTAACCGAGCTTTCGCGCGGCCCCGGCCGCCTCGCCGCCGCGATGCGAATCACAAGAAGCCTCGACGGGCTGGATTTGTGCGCCAAGGGCCCGCTCTGGCTGGGCACCGCAACGCGACCGACAGGGAAAATCGGCGTCAGCGTCCGCATCGGAATCACACAAGATGCCCACCGCCTCCTCCGTTTTTACGAACGCGGCAACCCCTTCGTAAGCGGCCCCAAATCCCTGCGCGTTTGAACCCCCATATGCCTTTCGTAGAGCCGGCGTCCCGCCGGCTCTTTTGATTTTCTCTTTAGCCGCCGCCGTGGCGGGCCTGCCTGACGGGCAGGCAGGCTTGCTCCCGCTCTCTTCACCCAACCGCGTCGCCGTAGCAATACCCCGTAGGGGCGCGGAAGCATGCGCGTTTTCTGCGTCCCGCGTCTCGTCGCGGGGCTGCGCCCGCCCGCCGTGGCGGGCCCGCTCCAGCGCTACCCAGCCTCGACCACGTCATCGACTCGGAGGTTTTAATGTAGCGCCGCGGTCTTCAGCGCGGCATCTTGTTTCTGCCGCTGTCTTCGGCAGCAGGCCCGGGGTAGCCTTGTGGGTCGCGGCTTTTATCCTGAGTGCATTGGCGAAGGGCAGCCGCGACAAAAAAACGCCTTCGACGAATTTTCCTTCGCATCCGACCAACCCACTCTTCAGCCGCACCGTGGCTTTTCGTAGCGCCGGCGTCCCGCCGGCTCTTTTGATTTTCTCCTTAGCCGGCCCCGTTACCGTTCGTAGCGGGCCCGCGGTAGCCTTGTGGGTCGCGGCTTTTTATGAGTGCATTGGAAGGTAGCCGCGACATAATCAACGCCTTCGACGAATTTTCCTTTCGGCGGATTTTTCGCCGAGCCTTCGTTTGCTCGCCCGGATGCCCCGCGAAAGCGGCGGCAAGCCGCCGCACTCCGGTGGTGCCGTGCCGCCACATGCAGCGTTAAGCAGCGGCCCTCATTGCGCCGTGTTCCCACTGGTGCTCTCAATATGCACACGAACCGTCAGCGTCATTTTGCCATCCACAACGTCGGCTTCCATGGCGGTTCCTTCGGGGCCCGTCCATGATTTCAAATCGAACTCCGCGCCCGCGCCCAATTTCCAAACCTTCACATGGCGGACCGTCAGCGGCTTGCCATCTACGCAAATTTCCGGCCGATGATCGAGCGTCATAAAATAGGCCGAATTTTCCCCGACCACGCGCGCGTGCCCGTCCGCATCCACCAGCACCGCTGTCGTCTCATCAATCCCGATGCCGTGAACTTCCTTCGCCCAGCCGTCCTGCACGATGCGAGCAAGAAACGCAATCGAGCGTCCCATGCGTTCGCGCTGCGAAAAATGGCTGTCCGTGATTACGCCTTTCAGCGCAGGAATCGTCAGGAAATCACGCGCCAGAGTCACATGTGAATCGTACGGATTCGCCAGAGCTTCGGGACTCTTCACCGTATCTTGCATCGCGGTAAACACGAATTCGCCTTCCACCGCAAGCCCCGCGCTGATTCCTCCTATTGGCACTCCTCGCGCAACATCCGCGTTAATCTCCTTCTGCACCGCGTTGCCGGTCCAGAATTTCACGTAGTTCGATTGGTCGCCTCCGGAAATAAAAATCGCATGCGCGTTGCGAATTGTTTTTGCGACGAAAGGGTCATTCGCGCCTTCCGCCGAAGTGATCACCAGAGTAGTGACGGAGTTCCCCGGGCACGCCGTATGAAAATCGGAATTGTATTCGTCCTCCCCGGAGGCGCTCAACACCACCAACTCTCCTCCTCCCGAATGCTTGCAAAGAAACTCAGTGGCCTCCTCCACATCGCCGTGTCCGCCCAGCAATACCGCGGCAAAACTCGGCGCCTGCGCGGTCTTCGGATCCTTGGCCGCCGTGCTGTAAGCCGCATATCCATTGCCCTTCGCCGTTTGGGCAAAGCAGGGAACGGAATAACTTAGCGCAACGCCCGCAAACAAAATGCCAAACCACTTTTTTGAGTCATAGGCTGCGCAGTATATGTCAAAGTCCCGCCAGTTTTAGCGCCTCTAGCCCGCGCGATCATTCAGCGTCAACCAACGTGCCAATTACGGTCGCTTTGTAACGGGATTTTGCATCCGCCGGCCCCAAACCTGCTATCCTGAATTCGATAGCCGAGCCGCTCGTTACCTCCGGACGGCTCACCGCATCCAAACTAGCATGCCACGAAGAAAAAAATCGCCGTCTGCCCTGTCTCGCCTGATGCAATCCGCCACGCGCTCCGGATTCCGCCGGGCCTACGAAACCGTTCAGGTTGATCCACAAAAATTTCTCAAGCAGGTAACCCGCACTCATAAGCTGCCAATCCGCGCCTGGCGCGACATGTTTTATCTCGGCGAGGACGTGATCACTCCGATTGCCAATCGCATCATCAAATCGGCCACCAAGACCGCGGCCCTCGAAGGCATGGGTTTGGGAATGGGCGGCATGCTCACCATCGTTCCCGACGCGGGAATTCTTTCAGCCATCACCATTCGCATGCTGCAGAAATTAAGTTTGATTCACGGATTCGAATACACCACCGAAGACGAAGTCGGTGAGCTATGGATGGCCGCTGCCAGCGCAGCAGGCCTCGATCTAGGGCGTGATTTCGTCGAAAAGCAGGCCATCGAACGCCTCGTTCCTCGAATCATCGACCGCATCGCCGTCAAAGTCGGCGCGGAAGTCGCGGAAAAATGGTCCGGCAGGCTTATTCCGGTTCTCAGCGCCGGTTTCGGCGGCACGCTGAATTATTATTTTGTACGCTCGTGGGGACGCCGCGCGCAGAAACATCTTCTCGCGCGCCATCGCGCCGTTCGCTCGCAGCGGCTCCTCGACCTCCCAGTGGTCCCCTCCACCGGTCGCCCTCAACTTCATCCCGCCCGCTAAGTTTCAACGCAGTGCGTCGCTACTTCGTCTCAAGCGGATGTCGCGCTTTCTCGAAAAATTCATTCTGCAGCTTCAGACTCTCGTTGTCCGCCTTCACTGCGCGTAGCGCCGTCACAAGCTCGCTCGTCCATTCCTTCATGTCGAACTCGCCTAGCTCTTTGGTTGCGGCTGCGCCTTCTCCCGAATAGTGATTTGGAAAACGCGCGTACCACCAAATCGCCGTGTACAGCGTATCTGGCAGGTTCAGCCTTTTCTGATCCGCGCCGGATTCGTCCTTCGCTCGATCCATATGAACCAAATCCGGCCGCGAAACCATCACATGCGACGTTTCCGTTTCCCCCGCATGCATGTCGGCAGGATCCTTCACGGACGGCCTCCCCGGTTGGTCCAAATGTTCCGGCAGCGGCATGATGTAAACGACGTAATCATGCGGCGCGGCGAGTTGCGTTTGCGCAAAGTAGGGAAGCAGGTTCTCATTGCCGCCGTGGCCGTTGGCGATCACGATTTTCTTGCAGCCGTTTCGCGCCATCTCATCCGTTGTTTCCTGCAGCAGCTCCATTTGCATCTTCGCGCTGTAAGCGATTGTGCCGGGCTCGTGTTTCGCTTCAAAAATCTGTCCGAAATAATATTCCGGGAACACCACCGCGTATTCCTGCTTCGCCGCTCCCACGGAAACATATCTCACGTTGATCAAATCGGTGCCCAGCGGTAAATGCGGTCCGTGCTTCTCGAGAATTCCAATGGGCAGAATGCACGTCCCTTGCGATTGTTGAATGGCTCTCACGAAATCGGCGGCCGTCAGCTCCTCCCATTTGACGCTCAGCGTCGCTTGCGCCGGCAGAGACGTCTGCGCAATCACGAAGAACAAAAGCGCTCGCAGCAAGATCGTTCGAATCGAACTCACGTTGAATCGCTTCATTATTTTCTCCCAGGCTCGTCGATGCCGGTGAAGGACATCAAACACCCGACGGCAACGGATTTTAATCATTCTAAGTCCGCGCCCGCAATGAATGCCTTTGCAGGCGCTCTCCTGGCGCAAATGTGCGTCTTCCGATTCGAAAGGGCTCTCCGAGACTTTGTTTGCACCAGCACCACTCGAATTTCGCAGCGCAATGTGCTATACCTTTTGGCTTCGCAGTTTATCGCGAACCCACCGCTACCTGCGGCGTCTCAAAAAAGGAAAGGCAAAGATTATGAAACGTTCGTTTCTCTTGTTCGCGTTGTGTGCCGTACTGCTCGTGACGCTTCCCGCGCAGGCTCAGGAGTGGAAAGCGGCCACTACGATGAAAAAGCTGCCGAACGGCTTGACCGTCGTGGTTTCCGAAGATCATTCCGCGCCAACTTTCGGAGTTTGCGTCAGCTACGGCATCGGATTTCGTCTCGAGCCGGAGGGCCGCACGGGCTTCGCGCATCTCTTCGAACACATGATGTTCGAAGGCACGCCGGTCTCGCCCAAGGGCATCTTTGACCGCGTTACGGAAAGCGGCGGCGGCGCTCTCAACGGCGATACGCGCTACGATTTTACCGAATACATCGAGACCGCTCCTCTGCCTGCTCTGGATGCATTGCTCTGGCTCGAAGCCGACCGCATGAAGACGCTCGATTTTTCGCCCAAGAATCTCGAAAACCAGCGAAACGTGGTGGAAGAAGAAGTTCGCGTGAACGTGATGAATCAGCCCTATGGCCTTTTCTTCGCCATCGACCTTCCCGGAAAAGCTTTCGACACTTATCCCAACGCGCACAATTTTTACGGGGATTTCAAGGATCTCGATTCCGCCAAAATTGAAGACGTTCAGAAGTTTTACGAACAATACTACGCGCCGAACAATGCCGTGCTGGCCATCGTCGGCGATTTCAATCCCAGCGAAGTCTTTGAAAAAGTAGAGAAATATTTCGCCGGAATTCCCTCGCGTCCCACTCCTCCGCGCCCGAACGTGGAAGAGAAGCCTCAAACCGCCGAACGCCGCGAAACAGAGACCGATAAACTCGCCAGAGTTCCGGCCCTCGCCATCGGTTATCGCATGCCTCCGGCGCGTTCTCCGGATGCTCTGGCCGGCGCGGTCACCGGCGAACTTCTCCACAACGGCCAAGCGTCGCTTCTCTACCAAGCCTTGGTGAAAGACAAAAAGGTTGCGCTTTCCGTGAACGGCGGCCTGAACTGGCCGCTCGGCAATCCATTTGAATACAACGGCCCGACGCTCATGACCTCGTTCATCGTCTATCCGCCAAACGTAACCGAAGATCAGGTTCTCGCTGCCTTCGATGCCACCGTCAAAGACCTTGCCGCCAAAGGCCCCAGCCAGGAGGAATTGGATCGCATCGTCGCAAAGATGCGCGCGGATTTATACGCTCAGCTTGAAATTCCCATAAACCGCGCATCCGCGCTCTCTCACGCCGTTCTCTTTACCGGCAGTTTCGATAGCGTCTTCTCCACTCCTAGCGACCTCGCGAAAGTTACGCCCGATCAAGTGCGCGCCTTTGCAACGAAGTATCTCGTCAGCACGAACCGTACGATCATCAATCGAGTTCCTGCGCCCGCCAGTCCCGGCGCGGGAAAGCCCGGAGGCGCACAGTGAGATTCCTGAAACTGGTTGGCATCGTAATGTTGTTCGCATCGTGTGCCTTCGCGCAGAAACAGCAGACGCCGTTGCCGAAAGATCTTCCCCCGTACGGGCCGGAAAAGCCGCTGGAAGCTCCTTCCGTAAAAATCGCCAACCTCGATAACGGCCTCACCGTGTGGCTGGTTTCCAAGCCGGGCTTTCCCACCCTGTCTTACAGCGTTTCGGTGCGCGGAGGTCTTGCCGCCGACCCCACCGATCGCCCTGGAATTTCTGAATTGCTCTCCAATACCATCGATCAGGGAACCAAATCCCGAAATGCAAAGAAAATTGCCGAAGATTTTCAGGGCGCCGGCGGTGACCTTAGCGCCAACGCGGAGAAAGACTCCATAGAAGTTTCCACCACGGTTCTCGCGGCCAAAGCCGAGCCTGCTATGGCCGTGCTGGCGGACATTCTCCAGAACGCATCATTTCCGGACGACGAAGTCGCGCTTGCCAAAAGCAATCTGGCGGACAGTATCCAGCAGCAGGAAGCCGATCCCGGCTTTCTCGCCTCTCGCGCCGTGGCCAACGTTCTCTTCGGGAAAAATCCCTATCACGTGATTTCTCCCACCAAGGAATCCATCGCTGCGTCCACTTCCGCCGATTTACGCAAGATATACGCGCAGCGTTTTCGCCCGGATCAGGCGGTCTTCATCGCCGTCGGTGATTTTCAGAATGAGAAAATGCTCGAGCTGGTCAAATCGAATTTCGGAGCCTGGAAGTCCCCGGCGGAATCTCCCATCGCCGAGACTCCGCGTTTCACTCCCGATCCGCCCCACGCCGTATTCGTCGTCGAACGTCCCGGCTCGGTCCAAACAACCATCGAGTTTGCTGCCCCCGGTCCCTTGCGCGGCGATCCGGATTTCGAATCCGCCGTGGTTGCCAACGCCATTTACGGCGGCACTTTCGGCTCGCGCCTCACGACGAATATTCGCGAGGAAAAGGGTTACACCTATTCGCCTCACACATCTGTGAATACTTATCGTGCCGCTGGCGCTCTCGTAAGTCACGCCGACGTTCGCAACGCGGTCACTGCCGCTACCGTTAACGAAATCACTTACGAGCTCAATCGCCTCGTCACCACCAGTCCCACGCCCGATGAGCTTAGTCAGGCCAAGCGCTTCCTAGTCGGCATCCAAGCCATCAGCCTGCAAAGCC
The DNA here is from genome assembly GCA_963830375.1 of uncultured Acidobacteriota bacterium. Taxonomy (GTDB): domain Bacteria; phylum Acidobacteriota; class Terriglobia; order Acidiferrales; family UBA7541; genus Palsa-295. The sequence continues at coordinate 8,075 of CAWHMJ010000006.1, forward strand.
GGGCTTCCGTCGCACGCGCACTCGCCGCTCTTTGGGTGAAAAGTCTGCCTCCGGAAGAAATCGGCATCTACGGAAAGAAGGTCGCGGCGACCACAGCCGACGACGTGGACTCCGCGGCTAGGAAATATTTTCCGGCATCTCGCGCCGCAATCGTAGCGGTCGGCGAAGCTAGCGTAGTCCGTGAAGCTCTCGCGCCTTTCGGAATGCCGATTCAAACTGCGCCATAGAATCTGTCCTAAGCAACAGAGATCGAAATCTAGAATATTTCGGCTGAATTTCGCATGCCCGCCCAAGCCACAGTTTCCGCGCCGCAAGCCATTCTGCAGCAGGCTTGCCCGCGATGCCGCATAGGAAAGATTTATCCATCCTCCATTTTTTTCACCTTTCCGAAAATGAACGATCAGTGCTCGGTTTGCCGTCTCTGGTTTGAGCGTGAAGAAGGCTATTTCCTGGGAGCCATGATCGTGGACTATGCTTTAGCAATGGTGATCACCACCGCGATCGCGGCGCTCCTGTGGAGCTTTACGCACTGGTCTTTTGAAAGACTCTGCGTCGTGGCGATTCTGATATTTCTTCCGGCCGTGCCGGCCGTTACTCGGTTAGGACGCGTGCTGTGGATTCATTTCGATCAATTCATCGATCCTCAACGGTAATGCCCGGTTTGTACTTATCCGCACGCGGACCGCGCGCACTTGCGCTGCTGCGGGGCGCATGGCATCCTCTTTCGGCTAAGGCCCGGCAGGTGACGGCGTAGGAAAAGGTATCGGATGCCTATTTGCGAAGGTTGCGGGGCTCGCGTTGACGATGCGCATGTTCTGCGCCGCAAAGAGCGGCTCGACCTCGCCGCGCGCTTTCGCCCCACCCAGATCAAAACTCTGCTTTTAAATGCCGCGCCGCCCGCGCTGGATGGCGATTATTTTTATCGCGCCGCCCCGGATCACTCCACTCGTTCGGTGGCCGCTCGTGTCTATTTTGAAGAACTGGTGAAATGCTCCGGCCCCGTGAGTTCGCAGATCGATGAACTGCGCACTCTCAGTGACTTCCGCCAGCGCGGCTTCTTTCTGATTCACGCGGTCGAATGTCCCATCGAAAATCCCGGCGAATTGCACAACGCTATGCGGCGATTGGCGCCCACCGTGGTCAAGCGCGTCCAATATTCCTTGCTGCCCACCTACATCGTTCCCATTTCGAAGCCCACGCAGGATCTGATTCGCCTGTTCGGTCTTATCGGCTGGGGCGACCGTTTGGTGCTCGACAACGGTGGACCTTTCGTGGAGTCCAACGCGCGGGACCCCAAAGGTCAGCCGGCGTCCGGGTTTTCCTTCGGCGATCGCATCTTCAAAGCGCTTTCTGTCCTGCCGTAATTGTCGCGCACGGAAATATATTGGATTCAGCGAGCCCGCAATTATTTCCGCCCAATCATTTGCTGGACGCGTGCCGCAAAGGTGTGCTACTAAAATCAAATGAAAACTTCTTTTAGTTTGTGCGCCTTTGCGCTCGTCTTGTTCGCTGCGGCAGTCTTCGCTTCTACCCAAACCTCCAAGCAGACTGCGCCCAATTCCTCATCGTCATCCGGCCAGTCTCAGGTGAAGCGCGGAAAATATCTGGTTGAGGAAGTCGCCAGGTGTACGGAATGCCACACGCCCCGCGACGCGCAAGGCAATCTCGACAACTCTCGCGCATTGCAAGGAGCCCCGGTGTGGATCGTGCCCGTCCATCCGGATCACAATTGGGCCCAGCAAGCCCCTCCACTGGCCGGCTTTGCCGCTTACACCGATTCCGACGGCGAGGCAATCCTCGAACAGGGCCGAGACCCAAACGGCGAAGTAATCCGTCCCCCCATGCATATCTACCACCTCAATCACGAGGACGCCGTCGCCATAATCGCCTACCTGAAGTCTGTGCCGGCCTCCACCAGATAGGGCCACCAGATGGGCTCTCGTGATGTGCCGCGGATCTGCCTTTGTGGCGGCCGCCTTTTTACCCTGAGAGAATTCGCGAAGGGTAGGCGGGCGGCATCGCACACAAGTCTGCTGACGCCGTGTCGCGTGGTAGGCTCGGTGGGCTGAAAGGCGGCAAGCCTGGGGCTAAGAAGTTGTCCGCAAAGCGGCGTAAAACAATAGCCTTAAAAGCGGCCAAAGCGCGTTGGAAGAAGTAGTCTTTACTGATAGGTATTTTACCTCTTCCTTATTTTTCCTATATCGATAAAACATCTCTAGTATTACGCCCATGACCGAATCCTTCGTAGAAAAAACGAAAGCGACTTTTGAGTGGGCGGAGCACATCCATTTTTTAGTTATCCTGCTTGTGGCTATAGGTGCAAAGAATCTGCTGAGTTATCTTTTTACACGATATTCGACGCTACCATCTGATCTGCGGGGAGCGGTCTGTTGGCTTTTAGCGGCATTACTCCTTCTGTTTCTTTCTCTAATTATGCACGCTGTCGCTGAGACAAGAGCCAATAAGACACCACCTACCCCCATTGCTCGAACTAAGGTTTCTGAAAGGTGGCTATATACGCCTTTAAAACAGATTTATCGAACTAATTTCCAGGATCAAGATGTGCGGTTGGACGGGTATGTTTTCATTGATTGTACTTTCGGTAGCGGAGTGAAACTTTTTTTTAGTGGAACAGCCCCTTTTAGGATTGAGCCTTTTACCCGTACGCCAGACTTTAAGTGGGCATTTGAGACAGACAACTTGGCTATACCGTAGGCCCTTATACGTGGGGGATAAGGAATCGACAATCTCCAAACTAGGCCGATGGCTTATCCGGGTATCTGATCAATTTTCAAACTAACCCACTACCCACACAGACGATCCCTTGACATCACCATAAAAGTATGATATAAAGGTACTTACCCAAACAATAACTTATTGCTTTTGTTTGCTTTGCGCCCCGGAAAAAGGGGCGGAGGGCAGAGTTGCGCCGGCTCGCTGTAGGCGGCAAGTATTTATAGGAGGTTGGTGGCGATGGCTTGCGACGGAAGGAGCAGGACGGAAGGTTCAGCTCTGAGCCGCGCCGAAGCTCGTCTTCGGACGGGCCCGGGACCATGCGCTCTCTCCGCATCGGGAGTGCCGTCGCTAGTCCGCGACCGGTGCGGAGTGTGCAACTCCGCAGCCGTGCACCACACGCCTCAAGAGACGCCGCTCGCCTCCATTTTCCCCGCGGGTCTTGTCGGGAATCGCGCCAAATTAAATCGCCAAACTCAGGAAGTAGAACACCTCGTAACTCTCGGAAAACAAACAACGGCGATCAGCTCAAATCGCCAAAAAATCAAATTCTGCAAACCCAAAAACTTGAACACAGCCCGAGCGTGCGTCGAGGCTTTCATTGCATTTCTAACCGGTTCTGACTCACAAACAAAAATCGTCGTAACTCGCACAAAACAATCACCTCTTACAATTCTAACCGGTTCTAGAATTGACACATTCCGATCAGCAAGGCGGGGCATCCTGCGACTTCACCGTGACATCATGCCAGGTTCACAACGCTGTAACCTCCCGCGACTAGCCTTCCTTCGCTCGTGCCGGCTGTACGGGGCAGCCGACAAGCCACGAAGCCAATGGAGGATTCAGAATATGCGCAGAGTTTTCGCGATTTTGCTGGCCGGAATGATGTTGAATCCCGGAATGTTGGGAGCGGCTCCGCCACCACCGAGCAGCGTCAAGGCAGCTACCCCAATTAAGCACCTGGTCGTCATTTTCCAGGAAAACGTTTCTTTCGACCACTATTTCGGGACTTATCCCGTCGCCACAAACCCTTCTGGCGAACCGAAGTTTAAAGCCGCGGCAGGCACGCCCACAGTCAATGGATTCAGCAACGCGCTTCTCAACAATAACCCCAACCTGAATCCGCTAAATCTTGCTGGAGCGAGCAACCCTTTTCGCCTGGATCGCTCTCAAGCCGCCACTTCCGACCAGGACCACGACTACACGCCGGAGCAAGCCGCCTTTGACGGCGGCTTGATGGATCTGTTTCCCCTCAACACCGGAACCGCCGGCCCGCCTCCGGGCGCGCCGCCGATCGCGGATACCACTGGCCTGGTGATGGGCTATTACGACGGCAACACCGTCACCGCGCTCTGGAACTACGCGCAACACTACGCCATGAGCGACAACTCCTACGATACGAATTTCGGCCCCTCCACTCCGGCGCCATCAATCTCGTATCCGGTCAAACCAATGGCGTCATCCAGAACTTGAACGGCAGCGGCGCGATCGTGCCTGACGGAAACGGCGGGTTCACGCTGAATAGTGACGCCGATCCCGGTGGGCGATGTTTGCTCGACCACAACCGGCGAGACATGTCCAGATGGGCGGCAAGAATATCGGCGATCTGCTGAACGCAGCCGGCGTGAGCTGGGGGTTTTTCGAGGGAGGTTTCAACCTCAGCATCGTAAATGCGAACGGAAGCACCGGCTGCAGCGGTCCACGACTTCCGCAGTCACTGGCACGAAGAAGGCCGATTACATCCCGCACCATCAGCCGTTCCAATATTACGTCTCCACTGCCAATCCCACCCACGCCCGGCCGAGTTCAGTAAAACTCATCGGCCAACAGGGCGATGGCGCCAATCACCAATATGACACCGCGGATTTTTTCGCCGCAGTTCAAGCCGGCAACTTTCCCGCCGTAAGCTTCTTAAAGGCGCCGGGATTTCAGGACGGCCACGCGGGCTACTCCGATCCGCTAGATGAACAGAAGTTCGTCGTGGACGTAATCAATTTCCTGCAAGCCCAGCCGGAGTGGGCACACACCGCCGTCGTTATCAACTATGATGATTCTGACGGTTGGTACGATCATCAGCTTGGTCAAATCGTGAATACGTCTGCGGTAGCGGGAGTCGACGTTCTGACCAACGGCTCGTGCGGGACCGGAGCGACTGCGCTTCCTGGCATCAACTCCAGTACGCTTCACGCACAAGGCCGTTGCGGATATGGCCCGCGTCTGCCCTATATGGTCATTTCACCGTGGGCACGCCACAACTTCGTGGACCACACCATGACCGACCAGAGTTCGACAATTCGATTCATCGAGGACAATTGGCTGGACGGGCAGCGCATCGGAAACGGTTCGTTTGACACCATAGCGAACTCAATCACTCAAATGTTCGATTTCAAACAGGAGAACGACAATGACTTGTTCATCCTGAACGATAAAACCGGAGAAGTGGAGTTTTCTTCCGGTTCGAACTAAGTTTCGAGCGATAGTTGCGACGGTCGAACAAGGCACGTGCGGCAAACCCGCGCACGTGCCTTCGTTTTCCATGCGTGCTATCTTCCCGAGCCTAAGGGAGCTGCGTGATCACAAGACGAAAATTCCTTCACCGTTCTGGTTTGGCCACCACGGCGTTGCTGATGAACAAGCTGCCCGCGTTCGCGCAGTCAGTGCCGGTAAAGGCCTCCACGCTCGACCCGAACACGCTGGCCAAGTTCGTCGACCCTCTCCCGATCCCCCCGATTGCGAAACCCGATCGCTACCAGCCCAGTCCGGCAGATCCCGCGGTAAAAATTCCGTACTACCGCCAAGCCATGCAGCCCTTCGAAATGAAAGTCCATCGCGACCTGAAGCCCACGCGAATGTGGGGCTTCGGCTCGCAGTTTCCAGGGCCCACGTTCGATGTCCGCAGCGGACAGGAAATTCTGGTCGAGTGGGCCAACGAGCTACCCGACAAGCATTTTCTTCCCATAGACCACAACCTTGGCGGAGCTGGCGCGGACCAACCGGAAGTGCGCACCGTGGTACACCTTCACGGCGGAAAAGCGCCCCCCGAAAGCGACGGCTATCCCGAGGATTGGATTGTTCCCGGGAAATCGGCCCTGTATCACTACCCGAACCAGCAGGACCCGGCGATGCTGTGGTATCACGATCACGCGATGGGAATTAACCGCCTTAATATTTTCGCGGGATTGATGGGCGTGTACATCGTGCGAGACGACGCGGAAGACGCTCTCCAGTTGCCGAACGGAAAATATGAAATTCCGCTGGTGATTTCCGACCGTTTCTTCACTCCTGAAGGCCAGCTCTTTTATCCGGTGTCGGACAAAACGAACGCTCCGTGGGTTCCCGAAGTTTTCGGCGACGCTATTCTCGTGAACGGAAAAATATTCCCGTACCTCGATGTAGCGCCGCGTAAATATCGCCTTCGCGTGCTCAACGGTTCAAATGCGCGTTTCTACCATTTATCATTCGCAAACGGCGCTACTTTCAGCCAGATAGGAACGGACCAGGGACTTGCTGCCGGCGCCGGTTTCTCTCAAGGCATTGATGATTGCGCCGGGCGAACGAGTTGATCTCGTCGTTGACTTCAGCGGCCATCGCGGCGAGGAGATCATTCTCAATAACGACGCGTTCGTAGTAATGCAATTCCGCGTTTCGAGCGATAAAGTGAACGACCCGAGTGCGCTGCCGGCAGCCTTGCGCCCCGTGCCAAAAACTCCCGAATCTCAAGCAGTGAAGACGCGGCTTCTTTCTCTCGACCAGTATGTAAATCGCGTCGCCGAGCCAGTTCTCATGCTGCTGAATGGCACTTACTGGCACCAACCCATTACAGAAACCCCTGTGCTCAACACGACCGAGATCTGGACTCTGATCAATCCCACCGACGATTCGCACCCCATTCATCTTCATTTAGTGCGATTCCAGATTCTCGACAGGCGCCGCTTCGAAACCTCCACTTACATGAGCAAGCGCGAGTTGAAATTCACGGGCGAGCCCGTGCCTCCGGATGCTTCGGAAGCGGGATGGAAGGACACCGTGCGCGCCGAACCCGGCATGGCCACGCGAATCATCGTGCACTTTGAAGGCTACGCCGGCCGCTACGTCTGGCATTGCCACATACTCGAACACGAAGACAATGAAATGATGCGTCCGTACCAAGTGGTTGCCCATGCATAGACGAAGACGCAGCGCCTTCCCGCCTGAGCCCCGCTGGGTTACTTTCCAGCGAAGTGAAAGTTGAGAATGAGCCGGCATGCGCAAACGCACGGCGCGAGTTATTTCTTTTTACCGAAGATGGATGTAATGGATTTGGTTTTCTTCCCGACGACGCCGCCGACATCAGCGGTGATGTAGGGTTCCTCGGACGTGCCGGCGACGTGTATGGGCACGCCGGAGCCATTGCCCGAACTGCCTCCCGAGCCATTTAATGTCGTGAGCAAGCCCACGCCGACTTTGGCGCGATTCCTTTGGACGGCGCATTTTTCACCGTGAGATTGAAATCCAGTTGATCGGTGGGCGAGACGGTGCCGCTGCCGGAGAGCTCGCCCATTCCCTCGATCACGGCCTCGATGTTATCGGCCACTACGCCGGCGTCCGTGATGTGAACGTTCACGCTCAACTTTTGGAAATTCGTGCGTGTCTCCCGTTTTCACGCCGCTCAGCGCCGCGATGCCGTGAATTTTTGAACCGACGTCAAAACCAACCAGGCTCACGTTGTCGAGCGCAATCGGACCAATGATGACGACGCGATTTTGCGTGGCCAGTAATGGCCATGTTCATCGAAAGCGTCCCGCCCTTCAGCACCGAGCCGTTGGGAAAACGAACCGCGGCCGCGGATATCAGCGGCTGGAGTTCATCGATCGGCAGACTTTGCCCGGCGAGTTTCAAGTTCAGCAGAGGATCTTCCGCGTCTTGCGCGTTGCTTTTATATGTTCCGTTTACATGGATCGCGGCGTTGCCGATCTTTACGCTGGCGTCTTCAATCTGGCCGGTGTTTTCTTTCAGGCGATACGTGCCGCGGTAAGTGAGGTCAAGCGGCTTTGACGCAGCGGTCGCTCCGGGCTTAAGTTTGAGATTCTGGACGCGAATGGTGCCGCTCGTGTTGAGTGTTTGCCCGTCGGAGGTGGCGTGCAGGTCGGCGTCCGCAAGCAACGACAGGCCGGCACCCGGATCGAGTAATCCCGCGGCGACCGGGTCGAGTCGCTTCGCGGAAATTTGCACGTCGGCGGGGCTGGTTGCCGGATCGTCGCGATTGATGGGGCCGACGTGGCCGGTGACTTGGATGGTGCCGCCGGCGGGCAGGTTCGCGTCCAGCCCGATTGGGAACTGCGAGCGGAATGAGAAATTGCTGGCCGTAAGATTCACGTGCTCGTACACGATTGGCTTGCTGTGCGCGGGCAGGCCGACGATCACGGCGTGGCCGTCTTCGATAACGATGCTGCCGACTGATAGGTCAGCGATGTCCGGCGCGGAACCCTTTGAACTTCCGGGAGCTGCGTTGGAGGCAGCTCCGCTAGTAGGCGTGCCCGACGCGCGGACGAGTCCGAGGCTGGAAAAATTCCACGTGCCATTGGCCGCGCGAATTAATCTGATTTGCGGCGACTCAATCTGAAAGCTGCGCAGGTTCAACTGCCGCGAGAAAATCAAGGTCTGCAGCGAGACGCCGATGCGGAATTCCTTCGCCGTCAGAAACGGCTCGGCGCTGAAGCTGGGATCGTCGGCGACGCTGAGGCCTTCGGCCACCAGGCTGCCGCGGAAGAGCGAGAGGCTCAGGTTGCCGACCTTTACGTCGCGGCCGAGCGTGGTGGTGAGTTGTTTTTCGATGGCGGGGCGGAACGTGTTTGCATTTACGAAGAGCTTGATCGCCACTACCGCGACAATGACGAGACCGACGAGTGCCAGCAGAATTTTCGCCCAACGTTTCACGGGGACTCCTCAGCGCGAGGGCTTCGAAGCGGCGCAGAGCTTCGAGATGAGAAGTATATGATGAGCACGGGAGCAATTAATAGCGCGTCGGCGACTCCCGTGCGGAGTAGGGGATGTGCCGAGGGCCAGAATCGGACTGGCTACGCCGGCCTTTTCAGGGCCGCGCTCTACCAATGAGCTACCTCGGCACAGGAACGATTTACGATTCTACGGAAAAGTGACGACGCTGAAAAGGGAAAACGGCGTTTTCCGGCACAAAGCCGGAAGGAAGCTTGGGCTGAACGCAGCCGGGAGAGCGCAGATGCGCGGCCGCTACTTCATGGACTCGTCAAACTCCTTCATCCAGTCTTTCTTTTTCAGAACTTCGCGGGCTTTTGCACCATCGGGAGGGCCGACGATTCCGTCCTTCTCCATCAAATCAATCAAACGCGCCGCGCGGCCGTAACCAACGCGCAGGCGGCGCTGCAAAGTGGAGGTGGATGCGCGTCCCATCTCGCAAACTACGCGCACAGCTTCCTGGTAGAGATCGTCGTCAACTTCTTCTCCTCCAGCCTCTGCTCCCGCGGAGCCACCACCGCTGAATGCGTCATCCTTCGGCGGTTTCAGCAACTCTTCGTTGTAAATTGCCTTGGCTTGATCGCGCCAGAAATCGCAGACCGCGCCGACTTCCGATTCGTGCACGTAGGGCCCGTGAATGCGGTGAAGCCTCGACGACCCTGCGGGCAGATACAGCATGTCGCCCTTGCCGAGCAGCGATTCCGAACCGTTGGCATCGAGAATCGTGCGCGAATCTACTTTACTGGCCACGCGGAAAGAAATACGAGCGGGGAAGTTCGCTTTAATCAATCCGGTAATTACGTCCACCGACGGCCGCTGAGTGGCGAGTATCAAGTGGATTCCGACAGCGCGCGCCATCTGCGCCAGTCGTGTGATGGATTCTTCCACGCCGTTGGTATCCACCATCATGAGGTCAGCCAACTCATCAATGACAATCACGAGGTAGGGAAGCGGCTTGTGTTCTTCTTCCTCCACGTTGTCGAAGAGCGAAAGCGATTGGCCCTTCTCGAATGTGCGGTTGTACTGATCGATGTTTCGCACGCCGCGCTGTGCCAGAAGTTTCAGACGGCGCTCCATCTCGCGCGTGGCGTTGCGCATCACGTTCGCGGCAACTTTCGGGTCAGTCACCACGGGAGTGAACAAGTGTGGAATGTCGGCGTACAAGTCCAAGCTCCAGCTGCTTCGGATCGATCAGCACGAGCTTTAGCTCGTCCGGCGTGGCTTTATACAGCATGCCCATCAGCAGGGAATTTATGAACACGCTCTTGCCCGTTCCGGTTGAACCGGCGATCAGCAAGTGGGGCATTTGCGTCAAATCGCCTGCGCGGATGCGGCCAATCAGATCCTTTCCGAAAGGAAGCGTGAGCTTGGAAGGGGAATGGCTGAATTCAGGAGATTCCACCACATCACGCAAAGCGATCGTTTCACGATGCACGTTTGGCACTTCGATGCCGACGGTGGATTTTCCCGGGATACGCTCGATTAGGATCGATTCAGCTTTCAGCGCCAGGCACAGATCATCGCCCAGGCCTGTAATTCGGCTGTACTTGATGCCTGCTTCGGGCTTCAATTCAAAAGTCGTAACGACGGGGCCGGGATTGATTTGGGTAATGCGCCCCGCGACGTCGAATTCGGCGCACTTCTGTTCGATCGCACGCGCGCATTCCTTCAATTCGGTTTCGTCCATTTTCTGGCCGCGCTCGGCCATCTGCAGCAAAGAAGAGGGCGGAAGCCTGTAGCTCGTTCTACCGCGAGAAATTTTGGGGTCGGGCGCGGCTTTCTTTGGCGGAGTCGCCTTCTCCAGTTCATGAAATTTAATCACGGCGGATGCCCGCCTGGCGTCTTTCGATTCGTCTTCCGAATCTTCGTCTTCATCATGCTCATCCGCGGTTGCCGGCAGCTCTTTCGCCGAGACTCGTTGTGGGGCTACCGGCGGACGCCCTGCAATCTTGATTTCCTCAACGCGCTTCCTCAGGCGCGACGATTCGCGCTCCTCTCGCCACGCACTCACGCGAGCCATCCATCGACCCACCATGCCGTCCGTGGACATGGGCGTCCTGAGCCAATGTGCCGCGGTCCGCAATGAAAAACTTGTGGTTAGAAATAATGAAGTAAGAATCAGAACAACAGAAACTAAGTTGGCCCCGACCGGATTTAACGCCGCGCGCAATCCCTCGGCAAGAACGGTCCCGAGTAAGCCGCCTGGAGGAAGAACTCCGCGCACTTGGGGCAGGTGTATCAGCGTCATCTCGGCCGAAAGAGAAAGCAACAGCATGCTGGCGCCTACAAGCTTTGCGGCGGGCGCCTCGATTAATTGGCTGCGAAACCAGCGCATGGCCACGGCAAACATGCCAACCGGAAACAAGAACGCGCTAAAGCCGCAGAATTGGAAGAAGAGATCGGCCATATGCGCTCCGACCGGCCCGATCCAATTTCTTGCCGGGCCCGCTCCTGGCGGAGGAGCGGACACATTAAACGATACGTCGTGCGGAGAATAGGACAGCAGGCTCAGCGCGAGAAGAAAAGCGATGCTAAGGCCGACAAATCCGACGAGCTCATTGATGCGTTTATTTTCGGTAGGCGACAAGATGCGCACAAGCTTCCCCTTTACATTGAAAACCCGGGCCGCGGGCGATTCGAAGTGCTCAACCTTCGATCTCGCTATACGGCGCAGTTCACCTCGGGCGCAATTGCGGACCGAGGTGCAAACAATGGGGAAGGCTCACGCGTAACAGCCGGGCGGCGCGGGCGCTATCGCGCAAAGCCCAGTGGGAGGAACGCGAGCAACAGGACGACTATACCAAACAAGATTCGGTAGTAAATAAAGATCTTCAAAGTGCGTGTTTGCAGATACTGCAAAAAGAATGCGATAACCACATAGCCAACGATGGCCGAAACGGCCACGCTGATCGCCAATGTGGACATGGGCAAATCGAGGCCTCCGGCGCGATGAGCCTTAATGAGTTTGGGAAGCTCCTTGGCCGGCAGCTCCTGCGATGAGCGGTGTAGCCAGCAGAAATGAGAAGCGGGCGGCGGCTTCTCGGGTCATGCCGCGGAATAGTCCCACCGTAATCGTGATTCCGGAACGCGAAACGCCGGGAAAAAGCGCGAGGGCTTGTCCGCATCCGATCGCCAGAGAGTCGCCGAACGAAGTCTGCTCGATGGCACGATCAAGCCGGCTCGTGTATTCCGCGTACCACATCAAAAGCGCAATTAGGATCATAGCGCACGCGATGGGAACCGGATTGCGAAGGTGTTCATCAATGGTACGTTCGAAGAAGAAATCCGACCAACGCGCCCGGAATGGTGCCCGCGACCAAGTACCAGAACAGGCGCCGGTTGAGCACGACTTGAAGCTCCGGCGCGCGCTGAGGGTAGTGGAATCCGAGCCCGCACAGAGTTAGCCGCACCCAGTCGCGCAAAAAAAACAGAACCACGGCGATGAGCGTTCCCAAATGAAGCGCAACGTCGAAAGCCATTCCGGGGTCAGGAATGCGGCCCTGGGACAGCCAAGGAATCAGAATCAGGTGGGCGCTGCTGCTGACCGGCAAAAACTCGGTTAAACCCTGTACGATTGCCAGAACGACGGCCTGCCACAGTAGCATGTTTATCCGCTCTCTTTTGATTTCGCGGCGGGGGAGGCGATCGTTTTCTCCATGGAGAAAGCGTCGCGCCCGCCAGGATAATATCCCGCATCGAGTGCCGCACGTACGATATCCGTGCTTCTTCCAGAAGGCAATTGCGGATTCGTTGTCGGTTGCTGTCTCAAGCCATACTTCTCGCACCGCATTGGCTGCAAGGCTCTGTTCCATTTTGCGCAGAAGGGAAGATCCCACGCCAGTTCTTCGAAATTGCTCCAGGACGTCGATGGTTACGATATAACCGCGCGTATCGTGATGCGCGCTTATGCAGAATCCCGCTATGGAATCGGCCGTTGCCGCCACGATGCATTCCGCGCCAGGCATCTGGAGATATGCGCGCAGCTCTCGTTTCGAATATGCGATATCCATCGGGTAGCAGGCGCGATCGATCTCGTACAATGCGCCGAAATCTTCCGGTTTGTAATCGCGCAGCGTGAATTTCACAGCGAGGACTATACTTCCAAAATCACCGGCAGGATCAACGGGCGCTTCGAAGTCTGTTTGTTGAGGAACCGCTTCAAATCCTGGCGAATTTTTTCTTTGATTACGTTCCAATCCGTCTTTTCTTCCTGGGTGGACTGTTCCACGGTACGCAAAATCACTTCACGCGCTCTCGCCAGCAGCTCGGCGCCGTCTTCGTTCGGTAAAAATCCGCGTGTCACGATTTCCGGCGCGGTCTCCATGCGGCCCGTGTGTTTGTCGATGGCAATGATCGGCACAACCACGCCGTCTTCGGCCAGGTGCCGGCGGTCGCGAATCACTACATCTTCGATCTCTTCGAGCGAGCCGGAATCCACGCAGACACGGCCGGCCGTTACTGGTTCGCGTTTGCGCGCGCCGCCATCGGCGGTGAACTCGATGGGCTGGCCGCTTTCGATCAGGAAAATCTCTGAACCCACAGCGCCCAGTTGCTCCGCTAATGCAGCATGGCGGAAAAGCTGGCGGTACTCGCCGTGCACGGGAATGAAATATTTCGGTTTGACGAGTTGCAGCAGGATCTTCATTTCTTCCTGGCTGGCATGGCCGGACACGTGAATCGGCGCGGACCGGCCGCCTTCGTAATACACAAGCACGCGGCGGCGGAACAGGTGATCGATCATGCGGAAAATATTCTTCTCGTTGCCGGGAATAATTCGCGCGGACAAAATCACGGTATCGTTTTCCGCGATGTTCATCAGCCGGTGATTATCTACCGCGATGCGCGAAAGCGCGGAGAGCGGTTCCGCCTGCGTTCCGCTGGCTAGCACGACGAGCTTGTGCGGATCGTAGCCTTTGATATCCTGCGGCCGAACGACACTCCCATCGGGGATGCGCAGCTTGCCAAGTCCATGCGCGATCTCAACGTTGTCCACCATGCTGCGCCCTACGAATCCGATCTTCCGCCCGACCATTCGGGCAATATCGATCACTTGTTGAATGCGGTGCACGGAACTGGAAAAGCACGACACCACAACTTTCTTTGGCGCGGCGCGAAATAATTCTTCCAGGCGCACGATTACGGCGCGTTCGGACGGAGTAAAACCGGGACGCTCGACGTTGGTGCTGTCGCTGAAAAGCGCAAGCACGCCTTCCTGGCCGTAGCGCGCGAAGGCATGCAAGTCGAAAGGTTTCCCGTCCACCGGCGTGGGATCGATCTTAAAGTCGCCGGTGTGAATGATCACGCCAACGGGAGTGCGCACCGCGAGCGCCACGCAGTCAACGGTGCTGTGCGTTACGTGCAGATATTCAATCGAAAACGGGCCTATTACGGTGGTGTCGCCCGCGGCGACTTCGTTCAATTTCGCCGTTTCGAGCAGGCCGTGCTCTTCTAGTTTTTTCTTGACGATGGCCAGAGTGAATTGCGTTCCGTAAATCGGGACGTTCAGATCCGCGAGAATGTAAGGAATCGAGCCGATGTGGTCTTCATGCGCGTGCGTGAGCACGATGGCTTTGACCATGCGTTTGTTTTGTTTCAGGTAGGTGGTGTCGGGAATTACGATGTCCACGCCGAGCAATTCCTGCTCGGGAAACATCAGTCCTGCGTCGATTACGATAATTTCGTCGCCGAAGCGCAGGGCCAGCATATTCATGCCGAATTCGCCCAGTCCGCCCAGCGGAATGGCCCACAGTGATGTTTGGCTCAATTTCTTCCGACTTTCTCGCTCAGTTTGCGCGGCGGGATAGCTCTTCTTTTATATTCAAGGAACTTGCAATCGTATCATACCGAGGGACTGGAAGAACGTGGAGGTCGGGCCGCAACTCTTCGAGACTGATCCAGCGCGGCGCAAAACCCGCCGTCCTGGAGGCGTTAATCCGACCGGCCGCCGGCGAACAATCTTGCAATCGCGACAAGCACGATCGCGCCTACGGTAGCCGCCGCGAGGCTTCCCCAGAATCCAAACGCAGCGATGCCCAGCCTTTCAAAAATCCATCCGCCGATCACGGCGCCGATGAGTCCGAGGATGACGTCCACGACACATCCGAAGCCGCGTCCACGAGCGACGGTGCCGGCCAGCCATCCGGCGATCAATCCGATGAGGAGCCACCAAAATATCGAATGCGTCTCGACGTAAACGACGACGTCATGTTGCGACATCGGACGCTGCATTCCCGCAATCCACGCGGCCACACTCGACATGATTGCATCTCCTTTCATCAAGATTGGCAAAATATATATCCGAGGCATTTGTAAACGAGCTTGGCGGCCAGGAAGTCCGCAGCGTGGTAGCCCGGTCGCGGCGCAAGTTCGGCCACATCCATCGCGACAATTTTCTTATGGTCCGCAACTGCGCGCACGAGTGAGGTCACCTGGTGCCAATCCAAGCCGCCCGGTTCGGGTGCGACGGTCGAAGGGACGATAGAAGAATCGAATCCATCGAGATTAATCGTCAAATAGACTCGCGGTCCCAGATCCTCGAGAACTTTCGCGATCCACGTTTTCAACGGGGCGCGCACGATGTCCTTAGCCCAATAAATTTTAGTTCGCAACTTCGGAATGGCCTTGGCCTCTGCTTCCGACAGCGCGCGGACGCCTACTTGAACCGCCGGGCAAATTTCAACCACGCGGCGCATGGCGCACGCATGACTTGCCGGATTCCCCTGATACTCATCGCGCATTTCCGCGTGCGCGCCAATATGCAAGACGCACAGATCTTTGTGGGTTCTCGCAGTTGCCGAAACCAGCGGAGGCGTCAACGCATGTTCGCCCCCCAGTGCGACAGGGAACTTGTTATCGTCGAGCAGTGACAGTTGCGCGGTGAAAAGTTCGCTGGTTACTTCGCTCAGAGTGCCGTCTTGCGTGTCAATCGGCGGCTGAGTCGCGATTCCGATTTCCTTGTACGGTTCGAGCTGCAATTCTTCGTCGTACAGTTCCATGTGCCGGCTTGCGGCGATGATCGCAGCGGGTCCGTTGCGCGTTCCGCGTTCGTAGGTGGTTGTTCGCTCCAGAGGCACCGGAAAAATCACGGCGCGTGACGTCTCGTAAGTTGAATGTTCTTCCGGCAGGCCGCCGAAATTGTCGGGCGGCATCGGAGTGTATCGTGACATAATGCGGTCGCGCTCCTTGGACGAATCGGAAATTTTTCTTTTGCACCGGCCTCATTTGTAATATCAATGAGGCGCGCAATGGGACAGCTTGCCACTCCCGAAAACTCTTGGGAGCATACATTACCTGCGAGGGCTGTGAATGGCAAAAAAAAGGGCGTGACGGGGCGTACACTGCACGACCCGATCGAAGATCACCTCACACCTATTTTCCCGCTCGACCTCCGACGCATCCGCACAATTGACGACATGGTTCGCGCCATGGGCCAAACCGCCTACACCGCCCGGCAAATCGGCGATGCCGCGGACGTGCTGGAAGCCATGGCTCGCGATAAAGATTGCTTCATCGTGATGACCCTTTCCGGCGCGCTCACCGTGGGCAAGATGGGTTTGGTTTTCTGCGACCTGGTGGAATCGGGAATCGTGAAGGCGATTGTTTCCACGGGTGCGTTGATGGCCCATGGACTGGTGGAAGCCACCGGCCGCTCTCATTTTCGCTACGACGAAAAAATGGGAGACAACGAGCTTTTCCTCGCGGGTTACAACCGCGTGTACGATTCGCTCGAGCCGGAAGTAAATCTGGATGCCGTGGAAGAAGTGGTGGACCACGTTCTGCAGCGTTGGGACTCGCGAAGAAACGGTCTGCAGCTGGAAACTGAACCGCCGTATCGGCGAATACTTGCAACAACACGCCAAGGGCCGCGGCATCCTGAAATCCTGCGTCGAGCATAATGTTCCGGTTTTCGTTCCGGCGTTCACCGATTCCGAGCTCGGAATTGATTTTGCGCTATATCAGCGGCAGCGAAAGAAAGAAGGGAAGCCGCCGCTACGTTTCGATCCGTATCTGGATTTCGAGCATTATGCTTCGACCATGCTAGCCACGAAGCGCATGGGAATTTTCACCATCGGCGGCGGCGTCCCGCGCAATTGGGCGCAGCAGTTTGGAGTTTACGCGGAGCTTCTCGCGCGCCGAGGCTACGAAAAAATACCGCTGAAGCGCTACAACTACGGCCTGCGGATTTGTCCCGAGCCGGTGAATTGGGGCGGCCTATCCGGCAGCACATATACCGAGGCTGTTTCCTGGGGGAAGTTTGTGCCTCGCGAAGAAGGCGGCAAATTTGCGGAGGTGCTCGACGACGCGACGGTGGCGCTGCCGCTTATCGTCGGCGCTGTCCTGGAACGCATCGGCTACCTAAAAGCAGACCGATCCTCTGCAACAACACACTCCCCCTCGAAAAAACGATAGCGTCACTTTTTGGTTCGAGGGAATCGATGACGGGAGCGCCTGAAGCAGGGAACTAATCGTCTTCGCCGATTAAAATTGCAGCGGCTAACACGGTGGTCCACAGGCCGCGCTTGTCGCCGACGGCCGATTGCGTGATGTTCATGGTGCGAACGATCTTGTTTGAGATGCGATAGACTTCTTTTTTCTCGTCCCACGACAGGTCCGGATCGAACTCTACGTTCAGCGTTGTCGCCAGCATTTCCGCAGCGAGCTCTTCGGTGTACTCTCCGGCAATTTCTTCGCTCTCGCCGAATGAGTGGTGTTCGGACAAATAGCCGAACATGGATTTATCAGCGGGCAAAGCCAGTCCGACGCCCGCGGCGATCAATCGATGCGGCTCACGCGTTTGATTTTCGCTGATCACGGTGAACGCCACTTGGCCGGGCTTCAAATGCTTGAGCCCTTCACTTCGGGAGATCAGCTTGCAGTAGGGAGGAAAAATCGAGGAGACGCGAACGATGTTGCACGCGGCAATTCCGGCATTGCGCAATGCCAACTCAAAGCTCGAAAGACGCTCGCGGTGTTTGCCCACCCCTTTTGTTAAGAAAATTTTCTTCGCGACGAACGCCATATGCGGTGAGTTGCGGTGCCTCCACTCGGTTGAGTAGGAAAAATCTAACGCATTCGGAAATTAACAAGCACACGCGGCTAAGTCAATCACTAATTGACCTCGTGCGCAGTAGTAACGCATGACGCGCTCGAAATGTTTCAGCTAGGTTACAGTTTTATCGGATGGCGTCGCGCTTGCTCTCTTCGTCGGCTGCTTTCTTCCTTCCAGTTTTCGCTCGCCGTCAACATACACAAAAAAAGGGGACTCCTTGAAATGAGTCCCCTTCGATTGATGATTCGGGAAGTTGGTTGAGAGTCTAGCGCCAGCCCCAGCGCCGGCCATATCCCCATCCGCCGTAATAGCCGACGTACAGACCCGGATAGTATCCGGGATAACCGTAAGGATAGCCGTAGGGATACGCGTAAGCATATGGCGGAGGCGGATAAGGACCAACGTACCTTCTCGGCCGTCGCGTCTGGTTACTCGTTCCATAATCCTGCGGCGTGACCGGTTGGAACGCCACCTGGCCGTGGACAGTTGAAATAGTGATTGGCGCTTCCACCCTAAAGGTGAGCAGCGATTCAGGAGGGATAATCGTTGGTCTCCCTCGCGTTAACAGCACGCCTGTGACGCCCGCGACAAATCCCGCGCCTGCGCCTATTGCTGCTCCTGGGCCTCCTGCGGCTGCCGCGCCAACCGCCGCGCCGAATCCTGTGGTGCCTGCTACTCCCAGTGCATCCCGACCATTAGAAGTCCCACCCGTCGCTTTAATCAGCGAAGTTTTGACGTCAACAAGCTGGCCGTCAACCAGAGTTAATTGGCTTAACGAGAGCCCCAACTTCGAGACGCCTTTCACCCGACCGGCTCTTTCCGCATTCACCACCGTTCCCATCACGGTCTGCCCGCGCCTTGCCACGACTAGGCCATCCACTATCAGCGGTTGATCGAGCGTTAGTATTACATTGTCGCCAACTTTATTCCGTCGCTGGAAAGCCATCCCGTCGTCCGCACTTGCAGAATCGCACCGGTCGGCAACGTAAGTGAATCCGGCACTGTGTAGTTGTCCTGCGGCCCATTCTGCTGGCGCGTCGGGCGCTGCGTTCGGAGGCGGCGCATCCTGAGGCGCCTGCGGAGGTTGTGCTTGCTGCTGTTGATCCGGCTGCTGCTGTTGTTGATCCTGTGGTTGCTGCTGTTGCTGATCCTGCGGCTGCTGTTGGTCTTGCTGGGCTGACGCTGGAATCGCGCTCAGACAAAACCCAAGCGCCAAGGTGCCAATCCCCAGCCTCGTCATGATGCTGCGACCCGTCCAGTCCGCAAAGTTGATAACCATTGTTAGTCTCCTGGTCCTTCTGCCTCAACCGCCGGCAGTACTGTTAAAACGCTTGCTCTAGCCTCATTTGCGCCTATTAGAATGATGGCAAAAGTGGCGTGCAGAGTTGTATTCCAGTCATAAAACCCGGTCCTTTGCAGAAAGTTGCGCTCTCGGATATTCGCGTACAGTGCGCTTAAGAGCTATGAAGTTCAGATTCCTTGGCGCAGAGGGGGACGCAGGGGGCAATCGTATCGGCGATGGTCTTGAGCTCTCGAAGCTGTTGCGGCACAAAGTCCGGGCCGGCCTCCGAGGGCGTGGCCCCTTTGCGCGACACTTGAATCACGCCGA
This sequence comes from uncultured Acidobacteriota bacterium, assembly GCA_963830375.1. Classification (GTDB taxonomy): domain Bacteria; phylum Acidobacteriota; class Terriglobia; order Acidiferrales; family UBA7541; genus Palsa-295. Next base: position 27,439 of record CAWHMJ010000006.1, read on the forward strand.
TCACCTTTTTATCCAGCAGGATCGGCACGCTCATGATCTTTTGGATGGCAATCCCGCGCTTATCTTCCGAGATAGGGACCGCTTCGAAAACTGAAGTGTGCGGGACCGCCGAGAAATGATTGATCATTTCAGGCCGTCTTTCTCGGACGGTGCGGACCGCCAATGAATTGGCGCTCGTCAGCGGAATCTGGCCCATACCCAGAAGGTTTTCGGGCATTACGAATCGCAGGAATCGCTCGTCGGGCATGGCCACGAGAATGGCAACTTCGTGAGGTTGCACCACGAAGTGCTTGCTCATCAGCTCCACAGCGCGATGCATTCCGACAAACTCACCGGAGGCATTGGTGCGCACGAGCTCGTTGGCCCACTTCTTCAATTCGGCGATGTATTCGTTAGACATATATGGCCGCGCCTATTTCGCTAGTCTAACATGTACATTTCCGCAGGAACCGTCCTGTCGCATGGGTGTGTTTCATGCATTACGAGAGGCGATATCCGCGGCTTTACCTTCCCCAGCTTTGCAGAATCCCTCCGGCATACCCCTTTTCAGCCCACTCGCGTGGTTGCAAACTTCTTCACGCCTGCCTATACTCTGTTTGTACGAAATAATTTCGGAGCGTGCATGCCGGCGGCAGCGCCTGAATCCAAAACAGGCTATATTCTCGACAAACTGCAGTCCCTCAGCGGCGTAGTTCCCATTGGCGCTTATCTTGTCGATCATCTTTGGTCCAATAGCTACGCCCTAGTCAGCATCGAAAAATACAATCAAGTTTCCGGTGAACTTCAAACCGTTCCGTGGCGCATCGGCGTCGAAGCGGCCGTCCTTTGGATCCCTCTTTTGTTCCACAGTCTCTATGGCATGTACATCTGGTCGAGAGGGAAATCCAACGCTCTCAGCCATCCCTGGATGTCCAACTGGATGTACGTACTGCAACGCTGGACGGGGTTGCTTGCCTTCGTCTTTATCGGCTGGCATCTTTACACCGAGCGCTTCGGCGGTCACGGCGTGACGCGTTATGCCGGAGTGGCGCAGGACATGGCGAATCCGTGGTACGTGATCGCGTACCTTGTGGGAGTCACTGCCTGCTCTTTCCATTTGGGAAATGGGCTCTGGAATTTCGCCTGTAAATGGGGAATCGCCATCACTCCTAAGGCGCAACATGCCGCTGCGTGGTTCGGCGCCGCTTGTAGGAGTTGGTTGCACGCTCGCGGGCGTCGCGGTCGTGCTCGGATTTCATTACGCATGGTTTCCTCTCGGCGGTTACGTGCAATGACACAGCCCAAAATTATCGTAGTCGGCGGCGGTCTGGCCGGCCTGATGGCCACGATTCGAGTGGCCGAATCGGGCATACCTGTTGATCTCTTCTCGATTGTTCCGGTGAAGCGCTCCCATTCCGTGTGCGCGCAGGGCGGCATCAACGCCGCAAAGAATCTGAAGGGCGAGGGCGATTCCACCTGGAAACATTTTGACGACACCATTTACGGCGGCGATTTCCTGGCCAATCAGCCGCTGGTGAAGGGCATGTGCGAAGCGGCTCCCGCGATCATCGATTTGCTCGATCGCATGGGCGTCATGTTCAACCGCACGCCTGAAGGTTTACTCGATTTTCGCCGTTTCGGCGGCACGCTTTACAACCGTACGGCCTTTGCCGGCGCGACGACGGGCCAGCAATTGCTGTACGCACTCGACGAGCAGGTCCGCCGCTTCGAGTCCGAGGACAAAGTCAAAAAATTTGAGGGCTGGACGTTTCTCTCCGTAGTTCTAGATGATGGCGGAGTTTGCCGCGGCATCTGCGGCATGGATTTAAGAACCATGGAAATTCGCACCTTCCCGTGCGATGCGGCGATTTTTTGCACCGGCGGCATCGGTGTGGTTTTCGGCCGCTCGACAAATTCCGTGGTCTGCACCGGCTCCGCGCAGTCGGCACTGTTCCAGCAGGGCGTGTATTACGCCAACGGAGAATTCATCCAGGTTCATCCGACGGCAATTCCCGGTGAAGACAAGTGCCGGTTGATGAGCGAGTCGGCGCGCGGTGAAGGCGGCCGCGTTTGGGTGCCCAAACAGGCCGGCGATAAGCGCGCGGGTAAAGACATCCCGGAGAATGAACGGTTCTATTTCCTTGAAGACTGGTATCCGAAGTACGGCAATCTGGTTCCGCGCGACGTGGCCACTCGCGCTATCCACAAAATTGTTTTCGAAATGAAAATGGGCCTGGTAGGCGAGCCGGCCGTTTATCTCGACGTCACCCACATTCCGCGCGAGACGCTCGACCGCAAACTGGAAGGCATTCTCGAGATTTACGAAAAATTTGTGGGCGTCGATCCCCGCGAAGAGCCTATGAAAGTTTTCCCCGCGATGCACTACACCATGGGTGGATTGTGGGTGGACAATCAAAATCAAGCTACCAACGTTCCGGGCATTTATGCCGCCGGGGAATGCGAATACCAATATCACGGCGCGAACCGGCTGGGCGCCAATTCTCTAGTCTCTTGCATTTACGGTGGAATGCTCGCAGGCCCTGCCGCGGTCCGTTACGCGCGTGGTCTCGAAAGCGGATGCGAGAACGTTCCAGGGGCGATATTCGAGCGCGAACGCGTCCGCCAGCAAGACATCACCGACGCCTTGTTGAATCAGCACAAAGGAACTGAAAATCCGATTACGATCTGGCGCGAGATGGGCGACATTATGACCGAGAATGTCACCGTGATTCGCTACAACGCAAATCTGCAAAAGACTTTAGTGAAGCTCGATGAGCTCAGCGAGCGCTTTACGCGAATTAATTTACAGGACCGCACACAGTGGGCCAATCAAACGCTCAATTTCGTGCGCGAACTGGGCAACATGCTGATTCTCGCGCGCGTGATCACTATGGGCGCGCTCGCGCGCAATGAAACTCGCGGCGCGCACTATAAACCCGATTTTCCTGAACGCGATGACGCCAACTGGCTGAAGACCACCAAGGCCAGCTACAACGACGGCAATATCCAGCTTGAGTACGAGCCGGTTGACACTTCGCTACTTCAGCCGCGCGAGCGCAAGTACACAGCGAAGGCGTAAACTTAGATAGGGATTTGAAGTGCGGCAGCAGCTTCAGAGGCGACATGGCAGATAAAACTTTTATCGTCCGCATCAAGCGCCAGCAGCGTCCGGACGAATCCGTGCGCTGGGAAGAATACGAACTCCGCTACCGTCCGCACATGAACGTGATCATTTGCTTGCGGGACATTGCTGAAAAGCCCTTCACGCGAAGCGGCGTCGAGTCCACTCCTGTCAGCTACGACGCGAATTGTCTGGAGGAAGTCTGCGGCGCCTGCGCCATGCTCATCAATGGAACTGCGCGGCAAGCCTGCACCGCTCTGGTGGACGATCTCGAAAAACCAATTCGCCTGGAGCCGCTCACAAAATTCCCGTTGGTGCGCGATTTGGTGGTTGACCGTTCGAAAATGTTCGAAGATCTGAAGCGCACGCACTGCTGGATTCCGATTGACGGCACGTACGATATAGGCGAAGGCCCGCGCATGGCTCCTTCGGTGCAGGAAAAAGGCTACCCGCTTTCGCGCTGCATCACTTGCGGAAATTGTCTGGAAGTTTGCCCCAAGGTCAACCAGCGCGATCCTTTTGTCGGCGCCGCGATCGTCAGCCAGGTTCGCTTATTCAACATGCACCCCACTGGAGCAATGCATTCGGCTGAGCGTCTCGACGCGCTCATGTTACCCGGCGGCATAGCCGATTGCGACAACGCGCAAAATTGCGTGAAGGCTTGCCCCAAGGGTATTCCGCTCACGGAATCGTTGGCCGCGGTCAATGGCCAGGTGCTGGTCCACGCGGTGAAATCATGGCTACGCGGTGAGTAGCGCCGGCGGGGTCAGCCGTCGACGAACCCAGTCGGCTAATTGCGCGACGGAGTTTTGCGGCTCGATTTCGACCGCCACGTGATGGTGTGAGGAGCGAGACATGCGCGCATTTGCCGTGCGGAGCTTCGGCGAAGCTCCGGCGATTCACGACCTACCGATTCCCGCCACTGAGGGCGCGATCCTCATACGCGTCAAGTTTGCAGGCGTCAATCCGATCGACTACAAGCTAGTCGAAAGGCTGACCGCTGCTTCAACATATCCTTTTGTCCTGGGCGCGGACTTCGCAGGCGTGGTCGAACGGGTTCCGTCGGGAGAACGCGATTTCCAGATCGGCGACCGGATCTTCGGCATGGCGCGGACGCACGGCGCATATACTGAGTACACCGCAGTCACACCGGGCGGGAAAACAGAACCGCTGGCGCATATTCCCAATGGCATCACTGACGAACAGGCAGCCGCGCTGCCCATCCCGGCAATCACCGCGCTCGCGTCGCTCAACTTGTTGGGCGTGACTGCGGGCCAGCGCATCGTTGTGATGGGCGCGACCGGCGGCGTCGGCGGCTACGCGGTGCAAATGGCGCGCTCCCGCGGCGCGCACGTCATCGCGACGGTTCGCGGCGACGCGGACGAAGCTCGGCGGCTCGGTGCCGAAGAAGTTTACGACACAAAAGCGATCGACGTGATCAGCGCGATACACGCAGCCCACCCGGATGGCGTGGACGGAGTCTTCGATCTGGTCAACGGTAAGGACGCAATCGGCCGCGACGCTGAGATTCTGAAGCCTGGCGGCAGCCTGGTCTCGACGATTTATGCGGCAGACGAAAAGTGGTTCGCTGAACGAAAAATCACGGCGCACAATATTTCGTCGACCACGAATACTTTGTCAACGCCGCAAGGGTTGAACCAGGTTGCGCGCATGCTCGCGGACGGCACGATCACGGCGCGCATCAACGCCACGGTTGACCTGAATGGCGCGGCCCAGATGCTCGAAAAGCTACGCAAAGGCGGCCTCCGCGGCAAAGCCGTCATCCGTCTCTAGGACTGGCGCTTTGGCGTTCCGGGACTTCAACGTCATAGCATCACAAAACCAAATCGCGGTTTCGTTTAACTGAAACGTATCGTAGAATCCCCAACGAAACTTCGGAGAACAATGTCGCGACTCGGATTGTTTTTAATTTGTTGTTTGCTGGGAGGGATTCTGCCACTGCTCGCTGTTCAGCCACAATCGCAACCCATTTCGCAAAAAGCTCACGATCTGCATTTCCGCTCGATCGTCGTGGACACGCACGACGACACCACGCAGCGTTTGCTTGATCCCAAATTTGATCTCGGCGCGCGCCATACGGACGGCAGCATTGACATTCCGCGCATGCGCGAAGGCGGCCTCGACGCCATCTTTTTCTCCATCTACATTCCTGGAACGGTCACGGGGCCGACAGCCGTTCAGCGCGCACTCGAACAGATCGAAGCTGTTCGCCGCCAGATCGGTCTGCATCCGAATGATCTCGCTCTGGCTACTACCGCGGCCGAAATTCGCAGCGCCTTCGCGGCGCACAAGATCGCCGTGCTCATGGGCGTCGAGGGCGGCCACATGATCAACGACGACCTGAAAAATGTGGACAAATTCGCCGCGCTCGGCGTTCGTTATATGACGCTCACGCACATGATCAACACCAACTGGGCGGATTCTTCCACGGACAAGCCCGCGCACAACGGACTCACCGATTTCGGCAAGCAGGTTGTGCTGGAGATGAATCGCGTCGGCATGATGGTGGACGTTTCGCACATTGCGGACAAAACTTTTTACGACGTGCTGGCCACCAGCCAGGCGCCGGTGCTCGCTTCGCATTCGTCCTGCCGCGCGCTCGACGACATGCCTCGCAACATGACCGACGACATGATCAAGGCGCTGGCGGCTAAAGGCGGCGTGATTCAGATCAATTACCACGTCGGATTCCTCAGCCAGGATTATGCGACCGCAGCGAAGGCCAACCCCGAGATCTTCAAGGCCATCGAAGTGGAAACAAAAAAACGTTGCGGGGATGACGAAGCCTGCCAGTTAATCGAGGCGGATAAGCAGGTGCGCGAGTATGTGGCGCAGGGGAAACTGCCGCGCGTTGATTGGACGAAAATAATCGAACACATCGACCATGCTGTTAAACTCGTAGGTGCCGACCATGTGGGACTTGGCTCGGACTTTGACGGCGCCGATATGCCCTACGGTATGGAAGACGCAACGCACTTGCCGCAAATCACAAACGCGTTGCTGGAGAAAGGTTACTCCGAAAGCGACATCACAAAAATCCTGGGTGGCAACACGCTTCGCCTGATGCAGGAAGTGGAAGCCACCTCGAAAAAAATGGGAGAAAAGCGGTGAAACATTTTGCTTCGTGGCTCAGTTCTTGCTTACTCGTTAGTCTGATTGCCTGTTTTGTTCCGGGCTCGCTCGCGGCCCAAGGTCAATCCTCGGCGCCGCCCGCGGCGCAAAAACCTGCTGCCCCTACGAATTCCAAGCCGGCCACGCATCCGGCTGCCGATTCCGCATTGTTGCACCCCGGCGAGCTCAAGGCCAAAGCGCCGGACGTTTACGAAGCCACCTTCACGACCACCAAGGGTGATTTCGTCGTGCAGGTCACTCGTTCGTGGGCTCCGAATGAAGCCGACCGTTTCTACAATCTCGTCAAGCACGGATATTTCAATGGCGTCGAGTTTTTTCGCGTCGTTCCCGGATTCGTGGTCCAGTTCGGTCTAACCGGCAGTCCCGCGGTCAACAAAGCATGGGAGAACGCCAATATCAAGGACGATCCCGTGACGCAGACCAATGCCGAGGGCACGATTACTTTCGCTCAAACCGGAAGCCCGAACTCGCGCTCGACCCAAGTTTTTATCAACCTGGGCGGCAACGGCGGGCTCGATCACAGCGGCCAGGGCTTTGCTCCCTTCGGTCAGATAACCTCCGGCATGGACGTGGTGAAAAGTCTTTACGGCGGCTACGCGGACGGGCCCACCAATCATCAGGACGAAATTACGAATCAGGGCAACGCGTATCTCGAAAAGAATTTCCCGAAGCTCGACAGCATCAAGACGGCGAAAATCACCTCGCCGGTTCCGGCTCCCGCTGCGACTCATAAAGCGGCGCCCGCGCCGTAGCGGGTTACCGCTTCGCGCTTAGGCTCTCGTGTCGCGAGCCGGCTTGCCGCAAACGTAGCGAACGGCGCTGCGGAGCTATACTCATTTGCGAATCAGAACGGGTGAGACTAGCTCGCAGAGCTTTCGTTAGGCAGTTTATCAGAAACCATCTAGGACCAAACTAATGACTACCAATCCAGGTTTGTTGAAGCCCGAAACACTGACCGAAAAGGCGCCGGAAGTTTACGACGTAACCTTTTCCACCACGAAAGGCGACTTCATCGTGCATGTGAACCGCGCGTGGGCGCCGATCGGAGCGGACCGTTTTTATAATCTGGTGAAGGCCGGATATTATGACGATGCGAGTTTCTTCCGCGTGATACCCGGCTTCGTGGTCCAATTCGGCCTGGGCGCCGATCCCACGGTCAATAAAGCCTGGAGAGATGCGAAAATTAACGACGATCCTGTTACGCAAAGCAATCGCCCCGGATATCTCACGTTCGCTACCGCCGGGAAAAACACGCGCACAACGCAGCTCTTCATTAATCTCGGCAACAACGGGCAACTCGACTCCATGGGCTTCTCTCCGTTCGGTCAAGTCACCAAGGGCATGGACGTGGTTCAGAAAATTCACAGCGGATACGGCGAATCTCCGGACCAGGGGCAAATCACCAATCAGGGCAAAGCTTACTTGGATAAGAATTTTCCGAAGCTCGACAGCATCAAGTCCGCGACAATTTCGACCCCTGCTTAAATTTATTGCCGGGGCACAGTCCGCACCTAGCAGATGACCTCAGTGGAAGCCGCCGGTTCCGCAATCGATCGCGTGCTGGCGCGTGAATCTGCGCGCACTAGCATGGTTCTGCTGTTATCTCTCGCGCTTGCCAAGCTGCTGATTCAATTCGCGGGAATCAATCATTACGGCTTCTTTCGCGACGAACTCTATTACATGGCCTGTGGCGAGCATCTGGCATGGGGCTACATCGACCAGCCGCCGCTCATCGCGTTAATCGCATGGTTTGCGCGGCATGCTTTCGGCGATTCGACTATTTGCCGTTCGTCTCCTCCCTGCGTTGGCTGGCGCTGCTGTGGTTTTTCTTACGGGTTGGATTGCCCGCGAACTCGGCGGCGGATTGTTCGCGCAATTCCTCGCCGCTCTGGCAATTTTATTTGCGCCCGCATTTCTTGCGTTTGATAGTTTTCTTTCGATGAATGCATTCGAGCCGCTGTTTTGGGTTTTGTGCGCGTGGATTGCGATTCGCGTCGTGAAGGGAGCGTCGCCTAAGCTGTGGCTTGCGTTTGGCGCGATCGCCGGGCTCGGTCTGGAAAATAAACATACGATGCTCGTCTTCGGCTTTGCTCTTGTGGCTGGCCTCTTGATTTCCGGTAAGGGACGATTGTTCCGCTCGAAATGGATTTGGATCGGCGGGGCCATCGCGTTTGCGCATGTTCCTGCCGAATTTGCTATGGGAGGCGCGCCATGGACTGGCCGCAAATCTCAGTAGTGCGCAATGCGACAGGAGTTTAAAAACGATCCCGTCGGCCCGCTGCGATTCTTTTTTGAACAGATCCTCTTCCTCCAGCCGGTTGAGCTTCCGGTATGGTCGAGCGGGCTTGTTTGGTTTTTCGCGGCGCCGGAAGGGAAGCGGTTTCGTTTTCTCGGCTGGGCTTATTTTGTCGTCATGATCGTTTTCATGTGCTCTGCATGGGAAATCTTATTACGCGCTGCCGATTTATCCGATCTTGATGGCGTCCGGGGGCGTCGCGCTCGAAGAATTCTTTTTCGGAGCGCAGCGGCGGCGATGGCTGGCTTCGGCGTATTGCGCATTGATTGTAATCGCGGGGGTGGTCACGCTTGCCGTTCGGCGTCCCGCTGCTGCCAGTGGATACTTTTATCCGCTACTCGCAGATACTCCCGTACTCTCGCGGCGGTGAAAATGGAGCGCGACCCCACCGTAGCGCTGCCGCAGCTCTACGCGGATATGTTTGGCTGGGAGAATATGGCTTCGGCCGTCGCCCGCGTTTATCACGGTCTGCCGCCACGGGAACAATCGACGTGCGCGATCCTGGCAGGGAATTACGGCGAGGCAGGGGCGATTGATTACTACGGGCCTGCGCTTGGACTGCCCAAGGCGATCAGCGGGCACAACAATTATTTTTTGTGGGGACCGCGGAATTATTCCGGAGAGTGCGTGATTGTTTTTGGGGAAAACGCGGATCGGTACGCGCGTCTGTTTGGGGATTCCCAGCTGGTCGCGACCAATACGGACGAACACGCGATGCCTTCCGAGCAGGGCGTGCACGTTTACGTCTGCCGCAAGCCGAGCGCGCCCCTGGCGATTCTTTGGCCGAATTTCAAAATGATTATCTGACACCGTAAGTCGGGCGTGCCGGCCGCTTTTCAAACTGATTATCCGGGTTTTCCTTGCTCAAGGAGTCGCGCTAGTGTCGCGGAGCGTGTTTGGGGTTTCGCGCGGATCGTTCAAGGCTGGCGACGTTCAAGCCGGTGGCAAGCAAGCGGTGGCCGATTTCTGAATCTTTCGTTTTTGCGATGGCGAGGAGCACGCATTCGCAGGTGAGAATTGGAATCGCCCGGCCTTCGACCATATCCCGCCCGGGCGCGAGCTGTTCCGCGTGCTGCAAAATGGTTTGCAATTCACCCGACCTGGAAAGCGGTTTGTCGTCGGACGAGCCTGCCGGTGGTTTCGCACCTTTCAGCAACTGCCAAACCTTGCGGGGCTCTTCGTCGCGGCGCTGCTCGTCGTAATCTTGAATCCAATGGTGCCAGCGCTGCGGGCTGATGCGGCAAATCTGCTGAAGGAAGATTTCGATTTCGTCCTGGTTTTCCCAGAATTTCGAGAGGCGCTCCCAGTCGTAGATGTACATTCCTGCTAGCAGGTCTGCCACTTCGACTGCACGGGCGGCGCGGCTATGCGCCAGCATGGTGGCGAGCGTTTCGGCATGCTCGAGGTCTTTGGTGATGCGATGTGCCAGCGGCGAGTGATTGCTACCGACAGTCGCCGACGAAGCGTTTGCCGCAGACGGATTGGCCGCTCTTGCGATCTTTGCGCCCGAATAGGTTCATCGCTCTTCGTAGTCTTCCTAGAGACCGAGTACGGTCACGAGTTCGCGCACCGATGCGGAAGACTTGTCCAGCGCCGCTTTTTCCTCGGGCTCGAGCTTGATCTCGATGATCTGTTCGATGCCTTTGGCACCGAGCTTGACCGGGACGCCAACAAACAGACCGCTAAGTCCGTATTCACCTTCGAGGTAAGCAGCACAGGGCAGGATTTTTTTCTTATCCTTCAAGATAGCTTCGACCATTTCGAACACGGCGGCAGAGGGAGCGTAATAAGCCGATCCTGTTTTCAGCAGGTTCACGATTTCCGCGCCACCTTTTCGAGTTCTGGTTACGATCGCTTCGATCTTTTCCTTGGACAAAAGAGCCGGGAGGGGAATTCCGGCGACGGTGGAATAACGCGGGAGCGGCACCATGTCATCCCCGTGTCCGCCCAGGACGAAGGAATGCACATTTTCCACAGAGACGCCAAGCTCGGCAGCGACAAAGCTGCTCATGCGAGCGGAGTCCAAAACACCTGCCATTCCAATAACGCGGCTCTTTGGAAATTTGCTGAGCTTGAGCGCGGCGTGCGCCATGGCGTCGAGCGGATTCGTGACGATAATTAAAATCGCGTTGGGCGAAAGTTTTACGACCGCTTCGACTACTCCCTTAATTACGTCGTGATTCGCTTTCAGGAGGTCGTCGCGGCTCATTCCGGGCTTGCGCGGAAACCCCGCGGTGATGACGATGATGTCGCTGTTTGCGGTTTCCTTGTAATCGCCCCCAGCAGTTGAAATACCCGCGGCGTGAACATCGGTGCCGAGGATCGGCGCGGATTCCGCCATGTCGAGCGCTTTTCCGGCGGGCACGCCTTCCAAAATGTCGGTCAAGACTACGTCCGCGAGTCCCGCGTCATGAATCCGCTGCGCGGTGGTGGACCCCACAAACCCGCCGCCGACTACCGTGACCTTCTTCCGCATTCCCAAGTCTCCTTATGCGTTTGGCTAAAATCCGCGGCGAAGCTAGCGCGCTGCCACGGAAGTTTGCATGTTCTCGATGATGGCTGCGGCATACTCCGAAGTTTTCAGTTTTTTTGCTCCGGGCATCAGCCGCTCCAGATCGTAGGTCACACGCTTCTGCTGAATGGTGCGCGCAATTCCGTCTTCGATGAGAATAGCGGGCTCGCGCCAGCCCATGAAATTGAACATCATGGCGCCGGACAACATCACGGAACTGGGATTGATGACGTCCTTGTCGGCATATTTCGGCGCGGTGCCGTGGGTGGCTTCGAACACGCCGCAACCGTCGCCGATGTTGGCGCCGGGAGCCATGCCGAGGCCGCCTACCTGCGCGGCGCAGGCATCGGACAAATAGTCGCCGTTCAGGTTGGGTGTGGCGAAGACTTGGTATTCATCGGCACGCGTGAGCACCTGCTGAAAAACAGAATCGGCGATGCGATCGTTGATTAGGATTTTTTTCTTCCACTGGCCATTGCCATGAGAGACGTAGATCGAATCCAGGGTGCGCTCGACTTCCGCCGTGACACGCTTCCTGAATTCTTCGTTTGCTTGCTCCAGGCCCGGCTCGATCATCTCCGCGATCTGTTCGGCGGAGAGATTGGCGTCGCGATCTTTATTATCGAGGATCCAGCTTTCGCGCTCGGTGACTACGTAGGCGCGAAATTCCTGGATGGCAAGCTCGTAACCCCAATCGCGGAACGCGCCTTCGGTGAACTTCATAATGTTGCCCTTGTGAACCAGCGTCACTATGTGGCGCTGCTCTTCCAAGGCGTGCTGTATGGCGCGGCGCACGAGGCGCTTTGTGGCGCCGGGTGACATTGGCTTAATGCCGATGCCGGATTCCGGCTGGATTTGCTTGGCGGTTCCTTTCAGCATCTCAAGATTCAGAAAATCGATCACGCGTTTCGCGTCCGGCGTGCCCGAGCGCCATTCAATTCCGGCGTAAACATCTTCGGTGTTCTCGCGAAAGATCACGACGTTCATTCGTTCCGGATTTTTTACGGGAGAAGGCACGCCTTCGAAATACCGAACCGGGCGAACGCAAGCGTAGAGGTCAAGGACCTGTCGGAGAGTCACGTTGAGCGAGCGTATTCCGCCGCCAACGGGCGTGGTGAGAGGGCCTTTGATGGCCACGCGGAAATCGCGGATGGCTTCGACGGTGTCTTCGGGCAGCCAATCGTTGAATTTTTTGAAGGCTTTCTCGCCGGCAAAAATTTCCAGCCATTCAACCTTTCGCTTCCCACCGTAGGACTTGGCGACAGCGGCGTCGAAAACCTGTCGAGAGGCTTTCCAGATGTCGCGGCCAGTGCCGTCACCTTCGATGAAGGGAATTATGGGGTGATCCGGGACGTGGAAGGCGTGGTCCGCGGCGTATTCGATCGGTTTTCCGTTGGGCGGGACGGCCACGCCGTTATAGGCGGATTTCATCTCTTCACAGCTCCGTTTGGGTGATCCAGCGCGCGAGCGAGGGTTGCCCGATCAGCGACATTGCGACTGTCCACAGTAACACAACCTCGCTTGGTCTTGAAGGCTCGTGAGGATGGAGGATTGGGAAAAACGTGCGGCGAAACCAGATCGCAAGTGTGCAATTCTAGAACCGGTTAGACTTGGCGCCATTCTTTGTTTTCTATGAGTTGCAGCGCAATTTTGAATCGTGAGGCAGAACCGGTTAGAAATGCAAGAAAATGGTCGCGGGTCGCCACAGGACTTTGGTCTAAACCGGTCAGGATCGGTGATTGAGTTGAGGCGGGAAGCCCGCCTTGGCGCAAACGCGGCTGTGCCTTGGTCTTCTCGCGCCCAACGCTAGCGTCGCCTCGCATACAGCTTCCTCCTGGGGCCTAAATAACTGCCCTGACCAATGTTATCATAGTAGTAAACATACGTCAAGGGAATATTGCTGCCCGCGGATTTTTTTTTCCTTCAGAGGCGTTATTAGCGATCCTTTCGCCGTTGTGCGCCATTGTGATAACGTGCGTGTTACGTAATGTGGCGGATAGCTAAGCCGGTCATACCTATTGTCTTCGCTCTCGTTCTCGTTCTCGTTCTGAGCTCCGTTCCAGCGCTCGCGCAGTCGCTCCCGGACAAAAATGAAGTGAGGGAATGGATCAAAAAAGCTCAGGAAGCGAGCGATTTACGATCCCCCGGTGCTGCTCCGTATCACTTGGTGGCGAAAATCCGCTACGCGATAGGTGATAAGACGACGGACGGGACCTATGAGATTCTGTGGGCCGCGCCTGACCGGTATCGCGTGGAATTCCGCATGGGAGATATTGGCGAGGCGGACCTGGTGCTAGGGGCCAAGAAATATGTCGAAAGAAATACACAAACGATGACATTGCCCATGTGGAGCGTTTCCTCGATTTTATTTTTTTCCGCAGTTTTGCCAATCGCCCCACCCCCCTCCTCCGTGTCCGTGAACAAATTATCTTGGCTTGGGGACGGCGCGAGCCGCCAAATTTGCGCGAACGTTGGAGAGAGTGTGGATCACGAATTTTGCTTTGACGCCAAAACTAGGGAGTTGATGGCGATACATACCCACCCCAAACCACACAGTTCGGCGGTGAACGCAGCACTCGCGATGGAGCTAACCGATTACGCGAATCTCGGCAAGATGCGCTATCCGCAACGTCTGGTAAGAAGGTGGGGTCCTGAATCTATTGACGCGACCATTGAAAAGTGGGAAAGCGTTCGGAATTTCGATGAGACAGTGTTCGCGCCTTTGCCGAATAGCACCGTTTGGGATTGGTGTTCGAAGCCGAAGATTGAAATGCCCAAATCCGAACGTCCCTATGTTCCACTCATTAATGTAGATCCGATAAGCGGAAGCTTGTCCTTTCCGTATCTTGCGCTCTACAAGGTAGTCCGCGCAGACGGTACCGTAAAAGAGGCTACGTTGTTGTTTGGCTCCCCAAATGGTCCCGCAAAGGAACTATTGGATAGGCAACGGCACGATCGGTCTGCGGTATTCGTATGCGACGGTAAGCCCGTCGAATATGAAGCAATGTTTGTGATCGGGCCGCTCTCACCAGTCCGTTAGCGAGCCCGCATCTTTTCTGCCCGATTCTCTCGTTTCCTTCCGCGGACGCATGGGCCGATGACTCGCGGATTACCGATAAATGTCTGGGCGGAGGATTTCCATTTTCGATTCGGGCTTGCTGAGTTCGCGAAAACCGAATTGGCGATAGAGGCCGTGAGCATCGCGAGTAGCCAGACTGAAACGACGCAAACCTTGCAAAGCGGGATGAGCCATCACGCATTCCATTAGCCACTTTCCCAGACCTTTGCCACGGTAATCTTCGAGGACGTAGACATCGCAGAGATAAGCATAGGTGGCGGAGTCGGTGACGACGCGCGCGAAACCGATCTGAGCTTTGCCATGGAACAACGCGAAGCACAAAGAATTCGCGATGGCGCGCTCCATGGTTTCGCGTGGAATTCCTTCGCACCAATAGGCGCGAACGAGATAGGCATGAATTGCGTCGAGATCAAATTTTGCAGGGTCGGTGGAGATTAGATATCCCTCGCGCTCGAATGTTTCAAGCATGCAGGACCGCCTTCTGAATTTGTATGGTAAACGCACAATTGTACGGCTTTCTTGTGAACGACGAGAACATATACCGCCGGATTCTAATCAAGGTATATTGAGGCTTCGGGGGTGCACGTTGAAAACTTCTGTTTGGCGTACCGTTGCGAGCTGTAAAGCTGGATTTGCCGCTGCGTTGTTCTGCTTTTTATTTGGTCTTGCGGTGGCGGGGCAAGAAGGAAAGCAGAAGGACGCGGGTCCGGTGTTGAAGCTGACGAGCGCTTCGTTTGAAGCGGATGCGGACATTCCGGCGAAATACAGTTGCGACGGGACCAATGTTTCTCCCGCGCTTGCGTGGACGGGCACGCCAGCCGCGACGCGGAGCTTCGCGCTGATCGTGGATGATCCGGATGTGCCGGCGAAAACGGTGGTGCACTGGCTGATCTACGATATTCCTGCGGGAGCGCTCTCGCTGCCGGAGGGCGTGCCAACGAAGAAGAAGCTGGCTGATGGTTCGAGCCAAGGCCAGAATACTCGCAAGAAGGTGGGGTACACGGGGCCGTGTCCTGAGAAAGGCGGGCCCGCGCATCATTATTTTTTCAAATTGTATGCGCTGGATTCCAAGACGAACTTGAAGCCCGGCGCGAAGAAAGACGAGTTAGAGGCGGCGATGAAAGGGCATATTTTGGCG
The DNA here is from genome assembly GCA_963830375.1 of uncultured Acidobacteriota bacterium. Classification (GTDB taxonomy): domain Bacteria; phylum Acidobacteriota; class Terriglobia; order Acidiferrales; family UBA7541; genus Palsa-295. Next base: position 42,717 of record CAWHMJ010000006.1, read on the forward strand.
CAGGCGGAGTTGATCGCGAGATTCAAGCGTTAAATGCAAACCCGCCGGCCTGAAGGCCGCCGCTACAAAGGCGTACAGGTTCCGATGCGGCCAGCCGCTTGGCCAACGGAAAGGGAAGAGCGCCGGCGGCGCAAAAGATTTTCTTATTGCTCCGATAAGAATTTCTTTTCGAGCAGAAACGATTTTAGATTTGACGGTTGGAATTCCGCCGCGATACCCTAGCGCCTGGATGTCTCATCCCAAAGCAATCCGTCGATGCAGGAGAGCTATTTTCCACCTCAAGGAGATTCATGACTAGCGAGCTGCGCAATTTTCTGACAATTCCGTACGACGAGCTGGAAGAAATGAACCTGCAGGCCAAAGAGAAGCGGCGGAATCGCGCTCCGGCGCACAAGATTCAAGAAGAGCGGCTGAAGTATCTGACGGACGAGAAGCGCATCAAGGCGGTGACGGTCCTGTTCAGCGACCTGGAAGGCCGCTTGCACATGCTGGATTACGACAAGAAATTCCTGATCAAGAGCTGGGACAACCTGACGTTTGACGGCTCGTCGATTCGCGGATTCACGGCGCAGCGCGAAAGCGACCTGCGATTGTCGATGGACTGGAGCGCGTTTTACTGGGCGCCCGCAGACGTTTTCGGGTCCGGGAAAGTCTTGGTGTTCGGGCAGGTGATCGACAAGGACGGGACGCCGTACAGCGCGGATATTCGCGGCGTGTTGAAGGGTTTTGCCGACGGGCTGCACAAAGACGAAGGGTACACGCTGAACGCGGCGAATGAAATCGAAGGCTTCCTCTTCAACGGTGCGGACGCGGAGCGCGCGTACTACGAAACGCGGAAATTCGACTACGTGAATACGGGCGGGTACTATCACTCGCTGCCGGGCGATCCGCTGCGGACTTTTATTGATACGACCGCGGAAGTGCAGCGCGCGATGGGTTTTCAGAATGAGAAGGACCATCCGGAAGTGGCGCCTTCACAATTTGAGATTAATTACGGATACGGAGAAGTGGTGGCGGCGGCAGATCAAATTCAGCTCTATAAGCTGATCTGCCGGCAGGTGGCGACGAAGATGGGTTTTACGGCCAGCTTCCTGCCGAAGCCGGTGGTAGGAGTGAATGGCAGCGGGATGCACACGAACGTTTCGGTGAGCAAGGGCGGGAAGAATATTTTTTGGGATCCGAAAGGCGAAGAAAAACTGAGCAAGTTCGGATGGGCGTTTGTGGACCGGATTCTTACGCATGCAAACGATATTTGTTTGCTGCTGAATGCAAGCGTCAATGCGTATCGGCGGCTCGATCCTCATTTTGAAGCTCCCAATCAGATTAAGGCGTCGGCGGTGGACCGTGGCTCCATGATTCGCATACCGATCGGCAACGAAAAAAGCATGCGAGTGGAAGTGCGCTCGGTGTCGCCGGATGCGAATCCTTACATGGTGATGCTGTCGGTATTCAAGACCGGGCTGGAAGGCGAGACGTCGAAGATTAAGAATTTGCGGCAAGCCGAACGCTATTTGCCGGACAATATTTACGCGGCGATTGATGATTTCCGGAAGTCGGCGTGGACGACGAAGCTTTTGGGCGAGGATGTGAAGCATCGATATGCGGAACTTAAAGAGGCTTCCGCCGATCGCTGTGCGCGGCAGCTTGGGACTTTTGTGAAGTCGCCGGAAGTGCAGTTCCATCACGAGGTGTACAACCAGTTTCTTTGGAATTTGTTTTAGATTAAAGCGCAAGCGAATATGCCGGGCTGAAGACCGTTCGCCATCCGTCGAGAAAGTCAAAAGAGCCGGCGGACGCCCTTCCTTCGTCAGGGTAAACCGGCGCTTCGAAAGGCAACGAAGGCGTCTAACGGGTGCGGTTGGTCGGCAGCGCAGCAGCGGGCCCAGCATGCTGCGCCCCTACGAAACCGTTTTCCGCCCGTATTCCCCGTCCTGCCGAACTTTTTTCTTCCCCATTCTAGTCGTAGTATTCGGCGCCCAGGTGAGTGATTAGGTCTTCGCCCATCATCCAGCGCAGGGTATTTTTCAGCTTCATGGACTGGATGAAAAGATCGTGCTCGGGGTACAGCTCTTTGGCGCACATCGGCGATTTGAAATAGAAGCTCAGCCACTCCTGAATGCCGTGCATGCCTGCGCGTTTGGCGAGGTCGAAGAAAAGCGCCAGGTCGAGAACGATGGGTGCGGCAAGGATTGAATCGCGGCAGAGGAAATCGACTTTGATCTGCATGGGGTAGCCCAGCCAGCCGAAGATGTCGATGTTGTCCCAGCCTTCTTTGTTGTCACCGCGCGGCGGATAGTAGTTGATGCGGACCTTGTGATAAACCTTTTCGTAAAGTTCGGGATAGAGGTTCGGCTGCAAAATATATTCGAGAGCGCCGAGCTTTGATTCTTCCTTGGTCTTGAAGGAGCCGGGATCGTCCAGAACTTCGCCGTCGCGATTGCCCAGAATGTTGGTGGAAAACCATCCGCTCAAACCGAGCATTCTGGCCTTAAATCCGGGGGCGAGGATGGTTTTCATCAAGGTCTGGCCGGTCTTGAAATCCTTGCCGCCGATGGGTACGCCTTTTGTTTTTGCGAACTCCTCGAGGGCGGGAATGTCCACGGTGAGGTTCGGCGCGCCGTTGGCGAAAGGGACGCCTTCGCTGATGGCGGCGTAGGCGTACAACATAGAAGGCGCGATTGCGGGATCGTTCGTGCGCATGCCTTTTTCAAAGGACTTCAGGTCCTTGTGGACATCTTGCGCCTTCAGAAATATTTCCGTGGAGCCGCACCAGACCATGACCAGCCGGTCGCACTTGTTGTTTTTCTTGAAGTTGCGGATGTCTTCGCGGAGTTGCTCGGCGAGGTCGAATTTATTTTTGGCCTTCTTGACGTTGGGTCCGTGCAAATTCTTCACGTAATGCTGGTCGAACGCGGCCTTCATGGGCTTGATGGTCTTGAGAAACTTCTGGACCTTCGAGAGGTCCTTGGCGTCGAGCACTCCGGCCTTTGAGGCGGCTTGGTAGGCGTCGTCTTTGAAGACGTCCCAGCCGCCGAAGACGATGTCGTCGAGCTTGGCGAGCGGGACGAAATCTTTGATCTTGGGCGTGCGGGCTTCGGTGCGTTTGCCCAGGCGGATGGTGCCGAGCTGCGTCAGCGAGCCGACCGGTACAGATTCACCGCGGCGCACCAACTCAACTCCCGCCATGAAGGTGGTGCTCACAGCGCCCATTCCCGGAGTGAGGACGCCCAATTTTCCTTTTGGCGGAGCAACACTTACTGGCCTGCGCATTCGGTTTCCCCCATAAGAATGGAAAGCTTATCTTGTCCGTGCTCACCAAGGCGATTCGCGAAAGCGAAATTCTTTTGCGATGGATGCGTACTTAACGGGATGAATCTTCGAAACAAAACAACTTATGATGCGGCAAGGCTGTGAGTTTTGCAAATCGAATCAGTCTTCAGGCGGGAAAGTTGTTGACGCAGTTCAACGGACTACTTGGGATGTTTCGCCACAGAAAGAGACCGGGCGTGGGGATGGGTGTACCTCAGCGCGGTGGCTGCACTGTTAACCTGGGAAGGCGAATTCGGCGGCGTCCTGCGGCGAGCCATGGCAGGGATGGCATGCGAAATACAGAGGAAAGCGAGGATGGCGAGAACAGCGATCATTATGAATGCGAGCATGGCGGCCTCACTTACAGAATCGAACCTAGCACCTAAACAAGTAAGGCACGCCGGGTGCCATATTTCAACGGAGGAAATTGCGTTGATTCTAAGGAAGTAAACGCTGCTTGGTTCCGATTTCTTGTGTCAGGCTCGACGCGTTTCCCCGAGTTTTCCACACATTGGAAACTATTTGCCGCCCGCCGAGCCGTGGTTAGAGCTTTTCAAGGTGGATGGAGCCGTCTCCTGAAGTGATGGAGAGCGTGCCGCCACCGGCATTCAATTTCCCGCGAACGGTATGACTCAAAGTGCCTGACACGGTGATCGGAATATCACAGGTGATCGAGCCATCGCCGGTGTGGGCGTCCACGTTAGCGTTCAAATCTGCGGGAAGACGCATCGTAATATGGCCGTCGCCGGACCGAACGGTCCAGGCATTTGCCACTTTCGAACCGCCGCCGACTTGAGCTTCGATGTTGCCGTCACCCGTCTTCAGCGAGAGGGAATCAAAGCGGCCGCTGATTTGAAGGTTGCCGTCGCCGGTATCGGCATCGAGAGTGCCGTCGAAATTCGTTCCAGAGATGTGCCCGTCGCCGGTGTGCAGGCGAATGTCGCCATGGACTCCGGTGGCGGTGACGTTGCCGTCGCCGGTGCTGAAATGCACGCGGCCAGCAACATTTTGAGCGACAACGTTGCCATCGCTGGTTTCCACGTCGAGTTCGAGTTCGCGCGGGACGTGCAGTTCGATCTTCACGGATTTGTGCCTACCGCCAAAGAAGGAGAAATTAAAGTGGGGCATTTTCACGCTGATGACGACGTGGTCACCGTTTTGGCTTTCTTCGATGCGCACGTCGCTGGAGCCGATCTTGTAGCCTTCGGTGGTGACGCGCACGTCAATTTGCTTTTGATCGGCGCCTACGACGGTGACGTCGCCATCGTCGGTGGAGACGCGGAGGTCGGCGCGGTTGCTGATCTGGTAGGTCTTGGACCAGTCGTCAGCGCGGGCGCTGGTTGCTGCGAGCGGCGATAGTGCGAGCATCGTGAGGAAAGCGCCTGCCAGAACTGTTCGGTTCATGTGTGTCTCCGTTTGTGCGTCACAATGAGATACGGCGTTCCAGTTCTAAATGTTCCGTAACAGCCCTTGGCCAAGGGAAAAATAAAAAGAGCCGGCGAGACGCCGGCGCTACGCAAACCCGGCGCCCCGTGCACATTGCGCACTCGCGCCGGGGGTAGAGACGCCGATGCCCAGCAGGCAAGCTTTTTGTGCACATGAGGCTAGGCGGATTTGCTTTTGGCCGCCTTGGACTTTGGCACGGCGGCGCTGGGCTTGGGCCTTAGCGCGGCTAGGAATTCGGCTAGCGGGAGCGTGTTGATGACGTCTTTCTTTTCCAGCCAGCCGCGACGGGCGGTGATTACGCCGTATTTCATGAAGCGAAAGTGAGTGGTGTTGTGAGCGTCGGTGGAGATCACGACTTTCATGCCGCGCTGTTTGGCCATGCGAAGGTGAACGTCTTTCAGATCGAGGCGGTCGGGGTAGGCGTTGCACTCGACGGCGACGCCGTTTTTCTTGGCGGCATCCAGGATTTTTTCCATATCGTAATCGAAGGCTTCGCGGCGCAGGACCAAGCGTCCGGTGGGGTGCGCGATGATTTGAGTATAGGGATTTTCGATTGCGGCGAGGATGCGGTCGGTCATAGCGTCGCGGTCGAGATTCATGAAGGAATGGATCGGAGGCGACGACTACGTCGAGTTGGGCCAGGACTTCGTTACTGAGGTCCAGCGAGCCATTCTTCAAGATATCGACTTCGATGCCGGCGAGCAGGCGGATTCCGGGGACGCGTTCCTGAGCGGCGCGGATTTTCTTGATTTGAGCGAGCGTGCGCTTTTCGTCCATGCCATTTGCGACGGTGACGGCTTTGGAATGGTCGGTGAGGGCGATGTATTCATAGCCGAGGGCTTTGGCGGCTTCACCCATTTCTTCAATGGAGTTGCGTCCGTCGGAGGCGGTGGTGTGCATTTGGAGGTCGCCGCGAATGTCCTGAAGCTTTATGAGCTGCGGCATTTTGTTATTTTCGGCGGCTTCGATTTCGCCGGTCATTTCGCGAAGTTCAGGCTCGATGTAATCGAGGCCGAGCTTGGCGTAGATTTCTTCTTCGGTCTTGCCGGCGACAACTTTGCCGCCTTTCAGCGTGGTCATCGCGTATTCATTCAGCGTCCAGCCCATGTCGAGGGCGCGGCCGCGGAGGGCGACGTTGTGAGATTTGGAGCCGGTGAAATAAAGGAGAGCGGCGCCGAAGTTTTCTTTCGCGAGCATGCGGACGTCCACCTGGAATCCGCTGCCGAGCAGGACGCTGACTTTGTTTTCGCCGTGCGCGAGGGTTTGATCGATTCCCGGATATTTCAGAATGTGTTCGGCGACGGCGTCCACGTCTTTTTGTTTGTCGCGTCCAGGGCGCATGGTGACAAGAAGATCGATGTCGCCGATGGTTTCGCGTCCGCGGCGCAGAGAGCCGGCAGGGGTGACAGACTCGACTGCCGCGGCGGATTTCGACAATTCCGTATTGTTGATATAGGCAGCAAACTTCTCGGCTTCGTCTTCCGCGGCGTTGAGTTTGAAACGGCCAGTCGAGCGCTTCGCCGATTCGGTGGCCTTTAGAATATTTTGTTCGCTCTTTTCGCCGAAGCCCGGAAGCTCGCGAGCTTGCCTTCGCGGGCAAGCTTTTCTACGCCTTCGATGGTGGAAACTTGAAAGGTTTCCCACAGGAACAGAACTTTTTTCGGACCCAGCGATTGCAAACGCAAAAGCTCCAGCAGAGACGCGGGGTACTTTTTCAGAAGCTTTTGACGCAGCTTGTAATCGCCGGTCTGCAGGATTTCGCAGATGTGCTCGGCCATGTTTTCGCCGACGCCGGGTAGCTCGCGGAGCTTCTTGGGGTCCTTGCAGATGTCTTCGATGCGTTCGTGCAGGCTGTAGAGAAGCTCGGCCACTTTTTCGTAGCTGCGGTAGCGGCCGATGATGGCGCCGTCGATTTCGAGCAACTGCGCCGTCTCGCGGAGGATTCTGGCGACTTCTTTGTTTTCCATTGCCGTTCCTATTGGTTGGCGGTGACCACGCTTCTTGCTTGCTCGATGTCTTTCAGCACTTGTTCGCGCAAGGCTTCCGGATCCGAAAACTTCCGCTCGTCGCGTAGGCGCTTGAGGAATATTACTTCCATTTTGCCGGAGGTCAATTGCTCCGCGAAATCGAACAGGTGCGATTCAATCGCTAGATTCTGGCCATTGAATGTGGGACGGACGCCGATGTTGGTGACGGACCAATAGATTTTCGGTCCGACTACGGTGGCGGTTGCGTACACGCCATTTTTGGGCAAGGTCTCTTGCTCGGTGGCGAGGTTCAAGGTGGGACGACGAGCTCGCGTCCCTTTCCGGTGCCGGGGCGAATCTCACCCTTGAGCGAAAACGGCCTGCCGAGGAGCGGTTCGGCGTCTGCAACACGGCCGTCGCGCAAGGCTTCGCCGGACGGCGGTGCTGGAGACGACCACGCCGTCTTCGACGACTGGCGGCACGATGACGACTTCAAAATCGGAGCGCCTGCCGATTTCCTGGAGCAGCTTTACGTCGCCACCTTGGCGGTTTCCGAAGCGAAAGTTTTCGCCGACCAGTACGGTTTTGGCGCGCAAGGCGTCCACTAGAAATGTCTTAGCGAAATCTTCGGCGCTGATTTTGGCGAGTTCGGCGTCGAATTGCAGGACCAAAGCAGCGTTGATCCCCATGGCGTCGAACGCGGCGAGGCGCTGTTCGAGAGTCATGAGGAGAGTGGGAGCGGCATCGGGCCGCAGCACGCTGCGCCGGATGCGGATAGAACGTGAGGACCGCGCTCTGAAGATCGTTCGCGTGAGCACGTTCCACCACGCCGCTGAGAATCTTTTGATGGCCCAGGTGCACGCCGTCAAAATTACCGATGGTCACGACTGTGCGCTTGCGCGAGTTGCCGAAGCGTTCGATCCAGCCTTCGGCCGAATAGGCGATATCCAGGCGCAGAGTGGGTGCGAGGCGCATGCGGTGTTTCAGTTCATCGGGGAGCATCAGACTTGCACCTCGAATTTCAGGCCGTCGAAGGACAATTGCACTCCCTTTGGCAATTTCGCGTTGGCTTGCTTCGTGGCCGAGATCGTGACAGATATGCGTGAACCAGGCGCGCTTCGGTTTCAGCTCGTTCACCAGGGCTAGCGATTGCTCCACGTTGGAATGCATGGGATGCGGAGTGTAGCGCAAAGCGTCCAGAATAAAATCATCGAGTCCGCGCAGGAGGTCTTTCGAGCTTTCCGGCACGGAACTGAAATCGGTGAGATATGCGGCATTGCCGAAGCGAAAGCCGAGAACGGATGTGGGGCCATGATTCGCCGGGACGGGAATTATTTTCAGGCCGAAGAGTTCAAAGGGGCCGTCGATCGTGTGCATTTCCACACCGGGCATGGAACTGACTGTTGGAGCGTCGTCGAAGATGTAAGCGAATTGCTTGCGCAACGTGGCTTGCGTTTCCAGCGAGGAGTAAAGCGGAACGAGGCCGCGCTGCTTCAGGTTATAAGGGCGAATGTCGTCGAGGCCTAGAATGTGGTCGGCGTGGCCGTGGGTGTAGAGGACGGCGTCCAGTCTGTCCAGTTTTTCGCGCATGGCTTGAAAGCGGAAGTCGGGCGTGGTGTCGATGACGACGTTGCGGCCGTTGTATGCGAGAAGCACCGAGGGCCGGGTGCGCTTGTCGCGCGGGTCAGCCGATTCGCAGACGGCGCAGTGGCAAGCGAGCGTGGGGACGCCCATGGAGGTGCCGGATCCTAGAACAGTGAGTTGCAAAATGGGCATTTCGGAGTGAATGGCAAAAACCGGTTTCGATTCGTCACTGAAAAATATTGCATTCCAGGTGCTTCTTGTAGCCGGTCAACACGAACGGCAGTGCACGATATTGTCTATTTCGCTTTGGCCTTTTTTGCCATGGCTTCGGCGGCTGCTTTCGAGATCTCCATGAACGTCAGTTTCAAACTTCCCAAAACCTCGATGAGAAGTTGGTCGTCTTCTTTGGACAAATTGCCGCGGGTCTTTTCGCGGAGAGCGTCGAGCATGTCGATCACTTCGCGGGCGCCTTCGAGGTCGACGAAAGGGCGGCCGGTTTGGGGGTCTGCCATGCCACCGAGCATGGCGGCGGCATTACGCGTGAGGAAGTCCACCAGCATTTGAAAGCTGCGCGACGAGTGGCTTTGCTCCGCGGGCGACGCATCGCCAGAATCTGACGATACCAAATCTCCCGACGCGCCCGGAGCTATTAGACCCGAGCCAGAACTATCCTTGGCGGCAGAGCGGTGTTCTGCACTGCCGAGGTCGTACTCCGAGGCGGCGGCTGCAGAAGCTTTTGCGGTTGGATTCGCGCCGGATTTGGTCGTGGGATTCGGCGCGTTCGCAGCGGGTTTGGCCGGAGGATTCGCGGCCTTCTTCGCGGCGGCCTCTTTGGCTGCGGCTTCTTCTTCGCGACGTTCCAGCTCGACGACTTCGGGGCGCAGATTGCCTTCTTCGGTGAAGTGGCGCCGGTCTATGACTTTAAAGGTTTCTTCTTTTTTGTGGTCCGCCAAGGCGTGTCCTTAGGCTTGCTCGAATAATTTCGCTCTAGTTTAACACCCGCTCACTCCTGGCGACAAGCGACGCCGCCCGGATGAATCGATAGCAGCTCGAGCAAAGCAGAAACTATTCAGACACTTTAGCATCCAAGCATATTTCGACTTTGGATGGTCTATTATAGGAGGCAGCGATAGGGGGCCAATGGCCCCAAGCCCGCGTCGAAGAGTCTGCGGAGGTAAAAGTGTCATCGTCTGTGAACCCGATAGGGATTTATTACGAGCATCCGCGATGGTTTGTGCCGGTATTTGCAGAACTGGATCGCCGCGGCATTCCGTACGTGCGGTTGGACGCGGCTCGAAGCCATTTCGACTTGCGGCCAAATGGGAACCAGCACTACGGGCTGATTTTCAACCGCATGAGCCCGTCGGCATGGACTCGCGGAAATGCGCACGCAATTTTTTACACGCTTAATTACCTGGCGCATCTCGAACGGCTGGGAACGCGAGTGGTGAATGGCAGCCAGGCGTTTCGCAACGAGACTTCCAAGGCGCTTCAGCTTTCGTTGCTGCAGTCGTTGGGGCTGCCGTATCCGCGCTCGGTGGTGATCAATCATGCGAGTCAAGCTCCGGAGGCTGCGCGAGGCATGCGGTTTCCTGTAATCATCAAACCCAATATTGGAGGAAGCGGGGTGGGAATCGTTCGGTTTGACACTCCGGAACAATTGGAAGCGGCGGCGAAGAACGGAATCGCGCTGGGACTCGATTCAACCGGGATCGTCCAAGAATTTATTCCGGCGCGCGGCGGGCACATTACACGCGTGGAGACCATCGGTTACAAATATCTCTATGGAATCAAGGTATTCACTTCCGGCGAAACTTTTGATCTTTGCCCGATGGACATCTGCAAGACCAACGACGGCGCGGATATTAAGACAGTCTGCGTGGTGGAAGGGCCGAAGACGGGCTTGCGCCTGGAGGCCTATACGCCGCCTGCGCAGGTGATTGCGGATGTGGAGCGGATTTTCCGCGAGACGACGATCGAAGTGGGCGGGGCCGAGTACATTATCGACGATCGCGACGGCCAACTTTATTACTACGACATCAACGCGCTTTCGAATTTCGTTTCCGACGGGCCTCGTGTGATCGGATTCGATCCCTTTGAGCGGCTGGTTGACTACTTAGTTCAGGAGAGGCGCTGATGCGCTACGGGTATTGGCTTCCGATTTTCGGCGGGTGGCTGCGCAATGTGGAAGACGAAAAAATGCAGCCGACCTGGGACTACGTCTCGAGGCTGGCGCGGCGCAGCGAAAAAATCGGGTTCGATATTACGCTGATCGCGGAACTGAATCTGAATGACATTAAGGGAGTGGACGCTCCGTCGCTGGACGCGTGGTCCACAGCGGCGGCGCTGGCTGCCGTTACCGAAACGCTTGAGCTGATGGTGGCTGTGCGGCCTACGTTTCATCTTCCGGCATTGCTGGCCAAGCAGGCTGCGAATATCGATCAGATCAGCGGCGGGAGAGTTTCGTTGAACGTCGTTTCTTCCTGGTGGGCGGAGGAAGCGAAAAAATACGGCGTGCATTTCGATCAGCACGACGATCGCTACGCGCGGACGTCGGAATGGCTGGATGTGGTGGACAAAGCCTGGAAGGAGGACCACTTCTCCTATTCCGGGAAATACTATTCGGTGCAAGATCTCGTGCTGCAGCCGAAGCCGGTCTCCAAGCCGCGTCCGACGATCTATGCGGGCGGGGAATCTGAAACTGCCAAGGAACTGATTTCGCAGAAGTGCGATGCGTACGTGATGCACGGTGATTCGCCGGAGCGAGTGGCGGTAAAGATTCGGGACTTGTCCGAGCGGCGCGAGCGCAAAGGGTTACCGCGGATGCAGTTTGGCGTGGCGGCGTACTCGATCGTGCGTGAGACGGAGCGCGAGGCGCAGCAGGAACTCGCGCGGATTACGGACGTGAAGCAGAACGCCGCGGGGTATCAGAATTATCAGGATTGGCTGGCCAATACGCAGCTCGAACAGCGCGTGTCGCTGGAAGATTACTCCGTCTCGAATCGAGGCTTGCGCTCGGGGTTGGTCGGGACGCCGCAGCAGGTTGCGGATCGCGTCGGGGAATTCGAGGACGCGGGAGTGGATTTGCTGCTGCTTCAGTTCAGTCCGCAGATGGAAGAGATGGAGAGGTTTGCGGACACGGTCATCCAGCCCCGAGCGACCGCTTCGGGCTTCTGATTCAGTTCATTGAAGGCCTCAGGGGTTAAAACCCCTTCGGCTCTTGCGTCTTTGACGGCACGGCTAAAGCCGTGCCCTGACGACGGTTCGCGGGCAGCGTTATCCAACCCCGAGCGACCGCTTCGGGCTTCTGACGACAGGCTATGGAGGCCTCAGGCCTGAGTCGACGCCAATCGGGAGATTGGCGTTCCCGGGGTGGGCTGATCGGTTTTCGCAGGTGACTGTTTTACTCCTCTAGCGTCAAACTTCACGCTTGCTCACTTTTTTCTTGACAGGGCGTCTTACATACGTTACAAGTTGTAACGCTACAATGAAGAACACACACAATCCGCGTCCCAAGAACATCGGGGAAGTCGAACAGATGGTGATGGATTACGTTTGGTCGAACGGGCCGGTATCCGCCGAGGCCTGCCGGGAAGCCCTGGCGGCGCGGCGACCCATGAAGGAATCAACCATTCGCACGGTTCTGCGTCGGCTGGAACAAAAGGGCTACGTGACGCACGAAATCAGCGGGCGCACTTTCATCTATCGCGCCGCCGAGCTGCGGCAGAACGTCGCCGTGCGGGCGGTGAAGAGCATCATTGACCGCTTTTGCGGAGGTTCCGCCGAGGAGCTGGTGATTGGAATGGTGGATAACGCGGTGCTCGACCGCAAGCAACTCGAACGACTGGCGCACAAGATCAGCCAGCGGAAGGAAGCGAAGCCATGATCCTTTCTTCGATACCTCACGCGACGGCGGGCTTTCTAACCCACCTCGCTGACGCCGCGGCTCGTTCGTTTGTGCTGGGCTGCATTGCCGGTGTCGGACTCAAAGTTTCACGCGTGAGGAGCGTTGCGCTGCGGCTCAATGTGTGGAGAGCGGTGCTGTGCGTCGCGCTGATGATGCCATTCTTGGGGCTTTTTTTGCCGGCGCTTACGTTTAGATTGCCGGCGCAAGTGGGGCAGCGCGTCGAGGAGCTTCGCTCTGCGTATCGTGCGGTAGATGCGGTGACGAACAATAATGCGGGCGAGCCGGCGCGAGCTGCGGAAATTGCGCGAAATTCCAGCGAGCGTCACGTCTCGCATTCTTTCGCCAACACCCTTCCGGAAAGCCGTGGTCTAACCGGTGGAACCGGTAGCTGCGGCTCCCAAGGAAGCCGGATCGGATTTACAGCGGAGCGAAATCGGATTTTCACTAGCGCGCGCGGCAGCTTGGGCCAAGTCGCAACTTGCCGCGATGCCGTGGATCGCGATCGCGGCGATAGCCTATCTCTTGGTCACGCTGGGATTTCTGGTTCGTTTTGCGATTGGACTAATTTTCAGTGCGCGTCTCGAACGCGCGGCGCAGCGCGTTCACGATCCACGGGCGCTGGCGCTGCTTTCATCGCGCGCACGAGCTTTGGGAATCAGACGCGTTCCGCGCCTGGCCGAGTCCGAACTGCTTTCCGTGCCGGTGACTTTCGGCGTGGTGCGTCCCGCGATATCTGCTTCCTTCGGGATGGCGCGACTGGGATGAAGCCGAGCTGGATGCGGTTATCTCGCATGAGGTTTCGCACGTTGCGAGGCGCGACGCATTCTTCGACCGATTGTCGCTTCTGCACCGTGCCTTGTTTTGGTTCAGCCCGCTCAGCTGGTATCTCACCGGCTGCCTGGCGGAACTTGCGGAAGAGGCCAGCGATGAAGCTGCGCTTGCCGCGGGGGCAGACCGCACGCGTTACGCCGAAACGCTGCTTGGCTTTTTCGCGGAACTCGAAGCGAGTCCGGGGCGCGCGTGGTGGCAGGGAGTTGCGATGGCTACGGCAGGGCAGGCAGAAAAACGACTGGACCGAATTCTCGAATGGAAAGGGAGTGTCGCCATGCAATTGAAAAAATCCGTTGTAGTGGTTCTGGTGATGTGTGCGGTTCCGGTGGTGTATGTGGCGGCGGCGATGCGGCCGGGAGTTTACAACTTCAGTTCGTCTGAGTACGGTTCGATGCAGGAGCAAGCACCGGCGCCTCCCGCTCAGGCACCTACCGCTCCGGCTTCGGCGCCCGCGCCGGTGGCTTCGCCCGCGCCGGTGGTCACAGTGGACCCGGTGAGCAGAGTGGTTGTCACGACGCCGGTAGCTCCCAGGGTGTCGGTTACGCTGGACACACCGGTGGCTGCGCCTGCACCGGTAGCAAGGGTAGTGGTTAGGACCGCTGTGACGCCGAAGGTGTCGGTTGCGGTTTCCGCTGACGCGATGTGCGCCCGTGGCGATTGTGAATCCGGTGAAGGTTCGCGTCCTCGCGCCTCTGCAAGTCGTTCTGACACAATCTTCGCAGTCGAGGTTCCACAGTGCTGGTGATGAGCGGCGAGCCGGGAAGGGCGTCAATTTGTGATTTCATCGGGGAACACGTACATAAGTGTTTCCGGCGATAGCGAAAGCTACGGCACGGATCACCCGTCGGAATTCGTCGAATTTCTGCAGGAGAAACTTTCCGGGGACTTCATCTGGTTTCGGCGCGACGGCAAGTCCTACGTGATTCGAGACCCGGCTACGATCAAGCGCGCGAAGGATTTTTTCGCCGCGGTTCAAGAGCTGGACAAAAAGCAGGAAGAGCTCGGCAAGCAGCAGGAAGCTCTTGGCGAAAAACAGGAAGCGTTGGGCAAAGAGCAGGAGGAAGTTCATGTTCAGATTCCCGATATGACGGAAGACCTGCATAAGCTCGAAGCCGAGCTGAAGAGCGCTGGGCGCAAGCGGCTCTCAAGAGGATCTTGGCCGCATTCAGGGCGAGATCGGCGAACTACAGAGCAAGCTCGGGGATCTCCAGTCCAAAGCAGGCGATGAACAAGGGAAGCTTGGCGATAAGCAGGGGGCGCTGGGCGAACAGCAAGGCAAGCTCGGAGAACATGCAGGGCGAATTGGGCCGCCAGCAGGAGGAAGATTTTCAAGAAGCTTCGCGTCAAATGAAGGCTCTGATCGACGATGCCATGGCGCATGGTTTGGCTAAGCCGGAGTGATTGGCAGGCGTTTTGGGCATTTGTGATTTGTCGGGATTCGAGCAGAGCGCGGCAACGCGCTCAGTTTGGTGCTCTAAGAGTTTGACCGAGAGCTACAGAATTTGGTCCCTCAGCGGCTAAAGCCGCACTGATATTACCCGTTTACGGCACGACTAAAGCCGTGCCCTGACGAAAATCGGAGCATGGCACTGTGTCGTTCGCTGTTCTCACTCCCCGCTTGTCACTCGGCGGTCTTCCTTGTAGATTATCCCTTCAGCGACGCAGAACGGGATGCTCTTGCCTCCGCGCAAAACAATTGCTTCCAAGCCGCGTGCCAAAGCTAGCGCGCAATCTAGCTCGCGATTACATCGAAAGTCCACGCCAAGCATCAGGATGCCGCAGGAGTCCGCATTCCCCGAAGTGAGCGCGATAAGCTCGCCGGAAAGTGGTTCGAGAAACTCGTGGCGCTGCAGGCTCGACTGCGCGCGCCGCAAGGCTGTCCTTGGGATCGCGAACAGACGCACGAATCGCTGCGAAAATTCCTGATTGAAGAGACCTATGAAGTTTTAGACGCAATGGAAAAGGGCGATTCGCGAGAGTTTTCTTCCGAGCTTGGCGACTTGCTTCTGCAAATTGTCTTCCACTCGATTCTCGCCGAAGAAACGGGACGTTTCACCATATCCGACGTGATCGAATCAGTTCATACGAAGATGGTGCGGAGACATCCGCACGTTTTCGGCAAGGTGAAGGCGAAGAATTCTTCGGAGGTTTTGAAGAATTGGGAGCAGATTAAAGCAGAAGAACGCGCGCAATCGCACGGCAAGCAAGGGAAGTCGCAGGACCCGAACGATCCGGCAGCGTCTATACTGGCGGGCATTCCGCGGTCTCTTCCCGCCGTACTGGAGGCCTACCAGCTTACGCGCCGCGCTTCGCACATCGGCTTCGACTGGGACAAGGTCTCTGACATTTTCGACAAATTTGACGAAGAGAAACGAGAGCTGGAAGCTCTTCTGCCGAACCCGCCGGGTTTTGGCGCCGCGGCGCAAGAGGCCGTTTCCGCCGCGGCTGTACCGCGCGTGGAGGAAGAACTTGGCGACCTTCTATTTGCAGCGGTCAACATCGCGCGGTTCCTGGGTGTCGATCCGGAACTGGCGCTGAAGAAAGCTAATCGGAAATTTAAGCGGCGCTTTGAGGCAAATGGAAGCTGCTGCAACAGCGGAAGGCCAACGCTTTGCGGACCTGCCGCGCGATCGCAAAGAGGAACTGTGGAATTCCGCGAAGTTGGCCGAGGACACGGGAGCTGTGAAGACGCCGAGTATTGCAAAGGTGGCGAACACGTGATGAACGCTTCGGCGAAACATCCAGCGACCGTACCGGGCGAGATCGAGGTCCGGCATTGTGAGTCGCTGGCTGAGTATGAGGAGTGCGTGAAGCTCGAGCTCCTTACCTGGGGCGAGCATATCGCGGTGCCCTCAGCAATTTTTGTGGTGGCGCACCACACGGGCGGACAGATACTTGGCGCGTTCGACCGCGGGAGGATGATTGGCTTTACGATGGCGCTGGCCGGCACGCGCGGAGGGAAGCCGTTCCTGCATTCGCACATGACTGCCGTGCTGCCGGAATATCAGAATCGCGGAGTTGGACGGCAACTTAAACTGTTCCAACGGGTGGACGCTTTGAAGAATGGCGTGCCGCTGGTTGAATGGACGTTCGATCCGCTGGAGTTGAAGAACGCGCGATTCAATCTCACGCGGCTGGGTGCAATCGTCCGGCGATACATTCCGAATTGTTATGGCATAACCGCGAGTCCACTTCACGCCGGACTGCCTACCGACCGGCTTGTCGCTGAATGGTGGCTTGATTCGGACAGAGTGCGCGGAATTCTGGCGGATAGTCCGTGCGCGAGTGGCGAAGCCATCGAGCGAATTTCTCTTCCCACGCACATCAGCGATCTCAAGTCCAGGGACTCGACGGCGGGAGCGCGCAGCCAAAAAGAAGCTCGCGAATCATTCCAAAAACATTTTCATGCGGGATATGTGGCTACTGGGATCGAAGCCCGCGGCGATACCACCGACTATATTCTCGAGCCAGCCGGTTCGATTGGCGGGCTGCGCCTGCCGGAATACCGTCCGGAAGAATTCGAGGACTGAGAAACTCTTAAAATGAAGCTCAAGAAAATTACGCTGCGGGAAATCCATCTTCCGCTGATCGCTCCGTTTGAAACCAGCTTTGGCCAAACCTCGCTTCGGCGGATTCTGTTGGTTGAAACAGATGTGGACGGCGTGGCCGGGTGGGGAGAATCCACGGCGGGGGAAGACCCTTACTACTCGTACGAAACAGTGGAGACGGCGTGGCACATTATTCGCGACTTTCTGTGGCCGATACTGAAGGGCAAGGAATTCAGAAGCGCATCGGAAGTTTGGGATCTGCTTGCGCGCGTTCGCGGGCACAATATGGCGAAGGGCGGACTCGAAACCGCGATCTGGGACGCTGAAGCGAAACAAAAAAACCTTCCGCTGGCCAAACTCCTGGGCGGAGTGCGCGAGGAAATCCCTTGTGGAGTGTCCATCGGCATCCAGCCAACGATCGAAGCACTCATCGCCAAAGTTGAAAAGGAGCTTGCGGCGGGTTACCAGCGCATCAAAATTAAAATCAAACCGGGGATGGATGTGGAACCTGCGCGCGCGCTGCGCGAGCGCTTTCCGCGCATTCGGCTGATGGTTGATGCCAACTCCGCGTACCGGCTGGAGGATGCGCCGCTGCTGAAACAACTGGATGCCTTTTACCTGATCATGATCGAGCAGCCGCTCGGGTGGGATGACATTTACTCGCACGCGCAGCTTCAGCGCCAGCTCGAGACACCGATATGTCTGGATGAATGCATCCACGATATCGAACACGCGCGCGCTGCAATCGAGATCGGCGCATGCCGGATCATCAACATCAAGCTGGGACGCGTGGGCGGGCACACAGCGGCGCGCCGCATCCACGATCTTTGCCAGGCGAAATCAATTCCGGTTTGGTGCGGGGGCATGCTGGAATCAGGAATCGGGCGCGCGCACAACATCGCCATGTCAACGCTCGCGAATTTCACGTTGCCGGGTGATGTATCGGCGAGCCGGCGGTATTGGGACGAAGATATCATCGAGCCGGAAGTCGAGGTGACGCGACAAGGGACGATTCGCGTTCCGTCCGCGCCGGGCATCGGTTACAAGCCGCGCATCGATCGCATTGATTCGCTGACACGCCGCGTGGAAGTGCTCGAGTAGAAATTGAACTCAACTTCCACTGAAACGGCCGCGTCCGGTTTCACCACGCCGTCTAATTCCGCTTTCAAACGTCCGAGTTCTGTTGTGCTGGCGTTGACGCTCGCCCTGATGCTGCTTCTTTGGTCCTTCAATTACATTGCCGGGAAAATCGCGCTGCGACACATGGACCCAATTTCGCTGGCGTGTTTTCGGATCGAGCTGGCCGCAATCATCATGCTGCCGATTTATTTCTCGCGGAAACAGCGCGCGGCGCTTCGGCTGCGAGATCTTTGGCCGTTCGCTTACCTTAGGATTTTGGGGAGTGGTGGTCAACCAGGGACTTTTTACCGTCGGACTGAACTACACCACGTCCGATCATTCCGCGGTGATCATCGCGGTTGGCCCGATCATCATTCTGTTACTGGCTCGCATCATGAAGCTGGAGGCCGTCACTCGCCGCAAAAATACTGGGAATGGCGGTAGCGTTCGCTGGAGTTTTCCTGCTGGAGGCGGAGAACGGCTCGCCGGTGCACTCGCCGTTTCTGGTGGGCGATCTGATTACGCTCGGCGGGACGATGGGATTCGCGCTCTACACCGTGTTAGGCAAAAAAGTCGCGGGGCAATATGACGCGATAGCCATGAACACATTTAATTGCGTGGCGGCGGCGATTATGCTGCTGCCGTTAACGGTTCGGCAGGGAATGCATCTTGATTGGCGTGCGGTAGGATGGCCGGGATGGCTGGGGATGATTTACATGGCGGCAGCAAGTTCTGTAGCGGCTTATACGCTTTTTTACTGGGTGCTCCGATATATGACCGCTTCGCGGGTGGCGGCGATCAGTTATTTCCAACCGGTTGCGGTGATATTGCTTTCGGTGGCCTTTCTCAACGATCACCCGACGCGCAATTTGCTTCTGGGCACGGCTCTCGTGCTTCTCGGAGTTTATTTGGCGGAGCGCGGGACGGCATAGGTTGAAGCTAGCTGGACAGCATGTGCCATCGTTACTAGAGTTGCGTCGAGCCTATCGCGCGAATACGTGGGATTCGGTTCTGGTGTTAGACTCTCGGTGTGAGGTACGGAACGCATTCCGGCTGGATGGTGGTTGCCGCGCTCGCGGCGCTCGGAACCCTGGGGCAAACATCCCAAGTACAACAGCCTCCTGCGGAAGCGACGCAATCCTTCTCGCTTTCCAGCAACATTTCTGTTGAGCTACCCACGAGCTGGCATGCGATGGATGCCGACGAAGATCCTTCGACCGGTTTGTTAGCGCCTTACGCTCCGCCTTTTCATTTCTCGCAAGTCGTCATGCTTACGAATGAAAAGCAGTCTGCGGTGCTGCTCCTGGGGCTTTCGGATAATCCTCTGATTGGCCACGATTCGTACTGGCTCGATGCGCAAATGCACGCACCCAGCGGCTCGGGAATGAGCGTCCTCGATCTGATTTTCTATTTTTTGTTTCCGCCCTCGCACGATTGTATGGACAACGCGCTGCAAAACTATACCGACGCTACGATGACGCCCAGTTCGGAAGATGCGCCGCCGGTCATGCGGGTGACTTATGTTTGCCCGCATGCGCAAACGCTTTTGGGGTTTTACTCCGCTCAGGTGAGCTCAGGAATTACGTTCGCGCAGACGAACAGCGGCCCGCGGGCGTACGGAGTGATACGCGATTTTTATCTGGCGCCCATGGAGCAAGCTGATATCTCGGGAATTACTTTCTTTTCTTTTGAGGCGCAGAGGGAGGGGCAAATCGGCCGAGCGGCGCCGGCGCACTATAATCTGCCTGAAAGCCTTCAGGGAAGCCGCTCCGATTTCTTTTGGGCCATCGGCGCGCCCAGCCCGTTTCCGTTTGTAGCTGATAGCGCACGAAATACTTCGCTGCTACACGTGGCGTTTGCGACCGCATCTGCGGCATCAAACAACAAGGCTGACTTCGCCCGCCTGCTGCACGGGATTCGATTGAAGTAGAAGCCAAGAGGGTGCCGGGGCCAGGGGCTGTAAAGGAGCGCAAAAAGTTCGAAACTTTATTGGCGCGATGGTGTTGGATGGGGTGTAAGGACCTTTCTAGGCGCAGAGATGCGGCAAATGCGAGACTTAAACGGCTGCAACCTGTCGTGCACGTAACGAATCAAATATGGTATGACGGTGAATGGACATCGGGCTGTAGGTCTTAAGTTGGCAAGGGGATCAAAATGAAAAACTCCAATTTGTTGAAATTGATCTTCGCGCTAAGCGCCGCCTTGGCAATCGCTTGCGTTCCGGCACCTGCATTCGCTCAACATGGTGGTGGTGGACATGGAGGCGGAGGTGGGGGCGGTGGTTTCCACGGAGGCGGCGGCGGTGGGTTCCACGGCGGCGGCGGTGGCGCGCATTACGGCGGCGGAGGGGGGCACCCGAGTTATAGCGGCGGCGGCGGACGATCTTACGGGCGTTCCAGCGGAGCAGCTCCGCGCTCATTTTCGAGGCCGGGAACTAATGGGAATCGCAGCTACGCATATGGCGGACGATCTTACGGTACATACGGCGGCAGATCTTCGGCAGGGGCAGCGCAAGGTCGTTCCGGCTCTTCTATGTCGGCGCGGAATTCCGGCAACGCTGGAAACACGGGTAACCGCGGCACCGGAAACACAGCGGCGGTGAATCGTGGCTCAGCCGCGCCATCAACATTTTCTCGCAATACAGGATCGGCATCAGCAGGTGCTCGACCAGCCGTCGGTGGAAATAGCCGAAGCGGGACAACGAGTTCGGCTACGCGATCATCGAGCATGACGGCGGGTTCCAGCAGATCTACGTTCGGGTCTTCAAGTCGATTCGGTGCGAGTTCGTCCGTGGTTTCTGGTACAAGGCTAGGCGGCCCGCTAAACGCTCATGTTGGCTCGTCATTCGGTAGCCACGGAGCTTTTGGGTCGTCGTTCGCTGGTCGCGCCGCCTTCGGGTCTTCATTCGGAGGTCGCGGATTTGGAAATGGATTCAGACCTGGGTTCGGTTTCCGACCCGGGTTCGGTTTCAGACCCGGGTTCGGCTTCGGCCGTGGCTTTGGATTCGGCGGATGCTGGGGATGTGGCGGCTTTGGCTGGGGTTGGGGATGGGGCCTTGGCTTCGGCTGGGGCTGGAATCCATGGTGGGGATGGGGGTATCCGTACTATCCATACGCGTACGGTGCCTACCCATATTGGGGAGGTTATGGCGGGTACGACGATTCCCCGTCGTACGGTTCGAACATGACCTATAACAATGATTCGGGGTACAACGCGAACAATAATACGAATAATTCGGGCGCCGATCAGTACGCGCAAAGCGATCTACCGTATCCGGATCAGGGATCGGGTAACCCGAACCCGGTAACCGGTAACGTGGCAGCGACTACGCCAACGGTGCTGATCTATCTCAACGACGGAACCACCTACGCAGCGAGCGACTACTGGCTAGCGGACGGCAAACTGCACTACAGCGTAAGCTATGCCGGAGAAAGCAGCGTGGACATGAACCAGGTGGACTTGCAGCGCACGGTGAATGAAAACGCGAAGCGCGGTGTGAAATTCTCGTTGAAGCCGAACCCGGATAGCTCATATTCCGCGCCGCGTTCGAATACCAATACGGCCGGCGCACCTAGGAGCAATCAGAACAGTCCCGCACCGGCCACGAACCCGCCTGCTCCGCAGCCATCGCCGCGAATGCAGGTAACGTCGGAAAAGCCTACATCAATATCGTAAGTTTGGACTTTGGTAAGGAAAAAGGGCCTCGACATCGGCGACGATGCGAGGCCCTTCGTATTTGATCCGGTGCCGGCGCTTAGGTGCGTTCCCGGCTGAATCCTGCTTCATGAGTCGCCATCCCGGCGGTGCTTCACGCCGACTTGAGCGCTGTACACATGCCAGAAATCGCCCTTAATACTTGTAAATTCGACGCCGACTTTTCTGCTCCAGAGATTGGATTTGACGTAAACCACGCGGCATTCCCGTTCTTCTTCCGTTACAACATTCACGAGCAGAAGCGTCTGTCCCCGTTTTACTTTCACATTCAGTGGCAAGAGTCCGCCGTGGACGCTGACGGCATTTGTTTCCGTGGTTGCCCGGAATGGCCGGTTGGCCACGGTGCGTCCGTAAACTCGAACCGGTATAGACAGGCCTAAACGTTTGCTGCGCCGATGTCTCCCAAGTTGCTGCGGCACACTCAGCCTCCTTGGACGATGATGGATTTGACGATTCGAGGTTAAACCTGCGGTTTGAATCCTGCAATAGTACTTTTTCCGGGGTGAATATCCCGTTGGCGCGCCATCCGAAATAGAAAGGTGTATGGCTTTGCGCGTGACGCGTGCGAATATGGCGCTTCTAAGAGAAATGGACACTCACGTTGCAATCTCGCTTTTGACTCTTCAAGCCGCCAAAAGAGTGTCCCATTGGATTTATCACTTAGGCGCACTCGGCCTGATTCCGCTGGGTGTGTTGGATGCCTCGGTGCATTCCGCTTCCCGGCAGTATGGATGTGCTTACGATCGTGCTGGCTGCCAAGCAGCCTGATTGGTGGATTTTCTATGCTTTCATGGCCACTTTGGGTTCGGTGATCGGAAACTATCTCACGTACCGGCTTGCGCTGAAGGGAGGGAAGGAAACGATCGAGCGCAGGCTGTCGCATAAGAACATGGCCAAGGTGACAAAAGCGTTTGAGCGCTGGGGATTCGGCGCGATCGCTATTCCAGCACTGTTGCCGCCGCCCATGCCGATGATCCCGTTTGTCCTTGCGGCCGGTGCGACCAAATATCCTCTGAACAAATTCCTCGCGGCGCTCACCTTGGGGCGAATTGTAAGGTACAGCATCCTGTCTCTGTTGGCAGCGCGTTATGGCCACGACATCATTTCCTTCATGCGGCACCATGGCCACCCGGCCGTGTTGGCAGTCGCGGCCGTTGCGGCTATCGCCGCCGTCGTATTTCTGGTTCTGCGCTACGGCAAGAAAGGAAAGGCTAGTGGTTCGAAGAAGCGGAAATCCTGAGTGTTTGCGATTCAACTGATTTGTTATTCCCCTCCGGCGGCTGGTTTCCAAGCAACTAATTTGGCGGGTTGACGAGTAGAGAACCTACAGGAATCGCCGTATTCCGCTAACGCGATTGGCAGCGTAGGATTTGCCGCGTAAAGTGTCTAGACCCATCAACGTTCTCGCTTTATGCGAAACCTAAGGAGGAATTCTTGAAAACAAATGAGAGTTGGAACAACCGTCGAAGTTTAATTCAAACTCTGGCTGCCTTCGTGACGATGAGCGCGTTTTTGTTTTTTGTTGTGGCACCCCGCGCTCACGCCGACGAAAGAGACAAATGCCGGCAGCGCATAGAAAAGGCCGAAGTTAGGCTCAACAATGCGGTGGCCAAACACGGTGCGAAGAGTCCGGAAGCGCGAGACCGTTGGCATGAACTTCGTTCGGAGCGCGAGCATTGCTGGAACGCTTATCATCAATGGTGGGATGGAAGAGATCATCAGTGGCACACCGAGGCAAACTGGAACCATGACGATCGCTGGCCCGACTAGGAAGGGCTTCCAGTATTGAACTCCGCTCGAGTTTGGCTGAAATTTCCGCGCGCTTGGGCCCCGCTAAGGATGTAGGCTGGGCCCGAGTACGCCGTTCTTGCAATTTCCTGCCCGCGTTGACAGCACCTAAGTCGCGTGCTAGTTTGCCGAACTATGACGGAAACAAATCCATCTCCTTCCACCAAGAAGCGGATCGCAGTAATTCCCGGCGATGGCATCGGGAAAGAGGTTATCCCGGCAGCGGTTAACGTAATGAAATCGGCTGCGGCCGCAGGCGGCCGCGAAGTCGAAGTGACCGAGTTCGATTGGGGCGCGGATCGGTATCTGCGCGACGGCACAACCCTGCCGGCCGGCGCGGTGGAAATGTTTCACCGCGACTTCGACGCGATTCTGCTGGGCGCCATGGGCGACCCGCGCGTGCCGACGAACGTGCACGCGGCGGATATTCTTCTTGGTTTGCGATTCAAGCTGGATCTTTACGTCAACGCGCGTCCGTGCGTGTTGTTTGACAAGCGCTTCACGCCGCTAAAAGACCGCAGTGAAAAAGACATTAACTTCATGGTGTTCCGCGAGAACACCGAAGGCCTCTACGTTGGAATGGGCGGAAATTTCAAGAAGGGAACTGCAGACGAAATTGCGGTGCAGGAAGATATGAATACGCGCAAGGGCGTCGAACGCATCATCCGATACGCTTTTGAGTACGCGAAGGCCCGCAAGCTGAAACGCGTGTGCATGAGCGATAAATCAAACGCGCTAACATTCGGGCATGACCTCTGGCAGCGGGTGTTCAAGCAAGTGCGGGTGGAATTCCCCGAGATCGAAGCCAGCCACCAGTATATTGACAATCTCTTAATGCAAATGGTGCGCGACCCCTCGCAGTTCGACGTGATCGTGACGTGCAATCTTTTCGGTGATATCGCGAGCGACCTAGGCGCGCAGCTTGCCGGAGGATTGGGACTGGCGCCATCGGGAAACATTCATCCGGGTCAAGTGTCGCTATTCGAGCCTGTCCACGGTTCGGCCCCGGCAATCGCTGGGAAAAATACAGCTAATCCGATGGGTTCAGTCTTGACTGTAGCGATGATGTTCGAGTATCTGGGCTGGAAGCGGGAGGCAAAGGCGATTGATGCGGCGATTCGCGGGGCGCTGCGCGAAGGCAAGACACCGGCGGAACTTGGCGGAACAATGGGGACGCGCGAGATTGGAGAGTGGCTGGCGAATTCTGTAACGAAAGCCGGCGCGCAGTAATTTTACTTCAACTGTTACTTTAAATAGGAATCCCTGCAAACTTCCAGATCCGGAAAATCTTAGCGTGAATTTTCACTTCAGTTGTCGGCAAGTCGACTTAAAAGAATGCTAGTTTTGTTTAATCGCCGGAGGCGCCTGCGTGATGCTGCCCGCGACCAAGTCAGTCTTGATCGTAATTTTCTGCTTGGGCAGGAGATGCACATCCGTGTCGAATTCCTGATATCCGGCCAAAGCGATTTTTATGTGGTGCGCACCGGGGCTTACGAGCATGCCTCGCCCCATCCCGCTAAACTGGTGTACGTATCCGGCGAAATTGCCGTCCACGAAGACAGCGGCGCGCTCCGGCGTGACCTTGAGCTTCACTTCGGAAGTAACCGCCGAGTACTGGGCGTTGGGATCTTTGTCCAATTTTACCGTGATGGTCAGCTTCTTCGCAGGCTCCACGACGTACGTCTGGGTCATGTCGAGATAGCCCGTCTGGCGCACGGAGATCTCGTGCTGTCCGGGAAGCAGCAGTACTTTCTTCTCATCTTTCAACTCCGCGACGTAGCCGACGTACTGGCCGTCGATCCAGACTCCCGCGGATTTCTCAGCTTTATTGGAGCCGACAAATTGGACTTCGCCTTCGACCGAATTTTGGGCGGAGGCTATGGCCGCCAGAAGCATGGACAAAAAAATGGCCAACGAAATCGCCCTGCTAAATTTTCGAACGCTCTTCATGGCTGCTCCCGGTCCATAGGATTTCATCCGGTATTCTAATCACTTTTCGCCGGCGCGGAGAATTATTCTCGATATCGAAAGTAGTTTCTTAAATTCCGGCATATAGCGATTTGTCATCCTTCGCTGGAATTGTCGGCGGTACGACCGCGGAAGCCTCGAAAGCCCTTGACGCCGGATGTTTGGAAATGTAGGTTTTGCATGCTTAACTTAAAGTGTCAGGAGCTAAAGTAAATGTCACGGCGCGCGTCTTACTTTCTTCTTGCTTTGACTCTGATCGTGGTGCCGTCGATTTGGTCCCGCGGTCACGCGGATGCACCGCCGGAGTTCAACGTAAAGGAACACTACACGAAGTACGAGTTTCGCGTCCCGATGCGCGACGGGAAACTGCTATTTACTTCCGTTTACGTCCCCAAGGATTCTTCGCGCAGCTATCCCTTCCTGGTGGATCGGACTCCGTACAGCGTGGCTCCGTACGGCGTGGACCAATACAAGAAATCGCTAGGCCCGTCTGATGAGTTTCAACGCGCAGGGTACATCTTCGTTTATCAAGACGTACGCGGCCGGTACATGTCGGAAGGGAATTTCCTGGAAATGAATCCGCACATCGACAACAAGAAATCGAAAGATGATGTGGACGAAAGCAGCGATATGTACGACACGGTGGATTGGCTGCTGAAAAATATACCGAATAACAACGGCAAAGTCGGCATCTGGGGCATTTCCTACCCGGGCTTTTATACTTCAGCAAGCATTATCGACTCGCATCCGGCGATTAAAGCGGCTTCGCCTGAAGCGCCGATGACAAATCTTTTCATGGGTGACGACGCCTATCACGGCGGAGCGTTTATGCTTTCGGCTAATTTTGGCTTTTACACATTCTTCAGGCCGCAACAGGGCCCTACGTTTCCGCCGAAGAATATGCAGCGGTTCGATTACGGCACTCAAGACGGCTACGACTTTTATTTGAAGATGGGCTCGTTGTCGGATGCGAAGGCTCTGTACTTTAAGGATCCGAACTGGCTCTGGGACGATCAGGTCGCCCACGATACCTATGACGATTATTGGAAGGCGCGCAATCTGGCGCCGCACATGAAGAACATTCATTGCGCCGTGCTCACGGTCGGCGGGTGGTTCGATGCCGAAGATCTGCAAGGGCCGTTCTCTACCTTTGCCGCGATCGGACATAACAATCCGGAGATCTATAACGGGATCGTGGTGGGGCCGTGGGTCCACGGCGGATGGGCGCGCTACGACGGAAATCATCTCGGCAGCGTAAGCTTTGCTGCAAACACTGGGCAGTTTTTCCGCAGCCACATTCTGTTTCCATTCTTCGAGCAATACTTGAAGGACGGGACCGATGCGAAATTGCCGGTGGCTTACGTTTTCGAAACGGGAACAAACACCTGGCGCGAATATCCGAGCTGGCCGCCAAAGAACGTGCAGGCGAAAACGCTGTACTTTCGCGAAAACGGCGGGCTCGCGTTTGAGCCGCCGAGTGCAGAGTCGGGAGCCGCCGACGAGTATGTGAGCGACCCCAATAAACCTGTGCCCTTTGTCGGCTATCCGGCAACTTCTGTGCCGCAGGAATATATGGTTGCGGACCAAAGGTTCGCTGCGAGCAGGTCGGACGTGCTGGTATACCAGACCGAGCCGCTCGAGCAAGACGTCACAATCGTGGGGCCCGTATCTCCCAAGCTGTTTGTTTCGACGACTGGAACGGATTCCGATTGGGTCGTCAAACTAATCGACGTGTATCCGGCCGACTATCCGGACGATGCGCCGGCGAATGCGACGCCGCCCAGTGATGTGCCGCCTCCATCAATCAAGATGGCGGGCTTTCAGCAATTAATTCGCGGTGAGCCGTTGCGCGGAAAGTTTCGCAAGAGCTTTGAGCACCCGGAGGCATTCATTCCGGGGAAGGTGGAAGAAGTCGGTTTTACGATGCCGGATGTGAACCATACGTTCCGGCGCGGGCACCGGATCATGGTGCAAGTGCAGAGTTCATGGTTCCCGCTGACGGACCGGAATCCGCAAGTGTTTGAGAATATCCCGGACGCCAAGGCCGAAGATTTCAAAAAGGCCACAGAGAAGGTGTACCGGAGCAAGAGCCAGCCGTCCGGAATTGCTATTCAAGTTTTACCTTGAAAGACGGGAGCAGTAATAAATACGATCACTTCGTGTGGCGCTTCGCATGTCGGCACGACGACGCGACAAAATAAATTTCGAGAATTCAAGCGTTGCTTTAATTCGTTGATTGTTCCCCGTGGATTGGGCTCGCTGGTGGAATCTGGAATGGTAAGCGCTGGCCTCAGTGTTCCGGTAACTCTCTCAACCACTGCTTCAGCTGTCGGCGCGACGACGCATTACTCATAAACGTTGCGCTGACCGATTGGTTTCATTAGCCGAGCCAGCAACATTCCCATCAAGAATCCGCCGACATGCGCCCACCATGCGACTCCGCCGAGGTGTGCAGCTCGCGGATTGTTCAGCGAGCCGATTCCGCTTACGAACTGCACTAGAAACCACAGGCCGATAAACACGATTGCCGGAATCTGCCAGGTGAACCAAATAATGAAGAGGGGGATAAGTGTGAGAATCCGAGAAGACGGAAAGAAGACTACATATGCGCCGAGGACGGCGGAAATCGCGCCGCTCGCTCCGATTGAAGGAATATTTGAGCCCCAGGAAAACATGAGTTGGGTGGCACCGGAAGCGATCCCGCACGCAACATAAAAGATCAAATAGATAATGGCGCCCATACGCTCTTCGATTTTTGCGCCGAAAATCCACAAGAACCACATGTTCCCAATGATGTGCAGCCAGCCGCCGTGAAGAAACATGCAGGTAAAGAGAGGAATCAATGCATCCGCAAAGCTGTAATGCCGTCCGGCCAACGCGAGGTTTAATTTTGCCGGGACGAGCCCATAAAGTCGAACGAATGCATCGGCCTGGGCCGGCGACAAGGATATCTGATGAAGGAAGACGATAACGTTGGCCGCGATAAGGAGCAACGTCATCACCGGCACCGAGCGCCGTGGCGTCATGTCTTTGAGCGGGATCATCAGGCGTTCCTGCTTCCAGGCCGACGATTGGCTCGCAGTGAAGCTTCCAGTAACTGTTTGCGAGTGTATGCGTTCTTAGATCGCTCACCGTTGCGACGCAAATTGTCAATTTCTGCGAGACTCGCAATTCTTCCGCGCGCACCTGACGCCGTACAATTAATAGCTGCTGCGGCGTTGCTGAATTCAAGTATTACTTCAACGGACCATCCTTGAAGAAATCCATAGATGAATCCGGCGTGAAAAATATCTCCGGCACCGGTTGTGTCGAGTGCGCGAATCCTGAAACCCGGAGAGAGAAAAAATCGACGGCCGTCCCAGGCGATTGCGCCGAGGTGGCCGAGCGTGGCAGTAGTTAAGCAACACTTGAACTGTGAATGGATTCTAGGAAGTGACTTCAATAAATTCCGCTCGCCGGTTAGACGCCCCGGGAAATCTTTCGAGGTGATTGGAAAATCGACATACTTAAGTAAACCTTTAACTCCCGTGTACAAATTATCCACGTCAGCAACTACAGGGATGTTTTCCTGGCGAGCCCACCGCGCCGCTCGGGTCGAGGCTGCTGTGTCATGGCCGTCAACCAAGAGTGCGCGGCAACCTTTCAGCCAGTGGCGACGCAAATCTGAAGGAGCGATTGCGATTCGAGGGTCTCTCTGCCAAAGGACGGTGCGCTCGCCTGATCGAGCGTCAACCAGGATAAAAGAAGACTGGCTCGAACAATCGGCGGCCTTCATCCAAAGGGCTTGCACGCCTTCGCGAGCCATTTCGCTAACCTGGAATTTTCCCGCTGCGTCGTCTCCAATTTTTCCGATATAACGCGTACGCAAGCCCCAGCGCCGGCATGCAACCATCGCGGTGGCCACTTGGCCGCCGGGCTTTATCTCCGCGGAGAGCAACTCTACTTTCGAATCGGTGGCAGGGAAGTGCGGCAGCCGAATAATCGTGTCGGTGGCGTTGATCCCCACACCCACGACGTCAATTTGCTGCGTCATTGCGTTTCCTGGACATTGCAAAGCACTCTAGCTGAGGATGCGCGATTTTCAAGAGAGAACTCGCGTGGCGCAGTCGTTTACAATTGCTTGCGGTGCAATGCTGTGGTAATAATTTTTGTTTCGCATGCGACCGACGCGCGCGCGGGTGTTGTCCCAGTTTCCGAAAGCGAAACTTGAACTGTCGGCGGACCGACACGAATGCCACTACACGAATCTGAAGCGATTGTTTTACAAAGCTACCCACTGGGAGAAGCGGACCGGTTGGTTAGTTTTCTCTCGCGCACTATCGGGCGCGTGCGCGGGGTAGCATCCGGGGCGCGCAGAACGAAGAGCCGGTTCGGTTCGACTCTGGAGCGGCTCTCGCACGTCCGTATCTGGTTCTTTGAAAAGGAGACGCGGGAGCTCGTGCGCATCAACCAGTGCGAACTGATCGAATCGTTTCTCAACGCCTTTCGCGATTACGCTTCGGGTATCGCGCTTGCGATTTTGAGCGAGGTTACGGAGGCGGTGCTGCCAGATCGCGAAGCATCCGACGCGAATTTTCGTTTACTGCTTGATGACTGCGCAAGCCGTGAAACGCACGGGCAAATCGGAAGTGCCACTCGCGTATTTCGCGTTATGGACGGTGAAGCTTGGCGGGTGGCTGCCGCCTCTGGATGTTTGCGCAAAGTGCGGAAGGCATCTCGCTGCCGCGGAGCCGGCATATTTTTCGCGGAGCGCTTCGGCGCTCGCTTGCGGCAAGTGCCGCAAGCCAGGCCTGCGAATAATTTCGGTGTCAGCGCTGGTCGCTGCGCGGCAGATGCTCACGGTGCGGCTTGACCGGTTAAATGAAGAAGATATTTCGCCGACCGCGGCGCGGGAATTGACAGATGTTATGCTCGACGTGATCGAACGCCAGATCGACCGCAAGCTCAAGGCGCGGGAACTCCTGGAGTCGCCAGCGTGAAGACACAAGTTCGTCGTAGCAAAGATAAGAAATTTCCGGCGAAAGCTCGGGGAGCGAGCAAAGGTTTAACCTTTCAGGAACTTCTACTAAAACTTGAAGAATATTGGACGCGTCGAGATTGCATTTTACAGCAACCCTATGACATCGAAGTCGGCGCCGGCACCATGCACCCCGAAACTTTTCTGCGGGTTCTTGGACCCGAGCCATACCGCGTGGTCTACGCGCAGCCGAGCCGCCGCCCCGCGGATGGCCGGTATGGCGAAAATCCTAACCGCCTTTACAAGCACACGCAACTTCAAGTGATACTCAAACCCGCGCCTGACAATGCTCAGAGATCTTTATCTAGAAAGCCTCGCGACCATAGGCATAAATCTGAAAGAGCACGACGTGCGCTTTGAAGAGGACAACTGGGAAGCTCCGACGTTGGGCGCGTGGGGAATCGGCTGGCAAGTGCTTCTCGACGGACTGGAGATCACACAGTTCACTTACTTTCAGCAAAGCGGCGGGCAGAATCTGGATCCTATTTCGGTGGAGCTGACTTACGGCCTGGACCGCATCGCCGCTTACTTGCAAGGCGTGGACAATGTTTTCGACGTGCGCTGGTCTGATACTACGAGCTATCGCCAAGTGCGGCTGGCGGAAGAGCAGCAGCTTTCCGCTTACAGCTTTGACTTCGCCGACGCCGTGTCGACACGAAAACAATTTGAACTGAATGAAGCAGAGGCAAAGCGGATCCTGGACGCGTGGCCGAAATCAGAGACCAAGATGCTGGAACGGTTTCCGCTATTAGCTGCTTACGAGCTCACGTTGAAGTGCTCCCATCTCTTTAACCTGCTCGATGCTCGAGGCGCTATCTCCGTCACCGAGCGAGCTGCGATGATTGGCCGCGTGCGCAAGCTCGCCGTGCGAGTTGCAGAGCTTTGGTTGCGGCAGCGGTCGGGAAATCATCTTGCCCCTGAGCTTGGTCGGGAGCCAGAAATGAGTTCGCCGCGAAAAGTGAAATCATCGAAAGTTACCGGGGACCTCCTGTTTGAAATCGGCTGCGAAGAAATTCCTGCGGGGATGATTGCGAGGGCCGCTGCAGAACTTAAAGCGATTCTTGCGAAACATCTGTCGGCGGCCGATTTGGTCGACGAGCCGACAGTTGAAGGAACGATTGAAGATTTTGGCGCGCCGCGGCGCCTTGCTGTGATTGCTCGCGGGATTCGTTTGCGCCAAATGGATTCGACACGCGAAGTCACGGGTCCGCCGAAATCAGTTGCGTTCGATAATCTCGGCGAGCCGACGCGGGCGGCCATGAGTTTCGCGGAGAAGCAGGGGATCCCGGTCTCCAAACTTTCGGTCGTGACGACGCCAAAGGGCGAGTACGTCGTCGCCAAGCAAATTGTGATCGGGAAACCGGCGGCGGAGATTCTTGCGGAAATACTGCCGCAAGCGATTCGAGGAGATTTCCTGGCCGCGCTCGATGTACTGGATTGGGGGCGCACGGTCCTCGATTCATCCGTCCGATCCGATGGATTGTGGCTTTGCTCGATGGCAAGGCCGTGCCGTTTTCGTTTGCGGGACTTCGCGCCGGCAGTCGTACCGTGGGCCATCGGTTTCTCGGGAAGCAGAGCATTCCGCTGGACGGCCCTGGGGACTACGAGCCAAAGTTAAAGAAAAACTTTGTATTGTGCCGTCCCGAATCGCGCCGCAAGAAAATCGAGGCAGAGATTCGACCGACTGACGGCGAAGCAACAAATTGAACGTGCACGATGACGCAGGATTGCTCAATCTGGTGACCTACCTGAACGAATATCCCAGCGTGATCATGGGGGACTTCGATCCTGCATTCCTTTCGCTTCCGGACGAGATTTTGATTACGGTGATGCGCGGACCACCAGAAGTATTTTGGCCTGGAAACTCGGGATGGGGAACTAGCTCCGCATTTTCTGGCCGTGATTAACCTTCCGAGCGATCCGAAGGGGCTGGTGCGCGCGGGACATGAGCGCGTTCTGCGCGCGCGTTTTGCAGATGCGCAATTTTTTTGGGAGACGGATCAGAAGAGGAAGCTTGGTGATTATCTTCCCCGACTTGCGGCGGTGACATACGAATCGCGTCTGGGAAGTTATGCCGACAAAGTGGAACGGATGCGCTACTTGTCCCGCTGGCTCGCGGAGCAATGGTTCAGCCGCGGGATTTCGCAAGCTGATGTAGCGGGCTCGGACCGCGCCGCGGAACTGGCGAAGTGCGACCTGGTGACTGAAATGGTGCACGAATTTCCGGAATTGCAGGGGATTGTCGGCGGACTTTACGCGCGCGCTCAGGGAGAACCGGAAGAAATCGCCTGGGCAGTTTACGACCATTACAAGCCGCTCGGCCTAGACGAGCCGCTGCCGCGCAATTTGACCGGATGTGCGGTTTCTCTTGCCGACAAACTGGATTCGCTGGTGGCTTGCTTTGCCGTCGGCGCCATCCCCACCGGCTCGAGCGATCCGTTTGCTTTGCGGCGCGCGGCGTTGGGAGTGGTGAAGATAATCCTTGAAAGGAAGCTGCCGCTCTCAATCTCCACGGCGATTTCCGCGGCGTCAAAGGCTTTGAAAATGAACGCTCCCAAGATCGATGTGACGGAGGCGGTTCAAAAGCAGGTTCTCGACTTCTTACTGGAGCGCGCGCGCTTCATGCTGACGCGAGAAGCGCGGATTCGCTTATGACGAGATCAACGCGGCATTCGCGGCGGGCGCCGACGACTTGGTGGATGCGGTCGAGCGAGTAGCAGCGGTGAAGGCGATTCGCAACACGAAGAATTTTGGTCCGCTGGCGGCGTCCTTCAAGCGCATCCGGAACATTCTGGAGAAATCGGCGGGGACGCTCGACAAGGGACAACTTAATGTACAGCATGAACTGCTCTGGGAACCCGCAGAGCGAGAGCTTTACGCCGCGGCACAGAAAATAGGAGAAGAAGCAACGCGAAGGAAGAAGGCCGGAAAGTATCGGGAAGCGCTTGAAGTGATATCCGAGCTTCGTCCGGCGGTGGATCAGTTCTTCGACAAAGTTCTAGTGATGGTTGAAGACCAGGCGGTGCGCAAAAACAGAGTTACACTCCTGGCGAATCTGTTAAAGGAATTTTCCACGATCGCAGATTTTTCTCAATTGGGTTCTGAGGAATTGCAAGAGGCAGCCTCAACAGAAGCGTGCTCGGAAAATAAGTCGGAGGATGTTGGGATGAAGTGAAGCATGAGTTGTTGGCCCGCCGACAAAAGTTTGCGCATCTAGTTCGTGTCGAAGGCTACGATGCGCTGCGGGGCGAGCAGATCAAAATTTCGAGGCAAACATGAAATACGTCTATTTCTTCGGGGCAGAGAAGGCTGAAGGCAACGGCGAAATGAAGGATTTGCTGGGCGGCAAAGGCGCCGGCTTGGCGGAGATGACTCGCATTGGATTGCCGGTTCCGGCCGGATTCACGATCACTACTGAGACTTGCGACTATTACTTTAAGCATGACCGCAAATATCCCAAAGATTTGCGGGCCGAAGTGGAAAAGAATCTTCAGCGTCTAGAAAAACTCACGCGAAAGAAGCTGGGAGATGCGCGTGATCCGCTGCTTGTCAGCGTGCGCTCTGGTTCGGCGCGCTCGATGCCCGGAATGATGGAGACAATTCTGAATCTCGGCTTGAACGACAAGTCGGTTGCGGGCCTCGCGCGGGCGACACAGAACGAGCGCTTTGCTTACGATGCTTACAGGCGTTTCGTGCAGATGTATTCCAGCGTGGTGATCGGATTGGCGAAGGATGAGTTTGAAGCACGCTTGCGGGCCATGAAGAAACGGCTCGGTGTGAAAGACGATACGGAAGTGACCGCTGCCGGCTGGCGCGATTTGATCGTCGAATATAAAAGATACTTTCAGGAAAAGACAGGCAAGGCGTTCCCGGAAGATCCCCACGAACAACTGTGGGGAGCCATCGGCGCGGTCTTCGAGTCGTGGATGGGAGAGAAGGCGCTGACCTACCGGCACGTCGAGAAGATTACCGGCCTTCTCGGAACGGCCGTGAACGTGGTGCAGATGGTGTATGGGAATACGGGCGACGATTCGGGTACGGGAGTCTGCTTCACTCGCGATCCCTCGACAGGCGAGAAGACTTTCTTCGGAGATTTCCTGCTAAACGCTCAGGGTGAGGATGTGGTGGCGGGAATTCGTACTCCGATGCACTTAAGCGAACTCTCTAAGCGCATGCCGAAAGTTTACAAACAGCTTGAGAGGGTACGGCAGACGCTGGAGAAACATTATCGCGATATGCAGGACCTGGAATTCACCGTCGAGCACGGCAAACTGTATATGTTGCAAACTCGCACGGGGAAGCGCACGCCCTCCGCAGCGTTTCAGATAGCAGTGGATATGGTGGACGAGGGCTTGATTAAAGTTGAAGAAGCACTTGAAAGAATCAAGGCGGACGATGTAGAGCGTCTTTTCTATCCCGTGATTGCGCCGGGAATGTCCCGAAGCGACTTGTCGGCGCGGAAGATCGTCTCCGGGATCAACGCGGTACCCGGGGCAGCCGTTGGCAAAGCTGTGTTCACCGCGGAGGACGCGGAAGCCTGGGCAGCGCGCGGCGAAAAAGTAATTCTTGTGCGGCATGAGACGAGCCCCGAAGACGTTGGAGGCATGTTTGTGGCGCAGGGAATTCTGACGGCTACCGGAGGGAAGACAAGCCACGCAGCAGTGGTTGCGCGCGGCTGGGGAAAATGCTGCATCGTCGGCGCGGAACATCTCGATATCGATCTCGCGAAAAAATCGATGAGTTCGAACGGCCATTCGGTTCGCGAAGGCGAGTGGATAACACTCGATGGAGGCGAGGGCGTTGTGTATAGCGGTGAGATTGCGCTCGTGCGCCCGGAACCGCCGAAGGCTTTCGCCACGCTTCTGAAATGGGCCGATAAAATCCGCAGACTGAAAGTGCGGACCAATGCTGATACGCCACAGGATGCACGCGTTGCGCGCGAAATGGGCGCGGAGGGCATTGGGCTAGTCCGCACGGAACATATGTTCTTCAAGGACTTCGAACATCCCGAGAGGAGCGGAGAACGGCAGCAAGCGATTCAAGAAATGATTTTGGCGGATACGCCTGAGGCTCGCCGCAAGGCACTCGATAAACTGCTGCCATTCCAGCGGCGGGATTTTATAGGCATATTCGAGGCGATGAACGGCCTTCCGGTAACGATTCGCCTGATCGACCCGCCGCTCCACGAATTCGTTCCGCACGATGCTGCGAAGCAGGCTGAGTTGGCAAGAAAGATCGGCATCTCGCCGGAGGCTGTGGCCCGGCGTGTGGAGCAGTTGCACGAAGCAAATCCAATGCTCGGCCATCGCGGATGCAGATTATGCATCACTTATCCTGAAATTCTGGAGATGCAGGTTCGCGCAATTATTGAGGCCGCGATCGATTGCCAGAAACGCAAGATCAAAGTGATACCTGAGATCATGCATCCGCTTACTTTGGATAAGAAAGAGCTTCAAATCCTGGATCAGGCGACCCGTAGAGTAGCGGACGAAATTATCTCTCGATCTAAAGTAAAACTTCACTACCTAGTGGGGACTATGATCGAGTTGCCGCGCGCTGCATTGTTGGCCGACCAGATTGCGGAAGTCGCTGAGTTCTTTTCATTCGGCACGAACGACCTGACCCAGACGGTTATGGGCTTGTCGCGCGATGATGCGGGCCGGTTCCTGCCGGACTATGTGGATGAACGCAAGGCGGGAATTTTCGCGACCGATCCGTTCCAAACGATCGATGTTGCAGGTGT
The DNA here is from genome assembly GCA_963830375.1 of uncultured Acidobacteriota bacterium. Lineage (GTDB taxonomy): Bacteria > Acidobacteriota > Terriglobia > Acidiferrales > UBA7541 > Palsa-295. The sequence continues at coordinate 78,658 of CAWHMJ010000006.1, forward strand.
GGGCATGCTCGTTGAGTGGGCCATCGCTCGGGGAAGGAAAACGCGGCCGCACCTAGAAATTGGCATTTGCGGCGAGCACGGCGGCGACGCGGAGAGCGTGAAGTTCTGCCATCGTGTGGGGATGGATTATGTCAGCGCGTCTCCATTTCGCGTGGCAATTGCGAGGTTGGCGGCGGCGCAGGCTGTTCTGGAGGAACGAAAAGGTGGCGCGGTTCGGAAGGCCAAGAATTAGAGGCCGGAACCAGCGGAGCGTTAAGGATTTATCACGCGTGGAGAAAAAGGGGCGATGCCTATCTTCCTCGTGAATTTGGGCAGACCTAAAAGTTCTATGAGTTGGTGAACGAATTTCTCACTCTTTGCGTATAGTATTGTGATCGCAGTGAGGAGGGGCAAGGATGGGCTTTCTACTCTGGTGCATTTTGCTTGTACTGTGCTGGCCTCTGGCATTGCTGGCTCTGGTGCTATATCCGATCGTGTGGCTAATCCTGCTCCCGTTTCGGTTGGTCGGGATTGCGGTCGACGGCGCGCTTGAGTTAGTCCGAGCAATCATAATGCTTCCGGTCCGAATTCTGCGCGGGCCTCGAACGGCTTAGAGCGTTTTATCGGCGAGGCTTCTGCAACAGCTTCTTCAACTGTGGGACAGCCGACAATTGCAGTGCTGCTTTCAGCGCGCCGCTCGCATCCCAGTCCCGCTTCAAGTATAACTTCAAATTATTTCGCAGGCGTCCAGCTCGAAAATCTAATCATGTTTGTAAATCTGAGGGTCGACAAAGCAGGAACTAGGTTGGCATTTTCAGGAAGAAGTAAATCGCAAGAAAGCCGAAAATTGCGTCCGGAGCCCAGCCGGCCAGCAGCGGCGGTAGTTGGCCTACCGAGCCCATTGCTTCGAAAAGCGCGGCGGTGGCCCAATAGACGATGCCGATGCCCACCGCGACTGCAAGCCCCCCACGGCGCCGCGAGTTCCGACCAGGAAGGCAAACGGCGCGCCGAGGAAGACGATAATTGCGGCAATAAGCGGGAAGGCGAACTTCTTTTGCCACTGAACCGAGAGGCGCGAAGTGTCGAACCCCGCCTGCCGAAGGCTTGCGATGTATTGGCCCAGCTGCCGCCAGTTCATCTGGGCGGACTGGCGCACTTCGCGGCGGAAGTAGTTGGGTGCTTCGGTGAATTCCGGCAACGAATCGGCCTTGAACGGAAGGTAGCGCGTAACTTTGCTCCCGTCGAAATCGCGTATCCAGCCTCCCGTAAGGACCCATGTATTCTCGCTTGCCTCCCAAGTGGCGCGTGTGGCAAAAACGCGCCGGCGCATCTGGAAGGTTTTCGGATCCAGCTCAAAGATGCTCAATCCGCCAAAAAGCTGACGGTCCCAGTCGAAAAGCTCGTAGTTAAAAACCTTGTCATTTTCACCGAAGATCCACTGGTGGGCGGGCTGGAAATATGTTTGGGCTGGGCGGCCCTTGATTTGGTTGCGAAGCGCGTCCTGGCGCTGATTGGCGTAGGGCAGAAATGTGTCGTCGAGAAGAAACATGGCGCCCGCAAGGATGCAGCCTGCCAAAGTCAGGGGAAGAACGATGCGGTAGAGACTGATGCCACTGGCCTTAAAGGCGATCACTTCGTTGTTTTTCGCCAGCACGGCGAGAGTGACCAGCGTGCCCACCAGGCAGGCGAGCGGGGCAAGTTGATACACCATCAGCGGTACGAGATAACGAAAATAATTGAGAACCATCGAAACCGGGATGTGGTTTTTCGAGATGTCGCCGAGCAGATCGAAGAGCGTGAAAGCATCGAAGATGAGCACGAAGCCTGCAAGCAGGACGATGAAGTAATAGAAAAACTGCCGCAGGAGATACATATCCATCAGCATCGGGAATCCCACGGAGCTCCCAGCGCCGAGTCGTTTGGCGAATTCCGGACGAGTGGGGCTCGTCACCGAAGCTGATCCATTGGAAGCGGGGCCGTTGGACGCGGGAATCGGGGCCGCGTCGGATTCCAGACGCTGTGATTTCCGTTGTCGCGTAAATACGGATTCAAACGCGGCTCCAATGCGGCTTGGCTTGCGGATATTTTCAATGCGCCGCAGAAAGAAGAGTCCCACGACGGCGGCGACTATATTCGCTCCCCAGATACCCGCCCATGGAGCGATGGAACCTTGTTGCGCCATATGCGCACCGGTGACAAACAGAAAGTAATAGCCGCCGATCAGGACCAGCGTAAGGACCAAGCCGGCTGCCCGCCCGCCGCGGCGCGGGCGCACTCCGACGGGCACGCCCAGGAGCGCGAAGACGAGGCAAGCGGCAGGAAACGCGATGCGCCGGTGGAATTCTACGCGGGCGTCGCGCCAGTTGGGTCCGCGGTCCGCGATAAGGCCGGAAACGGATTGCTCGGCATCAGAAATGACGGTACTTTTGACACCGGTTGCGGAGGCGGAAAGGTCGATCGGAATATCGCTCTGACCAAACGTGGTGACGCTGTAACGGTTGGGGTCTTTCGGGTCGTAATCGTGAGTGCTGCCGGAGCCCAGGTGTAGCTCAATTTGGTTCGCTTCCGCACCGGCGACGACCTGAGCGCTCTGCGCCAGCGTCAAGCTCGACGTGGCGGCAGATTGCGCGGAGGACGCCAAGAAAACACCGCGCCAACGCGTCGCTGCAGCTTCAACATCTTGCACGTATAATACGAAGTGGGGAAAGCGCTCGTCGAATACGCGAGGCTGGACGGCAAAAGGGGCCTGTGACGAAAGTATCTGCTGCTCCAAGCGGCGCAAGAGTGCGCCAGGACATGGGGATAAACCAAAAGGTAAGCACGAGCGTTAGCAGCCCGCATCCGAGCGCTACGAAGCCAATGGGGACAAGCAAGCGGCGCAGGCTAATTCCCGAAGCGTGGATTGCGACGATTTCGCTGTCGGCGGAAAGACGGCCAAGCCCGATGAGAACGCCAACCAGAACGGCCATTGGGATGGTGAAGGCCAGGACCGGCGCGAGCGAACAAATGAAGAGCAGGGCGACGGTTCGTATGCCGCCGGAGTGGCGAACGAGCAGATCCATCAAACGAACAAGCTGCGGAACGAAGAAAACGAAGGTGAAGACAGCGAGGCCGAGCAAGCAGTGCGAGGCCACTTCGCGACCGATATATTTATCGAGCAGGCGCATGTTTGCGCGAGGGCATTCTAGCATGCTAACGGAGAGCAACGCAGGTATGGCCGGCTTTAGGAAGACGAAAGAAATTCATGAGGAGTTCATGCAAACCGAAGGCCCGCGCCGTTGAGCCGCGTCAACCTCGCAATACTCTGGCACATGCACCAACCGCAGTACCGCGATCCATTCAGCGGGCGCTATATGCTGCCTTGGACGCGTTTGCATGCCTTGAAAGATTATTGGGGCATGGTGAAAATCCTGGGGGAATTTCCGGGCGTGCACGCGACTTTTAATTTTGTCCCGCTGCTTGCCGCGCAAATCGAAGAATACGCGAGCGGAAAATTTCACGAGCCCTGGTTCGATCTGGCTTTTGCGCCGGCGGGTTCGCTGGACTCCGGACAAAAACGCGAAATTCTTGAGCGCGCATTTCAAGTGAACGAAAACTTCGTGCGCCGCTGGCCGCGATTTGCCGAGCTGCAATTGCAGGTGAAATCGGCCGGGACGGAAGCCTGCGTCGCGCAGGTTCGATTTGCGGGACTGGCGCGACTTGCAATTGCTGTCACAGCTCGCATGGATGGATGAGGAATACATCGCCAAGGACCCCGTCGTGACGGAGCTTTCGCGGAAAGGGGCGGGCTACACGGAAGAGGACAAAGAAGCGCTGCGCGAGAAGCAGCTTGAGTTGCTGGGAGCTGTCCTGCCGGAATACAGACTGGCGGCGGAGCGCGGGCAAATCGAAATCTCCACCACGCCTTATTACCATCCAATCCTTCCGCTACTCTGCGATACGGACATCGCACGGGTCTCGAACCCTCACACGCCGCTGCCGCAGCCCGCTTTTCGTTATCCGGAGGATGCGCGGGAACAGTTGCTGCGTTCGCGTCAATATCACGAGCGAGTCTTCGGAAAACCGCCGGTCGGATTGTGGCCATCGGAAGGATCGGTGTCCGACCAGGCGCTCGAGATTGCCATGGAGCTGGGCTTTAAGTGGTTCGCTACGGATGAAGGCGTTCTCGGCCGGACGCGAAACATCGGATTCTGGCGAGACGCTTCAGGGTATCCGCAAAACGGTCCGGACCTTTATACGCCGTGGAAATTGCAGCGCGGTGGGCGCGAGATCACGGGATTTTTTCGGGATCATTACGTATCAGACCTCGTCGGCTTCGTGTATAGCCGGATGGGCGCAAGTGCGGCCGCCGAGGACTTGCATCGAAGAATCCGCGCGATTGGCGACCGTGAACCTGCCGGGAGCACGGCGACCGTGAGCATCATTTTGGACGGAGAAAACGCCTGGGAGTTTTACGCCGAGAACGGGCGGGATTTTCTGAGGCAATTTTACCGGCGCGTGCAGGATGACTCGGAAATTCGCACGTTAACCATGAGCGAAGCCGATGGATGCGCGCCCGGATGCGCCGAAACTCGAGGGAATTTTTCCGGCTTCGTGGATCAACGCGAATTTCGACGTGTGGATCGGACACTCCGAAGATGTGCGCGCCTGGGATCTGCTGCGGGATGCGCGCGAAACTTACGCCAAGGTCTTGCGACGCGCCGCATCAAACGGCGACGCCGGTTCCGCGGAGCCCGGTTCAACTGCTTCCATAAAGCGCGCCTACGAAGCGTTGCTTGCGGCGGAAGGAAGCGATTGGTGCTGGTGGTACGGGCCGGAACACGCCTCTTCTAACGATGCGGAATTCGACGAGTTATACCGCCAGCATTTGACCGAGGTTTACACCGCGCTAGGTGAGCACGTGCCCGACGCGCTGCTGCATCCCATCAAGCGCGCGCCCGAACGCTCACGGCGCGAAACGCCGGAGGCATATCTGGATGTAAAGGTTGACGGCCGCGAGAGCAGTTACTTCGAGTGGCTGGGGGCCGGACTTTATGCCACGGACCGGCGCGGCGGCACCATGCATGGCCGGAGCTACGTGCTCGGCCAGCTTCGTTACGGATTTGGCCCGGAACACTTTTATTTGCGAGTTGACCCAACCGAAGCGATTGCGGAGATTCCGGACTTTCAATTCCGGCTGACGATGTGGGATTCGCGAGAGACCCGGCTCACCGTGAGAGTGACCGGCGGAAAATTCGCCGGATGCATCCTCGAGCAGGGCGGCGCCTGCTTGTTGCATCCGGAAACTTTGGTGGCGGCGGCGTTCGACAAAATTATTGAAGTGAGCCTAGCGCGGGAATTGTTTGACCTGAAGGATCGCAAGTCGCTGCTCTTAAGCGCGGCGCTATGGGAGAGCGGCTTGCCGATCGACGTTCTGCCGATTGACGGAATGCTGGAACTGAGTCTGGGAGAAGAGAATTTCGCCTGGAACGCCGGAATAGCAGGAACCCTGGAATAGAAGCCTCAAAACTCTCCGTATTAGTACGGTGCCTCGATTAGGTATTTAAGCTTCCTCGTTTCATTTCGGAAATTCAATTATTGTCCGCGTAACCCTTTCAGCACGCTTGGGACTGCACACCAAGAGCACTCGGCTCGGCGGTTTTGAGCCATAAGAGCAGGAACCGAAGGCAGGTTCCGGCGGAGAAGCTCATGCGCTTAAAGGGGTATTTTGTTTGCCTTTTTCTGGTCACTGCAATCGCAGCTTTCCTCGTAGAAACTAATCAGCAGGGCAAATTACACGGGCAGGCCACTCTGCCGAGCGTTCGTTCGGCTGCCAATCATCGGCCGGCACGTGCCGCGGCCGTTGGATCGCGTTCGCGAGTGGCGTGCGCTGTCGATCGGGACTGCGCTTCATCGTTTTCTCTTCCGATGACGATCGAAGCCAATCAAGGGCAGGCCGAACCGCGCGTGAAATTTATTGCCCGAGGCCAAGGCATCACAGCACTCATGACCACAGAAGGAATCGAAGTGGTTGTCGGGTCGGCGCAAAAAGGAACGGCGGGGCGCGTGGTGAAGCTCAGATTCGGCAGAGAATTGGCGGAAGACAGGCCAATCTCCCAGTCAGGCGAATCCACGGCCGAAAAAACAAAACGGCCTCGTCGTGCTTCGTCCGCAGCGCCGGGCGGGGCGCACTCCAGACGAAGAAGGAAAAGCGGCGGGGCGTCGGGAACGTCACGTCACAGGCGAGCCAGGAAGAAGGCAGCGCGGCCTCGAATCCGCCGGAAACGCGCGGCGGGTGATTCCGCTCCGACGCAGAAACAAGTGCCGCATCAAACCGCGCCGATGATTCCTACGGCGCCTCGCGAAAAGAATCCTCCCAGCGGCGATGCCGGAAGCTTGCAGTGGCGCGGAGATGGACGGTTAGCGGCCGAGACGAATTATTTCTTGGGAAACGACCCAGCCAAGTGGCGAACGCATGTTGCAACATTTTTCGCGAGCGGTTGCGCGGGGCGTCTTGCCGGGCGTGGATATAGTCGCTTACGGAAACGAGCGTGCGCTCGAATACGATTTGCGCGTGGCGCCGGGAGTGGACGCACGGAGTTTGCGGCTGCAAATTTCGGGCGCGGATGGAATGAAGCTTGACGCGAATGGGGACCTTGTAATCCTCGCCGCCGGACGAGAAATTCGGATGAAGAAGCCGGCGATGTATGAAGAAACGATTGCATCAGATTCTGCTTATAGAAAATCGTCGAGTCCCGAGCCAAAGCGCCGGGCGGTTGCGGGAGGCTACACGATTGAGGCTGACGGGACCGTAGGTTTCCGAATCGATGCGGTTGACGTTGCGGCTCGCTTGGACCAGGCAAAACTGTCGAGACGCGGGACGAAGAATCTCGGCGGTGTGGGGACGCTGGTGATTGACCCTTCGCTCAGCGTTTCATACTCGACTTTTCTAGGCGGCACTGGCGACGACAGCGCAACGAGCGTCAAAGTGGATTCATCCGGAAAGGTGTACGTCAGCGGCACGACTACGTCGGCGGCAACCTTTTCGGAGTCTTCCAAGAAGCTTGGTCCGGGGGGAGGAGCCTCGGATTATTTCATCGCGAAAATCGATCCGACGAAGAGCGGAGTGAATTCTCTTGTGTATTTGACGTTTATCGGCGGCAGCGGAGACGAAGTAGGAGGATTTCTCGCCGTTGATGCAAACGGAAACGCGGCGATTGCCGGCACCACTACGTCCACCGATTTCCCAGTTACGGATGGAAGCACGCGAACGGCGGTGCGAAGCAGCAACGACGCCACAATTACGGAAGATCAATGCGGCTGGCTCACAACTCGTTTTCTCCACGCTATTCGGCGGCAACGGAGCGGAAGCCACGCAAGGCCCCGGCGGGATTGCGATGGACAGCTCCGGGAATGTTTTTGTGGCCATGGACACGAATTCCACGGACCTCACAACCACTACGGGAGCATTTCAAACTGCGTATGGTGGTGGCACCAGCGACGGTTTTCTGGCGATCTTCCGGCGCCGACACGCCGGGTGGGCTGCCGACTTTGAAATATTGCACCTACCTGGGACTGAATGCGCAAGCGAGCGTCGCGGGAGTTGCCGTGGATTCCGCCGGCAACGCGTTCCTCGCGGGATTCACATCGAACCCTAACGGGAACATGATTACCACAAACGGATTTCAAACTCCGCAAGTGAACGGTGCTACGTTGGCGGCGGTCCGTTCGATGGGTTTGTGATGAAATTTATAATGCCGGCGGGGAACGGCGCTGCCGACTTGTCATATGCAACGTTTCTTGGCGGTACGAAGCTCGGACAAGGCGCTGGCAATCGCAGTAGGAGCGAATCTGCCAGCTACAGCGTACGTCACAGGGTCAACGCAATCGTCAAACTTTCCGACTGACGGCTCAATCACGGCTTTGCAGACCAGCCTAAAAGGTACAACGAATGCTTTTTTGTCCGTTATTTCGCAGAACCCGACGACAGGGATGACTTCGCTTGCGTATTCCAGCTATCTGGGCGGCTCGGAGACGGATACGGGACAGAGCGTTTGGTTCGGCGCTGTGAACGAAATATACGTGACCGGAACCACGACGTCCTGGGATTTTCCCTGGCAGGATAATTTTCAGCCGTTCAATGGCGACTCCGACGCATTCGTAACCAAGCTCGATCCGACTTCAGCAGGCCGCAGCTTCACTACTGTATTCCACGCCGCTCGGCGGGACGGCGCCAATCGGCGTGACGGCTGGAACGAGCGGAAACGCGATCGCGGTGGATACATCCGCCAACGTGTACGTCGCCGGAGCTACAACCACAGCGGATTTTCCGCGCGCTGGAAATCCAATGAACGGAATCCAAATTACGTGCGCCAGTTGCCAGCAATCGCCGCCGGAGAATGACGCGTTTGTCGTGAAAATCGCACCAAGTGCGGCGGCGAATCCGAGCGTGTCATTCAGTTCGGCTAACGTGAACTTCGGATCGCAACCGGTAGGCATGCCAAACAACGCGCAATTGCCAGTGGCAATCATAAACACTGGCGACGCGCCTCTTTCTATTTCAAGCATCAGCGTAACTGGTGCAAACAGCGGCGATTTTTCCGCCGTTAACCCGGAGCCCTGCTTGGCGTCGCCGATTAGCGCCGGATCGTCCTGTGCTTTCGAGATGCAATTTGCGGCGAGCGTTGTCGGGCATCGAGGGCGCGTTTTTGAGCGTTAGTGACAGCGCGCCTGGAAACCCCCAGGTTCTTGCGTTACTTGGAACTGGAGCGGGTCCGCTGGCGGTGCCTTCACCTCCGAGCATTAACTTTGGCAGCGTGCCGGTTGGAACAACACCATCGCAGGCCATCACTTTGAGGAATACGGGCAATCAAACGCTGCTAATCACCAATATCGCTGTGGCGGGAAATAACATCGCTCAGTTTCCGCTGTCGGCGGACACGTGCACGAGCAGCCTCTCTCCAGGTGTTAGTTGTGGGTTCAGCATAACTTTCACGCCATCCGCCACCGGCACATTTAGTGCGACGGTGAATGTGACGGACAACTCAGGAAACCTGGCAGGCGCGGTGCAAGTGATTCCGTTGTCAGGCACAGCGACGCCGGCAGCGCCGCTCCTAAACATATCGCCTACAGCGTTGGCGTTCGCGGCGCAGGCGGTGGGCAGCACGAGCGGAAACCAGGTGGTGACGGTTGTAAATCAAGGAAGCGGGACGCTAAACATTTCGGCCATTGCCATTACCGGGAGCGGTGCGAGCAACTTTGGAATCGTTCCAGCAGGAAGCAATCCTTGCCCTTCAAGCGGCACGCTTGCGTCCGCAGCGAGTTGCACTGTTACGATAAACTTTGCGCCGCTATCGAGCGGCACAAAAAGTGCAAGCCTGAGCCTCAGCGATAACGCAGCCGGAAGCCCGCAAACAGTATCTTTGACTGGAACTGCAGTGGCCCCGGCGATCACGCTATCCGCCTCTAGCCTCACGTTTGGCGCACAGCCCGCTGGGACGGCAAGCACTCCGCAGAATGTCACGTTGTCCAACCCTGGAACCACTTCGCTCGGAATATCTGGGATCGTTTTGAACGGAACGAATCCCACGGACTTCATCGAGACAAACAACTGCCCGCAGAGTCTGGGCGTGAGCGCATCCTGCGTAATCACGGTGAAATTTGATCCCTCTGCCACCGGATCGTCGAGCCGCACGGCGTCGATAAGCATTTCCGACAATGCTCCGCAAAGTCCGCAGACAGTCGCGCTCGCTGGTTCAGTGACGGTAGCGACGGTATCGGTTTCACCGGCGACGATCAGTTTCGGAAGTCAGGTGGTGGGAGGAACCGGGTTCGCCGGTGGCCGTCACGGTTAAAAATACCGGGCAAGGAGCCTTGACCGTGAGCGGCGCAAGCGTCACAGACACGACGGACTTCACGTTGAAGAATAATTGTACAGGCGCGGTCCCGGGCGGAGGCACTTGCACGGTCCAAATCACCTTTGCTCCCGCAGCCCCAGTCACGGGGGCCCAGTGCGGTTCCACCAGCGGAGCGAAGACCGCAACCCTCACGCTGACGGACAATGCTACAGACAGCCCACAATCGGTGATGCTGAGCGGGACCGCGACCGATTTCTGCCCCGACCCGCCCACGGTCGGCGGTACTAGCCAAACTGTGCCTGCGGGGACGACGGCGGTTTTCAACCTCGACATTACGTCAATGGATGGGTTTGCGGGAACCGTCGGGCTCGCATGCACTGGCGCGGTTCCGGGCGCTGGCTCGTGCGCGACGTCGCCCACAACAGTGACTGTTCCGGCAAATGGGCAGGCTCCTTTTGTCGCAAACATCCCGACCGGGTCGAGCCTCGTGCGACCGAAGGCTAGAGAGTTCAAATCGCCGCCTTCGAATCGGTACTCTGATGGTAATTGCACTGCTGTCGCTGCTTGGGTTGGCCAGCCTAAGCCGTCGTGCCGCGCAGCTTTCGAGCCTCGTTGCGAAGAAAATCAGCAGCCAGGCACAGCTTCACGTTTGTATAGGCAGAGGATGACGCGGGTTGCGCAAGCTTGCTCGCTGCTACTAATGCTTGCGCTCGCGATGTCGGCGTGCGGTAGCGGAGGCGGCGGTGGGTCGTCGGTACCGCAGCCGAACACATATTCCTTCACTGTAACGGCAACGGCCGGAGGCACAACGCGCACGATTGCGTTGACGCTAACTGTGCAATAGCTTTTCTCTGACGCGTGCTCAGGGCGAAATTAAAAGCTGGGCCATCCTTCAGAACACTTTGATCGCGATGTCCCGAGGGCGCGCGCCGACCGGAATCAGGGTGATCAAGGAGGAAGTTTTCGCGCGGATCACGGCCAAGTCATTCGAGGTCGTGTCAACCACGAGGAGAATGTCTCCGCCGGGCGTAAGAAGGCAAGTGCGGGGATTTTGCCCAACCGGGATGGGATGTTCCACCTGGCGGACATCGATCGCTATAGGAATCACGCGACCCGCTGCGGAATCGGAAACGTAGAGCTTCTGGTCGGGAGCGGAAAAAGTGCCGGCGGCGGGAGACATTCCAAGCAGCAAGAAATCGCTGACTTCGTTCGTTAGTGTGTTGACGATGAGCAGTCCATGCGCATCTCCCGAGGGTATGTAGAGCTCTCCGCCGTCGGATTTCAGGATCAAATCACCCGGTGCGCCGCCGAGAGAGAGATTAACGAGCAGGGCTGTCCTTTTTAAATCCACCACTGAAATCTCATTCGCGGTTCCGGATGTAACGAAGACTTTGGAACTATCAGGCAATATCGCCAGTTGCTCCGGCTGGGCTACCACCGGGACGACAGCGAGCGAACTGAGAGTTGCGGCGTCAAGAATCGAGATGGAAGAATCGTCTCGATTAGAAACTACGACGATTTTTCCCGAAGGCGCAACGCGCGCGATCCAGGGCCGGCGCCCGGCATTTCCTCGTGCCACGATCTGGCGCGTAACACAATCGATCTCTACGATTGTGTTTGATCCGGAAGCTGCGACGTAGGCGCGGCGGCCGTCGGGAGAGAAGTCCAGCGCATACGGTTCAGCGCCAACCGGGATTCTCGTGACGATACGATTCAGCTTGGTGTCGAGAATCCAGGCGTAGCCGCCGACAGAACTGAGGCCCCAGATTTCATCTCGGGTGGGATGCGCGCGCAACCCGCTCGGTCCCTGGCCTACCGGAATCGTTGTTACTGCCGATAGCTTCACTAAATCGACCACCGTGAGCGTGCCTTCAGCGGTGTTACCTACGTATGCAAAAAGATGAAGTCCGGGCCGCAGAAATGAAGGGCGGAGTTCCAGCGCAACCTCGCGGAAAGCAAGGCCGGCGAGAACAATGAGAAGGAAAATGAAACGGGCATTGACGCGAAGCTTCATCTTAACGGCAGAAGTATATGTGGAGAGGCGTAGAAACCGCGCTCAATTAATTGTGCGACCCAGAACGTCGGCGATCTGCCGTACTTCGCGGATGAGCTGCTCAAGTTCTTCCGGCAGGATGGATTGAGGGCCATCGGAAAGCGCGTGGTCGGGATCGTGGTGTACTTCGACGAGCAGGCCGTTTGATCCTACGGCCACCGCGGCGCGCGAAAGTGGCAAAACTTTGTTGCGGCGCCCGGTGCCATGCGACGGGTCCACAACGATGGGCAAATGGCTGCGGCGCTGCACTGCCGGTACGACGCTGAGATCGAGGGTGTTACGTGTGTAGTCGGAGAACGTGCGCACGCCGCGCTCGCAGAGAATCACGTTGTAGTTTCCCTCGGACATCAAGTATTCCGCGGCCATCAGGAATTCGTCGAGCGTGGCGGACATTCCGCGTTTCAGCAACACAGGTTTCTGCGAGCGGCCCGCGCGTTTCAGCAGCGAAAAATTCTGCATGTTGCGCGCCCCGATCTGAATCACGTCCGCATATTGTTCCACCAGATCGAGCGATTCGTTGTCGATCGCCTCAGTGACAATGCCCAAGCCGAATTCTTCTCGCACTGCCGCGAGAATTTTGAGGCCGGGCTCGCCAAGACCTTGGAAACTATAAGGAGAAGTTCGGGGCTTGTAGGCGCCGCCTCGAAACAGCCGGACGCCGGCAGCTTTCACGTGCCTGGCGATTTGAAAAGCCTGCTCGCGGCTCTCAATCGCGCAGGGGCCTGCAACCATGGCGACGTCCGTGCCACCGAAGATGACATCTCCCAAGTGAGTGCGTATGCGTACGACAGTGTTTTCTTCTTTTACGTCGCGGCTCACGAGCTTGTAAGGCTTGCTGACGGGGATGCATTCCACCACGCCGGGCATGGACTCGACCGAGGCGATGTCCACCGTGCCGGTATTTCCTGTGATGCCGATCGCAGTGCGCCCCGAGCCGGGTATCGGGTGAGCTTTGTATCCCAGCGACTCGATGCGTTCGCAAACGGCGCGAATCTGCTCCTCGGTTGCCTGAGATTGCATCACCACCAACATGGAAGGCCCCCTGTGCTAAATCGAATCCAACAGTTTACTGTATAGAGGAAGCAAGCTGCAAACGCTCGCTGGATTTGCCGGTGTCCCCCCCTGGGAACTGCGGTTAGCTAGGCCTCTCACTTTTTCTTCGGCATGGACTCTGCTGCGATACAATCGTCGCACCAAAATGAAATTTGGCGTTTACATTCAGGTGCCTTTCTGCCAAACGAAGTGCACCTACTGCAATTTTCACACCGGCGTGGTGTCGCGAGACCGCTACGAACCATATGCTGCTGCGGTTTGCAGCGAAATAGGACAGATGGCTGCCTCGATGGCGGCTGAAATTAGAGACGTTAGCGTGGACACTGTTTATTTCGGCGGCGGTACCCCTAGCCTGCTAGCGCCAGTTGCGCTGGAAAGCATTCTGGACAGACTGAGCGGTAGCTTCGGCCTTCAACGACCGACACCACAGCAATCGGCGCGCGTAAACGAGGCAGAGGTTACGCTGGAAGCCGACCCGGAAACGATTACGCGGGAGAAGGCTGAAGCGTGGCTTCGAGCTGGATTCAATCGCATAAGCTTAGGCGCGCAATCATTCAGCGACACGGAGCTGCAAGCCGCTGGCCGAATGCACCGTCGCTCTGATATTTTTGCTGCTGCCACGATCCTTCGCGAAGGCGGTTTTCGAAATATCAGCCTGGATCTGATTGCCGGGCTGCCGCACCAAACGCGCGAATCGTGGGAGGAATCGATCGAACAGGTTTTGCGCATTCGGCCGGAACACTTGTCCATCTATATGCTTGAAATCGACGAGGGAAGCAGGCTCGGCAAGGAATCTCTTGCAGGTGGCAAACGGTACAGCGCCGCGGAAATTCCCCCGGATGATTCGATGGCAGAATTTTACGACTCCGCGTGCGTGCGACTCGCGGCTGCGGGATACGAACATTACGAAATTTCAAACTGGGCGCTCGCGGGCATGCGTTCGCGGCACAATTTGAAATACTGGCAGCGGCAGCCGTATCTCGGATTCGGTGCTGGGGCGCATTCGTTTGACGGCGTGAAGCGCTGGTCGAATGTTCACGATTCGGCGCAATACGTGTCCTGCATAGAGCAGGGAACTTCGCCGCGCGAACAAATCGAAACCGTCACCTCGGCGCAGGCGCTGGAAGAAGAGTTGTTTTTAGGTCTGCGGCAGCTCGAAGGGGTAGACCTGGAACGGATCGAACGAGACTATCACGTGAATCTGCAAACGCGGATCGCGCCGCTGGCGCGACAGGGGCTACTCGAGCTAAATGGCACGCGCCTGCGCCTGGCCACGGATCGCCTGACTGTCTCGAACGAGGTGTTTGTCGAGTTGCTGGGATAAGGAGCAAAGCGTGTATACGTCCTCGGCACAGGAAAAGAACGCAATGGATATTGTGGATCTGCGCAGCGATACGGTGACGCGGCCGTCAGCGGCGATGCGCCGCGCCATGTCGGAGGCCGAGGTTGGCGACGATGTTTACGGTGAAGATCCGACGGTTAACCGTCTGCAAGAACGCGCGGCGGAAATGTTTGGCCGCGAAGCCGCGCTCTTCGTGCCGAGCGGGTCGATGGGGAACCTGATTGCGATCAAAGTATGGACGCAGCCGAGCAATGAGGTAATCTGCGAACAGCGCGGGCATATCAATCAGTACGAACTGGCTTCGATGTCCGCCATAGCCGGATGCATGCCGCGCACAACACCTGCGCCGGACGGAATTCTTACCTGGGATTTGATCGAGCCGCTCATTCGCCCCAAGACTTATTACTACTCGCAGACGGGACTGGTCTCGCTGGAAAACACTCACAACATGCACGGCGGCACCGTGTATCCGCCAGCGGTGACAGAGGATGTCTGCCAGCGCGCACACGCGACGGGACTGCGAGTGCATCTAGATGGCGCCCGGATTTTTAATGCGGCGGTGGCGCTGGGGAAAACGGTCGCGGATATCACGCGCAATTGCGATTCCGTCATGTTTTGTTTGTCGAAAGGGCTTGGTGCTCCCGTGGGTTCGATGCTGGTCGGATCAGGCGAGTTCATACAGAAGGCGCACATCGCGCGCAAATTGCTCGGCGGAGGCATGCGCCAAGTGGGCGTTCTCGCGGCGGCCGGGCTGATTGCGTTGGAAGAGTCGCCGAAAAATCTGCATCGCGACCATGAAAACGCAAAGTTCCTGGCCGACGGGCTCGCTAAGATAACAGGCATCTCGCTTGATCCAGCAAAAGTGATGACGAACATCGTTATTTTCGACGTTCGCGCTACCAACCGCGCGGCAGCGGAGATCTGCTCGGAGCTTGGCAAGAGGAAAATCCTCAGCGGGCCGACGGACAAATACTCGATTCGGATGGTCACACATTGCGACGTGAACCGCGCCGGCATCGAGAGTGCTTTAGCGGCCATAGCTGAAGTCCTTAGCGCACGCGCGCCAGCCGCGGCGCATTCCTAATCGGAGGGAGCGATGAGCTTCGCAAACAATGGCCGAAAAGTTGGGGCAACCTTGGGGCTCTTCGCGATATTCGTTGTATCGGGCATTTTAGTGGCACGGGGAGACAACAAAGCAATGACGACCGAGATGCGAAATCCGCGGAGCGCAGAAGCAACGGCACTCGCGCAAACGACGGCAGGGAAGCCGACCGCCGAAGACGCCCGCCGCTTCGTCGAAGCGGCGGAGAGTCGCCTGCTGCCGCTGTGGGTCGCGGCTCAACGGTCTTCGTGGGTGCAGGAAACGTTCATCACGCCGGACACAGAGGAAATGGCCGCGGAGGCAGACCAGGCGGTGAAAGCAGCCACTTCAGAACTGGCCGCGCAAGCCCAACGTTACGAAGGGCTGCAACTGTCGGAAGACGTGTCTCGCAAACTAAAGCTAATAAAACTTTCCGTCGACATCCCAGCGCCGCGCGATACCGCGGAGAGCACCGAACTCTCGCAGATCAACGCTTCGCTGCAAAGCGATTACGGAAAAGGGAAGTGGTGCCCGGAGGGCCCGCAGGGAAAATGTCTTTCGCTGAACGATCTCGAACGCATTATGGCCGCGAGCCGTGATCCCAAGGAGCTGGAACGTGCCTGGGCCGGATGGCACGCTATCGCCCCACCGATGCGCAAGCGGTACGCGCGAATGGTTGTGCTGGCCAACAAAGGTGCGCGCGAAACCGGATTTGCGGATGTGGGCGCGATGTGGCGCTCGAATTACGACATGGCGCCCGACGCGTTCAGCGCGGAACTCGACCGCCTGTGGCAACAGGTTCGGCCGCTGTACGTTTCGCTGCATGCGTACGTTCGCTGGAAGCTCGAGGAAAAGTATGGTGCCGGTGTGGTGAGCGAAGACCGGCCGATTCCGGCGCACTTGCTCGGCAACATGTGGTCCCAGGATTGGACGAACATTTATCCTCTGATCGCGCCGGCGAACGCTGATCCTGGCTACGACCTCACGGAAATATTGAAAGCCAAAAAGATCGAACCCGTAGGGATGGTGCATTACGGCGAGCGGTTCTTCATGTCTCTCGGTTTCGCCGCGCTTCCGCAAACGTTTTGGGAACGTTCCATGTTCACCAAGCCGCAGGATCGGGACGTGGTGTGCCACGCCAGCGCCTGGGACATTGATTACGTGGAAGACCTGCGCATCAAAATGTGCATCGAGCAGAAATCTGAAGACTTCACTACCATTCACCACGAGCTGGGCCACAATTTTTATCAGCGCGCGTACGACACGCAGCCGCCGTTGTTTCGCAACAGCGCGAACGACGGATTTCACGAAGCCATCGGCGACACGATTGCTCTGTCCGTCACGCCCGAATATCTGATGGAGATTGGCTTGCTTGAAAGTGTGCCGCCTGCATCTTCGGACATCGGCCTGCTGATGAAGCGCGCGCTGGACAAAGTTGCGTTCCTTCCGTTCGGTCTCTTGATTGACAAGTGGCGCTGGGAGGTTTTCTCCGGCCAGGTGACGCCGGAAAATTACAACAAGGCTTGGTGGGAACTCCGCGAGAAATATCAGGGCATCGCTCCGCCGTCCGCCCGCAGCGAAGAGGACTTCGATCCCGGCGCGAAGTATCACGTCGCCGCGAACGTTCCCTACGCCCGTTATTTTCTCGCGGCGATTTTGCAATATCAATTCCACCGCGCTCTTTGCCGCGAGTCCGGCTACAAGGGCCCGCTGCACCGTTGCTCGATTTACAACAATAAGGAAGCGGGCGCTCGCCTGAACAAAATGCTCGCCATGGGCGAGAGCCGCCCGTGGCCGGAAGCGCTAGAGGCGCTAACGGGTGAGAAGCAAATGGACGCCACAGCCATACTCGAATATTACGCGCCGCTAAAGCAGTGGCTCGACGAGCAAAACAAGGGTCATAAAGTGGATTGGTAGCTAGGTTGTGCTTGTAAAGAGGTGATCCACGTGCGATCTGGCGTAGCTGTTTGTGCCTTTCTGATTTTAGCCAACTGTGCGTTGGCTCAAGAGCACAGCGCCAGCGTAACCCCGCCTAACCAGTTTGAAATCGCGCGCCGCACTTTTTTCGACTTCGGTCCACCGTTCGATTACTACGAACTGTTCTTTGTGCGTCCTACCGGCACTGGCACTTCTATCGAAAGGATTACGCTAACTCCACCGGCTGATCGTTGTGCTTCATCCGCCAAGCTTGAGGCCGCGTCCGGCTCAATAAACGAATCCATCGAGAAGCTGCTGGGTAGGACGAATCCTTGTTCTATCCCGGAGAAGGAGCTGCGGCGCGAATTGAAGCGGTGTAAGAAATGTCTCGTCTTTAGCGGCGCTACTGTAGTAATGCAAGTTCAGTGCGGATCCCAGATCCGTCTGGTCCGCGCTGATGTTCTCGACAAAGACATGTTTGATCCCGCCGCGAACACGCCGCAGCACACTTCCTGGACGATGACGTTGTTGGAGAGATTGGACCATGCCGTCGGGCCGGGAGTCATGGATAAGCCGATGTTTGCGGTCGTCGAAGAAGAGAAGGCATCCGGAGAGAGTGGAGATCCGACAGTTCTGCGGGATATAAGCCTGGGCAAATATGACGCGCTGTTTCCGGGAGGCCCGGACAAGCCATCTGACTTGTATCGAGCCTCTCAAATCCGTCCCGCCACTCCGAGTGTGAGCTTGCAGAGCAGCTCGCCGTTTCAACCCACAGTGTCCAACTTGCCCGGGTATCCTGCAATTGCGAGAGCGGCGCGGGTGGAAGGTGCTGTGTCGTTCAGGATTAAGGTTGATTCCAACGGCAACGTAAAAGATGTTGTCTTCGATAGTGGGCCGCCATTGCTTCGCAGGTCCGTGGAAAACGCGGTGAGTGAATGGAAGTTCCCGGAAGGAGCCTTCAACCAACAAATCGAGGCAACGATAAACTTCGCTCTGAATTGCTCTACTCCTTCAAAGTGAAGCCCGTATCCTGCGATTCTCGGCGCAGCCAGCCGTATGGTATAAAAGGAAGCTTGGCTGTAACGAAGTCTGTGCCATTGTGTGAGGTGGATGTGGAATTTTCGTTAACGGACGAACAGCAGCAGCTTCGGCGAGCGGTGAGAGCGTTTGCCGAAGGCGAAATACTCCCTCACGTGATGGAGTGGGACGAAGCCTCTCATTTCCCCGCCGAAATTATTCCCAAGCTGGCAGAGATGGGTTTTCTTGGCGTGATTTTCCCGGAAAAGTATGGCGGCGCCGGGATGGGCTACATCGAATACGCCATCATTATTGAAGAGCTGTCGCGCGTGGACGGCTCGATCGGCATCATCGTCGCCGCGCACAATTCGCTGTGCACCAATCACATTTACAAATTTGGAACCGAAGAGCAGAAGAAAAAATACGTTGTGCCGCTGGCGCAGGGGAAGAAGCTGGGGTGCTGGTCTCTTACGGAGCCGGAAGCGGGCTCGGACGCGGGCGGAACGCGAACGTCCGCGGTAAAGAAAGACGGCGGCTGGCTGCTCAACGGCTCGAAGACGTTCACCACCAACGGCCACTATGCGGATGTTTGCGTCGGCATGGCGGTAACGGACGCGGCAAAAAAGAGCCACGGAATTTCTGCGTTCATCATTGAGAAGGGCACTCCGGGTTTCCGTCCGGGGAAAAAAGAAAATAAGCTGGGCCTGCGCGCGAGCGATACCAGCGAAGTTATTTTCAGCGATTGCAAGGTGCCCGCTGAAAATCTTCTCGGCAAAGAGGGCGAAGGCTTCGTGAACAGCTTGCAAGTCCTGGACGGCGGGCGCATTTCGATTGCTTCGCTCGGACTGGGAATGGCGCAAGGAGCCTATGAAGCGTCGTTGCGTTATGCCAAGCAACGCAAACAATTTGGAAAAGCGATCGCCGAGTTTCAGGCCATTCAGTTCAAGCTGGCGGACATGGCCATGGAGATTGAAGCGGCGCGGCTGCTCACCTATCAGGCTGCGTGGCTGGCCGATCAGGCGATCGCCGCGGGAGATCATGACGCGCGGTTCACTCGCGAATCGAGCATGGCGAAACTCTACGCCGGGAGAAGTGGCCGTGCGCGTGGCCAATGAAGCGGTGCAGATTCACGGAGGCTACGGCTTCATCAAAGATTATCCGGCGGAGAAATTTTATCGCGACGTAAAGCTGTGCACCATTGGCGAAGGTACCAGCGAAATTCAGCGGCTGGTGATCGCGCGGCAAATTCTGGGCAAAGGGTGAAACTCTCCACAGTCTGTTATTCTGAGTGACGCATCCTTGAACTGATTACCTCCTGCAAATGACCACGTATGTTGACAACTGGGCCGAGCAAGTTCGCGCGGGAGACGTGCGCGCGATTTCGCGCGCCGTGTCCGCGATTGAAAATCGGCGAGCGCGAAGCCGAAGAAATCCTTCGGCAGCTTTTCCCTTATACCGGCCACGCGTATCGCGTGGGAATCACCGGCGCGCCGGGCACCGGGAAGAGCACGCTGGTGGACCGTCTCGCGAGCCACTACCGCGCGGACCAAAAAACGGTGGGAATTATCGCGGTGGATCCTTCCAGTCCGTTTACGGGCGGCGCGATCCTGGGCGACCGCGTGCGCATGCAAGGGCACGCGACAGATTCGGGAATTTTCATTCGCTCAATGGCCACGCGCGGGTTTCTCGGCGGCCTTGCGCAGGCAACCAGAGATACCGCGCTGCTAATGGACGCTGCCGGCAAGCAAATGATTCTCATCGAGACGGTCGGCGTGGGCCAAGGCGAAATCGAAATTGTGCGGCTCGCGGACTGCACCATCGTAGTGCTGATGCCCGGCATGGGCGATGACGTGCAGAGCCTGAAAGCCGGACTGATGGAGATTGGCGATATTTTTGTCCTGAACAAATCCGACCGCGAAGGCGCGGATCGTTACGAGCAGCAGCTCCGAGCTATCTTGCAGCTTGTTCCGGAGCGTGAAGGGTGGAAACCGCCGGTCGTGCGCACGGTTGCCACTGAAAACAAAGGAGTGGATGAGTTGGCGCGCCAGATTGAGCTGTTCCGCGCGCATTTTGACCAGGCGCATGACCGAAAGGCGCGCGAGGTCTCGCACTGGAAGGAATGGATTCTTCAGCTCCTGGAAGCGCGGTTGCTGGAACGCGTGGTCGGCGAGCAGCTTGGTGAACGCGAACTCGATAGAATTGCGGTGCAGGTGGCCGAACGAAAAATGGATCCGTACGGGGCTGTGAATCAAATTCTGGCACGCGCAGGACTGGGAGATAAACCTTGAAGTTGGGGCAACTGGAATTTCACGTTTTGGTGGATGGGCATTTGGGGCTTGATGGCGGGGCGATGTTCGGCGTCATCCCGAAGCCCATGTGGGAAAAGAAAATCCCGGCCGACGCGAGCAACCGGATCACGCTGGCCATGAATTGTTTGCTGGTTCGCGCGGGGGGCAAAACCATTCTGGTTGAAACCGGCGCGGGAGATAAATGGGACGCCAAGCGGCGCGACATTTTCGCGCTGGACGGCCCGCACCTGACGAAACGCCTGCTCGATTACGGCGTGTATCCGCAGGACATCGACATCGTGATCAACACGCATCTGCATTTCGATCATTGCGGGGGAAATACGCGTGTAGAGAAGGACAAAGTGGTCTCGGCCTTTCCGCACGCGCGATACGTGGTGCAGCGCGGCGAATTCGAACACGCGAAGAATCCCACCGAGCGCGATCGCGCCAGCTATATGTTGGAAAATTTCGCGGCCGTGGAGTCTGCAGGGAAGTGGTCTCTGCTCGTGGACGACCGCGCGATCGCTCCGGGTGTCGAATTGATCCGCGTTCCGGGTCATACGGCGAATATGCAGTGCGTGAAACTTACCGGCGGAGACAAAACCGCATTTTTCTTCGCAGACTTGGTTCCGACTACGGCGCATCTGGCGCTGCCGTGGATCATGGGATATGACCTGTATCCGCTAACCACGCTGGAAAATAAAAAGAAATGGATTCCGGAGGCTATTCGCGAAGGCTGGATAGCGCTTTTTGCGCACGATCCGAAAGTGCCCGCCGGATATCTGCGTGAACGCGACGGCAAGTGGGAAGCAGAACCCGTTACGATTGATTGAGCGCGTTTCACTGTAAAGGTAAATGGAATGCCGAGAGCGACGAAAAGGAAAAAGCAGTAGAGCCGCGAAGGAAACGGTCCGCATTGGAATTATCGGCGGAAGCGGACTCTATGGCATGCCTGGGCTGACCGACACGCGCGAGCTTCGAGTGAAGACTCCGTTTGGCGATCCGTCTGACGCGATCGTCGTCGGCACGCTGGAAGGCCGCAGAGTGGCTTTCCTGGCCCGGCATGGACGCGGCCACCGTCTCACACCGAGCGAGATTAACTATCGCGCAAACATCTGCGCCATGAAAATGCTCGGGGTTGAACGAATTCTCTCGGTCAGCGCCGTAGGATCTCTTCGCGATGATTTGCCGCCTCTGGATTTTCTTATCCCGGATCAGTTCTTCGATCGCACGCGCCTGCGCGTGGCCACATTCTTCGGGGGCGGGGTGGTGGCCCACGTCGGGTTTGACAAGCCCACTTGCACGAACCTGTCAGCTCATATCGCTGAAGCTTGCGACCGGGCGGGAGTGAAGGCCCATCGCGCTGGAACGTACGTTTGCATGGAAGGCCCGCAGTTTTCCACGCTGGCGGAATCGCACACCTACCGCCAGCTTCGGTTTGACGTGATCGGCATGACGAATTTAACGGAAGCGAAACTCGCGCGCGAAGCGGAGCTTTGCTACGCCACGATTGCGATGATTACGGACTACGATTGCTGGCATCCCCAGCACGATGCCGTGACGTTGGACGAGATTATCGAGAATTTAAGCCGCAATACCGCAAACGTGCAACGCGTGCTGCATGAGGTGGTGCGCGAACTGCCGGACGCGCGAAACTGCAAGTGCGGATCGGCGCTGGCTCATGCAATTCTTACAGACCGTGCAGCGATTCCGCGTGCTGCCAAGAAGCGCCTCGCGCCCATTATCGGCAAATATATTTCCTGAACAGGAGAACGAATGTCACTGCTGGTTGTCGGATCTGTCGCCTTTGACGCCCTCGAAACGCCGCACGGCAAGGTGGAACGAACGCTGGGCGGCGCGGCGAGTTATTTCGCGCTGGCGGCCAGCTATTTCACGCCCGTCCGCGTGGTGGCAATTGTCGGGGATGATTTCAGCGCGAAAGACAAGGCTGTTTTCCACGGCCGGCGTATCGACCTTGCCGGCCTGGAGCACGCCGCCGGGAAGACATTTTTCTGGTCCGGCCGCTACAACAAGAATATGAACGAGCGCACCACGCTTGCGACCGAGCTGAACGTATTCGCGAATTTTCGGCCGACTTTGCCGCGCGCCTATTGCGATTCATCGTTTATTTTCCTGGGCAATATCGATCCCACGTTGCAGCGCTCCGTGCTGAAACAGATGAAATGCAAACCAAAAGTGGTGGGACTCGACACCATGAATTATTGGATTGAGCGGTACGCCAGCCGAATTGCGCGAGACACTGAAGCACACGCAAATACTGATGATTAATGACGACGAGACCCGCCAGTTAACCGGCGAACACAATCTGATGCGCGCGGCCAAGCACGTGTTCAAGATGGGGCCGCGAACTCTGGTGATCAAACGCGGCGAGCACGGCGCTTTGATGGTGCACAACAATTTTCTGTTTTCCGTGCCGGCATTTCCGCTGGAAGAGGTGCACGATCCGACCGGAGCGGGCGACAGTTTTGCGGGTGGCTTCATGGGTTATCTCGCCAAGGAGGGCCGAATCAATGACCAGATCCTTCGGCGCGCAATGGTGTACGGTTCGGTGCTGGGCAGCTTTGCCGTCGAGCGCTTCGGCGTCGAGCGCCTGACGACTCTGACGCGCCGGGAAATAACCGCTCGCGCGATGCGTTTTCTGCAACTCACGGCGTTTAATTTGTAGGCGTGCGCGATCTCGGATTTCCGGAATATGTTCCTAAATCACTCGATGTACGAGATTGCAGGCAGAAATCGGCGATGTATTGCGGCCAACCAAAGGCTTTGACGGGGAATCCGAGTTGACGTCCAGTGGCTTGGGTGCTATCAATTCTGATTCGTTACAGACAGCCGAAATCGTTCAGGTTTCCCCGTTCCGCTCGCGAGGCTTTCTACGGCGAGCGGCCTCAGGGCTTTGTAGGATTCACAGGAGGATGGAGCTGATGCATTTGCGGTGGACTGCTTTTTCGGCGATCCTTGCGGTTACAATCGCGCTTGGGAGTTGCACTTCCACTACCACCTCGCCGCCGCCGACTCCTATCATAACGGGCCTCTTTCCTTCGAGCGTTACAGCCGGCAGCCAAATGTTCACTTTATTTATTTCCGGAACAGGATTGGTCAAAAAGCCGCCGTCGGAAGTTTTTTGGAACGGCTCGATGCGCGCGAGCACGGTGAATACCACTACCGGGCAACTGGCCGCGACTATTCTTGCGACAGACGTAATGACCGCGGGAATCGCCGCGATTACCGTAGCAAATCCGGAACCGGGCGGCCCTTCGCTTGCCGCCACTTTTACGATCAACGCCGTGCAGAATGGCTCGCCTGCGATAACCAGCATTTCTCCCGCGAGCGCAAATCCAGGAAGCGGCGGCTTCACGCTCACCGTGACTGGCTCAAACTTTGTTGCGCCCATAATCGTAAACAATGTGGTGCAGACGCCGGGCTCCACGATCGACTGGAATTTCGGACCGCTTGCGACTACTTTCGTCAGCACCACCAGCTTGACGGCCAGCGTTCCAGCGTCCGACATTAAGACTCCTGGATTCGCCAGCATAAGCGTGTTCAATACCACGCCCGGTGATAGTCAAACATATTCACCCTCCGTGAATTTTAACTTCATGTCTGGTAACGCCGCGTTCCCGGTGGTGGCTTCGGTGAATGCTTCCGGAGGTCCGGCGGACGGAGCAAGCGCGGCGCCGGCGACCAGCGCCGACGGCAGGTTCGTCGCATTTTTCTCGAAAGCCAAGAATTTGGTGGCGCAAGGCGCGCATGGAAATATTTTTGTGCGCGATACTTGCCTGGGCGCTGCAGCATGCGTAGTCAAAAACGACGGCTGTGGATTTAGCTCCCGACGGCAGCGCGCCTAATGCAGAAGCGGGCAATCAGGTTGCTATGAGCGCAGATGGCAGATTTGTGGTGTTTGCGTCTAAGGCGACGAATCTTGTTTCCGGCCAGCAGGGCACGTCCGCGGCGCCCGCGATGAATCTTTTTGTGCGCGATCTTTGCACCGGCGTGAATGCTCCGTCTGGTTGCGCGCCGAGCACGGAATTGGTGTCAGTTACCGCTTCCGGTGAATTGGCGATCGCCGGTGACAGCGGATCGTCCTCGATGAGCGCCGATGGACAGGTTCATTGCGTTCGCTTCTTCGGCCGCAAATCTGGTTACGGGACAAACAGGCTCGGGACTTCAAGTTTTTGTCCGAGACACGTGCGCTGGGCTAACCGCAGGGAAATCTTGTATTGCTAATACGGCAGAGATTCCGGTTGACGCCAAGTATCAAGCCAGCGGATCGGAAGCTAAAAATCCTGCAATTTCGGCTGATGGACGATACGTCGCGTTTGTAGCTGCGGGACCGACATCGGAAGCAACGCCAAGCACTTCGCAGATTCTGCTGCGCGACACCTGTTTGGGTTCGAACGTTCCGGCATCATGCGTGCCGTCAACTACCGAAATATCGCAGTCTGCAGCCGGACTGTCCGGTAACGGGCAGAGCACGGATTCCGCTGTGAGCGGTGACGGACGATTTGTTGTATTTCAGTCCAGCGCTTCCAACCTTGTAGCTGAGGTGTCGAAATCGGAGACGAATGTCTTTTTGCGCGACACTTGTCTCGGCGCTACAGCTTCCGATGGATGCACTCCGTCCACAATATTAATTGGTCCGGAAACGGCGGGTGTCGCAACGAATTCGGACGCGTTTGCTCCATGGATTAGCGCATCGGGGCGGTACATCAGTTTCATCTCCGGGATTTCCACTTACGCAAAACGCCAACACTCTGTTGAAACTTTCCTCTTCGCGCGTGATACCTGCTTTGGCGTGACGAGCGCCTGTACCGCTCGCACTGTCACCGTGGCTACCCCAGGGAATTCATTGCAAGCTCCGATACTGGATGTGAATCAATTTTTGCCCGTGCCCATCATTTCAAATGGCCGCGTGGCGGCGTTCTCTTCCACATCTCCTGTACCAACTGCCCCGGTGAGCGGATATGGCGACGTGCTGCTGACGCTGACTTCTTTCTAATCTCCGAGACCAGCGCTGCTGGGATGTAAACCGTACCGCCATGTTGTCTGGACTACCCAGCGGAAATTCCTTATTCTCGGTTGCGCGTATGCCCCAAACGTTTAAGCCTCCGGCGCTTCAACCGCAAGACATAATTCGGATCATTTCTATTTCAAGTCCGGTCGAGAGTGATCGGGTGGAAAAGGGAAGCGGGGAACTCGCGCGGCTCGGCTACAAAACTAAAATGAACGATGCAGAAGTGCAGGCGCGCAACGGTTTTTTCGCGGGAACTGCCGCAGACCGCGTCGCTGCATTAAAGGAAGCCTTCGCCGAGACTGATACGCGCGCGATTTTCTGCACGCGCGGCGGATACGGTTCGAACTATCTGCTGGACGGCCTCAGCGTGGCTTTGTCTGTCCCGAAGATATTGCTGGGCTACAGCGACGTTACATCGCTTCAGATATTTCTGTGGCAGAAATTCCGCTGGGTTACTTTTTATGGACCGATGGTCGCTTCCGGGTTCAACAAGGGAGAAGGGCTTGCCGAAGGCTACGACCGGGAAAGCTTTTCGCGCGCGACCACGGAAACGCGGCACGGATGGACGTTAGCGCTAAGCGGGGCTGAAACTCTGAATCCCGGCAAGGCGGACGGCACGCTTCTCGGCGGCTGCCTGACGCTGGTTGAAACGACGCTAGGCACGGCGTGGGAATTGGACACGCACGGCGCAATTCTGGTTCTCGAAGATCGAGGGATGAAGCCGTGGCAGGTTGACCGCGCACTGATGCATCTCAAACAAGCGGGAAAATTCCGCGGAGTTTCCGGCGTGATACTTGGTGATTTTCCGGAGTGCGAAGGGCCGGCCGGCACCGAGACTGTTAGGGATGTCGCTCAACGGATACTGAAGCCGCTGGGATTTCCGATCGTCTGGGGCGCGGCGATTGGGCATACCTCGCGACCCATGCTGACTCTGCCGTTGGGAGTTCGCGCGCGGGTTTCCGCGAACGAGTCCGGTAGCGCGACGCTGGAAATTTTGGAGCCCGCGTGCACGACGTAGGATACGAATCGTCGGCGAGGCGCGAATGGTAGTTCAAAAGCCTGAACACATACATCTGCTAGGAATTGCCGGAGCAGCAATGGCGCCCGTGGCGGGAATGTTGAACGAGCGCGGGTTTCGCGTCACCGGCTCAGACGTAGGCGTATATCCGCCGGCGTCAACATTGCTGGATTCACTGGGCATTCGCTGGAACGAAGGATTTCGGGAGGAGAATTTGCGTCCCGTTCCGGACCTTGCGGTGGTGGGGAATATCATCGCGCGCGGAAACCCGGAGATGGAATATATCCTCGACGAAAAAATTCCTTATTGCTCGATGCCGCAACTTCTCGAGGAATATTTTATTCCGGGGCATACGTCGATCGTAGTGGCGGGAACGCACGGGAAAACTACGACCACTGCAATGCTTGCCTGGATTTTTCACGTGGCGGGACGCCGGCCGGATTTTCTCGTCGGCGGTGTCCTGCCCAATTTCAACGAAAGAAGCTATGGCCTTGGCGGCGGGGAGGAGTTCATCATCGAAGGCGATGAGTACGAGACCGCCTTCTTCGATCGTGGGCCGAAATTCCTGCATTATCATCCCGACGAATTGATTCTTACTTCGCTGGAGTACGATCACGCGGACATTTTCCCCGATCTCGCCGCCATCGCTCTGCAATTCCGCCGACTGGTGAATCTGGTGCCTCGGCGGGGGCGCATATTGATCTGGGGTGAAAGCCCCGAACTTCGGGAAACGGTTGCAAAGGCGTTTTGTCCGGTTGAAACGTTTGGGCTCACAGCAGGATGCGACTGGTATGCGGGCGATATTTTGTGGCAGGACTCGGCGACGGAATTTCGCGTGGCGTTTCACGGCAGCGAAGTAACGCGCATCCGCATGCCGGTTGCGGGCAAACACAACGTGCTCGACGCGCTGGCGGCGATTGCTTTGGCGTACGGGCGCGGAGTGGAATGCGAAGCAATCGAGGGCGCGCTCGCGACGTTTCAAGGCGTACGCAAACGAATGGAAATCAAGGGTGAAGCGAACGGCGTGCTGGTAGTGGAGGATTTCGCCCACCACCCCACGGCTATCCGCCTCACGCTGGAGGCCACGCGCACACGCTGGCCTGGACGAAAAATCTGGGCTGCGATCGAACCACGCTCCAATACGATGCGCCGGAAAATATTTCAGCACGTGCTGCCGGATGCGCTGGCGGTTGCAGATGCGGTGCTGATTGGCCCTGTAAATCGGGCGCAGTTGCTGGAGGAAGAAGAGCGTCTTTCGCCGGAGCAGATTGTCGATTCATTACTAGAGCGCGGACGCCCGGCTAAAGCGTTTGAGTCCTCGGATGAAATCGCGGAGTACCTGGCCGAGAATGCAAAGGCGGGGGACATGGTAATCGTTATGTCGAACGGAAGCTTCGACGGTTTATCGGGCAAGCTGCTTGAACAATTTAAGTCGCTCGCGGCCGCGCGCAAATGAGCAACGATCCCTTCGTCGTTTGGGCTGCCTTGCCGCTTTTGTTTTTCTTTTCGCCGCACAGCCTGCTGCAGCGACTATCCATTACAAAATTTCGCTGAAGAATCCGGAGGAGCATCGTTTCCAGGTTACGATGACGATTCCGCGCGCCACAAGCGGGATGACGGTAGCGATTCCTGCGTGGAACGCGCTTTATCAGGTGCGGGATTTTGCTTATCGAGTCCGCGATGTGCAAGCCAGTTCTTTGACTGGATCCGGAACACCGGGCGAGAAATTGGCGATCCGGAAACTGGATAAACAGACGTGGGAAATTCGTCCGGCGCAAGGCGCAAACGATGGCGGCCTTTCGTCCTGGACGGTCCGGTATTCGATCACGTGGGATGAGCCGGGACCCTTCAGTTCGCAGTTGAACTCGAAGCATGCGTTCGTCAATTTTGCAGAAGTTCTCATGTATATCCCGGACCGCCGCGGCGAGGATATTGCAGTTGCGTTTGACGATGTCCCAGCAGGTTGGCGCGCGGCCGCGCAATTGCCGGCGGGAAGCACTCCCAACTCGTTCTCGGCTTCGAGCTACGACACGCTGGTGGACGCGCCGATTGAAATCGGAAAGTTCGAGGAATTCGGATTTGACGAAGGCGGCGCGCACTTTCGCGTTGTCGTGGACGCGAGGGAATGGCGCCGCGACCGGCTGGAGGATTCTCTACGCCGGATTACTTCGTACGAACTGAAGTTGATGGGAACTCCGTTCCGCGAATACACCTTCTTTTTTCACATTGGTCCGTATCCGGAAAGCGGCGGCGGGGGAATGGAACACGCGAACTGCACGGCGATAGGAGCCACTTCGGTGGAAGGCGCGGTCACGATAGCCGCGCATGAGTTCTTTCATGCTTGGAACGTGAAGCGAATTCGACCGCAGACGCTGGAGCCCGTGGATTTCACAAAGGAGCAGTACACGCGCGCACTGTGGTTCGCAGAAGGCGTCACGAGCACCTATGCCGCCTATACGCTCGAGCGCGGCGACATTTGGCCGAAAGAGAGATTCTATGCGGATTTGGCATCGCAGATCAGCGAGCTCGACTCGCGTCCGGCGCGCCTTTGGCAGAGCGTGGAGGAATCCAGCCTGGACGCTTGGCTCGAAAAATATGACGACTATCGCCAGCCCGACCGCAGCATTTCTTACTATAACAAGGGCCAGATCGTCGGGGAGATGCTCGACCTAGCGATTCGCGATGCCACGGACAATCATAAATCGCTTGACGACGTCATGAGGCGCATGAATGACGAGTATGCGAAAAAGGGGAAATATTATGACGACAGCAACGGAATTCGCGCCGTCGCCGAAGAAGTAGCCGGAACAAGTTTCGAGAATTTCTTTCAGCGTTACGTCGCCGGCACAGATGAGATACCGTACGACAAATTTCTAGGCTCCGCGGGGCTGGAATTAAAATCGGAAACGGTCAAGATGGCCGACCTGGGTTTCTGGACTGCCGGCGGACGGTCTCTATCTTCCGCTGTGACGGTGTCTCAAGTTGTTCCGGGTAGCTCCGCGGAGGCTGCCGGACTCCTCGCCGGTGATGTTCTACTGCAATTGAACGGCGAAGCAGTTCCACGATATCTTGCGGGACGGATGCGCGTGCACTCACCCGGTGAAATCATCAAGCTGCGGGTGAAACGGGACAGCAAGGAAATGGACATCTCATTCGCTCTCGGATCGAACGACGTGAACAATTATTCAATTTCCGAAGTCTCGCATGCCACCGACAAGCAGAAAAGAATCAGGGAAGGCTGGCTCCGCGGCACCGTCAATTAAATGCACGCTCCATGATTCGAACAATTCTTGCCGTCGTTTACCTCGCGCTCGGAAATATTTCTGGTGATGCCGTGGCTGATTCTGTGGAGTCTCGCGACCGGCAGCGCGGATTTCATGTATGGCGTAGCGATGAAGGTGGTGCGCGCGGCGGTGCGGATTGCGGGTGTTCGCGTGCGTGTGGAGGGTACCGCCAATATCCCGCCTGGCGTCTGCGTTTTCGCCGCGAATCATGTGTCGAACATGGACCCGCTCGCATTCGTTCCGGCGATACCGCGCCGGGTGGCGATCCTGGTGAAAAAAGAAGTGTTTCGAATTCCGATCCTTGGTACGGCGATGCGCATGGCAAAACTTATTCCTGTGGATCGCGACAACAGGGAAGCAGCCGCAGGAAGCGTGGAGACTGCGGTGAAATATTTGAAGGCCGGACTGTCCTTTGCGGTTTATCCCGAAGGAACTCGGAGCCGCGACGGCCGTTTGCTGCCGTTCAAAAAGGGGACGTTTGTGATGGCGATCCGTGCGGGCGTTCCAGTTGTGCCGGTATCGATCGTGGGCGCCCAGGATTTGCTGCGCAAAGGGGAATCGAGCGTGCATCCCGGAGAAGTCACCATACGATTCGGACCGGCCGTCGATGTTTCGCGTTACACCGTGGAGCAGCGTGCCGATTTGATGGCGCGAGTTGAAGAACTGGTGGCTGCGGGACTGCCTGAAGATCAAAAGCCGCTGAGACCTGTTCGCTCTAATAGTTGATTTGCGACGGCAAGCCGCGCAGCAGTTAAAGACTGCCAGCGTTAGGTTGTTCCTGAACGCGAGGCTAGCTTCGAAACGGCCTTTTGAAGCTCGCGCAATTCCTTTTGAAGTTCGGGTAATCGCCCGAAGACCGCCACCGATTTTCGCCACGCCAAACCATCCATCGCGGGATAGCCGGAATAAACGACTCCGGCTGGTACATCGTGGGGCACACCAGTTTGCGCCGTCAGCGTCGAACCGTCACCGATAGAGAGATGTCCAGCGACACCCACCTGACCCGCTAAAATGCATTTATTTCCCACTCGGGTGGTGCCGGCCAGGCCAACTTGGCCGCAAAGCATGGTGTCCTCGCCGACTTTGGAGGCGTGCCCGACCTGTACCAGGTTATCGATCTTTGTGCCGCGTCCTATACGAGTCTCGCCGATGGTGGCGCGATCGACCGCGCTGTGGGCTTGAATCTCGACATCATCTTCGATCACCGTTTTGCCTGACTGGCGTATTTTGTACCAATGTCCATCGGACTGGCGTGCGAATCCGTACCCGTCGCTGCCAATCACGACGCCATTCTGCAACAGCACGCGGTTGCCGATACGCGAGCCTTCGCGGACGCAAACATGAGAGTGAGCGAAGAAATCATCTCCAATCTTCGCACCGCGATAAATGGTGACGAAGCTGTGCAGCACGGCCTTCGATCCGATTTCGGTTTCCTCGTCCACAAAACAGTAGGGACCGACATGCGCGTCCGCGGCAATTTTTGCAGATTTTGCGACAATCGCCGTCGGATGAATTCCCGGTGCGTATTTTGGGGCAGCGTGAAATAGCTCGATGGCTCGCGCGAAGTCCAGATGGGGATTCGCCGAACGCAATGCAGTGATGCGTATCGCGCCAGCGTCTTTCGCGACAATGATCGCCGAAGCCCGCGTACTCGCTAGCAGTGGACGGTACTTGCGGTTTGAGAGAAACGTCAGTTCGCTCGGTTGGGCCTCTTCGATTCCAGCGACTCCGGTGATTTCAATATTTGGATCGCCGTCAAGTGTGCAATTCAGTTTCTGAGCGATTGCGGCAAGCTTCATGAAGGGTTCTCCTCTCATCATCGTCTCGCGCTAACAATGTATAACAAGACCAAAGAAGGGCGATAAGGGATGATTCACGGCTGCTACGGTTCGCTATTCGCTGAAGAGCTTGGATTGTGAGGCGGCCGCTGCGGCGCGAGAATCGGGGGTGCTTCGGCGCGCGACGCCCACCACTCCTAGAACTTTAACCTCCGCTAGCGCGGAACGAGGGATGAACAGGCGCAACGTGTTTCCGTGCAGGTCCGGCGGCGTCAGTTGAACTCCCGTGTCCAGAAGATCCAGGAGGTCGTTCGCGACGATTCCTTCCATCACGTCCTCGTCGCGAAAACGGAGACGTACCCACAGCCCGTCAAGCTTAGGTCGGCTTAGGAAAATCTTGCGCTCCGGGGAAGAGTTATCGAGAAACTCGCGGACGAAATGGATCGACTTCACTTCGTTCAATTCGACGGGGCGGTGCTCGCCATCTGGGGTTAGCAGGTCTATGGTATCCGCTCTTCCCAACCCGGTGGCGTTCAGATATCCCTTTAGCGACGTACCATCGAGCAGCAGCACGACTACCTTTTTGTGGGTAGAGGCTACCGGCGGGCTCTTTAATCGCGCCATGCTCTCGTCATCTCTAGACGCATAGGAGTGAAGTCTAACAGTGGAATTAGCGCCAAAAGTCGGAGAGTTGGTGCCGCGAATCAGGCTTTCGGGGCATTTTATTGCTATCTCCTCATGGGTTATGTTATCCTTACGTGATTTTTTGTCAAGTTGTTGGTGTTTAAAGGGTTAGCATCGGAGCAACCGCCGATTGACCGTCAAAGGACAGATCCTAAAATCTGCCTCCGTAATAGCCCTGGTCACCGTTATCAGCCGTATTTGCGGATACTTACGGGATCAGCGGGTGGCGCTGCTCCTCGGCACCTCGCCTGCTGCTGACGCGTTCATCCTAGCATTCCGCATTCCCAATATGATACGGCGGATGACCGGGGAGGGCGCTTTAGGGGCGTCGTTCATCCCGGTGTTTACCGGTTACTTACGGGGTAAGCCCAGGAGCGAAGCTTGGGATTTTGCGCAGAAGGTGTTCTGGGACATGGCCGTGATCCTGGCGGTCATTGCGGTTCTGGGGTGCATATTTTCGAAACAGGTGATCGGGATTTTCACTTTGCTGGGATTCAGCACAGTGCACTGGGACCTGGCGATTTTTCTGAATCGGATTATTTTTCCGTGCGTGTTTTTTCTGGGGCTTGCGGCGCTTGCAGCGGCAATACTTAAACAGTTTTCACGTGTTTGCGCTGCCGGCATCAACTTCGATTCTATTCAATCTGGTGTTTATCGGGTTTTCGCTCGGGATCGTGTACAAGCCGATTCTTCGCATCGCGCCGCCGGCCTATCGGACACCGGCGCTCGCGCTGGCGATCGGAATATTGATCGGTTCGGCATTGCAACTGGCGATGCAGATTCCGGCGTTATGGAAACGGGGAATGCGTTTTCGCGCGGATGTATCGTTCCGAGATCCGGGAGTACGCAAGGTCGGGAAGCTGATGGCTCCGGTTTTCTTCGGCATGGGCGTGTTTCAGATTAATTTTTTCGTGGACACAATTTTTGCGACGTCGCCGCGAATGCCGACTGGAAGTATTACGTCACTTTACATTGCAGACCGCGTGATGGAGTTAGTGTTGGGTGCATATGCGATAGCGTTGTCTACCGCGATTCTGCCGACCATGTCGCATCAGGCGGCGGACGGGAAATACGACGAGATGAAGCGCACGTTCGAATTTGCGGTGCGCGTGGTTTCGTTCATTACCATCCCGGCGGCGGTGGGATTGATTTTGCTGCGCGTGCCGATTACGAAAGTGTTGTTTCAGCACGGCCAGTTCAAGACCGAATCCACCGCGCTGACGGCGCACGCGCTGCTTTATTATTCGCTGGGCTTGCCGGCTTTTGCGGCTATCAAGCTGATCACGCCCATGTATTATTCAACGCACGACACCATGACGCCTACGCGCGTGGGAGTTTATTCCTTGGGCTTGCACATCGCGCTAAACGCCTTTTTGCTATTCGCCTTCTCGCGTTATCTGTGGAATGCAAGTCCGGCGCTGGCCAGTTCGCTGGCAGCCTATTTCAATTTCGCGCTTCTTTTTTATATTTTTCGCGGGCGGTACGGCGCTTTAGGAGCGCGCGGGATTATCAGCTCGATCGTGAAGATGACGATTTGCGCTGCGGCCATGGCCGGAGCATGCTTCGCGGCGCTTCACTATTCGGACTTCGCAAACGTCGGCCATGTTCTTTCGCAGGCGGGATTGCTGGCGGCCATGATCCTGGGTTCGATCGGAATTTATTTTGGTCTGGCATGGATTCTGCGGTGCGAAGAACTTCCGGAGCTTTTTCTGATGTTGCGCCGGGCGCAGCCGGAAACGGCTTCGACCGCGGGAATCGAAGCCTGACTAGTCTGCATCCGTAAGCGATAAGAAAGTTGGAGGGGTGCGGTGGAAGTTGCCATTCGTTCGTTCTTAAGTTATTTGCGCGTTGAAAAAGCGCTGTCCCAGAACACGATCGACGCTTACCGGCGTGACCTGGAGAAATTCTCCGAGTTTGCAACAGAAAGAGGACTGGAGAAGGCTCCGCAGGTGAAACGTGCAGACGTGGTTGATTTTCTTGCTTCGTTGTATTTGCGCAAGCTCGACGCGCGTTCGGTCGCCCGCCATCTCGTTTCGCTACGGCAGTTCTTCCGCTTTCTTCTGAGCGAAGAGTTGATCCCGGAAGATCCCGTGGTCACGGTGGAATCACCGAAATTTCGGAACAGCTTGCCGCAGTTCCTGAGCGTGGAAGAAGTGGACCGGCTCCTCGCGCAGCCGGACGTGTCCTCCGCCCTCGGGCTGCGCGACAAAGCGATGATTGAATTGCTTTATTCGGCCGGTTTGCGCGTTTCCGAACTATGCAACTTGGCGGTGGATGACTTGCATGTGGATGCAGGCTCGTTGCGATGCATTGGCAAAGGAAACAAGGAACGGCTGGTACCGGTCGGAAAACGCGCGCTTGCCGTGCTCCAGCTGTACATCAAAAAGGCCCGGCCGGAGATTTTGGGTGAGCACACTTCAAAATATCTTTTTATCATCCGTAAAGGAAACAAGCTGGATCGCATCGCGTTCTGGAAGAATTTGGCGCTGTACGGGCGAAAGGCCGGGTTGCGCAAAGCGCTGACGCCGCACATGCTGCGGCACAGCTTTGCGACTCACCTGCTCGATCGCGGCGCCGATCTCCGTTCGGTGCAAATGATGCTTGGCCATTCCGATATATCCACCACGCAAATTTACACGCACGTGGTCGAAGAACGATTGAAGCAAGTTTATAAGGCGCATCATCCGCGCGCTTGAGTCCGCGCGGTAATTCGAGGAGGCACAGAAGCACATGCCCGATTACATGTATTTGCTGGAAAGCCGGCTGTCGCCGGAACAGCGCGCGGTGCTGGAGCGCGTGCAGGAGCTGTCACGCTCCCAGGATGTGAATGTTTACCTCACGGGCGGCGCCGTCCGCGATCTGATTTCCGGCATGCCCATTCGCGACCTCGATTTCACGGTGGAGGGAAACCCGGCCCGCATGGTGAAGGAATTGGAGAAGGGAGGAGCGCGCGTGGTGTGGGAGAGCGAGAAGCTCCGGCATCACGAAATGATTTTCGCCGGGGATGTGGATGGCTCGATTTCGGGGGCGCGCGAGGATGTGTACGAACGGCCCGGCGCCAAACCGGAATACCGTTTTTCCAGCGTGATGGAAGATCTTCGCCGCCGGGATTTCGGAGTCAATGCGATTGCTATTTCGCTGAACACGCAGTCGCGAGGCCTTCTGCTCGATCCCATGAACGGGCTTGCCGATCTTGAAAAACAGGAAATCCGCTCCTTGTCAATTCACGCGTTTACGAACCAGCCCATACGGCTGATGCGTATTCTTCGCTATTGCGCGCGAATGGGATTCAAAATGGAGCCCCGCACCCAGGAATGGTTTGATCTCGCGATGGAACGGGGCATGAACAAAAATATCGAATCGGTCGACGTCGGCCATGAAATGCGGGCGCTAGCGCGTGAAGATAATCCGGTTGCGACACTCAAGCAGTGGGAGACGCACGGTATGCTTGCGCTGATCCATCCGAATTTGCAAAAGCGTAAGCCGGATTACGACAGCCTCAACAAAATGGCAAAAGTGCGCTCGAATCTTTACTCCGCCGGGTTGCGGCCACGCTTGCAGTATCCGGTAACGTTCTAC
Source organism: uncultured Acidobacteriota bacterium (assembly GCA_963830375.1). GTDB lineage: Bacteria > Acidobacteriota > Terriglobia > Acidiferrales > UBA7541 > Palsa-295. Next base: position 114,599 of record CAWHMJ010000006.1, read on the forward strand.
ACGCTCGGACGGCTGAAGTCCCGCGAGGCAGCAGCGGCGATGCGAAACATGCAATTTCGATCGAGCGAAATAGATGCGGTTGCCGATCTGGTTCCTGAGGCGCAGAAAGTCCTCAAGATACTGAAGGGACGGAAAACCAACGCGCCGAAAGACGCTTATTTCTACATCGCGTCGCTTCCCGCTGAAATGATCGTATTCATCGAAGTCGAAATGCCCAATCCGCGGGTGGTCTCGAAATTCCGCAACTACATTCAGAAATGGCGTCCGCTGCGGCAAACGCTGCCTCTCGCGGAGCTGGATGCTCTGGGGGTTGCCCGCGGGCCGAAATTCGACAAAGTCATTGAGCAACTCTTTGAAATGCAGTTGCGCGGAAAGGCAAAACTGCCGGAGGATCGCACAAAAATCCTCCGCAACCTTGCCGGCATCAAGGACGAGCCCAAGAAAATCGAGAAACCAGAAAAGAAGCGCAAGGGAGAGAAAGGTGAAGGAAAGACCGTCGAGCCGGAAGCTAAGGGAACGGCTAAGCCGAAGCAGGTTGTAGCTGCGGCTACGGTCGCCGGAAAGCCTGCTGCCGGGGTTACAAAAGGTGCTCAAGGTGCCGCCAAAGAACCGCAGTCGGCTGCCGCAGCGATCGGGGCCAGGGCGCAGGCCAAGCATGCCGAGGCGGCTCATAAATCGAAGGCGTCACCGGCCGGTAAAAAACGCTCCCCAAGCCCCCGCAGCAAGCCGAAAGCGCGCGTGGCCAAAAAAGTAAGGCGGCGTTGATTTTTGAAATAGGGGAGCCACTGGCCGGCTACTCTTAGCAGCAAACCCGCCGGCTTATCTCGGATAGGACTGGGCTCAACATGACCAAGCCGCGTTGTTAGCGATGCGATTGACGGTACACGAATCTGCGAAGTGGTTTAGAATACTCTACGCATGAATTCTTCGAACTTTGTTCATCTGCATCTTCATACGGATTATTCCCTGCTCGACGGCGCTTGCGAAATTGGCGAACTAACTGCGGAAGCTGCGCGCCGCGGAATGCCGGCGGTAGCGGTCACGGACCACGGAAATCTTTTTGCCGCGGCAAACTTCTATCACCAGGCCACCACGCATGGCGTAAAGCCGATCATCGGTTGCGAGATGTATGTGGCGCCGGACAATCATAAGACTCGTGGCACGGAAGCAGAACGCTCGAATCACCTCGTACTTCTTTGCGAAACGGACGAGGGATATCGAAACTTAATGCAGTTGGTTTCCACCGGCTATCTCGACGGCTTTTATTACAAGCCCCGCGTGGACCACGAGCTTTTGGCGAAACACAGCAAAGGGCTGATCGCTCTTTCCGCTTGCCTCCGCGGAGAAGTGGCTGACGCACTGTTGACCGACAAGTACGAACAAGCGAAGACGAGCGCCTACCGGCTGCGCGACATTTTCGGCAAGGGAAACTTTTTCCTCGAAGTTCAAGACCAGGGACTGGAAATGGATGTACGGGTGAACCGCGACCTGGTGAAACTTTCCAAAGAGAGCGGAATCCCGCTGGTCGCGACGAATGACTGCCATTATCTAACCCAGTCGGATTCTCATGCACAGGAAGTGCTGATGTGCATACAGACCGGGAAGACCATGAGCGACGGCCAGCGCATGAAATTCGCTACCGACCAGTTTTATTTCAAGACCGCGGAGGAGATGGCGCAGGTTTTCCGCGAATTGCCGGACGCGGTTTCCCGCACGGTTGCGATTGCGGAGCGCTGCAACGTCAAGATTCAGCGCGTGAACAATCCGTTCCCGGATTTCAAAGTGCCCGAAGGCCACACCGCCGATTCGTATTTTGAGAAAACGGTTCGCGAAGGCTTTCAGTCGCGCGGGCCTCAAATCGAGCGGCTGGTCAAAGAAAACCGGCTGCGCCATTCGCTCGCGGAGTATGAGACGCGGCTCACCGATGAAATCGAGATGATCAAGAAGATGCGCTTTGCTGGCTACTTCCTGATCGTTTGGGATTTCATTCATTACGCGAAAGCGCAGGGAGTTCCTGTTGGCCCCGGACGCGGTTCGGCGGCAGGAAGCCTGGTGAGTTACTCGCTGCACATCACGGACGTGGATCCACTGCAATACGATCTTCTCTTCGAACGTTTCCTGAATCCCGAGCGCATTTCGTTACCCGACATCGATATTGATTTTTGCATGCGGAGGCGGGGCGAAGTGATTGACTACGTCCGGCAAAAGTATGGCGAAAAAAATGTGGCTCAAATTATTACTTTCGGAACCATGGCGGCTAAAGCGGTACTGAAGGACGCGGGTCGCGCTCTGGATATGCCGTACGGCGACGTGGACAAACTGGCAAAACTTGTTCCGTTAACCCTCAATATTTCGCTGGAAGAGGCGCTGAAGCAATCGCCGCAGCTGGAAGCCGCACGAAAAGACGAGAAAGTGAAAGAACTCATTGAAGTAGCGCTGCGCTTGGAAGGTTTGGCGCGGCATGCCTCAACGCACGCTGCCGGAGTGGTGATTTCGCCACAACCACTCACTGAGATCGTTCCGTTATACAAGTCGAGCAAGGATGAAATTACGACGCAGTACGACATGAACGCTCTGGGCCGCATCGGCCTATTGAAAATGGATTTTCTGGGCCTGACGACGCTGACCGTGCTCGATGACGCGGTCAAAATGATCAAGAAAAATCGGGGCGTGGACTTCGATCTGACGCTTCTTCCGCTTGACGATACGGAGACATACGCTCTCTTCGCGCGCGGAGATACCAGCGGGATATTTCAATTTGAATCGCATGGCATGCGCGACATTCTTAAACGCTATCAGCCCACGCGGATGGAAGATCTTACGGCGCTGAACGCTCTGTATCGCCCGGGTCCGATTCAGGGCGGCATGATCGACGAATTCATCGCGTGCAAACATGGCAAGAAAAAAGTTTCCTACGACCTTCCTGAACTGGAAGAAATTCTGTCGGAAACATGGGGCGTGATCGTTTTTCAGGAACAGGTGATGAAGATCGCGAACCGCATCGCCGGATTTACGCTCGGCGAAGCGGACATCTTGCGCAGCGCGATGGGCAAGAAAAAGGTCGAAGTGATGGCTGCGCAGCGCGAAAAATTTCTTACCGGTTGCGCCGCGCGCAAAGTTGCGTCAAAGAAGGCCGAGAAGCTTTTTGACCTGATGGAAGAATTCGCGCTCTACGGTTTTCCCAAAGCTCACTCCTGCGCGTATGCCTTGCTGGCTTATCAGACGGCGTATCTGAAAGTTCATTTTCCCGTGGAGTTCATGGCTGCCATGCTGAGCTCGGAAGCCGGGAACACCGAAAAAGTGGTGAAATATATCAATGAGGCTCGGGGTCTGGGCATCCGAGTGTTGCCGCCTTGCGTGCTGGAGAGCGGCCTATATTTTACGCCGGTGGGAGACGATATCCGGTTCGGCCTGGCAGCGATCAAGAACGTCGGCGAGAACACTGCGAAAGCTATTTGCGAAGCGCGGACAGGCGGAGTCAAGTTCCGAGACATGTTCAGCTTTTGCGAAGCCATCGAGCCAAGATGTCTGAACAAGCGTGTTCTCGAGAGCCTTGTAAAGTCCGGCGCGCTGGATTGTTTAGGCGCTTCGCGAGGGCGCCTGTTTGCCGCGATCGATCAGGCGATTATGCGCGGGCAGAGAAACTCTCAAGCGAAAGCGGTTGGGCAGGGTGGACTTTTTCTGGCAGGATCGAGTTCCGCTCACTCTCATGCGGAAACGTGGCATGAAAGTTCGTTGCCCGAGGCTGAGGATTGGACGGAGGAGCAACTCTTAGCCGGGGAATATGCGACGCTTGGTTTCTATATTTCCGGGCACCCCATGGATAAGTACGCGGGCCGCCTGAAAGATTTGAATGCGATTGAACTTTCAACCATGGAAGCCCGCCGGAATGGAGAAGAGATCGTCGTCGCAGGAATCATCGTGCAATCGCGACCGATGCGTTCCCGGCGCGGCGCGCGCTGGGCTATTTTGACTTTGCAAGATCGCACCGGCGTGATTGAGGCGCTTGTTTTCCCCGAAGCCTTTCAGAAGCTCGAAACAATCTTGAAAGCGAATACGCCATTGCTCGCCAAGGGACGCGTCGCGGTGGAAGATGTGGGCACCCGCCTGATCGTTTCAGATGCCCGCCTGCTCGACCAGCTCACGGATCGCGCACCAAGCTTGTTGCGAGTGCGAGTGGATCTCGGCTCGGTGGATGCCGGTGCGCTCGACCGGCTGCAGGAATTATTTACGAAGAGGCCCGGACGCTGCCGCGTGGCGTTCGAACTGGTGAAATCGGACGGCACAGAAGCGACGCTGGAAGCGGGAAGCGCGGTGATGGCGGACCGCGATCTTTTGGAACAAGTACGAGCAATCTGCGGCACGGATTCGGTGGCAGTGGTGCAATGAGCAAACGCCAACAAGCTCGCGAACGGCTTCGGAGAAGGCGCGAGCTTGCCAAAGCGCGCAAGCAGCAAGCCAACTCTGGGCAGTCCGAGCCGCCAAAACAAATCGAGACACGCGAAAAACCCGGGCAGACCGCGGCTTCTGATAAGAAGGAAACCGATCGGCAACGCCAGCGGGAAATTGACGCCCTCGAACGCGACGTCGCGGAACTGACCAGGCTCTCGACTACCACGGGAGAAACAACGGTGGAAATCGAACGCATTCGCCGGGAAGTGGAAGAATTGAAGCGTGATTTCTACAACAACCTGAGCGCTTGGCAGCGCTTGCAGCTTGCGCGTCATCCTCAGCGTCCCTACACGGATGACTTCATACGGTTGCTTTTTGAAAATTTTAGCGAAATTCATGGCGACCGAAATTTCTCCGACGATCCGGCGCTGATCACCGGCATGGCCACGTTCCACGGAAAGCCCGTGATGATTATTGGGAACCAGAAGGGCCGCGACACCAAGCAGCGGCTCGCTCGCAACTTTGGCCAAGCGAAGCCCGAGGGATATCGCAAGGCTTTGCGCGCGATGAAGCTCGCTGCAAAATTTCGCCGTCCAATTTTTATTTTTGTGGATACCCAGGGAGCCTATCCCGGCGTGGACGCGGAAGAACGCGGGCAAGCCGAAGCCATCGCGTTTAATTTGCGTGAGATGTCGCGCTTACCGGTTCCGATTGTCGTCACCATCACGGGTGAAGGCGGCTCGGGCGGCGCGCTGGCAATCGCTATCGGCGATCGCGTGTACATGTTGGAGAATTCCGTTTACTCGGTGATTTCGCCGGAGGGTTGCGCGTCCATCATGTGGCGCGACCCGAGTAAAGCGGAAGTGGCCGCCGAGGCTTTGAAGATTACTGCACCCGACTTGCTCGAAATGAAATTGATCGACGAGATCGTTCCCGAACCGGACGGCGGCGCGCATAACGATCACTATGCCACCGCCAAGTTGCTGGAGCCGGTGCTATTGCGTGCGCTCGAAGAGCTTTCCCAGCTTTCTGCGCCGGCTCTTATCGAGCAGCGCTACCAGAAATTCCGGAACATGGGGCAATTTTTCGCATAGGATTTGCCCAAGCCGGCTACGCCGAGGCGTGCGACGGTCGCGAGGCGTAACCTCGGAAGCGGATTAATACTCTAAGAGTTGGGAGGATCTCACTCCATGCGAACAGGCGAGGTGCCATGCAAACGGTGAACGAATCCGGCGGAACATATGGAACCCTCGGCGTCCTCTGGGCCGTCTACGCCATTCTGCGATTTGCCGGGGCCGCTTTCATCGTCGTGTACGAAGGAATGCTTACCGTGATGTGGGGGGCGATAATCACGCGCGTTGCAAATCCTTTTGCGCTGATGTCGCTGTTCCACTTCTTTCTGGTCTTCGCGATCGTGCTGAATATCGTCGCGGGAATTGTTTCGCTGTTTGCCGCCATAGCCTTGCTGGGACGATCCGGCTCAGCACGCAAACTTGCGCTAGTGGCAAGCTTCTTCGGATTAACCAATGGGCCGCTTGGCATCGCACTCGGCGCCTATACGCTGGTCATTTGTTTTCCGCGTGGTTCGAGCTCTTCCTAAGACGGAAGCCAGAGAGCGGGCAAGACGCCCGCCGACTCCGCTCGACAAGGCGACGTTACAAACCGCAAACTCGCGGCCTAGCCTCCACAATCACAACCAGAGTAGACTTGCCATTGGAGCATTGAACACGAGCCGAACTCTTTCCGTTGCTCCGCGCGTCTCCGTGACTTAGCTTCATAAACAGGCAGATTAAAGCAGCTGGGAGCGGCCACAGTGGCGGACTCGGGGACACCTCTTATGTCGGATGTTTTTCGACCGTACGAAAAGCTTGTGGAAATCACTATTCTGGGAAAGACGTTCCTGGTGCCCGAGCGAAATTCGCTGCTGCGCGCTTTTCAATTCATCAGCCCCGACACGATTCCATACGGCCGCTTCTGTTGGAACCAGGACTGCCAATATTGCAGAGTGGATTGCCAGTTATCGGATGACGATCAGGCGCGGCCGATCCTGAGTTGCAAATTTCTGGTTTCCGAGGGTATGAGCATTTCCAACCTTGCGCCAGAGTTGATTGGGTGTCTGCGAACCAAGCTCGGCAAGACGGCACCGGATTCGGAGAGCTTGCCTGAAGTTCCCGCGATCCCAATCGCTCCGCGAGACGAAGAAAGCCATTAGTGCTGCGTCATCTACAGGTGCAGTTTCTTGTTGCCTTCCAGCGTTTCTTGTCTTTCAATCATCAGACGCGGGTCAACGGAGGAATGCATGGCTTTTTGTGACGGCTGCGGTTCGCAGGTTGACGATGCGCACATCCGCCGCCGGATCGAGCGGCTAGAACTCGCAACACGGTTCCGACCGATCCACATTCAGGTGCTCTTAATCGATGCTGCTCCGCCGATAAACGAGGAGGATTATTTCTATCGCGCGGCCGGCAATCGAGAGGAACACTCGGTAGTCGCGCGGATGTATTTTGACGAGATCGTCAAGTCCGCCAAAATTGGGCTTGGCGCCGACGCGAGCGAAGAAGCGGCGCTTGCCGAATTTCAGCGTCGCGGATTTTTCCTGGCGTCCGCGGTGGAGTGTCCGGTTGATTCTTCCGAAGCATTGAGCGCCGCATTGAACCGTCTGGCACCGGTTATAGTGAAGAGGGTGAACGCATCCTACAAACCGAAGTATATTGCTCCGATTTCTCCTCCCTTGGAGGAGTTGGTTCCGCTCTTCGAACTTAGCGGCTGGGGCGAGCGGCTGGTGCTTAATGACGGCAAACCCTTCGTTGATCCCTTTCTTGGGGACCCCCAAGCCCAAGCGGAATTCGGCACATCGCTGGGAGACCGGTTAGCCCAAGCTCTTTCTTCGCGTTCCTAAATTCAAGCTGAAGGCCGTTTCGTCCTAAAGATGCCCGCCCGGCTACTGCTGCTATAATTCCGCGTCAACCGAGATGAACAAGACATCGCCGTGAAAGGAGGCATGTTGGAAAAGACTTTTCATATGACCTCGCAGCAGTTTCGCGATGCGGGGAAACAATTGATTGATTGGCTCGCGGATTATTACGAGCAAGTGGAGCGTTACCCCGTGCTGGCGCAAGTAACTCCGGGCGAAATCCGCGCTTCACTGCCAAGCGAGCCGCCCGCATCGGGAACGGATACGCAGCACATCATCCAAGAACTGGATTCCAAGATATTGCCGGGAATCACACACTGGCAGTCGCCGAACTTTTTCGCATATTTTCCGGCAAACGCATCAGAGCCGTCTGTGCTGGGCGATCTAGTTTCTTCCGGGTTAGGCGTACAGGGAATGCTGTGGGCGACGAGCCCATCTTGCACGGAAGTTGAAATGCAGGTACTGGATTGGCTAGCGAAGATGCTGGCCTTGCCGGAAGCGTTTCTCTCGAGCGGGAGCGGAGGAGGAGTGATTCAGGATTCGGCTTCGAGCTCGTCGCTCTGCGCGATTCTGGCCGCGCGAGAACGCGCGACTGGATTTCGCAGCAACGAAGACGGCTGCCGCGAGGAATTGATCGCGTACACGTCCACGCAGGCGCACTCGTCGATCGAGAAGGATGTGAAAGTAGCCGGAATCGGCAGGCGCAATTTGCGCTTGATTGACGTGGACGCGGACTTCGCCATGCGGCCGGAACTGCTCGAGAAATCTATCGAGGAAGACAAACGCGCCCGCAAGCTGCCGTTCTTCGTGTGCGCCACGGTCGGAACCACTTCTTCGCTGGCGTTTGATCCTTTGGAGGCAATCGGACGGATTTGCAAGAAGCACAAACTGTGGCTGCACGTGGACGCGGCCATGGCCGGAACCGCGGCGCTGTGCCCGGAATTCCGTCTACATACAGACGCGGCTTGGAGCTGGCGGACAGCTACTGCTTCGACGCGCACAAATGGATGTTCACGAATTTCGATTGCAGTTGTTTCTTCGTGGCCGATCGCGGGACGCTTACGCGAACCCTCGATGTCCTGCCGGAGTACCTGCGAAACCAGGCGGCGGGATCGGATGTGGTATTCGAATATCGCAATTGGCACGTGCCACTGGGCCGAAGATTCCGCGCGCTGAAACTGTGGTTCGTCATACGTCACTACGGCGTCGAGGGATTGCAGTTTCACGTTCGGCGCCATGTGGAACTGGCGCAGACTTTCTTGCGCTGGGTGCGGGAGGATTCACGCTTCGAGTTAATGGCGCCGGCTCCGCTGAATTTGATCTGTTTCCGGCTGAAAGGCGCGGATCAGATGAACGAGGAACTCCTGCGGCGCTTGAACCGCAGCGGGAAGCTATATCTCTCCCACACGCGACTAAACGGCAAGTTCACGATTCGGTTTTGCGTGGCCCAAACGCGGACAGAACTGCAGCACGTCCAGCAGGCCTGGGACGCAATCCGCAAGGAAGCAGAGTCCTTGCTGGCTGTCGCGCACACCTGAGAACGGCTCATTCATGGAAGGGAAGAGTTTCCGGGTGTGCCCCGGCATTGTGCTAGAATCCCGGTGATCATCCCTTTTTGCCGCGTCGGCGAAGGCGAGGAGAAGATAGATGAAGGCCCGCTCGAAGTTCTTGGTCGGCTCCGGAATCATCGTGATCACTCTCGTGTCTCTAGCTTACGTCGGCTTCACGCAAAGCAAGACCTACTACCATACGATTACCGAGCTTTCGACACTAAACGGGGTATCGCTGCATCAACGCATGCGCGTCTCCGGCAACGTGAAGAATGGAACGATTTCTCACGTGCCGGGAGGCGTTGATTTTGTTCTCACTGAACAGGGCAAGGATTTGAGAGTTAGTTACGTCGGGCGCGACCCGCTTCCGGATACGTTTAAAGACGGCGCGCAGGCCCTGGTCGAGGGCAAAATGACGCCGGACAATCGCTTCGTGGCCGAGCAGGTACAAGCGAAATGCGCATCCAAGTACGAAGCTGTGCCCGACCAGACGCCCGGAGCGCCACAGCCGGGGCAGACGTCGAAAGGCTCGGACCCGGCACGGCCTGCGGGATCTTGAATGCTGGCGCAATAGAGAAGTGTTCGGCGGGGGAATTCATTGGACATCCTGGGTTCATTTTCGCTGTTACTGGCGTTCCTTGCTGCTGTGTACGCAATCGGCGCCGGCATAGTAGGCATCGTAACCCGCAAGACTCTCCTCACTAAGAGTGCGCGCAACGCTGGAATGGCGGTGTTTGTACTGGTCACTCTTGCGGTGACGTGCCTCGAGTACTATTTTTTCACCGATAATTTTTCGATGGCTTACGTGGCTGCGCACAGCAACCGCGCGCTGCCTTTTTACTACAAGTTCGCCGCTCTGTGGGCCGGGCAAGAAGGCTCGCTGCTTTTGTGGACTTGGCTGCTCTCCACCTACGCTTTTTTCGCGCTGTTCATTAATCGCAATAAACATCCGGAGCTAATGCCGTACGTAGGCGTGGTGCTCGCGGGCGTCCAGACATTTTTTCTGACTCTCAATAATTTTGTGGCTAGTCCATTTGCGGTGCTGGCGGGAGCAGACCCCTCCGGCGTGATGAGAGTTTCAGCCCTGGCGGACGGACACGGCTTGAATCCGCTGCTGCAATACCCCGAAATGGTGATTCATCCGCCGATGCTCTACCTCGGCTATACGGGATTCACGGTTCCGTTTGCCTTTGCGCTTGGGGCGCTGCTGGGGCGGTATCCGGGCGAAAAGTGGATTCATATCACTCGGCGATGGACCATGATTGCGTGGTGTTTCCAAGGTATAGGAGTTCTGCTCGGCGCGCACTGGGCTTATGCCGTGCTGGGCTGGGGTGGTTACTGGGCCTGGGATCCCGTCGAAAATGCCGCGTTGCTGCCGTGGATCACCGGTACGGCGTTTTTGCACTCCGTGATGATGCAGGAAAAGCGCGGCATGATGAAGGTGTGGAACATCTGGCTGGTTTTCACCACCTTCATGCTTTGCATTCTCGGAACGATGCTTACGCGCTCGGGCATCGTCAGCTCAGTTCACGCCTTTGCGCAATCGTCGATAGGGAACTGGTTCGTAGGATTCCTACTTTTGGTCTTCATCGTTTGTTTTGTGTCCTACTGGAAGAATCGTGATTATTTGCGCAGCGATAACCAACTCGACTCGCTGGCGTCGCGCGAATCCAGTTTCCTCTTCAACAATTTGATTTTGCTGGCGGCATGCTTTGCGGTGCTTTGGGGAACGCTCTTTCCAGTGCTTTCCGAAGCGGTCACGGGAAATAAGATCAGCATGGGGCCGCCTTTTTACAACAAGGTGAATATTCCCATTGCGCTGTTTCTTCTGCTTCTGACGGGCGTGGGGCCGCTTGCTGGCGTGGCGCAAAACATCATTCGACGCTCTGAAGCGAAACTTTGCGTGGCCCCTGGGTGGAGGTGTGCTGGCCGGGGTCGTAGCGGTGGTGTTCGGCTTTCGTTATATTTACTCGCTCGTTTGTCTGATTCTCGGCGTGTTTGTGACGCTCACGATTTTGTCGGAATTTATCCGAGGCGCGCGAGTGATCGCGGCTCGCGACGGTTCGAATCTGATCTCCGCCGTGGGCGAACTGACCATGCGTAACACTCGCCGCTACGGCGGCTACGTGGTGCACTTCGGAATGGTGCTGATCTTTATCGGCATCGCCGGCGTGCCGTTCAACAAGGACATTCAGAAAGAAATGGCGATCGGGCAAACCCTGAACATCGGGCCATACTCGATTCTCTGCCAGAATTTCGATCGCGTCGTGACCGCCAACTACGATTCCGAACGCGCCACACTGGAAGTGTTTCGCAACGGCAAATCGGAAATGATGCTTTATCCCGAGCGCCGTTTTTTCCTGGCCAGCCAAGTGACGGAGACGATGGTCGCGGTCCAGAGTTCGCCGCTGCGCGATCTCTATATCGTGTACGCCGGCCGCAGCCCGGAGAATGGACAGCCGGTGATCCACGCGTACCTGAACCCTCTGGTGAAATGGATTTGGTTTGGAGGAATCGTGGTTGTGCTAGGCACCGGATTGGCGATGCTGCCGAACCGGCGAGCAGCCCTGGTGCTGCGTCCCGTGAACGAGCAGGCTTGGGGAGATCGGGTGGCAGCAAGCGCGTCGCCAATCGGAGCCATTGCGCGACGAGGTGACACTGGTGATTGACGGCCACGTACGCGGGGTTCGCTTCTATCGCACGACGCGCGAAATCGCTTCTTCTCGCCTTCGCTGCGCTGGCATTTGTTTTACAAGGCGCACTCCTTTCGCCTTCACTGTTCGCGCAGCAAACAGAGCGAGGAAAAGAACTTGGCAAGCGGGTTAAATGCATGTGCGGCGGCTGCAATGATTCCGCCACGGGATGCAATCACACCGGGGGCTCATTCTCGGGTCCTTGTGACACCGCCAAAGGGATGCAGAAGGAAATTGACGAGCGCGTGGCTCGCAATGAGTCCGACGACTTGACGCTGCAGGCCTTCGTGCAGGAATACGGCCCCACCGCCCTCATCGTTCCTCCGGCGAGGGGCTTCAACATTGCAGCCTGGGTTACGCCGGTAGTCGTGCCGCTCATAGCGTTCGTTCTCGTGTGGGTTGTCGTGCGCCGTTGGCGGCAGAAGGCCACGCTGGCCACGGCTTCGGGACCGCAGATTCCCGCGGAGTTTCTGGCGCGCGCGAAGCGAGAAACTGGAAGAGATTACGATGAGTAACGTGGATATCGCGGTCGCGTGCGCACTGCTTTCCGCAGCCACAATTGTGTTTATATTCATGGTCCAACCCGACGCTTCTGATTCCGCGCCGCATCGCACGAAACTCGACCAGTTGATGGAGCGCCGCGACGCAATTTACGAAAATCTGCGTGACTTGCGTTTTGAATACCGCGCCGGAAAGTTTTCGGAAGCGGACTACGAGGAGACCAAGCAACTTCTTGAAGTGGAAGCCGCCCGCGTACTCGCGGATATGGATACACTGACCGGCGGCACTCCCACGCCGGCTACTCGCCAAGCGGCGACAGAAAAGGCACAACATTCATGAATCTCAGCTTTTTTAATTTTCGACTTGCGCGCGCGGCGGCATTTTCTCTTTTGATCTGGACCATATTCTTTGTCTCGCCGCCTGGCGCTTGCAGGTACGGTATCGGGCACGGTGACGAACGGAACCACCGGAAAGCCCGCGGCCGGCGTTGAAGTGATCTTGATTCAGCTTCAAGGAGGCATGCAGCCTGTAGCGAACACCAAGACTGACGCCGACGGCCGATACACGTTTGAAAATCCTGGGCTCGGTGCCAAAGCGCCGATGCTCATTCGCGTCGTTTACCGCGGGGTGAATTATCACGAGCCTGTTCCGCCGGGGAAGGCCACCGCTGACGTAAAGGTTTTCGAGCCCACGGATAAGCCCAGCGCATTCACGGTCACCAATCACGCTGTAATCGTGCAGCCGAATGGATCTGATCTGATGGTAGGAGAAGAATATTCCATCGAGAATAAGACGCAGCCTCCCGTCGCATTTTACCGCGCAGACGGCTCCTTCGATTTCTCGATACCCGACGGCGCGGATTTCAATCAAGCCTCTGCCTGGGGTTCTGCGGGAATGCCGGTGGTGCAAGGCACGATCGATAAGGGTAAAAATAAGATGGCCATCGCGTTCGCATTTCGTCCCGGCGAAAGCGGCGTGCGTATTTCATACAAGGTTCCGTACCCGGGCAATCAGGTAATACTAAAAAATGTTTCGTCCTACGCGACAGAACGTCTGATCATCGCCGCGCCGCCATCGGTGCAAATATCGGGCGATGGAATCACTCCTGCCGGACAAGATCAGGGATTCAGCGTTTACACGCGAACGGGAGTTGCCGCAGGAGCGCCGCTAGCCATCACAATTTCAGGGTCCGCGCCGATGCCAGCGGCGAATCAAGGCGCCAACACGAACGGCGCTCCGCCCGCAGGCGATAATTCCGCCAACGCTTCAGTGAACTCGCGGTTAGAGTCTTCCGGTGCGGAAGCTACTGCTGCGGCGACGACCACCACCGTTCCGGCTCGTCTCGACAGTTTGAAATGGATTCTTGTGGGAGGCTTCGCGTCTATTTTCGCGCTCGGTTTTATTTACTTGCTCCGGCGGCCGCAAGTAATGGCTCCAACCAATGGCGATTTGCCCGCGGTTGCGGCGGTGCAGGCAGACCGAACTTACTCACGAGCCTCGAAAGCCGCGCCGGTTGCGGCGGAAACTGTGGCCGAAGTCACGCGCGCGGTCAAGGGAAGCCTTGATGAACTAAAAGACAGCCTCTTCCGTTTGGAGCTGCGCCGCCAAGCCGGGACCATCACCGAAGACGATTACGAGCGCGAGCGGCGGCAAATGGAAAAAGTGCTACGCGATTTGGTGAGAGGCTAAGCGGAACGCCTTGCCCGGAACTCCTGTTACTCCTCGTACTGATGTGCTCTCCCTTCGGCATTTCTTTCGATGGCGTCGAAAAACGTTTCGGGTCGTTCGTCGCTTTGCGCGGCATCTCGCTCCAAATCCTCTCTGGGGAATTTGTAGCGTTATTGGGTGCGAACGGTGCAGGGAAGACGACCTTGCTGCGAATCGCCGCCTTGCTTGCATCTCCGACGCGCGGCAAGGTGCAATTCACGGTCGGCCATGGGTCCGGCGACCGTTCCACTGCGGTGGAAGCAAAGAAGCTGATTGGCATGGTAGGCCACAGCACCCTGCTCTACGACGAACTGACGGCGGCAGAAAATCTCACTTTGTTCGCGCAGCTATACGGGCTAGATGATGTTCCGGTGCGCGTTGGAAATGCCTTGCAGTCCTGTGGGCTTGGATCGCGCGCAGGAAGTCTAGTTCGAACATTTTCGCGTGGCATGCGCCAACGATTAGCCATCGCGCGCGCACTTCTGCATGGACCACGGCTACTCCTGCTCGACGAACCCGCCGCAGGGCTTGACCGTCAAGGTCTCGTCTGGCTCGGCGGCCACTCTCGAAGGGCTGCGCAAAGACGGCTGCACTGTGCTGATGAGCACGCACGCGCGCAACGAATCGCTAGACCTAGCGACGCGCGCGATCTCACTGGCGGGCGGTCTCGTCCAGCACGACAGCGGATCGGGAGGCGATCCGCGTCCGGCTGCTGGCGGCGTTGCGGGCGGAGGCTTAAGTGAGCACGACGCGCGCCGCTGCGATTCTGCTGGCCAAGGAACTGCGTCTGGAGTTCCGCACGCGTGAGCTATTGAGCGCGACAATCGTTTTCGCGCTGGTCATCGTGGTGCTCTTCAGTTTCGCCTTCGATCCCACGGCCGCGGAATCGAGACGTTACGGCCCGGCCTGCTGTGGATTGCGTTTTTATTTGCCGGTTCCCTGATGTTAAATCCCTCTTTCGCGCGCGAGCAGACGAATGACACGCTGGACGCTCTGCGTATGGCGCCCATCTCGCCCTTCGCGATTCTTTCGGCCAAAATGCTCGCCAATTTCATTTTCATGTCGCTCGTGGAACTGGTCCTCGTCCCCGTTTTTGGCGTCTTGTACAACGTGTCTCTGGGCGGTGTGGCAGGGCGGTTGATCTTCGTGCTGGTGCTGGGGACCATCGGACTAACCGTCACCGGAACAGTTTTCTCCGCGATTTCTTCGCATGCGCGCATGCGAGAATTGCTTCTGCCACTTCTGCTGCTGCCGATTCTGACGCCGTTGCTAATCGCCGCAGTCGAAGCCACGGCCTCATTGCTCGTGGAACAGCCTGAGCTCGACCGCACTTGGGTCGCATTGCTCGCCGGATTCGATATCGTATTCCTGACGGCGTCCTGGCTTTTGTGCGATTATTTAATCGAGGAATGATGTAACAGCATCGATGAAAGGGCGAATCGCATCCACGGTTGTCGTTGGCAGCGCTGGTTTTCTTTGCGGGATACGCGGCGCTATTCCTCGCTCCCGACGAAAAGACGATGCACGTCATTCAGCGCATCTTTTATTTTCATGTGCCGAGCTGGATTGCGATGTTTATTGCCTTCTCCATTGTTTTCATCGCGAACATCGCTTATTTGGCCACGCGCAAGGCTACGTGGGACTGCTTGGGCGTGTCCGCCGCGGAAGTTGGCGTGGTCTGCTGCACGATTGGACTTGCGACCGGGCCTCTGTGGGCGCGGCCAGTCTGGGGAATCTGGTGGACTTGGGATGCTCGGCTGACCACGACGTTCATACTTTGGCTTCTTTACATTTCGTATCTGCTTTTGCGCGGGCTGCTCGATGATCCTGAAAAGAAGGCGACTCTCTCGGCCGTTTTCGGAATATTTGCTTTTCTGGATGTCCCGCTCGTTTACGTTTCAAACCGTTTGTGGCGCACGCAGCACCCGCAGCCTGTGATTCTCGGCGGCAATGGCTCGGGTCTGGACCCGACGATGGGCAAGGTTCTTCTTCTTTGCGTTATTGCGGTTATGGGAGTGATGATTATTGTTCTGTTCGATCGTTACCGGCTCGAACGGCTCCGGCACGAATTCGAGGAATTGCGTCTCGAAGTTGAGACCCGCGACCTCACGCCGGCATCTATCCTTGATAAGGAGAGCACATGAAGAATTTCGAAAATCTTTTTGCGGCATGGATGGTCGTCTGGGCCGTATTTTTTGTATATGAGCTGTCCATAGCGCAACGCCTCTCGCGATTGCGCGATGATATCGAAGGATTGAAGCGGCAATTGCGTGAAAGATAGTTCGCAAGGAGTGCGTCATGGACGGGCCAAAGAGAATTGCCATCATTCTGTTTCAGTTGGGCGGGCCTGACAGTCAGGCTGCAGTCGAGCCGTTCCTATATAGATTATTTTGCGATCCCGACATTATAAATTTTCCCGGCGCATTCCTCGCGCGAAAGCCGCTCGCCAAGCTGATCTCCACTACGCGCTCGAAAATCGTGCGGCAGCACTATGCGGAAATTGGCGGAGGCTCGCCGATCCGCCGGTTAACCGAGCAGCAAGCCCAGGCGCTGCAAGCGGAACTTCGCCCGTACATCTCAGCGCGCGCGATTGTAGCCATGCGTTACTGGCACCCGGACACGCAAGAAGCTATCGCCACTCTCGAGAGCATGCCATTTGACGAACTCGTGCTGCTGCCTCTTTATCCGCACTATTCTTTCGCCACCACCGGGAGCAGCTTGAAGGAATGGAACCGCTTATATAAGCCGCAAGTCCCTGTGCATGTCGTTGACCACTTCTACGACCATCCCGATTACATCGCCGCCATCGTGGACCGCGTAAATGGCGTCCTTCAAGAATTGCCAAATCCCGACGAGGTGCATCTGCTCTTCAGCGCGCACGGTCTTCCGATGGCACTGGTCGAAAAGGGCGATCCGTATCCGAAACAGATTCAGGAGACGGTGCAGCTCGTGCGCGAGCTTGGCGCTTGGCCGAATCCGCATGCACTATGTTTTCAAAGCCGGGTAGGTCCGCAGAAGTGGCTACAGCCTTCGCTTCCGGATACCATCGAGAAGCTCGCGCGCAGCGGAATCAAGCGCGTCCTGGTGATTCCAGTTTCGTTCCTGACCGAGCACATCGAAACCCTGCACGAAATCAACATCGAGGCAAGGGAACAGGCAGAATCTTTGGGGATCAGCCAATTTCTGATGATGCCCGCTCTGAACGATTCGCCACTCCTGATTCGCGCTTTGGCCGACCTGGTGCTTCGTTCCGTGGGGAAGCGCAACGGCGTGTCCTCTATCGCATCCTAGGGCTCCTTCGTTCGTGAAACCCCGAACCTCCCGTGGCTGAACGACGACTCGGCTCATTGGAAATTGACTGACGACAAGTTGCCGTAACTACTTGACACGGAGATTCCCACGTCATATAAACCAGTGTTCGTGTTTTGCTCTCATAAAGCCATTATATATTCTTAGATTTTGAAGCTAGCAGCACAACGGGCCGATGCCAGATATGTCTGACGGGAAGTCCGGAGAAGTAACCAGCGCGCCTTCCAAGGCGCCGGCGGCAAATGCATCTGCTGCGCTGGACTCCAAAGCGGCGGCAAAAACGGTGAATACCACCCGTCGCCGGATCGTTTGGGCCTGTATTTGGGGCTACCTGGGCGTTAACTTCCTGATGTTCCTGCGGTTTTTCTTTCCTCGCGCGCTATACGAACCCAATACTGTTTTCGATATCGGCTTTCCTACCGACTTCGCCTTGGGAATCGATCAGCGCTTTCTGATGACCAACCGCGTTTGGGTCGTGCGCGAGCCGGACCGCCTTTTCGTCATTTTCGCGCGTTGCACGCACCTCGGGTGCACGCCTGAATGGAAGCCCGCCGAAAATAAGTTCAAGTGTCCCTGCCACGGAAGCGGGTATGACAGCGAAGGTGTGAACTTTGAAGGGCCGGCGCCTCGGCCGATGGACCGTTCCTTCGTGCAACTCGATCCCACTGGAAAGATCACCGTGGATACGAGCCGGCTATTCGTTGACGATCCCCGCGCAGGCGTGAATCATTTCAATGATCCCGGAGCATTTTTGAACGTATAGCCCTGGGCTGCTGAACGCCGGCATGAAGTGGTATCGGCGAGATTTGAGTTGGACAAGGGGTCAGACGGATGCCCGAAGAAAACGGCGACGGCAAGAGCAAAACCGGCGTCCTTGAAAAAGCGAAGGACTCTGCCGCCGCGCTCCGTGAAACGCTGACGGAAAAAGCCAAGCAGCAAGCCACCGAGCTGAAAGAACCGGAGAAAACTCAGCTTTACCGCTCAATCTTCCGCGTCAAACACGACGAAGAGCCGCGCAATCGCGCTCTCAGCGTTCTTTCCAACGTTTTCTTCCACCTGCACCCGGCCAAGGTCAACCGCGACGCAACGAAATATAATTTCACTTGGGGCATGGGCGGAATCACTTTCTACCTCTTCATCGTTCTTACTTTCACCGGCGTTCTCTTGATGTTTTATTACCACCCGTCGAAGATCCAGGCGTTCCGCGACATCCTGTATCTCGAAAACGATGTGCCGTTCGGCAAGCTGCTGCGCAACATGCACCGCTGGGCGGCCCACTTGATGATCATCGCGGTGTGGCTGCATATGTTCCGCGTCTTCATGACCGGCTCGTATAAGCGCCCCCGCGAATTCAATTGGTGCGTCGGCGTACTGCTGATGGTGTTGACGATGTTACTGAGCTTCACGGGGTATTTGCTTCCGGACGACCAGCTGGGGTTCTGGGCCGTCACAGTGGGCACGAATATGGCGCGAGCCACGCCGCTCTTAGGAAATGAAGGCCCGGGCGGCCCTCAAATGGGCATGACGCCGTATAACGACGTGCGCTTCGCCTTGCTTGGCGGATCCATTGTGGACGCGAATGCATTGTTGCGCGCCTACATTTGGCATTGCATCGCCATTCCGTTGATTGTCGCGATATTTTTGGGTGTCCATTTCTGGCGCGTGCGAAAAGACGGGGGAATATCAGGCCCCGCGCCGGTGATGCTTGAATCGGAAATCAAGGAAGAGAGAAGTCCGCGGCCGGTAATTCTGCGGCCCAGCGGGATGGGTTAGCTCGACAATTCCAGCGTCTTTTTTGCAGTTTTCTGTGAGGATACGAAGCTAGATGCCTTTCGATTGGCGCCAAATTTGGGAGATCGCATCCGCACCCGACAATGTGCCGATTGTCGCATTGTTATTTCTCGCCCCGTTTTACATGTGGTACGCGCTGAGGCAGGGGATTGCGAACGACAAGCTGATCGCAATCCTGGAATCCGATGCCCAGGCCGCCAAAACCAAATACCGCAAGACGCAAGAGTGGGATCCCAAGTGGGAGAGGGAAGTTCACACCTGGCCCTACCTGATGCGCATGGAATTCCTGGTGGCCATCTTGGTCACCGTACTGCTGATGGCCTGGTCATTGACGCTAAACGCGCCCTTGGAAGAGCCTGCCAACCCGAACGTCACCATGAATCCGGCAAAAGCTCCCTGGTATTTCCTGGGCCTTCAGGAAATGCTGGTTTATTTCGATCCCTGGATTGCGGGCGTAGTCATGCCGACTTTGATCATCGTCGGCTTGATGGTCATTCCGTATATCGACTCGAACCCTCTTGGCAACGGCTACTACACTTACAAGCAGCGAAGATTTTCCATTTGGACTTTCCTGGTCGGCTTCATCGGCCTCTGGGTGCTGATGATCGTAATCGGCACGTTCATTCGCGGTCCGGGATGGATGTGGTTCTGGCCGGGACAGACCTGGGACGCTGAACGCGTCGATTATGCCGTGAACCGGAACCTCGATCAGGTGTTCGGTATCGATGGTTCGTGGCTTGCTCCCATTTTCCATACAACCAAGGACCAGGCAGCCATTTGGGCGCGGGCGATTTTTGGAATATTCCCGCTGGTGATATTTTTCATTGTCGCTGCAATTTTGGTTCACTGGGTATGCACTCGCACTGAATTCAGCAAGAAAATTTACAAGCGCATGAGTTTGCTGCAGCTTGTGACCATGTACACATTTTTGATTCTTATGCTGTCGCTGCCGATCAAGATTCTGCTGCGGCTGGTTTTCACGATTAAATATATATGGGTGACGCCATGGTTCAGCATTTAGCACCGACCGGCATGGCAGGTTGCATCGCGGAAATGCGCACGGAGGACACGGGTGCCTGATCGTTCGCCTGAAATGCCGCCGGATGATCCGATTAAGAATCGATCGTTTGCATTTCCGCTTTTGATCGCTTCGCTGCTCCTAATCGTTACAGTCGCATGGTCGTTCTACGTTGAATTCTATGGATTGCAGCCCTGGCGCCGCTACCAGTCCCGATTTGCCAAGGCTTACTCCGAATATCTCGGCAAGGACATCAAACGGCAGAAGCAAGACGAGAGCAACGTTTACTCCTCGCCAGAATATAAGACTCTCGCCTCAAATCTTTCCAGTGCGCAGCAAACGGCAAAAATCCAGGACGACGAGATCGCCAAACAGATCGACCTCTTGGACCAGCAGCGCGCGGCCATGGCCGATGCTTTCAAGGATGAACGCGGGAAAATCGGTCACTTGGTCTACCAATACGAAATTGTTCCGGACAGCGATAAAAGTGCGAAAGCTCGAGCCCTAAAGGACTTGAATGAAGGCCGGAGTTCCACATGGAAAGTGGATTGGCCCACCGCAAGTGGCCAAATTGAAAAAAATAAAGTATTCACTGCCGACCAGCTGAACGACACATTCACCAGCATCATGGCGCAACGTGCTGCATTGGTAGCGAAGCGTGGCGAAATCGACAAGCCAGCCAAAGATGCGCAGGCCCTTCTAACGAAATATGTCTCCGACCATCTGCCCGGCCTAAGCTCCGCTTCGCTCGATGGCTTGCGCCGCTCCATGGAAGATTTCGACGAGCGAATTATCCAGATCAACGTGAATCCGTCCGGCGCGTCCATCAACAATTTGGGCGGCGCCGGACTGGTGGATCGCTGCGAATCGTGCCACGTTGGCACGGACCCCAAGTACGTTCCGCCTCAAGTCACGCTGACGAAGGCGGACCTGGGAATGGCGAAGAGCAATAACGCGCCCTTCTCAAGTCACCCCGATTTGGATTTAATTCAATGGCATCCGCTCGAGAAGTTCGGTTGTTCGCCTTGCCACGGCGGAAACGGGCGCGCGATCGATTCCGTCCAGCGCGGACACGGCCGCTACCCGCATTGGCTCTGGCCGTTGTATTACCCGGAAAATTATCAAGCGGGATGCCAGCAGTGCCATTCCGCTGACATGGTCACCGAGCACGCGCCGGTCCTCAACGAAGGAAAGCAGCTCTATCGCCAGCGCGGTTGCATCGGGTGTCATCGTTTTCAGGGGTTTGACAATCAGGATGAGCAGCTCGTCAATGCGCGCCAGCAGATTTTGCAGCTGGCGAAAACCAAATCAGACGATTTGCTGACGATCCCGCGTTTGCAGAAACAAGCCGACGCCGCGCCCGACAACGCCACCGCCGACAAGCTCAACAGTCAGGCCACGAATCTAACGGTTGAAATCAGCCGCATGGACGCGCGCTCCGAATCGCTCGAACAACAAACTCACAATCTTTTGCAGGAAATCAAAAAAGTTGGCCCGGACTTGAAGGAAGCGCGCCAAAAGCTGCGCAAAGAATGGATTCCGTACTGGATCGGCCACACCACCGAATTCCGGCCGACCACCAAAATGCCGCAGTTCCGACTCTCGCAGGATGAGACGCAGGCCCTCGCCGCTTTCGTTTGGCAAGCAGGACTCACCGGCCCTCCGCTCGATCATCAGGCGCCCGGCAACGCAGCCCACGGCAAAGAACTCTTCGAAGAGCGCGGATGCCTCGCCTGCCATTCCATGGGTGAAGGCTCGTCCACGGTTGGCGGAACTTTCGCCGCCAACCTCAGCCGCGTCGGCGAAAAGGAAAATTACGATTATGTCGTTCGCTGGGTCCACGACCCGCGCCAGCGCACACGGCCGTATTGTCCTTACGAAAAGCGCGACTTGGGGCCTGAAGATTACGCCAAGCACAATCTACCGTACGTTTTCGATTTGGATCATTCGCGCTGTCCGAACGATGGGCATGAGCTCGTAGTGCAGCAGCCCACCGTGATGCCGAGTCTGCGTCTTTCAATGGACGACTCCCGCGACATCGCTACGTACTTGATGACGCAGAAGCGCCCCGATGCTTCTTACGCTTCCGCGGATTACATGGACGACCCGCAACTCGCCGCCAAGGGCAAAGACTTGGCGCGTCATTATGGTTGCGCCGGATGCCATGAACTCAGCGGCCTCGAAGACGAAGGCCGCATCGGTACCGAACTCACCAATGAAGGCAGCAAGCCAATCGAGCGGCTCGACTTCGCGCTCTGGACCGAAGATGCCAAGCGCGGCGTTTTCCCCGACGGCAAATCTTCGCCGCGTGGCCCTTGGTACGACGCGAAAGGTTTCTTCGAACAAAAACTGCGGAATCCCGCAGTTTACGACCAGGGTAAATATCACGCGAACCCGATGGACGCGTTGCGCATGCCCAAGCCGAATCTTTACGGCGATGGCGACGTCGAGGCTCTGGTCAGCATGCTCTTGGGAAGCACCGATCCCACTTTGCCGCCGGAGTACATGTACAGGCCGGCCGACCGCCGACGCTATATTCAAGAGGGCTGGTGGGTGGTCACGAAATACAACTGCATTGGCTGCCATCAAATTGACGTCGGCCAAAAATCCGTGATGCAGACTCTGCCGTTCTATCAAGGTGAGAACAAAGCGAATTTGCCTCCGGTACTCACCACCGAGGGCGCGCGTGTAAATCCCGAATGGCTCAGGCAGTTCCTGGCCAACCCGTCGCTCAGCACCACAGATACGAACCGCAACGGCGTCCGCCAGTATTTGCAAGTGCGCATGCCGACGTTCTATCTCTCGAACGACGAAATTCGCAAGCTCGTGCTTTTCTTCCAGGCCATGTCGTCTCAGCCCGATCCGTTTATTCCGCCGAAGGTGAAACCTCTTGATGACAACGAGCGTGCCATGGCTCGCGCTTTGTTCACCAGCCCGGCGGCGCCCTGCCTGAAATGCCATATGACCGGCAATGAAGCGCACGACAAGAATGCGATTGCGCCGAATTTCTTGCTGGCCCACGATCGTCTGCAACCGGCCTGGACCGAGCGCTGGATCATTGATCCCGCGAAAATTATCCCCGGCACCGCTATGCCTTCGGGATTATTCCGCATGGAAGGCGATCACTGGGTCTTCTCAGGTCCGGTGCCCGCGACCGTGCAGCATTACCAGGGCGATCAAGCGGACTTGCTGGTCCGCTACATGTTCTCGCTTACGCCGCAGGAACAAGCCGCGCTGGTAGGGAAGACCCCGTCTCCGAGCGGCGGGAGCGCAAAGCCCTCAGGCGGAGCAGGCGGCAAAGGCGCTGGCGGCGGGAACTAGCAGCGCATAGCACAGCCCTCGCTTGCAAAGAATTTGGCCTCATGCAGCCGCAGAATTGTTAGAATAGCCCCGCTTTACTAAGGAGGATTTTCTTCAAATGAAGACTAAGTTTTTTTATCTAGCATTGGCCGCCGTGTTGGCGATTGCCATCACCGGCTGCGGCAAAAAAGAGGACACCAACGAGCAGCCCGTGGCGAATTCGAACGCCAAGAAGGTGATCGATACCTCGACGGTCGGCTCCGTTACCGGCAGCGTAACGCTCGACGGCAAGCCCGCGCCGATCAAGCCCATCAACATGAGCGCCGAGCCGTATTGCCAGAAAGCACATCCGAATCCCGTTGTCCCGCCTGAAGTCGTTGTAAATGACAAGGGCGACCTGGCCAACGTCGTGGTTTACGTGAAGGACGGTCTCTCTCCGGACTACGCCTTTGACACGCCGAAAGAGCCTGTCGTGCTCAACCAACAAGGTTGCATGTACGACCCCCACATCATCGCCTTGATGACCGGCCAGACATTCGAAGTCAAGAACGACGACCAAACCACTCACAACATTCACCCGATGCCGAAAGACAATCGCGAGTGGAATAAGTCGCAGCCGCCAGGCGCCACTCCCATCGACGAAACATTCGGCCGCGCCGAAGTGGCCATACCGGTGAAGTGCAACGTGCACCCCTGGATGAAGAGTTACATTTTCGTGTTCAAGAATCCCTACTACGCGGTCACTTCGAAAGATGGAAAGTTTACATTGAAGGACCTGCCGCCGGGAACTTACACGATC
Source organism: uncultured Acidobacteriota bacterium (assembly GCA_963830375.1). Classification (GTDB taxonomy): domain Bacteria; phylum Acidobacteriota; class Terriglobia; order Acidiferrales; family UBA7541; genus Palsa-295. The sequence continues at coordinate 138,573 of CAWHMJ010000006.1, forward strand.
GAAGCGTGGCAAGAAAAGTACGGTGTCTTGGATCAGACGGTGACGATCGGCGCTAAGGAATCGAAGCCGCTCACCTTCACGTTTAAGACCGCTGCGGCATCCGGAGACTAGCAAGCTGTCGGCTAATTAGTTGGCTGCTGTTGCTGTTCTGCGGCCGCAGGAGGGGTTCTTGCTCCCTCCTGCGGCCATGTTTTCTATATCGCGTATTCTTCGCGCACCAGCTTTTAGCAGCTCTGTTCTGATTGACAGGGAATCGCACTTATAATGCCGGAAACCGAGAAGCTTCAAGGCGTCCACCGATTCGCCGTGGCTACGGCATCAGTCACCGTGCTGCTACTGATGGCCGGCGCGCTGGTGACAAGCAACGACGCTGCCGATTCCGTTCCGGACTGGCCTCTCGCTTATGGCCGAATTATTCCTCCCCTCGTAGGAGGCATTCGCTACGAATTTGCTCACCGCGTGTTTGCCGCCACCGTCAGTATTCTCACTCTGGTTTTAGCTGTCTGGCTTGCCCGTAGCGGCACTCGCATCGCTCGCAAGCTGGGTTGGACTGCGCTCGGCCTCATCATCGCGCAAGCTCTTCTCGGTGCGCTGCGCGTCCTTCGCGGCCACCCGGCAGTCACGGCGACGATGCACGCCACGCTCGCACAGATCTTCTTCGTTACCGTGGTCAGCCTCGCGCTGCTGACCAGCGCCTGGTGGCAGCGTGACCTTTCATCGCTTGACGATCGCGGCTCGCCCCGCCTGCGTCCTCTTGCAGCCGTCACCAGCGCTGCCATTTTCGTTCAGCTCATCCTCGGCGCCGGCTTTCGCCACGGAGCCTTTGGAATCCTGCCGCATCTCATCGGATTCGTCGTGGTTACGTTTCTGGTCGTATGGACTTGCCGCGCGGTCCGCAAGCGTTTTGGCCAGATTCGCGACCTTCGCCGCTGGGGCATCTTGCTGCAGGCGTTCCTCGGCACGCAGATCTTGCTCGGCGTTGCGGCGTATTGGGCCGTAGTGCAGGCTATGCACGCCACCCAGCCGTCCATGGCCTATGTTGTCATCACGGTCGCACATGTGCTCGTCGGCGCATTGACGCTTGCTTCCAGCGTGGTCTTGACGTTATCTTGCTATCGTTTGATTCGTCCGAAAGCAGTCGTGGCACTAAGATCGGCCATGGAAACTACCCGCGCCGGTGGTACGCGAGCCGAAAGCTCGAGGGCTTGAGGTCATGAGCAACGAACGCGCAGTCGCCATCAACCTTTTCGAAAAGCCGTGGGCTTACGTCGTGCTCACGAAGCCCGACGTCACCTTCCTGGTGGTGATTACCACCGTTGCGGGCTTTTACCTCGGTTCAACCGGCCCCGTGGATTGGGCTCGCCTCGCGCAAACGCTCTTCGGCACTTTGCTGGTCGCCGGCGGGACTGCCGCGCTGAATCAATACGTGGAAAGAGATATGGACGCGGTAATGCGCCGGACTGCAGCGCGCCCGCTTCCGACTGGGACGTTAAAACCCAGCGAAGTCCTGATTTTCGGTGCCGTCACAATCGTTTTCGGCACGGCGTGGCTGGCCCTCACCGTTAACGCACTCGCAGCCTTTATCGCCTTCGCCACGAGCGCGTCTTACCTTGGCCTCTACACGCCGCTTAAGACCCGTACGACGCTTGCAACCGCCGTGGGAGCCATTCCTGGCGCGTTGCCTCCGTTGATCGGCTGGGCCGCTGCCCGGGGCTCACTTTCCGAAGGCGGCTGGATTCTTTTTGCCATTTTGTTCGTATGGCAGTTCCCGCACTTCATGGCCATCGCCTGGATGTACCGCGAAGACTACGCACGGGCGGGAATTCAAATGTTGCCGGTCGTGGACCGCAAGGGTGACGCTACGTTTAACGTGATCGTCAGTTTTTCCGCAATCCTAGTGCCGGTAAGCTTGCTTCCCTCAGTGATGGGAATGGCCGGGATTCGTTATTTCTTCGGAGCGCTGGTACTGGGGATGATTTTGCTGCAAGTTTCGCTGTGGGCCAACCGCGCGCGCACCAATGTCCGTGCGAAATGGCTGATGCATGCCACCGTGATTCACATCCCGCTTCTGCTTGCGTGGATGATTTTCGATAAAATGGGCCGATGACCACGACAACCATGGGGACCGAAACCACCACACCTAAAGCAAATTGGATCGAGCTTTGCGTCATATGCGCGCTGTTTGTTGCCTTAGCGCTTATCGGCATCATCTGGGAGATTACCAGCGGTCTGCTTACCAGCGGAATCGACGGCATCATGTTGCTGGCCATCTGCCTGATGATGGGCGGAATCTTCAGCCTTATGATTCTAGTGATGGTGTATCAAGCGGGAGTGCTTCCATTTTTCCGTGCCAAACCCGCCGTCCAAGCAGCGCCGAAGTCGCCCGCGGCTGCGCCTGCCACAGCAGTTGCAAAGAGTGCCGCTCCGGTCCCCGCAACCTCACCGGCCGCCGCTCCGCCACTGCAGCCTTCGCATCCGCCCGCTGCTGTGGAACCGGGTTATCCGGAGCCTCCGCCCGCACCTAAACCGGCGGCGAAACCCGCGCCTGCTCCGGCGGCTAAGCCTCAGGACAGCTAAAGGCGCCTGAAAACAAAATCGTGCGCCCATGACAATTATTCCGCTCTCATCTCTTCCGGCAGTGAACGCCACGCTGAACGCGGTTTGCACTTTCTTTCTGCTCATTGGCTTTGCCTTCATTCGCAACGGAAAAATTCGTTGGCACCGCGCCGCGATGCTGTGCGCGTTCTTCTGCTCGATAACTTTCCTGGGCTTTTACGTTTACTTCCACGTGCACGCGGGCCTAATTCGCTTCGGGGGCCAGGGCTGGATCCGGCCGGTGTATTTTACCCTGCTCGTTTCGCACACCATTCTCGCGATAACCACGCTGCCGCTCGTGATCATCACGCTCGCCTACGCTTTAAGCGAGCGATTCAGCAGCCATCGCCGCATCGCGCATTGGACTTATCCGATATGGCTCTACGTTTCAGTCACAGGCGTTATCGTTTATTGGCTCTTGTACATCGCTTACACGCCTATCGGCGCGCCGGCAGTATCCCAGATCAGCCTGCCTCTGCTGCACGCGTTGCTGTAAACTGTTTATCGAATGGCAGAAACCACAAAAACACAATCTTCCTTCGGCGGCCGTTGGGCTTTCGGAATCCTCGCCATAGCGCTGCTGTTTGTGCTCATGCCGTTTTTGTTTTGGAACGCCACCTGGTTCGGACGCCCGTTAAACGATCAGCAGGTTTCGAAAGCGCTGGCAGACCACTCGCACCCGCGCGACATCCAGCACGCGCTGGCTCAGCTCGAAACGCGCATCGAAACTCGCGACCCCTCCGTCCGCAAGTGGTATCCCCAAATCATTCAGCTCGCCGAGCGATCCGGTGGAGGAGATCCGCGTCACCGATGCCTGGGTAATGGGCCAGGACAATTCATCTGAGGACTTTCATCACGCGCTTTTGCAGCTTCTCAGCGACCCTAACCCGATGGTCCAGCGTAACGCAGCGCTCTCCCTGGTACGTTTCAAGGACGATTCCGGCCACGCGCAAATCATCGCCATGCTCCGGCCGTTCGAACTTAGCTCGCCGTTCGAAGGAAAGCTTGATACTCGGCTGAAGCCTGGAGATGTGGTCAATCCCGGAACGATGGTGGCGCACGTCGAATCATCTGCGGGGAAGCGGGAAGTGCGATCGAACGTTCCCGGCACGGTGGGCCGCTGGCTTACCGCAGACGGGTCGAGCGTAACCACGGGCCAGCCGATTCTTTCGCTCTTGCCGAGCGAGAGCATGGTTTGGGAAGCACTGCGCGCGCTCTTTTTGATGGGCAACGCGGAGGATGCGATCGATGTAGCCCGCTTCGCGCATGGAGCGAATGGGATGTCGGTGCAGATCGCGCAGCAAGCTCAGGCCACGCTGATAGCGATACGCGGGCGGAATCAATCAAACTGATTCCTGGATAGCGCGCGCGCTATTTGTACTTCACCACAGCTTGGCCATCCTGGATCTGAATGTCGCTGATGTCCGCCGGCAATTTTAGCTTTTCGCGATTTTCCGGAGACGCCATCATTTTGTCCACAGCCGCTTGCAGAGTGGATTGCGGCAGCGGAAGCGATCCAAGTTTCCCGGCCACGGGCTCAAATTTTATATAGCCGTTGTCCGAAGTCAGATGGCCGTCGAGTTCGAGCGATAAATCCTTTCCGTGATAATCGAAAATCACGTAAGCCTTTACCAAATCCCCGTCCATATCGATCTTGACGTCTTTCACCGTGGATTGCACTTGGTCCAGAGTCGCTTGATCGCCGCCTGATAGCGCCGCTGCGGCTGGGTCAGCATTGGGAGCGCCGGCGCTAACCGCGGGGAATTGGACGCGACCGCCGCTCGGAGTGGGTGGTGCCCCCGCGCTCGTGGTCGGCTGGCCTTCGAGTTGCAAATTCTGCGCTAAATAGGAATTGAGCTCGCTGCGATCGAGCTGAACTTGGCTGGGCTGGCCCGCCGCTTTCGCTTGGTCCGCCGCTTGGAATTTGTGCTCTGCTCTGGCCCCTGCATTTGCATCGTAAGGAATGTTCGGGGGCGGCGATTTGCGTAAAACTAGAATCAGCGTCACAACCAGCGCCGCAAGAGTAGACCATTTAACAATCTGATAAAGCTTTTTATAAATTCCCGAGTCTGGCATATGACCTCCGCGTCTTTACAAGCTTAGCAGCCAAAGACAGACCGACGGGTCAGTCCGCAATTTCTGTACCTAATCGCCACTTGTCCGGAAGGCCAGTCCGTATGGAGTGCGGGAGGGAGTTGTCTTTGGTATAAGTGAGGCTACTTCCTTAAGGTCGTTTTCTCCGCGCACAATGCGCGTAATACAAAATTCCCGCTACGGATTTCGCATCGCGAATTCTACCCGCGCGAATCCAATCTTCGATTTCGCCCAGACTAAAAATCCGCATCTCGATTTTCTCGTCCGCTTCGGGCTGCGCCTTTCCCAATTTCAGCCCCTCAGCCAGAAAAATCACCATGTTCTCGCTGACGAATCCCGGCGTAGGAAACAAGTCGAGCAGTTTCCGCATCCTCCGAGCCCGGTATCCGGTTTCTTCCAGCAATTCGCGGTGTGCCCCTTTTTGAAAACTCTCGCCACGATCTTTGCTGCCCGCCACAAGTTCCCAAAGGTATTGCCCCACGGCATGCCGGTATTGCCGGATCATCAGGATGCGCCCGTCCGGAAACACCGGCAGGACAACCACCGAACCCGGATGCGTCACGATTTCCCTCGTGGCCTCCACTCCTCCAGGTTCCACCACGCTCTCGCGGCGCACGCCGAACACGCGTCCCTTGAACATCACTTTGCTGCTCAGAACCTTCGCTAACGTTTTTCTCTTAGCCACGCAATCTCCCCTAGTGAAGTCACGGCCTCGCCATTCTACAGCGACACAGTTTCCTCGTCTCGCGATGTCGCGTTTTGTTGCCGCGCTTGTTCCGGTTGCATATACTGGCGCAGCGAACCATGCCCATCAATACTGTTATCGTAGACGACGAGCGCCCCGCGCGCGACGAACTCATCTACCTCCTGAAAGGTTTCCCCGAAATAAACGTCATAGCCCAGGGGAAAAACGGGCTGGAAGCTGTCGCGCTTATCAAGGAGCACGATCCCGACCTCGTTTTTCTCGATGTTCAGATGCCTGGCCTCGACGGCTTCGGCGTGATCAAAAAACTAGTCGAGCGCAAACTGCGCATTCCGCAAATTGTGTTTGCTACCGCCTACGACAATTATGCGATCCAGGCTTTCGAGGTGAACGCCGTCGATTACGTCCTGAAGCCTTTCGACAAGGCCCGCATCGCGAAAGCCATTCAGCGCGCGAAAAAAATGGTGGAAGCCCACACCTCGCCGGTCGAACGGCTCGAAAGCCTAGTCGGCCAGTTGTCCGCGCCGCCTCCGAAGGCTTCGCAACCCGTAAAGCTGCTCGTGAAATCGCAAGCGCGCATGTTCCTGGTGGATGCCGAAGACATGATCTACGCTGCCATCCAGGACGGAACGATCACCATTTTCGCCCGCGACTTCGAAGGCGTATCAAACTATCGCACTATTGAAGAGCTATGCGCCTCTCTCGATTCCGACCGTTTTTGGCGCCCGCACCGCTCCTATCTGGTGAATATCAATCACATCAAGGAAGTTGTGCCGTGGTTCAAGTCAAGTTACATGCTGAAAATGAACGATAAGCGTGCCAGCGAAATCCCCGTTTCTCGCAATCAAACGAGACGGTTGCGCGAATTGTTGAAGCTATAGGAGAGCCCGCACATGAATTTCCCGCATTCATTTATGTTCTCGCGAGGTTTGTGGCGCGGAACGACGCCATTTACCCGGCTCGGGCTTTTTCTGTGTTTTATGTGCGCTCTCGCGCCGCTCTCCTTGGCTCAAACACCTGGCGGTTCGATCATCGGCACCGTTACCGAGAAGCATGCAGGCCCACTGGCAGGGGCGCGTATCAGCGTGTCCAATGTCCAGACCGGCTTCACCGCCAGCGTATCGACCGACGTGAACGGTCAATTCAACGTGGAAAACCTGCCTGCGGGCGAATACAAAGTTGCCATCTCGGCGAACGGTCTGGTGACTCAAGAGGTCAAAGTGACGGTCAAGGCCGCACATAAATCGAAACTCAGCGCCAACCTCAAACCTCCTCCACCTCCCGCGCCTCCGAAGTGAACGCCAGCCCAGCTCCGTTGTCGTAGAAGCGCAGCACGAATTTCGGCTGCAGCATTTCGGTGTGCCGCGCGGTTGTGCTAGCATCACCTCGGCACTTTCTCCATGGATTTTTCACTCAGCAGCGACCAAATTTTGATTCGCGACACCGTCCGCCGGTTTATGGAGACGGAAATGCGTCCCATCCTGCGCGAGTACGAGCGCGAGGAGAAATTTCCGGCCGAACAGCTTCGCAAACTCGGCGAACTCGGCTGCTGCGGCATGCTCGTGCCCGAAGCGTGGGGCGGCGCGGGAACCGACACCATCAGCTACGCTCTGATGCTTGAGGAAGTCGCGCGGGTGTGCGCATCAACGGCGGTCGCGCTTAGCGTTACGAATTCCGTCGTCGGCGTGCCCATCTGGAAAGTCGGCAGCGAAGCGCAGAAGAAGAAATATCTCACGCCTCTTTCGCGCGGTGAAATTCTCGGGTGCATTTTGCCTCACCGAGCCGCAGGCTGGCTCGGACGCCGCCGGAATACAAACCCGCGCGGTACGCGACGGCGCCTCTTACGTTTTAAACGGCACCAAAGCTTGGGTCACCAACGGTGGCGTATCCGGCGTGTATCTGGTTTTCGCCAAGACTGACCCGGATGCCGGCGCGCATGGCGTCACCGCATTTTTAGTCGAGCCCACCTTTCCCGGATTTCGCATCGGCCGCTATGAAGAAAAAATGGGCCTGCACCTTTCACGCTCGGCGGAAATCGTTTTTGATAATTGCCGGGTGCCAGTCGAAAATCGCCTGGGTGAAGAAGGCCAGGGTCTGAGGATTGCTCTCGAATCGCTCGACGGAGGCCGCGTGGGCATCGCCGCTCAGTCCGTCGGACTGGCGCAAGGCGCCATGGAAGCGGCAGCGCGTTATGCCAAGCAGCGCCGCACGTTCGGGAAACCCATCGCGGAGTATCAAGCCATCCAGTGGATGCTTGCGGACATGCAAACCGAGATCGAGGCCGCTCGAGCCCTCACGCATTACGCCGCCTTCATGCGCGATAAAGAATCGCGCCAACCGGGCTCTCGCCGCCCGGGTTCGTCTGCCTCGCGCGCAAAATTGTATGCCAGCGAAATGGCCAACCGCGTCGCCTACCGCGCCGTGCAGATTCACGGTAGCGTGGGTTACTCGCGCGAGACCGACGTCGAGCGCTATTATCGCGACGCTCGCGTGCTTACCATTTACGAAGGCACCAGCGAAATGCAACGCATCGTGATCGCGCGCGATTTGTTGCGCAACGCGCCCGCGCGCGCCGGATCTCGCGCCGCAGGAGCTCACCAGGTTGGCTAACCTTAAGAAACGAGTCCTCAGCGGTATGCGCCCTACCGGCCGCCTTCATCTCGGCCATTTTTTCGGCGCCCTCTCGAATTGGCTGAAGCTTCAGGAAGAGTACGAATGTTTTTTCTTTGTCGCCGATTGGCACGCGCTGACTACGCATTACGAAGACACGTCGTCCATAGCGGAAAACACTTTGCAGGTCGCGACGGACTGGCTTGCGGTCGGGCTTGATCCCGCGAAGTCCACTCTGTTCGTCCAATCGCAGATTCTCGAACACGCCGAACTGCACGTCCTGCTTTCCATGATCACGCCGCTAAGCTGGCTCGAGCGCGTCCCAACCTACAAAGAGCAAATCGAGAATCTCAAGGACCGCGACCTCGGCACCTACGGTTTCCTCGGCTATCCGCTCCTGCAATCCGCCGACATCGTCATGTACGGCGAACCAAAGCAAGAATTGCTTGTCCCCGTCGGTGAAGACCAAGCCCCCCACGTCGAACTAACCCGCGAAATCGTCCGCCGATTCAACGCTCATTTCGGTTTTGAGGTGAACAGAGGATTTGTTCGACGCCGACAATCTGGAACGCTCTGCGTCGAACTGAAGAGAATCATACCCCTTCCGCCATATCTGCAAGACCTTGCGGTGCCTGACGGAAGAAACCGCGCACCCGGAACCCGTGGATCTTTAGCCGACGGGCAGAGCGAAATCGGCTATTCGAAAATTTTCTCGAAGAAGTCGGAGCAACGTAATGCAGAAGTTCTTCACGTCATGCACTCAGTCTTGCGCGAACCGGCCTATCTGCCCACAGAAACGCCGCGCCTTCCGGGCCTCGACGGCCGCCGCATGGCGAAAAGCTACGGCAACGCCATCTGGCTGAGCGATCCGCCCGCCGAGATTCGCACCAAAGTCCTAAAGCACATGATGACCGACCCGCAACGCGTTCGTCGCACTGATCCAGGCCGCCCGGAGGTCTGTCCCGTGTTCGCCTACCATAAATTATTCTCGCCGCGCGACACAATCGCCTGGGCCGATCAAGGCTGCCGCACAGCCGGCATCGGTTGCGTGGAATGCAAAAACGCCATGGCCGATAACCTCATCAAATGGATCGAGCCGGTTCAGACACGCCGCAAAGAATTTGAAGCGCATCCGCAGCAGGTTTGGGATATCCTCGATGCCGGATCGGACGAGGCGCGCAAAGCCGCCAAGCGCACCATGAAGCGCGTGCGCAACGCCATCTTCAAATCGGAAGATGCGCGAGAGCGGCCTTCCGCTGCAGCAGGGAACGCGCCAGGCAGTAGTTAAAAAGCACTGTCAATCCCGAGCGCAGCGAGGGATCTGCTTTTATCTTGAGTGTTCGACCGAGGCAGGTGGAATGGCATCACCTTATCGCATTAATTTGCCGGTGTACGAAGGCCCGCTCGATCTTCTGCTCGATTTAATTCGCAAGCAGGAGATGGACATCCACAATATTCCCATCGCAAAAGTCACCGAGCAATATCTCGATTATCTTCACCAACTCGAAAAACTCGACGTCAACGTTTCCGCCGATTTCATTTATATGGCCGCTTCGCTGATTCACATCAAGTCGAAAATGCTGCTGCCTCCCGATCCGCTGGCCGGGCCGGAAGAGCAGGACCCGCGCGATGAACTCGTGCACCGGCTCCTCGAACACGAAAAGTTCAAGAATGCCGCCCAACTTCTTTACCAGAAACAGCAAGTCGAGGATCACGTTTGGTCCCATCCCGATCGCTCTCTCTACGCCGGTGACGAAGTTCAGGGCGAGTTGGTCATTTCGCTCGTGGATTTGGTGAAGACGTTCCAGCAAATTCTCGAGCGCAAGAAAGACATTAAGAAATTTGAATTGCACCACGAGACCGTAACCATCGCGCAAATGATGGACCGTCTGCGCCAGCGCCTGGCCGGAAGCGACGAGCCCATTTCGCTCATCGATTTCTTCGAGACCTGCGAGACGCGAAACGCAATGATCGTCGCACTGCTCGCCGTTCTCGAAATGGTGCGCATGCAGGCCGTCATGCTGGTGCAATCGGAGCTGTTTTCCGACATTCGCTTGCGCAAACACAAAATGTTCGACGCGGTTTTCGCCGGGCCCGATGCCATGTCACAAATCGAGGAGCAATATCTGTGACCATGACGCCACAAGAACTCCAAGCCTCACTGGAAGCCATAATTTACGCAGCGGACGAGCCCGCCACGCTCGACCAGATCGCCAAAGCGCTCGCCGTTGAAAAATCCGAAGCCCGCGCCGGACTGGATCTTCTTGTCGCTGCATATCAGACTGACGGCCGCGGCATCGAAGTGCGCAAAGTCGCCGGCGGCTGGAAGTTTTACACCAAAGCGCAGCATCACGACGCCGTCCGGAAATTCATCAAGAGCTTGCAGCCCCCGCTGCGGCTCACCATGCCCGCGCTCGAAACTCTCGCGGTCATCGCTTACAAACAGCCGGCTACAATTCCGGAAATCAATGAAATCCGCGGCGTGAATGTAGGCGGCGTGATCAAGACGCTCCTCGAAAAGCGCCTGATCACCACCGCCGGTCGCAAGGAAGTGATCGGCAGGCCGATTCTTTATCGCACTTCGAAGCAGTTTTTGATGCGCTTCGGTCTTTTCGATTTAGACGAGCTTCCCAGCCTGAAAGAGTTTGAAGCCCTCGCGCAAGCCGCCTTGGGTGACGACACCGGCATCGCGCCCACCGAACCCGAAGACTCCGCTGTTGCACCCGCCGCGTCCGCTGAACCCGCGCTGAATGCTGAAGGAGCAAACGCTAGCGCAACAGAGGCGCCGACGGCACCGAACGCCAATAGCACCGAAGGTTCCGCAGACGAAACCGACAACGCGCGTGCAGCAGTGGCATCTGCCGGCAAAGGTTCATCCGAGCAGGGAATTTAGGCGGCGAATTCAACCGACATTCGCTGATATTCCGACAGGCGCGACAATGCATTTTAAAATCATCGAAGATTGCAGCTGCTAGCTTCACCGCTGAATTTCCTGTTCCGTGCTAATCTGTACTGTCGGCTCACATAGAATTCCATGCTCGAAAGACTCCAAAAAATTATCGCGCGCGCGGGAATTGCCTCCAGAAGGCACGCTGAGGAACTCATTTCCTCCGGAATGGTTACCGTTAACGGACACACCGTGACAGAAATGGGCTCGAAGGCTGATGAATCGCGCGACCACATTAAGGTAAACGGAAGGCTCCTGCGCCCCGAAAAGGATCGAATTTATCTTCTTTTGAATAAGCCTCCGGAAATTGTTTCAACCATGAGTGATCCGGAAGGGCGCCGGGCTCTCAGCGATCTGCTGCACGGAGTTACCCAGCGTGTATTTCCCGTGGGACGCCTTGAGTATCACGCCATGGGCCTCGTTTTTCTGACCAACGATGGGGATTTGGCAAATCTGATGTTGAAGGCGAATCTGCCGCAGACCTATAACCTGAAATTGAAAACTCTCCTCACCTTTGAAGAAATCGAAAACCTGGCGCGCGCCACGGGAGCGCACATCGTGCGCATCAAGGGCAAGGACGCTCCTTGGTATGAAGTGACCCTTTCCGAAACGCGAAGCGACGCATTGCGCAACCGTCTTTTTCAGACTGGCCACGCCGTCGAAAAAACCAAACGTGTCGCCATCGGAAATCTGGCGCTCGAGTCGCTCGCTCCCGGACGCCATCGCGCGCTTTCCGATGCCGAAGTGGCAACTCTGTCGCGCTCCGTGCAGCCGAAACCAGGAGTCCTAACTCCGCGCCGCATGCGCGTAAAGCGCCGCCCTTTCACTCCGAAGCCAAAGCCGAGCCGCAAAGCCAAAAAGCCATTCGTAGGGGCGCAGCATGCTGCGCGCGCGATTGCGCAGGCAGCGAGTAACGGAACAAGAAATCATTCACCGTCACCAGGCCAAGTCGATTCCAAGCCGCGGAGAGCAACCCCGACGTTGCGAAACCGTATAGAACGGCGCCCGAACGACAAACATCCAAGGCACGGACAGCCTCCGCGTCCGGAGAAATACAATTGAGGCCCTCCCACGCATGACCGATTTCACTCACGAACTCGTTCCCCCGTACATACGCGAACTTGCGCCCTACGTGCCCGGAAAACCGATTGAGGAGGTTGAACGCGAATTGAACATGCACGCTATCAAGCTCGCGTCCAACGAAAATCCGCTCGGCGCTTCTCCGCTTGCGATTGCAGCTGCGCAAAAAGCGCTGGCGGCCTCTAATCGCTATCCGGACGGCAGTGGATTTTACTTGCGCGAAGCCCTGGCGAAAAAGCACGGTATTCCGGTAGAAAGTATCATCCTCGGCGGCGGCTCCACCGAATTGATCGACCTTTCCGCGCGGATAGCATTAGTTCCAGGCGATTGCGGGGTCACTTCCTACGGATCTTTCCCGCTTTATTACATCGCTATTCGCGCTACCGGAGCTAGCTTTCTGGATGTTCCCATGCGCGACTATCAATTTGACCTGGAAGCGATCGCGCGCGATCTGCCCGAGGAAACCAAGCTCATTTTTCTGGCCAACCCGAATAATCCCACTGGCACGATGTTCAGCGCCGACAATCTCGATACGTTTCTCGCGCGCGTTCCGGAGCATATTCTCGTCGTGCTCGACGAGGCTTACTATGATTACGTGGACGATCCGAACTATTCGCGCTCGATAGACATTGTTCGCGGCGGCCGCAATCTAATCGTGTTGCGCACCTTCTCCAAAGTGTACGGCCTGGCGGGACTCCGTATTGGTTACGGCATCGGCCCCGCAGCCCTCCTCGCCGAAATGAACAAGATTCGCGGCCCTTTTAATACCTCTGGCGTAGCTCAGGCGGCGGCCTTGGCTGCTTTGGACGATACGGAACACGTTCGCCGTTCCGTCGAATCGAATCGCGCAGGACTTGCGCAACTGGCATCCGGGCTCCATAGCCTGAAAATTAAATTCGTACCTTCGGTGGCAAATTTTCTCCTGGTGATATTTGGGACGGACACTGAGCCTCTTGTGGAGGAATTGCTGAAACACGGCGTGATCGTCAGGCCCATGCGCTGGATGGGTTTTCCCACGGCGATCCGCGTGACCGTAGGCACTCACGAGGAAAACGAGAAATTCCTGCGAGCGCTTGCAGAAGCGCGCGCATCCCTCCCGCTCAGGTCGGCAGCACACGCGCGCACGATTATTGAGGGAGACACTCAGGGAATTTGATGGCCGATCCCGCGGATAAGGCGAGTTCCGCTTTGAATCCGGATTCCAAGCTCGAGCGCTCCAGCATCTCCGAGTCCGATGCCATCACTCAGATCCTGGCGTCCAGCAAAACGATTGCCGTCGTGGGCCTTTCGAACCGGCGCACGCGCGCGAGCTTTGGCGTGGCCCAATATCTGCAATCTGCCGGGTACCGCGTCATTCCAGTGAACCCAAACGAAACGGAAGTGCTGGGCGAAAAGAGCTACGCGCGGCTGCAGGACGTTCCTGGGCCGGTGGATATCGTGGATATATTTCGCCGAACCGTATTCGTCCCGGAAATCGTCGACTCTGCCATTCAGATTGGCGCTCGCTGCGTCTGGATGCAGGAAGGTGTCATCCATGCTGAGGCCGCGGAACGCGCCAGGCGCGCCGGAATCTTCGTGATGATGAACTCGTGCATTTTGAAGGAACACATCAGGCGGGCGCGCGAACTTCCGCAACGAACGAAATTGCTCTAGCGCAAACTGTACACCAGGAGACTTCGTTTCCCTGGCTCGGTTACTGCCACGAACTGGCCGTCCGGTGAAATCGCGTAGTCGTGAAACTCAAGATCGTGCAGGAGCGGCTCAAACTGCCCGTCATATAAGCCCACCCACGTCAACCGGGCGGATTTTAGCGGGTCTCCGCGCTTCAGCAAAACTCGTTTTTCATCGTGGCCCCACTGAAATTGCCCAATAGCAACTCGGACTTGCACCGGCTTGTCCCCGGGGTTGGTGATGTCCCGGGCTTCGAGCGTGTCGCCGTCGCGGAAATACGCGACTTTTTGAGCCGAAGGCGAAAGCGCAAAGTCTCCTGCATACTGATCGATCGGCATGATGGCCGTGCGAGTTTCCTTGGCGAGGTCCAGCCGCACGAGCATCGGGGAACTGAGGACTTTCATGCTTTCCTCAATTGCAAATGCCTGGTTATTCTTGGTGTCCCACGCCAGAGCTGCAAACGTATGCCCCTGGAAAAGTGGCTTGCTCGTTCCCTCCGCCGGACGCAGCGAATTCAGTTCGTAGAAATCCCCGCCCGTCCTCGTAACGTATACGAGCGTAGTGCCGTCCGCGAGCCATGCGGCGTTGTACCCATCGTTGAGCAATCCGTCTTTCATCCTTTGAATGGGAATTTGGTGGCCTTCAGCATCCATCAGATAAATGGCGACGGCCCCGCGCACGGTCTGTTGTTCGTCCATTTGCTGGTCCCGGGTGCCTCTTGGCTGTTCCATTTCGACTGTTTGCATCATCACGGCGATGCGGCGCCCGTCCGGCGACCACGCAAACGACTGCACCTGATAACTCAGCAATGGATCGGCAAATAATTTCTCTCCATCTACGATCTTTTTTTGCCTGCCCTCGGGCGAGGAGATCCACAAATCGTCGCGTTCCAGCCGGGCCTTCTTTACCTTGCGCATATGTTGGACGGAATAGACGATGCGATTGTCAGGAGCGATAGCAAAGGCCTGAACGTCTTCGTCAACCTTCACAAGCGATTTGCCCTGCGCGCGGGATCGCGGCGGGAAGTACAGCGTCAGCGACAACATGAGCAACAGGGCGAGCCAAGACTCTTGTGTCCCGAGGCGCGTCCTGATTTTGTCTGCCACTCATGCGTGTTCCTTGTGGTCCGAAGGTTTGCTCTTGATGCGCCGGATTTCGTCGAGCCTCTGCCTAATGCGCGCCTCAAATCCCTGATCGGTGGGATGGTAGTAAACGCGATCGGACAGACTTTCCGGCAAGCAGGTCATGTCCGTAACTTTTTCTTCCGCATTATGCGCGTACTGATAGCCTTTGCCGTAGCCGATGTGCTTCATCAAGCCGGTGACTGCGTTGCGCAGGTGCAACGGCACCGGCTCGGCCATCGTTCTTTGCAGATCCTCTTGAACGTCGCCATACGCTGCGTAAACCGCATTCGATTTTGGCGCGAGCGCCAGATACACAGCGGCTTGCGCCAGCGCGAGGTTGCCTTCAGGCGGGCCAAGAAATTCGAACGCCTGCATCGCGGCCAGCGCTACTTGAACGGCGTTTGGTTCGGCCAGTCCAATGTCTTCATTGGCCATGCGCACCAATCGGCGCGCGACGTACAGCGGATCCTCGCCGGATTCGAGCATGCGCGCCAGCCAGTAAAGAGAAGCATCGGCGTCTGAATTGCGCACCGATTTATGAAGAGCCGAAATCAGGTTGAAATGCTCCTCGCCGGATTTGTCATAGGGCAGAAGCTTCTTCTGCAAAACATCCTCGAGGCGCGCTTGCGATAGAACGCGACGCGAATCCGCCCCGGGAGGTGTACCCATCACGAGCGCTTCGAGCGTGTTGTATGCCGAGCGCGCGTCGCCGTTGGCGAGGATCGCAATCCGATCGAGAATATCGTCCCCCGCTTCAACTTGTTCTTTTCCCAAGCCGCGAATGGTGTCGGCAAGCGCGCGCCGCAGAAGTCCGATGATTTGGTCTTTCGTGAGAGCATCGCATCACATAGACTCGCATCCGCGAAAGCAGCGGAGCGATTACTTCAAACGACGGGTTCTCCGTGGTAGCCCCAATCAGCAGAATATTTCCGGCTTCGACGTGCGGAAGGAAGGCGTCCTGCTGCGCGCGGTTGAAGCGATGCACTTCGTCCACGAAAACAATCGTGCGCATTCCGTAGCGGCGCGCGCCTTCCGCTTTGGACATCACTTCCTTGATTTCCTTGATGCCCGCAAGCACCGCGCTGAAGGGAATGAAGTCCGACCGCGTGGTTTTGGCAATAATTCGCGCCAGCGTAGTCTTTCCGCAGCCTGGGGGACCCCACAGCAGCATCGAGCTCAGTTCGTCGCGTTCGATTTGGATCCGAAGCGGTTTTCCCGCCCCCAGAAGTTCTTCCTGGCCGATGAATTCGTCCAAGGTCCGCGGACGCATGCGGTCCGCAAGCGGGCGTCCCGCCTGCGATTCTGCTTCGGGATCGAGTGTTTGAAAAAGTCCCATGTGATTTACGCGCCTCGCCTCTGCCGCGCTGCTTCGAATAAAATTACGGATGCAGCTACACCTGCATTCAGCGATTCCACATCCGTCTTCATCGCGATCGAGATCCAATCGTCGGCCGCGTGCTCCACTTCGCTGGGCAAGCCTGCGCCTTCGTTACCGATAAAGATCGCACAAGCGCCGCGTAAGTCGGCCTGTTGCTGGTCCAGCGCCTTGCGCGGCAGTTGGCCTCGTTCCCGCGGCCACAATTGTCACCCCGGCAACACGCAACTGCGCGAGAAGAATAGGAATCGCCATGCCTCGCAGTAGCGGCAAGCGTAGCGCTGAACCGGCCGATGCTCGCAGCGCCTTGGGTGACCATGGATCGGCGGTACCGCGCGTAGCGACAACTCCGGAAGCTCCAAAGGCTTCGGCCGAGCGCACAATCGTGCCCACATTGCCGGGGTCTTGGACCGCGGCCATTACGATGACGAGCGGCGAATCGCCGGAAAAAGCTCCTGCGAGATTTGCCCGTCCGCGCATTACATCATCAAAATTCCATGCGCGCTGGCGAAATAGCGCGGCAACGCCCTGCGGAGATTCGGTACCTGCGACGCTTTCGAACAGCTTGTCGGTGGTGCGGAAAATTCGCGACCGCGGTATTCCGGAGTCGCTCTCGCTCGCCACTTGGAGTATGCGTTCTAAGTGGCGCTCGCCGGTTTCACTCACCAACAAAGCTTCCGTTTCGAGTCCCGAACGCACGCCCTCTTCCACGAGCTTCGGGCCTTCCGCGGCGATTGGCTCGCCTTCGCGCGGACCCGTGCCGCGCAGGGCGGCTCGAAAGATTTTTAGCCATTTATTGTCGCGGCTGGTGATGGAATCAGCGCTGCCAACGCGGGCGCTGGCTGTGGAATGGCCCTCGCGCGCGCGCACTGGAATGCTTTCCGGTGCGGCTTGCGCTCGTTTGTCGGAGGGGAACTGTGGCGCCATGTAACCAGCGTAACAAACGCTTGACCTCGCGTAAACCTGCTGGGAGCGTCTTACTCTCACGTCTATCGCACGGCATCGCTGTAGCGGCTTGATTGCGCGGGTATGGCTGTGGTAGTTTGCCAACGAATGATGGCCGTAACGCCGCGAGTGAAAATTGCCCGTCGAAGTTCTTAAAATATCTTCCAAAGCGCCGGAAAGTGATGTGGTGGACTACGCTGCCGGATTCATCAAGCGCGGCGAAGTCGTCGGTGTCCCCACGGACACATTTTACGGGCTTTCGGCCGATCCCTTTAATCTTGCCGCGATCGAAGCGGTATTTCAGGCCAAGGGCCGTCCGGAGACGAAAGCGCTTCCCATCCTGGTGAGTTCGATCGAGCAAGCAGTGACGCTCATGCGCGAAGTGCCGGATATTTTTCTAGTGCTGGCTCACAAATTCTGGCCCGGCGCGCTGACGCTGGTTGTGGAGGCTACGCATCGGCTGCCGCTAAAAGTTACGGGCAATAGCGGGCGGGTGGCGTTGCGTTGGGCGAATTCGCCGATTCCAACCGCGATCATTGAGCGCTGCCGGCGGCCCAATCACCGGCACGAGCGCGAATCTTTCGGGGTTTCCTTCCTGCACGAATGCGGCGCAAATCGTGAAGCAGCTTGGAAATCGTCTGCCGCTGATTCTCGATGCGGGCGACACCGGGGCGGTGCTGGCTTCGACAATCGTGCGCATCGATGGCGATCATTGGACTCTGGCACGCGAGGGCGCACTGCCCGAAGCAGACATTCTGAAGGCTTTGCAGTCTCCTACGGTAGATTCGCAGCGGCCATCTACTGCAGCCTTGCCTTGTCGAGAAATTCGTAGTCGCCGCCGGGCGGAATCACGATATCGGTGAGCCTGGTGCGATGCACGCAGACATTGTCCGGATACCACAGGTTGATGTAAGGCTCGTCTTCCGCAACGATTTTCTGAATCTGCCACAGGATCGCCTTGCGCTTCTCCTGATCCATTTCCACTCGTGCGCTGTCGAGCAGGGAATCGAGCGCCGGATTTCGGTAACGGCCGCGGTTCGCGCCGTCGGGAGGAATCTTCTTGGAGCCGAAAACGTACTCGAAGATGTCTGGATCGTTATTGGCCCCGACCCAGCGCAGCGTGTAGAGCTGAAAACTGCCCCGCGAAATATCGGAAAAGAAAGTCGCGAACTCGAGCGGGCGCAGGTCCAGCGCAATTCCCACGCGCTTCCACTGATCGGCAATCGCTGCGCTGGTCAACCGCACGCGATTCATCCGTGGAAGTTTTCAGCGCGAGATGAAACCGGATGCCGTCCGGCCCGCGAGGAAAGCCCGCAGCGTCGAGCAGCTGCTCGGCGCGGGCCGGATCGTACCCGTATTGAGCGACGTCCGGATCGAAAGCCCAGTGATTGGGCGGCAGCAGGCTGGTGGCCAAACGCGCCTGCCCGTGCAGCAGATATTTGACGAGCGATGCACGATCGGTGGCGTAGGCAAGAGCTTGGCGCACTTCGCGGTGCGCGAGAATGGGATCTTCGAAATTGAATGAGATGTAGGCCAGCGGAGTTCCTGGCTGTTCGTCCACCGCGAGGCCGGGCAGCTTCGCGAGCGTGGCGGACATATCGGGCGTCAGAGAATTAATTTCGACGTCCGCCGAGCCCTTGCGCAATTCGAGGGCGCGGACGATGGCGTCCGGAACGATGCGAAAACGCACGCGCTCAATTGCCGGTGCGCCACCAAAGTAATCAGGATTACGCTCCAGCACAATTTCCTCGTCGCGAACGGCGCTGACGAATCGAAATGGCCCGCTGCCGATGGGACGCTGCGAAATTCCTGCATCCGAATCGCGCGGGACGATCCCCACGCTCGGCCGGGTAAGTCCGAAAAGAAATGATGCGTAGGGCTCGCGCAAGTGGAACACGAAGGTATGCGCATCCGGGGCTTCGGTGGAAGCGACCAGCCGGAATGCTCCGCGCTTGGGAGTTTTCACCGCGCCGCTAATAATGGAGTCGAAGGTGAACTTTACGTCTGCTGAGGTGAGTTCGCGTCCATCGTGGAATTTTACGCCTTGGCGAAGATGGAAGATGTAGGTGAGCGGATCCGGAGTTTCCCAGCGCTCGGCTAAATCCGGAATCACGTTCATTTGCGCATCGTGCGCCACCAAGCTCGAAAAAATTAGGCCGTCGAGATGAGCGGAGTAAGCGTCCGCTCCGATACGAGGGTCGAGGTTGGTTGGCGCAGACTCGATAAGAAAAGTTACCGTGCCCGGATCAGCAGTCGAACGAAAATGAGAACAGCCGGCTGAAAAAATGAAGGCGGCGAGCGCGAGCGCGAGCAGCCGAGCGCGCAATTTAGCGCTCGCGTCCATGCACCAGCTTCCCAAGGATGGTGGGATGTTTTGCACCCGTCGCGGACGGTAAATTGTTCGTGCGGCCGTGGTAGGACTCGTATGCGAGAACGGCAAAGGCCAAAGCTTCCTTGGCTTCGGGCTTCACTCCAAGTTCGCCGGAGAAAATAACGGGGAAGCCCAGAGTTGCAGCCAGATAAACCATCATCAGCGGATTGCGGACGCCCCCGCCAGAGACAATCAATTCGTCGATCTTGGTGCGCGGCAAAATAAATCGCTGAAAGGCATTTGCGATTGAAAGCGAAGTGAAGATTGTCGCAGTTCGCACTACGTCCTCTGGCTTCGCGCGATGTTTTTTGCCCCACGTGAGTATCTTCTGCGCATACGCTCGGCCGAACTGCTCGCGGCCCGCGGTCTTGGGCGGCTGTTTTTGTAAATACGGATCTCCCATCAGTTCATTTAGCAGGTTGGGGAGCAAGCGCCCGCGCATGGCCATTCCGGAATCCTTGTCGTAATGCGAGCGGCCGCGCGTGAATGCTTCCACCAGTGCGTCAACGATCATATTCCCCGCGCCGGTATCGAAGGCGAAGACATCCTTCGGTTTTGCATGCGCGGGAATTACCGTGACGTTGGCGATGCCGCCGATGTTCAAAGCCGCCCGGCTCCGCGTTGGATGGCGATAGAGCAAATAATCAACGAAGGGAACCAGCGGAGCGCCCTGGCCTCCGGCGGCCAAATCCGCCGGACGAAAATCCGCAATGGTGGTGACGCCTGTGCGTTGGGCAATCACGCTGGGCTCGCCGATTTGTAGCGTCGAACTCAGTCGCGGATGGCCGAGAAAGTTCGAGGGCGCGCCCTGGTGATAGATTGTCTGGCCGTGCGAACCAATCAGCGAAACTCTTCGCAATGGAACGCGCCAGGACCTGCATCCTGAAATTGCGGCACGCGCGAATTCTTCGCCAAGTAAAACGTTCAATTGGCTGACTTCCGCCGCGGTCGTGGGCCCTCCGTTGGCCAAACGGAGGATCGCCTTGCGCACCCGGGCGGGGAAGGCGACGTGATGATGACCTTCGAGCTTCACCGAAAGTTTCGGCACATTGCCGGAAATGCGCGCCAGCGCCACATCGATGCCGTCCGCGGACGTTCCGGACATCATGCCCAGCACCAACATCGATTTCTTTCGCGTGGTCATGAAAGCTGTTTTTGCAGCGCGGCCAGCAGGACCATCGCTTCGAGCGGCGTGAGCTTGTCTAAATCCGCGTCGCGCAAAGATTCGAGCACGGATTCGTCGATAGCGGTAAAACTAGTTTGATGCGGCATCGAGGCTGCTTTACCTTCGCCTGCGCCGGGCGAGAGCTCTTCCGTTAATTTGTCCTCTTTTTGTTCGTGGCGGCGGAGAATCTCTCGCGCCCGAGCGATTACCTCGGTAGGCAATCCGGCCAAGCGCGCAACCTCGATTCCGTAGCTTTTGTTGGCGCTGCCGGGCTCGACGCGCCTTAGAAAAACAATTTCGCTTCCGGCTTCCTGTACCGAAACGTGAACATTTTGCACTCCGGGAAGCAACTGTTCCAGCTCCGTCAATTCGTGATAGTGCGTGGCGAAAAGAGTGCGGGGACGCGCTCCGGAATGGAGCGATTCCACCACGGCCCAGGCGATCGACAGGCCATCAAAAGTCGAGGTGCCGCGGCCCACTTCGTCGAGCAAAACGAGACTGGCCGGAGTTGCGGTGTTGAGGATTGCGGCCACCTCGCTCATTTCCACCAGGAAAGTCGAACGGCCGCGAGCCAAGTTGTCCGAAGCCCCAATGCGCGTAAAGATGCGATCCAGAAGCGGGAGTTTCGCCTGCGCGGCCGGAACGAACGATCCCATCTGCGCGAGAATCGAAATCAGCGCGGCTTGTCGAAGATAGGTGGACTTGCCTCCCATGTTGGGACCCGTTATCACCAATAGAAACTGGTTTCTGTCGTCCAGATACAAATCATTGGGTACAAATCGCTCGCCGCGCTCCTGCAGTAAAGTTTCGATCACGGGATGCCGGCCGCCGGCAACCATCAGAATGCCGCGCGAAGGTTCTTTCAAATCTATCTCCGCTGTCGCGCCTGCTCTTTTTCGAATGCTGTTGCGCGGCACACTGGTTTCGGTAAAGTCGGGGCGCGTGTAATTTCGCATAGTAGCCAGTCGTGAGAAATTTACGAGCACGTCGAGCTGTGCGATGGCGGCGGAAGTTTCCCGCAAGCGTGCCGCTTCCCGCGCAATCGTCTCGAGAATTTCGCTGTATAGCCGCCGCTCAATTTCCTGAATGCGTTCTTCGGCCGAAAGCACCTTCTGCTCGTGTTCCTTCAATTCAGTCGAAGTGAAGCGTTCGGCATTGACCAGGGTTTGCTTTCTGTCGTAGTCCGCCGGAGCCAGATGCAGGTTGGCTTTCGAAATTTCGATGTAAAAGCCGAACACCTGGTTATAGCGGATCTTCAGCGAGCCGATTCCCGTGCGCTTGCGCTCGCGTTCTTCCATGGACGCGATAATTTGCCGGCCGCGCGTGGTGATATCGCGCAATTCGTCAAGTTCCGCGTTGAAACCGCGTCGAATGACGCCGGGGTCAGAAGCCGTGGCTGGAGGATCGTCGGCAATGCCGCTCGCGATTGTTCCGCGCACGTCGGCAAGCTCGTCCAATTGCTCGCGAAGTTCGGACAAACGCCGGCTTCCAGTGAGAGATTGTTTCCCATCGCTCGCTTCCTGCGCGTCTGGCAGAGCGAGCAGCGCGCGGAGCGCTGGAAGTTTATCGAGCGATTGTCGTAGAGCCAGCAAGTCGCGCGGCGCCGCAACGCCAAGCGTGACGCGGCTAGTGAGCCGCTCAAGGTCGAGAATTCCTTCGAGCTCCTTGTGCAATTCCTCCCGCACTACCGTGTGCGACTTTAATTCGCCGACGGCATCGAGGCGATCGTTGATTTCCGAAAGTGAAATTTCCGGGCGCAAAATCCACCGGCGCAGAAGCCGCGCGCCCATTCCGGTGCAGGTCTGGTCGATAGCCTTGAGGAGTGTTGCGGAAGAATCGTCACCGGCAGCAGGCTCGACCAATTCAAGGTTTCGCACAGTGACCGAATCCAGAATCATAGCGTCTTGCTGCTCGTAATAAGAAAGGCGATCGAGATGCTCAAGCCCCGTGCCGGAGGGGCGCTGCGAAGGAATCGCCGCTCGGTCTTCGGGCTTGCGCCCACCGATCGCTGATGTTTCCTTCAAGTAATGCACGATGGCGCCTGCTGCGGCGGTGGCTTGCGGGTGATCGACCAAACCAAATCCTTCCAGCGCAACGACGCGGAAATGCTCTTCCAGCACCCGCTCTGCATAATCGGTTTTGAAAACCCATTCATCGAGCCGCGTTTCGACCGCGCCGAGACCGTCCATTTCCGTGGGAATCGCGGCGGGGAACAAACTGACCGGACGCGGCAAGAGAATTTCGCGCGGGCGCAGAATGCCGAGTTCATCGCGCAGGCGCGCTTCCGCTCTCTCGCCTGAAAACTCGGTGGTGCGAAATTCGCCGGTGGAAAGATCGACGAATGCGAGCCCGATTAATGGCTCGACTGCTGCTTTGCTTTGGGATGTACGTTGCGGCGAGCCCGACGCCGCGGCTCCCAGCGCCAAATGTCCCGCGCCGACAAACCCATTTCGCGCTACCGCGGCGAGATAATTATTCTCTTTCGGCTCGACCAGTCCGGCGCCACTCGCCGTTCCCGGCGTCAGGACGCGTACAACTTCGCGGCGCACAAGGTTCTTGCCCGGCCCCGGCTGTTCCATCTGCTCGCAGATGGCCACTTTGTGCCCGGCTCGAATCAAGCGCGCGATGTAATTTTCCGCTGCGTGGTAAGGCACGCCGCACATGGGAATGGCATCGCCTTTTTCTTTGTTGCGCGCGGTGAGTGTGATTTGCAGAATGCGCGAAGCCACCACCGCGTCTTCGAAAAAAAGTTCGTAGAAATCCCCCAGACGGAACAGCAGCAGGGCAGCCGGATGCTGCTTCTTGAGCGCGTGGTACTGCCGCATCAATGGAGTTGTAGGTTCGGTCATGAAAGCAGGCTCTGCTCCGGACGGGCGCAGCAGGGCCGAGCAGGTAAGCGATTATCTGGCTGACCCACGCGTTTGGCAACACGTTCCTGCCGGATTCATCAGGATTGCTTTACCCCAGGGCGTGGTGCGGCTGAAAGGATGTACAATGGCTGCCGTTTTCAGCGTCAAAAAGGAATTCCGGTTGAAATCTCGCCGAAGGGGACCCCGATGAATAGATTCTATTTCCGGCACCTCTACTCCACAATTCTGGCCGTCGGTTTAGTGCTTCTCAGCTCGGTGTTAGTCCTTCCCGCAGCCGACACTTCTTCTCCGCTCCCCGCGCCTCCGGTGGCGAAGAAAGAGCCCAAAATCACCGAGATCAATGGCCGCAAGCTGGTGGACAACTACTACTGGCTGCGTGATAAGAAAAACCCGGACGTGAAAGCGTATCTGCAAGCCGAAAATGTTTACACCGACGCGGTGATGAAGCCGACCGAACCGCTGCAGAAGAAGCTTTACGAAGAAATGTTGAGCCGGATCAAGGAAACCGACGTGGAAGTCCCTTACAAGGAAGGCGGCTATTTTTATTATTCGCGAACGGAAGCGGGAAAGCAGTACCGGATTCGTTGCCGGAAAAAGGGCAGCATGGATGCTCCGGAAGAGATTGTGCTGGATGTAAATGAACTCGCCAAGGGGCAGGCCTTTATGTCCCTGGGCGCATTCGACGTCAGCGACGACGGGAATTTGCTGGCTTACACCACGGACAACACCGGATTCCGCCAATTCACTTTGGCCGTGAAGGATTTGCGTACAGGGAAAAGCTTAGTGGACCACGCCGAACGCGTCGATTCCGTGGCCTGGGCAAATGACAACAAGACCCTCTTCTATACGATCGAAGACGAGGTTTCCAAGCGATCTTATCAAATGTATCGCCACACCGTCGGCACCAGCGGCCCTGGCAATCTGGTCTATGAGGAAAAAGACGAGAAGTTTGATATCGAAACGGAGAAGACGCGCAGCAAAGCCTACGTGCTGCTCTTGTCCGAAAGCCACACCACCAGCGAAGCGCGTTACATTCCCGCCGGTCAGCCCATGGCGGAGTGGAAATTGCTGGAACCTCGCAAACAAGGCGTCGAGTACTATCCCGATCACAATGGCGATTTCTTTTATATTCGCGTGAACGACACCGGACGCAATTTTCGCCTGGTGAAGGCGCCGGTCGCGGATCCCGGCAGCAAGAATTGGCAGGAAGTCGTTCCGAATCGCACCGATGTGATGCTGGACGGCACCGATTTCTTCAAGAATTACTACATCTCCTACGAACGCGAGAAGGGATTGCCGCAGATTCGCGCGACCAACCTGCAAAGCGGGGAATCGCGACGCATCGAATTTCCCGAACCGGCTTACGAGACCTATCCGTACGCCAATCTCGAATACGACACAAACAAATTCCTGTACTCCTACCAGTCGTTTATTACTCCGCGATCTATTTTTGAGTACGACTTAGCGAGCGGCAGTTCCACTTTGCTGAAGCAGAAGGAAGTACCCGGCGGCTACGACCGCACGCGATACCAGGTGGAGCAGATTTACGCCACGGCATCCGATGGCGTGAAGATACCGATCTCGTTGGTTCATCTGAAAGGCGCCATCCTGGACGGCAAAGGGCCCATCTATCTGACCGCCTACGGTTCTTACGGCGCTTCGTATGACATCGGCTTCGATCCTGATATTTTCAGCATGGTCGATCGTGGCGTCGTGGTGTCCGTGGCCCATATTCGCGGCGGTGGGGAGATGGGGAAAGCTTGGCACGATGACGGCCGCATGATGCACAAGAAAAACACTTTTACCGACTTCATCGCCTCTGCCGAATACCTTTTGGCCCAGGGATACGGTTCGAAAGACCGCTTGGTGATCGAAGGGCGAAGCGCCGGCGGCCTGCTGATGGGCGCGGTTCTGAATATGCGGCCGGATTTGTTCCACGCGGCTTTGGTTGGCGTTCCCTTTGTGGACGTGATGAACACCATGTTGGATGAGTCTCTGCCTCTCACCGTCGGCGAATTCGAGGAGTGGGGCAATCCGAAGGAAAAGCCGGCATTCGATTACATGCTGACCTATTCGCCCTACGACAACATCGAGGCCAAGGCATATCCCGATATGCTCGTGAGGACTTCCTTCAACGACAGCCAGGTGATGTACTGGGAGCCGGCCAAGTATGTTGCCAAGATGCGCGCTCTCCGAACCGACCACAATATTTTGATTCTGAAAACGAATATGAGCCCCGCAGGCCATGGCGGCGCATCGGGACGTTACGATCGGCTGCATGAAGCAGCTTTCGATTACGCGTATTTTCTGACGCAAATGGGGATAAACAATTAGAGAGCGTTTATACTCAGGCGTGGCCGCAAAAATAAATACCAAGCGGGAAATCGAAATCAAGCTGCGCGTTTCAAACCTTCGCGAAGTACTGCGTCACATACGGAAGATGGGTGCGGTGCCGCGCGGTCGAACCTTCGAGCAGAACACGCTCTTCGATACTCCAGACTCCAGCTTTTGGCGCCACGGCCGTTTGTTGCGACTGCGTACACAGACTCCGGCACCCGGCAATGGCTCGCGCGGCGGCCCGCGAACGACGATTTTGACCGCTAAGGCGCCGCCTTCACTCGGTCGCGCTCCCGGAAGAAACTGCCATACAAAGAGCGCCTGGAGAG
Source organism: uncultured Acidobacteriota bacterium (assembly GCA_963830375.1). Classification (GTDB taxonomy): domain Bacteria; phylum Acidobacteriota; class Terriglobia; order Acidiferrales; family UBA7541; genus Palsa-295. The sequence goes on from CAWHMJ010000006.1 coordinate 164,789, forward strand.
CGAGATGGCGGTCGGAGAGCGGGGACTGGTCGGCCTCGGGTGCTCCAAGACCTCGGTTTTCGCGCGGGCTTTAAATACGAAAAGTACCGGACCAGCTTCCGCCTTCGCGGGCTCCATCTGGACCTGGACGAGACCCCAATCGGCACCTTTCTCGAGCTCGAAGGCAGTCCGGCGGCTATTCGACGAACCGCTCGGAGCTCTGGGATACGCCGCCGAAGGACTATATCCGAGCGACGTATTGGGATCTATATGCTGCCGATTGCCGCCGTTTGAAGCGCACTCCTCGAAATATGGTATTCAACTCGCAAAAATCTCGCTAATACTTCACTCTTCGCTTGACAAAGTTATCGTCTGCATTTAGTAGTCGAAACGAGCACTCGCGCATCGAAATGGCAGAGATGAAGTCCAATTCGGAGCCATGGAGTAGCGTCCTGGCAGGAGGTCCCAAAACGGGGCAGGCGGAGTCGCAGCTTTCTCCAGCTTGCAGTCTCGTACACGGCGCGCCGCGCCTCTGCTATGGGTGCCTTTGAACCTTTCGGCGCTCGCACGAACAGGAAGACGAAGCCAGGCCTAAACTAGCTTAGGGGATTTTCTTTGTGCCCGAAGCCGGTTGGGATGCTGGCTTCGGGCATTTTTTATTGGTGTCGGGCTCGGCCTTGCAGCTTGTAGTCGGAGGAAGGCGGAAGCCACTGAAGGAGTCACCATGCTTCACGCAACGGAACTGCTAGGGGCCGAAACGTACGACTCACACGGGAATTTCGTGGGTCGCGTCAAAGAGATGTTCGTCGAGCCCGGCGATCAGCCCAACCGGGTATCCAAACTTCTTCTCAGCCGCGGCCAGTACCGGCCACTGATAGCTCGCTACGACCAGATTGGTCAGATTACCCCAGGCCGCATCGCGCTTACCACGGATGAATCGGATCTTGACCTGTACCAGCCGAATGAAAGCTACCTGGCCATGGGAAAGGATTTGCTCGACCAGCAAATAATCGATACGAACGGGCGCAAGGTGGTGCGCGTGAACGACATCGATCTCGCGGATACCCAAACCAATGGAAACACGGAACTGCGCATCACGCAGGTGGATGTGGGGCTGGCTGGCGCGGTGCGCCGGCTGTTGCAGGGAATTGTTCCGCCCCGGGCGATTCGAAGGATTCAATCCAAATTGCCGCCGCGAAAAATCCAGTGGGAGTTCGTCAATATCGTCGAGCCGGATCCGCTGCGCCGGGTGAAATTGCGCCTGTCGAGCGAAAAACTGGCGGCTCTGCATCCTGCCGATTTGGCGGACATTATGGAGCAGTTGTCTCCCGACGAACGGCAGACGATTATCGCTTCTCTTGACGAAGAAAGCGCCGCCGAGACCATCGCCGAACTCGACAAGCGGCTGCAAACGCAAGTGGTGGAAAAACTCGATCCGGAACGCGCCGCGGACATCATGGAGGAAATGAATCCGGACGAGGCCGCAGACCTGATTGCGAGCCTTGAGCCTGACAAATCAAAAGAGCTTTTGCACGAAATGGAAGATCGCGAAGCCAGCGCGGTGGAACAACTGATGAAATTCGGCGAAGATTCCGCCGGCGGTATGATGACGACTGAAATCATCATGGTGGGCGAAGACGCTACGCGGGGCGAGGTGGTGGATTACATTCGCTTCCACGAAATTGGCATCGATCAGGTGGACAACGTGGTGCTGATCAATCGCGATTCCGCGCTTGCCGGAACGGTTCCAATCGGAAGGCTACTCCTGGCTGAAACCGAACAGCGCATGGCCGAACTGATTTTTCAGCCGCTCCTTTTTGTCGCGCCGGACACGAAGGATAAAGAAGTTTTCCAACTGTTCGATAAATACAACTTGAGGAGCCTCACTGTGGTTAACGACCTAAAACATCCTATCGGCGCAATTACCGTAGACGACGTAGTGAATAGGCTACAAGCAAAAGTCTGAAAATAGACCGGCGAGCGGAGCGCTAGAGACGAAGCGATGGACACCTGGGCCTCTTTAACGAACGCGTGGGGAGCGTGGAAGAAGCGCGGCACGGATTTTAATCGCCGCTCGCACTTCTGGCGCAAGCGCATGGCCCTGTTCCTGGCAGTCGTGGGCCCCGGGCTTATCACTTCAAACGTGGATAATGACGCCGGCGGGATCAGCACCTACTCGCAAGCGGGCGCGCAATTCGGCTACACCCTCCTGTGGTCGCTGATTCCTATGACCATCGCACTGTACGTCAGCGAGGAAATGTGCGCGCGCATGGGAGTGGTCACCGGGAAAGGCCTCTCCGACCTGATTCGCGAGGAATTCGGATTCCGCTCCACGTTTTTCGTGATGGTTGCAGCCCTCTTCGTTGACCTCTTCAATACCGTTGCCGAATTTTCGGGCGTGGCGGAAGCGTCGGAGGTGATGCACGTCAGCCGCTATATTTCCGTCCCGCTGGCGGCGATTGCCGTTTGGCTGCTTGTGATTTACGGTAGCTATCGCATCGTGGAAAAAATCTTTCTCGTCGCTTGCGCCTTTTATCTTTCTTACGTGCTATCGGCTTTCTTGGCGAAGCCCGACTGGCTGTACGCGGCGCACGAACTCGTCGTGCCGTCCCTGCACATGAATGCTCCCTACCTTCTGATGCTGACCGGACTGGTGGGGACGACCATCGCTCCCTGGCAGTTTTTTTATCTTCAAGCAGGCTTCGTGGAAAAACGCGTCGGCCCGCGACAGTACAAGCATGCGCGTATGGACGTGCTGGTGGGCAGCATCTCCTGCATGGTGATCGTCTTTTTTATTATTGTCTGCTGCGCCGCGACTTTGAACGTTCATGGCCTAACCAGTATTTCCAGCGCCAAAGAGGCGGCGCAAGCTCTGGTTCCACTGGCAGGGAAGTGGGCCGGCGGGCTTTTCGCGTTCGGACTGTTGAATGCGTCGCTATTCGCGGCCTCGATTCTGCCGCTTTCGACGGCACATGTTATCTGCGAAGGCCTGGGCTTTGAAGCGGGAATCGATCGCAAGTTTAAAGAAGCTCCCGCGTTTTATTCGCTCTATACGACACTCATCGTGGTGGGCGCGGGTATCGTTCTGTTCCCCAAAGCGCCGTTGTGGAAAATCTTGATTTATTCGCAAGTGGGGAACGGTATCTGGCTGCCCATCGTCTTGATTTTCATTCTGATACTGATCAACCGCCGCGATTTAATGGGCGAGCACACCAACTCTTGGGGTTTCAACGTGGTGGCCTGGACCGCCAGCATCATCATGATCATCCTGACGCTGGTCCTGATCTACACTTCCATCTTCGAGCCCGCGACTACCGGATTGTCCGGCGCTTTGCTTCGCCACCATTTCTTCTAGCCTTCTGTCTTACGTTGCCTTGCGTGTGTCCCCTGCGTGTGCTAGTTTTTCTGGCTGTCTCCTTCGAGTGAATCTTAGTGAAAGCAAGCGAACTGTTGAAGCCTGCGAACGCCGAGGAAGCGACCCTCCTCGATAATCTCGACCTGAAGCGGCTACCGCAGCACCTCGCCGTCATCATGGACGGTAACGGTCGCTGGGCGCAGCACCGGCATTTGCCGCGCGTCGCCGGGCATCGCGCTGGCGTCAAAGCTGCGCGAGAAATTATCGAGTCGTGCGCACGCTTGAAGCTGCCTTACCTCACCCTCTACGCTTTCTCGCTGGAAAACTGGCGGCGTCCGCAAGCGGAAGTGGATTTCTTGATGCGTCTGCTTCGCGAGTATTTGAAACGCGAGTTGCCGGCCATTCACAAGAATAATATCCGCCTGCTGATCATCGGCCGCTCGGAACAGCTCCCCGACGGCGTGCGTAAGGACATCGAGTACGGGATGCGCATGACGGCGCGTAACACGGGCATGAAACTGGTCGTCGCGCTGAATTACGGCGGGCGCGCCGAACTGGTGGACGCATTCAACGCCATGCTCGAACACGTTCGCTCAAACGGCCTCTCGGCTTTCCAGGCCGACGAGCAGACGGTTTCCGAACATCTCTATACCGCCGGGCTGCCCGATCCGGATCTGCTGATTCGCACCAGCGGGGAAATGCGCGTAAGCAATTTTCTGTTGTGGCAGATCGCTTATGCGGAAATTTACGTTACGGAAACGCTGTGGCCCGATTTTTCACGCGCTCGCTTGCTGGAGGCGCTTGTTGATTTTCAAAAGCGCGAACGCCGCTATGGCGGCCTAAACGCGGCGCCGGAGCCGGGCGATTCAGGCAAGATGGCAAAACGTTCCGCAGCGCGGGGACGAGGCTGACGCCGAATGCTCCTGCGCATTTTAACCGCCGTTGTGCTGATTCCCGTTGTTGTCGCCTTAGTTTGGTGGGGACCGCCCGCGCTACTCGCTGCTCTGGCCGCTATTGTTGCCATACTTGCCCTGGTTGAATTTTTTGCGCTCGCGAATCGCGTGGGATTGGTCGGCTATCAAAAGTGGACGATGGTATGCGTCGCCGGGATTTTCTACGCGCAATATTCGCAGGGGTTTTTGGAGACGCGCACGATTAGCGAGGGCGTCTCACTGGTTCGAAACGCAGTCGGCGGCGTGTTCTCAGTGGAAGCCATACTACTCGTCTTCGTCTTCGGCTGCGTTTCCATCGGACTTCTCACCCGCCGCCCGCTGCACGAAGTGCTGCCTTCCATCGCCGTAAGCGCTACAGGACTTTTGTTCATTGCTCTTCCCTTCAGTTACCTGATTCGCTTGAACGAGATCGAACACACCGGGCGGCAGCTCGTGCTTTTCGCGCTCTGTCTTGTTTGGGCGGGCGACATGCTCGCGTATTTTGTGGGCCGCGGATTTGGCCGCGTTCCAATGGCTCCGGCGCTCAGCCCCAAGAAAACGTGGGAGGGCGCGTTAGGCAACATCCTGGGCTCGTTGCTCGTGGCGGTCTTTTTTGCGCGCTGGATGCACATGGACGAAGTCACCTTAATGGTGATCGCGGGACTCGCGAACATCGCCGGCCAAATGGGCGATTTGATCGAGTCGGCCTACAAGCGCGGCGCCGCGGTGAAAGACTCCGGAGGCTTGCTCCCGGGCCATGGGGGCGTATTGGATCGCATCGACAGTCTCATCCTCGCAGCCCCGGTCGTGTGGATTCTTTATCAATGGATCGCGATGGCGCGTTGAGCGATAAAACGGCCTGAAGGAATGTCCGCACCGGCGACACGGGCGTCGCTCCTCTTCGGAGCTGAATCAAATTAGATACGCTTCGGGCTCGACGCCCCGCCACGAAGTTGTACGGAGGAAGGCATGTCAAAATCGCGAAGAGAATTCTTGACCGAGACATCTCTCGGTCTGCTGGCGGCAGCTACTCCGTTGGCCGCAGCCACTCCCTGTCTTGTCCAGGAACAGCAACCTGGCCTGCCACCCGGAGCGCCTCCCGCATTTGGCACTGCGCGCCCCATGGGGCCGCAGGTGTCGCCTGCCACGTTTGGCGAAGCGGAAAAGCTCGTACAGGTGGAATTGAACGAAGCAGAGCGCGCCTTGGCGGCGAGCAGTTGGCGCGTCAGCATGGCACCGCTCTACGAGCGGCGCACCGGGCCGCACAAAGTGGAACTGGAACCGGGACAAGCACCGTACTCGCTCTGGAATCCGGTGCTGCCCGGACAAACGGCGGGCCCTGCGAACGACCGATTTATCCGCAGCCATGCCGATCCGGGGCCACTCCCTGCAAAGGATGAAGACATTGCCTTCGCTCCGCTGACGCAACTCTCGCGTTGGGTCGAAGAGCGAAAGCTTAGCTCTGAGCGGCTCACCCGCATCTATCTGCAGCGGATGGAGAAATTTAGTCCTGAACTGCGCTGCGTTATCACGCTCACGCCGGAATTGGCTCTGGCGCAAGCGAAACGGGCCGATGAGGAGATTGCAGCGGGGAAGTATCGCGGTCCCCTGCACGGCATTCCCTGGGGTGGCAAGGATCTTCTGGACACCGCCGGTATTCCTACCACATACGGCGCTGAGCCTTTCAGAAACCGCGTTCCAGCCAAGGATGCTGCCGTAGTGCAGCGTCTGAACGAGGCCGGGGCCGTGCTCGTAGCTAAGCTTAGCTTGGGCTCGCTGGCGCTCAACGACGTTTGGTTCGGTGGCCAGACGATGAATCCCTGGCTGCTTGAGGAAGGCTCTTCCGGATCGAGCGCGGGGCCTGGTGCCGCGACTGCGGCGGGGCTAGTAGGCTTTGCCATCGGCAGCGAGACCGGCGGCAGCATCGTCTCCCCGTCTATGCGCTGCGGTGTAACCGGATTGCGGCCCACCTACGGTCGCGTGCCGCGAACGGGCGCGATGACGCTCTGCTGGTCGCTCGACAAGCTCGGCCCCATGGCGCGCAGCGTGGAAGACACCATGCTGGTGCTTCAGGCTATCTCAGGACCTGACGCCGGCGACGTATCGAGCGTGCCCAGCAAGCTTGATTTCGACGCGGGCGCTTCCGTCCAGGGGCTGCGTGTCGGCTACTTTCCGGAATGGATGAATCACAATCCCGCAACCGACGTTGACCGCGCCGCTTTGGAAACGGTAAAGAGAGTCGGCATGATTCCGGTTGAGGTGTCTATTCCCAACTGGCCGTATGATTCGCTCGACCTGATTCTCTTCGCGGAAGGGGCCGCTGCCTTCGAGGAACTCACATTGAGTCACGGTCTGGACCAGCTCAAGGTTCAAACGTTCGACGCGTGGCCCAACCTCTTCCGGCAAGCCCGCTTTCTCTCGGCGGTGGACTTTGTGCAGGCCGACCGGCTGCGGCGCAAAGTGGCCGAAGAAATGGCGCGCGTATTCTCAGGAGTAGACCTTCTCCTGGTACCCTCGTTGCGTGACGAAATGTTGACCATCACTAACTTTACCGGTCATCCGTCTCTCACATTGCGCGCGGGTTTTGTCGAAGTGTCCCAGGCGCGCAGCGACTGGGCGCCGGATCCAAGCAGGCCGCTGCCGAAATTTTCGCCGCCGCGTCGCGTTCCCCACGGCGTCACCTTGATCGGTCGCCTTTTCGATGAGGGCACGATGGCGAGCGCCGGCCTCGCATTAGAGCGCGCCTTTGGCGTAGCCGGCGAACGTCCCGCGGGATTCTGAACACGCTGAGAAACCCGAGAGCCGACGATGAGGAGAACATGACTCTTTTCGCACGCGTAGTTTCGCTGGTCGCCGTTGCATTTCTTGCCTCGGCAAGCCTGTGTGCGCAGACGCCCTCCCAGTATCCGGCGACGGAAGGCGATTATGTCGCGCACAACTTCAGGTTCAAATCGGGCGAAGAACTTCCAGAGCTGCGCTTGCACTACAAGACTTTGGGGAAGCCGGAGCGCGATGCTCAGGGTCGAATAAAAAACGCGGTCCTCATCCTGCACGGAACCGGCGGATCGGGCCAACAATTCCTGGTCGCGCAGTTCGCCGGAGAACTATATGGTCCCGGACAATTGCTCGACATCAACAAATACTTCATTATTTTGCCGGACGGAATCGGCCATGGAAAATCTTCAAAACCGAGCGACGGCATGCACGCCCATTTTCCAGCGTATGACTACGACGACATGGTGTCCGCGCAGCATCTTCTCGTCACCGAGGGCTTGGGCGTGCAGCATTTGCGATTGATCCTCGGCACTTCCATGGGGTGCATGCACTCGTTCGTTTGGGGAGAAACCTATCCGGACTTCATGGACGCCTTGATGCCCCTGGCCTGCCTCCCCGTGCAAATCGCGGGACGCAACCGCGTTTGGCGCAAGATGCTGATGGATGCGATCCGCAACGACCCCGCCTGGAATGGTGGCGAATATAAAGAAGAGCCGAAGCAGGCTCTTTTCACCGCCGAAGATTTCCTGGTAATTGCGGGAAGCGCGCCCCTCTTGATGCAGAAAACTCTGCCCACTCGCGATGCAGCGGACAAGTATGCGGAAGATGTGGAAAAGCGCGCCGCGACATTGGACGCGAACGATCTGCTCTACCAGGTGAACGCTTCCCGCAACTATGATCCATCGCCGCAACTGGAAAAGATCACGGCGCCCGTGATGTGGATCAACTCTGCCGACGATTTTATAAATCCGCCCGAACTCGGCATCGCCGAGAAGGAAAGCAAGCGGCTGAAGAATGGAACGTTTGTTTTGCTTCCTGTCAGCGATCAAACTCACGGCCACGGCACGCACACCTGGGCCGTTGTCTGGCAGCCCTATCTGAAGCAACTCCTGGACAAGTCGGCGCATTGACCGGAAGTGCTAGTTAGTCGGTTTATCGTGAAAGTGATCACACTCCTTATTCGCATATTTTTCCAAACGCCGATAAACTAGAGCCTGATGAAGAAGATCGCGATTCTCGGCTCCACAGGCTCCATCGGCCGCCAGTGCTTCAAAGTAATCGACGCGCACCCTGGGAGGTTTGAAGTCGTAGCGCTGGCTGCGGGATCGAATATTGCCCTGGTCGCCGAACAAGTGGCGAAGTATCGCCCGCAAGTGGTTTCGGTCGCCACTGAATCCGGCGCGCGCGAACTCTGCGCCGCTTTGAAGAAGCATCATGGGCGCAGGGAGGCCGCGCAGGCCGGTTTCGAAATACTTTTCGGCGCCGAAGGAATCGAACGCGTCGCCACGCATCCCGACGCGGAAATGGTTGTTTCGGCCGCAGTGGGCGTCGTCGGCCTTCCCGCCACGTATAAAGCCATAGAGCAGGGAAAACAAATCGCATTGGCGAACAAAGAAGTCCTGGTAGCCGCCGGGGAAGTGGTGATGGCTGCCGTAAAGCGCCACGGCGCGGTTCTGCTTCCCGTGGACAGCGAGCACAACGCCATCCACCAATGCTTGCGCGCGGGCCAACGCAGCGAAGTCAAGCGGCTGATCCTCACCGCTTCCGGCGGTCCATTCCGCACAACCTCTTTGGCAAAAATCGCGAAAGCAACCCCGAAACAAGCTCTGGCGCATCCAAATTGGAAGATGGGGCAGCGCATTACCATTGATTCCGCCACGCTGATGAATAAGGGATTCGAAGTCATCGAAGCGCGGTGGCTCTTCGATGTGGGTCTCGACCAGATTCAAGTGGTGATTCATCCGCAGTCCACCATTCATTCCATGGTGGAATTTGTGGATGGTTCAATTCTGGCACAACTCGGCGCAACGGATATGCGCATGCCCATCCTTTATGCGCTAACCTATCCGGAGCGGGTTCCGTCGAAGGATTGTGCTCTCGACTGGTCCACTTTGCGCAAGCTGGAGTTTGAAGAAGTTCCGGCGCGAAAATTTCCGTGCCTCTCGCTGGCGAAGGAAGCACTGAGGCAGGGAGGACCGCTGCCGTGCGCGTTAAACGCGGCGGACGAAATCGCGGTAGCCGCATTTCTTGCTGGGAAGCTGCCTTTCCCGGGAATTGCCGCGGTGATCGAGCGCGTGTTGGAACGCATGCCGCGAACTGCGTTTGAAAAGATAGAAGACGTACTTGCCGCCGACGCCGAAGCCCGGCGGCTCGCTCAACTGGAAGTCGAGCGCAGAAAGAACTAAAATAGAGGCAAGCATGGCCAACTTTCATAGCGCAGTGATCGCCATCGTCTCGGTGACCATCGTCCTGGGCGTCGTGATATTCGTCCACGAATGGGGACATTTCGTCGCCGCAAAACTTTCGGGCATTCGCGTGGATGTGTTTTCTTTCGGCTTCGGACCCCGAATATTCGGTGTGAAACGCGGCGACACCGACTACCGGTTGAGCGCGCTGCCCTTCGGCGGTTACGTGCGCATGGCGGGCGACAATCCGGTGGAAGAGCGTACCGGCGCTGATTATGAGTTCCTCTCGAAGCCGCGCTGGGTGCGGATGATTATCGCTGTGGCCGGCCCCACGATGAACATCATTCTGGCCTTTGTCGTTTTTTGGGGAATTTTTTGGCTTGTTGGTCTCCCTGCGGATCCTTATCTCCGGCAGCCGGCACAAGTGGCGGCAATTCCGCAAAAGGACACCGGCGCTTCGGGCGTTCAGCCAGGCGACCGGATTGTTGCAGTCAACGGCGTTAGGACCGGCACATGGGAGAAGGCAATTACTCAACTGAAGGACGTGCTTCCCGGCCAATCAATCAGCCTTAGCGTCGAGCGGGCCGGCAAAGAGCAAATCCTTACTGCAAAGATGCCACCGGCTTCCGGCACTCTAGAGTCGGTTATCGGCTACCCGCCAATGCCTGCCGTCACGGATGAAATTGGAATTGGCACTCCAGCGGAAAAAGCCGGAATGAAACCCGGCGACAAGATTGTCGCGATGAATGGGAAGCCAGTTGTCACCTGGCAACAGTTGGTTGAAGCTGTGCGCGGCTCCGACGGCCATCCGATTCAATTCTCCGTCCAGCGCGACGGGAAAGACTTGTCCTTCGTCATCACTCCCGTTCAGGGAATGGGCGCGGACGGAAGCATGTTCTGGCAGGTCGGCGTTTTGCCCAGGATTCAGGCGGATTTCGAGAAACAAGAATTTATTCCCGCAGGAAAAGAAGCTGGAATTCAGACAGCGCTTGGTATGGGTCAGATTTTGCAGGTTCTCAAGGGCCTTTTTACCGGGCGCGTGAAGCTGGGTCAACTCTCGACCGTCGTGGGTATCGCGCGAGAATCAGGCCGGGCGGCCAAGCGCGGACCGACGGATCTGCTCTGGCTGATGGCGGTTATAAGCCTCAATCTTGGCCTTCTGAATCTGCTTCCGATCCCAATCCTCGACGGCGGCCACCTTCTGATGTTGGCGATTGAAGGGACTCTCCGCCGGGATCTGAGCATCGCCGTGAAAGAGAGATTCGTCCAGGTTGGCCTCGTGTTTCTGCTGGGTATTTTCGCATTCGTGATGTACAGCGACATCTTCAAGCTGATTCAGTATCACTAGAGACGCTGCAAAATTCTGCGAGAATGCCCGTGAAAGAATGTCTTACGGTGATCGCTCATATCCGCGCAAAGCCCGGCCTGGAATCCCGCGTGCGGCAAGTGCTTCAAGGTCTGTTGTCTCCTACTCGCGCCGAGGCAGGCTGCATCAACTACGATTTGCACCAATCGCAGGCGGATCCCGCGCTATTCGTTTTTTACGAGAACTGGACCAGCGAAGCACATCTCGACGCCCATTCGAAGTCCTCGCACATTCAGTCCTTTCGAAAAGTCGCCGGCGAAATTCTCGCGGGGCCGGTGGAAATTACAAAATGGCAGGTTGTGATTTAGTTTCCGCTCAGCGCCATTCCCAGGAAAGCAATTTTGGTATAATGTCTGCTCATACCATGTCTGCCACGCCTGCACATCGCGTATCGACCGGGGAGCGCATCAATCACGAAGCGCCCGGCCGGCTGGAGCATGAACTCGGTGCGCGCGGAATCCGCCTCACGCGCCAGCGGCGCGTGCTGCTGCAGGTGATGGAAACCGCCCGGCGCCATCTCGACGCCGACGAAATCCTCGAACGCGCTCAGAAAATTGACCCGGGAGTCACCCGCGTCACCGTCTATCGAACCCTCGATCTGCTGAAGCGCCAGGGATTGATTGACGAGCTGGATCTTCTTCACCTGCGGGGCGACCGTCACTTTTACGAGAGCCACGGCCCGCGCGATCATATCCACGTCGCTTGCATGGGATGCGGAAAAGTTCGCGAGTTCGAAAGCGAGCTGTACGAGGAATTGAAGCGGCAAATCTCCCACGATTGCGGCATCGAAATCACAGTGTCGCGCACAGAAGTAGGCGGCCTCTGCGCGGACTGCCGCAAAAAACGCAGTTCTTAGCCGGCGGCTTACAAGCCAATCATCCTCGCGTTACGGACCTTCAGGGACCAAGTCGCGGAAAAATTAAAACGGCATCGAGCCATATTGCGCTTCAAACTCCGCCAGCGGAACCATATCAATGGCATCCCAGGGACATCCTTCCAGGAACGCTCCATCGGGACCTTTGCTGGTGCAAAGCTTGCAGCCGATACAAAGCAGGGGATCGACGAGGATTTTGCCGAAAGGTTCGTGCTCCGGGTCCGGAACCCAGAACATGCATTCTGCGACCGGACAATACTCCACACACGCGGGGGAGCCTGAACATCCGGTGCACATGTCGTTGATGACAGCTACAATGTGCGGTTTGCGCTTTCGGCGAGTGTTCGTTCCTTCCGAAATAGGTTCGTATTTCGCGACCTCGCCCTTCAAAAATGGCGCAACTTCCGGAGTTATGTCAGGCACTCAGCCTCCCCTAAAGCGCTGATGTTCGCATTTTCGTTGGACAGGGCAGGGAAGTCAATCACCTACAATGTCCGAATTAGGTTCTCGGTAAATTCGCTGGTACTCGCCGTGCCGCCAACATCGCGCGGTAAGCGATTTATGTTCGCGGTAAACTTTGTGCAGCGCATGTTCCACCCGTTTCGCCGCCTGCATTTCATCGAGATATCGCAGCATCATGATCGAGCTCATCAGCAGCGCCGTTGGATTCGCGATATTGTTTCCCGCAATGTCGGGCGCCGTTCCATGCACCGCTTCGAAGACTGCAACGGTCTCGCCGATGTTTCCGCTCGGTACCACGCCCAGTCCGCCGACAAGCCCTGCGGCCAGATCGCTCATGATGTCGCCATAAAGATTGGTCAGCAAAAGCATGTCGAACTGGTTGGGATTCAGGACCATTTGCATGCAGGCATTATCGACGATGATTTCCTTGTATTCGATTCCGGGATATTCCGCGGCGACTTTGCGAACCGAAGTGAGGAACAGGCCGTCGGAAAGCTTCATGATGTTCGCTTTATGAACGGCATGAATTTTCTTGCGGCCGAACTTTGTCGCGTATTCGAACGCAAACCGCGCCACGCGTGTGGACGCGCGTTCCGTGATGATTTTAAGGCTCTCGACCACCCCGGGAACCACCGTATGCTCCAGCCCGGCGTACAAATCTTCTGTGTTTTCGCGAATCAAAACGATGTCCACATTTTGAAATCGAGATTGCACGCCCTCGAGATTCTTAACCGGACGAAGATTCGCGTAAAGATCCAGCGCCTTCCGCAGCCCAACATTGATACTCGGAGCGCCGGTTCCAACCGCAGTCTCCATCGGTCCTTTCAGCGCCACTCGGTTCTTGCGAATGGACTCAAGAACGCCTGCGTGCATGAAGTCGATGCCGCGCCGCTCAATTTCCGCGCGCGAGGCAATTTCTTCCCACTCTATTTCCAGTCCGGCCGCCGCGAGTATCTGTTTCACAGCCTTCGAAACTTCCGGCCCGATCCCGTCTCCGGGAATTAACGTGATGGTGTGTTTCATCGTGGAGTACTTATTTTAGGTGGCTATGCGTTGACAAGTCCACAGTGTCGCTCAATTCAGGTGCCTAACAGGTGGTTCACCCGGGGCAGGGCGCTGAAGGAAGTTCGCGATGTTGTGGTAAGGTGCACGACGATGCGGGCAAAGCTCAACTGGGCCGTCCTTCCTATCTTCAGCGGTCCGCTCAAGGGCGATCGCTGGCTGCTCGCCACGCGTTCCAGCTTCTTCTTCGGCACATATGAGCCTGCGCAAACCGCCCTCTTCTGCAAAGTGGTAAAGCCGGGAGACGTCGTTTACGACGTTGGCGCGCATTTTGGATATTACACATTGCTGGCTTCGAAGCTCGTCGGTACCGAGGGGCGCGTATTGGCCTTCGAACCTTCTCCGCCCAATCTAGCCCGGCTCTACCGGCACATCGAATTGAACCGGTGCTCGAACGTTCAGGTGCTCGAACTTGCAGTCAGCGACCGCGAAGGCATCGCGCATTTCGAGACCCGCATAGGGTCCGGCCTGGGACATCTCGCGCCCGACGGTCCCGTGGAAGTCAAAGTAACGCAGGCTGGATGCGCTACAGGGCTACCCGCTGCCGAACGTCATGAAGATCGACGTAGAAGGCGCCGAAGTGGGAGTCTTGCAGGGAGCAACTTCGCTCCTGGCCGCGGCCAAGCCCACCATCTTTCTCTCCTTGCATGGAGACGATCTGAAGAAGACCTGCCTGGAGATACTGGCCGGCTACGGGTACGCCTTCCAGGACATTGGGCCAATGGAGGTCCTCGCCCTATCTCCGAAGGTGTGCTCTTAAATCAACACCGTGCGGAATCTAATCGCTGGATGGCGGAATCTGATATAATGACTTTGGAATCGTAACGCATGATTTATTCATGCGAAATTTGTGGAGGACTAAGCAATGGTTCAACTTACACCCGTGGCAGTCACAAAAGTTAAAGAGATTCTTCAGCAGCAGACTCCTGCACCGGCTGGCTTGCGCGTGGCCGTGGTTGGCGGGGGCTGCTCTGGCTTCAGCTACCACATGGCTTTCGAGAATCAAGTCAACGAGAACAGCGACAATGTGTATGAGTTTGAAGGCCTGAAAGTTCTCGTCGATCAAATGAGCGAGATGTATCTCGAAGGCGTTCAGATCGACTACATTGAAACGATCGAAGGTTCGGGCTTCAAGTTTAACAATCCGAACGTGAAGAGCACTTGCGGTTGCGGCAGTTCCTTCAGCGTCTAACGACATCGCGGACGTCCCTTTTTGCCGGGCCGTCCGCTTCTCTTCGTGCTTGTAATGACAAAGCCATCCCCGGAAAGCGCCGCGCTCGCCGCACGCCATTGAAAAGCTTGTATTCGCCTCGTATGCTTAGTCTCGAACTATGATTATCGCTCTGGCCCAGTTCAATCCCACCGTAGGCGACTTCGAAGGCAATTCAGCCCGTATTCTTGAGTTGGCGCGCGAAGCCCGATCTCGCGGAGCCGAATTAGCCCTCTTCTCCGAGCTGTGCCTCTGCGGCTATCCGCCTCAGGATTTGAGCGAGCGCCCCGCATTCGATGAACTCAATCAGAAGGAACTCCTTCGCCTCGCCAAGAAAATTCCTTTGCCATCGCTCGTCGGTTACGTCGGCGGGGCGCAAGACAACACCGGGAAACCCGTGGCCAATTGCGCCGCTCTGATCGCCAACGGAAAAATTCTCTTCGAACAGCGCAAAATGCTGTTGCCCACATACGACGTGTTTGACGAATCGCGCTATTTTCAGCCCGCTCATACGCAGCACATTTTTCCGTTCGACACAGAAAAACTTGGGGTCACCATTTGCGAGGATGCTTGGAACGACAAAAGCTTCTGGAATCAGCGTCTCTACGATCGCGATCCCATTGCCGAAATCGTCGGGAAGGGAAGTACCCTGCTTCTGAATCTCTCTTCTTCGCCTTACACGATTGACAAACGCTCTCTGCGCCACGACATGCTGCAAGCCATCGCCAAGGAATATCGAGTACCCGTTGTGTACGTAAACCAGGTTGGCGGCAACGATAGCCTGATTTTCGACGGCTCCAGCGTTGCCTTCATGCCCGACGGCCGCGTCGCAGCGCGCGCGAAATCGTTCGAAGAAGACCTCGTTCTCTTCAACAGCGTCACCGGTGAGGGCGACATCCGTCCGCTGGTAGAAGATGAACTCGAGGCCGCTTTCCGCGCGCTGGTAATCGGCACCCGCGATTACGTCCGCAAATGTGGCTTCCGGCAGGTCGTGGTGGGCTTGAGCGGTGGGGTGGATTCAGCCCTCGTCGCTGCTATCGCCACGGACGCCTTGGGTCATGAAAACGTGCTCGGCGTCGCCATGCCCAGCCCGTATTCTTCGGAAAATAGCATGCGTGACGCGCGCCGTCTCGCCGAGAATCTTGGCATCAAGTTTCTCGTCCTGCCGATCAATGAGACTTTTGATAGCTATCGCAAGACTCTCGCGCCTGCGTTCACTGGCACGCGCGAGGACGTAACCGAGGAAAACATCCAGGCGCGCATTCGCGGAAATCTGTTGATGGCACTTTCGAACAAGTTTGGGTCTATGGTCCTAAGCACGGGAAATAAATCGGAGATGGCCGTTGGATATTGCACGCTCTACGGGGACATGGCCGGCGGCTTGGCGGTGATTTCAGACGTGCCCAAGTCCATGGTCTACGAGCTCTCGAAATTTGTGAACCGCAAGAGGGAACTGATCCCTCACGAGACCCTCACCAAGCCGCCTTCTGCCGAGTTGCGGCCCAATCAGAAGGATTCAGACACCCTGCCGGACTATGATGTCCTTGATCGCATCCTCAAGGCCTATGTTGAGGACCTGCGCAGCCCCGAGGAAATCGCAGACCACTACGGATTCCCGCTTGACCTCGTCCGTGGTGTGGCTCTGCGCGTGGATCAGAACGAATACAAGCGCAAACAGGCCCCGCCAGGTTTGAAAATCACCTCAAAGGCCTTCAGCGTAGGTCGCCGTTTCCCCCTCGCACAGAAATTCTCCGTCTAGGGCAGTCAGCGCAGGTTGCCAGGTATCGGGGACCGTCAGAAAAACCCTCGGAAGACCATAGCCCTTTACTCGGAACTACCGGCGGACTTTTCTTTTGGGCTTCGCTCGCGAAGAATTACAATCCTTGTCTTTGGTGTTATATATTCGCGGAGTCAAAGCGGATCTTTGCGTTTAGATTCTATCTATAAGGAAGCATATGAAAACACTTCTTCGATTTTGTCTTATAACCCTCGTCGCCATTCTAATCTCAGCAGTCTCCGGTTTCGCGCAGACACCTCCGGCACCGGCGGCCGCGCCATCATCCGACCAGACTCAAATCCTTCAATCAACCGAAGCCTTTGTGCGTAACCTGTTCACCTGGGGGCCGGAATTCAAAGTGCGCCTGGGACCGATGTCCCCGTCCGTATCGCCGTACTTCTATGTTGTCCCCATCAACGTCACCATCAACGATCACACCGATACCGGAACGGTTTACGTTAGTAAGGATGGAAAAATACTTTCTCCGCGGCGAGATGTATGACATGTCTTCCAACCCTTTCGCTGACAACCTCTCTCACCTAAACATCGAAGGGAACCCTACGCAAGGTCCCGCCAACGCCCCTGTCACCATCGTCGAGTTCAGCGATTTTGAGTGTCCCCATTGCCGCGAGCTATTCCACACCCTGAAAACCATCGAAGCTCAGTATCCCCAGGTCCGCGTCGTCTTTAAGGATTTTCCCCTCACACAAATCCACCCTTGGACCGAATCGGCCGCCATCGGAGCCCGTTGTGCCTATATGCAATCGCCCGCAGCATTTTGGACGCTCCATGACTCCATCTTCGAGAATCAGGATTTGATCTCGCCAGAAAACATCTGGGATAAGCTCACGGCGTTCGCCTCAAAAGCCGGACTCGACACGCAAGCCTTCAAAGAATGCATGTCCTCGCCTGAGGCAAAGAACGCCGTCGAGGCAAATCGCGCCGACGGCGAAGCCTTAAACATCTCTAGCACCCCCACCGTTTTCGTCAATGGACGCATGCTAGTGGGCGGCGATAAGGCCCCGCTAGAGCAGTACATAAAGTACGAACTCGCCTCGCCCCCCACAAATCCACAGCAAAATAGCGCAATCAGGCGGGGATCTATCGGCACATCACCCAAATAGCCCCCCCCCCCTCACCCAGCCCGCCCGCTAAACAACATAATATCCATTCTCGCACTGTGTATCTAAGGCTGTTTGTATCGCTAACTGAGGGGCGGTGTCAATGGGTATTTTGCGATATTTGGGATCAAGCTGAAAATGGGCGTGCAAGAGGCGCGGTTTGCGGGTACGGGTCGACTAAACATCGCAGTCGGAGCAATACCATCGCTCGCAAGTCAGCGGATGCCGCCAATTACATTGCTCGGCAGGATTAAAGTAACTTATGCGGTGTTGGTTGCGTGACTACCGCATCGTCTAAGACGCTGCTTAGATGCACTCTTAAACCGGGCGATTTCGTACGAATTCCTGCTGGCCGCTGTTTGCGCGGTTTCCTAAGCTACTTCGAGTGCGGATGATTCGGCGACGACTAATCGAATGCTAGAATCAAGCGCGCTCCGGACGTCGACGACAAAGACGACTGCTTAGGGACGCACTCTTAAAAGCGGTCAATTTCTGTACGAATTCCATCTGGACTCGGTGTCGCCACGGCCGCAGTAGATACCAGGAAGCGTATTCGAGCAACGGAGTAATCCGATCGCCAGAATCAGCTTCGCTGCCCGTGTCGTACGCCTGGGCGGATGCGACGGCTCCTTCGAATGAACAGTCTCGAGTTGGCTAGGCCTTGAGAGGTAATCTTTCCGGGGCTTATCACCAGGGCTTGCCGAAATGCTGGATGAAGGCGTCGAGCAGGATGGAGGTGTCCGCAGCGCATTGATAGGGGAACCAGAAGAAGCCGGACTGCCCCCACCTAGTTCCCCAGCTATTTTGGACCTTAAAGGCTCCGAGCGACGCGCCGGGGCATTCCATCGCATCGTCGTAGCCACAGAAAAACACTTCGTGCCCGCCTAGGGCCGTTTCTGTCTGCTGATTTGGCACGGGCATCAAGCCGCTTCCGGCTGTCGCGTCAGACTCGAAGGAACTGAACACATTGAATCCGGCGATGAAGCCGTAGCCCGAGGCGAGGCATGCTTTCATGTCCTGAACGTTAGTGATGGCGTGGTACGCGCCGGAGCGATACAACAGCGCCTCCTGCGATTCCCCGCTGCTGGGTGGATTCGCAAAGGCGGTCGGGTTGTAAGGATCGTCCGCTTCGAGGCAGACGCCAAATTGCTTCAGCGCTTTTACGCAAGTGCGTCCCGTGGATCCGGTGTCGCCTTTGTTGCGGTCGCCGTCCAGGGCGCGCTCCTGGTAGTACAGATAGAGCGGGCTGAAAACGAGTTCCTGGTTTTTGTATCTGCGCCACAGGAATTCCGACATCGCGGTGCCGGCGAAGGCGGTGCAAGCTCCCAGATCGCCCTGGTCGCGAACCGGTCCGCACCATTCAGTGAGGTCGATCACGGAAGGAATCACTTTCGGCAGCGAAAGCGAGGCCATGCCGTAATCCCTGGCGTCCGGTTTGCTTTTGAGTGCGCCGTATCTCCGTCCATTCGGTGAAATCGGCAGAGTCATCGTCTGTTCTCCGTTTTGTCCGCAGAGGTGTTCGCGTCTCTACGGCAGGGGTACGCCGAAAATGCGAACGTGCGGGACGGGAACTTTGATCGATGCGGTGGGATAGGCTTGCTGTATGGCCACGATGCGCGCGTCGTTGTTGAACGATTTGGCGAATGCGTGGGGAGTCGGAATCGCAACCTTCACACTTCCCGGCTGGATTCCCGCTGCCTGCAGAGAAGCGCTCAGCTTGGGAAAAAGCGCGGCAGGCGCGGGTGCCGGCAACACAGCAATGAGCGCGAGGATTACGGTCTGCACGCTGGCCACTGCGGAATTCACTGCCGCAACCACTGTGGCGTTTGCAACGTGAACGGCGCTGAGAATTGCGCCGATGTTTTGCTGCGCGTCCGCGACGGCCGCGTCGATCTGTCCCAGGACGCCTGCGGGAGCCGAGGCCAAGTCGGTTTGATACTGCGCGACCAGGCTATTCGCCAAGGTGAGGTCGGCCTGAACTTGTCCGGAAGCGTTTTTCACCGTGGCGAGAACGGAAGCGCTGGGAGCCGAGTTCCCTTCCGCGGCGGCAACGATGTTCAAGATGCTGCCGGCGATCTGGACAGCGGTCGGAAGCAGCGCGATTACTTTTTGAATGTCCGCTTCCACTTGCGTTGAATTGCAGCCGCCGAGCGTAACTGTGCTTATCACCAGCGAGCCGCAAAGAATTCCAATCAGTACTGCGTCTGCTGCTTTACGTAGGGTTTTCATTTCGATTTTCTCCTGGATTGAACTGCGTGCGAACGAACGGGTTTCGTTAAATTGAGGATTCAGACAGGCGTGCGTGATGCGGGGCAATTCCTTGCTGTTTTGAACGGAAGGGTGTGGCGAGCCGCGGGAGCCGTCGGACTGGAGAGGCTAGTTGTTTCAGACGGGCACAGCGGCTGTGCAGGTGTCGCGAGCGACGGCAGCCGTCCGATTGGTGACGCTAATTGTTTCAGCGGGCACAGCGTGCTGTGCACTTACGGCTCGCGACGGTGACTACGCAGGCTACGTTTTTGTAGCGGCGGCCTTCAGGTCGGCGGGTTTCCTGACGAAAAGAAGATGCTCCCGCCTAAAGGCCGCCGCTACAACCCGCGCCATCACACTAATTCGAGTTGCTGCGCGCGTTCGATTGAGGCGCGAATGGTTTTGTGGAAAGGACTTGTTCTGCTTCCTGCAATAGACACGCGTCCGGAAGTGCTGTCTCGTTTCAGGCGCTGCAAATCGGCGCGCAGTTCGGAAGCGTGCTGATAGCGAAGCGCGCGGTCCTTTTCAAGGGCCTTATGAATTATGCGATCGAGTTCCGGCGGAAGCTGCGGGTTCAACCGGCCCGGCGGCACCGGATCTTTGTGCAAGATCGCGTCGAACATCGCTCCCGACGTTGCGCCATAAAAGGCCATGGCACCCGTGGCCATCTCGTAAAGCACCACGCCAAAGGAGAAAAGATCCGAGCGAGCGTCCAGATCTTCACCGAGGGCCTGCTCCGGCGACATATAGGCCACCGTGCCCATCGCCGAGCCGGGGCTACTCAGCAGCTCTTGCTCGGACGCAGTGGGAAGCGCCGACACAGTGATGCCGGGGACCACGCGGTGCGTCGCCACAACCTTGGCTAGGCCGAAATCGAGCACTTTGGCTTGCCCATGCCGAACGAGGAAAATGTTCGCGGGCTTGATATCGCGGTGAACGATTCCCTTCCCGTGTGCAGCGTCCAGCGCAGTGGACACCTGAATCCCGATTTCCAGCAGTTCGTCCAGTGGGATAGCTCCTTGCGCGATGCGGTGCTTCAGCGTTTGGCCTTCCAGGAATTCCATTACCAGGAAATGCTGGCCCTGGTCTTCGTCAATGTCGTGAATGATGCAAATATTTGGATGATTCAGAGCGGAGGCCGCGCGTGCTTCGCGACGGAAGCGCTCGATGGCATGGGGATCGCTCGCAGTATCGTCCGGCAGGAATTTCAACGCGACCAGGCGGCGGAGTTTTGTGTCCTCGGCGGAGTACACGACGCCCATTCCGCCGCCGCCGAGCTTTTCCACGATGCGGTAATGCGAAACGGTTGTTCCACTAAGTGGGCGCGAGTCCGCCATTAGCCCAGCATCTTAGGTTGCGCCTCGTAGCAAGTCAACGAACGCGTCCCGCTGGTGTTCAGCTGCTGGCTACTGGGCGGAGATGTTGAAACCCTGCGGCAGGCCGGCAGCAATAACAACCGGTGACGAGGATGTTACGGGCGAAGTGATTTGTGGCTTGCCTGTCGAGTCGATGTAGTTCACCACGATCGTGAAGGCGTCCGAGCCGATAGGCAGTTGGCTATTAGCGGTGTCGGTGCAAGCTTGTGGCTGTGACGCGCCGGAGCACACCGTGACCGGACTGGTTTTCAGCGGCACTTGCGCACCCTGAGCGTTCAGATAGCCCCAGGTAAATCCCGTGATGCAGCCGGAAGTGACGCTCGCGCTGCACTGCATATAGTTCGTGAAGTTGTAGCTGAAGCTGGCGGTGATGAGCCAGTCTTTATTGACGGGCGGAGGAGCCGGCGGCATTACGGGAACGGTCTTGGTGCAGGAAGCGAACCAAAACGGCGCGATCAAGACTATGGGCAGAAAGATTCTCAGAGCGTTTTTCATTTTTCACCGTGGATGAAATGGAAGGATCCGTCACCGCAACTCCAAACGTGACAGGGTTGGCGGGGGACGGATTTATCACCGAAGGAATTGCTGTACCGGAAAGACCGGAAGTCTGCGGACTGCTCGAGGCTGAATCTGAAACACTCACTGTCGCCGTGCGTGAGCCAACTGCCGTCGGCGTCAAAGTAAGACTTATCGTGCAGCTTGCGCTATTCGTTAGCGAGCTGCCGCATGTCGTCGTCTTGGAGAAGTCTCCCGGATTTGCGCCGGTAAGCGAAAACGAAATGCTTGTGATGGTCACGCCGGTGTAATTCGTCAACGTGAAGGTTACGGGGCTGTCCGAGCTCGTACCGCCAACAGACGTGGTGGCAAAGGCGTAACTCGTAGGCGTTAGCGTCACAGTTCCCGAAACCGGATACGCTCCCGTATCCCACGCCGTCGTCCCCGACGGCAGCGCCACCCCATCGTTTGCCCCGCCCCTGCCGAACGTCGAGGCGCACCCGTGCACAGAGCCGGAATGGTGTGCACCACGCGCTTGTCAGATTCACGGCCGCGCCGATCGCCACGGAGCCGGCCCCGAGGCGGTAGCTGGAGCTCGGCGCAACCGCCGCCAATGTCGGGTTGCAACTGTTTCCGTCCCTGGCGTGTTCCCCGTCGGCGTGCAATGCCGGTCTGACAAATACGGGCTGTTGTGCCACACCGTCCAGCTATTGACGTTGGCGAAGGGTTTCCGCATGAAGCCGGCGGGCAGGTAGTCGTCGGAATGCTAGAAAGCGTTGCTCGTCGGCACGCCTGGATACAGGTTGTAGTCAATTAGGCCGCTGCCCGTGCCCGGGAAAGGTATCGAACTTGGCCAGGACAAAACCGCGCCGCTGGTCGTCGCGCAGAGATTGTTTTCGATGCTTATGTTGTTTGAAATATCGCCGCCGCCCCAACAGCTCGGCCCGGAGGGACCGATCATCGTATTGTTTGCAATCAAAGAAAGATTGGGAGGCGAGCAAGCGGGGCTGGTCGTGGTGCAACCCCCCACTCCGGTCATTCCGTTGGTCGGATAGTCGAGCGTTGAAGCCCACACCCTTTGGGCAGGTGCCGGAGCCGCTCACCACGCAAGTGCGACAGGTCAAACTCCAGGATGTTGCGAACGATGTAGGCGTTCGGAATCGAGTCCGCATAGCCATTCGTGTCCAGGAAAATCGCGTTGGTGACGTGCGAGTCGCCGTAAATGTTATCGTTCGACCACAGCCCGTGGAAATAGTTGTCGTAGATTTGCAGCCCCGGGAACTGCCCTCCCGTCGCCCACCACTTCGATGATGATCCCGTTGTGGTGGTAGCCGTTATCCGGGGAGTCCCAGATCCACTCCTGGCTCACGTCATTGTTGTGGATTTTGTTCCCGGTGAATACCGAACTCACGGTGCCCAACGTAATCGCATGGTTTACGTAGGTCATCGTGTTATAGGAAATCTCAAGATTGTTCGCGCCCCCGCCCAGCCCCGTGGCGGCATTATCGACGGTGTTTTGGGTCACCAACGCGCCCGAGCCGCCGCCGTCCACCTGAATTCCCCCGCAGGGTTGGAAGAAAAAGCTATCTGAAAGTTGGAACGTGTGCATACACATATGGCTGACGTTCAGGTTCTCCACGATGTCGTTTGCGCCGTTCACTTCCACCGCCGTCGTCGCCGCCTGTTGCACCGTGCAAGTCCCGATCAGGCAGTTGGTGTTCCCCGCATTCCCGTCCGAAGTGTTTTCCACCGTCCCGTTCGTCCCGCCATCAGCGTGATGTAAGCATTGTTCAGGTAAATGCACCCACCTGCCCCGCTCGCTCCAGTACACGCCGGCGACTGCACGATCGCGCCGGTTTCAAAGTGAATCGTGATCGGGCTTCCACTCGTGCCGGCGCCTTGCGTCCGCAAAATGTTCGTATTCGCCGTGTTCGTCCCGGTGATGGTCCCGCAAAGGTGTACGGTCGTCCCCGGACTGATCTTCCCTCCCGTGTACGTCGACGCCCAATTCGAGCTCGTATTGAAAAACGTGTACGCCAGCGCGTCCGCGCAGTCCGCTCCTGTGTTACCGCCTGCGGCACTCTGCGCGATGTAAATATCCTGAGAACCGCCGGGCGGGACAGCGGTGGCTCTAAACATGAGAAACGCGATCACCAGAACCGCTAGGAACGAAAGTTTCACCATTATTAAACCTTTAGACCGCGGAGGTGCTGCCTTGCGGTTGATCATCCGATATCGGGTCCGGAATGTCGAACACGCGTTTTTGGACGGCCGTGCCCCTGCGCGGGACATATTGCGAACAGCGAAAAACGCGTACGATTGCCAAATATGGAAAAAGGAGGATTCCGTCATCGTGAACTTGCAGCGACTCTGCGGCAGGAGCTTACGCGGATGCTCCTGATTTAGACGATCTGCCAAAAGACTTTATCGCGACGGCTTCGTCGTTCTGCAAGTCGAACACTTTGTGCAGCATGCTCATTTGCAGCATCTCTTTAATTTTGGCGCTCGGATTCAACAGCTTCAATTGCCCGCCGGCCTTGCGCAGGGACGTGTGGCTTCGCACCAGCTCTCCCAGCCCCGCGCTGTCGATGTGCTCCACCTCGCGCAAATCCAGAAGGACCAGGATATTCCCTCGCACGATCAGATCCTGAACAGCGTCACGAAGTACCACATTGCCCGCGCCCAGAATAATTCTTCCGCGTATTTCCAATACCGTGATGCCGTTTCCAGCCGGCCTGGTCACCGCCTGCATTTTTTCCGACTGGCGGCGTCAATATCGGCGGCGTTGCAGTCCCGGCGATACCCATGCGATCGAATATCACGCAGGCTGTTTTTGCAGTTTCGTGCGATTCCGTCCTGACCACGATCAGCGACCGGTCTGTTTTCAGGATGCCTAGAAAAACCTCCGCGTCTGCAGCCGACTGTTCGTCCCGAACGACATCAGCGTCAACATTCTTCGTCAGCTTCGCGCCGGCTGCAGCTCCGGCCTTTTTTCCCAGCAGTCCGAGCAACGCAGCAGCGCCCGCGCCGAGGGCGAAAACTTCGCCAGCGCCCGGAATCAGCGCCCACGAGGCCGCCGCCATTCCCGCTCCGAAACCAACCGCTCCGCCTGCAATACTCCGGCGAAGCCGCCGATCTTCTTACCCAGAGCCACAGCCTCGGTTTCAGAGCGCGTCAAATAGACGATCGCGTCCTCCGGCACGCCGTTCTCCAGCAAATATCCCAGCGCGTTTTCCGCGCGTTCTCGCGAAGCGAATACTCCGATGGCGGTTTCCAAGCGAGCCTCCTCCAGAATCCCAAGTTCCCTTGCGGCTGAGAATTAGTCCCGGAGTCCCAGGCGAATCCGAAGAACACCATTGTACACCTGCTTGGCTTTCTTGAAGCCGCGCTAAGAAACCGTTTATTGCGGGCTGGGAGGTTTGTTCGAAAGGGCGATCTACACGCCGAGATCGATGTCGCTTACCATCACCGGCGCGAGTTTGTAGAAACGCAAGTGGCCGACAGCCAGCGTGAGGACGTTGCTTCCGTTCGCGGCCCACGACGGCGGCGGAATGGAAATGTCGTAATACGAAGTCGCGCCACTGGTGATGTCCTCATGCTTCCCCGTCGCCACCGCTTCGCAAACATCCGCGCAATCCTGGAACGACGGGTCGCCTTCCGCCGGCCATTTTTCGAAGTTGGGGTCTGCCGCGTTGAAGCTCGAGAATTGCCACGGCTTCAGAATTACCGAGCGAATGTCGTGTCCCCACCACGAAGGATCGTTCGCGCGATTCTGAATCACCTGCGCCACGCCGCGCTTGCCCAAAATTCCTTCGCCGCGCGCTTCCCGCCACACGCACAGCTTCATCAAATCGAGCGCGCTGAGCTCGCTATATGCCGCAGCTTGCATTACGAAACAGGCCCATTAATTTTCGGCGCGCCGCTCGCAGGTGCGGCAGATTCGCGAACTGCGCTCGCTGCGTTGGCACCGCGAAGCTGTTCGCCTGCTCTTTGCTATCTTTTCCGGTCAGCGTCGCCATCAACGCGCCGGAAAATCCAGAAAACGTCGAGACCACCACCATGCTCACGTTCCCCGTATCGCCATGATGCAAAACGTGAATCAGCAGGCCCAGCAGTCCCGCGAAGCACACGAACAGGACAAGCAGATTCCCGCCCTTGGTGGCCAGCGAATCAAGGAATTTCTGCCAGGATTGCATCGCGTCTCCCTGGGGAAAGAACTTGTGGGTCAATAAGATGTTAGAATTGCTTAGTAACACACCTTGTAAGGCGGCAGAGTGTCGAGCAATAATTCACCAAACCAGATCTTCGAGCGCCTACGATCGTTCGTGCGGCGGCCGCTCTTGGGTTCGTTCGTCTTCGGCTTGTTCGTCGAGGGTGTTCCGGTTGGAACCTTTCTCTTCCTTTTGGATCTTGAGAAGCTCCGTTGGCTTATGCCACTTTCTGTGCTGGTCGTTTTTCTAGGCGCAATTCTTGGTGGCGACGATGGACCGGGCGGCCTATTAGGAAGATCTTTTCTGAGAGCGTCGGTGGATTATTTCCGGTGCTAATTGTCTTTTGGGCTATGTTTCTCTGGGACTTTAGATTCTTTGCTCCCAGTATTGACGTTCGGAGCCTTCCATGGGCCGGGACGGTTATCGGGCAGCCGGTACTGCTAGTTACCATTCTGGGTTGGCTGCTCGCGTCGCGTAGCAAACAGTGGCAGGCGCCGCTACTGCAAAAGCCCGCCAATCAGCGGTTCGTGGAGTTCATCGTGCGGCCGAAGGTCAACTCGGCCCATTTCGCGGCAACGGCGGTGTCCGTGTTGGTGTCCGCTCCGGAATTATTTCGCGTGATGGCAAGGACGAAGTTGTTCCCCGCCGAGCAGCCCGTCGTATTCATCGCAGTAAGCAGCGTAAGATATTCCGCGCCGGACACCGCCGTGCTGCCAACGGTGGACGAAACCGTTTGCGCCGCGTTCAGCACCGGATCGTCGGTGGACGTGCCGGTCAGCGAATTGCATCCGGTTTGCACGCTCCACGCCGTGAAATGGCCGTTGGTGGTGTCCGTGGTGGTGAACGCAATTTTCAAATCCACGTTCACGCCAAAATTCCAATCCACGGGCAGTTCAAGCTCGATGTACGCCACGTTCCCGCGCGCGAATTGCAGCACGCCTTTTCGCGTGTGCGTTCCCTGGCAAGCGGGCGTGGGAGCATTGGCCGTCCCAATCTGCCAGCCGTTCCCCGCCGTCGCGTTGTTGCACCCCGCGGCCATGAAGAAAAGTTTTGTCGGCACGCTCAACGCGCTGTTTGGCGATTCGGCGTTCGCGGACAATCCGCCCGGGGTGGTCAGCAAACCGAGAAAATTTCCCGTGCCGTTCACGTTGAGGTTGAATCCGCCGTTGCTCGTCGTGTTTACCGTGGCGTGCGCCCCCTGCACCGTCATGTTGCCGGTATCGGTGATTGTCGTCGCGCCGGAATCCTGGCTCAGAATCGACGCGCTGAACGCTCCGACATTGTTGAATTGAATCGAGCCCCTGGGCGACGCCGGATTTCCCGCGCTGCCTCCGCATCCCGCCGTCGGAGAGCTCGGCGCGCACGGCAGAACGATGGTCGAAGTGTATCCCGCGATCATCGGCCCCGTAATCACTTCCGTGTACGTTCCCGCGACGCCGAAATAGCTGTAATTGCCAAGGCCGTCGGATACGAGCGGCTGCGTGATCGGCGTCATCAGCGTGGGATCAGAATAAATCGCGGCAGTCGGCGTGCATGCAGGCGTGCTGCCGTAAACAGGCAGCACCATGCCGGTGCAAACCCATATGTTTGCGCCGGCGATGGCCTGCCCGGTGTCGCCCTGCACCACGTTCGCGCGCTGAGACCCCTGCGCAAAGGCCGCCGGCGCACCCAGCGTAACCCAAGCACTAACGAGCAAAATCAAGGCGAGCATACGGGTAATTTTCAGCATTTGACGTGTTCCCTTTTAGTGCGGCGAAATATCAATGCCGGTGGTTGTGCAAATCGACCCAATTGATTGGCGGGCGCTCCGAGGCGTCAATTCCCTGCCGGGCGCAAATTTTTTCCAGCAGCGCGTACGTGTGCGGCAAATGTATCTTGGCCATGTCCTCCACAAACGCTCGCATCATTTCGTCGTTGCGAATGCGCCGGTAGATCCAGCGAAGGAACATCACCAGTTGCACCAGGGACGAGAGCGCCACAGTCCACCAATATGGGTCATCGACGATGCGAATAATTTTGACCAAGGGCCGGCACCGGGAAGGAACAGCATTCGCGCGTTACCGAGTGGGGGAGTTGCGACCGGCAATCTACCGCTTAGAATTTCGCCGCGGCCGCGCGTTTCTTTACCAGATAGACAGCAATGAAGTACACCGCAAAGCTCGCCGCCAGTACGATGCCCGACAGCTTCAAACTCAAAGTAATGGCAAAGCACAGCACCGCGACGCCCATCAGCCAGATAAACATTTCTCCAGCAAATGCTTGCCCCCAGCGCGCTTGCCCGCCCCCGGACGGAACGCGCGGCGTCAGCGCGGGCCAAAATCGCGGCACCGCTTTCAAATAAGCGCGATAAGATTCCCCCTGCGTGCGCAGCAGCCCGTCTTCCTCGCGGAATATTAAGCGGTACATAAAGAACCACATCCCCAGGACCATAAAAAGCCAGCCCGCCCGGCTCGCCATCGTCCCAATGCCTGCGGCCAGCGGCAGGTTCGCGAGGTACAACGGATTGCGCACGTAGCGGTAAGGCCCGTCGGCCACGAAGCCTTCGGAATGCTGGGCCATGTCGTGAACGACTTCCGTCTTCAGATATGCAGTGGCCCACGTGCGAATCAATGCGGAAAGAAAAACCAGCATCGCGCCGGCTCCGAAAATCAGCCGGCCCAAATCAGTTCCGCGCGCGCTTTCGGGATCGACCGATGGCGCGGCCAGATGCAACAACCACACCGCGAAATTGACGTGATCGAACCGGTATAGAAAAAACCCTACCCAGATAATCGCGCCGATGATCCAGAAGCGCTGCTCAAATTCAAATTTTGTCGCGCGCATGGCCGGATAGTGTGCCACACCCCGCGACACCCAGTCGACACCGACCCCCAGGTTTTCGTAGCGCCGGCTTGGCCTGAGGAACGAAGGGCGTCTCGCCGGCTCTTTTGACTTTCTCGATCAGCGGGCAAACCGCGGCGGGGACGCCGGTCCACAGTTCTCTACCCAAACAGCGAACCGATGCCGGAGCCCAGTCCCACCAGCCCGCCCAGCCCTCCGATCGACGATCCGCTCGACGCGCGTTGTCGTACGTTCAGCAATTCCGCCGGCACTCCCATGGCTTTGCCGAGAAGATTCGTGTCGATGCCGTAAGTCTGTGTGAGCGCGTTCAGCCCCGCCTGCTGTTCTTTGTACGCCTGATTGGCGAACGCGATTTGATTCTGCTGCGCCGTGCTCGCGTCCGTTTGCGCTTGCTCGCGCCCAAGCTGCGCGGTCAAGTCGCCGTAACCCGCGGTATCGTTCGTGGCCGCCGCATGGTTAGCCGCGCTTTCGCGCAGCGCGTCATACGCCGTGTTCGCCGCGCCCAAACTTTGCTGCGTGATGTCGGACTGCTGCTGCGGCGTGTAGCCCGTGCTGGTCAGCAAGCTTTGAATTGTCGGCAGCAGCAGCGAACGGTCCTGCCCTCCCTCCTGGTTGGACTGCGAGATGAGCTGATTCTGCTGCGCGAGCTGCTGGTCGGTCAGTTGACGCGTCGTGTGTTCTGCTCCGCGTGACATATTTCCTCCATATAAGAAAAGTGATTGATGAATTGCGGATCGGACAATCCGCGGCCGCGCTTACTCAATTCAGTAGCGTGGCGCTTGCCGCTTGACTTCGCTTTCCCTCTTCGCTACTCTCCGCGGCGCACGCGCAATGAATTCTTGTCTTGCCCTGTGTGACAGCACGTCAGCCCATTTTCCATCTGGCATTCAAAACGAGTTGTTGCCGAGGAGGTCGGCAAATCCATGAAAAAAGTGTCTGGTTTTTTGCTGGGAATGTGTCTCGTACTTGGCACCGCGGGCATCGCCGCGGCGCAAGAAAAATCCGAAGGCATGCACACGCCACCGACAGTGCTTCGCATCGATCGCGAATTTCTGAAACCCGGCAAGTCCGGTTCAGCACACGATCGCTCCGAAAGCGCTTTCGTGAAGGCCATGAGCAACGCGAAATCGCCCGAGTACTACATCGCCATGGATTCGATGAGCGGCAAACATCGCGCGCTCTACTTTACCGGTTACGATTCGTTCGCCGAATGGGAGAAAGATGTTTCAAACCGAGCGGAAAAACCCCGACGTTCTCCGCCGCGCTCGATCGCGCGGACGCCGCTGACGGCGAACTCCTCGACTCCTCTGATCAGAGCTCCTGGGTTTACCGCCCGGACCAAAGCCTCAACCAAACCGGCGGCCTTGTTGGCATCCGCTACTTCGAACTGGAAGTCTTCCAAATCAAACCCGGCCACGAAGCCGATTGGGACGAAGCCGTCAAATTGGTAAAGGAAGCGTACACCAAGGTGCCGGACGCCCACTGGGCCATGTATCAGAACGTTTTCGGCAGAGAGCAGCCCGCTTACCTGGTCATCATTCCGCGCAAGTCGCTGTCGGAAGTTGACGCCGGTTTTCAGCAGGCTTCGAAGTTCATGGCCGCGATGGGCGCCGACGGAATGAAAAAGTTGAGCGAGCTTTCCGCCGCAGCCATCGCCTCATCGGAAACCAACATCTTCGCCATCAATCCGCGGCAAAGTTACATGATGGAAGATCTGATCAAGGCCGATCCCGACTTCTGGCGGCCCAAAGCTGCACCCGCCGCTGCCGAGACCAAGAAAGAGAAAGCCGAACCAAAACCATAAAGCAAACGACGCGTTAGGTCGCGTTGCGACGAGTCGCCGTACTCCACAGGACAACCCCACCGCCCTATTTGGAGTGCGGCGGCTTGCCGCCGCTTTCTCGAAATTCTCATTCGCCAGGTAAACTATGACAACGGACTTGCAAGGCAAAGTTGTGCTCGTGACCGGCGGCACCTCCGGTATCGGACGCGACAGCCGCCATCCTTTTCGCCAAGGCCGGCGCCAAAGTGGTCGTCGCCGGCCGGCGCGAAGCAGAGGGAAACGAGACTGTCGAATCTGAGTACGCGCTGCCGGCGGCGAGGGCTTCTTCGTAAAAGCCGATGTAGCGATCTCCGCCGAGGTGCAAGCGCTGGTCCAGAAGACCGTTCAGAAATTTGGCCACTTGGATATCGCATTCAACAATGCTGGGCATCGAGAGGCGACCTGGGTGCCCATCGCCGAACAAACCGAAGAAGACTGGGATCGCACCATCGACATCAACCTCAAAGGCGTCTGGCTGTGCCTGAAATTCGAAATTCGGCAGATGCTCAAGCAGGGCGGCGGAGGAGCCATCGTCAACATGTCCTCGGTCGCGGGCTTAATGGGCGCCGCCAACTGCGGCCACGTATTGCGCCAGCAAGCACGGCGTGATCGGACTGACGAAATCCGCCGCGCTCGAGAATGCGCGAACAACGGTATTCGCATCAACGCCGTCTGTCCCGGCGGTGATCGAAACGGCGATGGGTGAGCGTCTTTTTAGCGCGCCGGATGTTCAAAAGCCGCATGTCATCAGCCTCCATCCCATCGGCCGTTTCGGAACCCCGATGGAAATCGCCGAAGCCGTCGTGTGGATGTCCTCCGATCACGCTTCTTTCATGACCGGCCAATACCTCGTCCTTGACGGCGGATTCCTCGCCGGCCCCAATCCCCCCGCATAGTCCGTCCGAGCCTTTGTAGCGGCGGCCTTCAGGCCGGCAGGTTTTGGTGGGCAACCACTCGATCATTGGCCAGGGTGCGCCTTTCGTAGCGCCGGCGTCCCGCCGGCTCTTTTGACTTTCGCATCCGATCAACAAACCCTATGCAATCCGCCGGCTTCTCCTGGTCACAAACTAGGTTTTGCCGTGGAAGTTGTAGCGGCGGCCTTCAGGCCGGCAGCTTTTTCTTGCTGGTTACTCCTGGGGTGCAAGGACCTTGCCGCGCAGCCTTCTCCCGCGCAGCCTAGAGTTGCGCTGATGGAAACGAAATCCCACGGCGCGGCATTGCGAATCCGCCGCGACATGATTTAATGCCCATATGTTTCGAGCGAACCCGGAACCCAAAGACCTAATTCCCGAGCTGGATGCCCTCGCCGCGGCTGCAACTTCCGCTCGCGAATTAATGACGGGCATCGTCGGCCTGCTCCACAAGAATCTGCTGAAGTACAACTGGGTGGGCTTCTACATGATCGAAAAAGAACCCGCCGAAGATATGCTGGTCCTCGGCCCGTTCAAAGGCTCGATGACCCCGCACACGCGCATCAGGCTGAATCAGGGTATTTGCGGAGCCGCAGCCTCCAGCGGCGAGACGGTCATCGTCGACGATGTCGGTGCCGATTCGCGCTATCTGGCCTGCTCCGCGGAAACCAAATCCGAGATCGTCGTGCCCGTCTTCGTTGCAGGAAACGTCGTCGGCGAACTGGACATCGACAGCCATTTTCGTGCCGCCTTCGCCTCCGAAGACAAAAAGCTATGCGAGCACGCCGCAAAACTCCTCGGCACCTGGATCGAATCCCACCCTGGCAGCTAGCTGTACGACCACCCCCACATTACGAAACAAGCCGGCGGCAATACGGCGTCCACGCGTCGTCGCGAACCCATCCGAGGGCCGCAAGGCGGCGGCCGAATTTCTTGGCGATAGGCGGCGGCAGCCAGGCGTGCGCATCGTGCAACCCGCGCGCGAGCAAATCGCTTTCACCGGCGCGGTGCAACGCGAGCAGCCGCGCGTAACGCTCGCGCGGATTCCCTTCCCCCGGCGCAACTAGCAAATACATTTCGCAAGTCAACCGTGCCAGCGAAGCCATCACCGCACGTCCCGCGCCGTCTTCCACCACCAGCTTCGAAACAAACAGTGGATCCGCCAGATCGGGAAACGCGTAATCGAATCCTTGCTGCGCGTGTATGCGCCGCAGCGCGTCAAGATCGGCGTGAGTGTATTCGCGGATGAGCACGGGTACATGAACTGCGGCGAGGGCTATTTCGATGGGTGGCTTTTCAAAGGCTGAGCGTCGTCCCGGACTGTAAAATCTTTCATCCCGACCTGAATTTCTCGCACTTTTGAAAAATCCGTGGACACGACGATCTTCCCCTTGATTTCGAAAGGGGCGTCGGTATTGCTTTCCTTCTCGATTACAGCGAAATCCCTGAAGTAGGAATCATCCAAAGCCGCTGCCGCTACGATGACAGAAGCGTGGATTTTCGTACTCCAGGATGGATCATTGTCCACGGAGACATTCCAGCCTATCGGCACGTCCGTGATTTTCGCGATTCGCCCGGAGGTCACCCCGAAGTCAAAACCCACAACTCGCTCCGCCTCGGTGATGTGAAGGGCAGACAGGGATACCAATACGAAATGCCCGTGAGGAGGCGGGGCTCCGGCAGGCCTTTTCGCTGCCCCCGAAACGAGCAGCAGGAACGTCGTCGCCACAGCGACCGCGAAAAGCAGCGCCACTATCGAGCGTCTATTCATTTGGCACTGTCACAGTCACGGCAACGTGTCCTGACTTGGTTGTCCCGACAAGCTTCTTGAAGGCGGCCGGTGTGAGGTCGATCACCTTCCCGTCTGCGGGTTGCAACGGTACTGTTGCTTTCCCATCGGCATCCCGCGCAAATGGGCCCCTGTCGTTGACAACCACGGTTATCGACCTAGTTATGGTATTGCCCAGTTTATCTTTCGTAGTGTATGTCACCGCTACGGTCTGGCCAAGCTTCACTTTCTCCGCAGTCATAGCGGCGGTCATTTTGTTGGGGTCAAACTTGGCTCCGCTCGCAGTCTTCTTTCCAGGCAAGTTGTAGTAGGTGGCATCTCCGCTAAATTGTTTCGTCCGTTGCTCCCCTCCACTTGCCTGTGTCCCTTGGATCAGAACGTGGCGTCCATCGATTGTGACCCAGTGTCAGGTCTTGTTGGCTGGAGGCTGCTTCATTTGCGCGAGCATCCTCCAGCGCACGGCCGTAAGCCGGATTCATGTAAAACCTGCCATTGATGAAGGGCATGGAATTCCGTCACCTGGGATTGAGGATGCGGAAGGGACGTCAAAATACGCGATGGCGCAGCAGCGGATGCACGCGCGCGACGGCCTCGGCTGCATCGAACATGGTCGCGCCCGTCGCGACTCCATGTGCAGCGAGCGCCCTTTTGCGCCGCCTCCGAGATTGGCTTTTGTCCCAGAGGATGCGGCAATGCTTCAAATGCGGCGTCGTCGTCGAGCGCGAGATGCGCGCCTTCATCCGCTTCAATAAGGACGAGGATCGGCGTAACTTCGTCGGGATCGAAATGTCCCGTCGCATCACCCGGTGCGGCTTGCCCCAGCGCGAGCCAATGCGAATTCGCAAAGCGGCCAGCGTGCCGATGCCAAGCGCCGAGCGTCGTCAAGTAATAACGTTTTCCAGTCATATTGATGGCAGAGAAGAACGCGATTTCGTCGGATGTTTTGGTTATGTAGCGGCCGCCTTTAGGCGGGCGGAGTTTGGGTCGTTGTGAGGCTAGATTTATTGGTCCCAAGGCCGCCGCTTCAAAGGCGCAGACCATTTTATGTAGGGGCAGCATGCTGCGCCTGCCGAAGCGTGGACAATTATGACGAAAAAGTGTAGTTGTGCGTCAAGATCGCCGCATCGCCGCGCCCGGCGAAAAACTGATGAAACGGCTCGCAGCTCACCGTCACCTTCTTCCCTTCCTCGACGATGACCTCGATTTTCCTCATGCGTAATGCGCCCGAAGCGGCCGACCAGAACATCGCTCAAGCACAAACGCTCGGCGCGCATCGGCGACCCGTCAGCCAAGCGTAAAAATGTGGTGCGGCGTCACGTCCAGCGATTCGTCGTTCGAAAAATGCAGCCGGATGAACGTGTCCGCGTCGCGAAATTCCAGGCGCACGATGCGAGTCCACGGTTCTCCGTGCGTGTGGCACGGGCAACACAGATGCTCGCCCACCTGGCACGATTCGATCTTGACGGTCCCGCGCTCTTTCGTCTGCACCACCATTCCGGCGCGCA
Organism: uncultured Acidobacteriota bacterium; assembly: GCA_963830375.1. Lineage (GTDB taxonomy): Bacteria > Acidobacteriota > Terriglobia > Acidiferrales > UBA7541 > Palsa-295. Next base: position 199,304 of record CAWHMJ010000006.1, read on the forward strand.
GGCAACTTCCGCTCCCTCCGCCCGAACCACCGCCGGTTCCGCTGCTGGTGGTGGCCGCGATCATCGCGCCTTGCGAAAGCGGAACGCGTCCTTGCAACGCTTGCTGCTGCGCGGCGACATTTGTTTTCGCGCTCTGCGCGTTTGCAGGCGAGCCTACGCTTCCGGCGATCGCTCCCACCCACGCAATCGCCAGCGCCACTTCGTCCCAGTAAGGATAAAAATAATAAGTAGTAGCGGCTGTGAGCCCCGTGACGGCGAGCGACCCGTTCGCGACCGCCGTCGATGTGCCGTCCGCGCGCGAAATTGTGAGCCCGCTCCAGGACCACGTGATGCTCGATCGTGGTGGAAACGTACGTGAACGCGCCGGACCACGTCGGCGGCACGGAGCCTTTCATCAGCACGCCCGCCTTCGTCGGGTCGATCTGATTCCCGGTCAACGCACCAGAAGTCACCCGCGCAAAATTCGTGCCGTCGGTAATCTGGCTGTCAATGCTCCAGCCCTGGTTCGGCCCGAGCGAAGCCTCCGCCAGCCGCTTCATGGCTTCGTAAAGCTGCGGATTCGTGCGCCGCAGCGCCTCAATTTGCGAAATATTCAGCATGATTCCAGTTGTGACCGGGTGATGCGGAGTGAGTGTTGCGGACGGCCTGAGTGACAACGAGCGCTATTTCTTGGCGAGGGTGCGGACGTAGGCGATGACGTTGGCGATGTCGATCTCGCTGAGGCCCTTCACCGGCTTCATCTTGCCGGAACCCTCTTCGATAATTTTTTTCAGTTCGGCGTCGGTTTTCTTCTGCACCTGATCTGAACTCAGCCGCGCGGGCTGCAGTCCCATGGCCTTTGCGTAACCCGTAGCGCCTTCCCCGTTAGCTCCATGGCAGATCTGACATTTGTTGTTGTAAACGGTCTTGCCCGCGGCGGCGTCGCCCGCGTTGCCCGCCGGCGCAATTCCGAGCGCCACTGCCACGGCGGCCAGCGCCGCCATTCCATAAACCACCGCTCCAAGATATTTCGTGTTCTTCACGGAATTTGATCCTCCCGGATTTGCGCCGCCGCTTCGGCGCGCTTCACGGACTGCTTCCTGGCGCGCTGATTCACCGCATGCATGAGGTCGCCCTGCGCCGGATGCACAAACCGCAGCATGTGCTGGAATTTCTTTTTCCCCAGCATGGCTACGCGCACTCGCGTAACGGCTCGCACGGTGGCGTGCTGCGGCGCATTGCCGATCAGCGCGGTCTCGCCAAAGTGCTGTCCTTCGCCGAGGCGTGCGATCACCGTCTCACTTTTCTCTTCCCGCCGGACCACTTCGACTTCGCCCTGCTGGATGAAATAGGCGAAGTCGGCTTGGTCGCCCTGCTGGACGAGGAAGTCGCCCGGCTCGAAAAGCGCAAAGGCAAAAAGACTGTGGCGCCGGAAGTAACGATAGATGGCCACTCCAGCCAGAGCCAGCACCGCGGCGACAATTAGCAGCGGTGCCGCGAGCGCGAACAAGAAGAGAGTCCCTCCGTTCGTGTGGAACAGGAATCCCGCTCCCATCGCATACACCATCAGCGCGAGCACTTGAGCGCCGATCAATGCGCTGCGGAGAATCCGCGGGTCCAGCTCGATGGTTCGAATGGAACGGCGGCTCATGGATGAAGCTCCTGCGCCACCACATTGTGCGCGGGATTCGCTTCCGCATGGCATTGCATGCAGCTCATCTTGCCCGCAAATATGGCCTCTTGGCAATCCTGGTGAGCGGCGATCCATTTGGTCGCTTCCGCGTGGCATTTCAGGCAGTCGCGGTCACGATAAGGATGACGCAGCTTCAGCGGAAGATGAAACGTATGCGTGTAGTAGCGGTAAACGTCAATCACCCCTTGCTCTTTGGCCTCCAGCGTACCGGACATTCCGTAGGACGTATGGCAGTCATAACACTGGTTCTCCGCAATGTAACGGTTGGTGTAGTGCACGGCCGCCAGGCTGTTGCTCTGCGGATTTTTCATATCATCCACGTAAGATTTCATGGCCAAGTGGCACGAACCGCAGAGCTGCACGGTTTTGGCTCGCTCGAATACCAGGAAATTTCCGACGCCGGACAAAATCATCGGAAACAAGGCCGCGCCCGCGATCAGCAAGGCCCACGAGGTGGGTCCCGCGTCGACGCCGCGGTAGCGGAAAAGACTGAAGAGCACCAGCGTGATGCCGAGCACGATCACGATCGCCAGAAACCGCGAGCCGTAGTGATCCACCGGGTCTTGCTGGAACGTGCTTTGCTGCGCACGCGTTATCAGAGGGAAACCCGCCCAGCAACACAGCGTCGCAAATCGCAGCAACAAACTGCGCCATCGCTCGCTGGCAATGTCGTGTTGGGTGCCTCTAGACGTCATGCGTTTCTCGTTGGGAAAATGCGGATTGCATTCGGCCGTCGCCGAGAATGGCGATAATCTAGCCTATCTTCGTCTGCCGCGCAATTGCTCCTAAGCTATCTGGATATCACGATTCAATTTGTCCCGCGCACAATCGCGAAGGGATCCGGCTTGGCCCACGGCACCAGTTTGGTAATCGAGAACCACGCCCCCGCGACACTCGTGCCAATCTGATACGACACGCGCTCGGCCAGCACGTTTGTGAACTGCTCCATGTCGCGCGAAGCCGGTGCGGCGAGCGTCCACGAGCCGAGTGACAGCACGCTCACGTCGCCGGGCGAGAACGAAGTCAGCGACGAGCGAGCCTGCGCCCTGTACGTAAGCCGTCAGGTATCCAAACAAATTTCTGCCGCTCAATCCGGTGGCCGCAAGAAACGCCGTGGAGTAAAACGAATTGATCGCCACGCCATCGTCTGAAAACTGCCCTTCGGTCAGCGCATAGATCTTTCCGCTCGAATTATTCGCCCCGAGAAAAACTTGTGCCACTCCGTTGCTCCGCTCAATCAGCCCGCACGAATTCGCGGAGATCATCCACGGCGCCCATTTTCGCGATCGTTCCGCCGCGGCCGTATATATCGAGACCAGCGGGTCCTGCATTCCTTCGGTGTAATCCAGCATCAGAATCTGATTCGGCTGCGTGGCCGCGCCCATCGGCACGCCAACATAAATTCGTTTGTGTTGCGTGTCCACCTGCACCCAGAGCAACTGGCCGTATTGCCAATTGATCGCGTCCCAGGTCGGTTGGATTTCCTGCGACAATTTGATCGGCTCGCTGCCGTCAAAATAATAAAGTCCCGAGCGGCCCGCGATCACCACCCATTCTTCGCCGTAGCCCACGCCGTGCGCCGAAGGCGTGCCCACCTTGTTCGACACTTCCTCCACGCCCCAAAGCGCCGGCTCGTTCACTCCGTCCGTCGCGGTCACGTACATCGAGCGTTCTTTCACAAAATATAAATTGTTGCGCAAGCTGAATGCGGCGCGAATTCCCTGCCCGTTGTTCACCGCGATTTCCTGTATTCCCGATACGCCGTCGTAACTTTCCGGCGCTTCCGTAGCCGAGGCGCGCACCAGCGAAGAATTCTGCGCCGCGAACGTCGGAAATATTTCGATGTCGTCAACGAGAAACGACTCGCCGCTCGGTCCCGGCGTGCTGTCGGCATAAACGCGCAGCGTCAGATCCGTCGGCAGCGAAGTTTGCGGAGGAAAAAGCTGCGCGGTGAATTCCTGGTACGAAGCAGTCGCCTGCGCCGCGGAAACAACCAGTCCCGCTCCGACCAGCCCCATCGTGGGACTGTATGTATTGATGCGCAACGTTCCGGCTGAGAGATTCGCGCTTCGCGCCACGCGCACGCGCACCGAATAATCCGTGTTGTTCACCAGCAACTGATCGCCGAACGCGTCGGTGATCGCATTCTGCGCGATCGTTCCGCGCTGGATGGTCACGCCGTCCGCCGTAATGCGATACGCGTCGCCCCAAACCGAAAAGCTCGGCTCGCGGCTTCCCCCCGCTCCGAACGTCGGATCGAGTTGCCAGCCCAGCGGGCGCCCGTCGCCGGAAATGTCCCAGCCGCCGTCGAACGAAAGATTGCGCCAGTTGTCCATCTTGGCGCGCTCGCCCCACCAAAAAAGCCGCTCGGCGTAATCCACCACGCCAAGCTGGCACGGCAGCTCGATCTGGCCGAACAGATTTTCGACGCTCAAGCCGCTGAGCAGAATCGTGTCGGTAAAGTCCACCTCCAGCGACGTGGTGACGTTGTCGTTGATCGTCATCGTCGCGGGCACTTGATAAAAAGTGGCGCCGCCGCTGGCCGTGAACGCGAGCAACCGTTGCACCACATTCGAAGGCCCCGTGGGAATATTCGTCACGTTAACTTTTTTACTGCCCGCCGCAGTCCACGTCGTAGGCGGCGACGGCGCGGTCATGTATCCCTGCCGCGTGACAAAAATTACGGAGCACTGGTGCGCGCCCGGCGAAATATTCCCGGCATCGGTGGCATCGGCAACCGCAGGCCCTTCCGCCGGCCCAATCTGGCTGACGCGGTCGAAATTCGTGTCGTCATACTGCCTCGGAATATCCTGACCGATCAGTCCATCGCCGAACGCCATATACTCCCGGCCGAAATGCGTGTCCGACGCAAGATAAAGCCCCGGCTTGCCTCCCGACGCAACCACCGAAAGCACTCCCGGCGAAGTTTCCTTGTACAAATTGCCGATCGAATCCAGCGCGATCATTCGCTGAACCAGATTCGTCGTGGCGTACGTCTTCAGCCCGTTGATCTGCGGCGACCCCGCCACCACCGGAAATTGCGAGACGAGTCCTGGCCGCGTTCGCACCCCGCCGGGGAAAAACTCCACATCGGCAAGCGAGGGCGACATCCCCGGCGGCACGTCAGACGGATCGAGCAGCGTGATCCAAGTGCTGAAGATATTCAGCGGCAACGGCGTAAAAGTTTCAATAGACATGGTGTGCGGTGCTCGCGATGCGGAAGGATTATCAGGTTGAATAGTTTCGTGTTATGCCAAGATAAAGGCCGGAAGTGTTAGACTTCGCTCTCATTTGGACTAGCGGAGCGACCGACGAGCAAATGCAGCTCTCGGAGCTGCCATCCTCGCTGGCGCGGCAGCCTTTTGCATGCCTGACTGCTCACAATGAAGCGAACGGGCGTTTCGCAGAGGCGGTTATGACTTCGCGCTCCGACTTACCGAACTCTTTGGCTACCCGTATGGTTCCGCTTTTCGCCCTGGGTCTTCTACTGCTCGCGGGAATAGTGAAGGTTGGTGGGCCGAGAGTCGGCCAGAATTTTGACGGCGTGGTTGTTGAGAAATTCCCGCTGTACGAGTTTTACCCCGACGTGAAGGGATGTCCCATCAAAGGAACTCCGTACTGGCTTGCGCCAAACGACAATCTAAGAGAGCAGATGGTCCTTCACCTTAATCATCTCGATCAGGGGGCATGGCGCGTGAAATTTCACGGCAACCTGTCACGATGGGGGCGCTACGGTTATGGAGATCGATACTGGCGCGAAGTCCGCGTTGTCGGGGTGTACCGAGTCGTGGAGTTAGATTGCGGCGCTTCACAATAGCTTGCCCCCGCCCGTAGGGCGATCACCTTCGCTTTTCTGCAAACATGCGCTACTGCAGCTTCTTGAAGATGCCGTAAAACGTGATGGTATCTGCGGTGATGGCTGAGGGATATGCTCCGGAGGCCAGCTCCGGAAACGGCCCGGCGGATGCGCCCTGCTGAAAGATTTTCACTTTGTTTGCGTTCATCGCCGCGCCGGGATAGAAAACGTAATCGTATCCGGCGAGACCGTCCATCCATGCAGTTCCCTGCACCGGCGGCTGGTCGGAGGCGATCAGCGGAACCTCCGAAAGGTCCAGCGTGTCCCCCGACGTCGTATAGTTCCCCGACGCCACCACCGTGCCGCTAACGTGCACCCGCTTGCCGTCTTCCCAAGTATCTACAATCGAAAATGTAAGTGCCATTGTTCCTCCAAAGCTGAGATTGGTGATTCGTGAATCGCGATCCGTACGGAATCTTTGCGCCTGCGCTTAAGGCGCACTGTCGGCTCTACGAAGGCAAGATGCCGACGTCGCCGCGGAGCCTGGAGTCGCGGCGGCCCCAGGTCCAGGTCGTCGGTAGAAATTAGGGCACTCCGCGGTCTTGCCCGCTGGCAACAGGCCGTCTATCACTGTTATCATTTAGCGCTGTACGCCGCAGCGGCGCACAACCCGAAAGCCTTCAGTTGAATCCTAAGCGTCGAACGTAAGGAGAGAGCTTGGTGCGAGGACTGCGAATCGTTTGTGCGGTAACGGTGTTGACGCTGCTTGGATTCGCAGCGGCGCTGAAATTACCAGCGGCGTCTCGCGCGCAAAGTAAAACGCCGGCGTTGCCCTCCTCCTCGCAGACGTCTTCCATCAAGGCCGATTCGAGCGCCACGCCGCCCACTCTGCCGCGCACGCAGACCGGCGCGAATTCCGCACAAACGCCGGCTACTTCAAACTCGCCCATCACCGTCGCCGCCAACATTTCTGCGCGTTCGCTCGCGGTCGAGCCGCAGTCCCAAAGCGCAACGAATGCAGCGAGCGCTGAAAATTCCAACGTCGCCCAATCCGCACTCGTTTACCTGGCCAACGCCGACAAAGGAAACCGGATCTTCACCCTGGTGACCGCCTCGAATTCATCCGGTGCGGCGAATAATCCAACAACCGCGGTTTCTGCCGGCAGCACGATCGCGCTGTTCGCCGGCCAGGCCGCGGCGGGTTCGCTGGGCGATGGCGGCACAGCCTCCGGCGCGGAATTCGATCTCAAACTCAATTCGCTAGCGATGCGCAGCGGAGTTGCTATCGCGCCCGATGGCACGGTTTTCGTGGCGGATACCTTGAACGAAACCATCCGCAGCATCGCGGGTGCCTCCAGCAGCGAACCCGGCATCGTTCGCGGCCTCGTGGGACGGTTCGGTCCGCGGCAGAATTTCGAACTCGATCGAGCCGCTCGGGCTGGCGCTGGACCGCGCGGGAAATCTTTATATTGCGGACCGTGGCGCAAATGCCGTGCTGATGCTGCACTCCGCTACGTCCGATTCGCCCGGCGTGCTGGAGATTCTCGCGCGCATGTAGTGTCGCCCGCAAGCGTAGGCGTCACTCTGGATGGCAGCAAGGTTTTCGCCGCTTCGCCCGACACCGGCTCCATCGTCGAGATCAACACAAAGACCAGCTCCATTTCCACTTCGGCGATCTCGCCTTCGCAATGGTTTGCCGGGAGCCAGAATCCTGCGGGCGCTAGAATTATTCCCACCGGCCTGGCCGTGGACGGCGCCGGAAACTTGTTTGTGTCTTTTTCAGGCCCTGGCGGCGGACTGGATCAAATTTGGCGGCTCGATGCCACAACTGGAAAAATGACTTCCGCCGCGCGCGGCTTGACCTCGCCCGGCGAACTCGCGTTCGACTCCAACGGAAATCTCTTCATCGCGGATCAGGGAACGCACAGGCTTCTCGAACTGCGTGGCGCCGGCGTGCCCGCCACGGGTGTGACGTTGACTCCTCCCGCTGGGCCGGTTCCCACCGATTTCCGCTTCGAGCCGGTTGACGGCCAGACGGCGTCGCAAGCCTTTACCCTCACGAATAATTCCGGCGGGACGCTCAGTCAGGTCGGCGCCAGTTTTCAGAGCGGCGCGACCAACTTCTCCGTGGCTAGCTCTTCCTGCACTGCGACTGTTCTAAACGACACGACTTGCGCCTTCAACGTAGTATTTACGCCGCAATCGACCGGCGTGCTTTCGGACAATTTGGTCGTGGCCTACACCGCCGGCACGAACCCGCCCGCCACTTTGACCGCCGCAGTAACTGGCACGGGCGACGATTACCAGATCACACCGGCGAGTAACGTCGGCCCCATCTACCAAATCGCGATCGATCCCGGCTTTGCCGCTACATTTCTGTTGCAGGTCGTTCCGGACGATGCGTTCAGCGGGCCCGTGACGTTGAATTGCCCGGTTACGCTGCCGTTGAACACCACCTGCGGCATCTCCCTCGGATCCACTGTAACTACCCCGCTGGTAGCCAGCCTCACCGTGAACGTTGGGCGCGGCACGGCGGTTCCTTTTAATATCACTTTTCAGACTACCGGGCCGAACACCAAAGTGCCCACATCGAGTGGATTTCTTCCAACCATTCGCGCACCGCGTGGCGGATCAAACGGACCCGCAGCTCCCGCGGATCATGTCATGCAGTCGTTCTGTTTAACGGCCTTTGCCGCACTCGCAATGTTAATTGCGATTCTGTGCGCGATATTTGCGCCGGCATTTTTCCCGCGGGACCTTTCGCGTCCGAATGCGATGCGCGGCATCCTCGCGAACTTTTTCCGCGACCCATTCTCCGGCCCAGCTTCGCGTCGGCTAATCTCAACCGCGGCGCTATTCGTACTTTTTGCGGCAGTCCTCGCCGCCTGTGGCGGGGGTAGCGGCAGCGGAAAACCCAAGTCCACTCCCGCGGGCACCACGAATCTCATCGTCCAGGGCACGTCCCAAAACGCCACGCGCGGCTTTACCGTCACCCTCGTCGTGAACTAAAGAAAAATATCTACCGCACGGTTTGGTAGGGTCGCAGCATGCTGCGCCCGGGATATATACCTGGCGACCCCATAAATATTGCCGGTTCGCCCGGCCGGCAAAGAACACTCAGTGTGTTGTGGTTGAAACCGTTGCCTCAGATCACAAATAGATTATTCGCCGGTGGTAACTGTACGGTTTGCGGCGGCGTCCCTTGGTTTGCTCCGGCCGCACGTAGCGGTTGATCAAATTCTCCGCCGCAGTTTGCGCAGAGCCCAGAAGGTCGGCAGCCAGCGCGCGCGCGCCGCGCGAACGAGCCGCCAGCGCCGCGGTTGCAAATCCCAACGCGTCCGTGGCGCTGCGGATCTGCACCGGGTCCGTTCCCAGAATAAGCAGCGGCAGAATCTTTTCGTAGCGCACGCGCACCGTGACCGATTGCGTCGCGCCGATCAGATTGATCTTGTCCTCGCGCCATTCCCACAGACGCAGATAGCTGCTGGGCTGCAGGTTCAGCATCCCGCCGCCGCTCATGAATTTCTCCATGGGGACGAAGGTGTCCGTAGTGTTCGCCGTGGCGCGCTCCCACAACATGTGCGGCATCAGGCAATCCGCCGGTAGCTGGGGGCTGGAGACGTCGCTGATTTCCAGATTCGTTGCACCGGTTTCCGAGTTGACGTCCAGCTCGATGTCCTGCTGCTCCACCAGCACGCTGACGCCATTTTCCGCCAGCTCGCGCTGCAATCCGCGATATGCCGAGTTGAGCAGCGGCATCAGCAGCGTGTCGGTGAACACCACCCCCGCCGAATCGTTCACCAGCGCGCGCGCCAAATTCAGCGCATCTTCCGCCTGCGAATACGCGGTTGTCGGGACGACGGGCATGATTGCCTCCGAGATTGCTGCTGCGTGTGAAAAACATTACAGAAAAGTTTCGTGGCGTCTGGTCGCGCCATTATGGACGTGCGACGCCTGCACTGGCCACGGCGGCCGCGATCTCGACGGCCTGATGTTTGCAATATGATTGCCGCGTAGTTACATCAGGATTTGCGAAGGAGGAAAATGGCGTCAACTCAGAACGCGTTTACATATCCCGGCACCGCGCGGCAATGGTACGTTGCCGTTCAGCAGCGGGGTGCTCGTGGGCGAGACTTTTATCTCTGCGGGCACATCGGCCTTGACCCCGCAACAAGAAAGGTTCCGGACAGCGTCGAGCGGGAAATTCGCTTGATGATCGGATAGCCTGCGCGACACGCTGGCCAAAGTCGAGATGACCATGCAGGATGTGGTATCGCTGCAGATTTTCTGTCCTGACGTTACGTTGTTCACCCAATTCAACGAAATCTACCGCACATATTTCACCGAGCCGCTTCCGGCCCGCGCGTTCATCGGGTCAGGACCATTGCTATTCGGCGCGCGGTTCGAAATCCAAGGCATCGCCGTGAAGGCCTAGGTGACCTTCTTCTATTCGCCGTGGCAGTTAAAAATGTACGTGGACCCGCTGGCGGGTGTTGCGTTGTAGGTCAGCGTCATGCTTCCGGTGGTTGCAGTGTTTTCTCCCGTAACGTTGGCAACCGTGCCGGTGCCTCCCACCATCTTGCAAATAAAAATGGGCGTCAGCGGCCAGGTATTCGTGAAATTAATCGCAACCGTCGGATTCGCCGCGGCGGTTCCGCTCGCAGTAACTGTCGCCGTAAATCGCTGGCTCGTCCCGCTGGCGGTCGACCGAAGCCGAGCTTCCCCATCCACTCGATAGCGTCACGTTCGACGCGCTGATCGAGCTCCCGCGATTTGCCAGCAGGAAAATTCCCTGCACGTTACCCGCGTAGGAAATGGACGCGTTAATCGTGGCCGACGATCCGGGTGCCATCACCTTCAGCGCGTTTCCACTGGTAGTGCCGGAAGCGGGAGCTATCGCCAGGCCATCGCTCGCGTTGGACATCGAAACGGTCGCGGCGCCCAGCGCACTCACTGCATTCAGATCGTTGCGCGCAAAAAGATTGCCGGAATTATCGAAAAACGAAATCGGAGTCGTCGAGCCGCTGGGGTCCAGGTCGAACATGTGTCCGGTTTGCCCCGTGCTCAACTGCGCGATCAGGCTCGGCGCGGTTCCGCTGGCAGCGCCGAGAAATTGCCCGCCCGCGCTCGACGCATTCTGGCTCGTTCCGTTCACACTTCCCTGCACGCTCAGATTCGAGTACACCGTGTCGCTTCCGCCGTTGCCGCTGTCCGCAAGCGGCGCAAAGCGCGGCTCGGAAGGCATCGGCCCTTTGGCGAGAAACGCGTCGTCAAAATAAATGTAATTGCTGGACGATGCGGAATTCTCCAGCAGGAAAATCCGCATCGAATGCGCCACGGTCGTTGACACGCTGTATGCGTTCGGTACTCGGAAAATCACGGCGTAATTGCGATTCACTGTCCAGGTGTTCGCCGTAGCTACTTGCCAATCCGCGCCGGTGACGTTGCAATTGCAAGTAATCCCGTTGTTATAGGTCAGCGACGCGTTCGTGCTTTGCCAATTGCCGCCGTTGCCGCCATTGTCCACATAATTTGCGGGCGCGAGGACGCGGGCGTTGGTCGCGATGTTCGTGATTTTGTCCGCTTCGGTGCAATTCGAGTCGTAATAAAAGCGGAACCCGGGCCTGAAATTGGCCGATGTGGAACCCGCAGCCACGCGCACGCCGAATGTGTATTCCGCGGCCGGATCCACCGAGATGCATTGCGTGTTCACGCCGAGCCCGGCCGTCGCCCCGTCGCCGACTTTCACGTTGTAGCTGCCCTGCGTATTGCCATCCACGGGCGCGCTCGCACTCGATTGCCGCGCGTAAATTCCGGAAGCAGCTTGATTGATATTCGTGCCGCTCGCCCCGCCCCACGCTAACAAAGTAGTCCGCGCCGTTCCACGCTTCGAACCCCGCATTTGCGAGCAGGTTCGTACTGGCCAGATCGTTTTGCCCGAAATGCATCGAAGGCGTCCAGTTGTGGCCGTTGTTATCGATCGCCACCATCGCCGTGGCCGGCTCGTTGGGCTTGATTTGGGTCGTATTGGTGATGGAAAGGTACGGATCCAGAAGATGAATGCCGATCGCCGAGCCGTCGGATGGAAATTGAATGCAATTGTAAATATCTTCGCAGCGGTTGTTGGGTCCAAACGTGACGCTGGTGGCGCCGATAATGTTGTAGCAAATCTGTCCAAATGCGGCGGAAGAGCTTTCGCAGTCGTTTCCGTATATTTCGTCGTTGTTGGGATAATTCCCGTTGCTGTCTTTCGCCAGAACGTAGCCGGTGGAGCTTGCGGGCGGCAGAATGCAGGCGTTTTGTTCCAGCACGATCGCGTTGTAGATGCCCGCGAGATAAAAGCAGGTGTCCCCGCTGGACTGCGGATTCATATTGTTGTGCTTGAACAAAGTATTTGTGCCGTCGAGGTCGCCCACCGAGGTGTTGCCGTAAATTCCGTAGGAAGTTCCGCCCGTGCCCAGAGTGATGTTGTTGTTCTCGATGTCCGAGTGGCCGATGCTGGTCATGTCGATCACTTTTGAACTCGCGCCGGTCGCAGTGAGCGCCATGCCCTCGATGTGCACGAAATTTATTTTGGACGTAGCTTGATTCGGATTTTTCACCGTGGTGCATCCCGCGTTGCCGCACGCGATGAAGCCGGAAGTGTCCGGTTTGGCAATCGTGCCGGTGCCGCTTTCCTGATAGCCCTTGATGGAAGCGCCGTCCCCGGTCAATTCCACCGCATCATTCGTGGTTGTATCAGTGACCGTGAGTTGTCCCTGCCCCCACAACAAAACTGTGCCGGCAGGAATCGTAATGTGATGCGCCCCCGTAAGCGTTCCGGCCATTCCCCGCGCGTCGCAAACCGCGGACGCTGTGGACGCCGCGGCAGCAGAAAGGCAGGCGGTGATCTTCGCCGCAGCGTCCGCGCCCGAAAAGCGCTCCGCCTTCTGCACTCCGTTGAGCGCATTCACCGCCGCGGTTCCGTTCACGTCCAGGTTAAATTGCGGATTCGTGTTGTTGATGCCCAGCGAACTGGGCGTAAAGCGGTGCACCGGCAGCAGCGTGCTTATCACTGAATCGGGCCCGCCGGCGGACGGCAACGCCGTCATCGTAAAGCTGCTCGTGCTCGCGCCGGAAATAAAAGTGTAGTTCGTCTGCACCGGTTGCCACTGGCCGTTGTTCAAATACGGAACCGTGGAAGTAGCGATGCAATATCCTGTAATCGTGCTGGCCCCGGCGATAGGAAGCGTCCAGCTCCATGTGATTGCATTGCTTGAGCCGCTCAGCGCCACGCCCGTGCTCTGCTGCGAAGGCGCCGACTCCGTCGAACTGCAACTCGTCGTGGTCGAATACATCGTCGCGAAATACGTGCCCGCGGCGATCGAGCCGCCGGTCGTAGCCGTGCCCGCCACGCTTGTGGGTGGATAAGTTCGCGGAAACTGAATGTCGAAACTTCCGCTCGCATTCTGCGCGATGCTCGCGCCATAACCGAAGTCAGTTCCGTCATTCAGCATCAGCCCGAAAACGGGGTCGATGCCCACTCCGGCGAACCGGCTGCCATTGAAGGTTGCTCGCAAAGCGTCACCGTCGTAGCCGCCATATACGTTTACATCGCTGCGCAGCCTGGGGTCCGGGCCGCCTCCGCCTCCGGATCTAACGAAGTAGTCGAACCCATTCCAGCTTTGCGCCGAGCATCCGGACACCGGATTCCCGCTGCTGTCTTGCACCAGGCCGTTTGAAGAAAAATTTCCTCCCGACCGGATGTTGCAACCATACACGGAAGAAGTGCTGGGATTATCGTTTTGAATCATCGGTGAGCCGCCACTCCCACCGATCGAAAAGTCGATGATTACACCGTTCAGGTTTGACCCGGATGAATTCAGTTCCACCAACGCGCATGATGTAGCCACCCCCGCAGCGCAAGTAGAGTCTGCTCCGCTCACGTTCCCGAACGTCAAATTCGTCATCACCGGAAGTGCCGTCCCGCCGGGATTACCCGTGCTATTCGTGATGTAGAAGAACGGCCCGTGGTTCGCTTCCCATCCCCGAATATCCTGAAAGTGCATATTTCCCGGACCGCTTCCAACGGTGTTCACGCGCTGGTCGTAATGAAACATCCCGCCGATTCCTTGCAGGTTATCGAATTCCATCAGGCCGTCTAGCGGAGCCTCGCTTCCAAGCGGCGCGTCTCCGGTCAGCAGCACACAATAAATTCCCGAAACTTCCGCGCCGGCGCATTCGCCACCGTGCCACTCAAACCAGAACGAGTTGGTGACTTCCAGAGCGCTGTTATCGGCCTGCCCGGTTTGTTGTACGAACAGGTTTACATTTTCCAGCTTGTCGCTGGTCGTGGTGTAGAACCACAGAGCTTTGTTATATCCGTCAATCTCAATGTCGCGGAATGTGGTGCCGGCGTAGGCGCCCGGATAGCGCAGGTCAAACACCGGCGCGTTGTTGGGGCTGCTCCCGGCGATGCTTCTTACCACCGCCATCGGGCCTCGCACGAATTGCAGCGTGCTGGCCGTTCCCACACCTTTAAAAGTTAACCGCCCGCAAGGGATTTCAAATACCGGCGCGGTAGAAGGAAGCTGCGGTTGTTTAACGGCATAGACTCCCGACGGAAAATCCAATTCGGGGATTACGCTGATGCCGCCGATAAGAGTCCCGCAAGCCGCGGTGATGGCAGCCTGGATCGCCGCCGTGTCGTCGGTCGCGCCGTCGCCCTTCGCGCCGTACGCCGTCACGTCAATGCGCGGCCGCGGGCCGGTTATCGTCTCACTCCCCAGGACGCTCAAAGACGTAGGCGTGAAACTTCCGGGGCTAAAATTGGCGGTCGTCAGCGTTCCGGCGATGTTTGCATTTCCCGCTACGGTCAAATTTCCGCCCAGCGTCAGTCCAAACGCCGAAATATTATTGCCCACTCCTGTGGACGAAGGATCGGCGGGAAGAATCACGTCCGGAAAAGTCTGCGTTCCATTTATTTGCGGCGCGGTGATTTGGATTACGTAGCGTCCTGCCGGTGCGTAAAAATGGTAGTTGCCGAGCCCGTCGGACTGAAATGGATTTTGCGATGGCACGCTCAGCGTCGCGTCGGTAAAAGACGTCGCCAGCGGCGAGCACGGCGTTCCTGTCGCGGTGGATTGGCACACCGTAATCGTCGCCCCTGCGACCGGATGCCCTTCGGGACCAAACACAACATCGTCTTTGCGCGATCCCTGCGCGTGCGCCAGGGGCGCCGCGAGCGCCACAGTCGCGACCAGCGCCACGCACGCCGTCAGCGCCCCGCTCAGCCGTCTTGTCCGCCCGCCTGTCGTACCGCTGCGAACACGACGTGCCAAGTGCCACGACGCACGCAACGCTTGCCTCAGACTCCGACGAACATCTCGCGAGAAGTTTGCAGCAGCGCACAACGCTTGCCTTCGACTCCGACGAAAATCTCGCGCCAAATCCGACGCCTCTCGCATCGTTCGAATGCCAGCCACCCGGATTGTGCCGTTTGGTCTCATGTCGTGTTCGCCTCTTCGCCGCTGTGTACCCTCGCTTTTGTACCGCAATCCCGCCAATTTATACAGAACTCACGCCATGGCCTTTGTGGGGGCCGCCTTTGGGCGGGCGGGTGTTGCTTTTCGTAGCGCCGGGCTTTAGCCCGGCATCTTTGCTCTCCTCGACGCTCAAGAAAGCCCGCCGGACTGCGCCGCATGCTGAGCCCGTGTCGGTATGGTTCGTAGCGCCGGTTTACCCTGACGAAGGAAGGGCTTGTCCTGAGCCCTGTCGAAGGGCGGCTCGTTTGACTTTCTTGATCGCTCGGCAATACGGCGCGCTGTTGTAGCGAAGGCCTTCAGGCCGTCGGCTGTCGCTTTTCGTAGCGCCGGCGTCCCGCCGGCTCTTTTAACTTTCTTGCCAGCTATTTTTTGTCCGCCCGCGCCGGCGTTCGGTTTTGCGCGCACACCCATGGTTTTCGTAGCGCCGGCGTCTCGCCGGCTTTTTTGACTTTCTTCATCGGCCACGAAACCGGTAGCGAGCTATTTTTGTCCGCTCGCGCCGGCGTTCGGCTTTGCGCGCACACCCGGCGACGCTTGCCCCACATTATTTTTCGCTCCAAGGCCCAGCCCGTGCTTCGCCGCCTTCTCCGCGTCCAGAATAGCCCCGCAATGCTTGCACACCGCCACTCCCTGCTTCACCTTTTCGCCGCACGCCGGACAATCGTTCAGCCGCATCGGAACGTAAGCCCATTCGCGTTCGACTCCCAGGCCGATCGCCGCCCGCCGGTGCAAATCCGAAATTTCGCGGAACGAATGCCCGCGCGCCCACATCGTGTCGCCTTCTCCGATTAGCCGGTGGTAGAACGCGTCCCGCCTCTCGCGCGCCGCCCTCAGTTCTTCAGGCGCGGGCCGCGCTCCGGCGCAAACGAACACGCCGTGGTCCTGAAGGTCCTGCAGCAAATCCACGGCAATCTCTCGCGCCGAAATCGTGAAAGGAAAGCGCCGGTTGTCTCCCAGATCGAGCGCGTCGCCGCGCGACGTCAGCAACAACAGCGCGTACGCCTCGCCCTTAGCGCAAGCCGGAATGTGGTAAACCCCGTGCGTCCGCGATACATACCAGTCCTGCTCCGACACCGAGCCGATCGCCACCGTCGCAGCCGTGTCTTCCTTCGATCGCGTGTCCACCAAAATGTCCCGCTGAATCCCCTGCCCCAGTAGTCCGTTCAATGAATTTTCCTTTTGTAACGTCGGCCTTCAGGCCGACTGGTGTTGTCTTTCGTAGCGCCGGGCTTCAGCCCGGCATCTTGTCTTTCGCCCGCCGGTTGTTGCCTTTCGTAGCGCCGGTTTACCCTGACGAAGGAGGGGCGTCTTGCTTGCCCGTGGCGCCGGTTACGAGAGGAAGGGTGCCGGCTCTTTTGACTTTCTCGCTCGCATGGCAGCCGGGTGTGCTCGTCCTACGACATCATGCTGCTGTGCCCCTACCGCGGGTGCAAAAGCTCGAGCGATCGGGCTCAACTATGCACTTACAACAAATGCTTCCCCATGAAACGCCGGAACCGCGTCGTCGAGAATATCGTCCATGCCGCGATCCATATGACGCTCGCGGCGCGCTTCCCTCGCCGCAATGGCTCCGCGCATTTCCGTGCGCCGCTGCCTCCGCGACCATTCAATCGCGCGCACGATCCAATCGCACGCCGCCGGCGTAAGCGCAATAAATTCCCCGCTCGCGCTTTCGAGCGTGAAGCAATGCTCGTAATCCCCTCGCGACGGGTACGGCCCCAGCGCCGCGACGCGCACTCCATCTTCGATTTCGGTTGTTTGCGCAAGCCATTGCTCCGGCGAGCCGTAAGATTCCGCTGGCAACCACCGCTCGATGTGCCAGCGATTCTCGGGAAGATACTTCGGGACGCGCCGAAGCTCCACCGCTTCGCGAATGGTGTTTCCGTGCGCGTCACGGTCCGTCCACCGCCCGCCAATCCACGCCAGCCGCGACCCGCCCCACACCACGCGAAAGTTCGGCTCGCCATAACGGTTCACCCCGCCCGCGCGCGTAGCCCGCTCCTGCACGCCAGCCGGCGCTTCATGCGTTTCTCGTGTCACGCGGATCAAAGTAAGTAGAGAAGCTGATTAGTTATTGAAAGAGTTACAATCCGCGGGGAGGCAGTCTTAATGCGATTAACGGTCTCTAACGGCTGTCGAGTGCTGCTCGCAGCGTTGTCCATACTCTCTGTGTGTCCGCCAACGCCTGCGCAAGAGCCGCAAATCGATGCGCTTGCAAATCAAATGGCAGCCGCCCTCTCGGAAGCGAAACTAAAGACGGTGATAGTCTTTGATTTTGACGGGCCGGATGAAATGCACGCCGTGGGCCAAAAACTCGCCGAAGATTTTCGTGCCGCACTTACCAAATCGGGGAAAGGTCTTCAAGTCCAAGATCGCTCGCAACTGCTTGAATTGCTGAAGAAAAACGAACTTGTACCTGCGAATGTTCGCGATGCGGCCACCGAGCAATGGCTGGCCGGGCAAACCGAGTTGGACGCTCGGATTACAGGCCAGCTGTCGAAGGGTATCGGCGGCCTAAAGGTAACCGTCTATGCCCATTGCAACGTGAAGAGCTGCGATCGATTCTACCAGTTCGAGACGTCCATACCTCTCACTGACGACCTTAGAGCGCTCATTAGAGGGAGACCAAAGGAATACGACGAATTCCCGTCTTTACCAAGGAGCGACCAGAACGGCTATTCTTCGGTGAGCTGTATTTATTGCCCGATGGCTCAACTCTCAGCGGAAGCTTTAGAACACAAACTTCAAGGTACGGTCATACTGGAGATTACAATCGACGAAGACGGACGCGCAAAAGACATCAGAGTCAAAGTTGGTCTGCCATACGGATTGACGCAGCAGGCTGTTGAGGCGGTTAAAGAATGGAAATTCAAACCTTCGACCGGGCCCGACGGAAAACCTTCAGCAGTCAGGCAAGCGGTCGAAGTAACTTTTCATTCGTTTTAGCGGCTCTGCAGGAATATTAGTTCTGTGCGTTTTTCTCGTTCTTCGATTCTTGTCCTGATTTCATCTTCCACAGTATCTGCCGCATAATCCCCAGCCAGATCACCGCGTCGCGCGCAGGCAAATTCAACCGGCGAACTAGCCGGCGAATTCTTTCCTCCGCGTCCGCCACGCGCCGCATTTCCAGAAAGCCGCTGGCATGCAGCGCGTCGAGCAGCTTCAGCGTGATTCGCTCGACTTCCTCGGCCGTGGCGCCCGGAAGTTTCTCCGGCAGCCGAGCTGCTCTTGGCATCGCGAACAATTTCGTACAAGCACACCGCGACGGCCTGCCCCAAATTCATCGAAATGTTTTCTTCGCGGGTGGGGACGCGCATCAGCCAATGGCAATGGCTCAGGTCCTCGTTTGACAGCCCGAATTTCTCCGAGCCAAAGAGCAGCGCCACGCGGCTCGCTCCCATCCGTTTGCGGATCAGCCGAGCGCCGTCTTCCAGCCGCCGCAGCGGGTGGTGCAATTGCCGGTGACGCACCGCCGTCGTTCCCACCACCAAAGTGCAGTCCGCCACAGCGTCGGCCACGCTCTTGTATTGTTCCGCCTCCGCCAGGACAGACGAAGCCCCGACCGCGGATCGCGCTTCGCGAAACGCCGGTTCATACGGGTTCACCACACGCAAATGGCGAAACCCGAAGTTGCTCATCGCCCGAGCAGCCGCGCCAATATTCAACGGGTTGCGCGTGGACACCAGCACAATTCGCACACGCTCGAGTTGCGCCGCAGTAGCCAAGGCTGCCTATTCTAAAGCACCCGCACATGTTTCTTTGGAAAACTACGCAAAAAACCAACGGCGCGGATCAGGACGCGGAACTACCCAGAGCGGAAGCAGCCTTATTTTTCTCCTTCGTACTCCCTGTTGCCTTGGCCCGTAGCAGCAGCACCGGACACTCACCCTGCTTCAAGACTTTTTCAGCCACCGTGCCGAATGCGAACTCGCGCCATCCAGTCATGCCGTGCGTGGCAATAACGATCAATCCGCATGCTCGTTCTCCGCGATTCGTATCAGCTCCATGCCGACGTCATTCCCACTCCCAAGCTCCGTCCGCACTTTCACGTTCTTGTTCGTCACCGTGCCGGCTAGGTCCTTAAGTCGCTGCGCGTCTTTGTTCTCGAGGCTCTTGTCGTACTCCCCTTCCTTGAAGATCGACACGTCTTTGGGCAGGTCCGGAATGGCCGGAACCACATAGACCAGCAACAACTCGGCGCCAAAGCGCGATGCCATGTCCGCGGCTACATCCAGCGCGGCGCGCGATGCGTCGCTGAAATCGATCGGTGCGAGAATCAGTTTAGGTGGCATCATGGTTGTCATCGTTTCCTTTGTTCGCGCACTTCTCATGACGGAAAGGCTAACGCGCCATCCTACCACCCGAATTTAGCGCAATGTTACGCGCCTGTTGCGCTTCTATTAATTTCGTGCGTCCCTAATTATCTTAATGCCCGTAAGGTTTTCGTAGCGCCGGTTTACCCTGACGAAGGAAGGGCGTCCCGCCGGCTCTTTTGACTTTCTCCACCGACTAGCGGCCAGCCGCCAAGATACCGGCGCTACGAAGACCAAGCATTCAAACGCAACGGCAGAACGAAAGCTACGACTAGTACCCCGTCGGAATCGCCAGGTTGTTGATGTACGCGCCGCTGCGGGGCGACTCGTTCCACACCTGGAATCCGGTGACGAAGTAAAAGATGTACGCCGCAGCAATGCCGCCGCTTGCGCCGTAAATCGGGAACACCGTTTGCCCGCCGACGTCGTAGAAATCAATGTCCTGCATCACCGCGCGGCCCCAGTGCGAAAGATCCAGGAAATCCACGCGCGTCTGGTTGGCATTGATGGACGACTTGATCGGCACTCCCGCCATCGATTTTTCGCCGGTGAAGAGCAGATCGAGATCGCTCGCGCGCCCGCCCGCTCCTTCCTTGATGATTTGCGAAATCGTGACGCCAAGCTGCTCCCACTGATGTTCCTGCTCCAACGCCGTGTAAGCGATCAGCTTCGAAACCTGATTCGAGCCCAACGATTTCCGCACTTTGTTGATCGCGAGACGCACCGCACCCGGCGTGATCGCCGAATTGTTTCCGTTCACCGTGGGCGTCGCGAGTTCCACCGGATACGTCGCGCGGTTCAGGTTCAGCCACGTCCCCGTCGTCGCGTTCGTCTGGTGATACAGGATCCCGAAGAGCGACGTAGGTTGCGCTCCGGTAAGCCCGTCGTGAACGATCAAGTCGTTGACGCTGGTTCCCGTCGGCAGCGCGTCCACCTGAATCAGCGAATTGAACGGATCGACCAGCAAAACGTTGGCCGAGCCGCGATTCGTCGTCAGCGTGGGGTCGTAAACCTGTACCGTCTGGTTGTAATAGAAAAGCTGCGCGCCAGGCGGCTTGGCCATCCCGAATTGCGCGGCCACGCCGGCGGGCAGTCCCGTGGTCGTGATCGAGCCAACCGTGCCCAGCACGCCGTTGCCGTTCGTCTGCATCACCTTGTCGAGAAACGCTCGAAACTGAAACATCGCGTTTTTCACTTCGCGTTTCGCCGCGTTCTCGATTGCTTTTTCCGGAGCGTTCGATGCGTATTCCACCAGCTTCGTGATTTCGACCGCGTGCCGGAAAAATACCGGCGTCACTTGCGCCACGTCGTACACTGTTCCCGAACCGCGGCCCAAATCTCCGCCGTCCATGTTGGCCAAACCTGCTTTGCCTCCCGGACGGATTTGCAGCGGCAAACGCATGTTCCGCGAGCTGACGCGTTCCACGTCGCCGCGCTGCTGGATCATGGTCAGCAGGATGTCGTCGCGCTCGTACAGCAGCGGAAGCTTGTCCCGGACTTTTTCCAGTTGCAGCGCAACCGATTGCGCATTTTGCATTTGTGCCATGTGATTGAATTCTCCCTTGGAATGGAAATCGATACGAAGTGAGGGGCCGGTGATCGGCCGTTCACGGTAGAGGGCTCACGCGACTGGCCAACGCGAGCTCGGTGTTGCGGGGTGTCCTCTTCGGATGATTGCAAAAAACTGTGTCGCGCAGGGAAAGCACGCCTGCCCCTTCGGTCGGCGTTACAAATTCAAAATGTCGGCGTCAGACATACGCGCGTAGTTTATTTCGCGCGGACCCATCGAGTGGCGGCCTTCGTTGCCTGCGCCGCCTGCTCCGCCAATGTCCACGCGACGTTCAGCCGTGTGTTGTCGCGCGCGTCGTTCCTGGTTTGCGGAAACAACCGTGGTGGTCCACTCGTTCAACACTCGCTTGGCGACGCCTGGTAATGCCTGTCGCGCGCGTCCAGTAATCAGTGACACAATCGCCTTTTGGTGATTTGTATCGAGGCCGCCGGATCGAAATGCGTCGCGCATCTGTTGCGTCAGTGTGCGGTTTGCGCGCAGCGTCGAATCCAGCTCGCGGTAAATTTCTCCCACTACGCGATTGCGCGCGCTTTTCGAGATCCCCTCCGGCAGCAGGCGTTCCACTTGCGCTTCAATCGCATCCACCACCCCTTCCACGGCCGCAGCGTTCGTCGAGTGGAAAAATTGCTCTTGCGCGGGAGTGACCACGGGCGTCGCGCTCGCGAGCGCCTGTTGTGCTGCGGAGCTGCCCGGCGCCGCAGCGGGCACAGCATGCCGAGCATCTGCCGGGGAGGGCTGTTCCTCTGCTGCGTAACGCGAAGCGGCCGAGCGTGCGGCCAGCGCCGGAAATGCGGCGCCCGCGCGTCCGCGCTACCTGCATCATCGCTCGCGCCAGCGATGTAAACGCGACCGGGTCCAGTTCGGCCACAGCTCGCGCAAGTTGCGCGTGGTCTTCCGGGCGGCGCGAGAAAAACAGCGCATCCATTCGGTTCAGATCTGCAAGCATGCCGGTCGCCGTCGCGGGCTTCCTCCGGCGTCGCAAAAGTTTCCCGATAAGCTTTCGCGTCACGCCACGCCGCGCGCAATTCGGGGTCCGCTTCCAGCGCCGCTCGCAGATGAGCGGGTTCTGCGGCGCC
Organism: uncultured Acidobacteriota bacterium; assembly: GCA_963830375.1. Taxonomy (GTDB): domain Bacteria; phylum Acidobacteriota; class Terriglobia; order Acidiferrales; family UBA7541; genus Palsa-295. The sequence continues at coordinate 221,255 of CAWHMJ010000006.1, forward strand.
TGTAAACGTCGCCGCTTCATTCGCAGCGCCCGCAGGATCATTGCCGGGTTCAGCATCGCCGTTTTGCGAAGCCTTTTGCTTCGAACCCACACTCTCGCCGGCCTGTGCCTTTTCATAGCGCCTCGGGCCTTCGCCCGCGAGGTCCAATTCGAGCTGATCGAGATCCTTGGCTGCGCGCGAAGTCTCCGTTGACGTTTGAACGCCACGCGAATCTCTTCGCCGCACCTTCGTCGTCAGTCCCAGAATTTCGTCATCCGTCGCAACGCGGCTCACTGGCTCGGACTCCGCGCCGGATCCCGAAGGCGAGTTCACGCGAGGTTCGACAGTGCCGTGTTGGGAACCGCCAATCGTCGCAGGGGTGGCAGCCATCGCGTTTTCTCCATGTATATTCTTAGGATTCTTGCTCTTGACATGCGTGGAATCCCAAAGCTAAAATTTTTCCGTTGTAAGAGCTGAATTTCTAGCTTGGTACGGTGGGACGGATTGTCTAGCGAATCAACAACCTACGGCCTATTTCACCGCGAACGCTTGGTTCCGCGTAGCAGGACGGAGAGCACTCGATTTTTCCGCACGGAGAGCCATGAATAATAAAATTCTAATCATTCAGCCTTCGCATTACCTTTCCAAAAATGACCGAACCGTATTCAAGTCGCGGATGCGTGCGCTCGTGCCACTCACGCTTCCTTATCTCGCCGCGCTCACCCCAGCGGGATGGGACGTCACTCTCGTTGACGAACAGCTTCAGGACATCGACTTCGATTGCAATCCCGATCTCGTGGCCATCACGTCCTGGACCGTGCACTCAATTCGCGGATATGACGTAGCTCGCAAATTCCGCGACCGCGGCATCCCCGTGATTATGGGCGGCCCGCACGTCTGGTTTCATCCCGATGAAGCCGCCAAGCATTGCGACGCAATCGGAATCGGCGAAGGCGAGCCCATCTGGTCGAAAATGCTGGAAGATGCTGCAGCCGGGCAGTTGCAAAAGGTTTATCAGGCTCCGCAAATGAAAACCATCGGCGGCTTGCCTTTGCCGCGCTGGGACATGTTGGACCTGAAAAAGTACGGCCCGTTCAAGACCTTCTCTCTAATGTCTTCGCGCGGCTGTCCCATGCAGTGCGAGTTCTGCTCCGAGCGGCTTTACCTGGGCGGCGGCTTTCGCGTCCGGCCGGTACAAGACGTGATCGAGGACATCAAGCACACCGGCTCGAAGAATGTTTTCTTCGGCGATAGCGATTTCGGCGGCAAACGCGCCAGCGCTATGGCCTTGATGGAGGCCATGATTCCGCTGAAGCTCCGCTGGTCCGCGCTGTGGACTTCGTTTCTATGCTACGACGACGAATACATGGACCTGGCCCAGCGCAGCGGCCTGCTCCACGTCAACATGGGCTTGGAAAGCATCGACCGCGCCACGCTCAAGGGCATGAACAAAAATTTCAACAAAGTGGACCGCTACAGCGAAATGCTGGGTAATCTCCGCAAACGCGGCATCAGCTACTCGCTGAACTTTATTTTCGGCTGGGACACCGAACAGCAGGGCGTGTTCGAACACACGCTGGAATTCCTTCACAAGGAAAAAGTTCCGGTGGCTTACTTCAATATCCTGTGCCCGGAAAAAGGCACCATGTTCTTCGAAAAAATGAAGGCTGACGACCGCATCCTGCGTCTCGAGGACATCGGCCGCTTCCCCGGCGAGTTTTGTCACATCAAGCCCAAGAATTTCAGCGCCGAAGAGATCGAGAAGAACGTTCAGGATATGTACCTGAAATTCTACAGTTGGAAATCCATGCTCAAGCGCTTGCCCGCTCCGGTCACGCAGTCGAACATCGCCTCGTGGGTCGTCAACATTTCGCAGCGAAAACTAGCGCAACGCTCGCAAGGCGAAAACAACAACAATTTCGACGCCTACTGATCACCGCTGGTGTGCATCCTTCATAGCCGGTTGCTTTCGGGCAATTCTAACCGCTTGCGATTGGAGGGATTTTCTCGTCGGAATTTTTCTACCATGTCTTACAGGTAACCATCCCGAGTACAGCTGTCCTCGCGGCTAAACTACTGCAAGCCCGTGGCTTACCTCGCCGACGAATTCGCCCTACCACAAATTCCTTCCGCTTGAAACCAAGGTACTATTCCCCGCACCGCCGCCCGCCTGTACATCTATATATGCCAGCGCGAGTTGAGTCTTCCTGATGGGTCGCCGCTGAATCGTTCGGACGCGCCCAGCGCCCGCCAAATTCTGAGGTGTGGGATGAGCACGACGCCAATTACTTCCGCTGAACCAAAAGCCACCGCGAAATCCATTGACGTGGAACGCCGCCGCCGCAAGCGCGCGAAAATTTCCGCGCAGGTTCACGTCCGCGCGGTGGATTCTCCCGAGCCGTTTGAAGAAGTTTGCAAAAGCATCGACGTTTCGCGCGACGGCTTGCTTTTCACCGCCACGCGCGGCGGCTACTGGAAAGGCCAGATCCTGGACGTCACCTTTCCGTATTCCAACGCCGCAGCTGCCTTGAACACCGCTCAGCGCGCCGAAGTAGTGCGCGTCTCCGAACAAGAAGGCGGCAATTATGGAGTGGCTGTTCACTTCGCCGCGTCGAAAGCTGCCCAAAAAACCGGCGAAAAGAACGCTGCAAAAGGCGATCCCTTTGCCTCCGGCGATCCAAATTCCGCTGTGCCCGCGCCGCAAAAGAAGCAACCATCCGTGGTGTTGGCCGTGGAATCCGATCAGCGCACGGCGGACATCATGCGCAATGTTCTTCAGCAGGACGGTTACACCGTCATCGTCGTGCCTACCGCCCAGGAGGCGCTCGAAGTTCTCCGCACCACCGTGCCGGTCTGCTTCCTAGCTGAAGTGGAAGGCAAGGACATGAGCGGCCACGACCTCTGCCTGATCATCAAACGCAACGATCGCCTGCAGCACGTCCCTGTAATTTTACTGACGCGCGCCGCGCAGCCCGCCGATTACGCCGCCAGCCATCAACTCGGCGCCGTCGTCTGCATGGCAAAGCCCTTCAAACCCGAAAGGCTGCTGCACGTCGTTCGCCTGGTCGCTCCGCCACCCCAAAACAAGAGCGCCTACGGCAGCTCCCGCTCCACCACCAACATCGAACGCACTTTATAATCCGCTGGCGCTTAACCGCCGTTCACGGAACAGCTCTGATCGTGAACACGATAGCTCTCGCCGAGCCTCTGTTTCGGATTTGAAAACAGCCCAAATACTGCCAGCGGTGCTTGACTAATTCGCACTGCATCGTGGATCTTGGCCCGCAGGGACACCACGCCAGCTGGGGTCCAACCAGACAGAATGACCCCCTCGCTTAATTTGCCGTTCAGCACCTTGCCGCAACCGCTCTTCGCCGGGCTTTAGCTCGATGGAGTAACTCATGCGTAGCCAAGTGTGTTTGAACTGCAAAATCTCATCATCGTCGAGATAGAGAGTCAGTCTATCCGCGCGTTCCGCCCCAAATCCCAATTCGGGATCGTCATCAAGGCGAATCAGTCCATTCTTCTGCACGGCGTAAAAGCGCAATATTTCTCCATAGGGCATCAATTTGTATATCACGCGCCCGGAGTAGTTCTTCGTCATCGGCTCAATGTGTAAACGTGCATCTGGTATGTGTTTCCCTCGATTTTGTCAGCAGCGTCCCAGCCCCAACCCTCGTAGCCGTAGTCATAGATTTCGTCCTGAATCGCTTGAATAATAGCGCCACTGTATTTGGAGGTAACAGGCGGGCCTCCACGTAGTCCGGAAGAAAACAACGCAAGAAAGGCTGAAAGCAAAATCCCCAACAGTTTCCTTGCCAAGGACGTCTCCTTAGGGAGCTATGACAATCTTGACGTTAGCACCCTTGTCCACGTCCCCTCTTCCGGCAGCATTCCTAAAAGGGCCATAGGTCACTACAGCCTGTTTGCCCCTGCGAGCTAATTCTATCGCTCGTCCAAATGTCGGGTTGATGTAGTATTTGCCATTAATAAATGGCATCGATGAGTCCCTCCTGCAAGTCACTAGCCAGTTGTAAGAGCACTTCAAGGCAGCTATTGGCGAGGTCGCGGCTGCGCCATAGGCCGCGGCTGCGGCGTTGCGGCAGCTTGCTGCTTCTGCAAATAATCCCGGTGAAACAGCGCGTGGGCGCGAACATTCGCATAACCCAGCGGCGCTTCGATCTTCGCCACCTGCCCCGCGTCGGCCGAAAACCACCGCATGCAAATCTCCAGCTCCACCGCATGATTGTCCGCAAACTCATCCGGCATGATGCTGGGCAAAATGATCTCCGCGTCAACCCCGCTCGCAACCGCATCTTTAAACGCGGGATTCACCGCGCTCGTCACGTCCTGCCGCTTCACCAGCGGCAGTTCCGCCACAAGCTGCGCGATTTCCCGATACTGCTTCGTGCGCGACTCCTCATCCGGGATCACAAATTCTTCCAGCCCGATCAGCCGTTTCACCAGCGCCATATTTTCCGGATGCGCCAGCACCGCCTGAATCTGCGGATCGGGATTCGCCAATTAATTGCAGCAACACCGCGCGCTGCTGCGACCACAGCGTCGGATACTGCTCGTCCGTCTCCGGATAGCTGAACAGATTCCCCTTCAGGTCCGCCAGCCGAATCCATTGCGATTCAAACGCAGCTCCGGCCCCCAGCAGCGTCACTTCCACATCGTTCGGCCGGTTGCGCCGGAAACAATCCACCGCCAGCAGCATAATGTCCGCATGAAAGAATTTCATCCGCCGCCAAACCAGCCCGATGCGCCCCATGGCCTGGTCGCGCGCCATCGCGTAGCCCGGACGCCGTGTCGTTGTTCGACATCGCCCCGCCAAAAAGCGCCGGGAAACGCGCCAGTAAGAAATTGCGCGATCGGCCCCATCAAATTCGCGGCGTGTTCGGCAAGATCGCCGGGAACTTCCGCCGGCTCAGGCTGAAAAAATCCCGCCGCCAGCGACTGCCCCGGTTTCGCGCGCGCCGGATAATGCGAACCCGGCTCGGCCGTCTGATTTTGCAGCGAATCGAAATCCAGCACTTCGCTGTCCGCGTAAATCGGCGGGATACCGTACTCGTAAGTTTCCATCTGCAAATTCGAAAGCGTGTTGAAACGCTCCTGCACGCTGATCAGCGCGTCGCCCAGCGCCGGACGCCCGCTCGACCCATCTCCCGGCAGCGCATGCAGCACGCGCCAGTGGTCGTCCATATTTTCGTTGCGCGATTCGCAGTACGCATCGCCCGCGAACGCCACGTACGCGCCGTCCGGAAAAATTTGCAGCAGCTCGTCGCGCATCGATTTATCGTCCAGCGCGAAAAACGCCCACGGACGCAGCCATGTCCGCTGAAACGTGATCAGGTTGATGTTGAAATCGCCGCCTTCGGTCAGCGGCCCGCCCTGCGATTGCGAAAGCCGCGCCAGCCGCTCGTACTGCTGCGCACCCGGCGCCACCGGCGATCCAATTTTGTCCGCCGCATGCGGATACGCCGCCCGCAGCCGCGCCTGATGCACTTCAAGGTTCCACTGCAAGTAAGGATACTCGTGCATCTCGTTGGCCCACGGCGGAGTCTTCAGCTCCAGCCCGCCAACAATCGTGATCACTTCCTGCCCATTCGGCACCCGCAGCCGCGTCTGCCCCGACGGCACCGTGACCGTCTCCGCCGCCACAAAATCTTCTTCCGTCAGCAGCGCCCCGCAAAAATCGCACTGCGCCGTCGTAAACCCACCACTCGAACTGTCATCCCGAGCGGAGCGAGGGATCTGCTCTTGGTTTTCGCCCGTCGTAGCGCCGGCGTCTCGCCGCTGTTTATATCCTCGTCAGGCTGGGACGTTGCGCTGCTAGCGCCACTGTCGCCGCTACTCCCAATTCCTGCCTTTCTTCTGTCATCCCGCTTGCCCTGAGCGAAGGAAGGGAGCGGAGCGAGGGATCTGCTCTTGCTCTTGCCCTTCCCCGCCTATTCGCATTGCTGCCGCCTCCCGCCACCGTCTCCGCGCTGCACTCCGGACAAACGTAAACATCCCCGCCAATCCTTACTTCCCGCGCGCCAATCTCCGTCTCCGGATGAAATCCAAACCGCTGCCCATCCACCACAAACCGCACATACGCGCCAACTTTCCCATCCGTCCAAAGCTGAAACGCTTCGTCGACAATCAAATTGCCGACGCGGTTGTTGCGCTCAACCAGCCCCGCCACTTCCGTCGCGGCCTTCGCTGCCGCCACATCTTCTTCCGCCTGCGCCGACGAAGGAAAAAACCGCACCCGCGGCACGTCCTGCGAAAGCACCGAGACCAGCGACAGCCCAAAAGCCTGATAAATATTCGTCACGAACTCGTAGCGCGGCAAATCTTCAATCGACGAGCCGTCCGTCATTTTCTGCTCGAACGGCAGATGCCAGTTCTGGTCCTGCTCGCTCCACCACAAATATTGCAAGCCCGCGCCAGAATTGGTGCGCCTGCTTGATCCGCCGCACTTCCTGCCGCCGCGTGGATTCCGATTCCGTCGAAAATTGAAACACCAGCCGCCGCAGCGCTTCCTGCAGCTTTTCCGGCAACTGCTCGTTGTTCGCCCCAAACGGATTCGCGCTCGCCGCGACGGAAGGTTGGCGCCACGCGCTCCGTCGATTTCGTCCTGACGCATTCGTCGCGCTCGTAAAGCCGGTTCTCGTACCCGACTGCTTGCGCCGGCCCTTCCACCGGCACAATCGCCGGATCCGCTTGCACAATTTGCTTCTGTGTGGACATGTATGTCTCGCTTGTAATGTGCGTCTTCTGCTATCTTCTCGATGAATCGATGGCTAACTGAGGCCGGCGAATCGTTCCGTATGGTGGCTGGATTTATGATCGTCAACTTGGGCGGGCGCCGATGGGCTTGATGCCCAGCGATATCAAATACTTTGCGCCGCCGTTGAACGCCTGGAAACGGTACAGGTATCAAACGGGCGCATGGCCGTTTCTCTCCGTTATGACCTATCTACTTCAGTTCCCGGTAGTCTTATCCGGCCTAGCGGCTCTTGCCTGGTACAGCTCTAAACATGATTGGTCCACAAACAAGTTGGTGCTCGTGGCGCTCGTACCCGCCTTCGGCTTTTTCTGGTTCTGGCACTGGTTGCAGAGGGCTATTCGGGTGATGGAGTTTCGCCGCTTTCGCGCGCGATCCCTTCGATCACGATAAACTATCACCATGGCCGACTTGCCCCATCTTCACTTCTTGCAATCTTTTGCGAATTCATCGCGTAGAAAACTTACTAGATCCCGATGTCCTGCGAAGACGTGCGTCTCAGGATGCGGCGCATACGCACTCGACGGACCCTCGCCCGGCAGGCGCGGCGAACTCCGCGCGCCGATGGCGCGCACGCCAGGCCCTCCACCAGCCTCGCGATGCACGCGCGCGACAAACCCTCGTTGCGCTCGCCCCGAATGCGACGGCACCAGCTCCGCCGCTTCGATTTCTACTCGATGGATCGGACCGGCGCCCGCTCGCGATGTGCCGCCAAAGTCATCGTCGTCTTCCCCTCCGTCCTCGCCCTGCGCGCCCGCCGAATCAGCCAGCGCGCTGTCTGCCTCCTGCTCCAACTCCGACAGCGCGGCTTCGGCCGCACGCGCCGCTTCCAGCGCCTCCCCCGCAATCGGATTAATGTGGTATCGCCCTCGAATGAACGGCATATTCCCTCCCGTTTTGTACCATCGAAATGTGTTGAAAAAAGTGAAACTAGATTGTGTTAATGAAGATGGCGTGAACACAAGCACCCGTAGGGCCGCAGCATCCTGCGCCCGCTGAAGTGCCGGCGAGCCTCGTGTTGCTCGGGGTTAGCCCCAAGTGGCCGGCGGAATGTTTACAGCTTCTTGGGGTTTCTTCCTCGCCGAATCAATCTCCAGCATGCGATAAATCTGGTGCCACGACCGCCGTCGCATCGGCATAACGACATTTGCGCCCTGCGCATTTCCGTTCGGCGGAGGCACTGTGGCGGGTGTCTCGCTCGAATGCGCACTTTGCGCCGTGAATGTTCCTGCTGAGCCCGCTGCGGTGAAAGCTTGTCGCGTTCGTCGGTGTTTGTGTTGTACAGCGCTAGCGTCAGCGACCCTCTCCGCGTCCGATGCCCCTATCGACACCGAATCAGGCAGTACCGTAATCGGCGGAACGCCCGCGATGCCAAGTATCGAATTCAAAAGCGCCCGATTCTCCGCGCGCAGCCGCGCCACTTCCGCTTCCAGCCCCCGCGTATACCGCGTCGCCGTCGTTCGTTGCCATATTTCGCGAATGTTCATAAGTTTATGTCGCGGACGCCGTCCGGCGGGCGCTTTCTGTCGCACAAACATCACCGACGGATAGCCGCCGCCACAAACGCGCGGCATTGAATCCTCAAGTAATCCGGGGTACTCTCCGCCCTGATGTCACTACCAAAACTATTCCGCACTGCCGCATTCTTGGGTTTGGCATGCGGCTTTGTTTCTGCCATGCCGGCCGCGGGACAGCAAAAGAAAGTAAATTGCAGCAAGCCGCCGGAGTTCATACCGTCCAGCAAGGAAGCTCAACAGCAGAACGAGGCGACGGCCAGAGATAAACACCTAAAGTCGCCAGTAGATGGAACGGTCGCAATCGAAATTAGCGACAGTGGCGACGTAGTGGACGCGAAACCTGCCCGCCCATCCTCTGGTGACGTCGCCGACTATCTCGTCTCAGTTGCGAAATTGATGAAGTTCAAACCGCGCCCGGGCTGTGAAACATTCAAAATCACAGTGAGTTTCCACATTGGGAAGTAGCACTACGTCCGCGGAGCCCTGAGACACAAATCAAAATTGCGTTCGCATTTTAGGGCGGATTATCGGCCTCATCTCCGACGATGGTGATGCAAAAATGACACCGGCTGCACTTTGCGTTTCTCATCGATCTGGAATTTACGGATTTGCATGGCCCGGCCGAAAGGATGCTGACGTGACGCGCTCGGCAACCCGCTGTTCGAGCGGCGGATGCGTCTCCCACCGCGGCGTGCGCCATAGCGCGATTTCAGCCCGTAGCGCGCGGCGTCGGCGGGATCGTCGCCATCCATTTTCTCGATGTCTTCCACGCGCGCCGTATCGCGCACCAGATTCGGCAGCGTGCGAATCAGCTCGATGCAATTCTCGGTAAGCAGCCACTCGCCCGCGTCCAGCATTTGGTACATCAGCATCCACCCGCCCACGCGGTCGTCGTCCGCCGGCATGGGACGCGGCAGTCCCGCCGCGGCGAAAACGTCGCCCATCTGCTCGGCGATGGACGCTTCGTCGGTGCGCCGCGCAAAGGCATCCGGCGAAAGATAGATCGCGTCAATCTTCTCGCGCCCATCGCCATTCCTCAGCGCACGCTGCCATCCCAGCGCTCATGTCTGCCCGCTGGCTTTAGGGGCGCGGTACGCATCCGAGGCGATCTGCTCTTCGCAACCGCTGAGGACGCTGCGCTGAATAATCTCTGCTCGCCAGTCGCGCGGCGAAGTCCGATGCGTCACAAACTCGCGGTAGGTGACAATCCTCCCGGGCTCCTTGCTGGCCGCCGTTTCATCAACCGTGCCCAAAGCATCCGAGGCTGAAGCCGCTCCGCTAGGTTCGCCGCGCCCACCGGCGTTGCGCGTGCCAATACACCGCCGCCGGATGCTCGAATCCCCAGTCGATCGAAATCCATCGCGGCCACCAAGGCTTCCAGTCGATCTCCTCCGCCCGCACCACGTGCCGCGAGCAATCGAACCGGTCAAAATACTGCCCCGCGAAAACGTCCCAGTCGCCATCCAGAAACGCCCGCCGCAAATGCGAGGGCAGCGCGCGCAGCGTCTTCAGATAATTCTCGTCGTCCGCGTAAATCGGATTGTCGGAAACGCGCGCGGGAATAAAATCATAGTCCGCTGCGATCGTACTCTTCCGGATGTTCCATGCCCGGCGCGGGCTGCTTGTCGATCCATAGCGACTTCACCCACGCGTGCCCGATGTTTCCCGGATTCGTCGCGCCGGCCATGCACGGAAAAGCGCCCGGCACGGGACACCGGTTGCGGCTGGTGAGAAATTGCCACTGGCGCAGCGTGAAGAGCGTCAGCTCGTCGATGCCGATAAAAAGAAATTCCGCGCCCTGATACTGGTAGACGTCGCTCTCGCTCTGGCAATAGCCAAACCGCGTGGTCGAGCCGTTCCACCAGGTGACCACATGCTTCGATTCTTGAAACTTTTATACAGCTCGCGCGGCACGTCGCGCCGAAAATACAGCAGCAGCGATTGCTCCAGCTCGGGAAACGTGCGCCGCAGCAGCAGCGTGTTCGCGCCCGCATGCTCGTGCGCCTGCAGGATCGCTTCCATCAGCAGCGCCTTCGATTTCCCCGGCCCCGCCGCCCCGCCGAATAGTCGGTATTTCGCGGGCGAAGCGTGAAATTCGCGCTGCTTGGGAAATGGCTCGTAGCCCAGGTCAACTTCGTCGTTAGCAAATCGCTCGAGGCCGGATGTAACCGTCAACATCGAACAATCTCCTAGCTCTATCGGGCCGGCCGCGGAACGTTATGCCTCATGATTATGGTGACAGGGCCGTCGCTCGCGCCGCGCCGCTCTGGAGCGCGAGTGGCTTCCAGCGTGCGCGAGTTCTCCTTCAGGACTTCCACGAAAAGCTTGATGTCACCCTTGTCTGCGCTGTCCCCGAGTTTGTTATGCGTATTCGCGTACCCTCGCGCAATTTTCCTCTCGTCAATTCCCTCTTCGCGCAGCGCCTCTGCAAGTCCAACCTTTTTGAGGCACGTGTCACTGTCGTCGGCCGAACGAACAAAGCTCGTTCGTTCCGCGAGCTTCGGAGCCTTCGGCTTCGGGCTAGCCTGCTCTTTCGCACCAACGTCCTTTTCCGGTTTTGCCGGCTGCGTCGTCGTGTTAGCAGCCATCGTCATTTCCTGACTTTCGTAGCGCCGGCGTCTCGCCGGCGGGTTTTCGATCATGGAGAAAGCCCATCGGAAAACATTCCAGCGAGTTTCATTTGTTCGTTGACTGGGTAGCGGGACACGCCCTCCGCCAAGCCGGTTCGAGTCCCGCAGGCGTCGATTTTTCCGCTGGCGCGGACGTGTCCCACACAGGAGGAAGTTGTCGCAATTAATTGTGGAGTTCGATCTCTGTAGGGACCGCAGCATGCTGCGCCCGCCATAAAATCCTTGGCGACGCAGCCGGGAAATCAATACCGCGTTATTTTGGAGGTGATGAACTGCCTGGCGCCGCCGCGGGTGACGGGGCATCGTCAGGCAGCACTTGCGCGAAGACCATGCACTGGTACGGGTTCGACTCACCGTCCGGCGAGGCCATTTTCGCGGACACTCCGAAGCGGTGCGGCCCGGTGAAAAACACGTGTTCGGAGACGACCCGCTAATCCCGCTCACCATTCCCTTCGCATTGGCCGGAACCGGAATGGTAAAAAGAAAAATGGGCTTAGGAGCAGAAACCTCGTACACATTGAATTGCTGGATACATTTCTTCGTGGCCTTCGCGGAACACGGCGGATACGTCGAAAAATCGTAATCGAACGTTACCGTAACCGTGCGCCGAACCGCTTGCGGCGGCCCTTCAGGCGTTTGTACACCGGAGCCCGGTTGCACGGGAGCTTGAACTGTGGATTGCTTGGGTGCCGGTGGAACCGACGGGTGGACGACTGCGCCCACGCGCGCCCGAGCATCGGAGCGGCCGCCGCGATCGCAACTGCGACGATCCCCGCTACTATATTCGCGCGATGCGATGACCGTTTGATCGAAACCCCGCCTTCCAACGAACGACAATAACGTCTGCGGGCGTCCGAATGTTCCCCAGCCCGCAGCAACTATCACGGTAACACCCGATGCGCCCACGTTGGAAGACCGTTTCGCGGCCGGGTTTTTGTAGCGCCGGGCGTCTCGCCGGCTCAGTTTCCTGTACAGCGGCGTCCAGACTCCCGGACGGAACGCGCGCTACGATGAGCCCATCGATTTACCCCAGAATTTGCACCGTGACCCCCGAACCCCCGGTGATCGACACAACTTTCGCTCGCACAAAATTTGCGCGCACACCTGTGGCCACCAGGTTGTCGCCCGTGGTGAGCGTGGAACCCATATTGGCAGCCCCCGTCGGGACGGCATACTGCGCGTCCACGTCGTTCATCGCCGTCTGCAGTTGAATGCTGACCGCGGTCGGCGCCGTGCCGAAGCTGATCTGCCATCGTACTGTGCGGCCATTCTCGGGAAATCCCGCGTATCTGGGCAAAGCGAATTGCTGGCTGGCCTGCCCGGCGGCGGGTGATTCGTTGTTGAAGGCGAGCGCCACGTCGCCCGGAAAAATAGAATACGGCGGTACTTGCGCGTTGTAATTCGGCATGTCTTCTCCGGAGATAGATTTGCATGCTGCTGCGGAATGCATTCGTAACTTCAGGGACGATCGGTGCTGTAGCGGCGGCCTTTAGGCCGGCGGGTTTTCCGTTTGCGTTTCGGAATTGGCTATCTACGATCTGCTCTGCGCGGATTTCGAGGCTAACAAAAAAAGTTTTACTCTAAATCAAAAAATAACGCAAGTGATTGACTGTGTGAGCATAACTCGTCCAAGTCGCAACTGAATGTTTCCCCGCCAGTTACGCGCAATTTTTGCCCAAAAAATAATTTTCGGCGCTCACGCCGGTCAGCGGTGCTTGGGCACCAGCCTCTCAGAACTCCCATGGAATCAATGCGCAGGCATTGCTCCTGGGCTGCAAGAGCAAGGCCAACCTTCAAAGTGGCGAATGTAGCTCAGTGCCGGATCGCCGCGGACGCAGCGCCGTCGAAGTACGCGCGCAGCGCTTCGAAGTCCCTCCGCTTTATCTTTTCGGCGATGACCAAATTTGCCGTCTCGTTCGCCGCTGGATTCAGTTGCCTGACCAGCGGCACATGATGCGGAGGACGGGCAATGGCAAACGTGTTTATCTGCGTCAGAGTGTCAGTGTGGCACTCGGCGCAGCGCGTCCTCAACGTAACTTGAATCGGGAGTTGGCCTTCGGCGAAGCCGTAGCCTTGCGCGTAAGCGGGCATGCTGTCTTCTTCCGGAACCAGCCCGCCTGACTCCGGTTCTCGCAGCATAAGTCTCCGGCTGATCTCGCACACTTGCAGCGATGTTCGTTTGAACCCGCCGTTATCCGTCTTGAACGTGCCGTCATTCGGCTTAGATCTGCCTGGTTCGCTATTTTCGAACATCCGAACCTGCACCTCCGAAGTGAGCGTGGTCGGATGCAACTTCCCCTGCGTATCGATTAGCAGAAGTTGCGTCACCAGCGCGACACCGTCCAAACCTCCAATAGGGTCACTCTCGGCCCGCTCCGGCAGGCCGGCCAGAAACTCCTTCACGTCGCGCTGCGCTTGCGTCGGTTTCAGAAAAACGCGCGACGTCCGCCGAAAGCCGGCAAAACTGTCGTGCGCGCGCGGATGAAACCATAAAACTTCTATCCATCCGCTGTCCTTTCCAAACACATCGGGGAACGAATGCCTCTGCACCGCGGCGGAATAATTGTTGGGCAACGACTTGATCTCCGCGGACGTCAAAGCGATTCTCCTGATTAAGCGCGAGATCAGATCCAGCGTCGCAAGCCTGCGTTCGCCGAGTTCCTTCTCGTCCGCCGCGGGAAATGGAGCGAAGAGAATGTCGTGAGCGCCCCACAAATCGCTCTGCATCAGCGCTCTGGCAACGGTGGAACGAGAGACGTTAGAGTCGAGCGCCTCGTGCAGCGCTTTCGTGAAGCCGGAGTAACCGGGCTCGGTAAGAACCAACCGCCTTCCCGTATCCACCAGTTGCGACGGGTACAACGGGTCGATGGCGCGATCCCCGGCTTCGTTTCGCTCGAACGTGCGCGTGCTCACGCCGTCAACAAACGGCGCGCCCTCGGAAAACTCCTCGCTCACGCATGTTTCGATGCGCCGCGAAAACAAAAAGTAAAATATGCGGTTCCACGAATCGTTCGCGTCGTTGGAATAGATCGGTTCGGGTGCGGTAGCAAGTAATGCTGCGTAGGAAGGCCCGGGCGTAGTCTCCTGCGCAACAAGAAACGAACCGAGGAGCGCCGCGACTAAAACCAATATCGCAGCGTGCCAAATCTCGATCGGCCGGCGGCCCATCCCCCAGCTTCGCCTTCGCTCCATGCCTGCCCCCGTTGATTTCCTCGTATTCTACAACTGCTCGGTTCCGAAATCCCGACTCCCGCAGTCGCACGCTGCAATTTGAAGTACAATCTGCGCAGCCCACAGTCTCGCGCCTTCGTGTTAGCGCGCAGAACGAACCGGAGCACGGTCGGCCATGCCGGAAGACCCCGCAGTTCAAAAGATCAACACGCGCTGCTGCATCACCGGCGGAGGGCCGGCGGGAATGGTCCTGGCGTATCTATTGGCGCGCGCGGGCGTGGAAGTCCTCGTCCTCGAAAAGCATGCCGATTTTCTGCGCGATTTTCGCGGCGACACCATCCACCCCTCTACGCTCGAAGTGATGCACGAACTTGGCCTTCTCGATGAATTCCTCAAGCTTCCTCACGACGAGCTTCGCGATATTGGCGTGCAAATTAACGACGTACACGCGACCATCGCTGATTTCACGCATCTGCCCACGCACTGCAAATTCATTGCGCTCATGCCGCAGTGGGATTTCCTAAATTTCTTGGCCGATCACGCCAAACGCTATCCTGAATTTAATCTGCGCATGCGAGCCGAGGTCACCGATCTGATCCTGGACGGCGATCGCGTCATCGGCGTGCGCGCGAAAACGCAATTCGGTCCCCTCGAAGTACGCGCTGAGCTGGTAATCGGCGCAGACGGCCGCCACTCCATCGTTCGCGAAAAAGCCGGCCTGGAAGTGGAAGATTTTGGCTCGCCCATTGACGTGCTGTGGATGCGCATTTCGCGCAAACCAACAGACCCCGTGCAAACTCTGGGTCACGTGGATGCTGGCCGCGTCCTTGTGCAGATCCAGCGCAACGAGTACTGGCAGTGCGCTTTCGTGATTCCCAAAGGCGGCTTTAACGCCATTTGCGAGCGCGGCTTGCCCGCTTTCCGCGAAGAAATTGCCAGGCTCTCGCCCTACCTTCGCGAGCGCGTGGACGAATTAAAGACCTGGGACGACATCAAGCTGCTTACTGTGGTCGTGGACCGCCTAAAGCAATGGCACCGCCCCGGTCTGCTGTGCATCGGAGACTCCGCGCACGCCATGTCGCCAATCGGCGGTGTCGGTATAAACCTCGCGATACAAGACGCCGTCGCCGCCGCAAATATTCTGGCGCCCGCGTTCCAGCGAGGCGCCGTGCCTGGAATTGTCCCAGTAATGGACGCGCTCACTCCCGAGCTCTCCACTGAAGGCGGCACGCTTCCCGCGGCCATCGCGATGGGATTGACGCTCGCGCCGGTGGGCCTGCCAAGCCGGCAAATCGCTTCGCCGTTCTTGCGCGGCCGCGTGGATCAAAACGGCGGGACATCAGAGGGGAACGTAGGCGGCAGCGCATCCGCGGAAAGCGACCGCGCAGAATCTGCTCCCGGTCCCCAATACAGCACCGTAACCGAGGACGATCTCGCCGCCGTTCAGCGCCGTCGTGAATTTCCCACGCGGATGATGCAGGGGCTGCAAGTCCTGATTCAGAATCGCGTGATCAGCGCCGTGCTGGCCAGCAAGAAACAGTTCGCGCTTCCTTGGCCCATAAAACTACTGGCGCGCTTTCCCATCCTGCGCCGAATTCCTGCCTACGTCGTGGGAATGGGTTTTCGCCCCGAGCACGTCCATACCGGCGACGCCACTGCCGCACCGCCTGAGGAAACCGCCTAAGCGTTCGGATTTCAGCGCACGCCCGCCTTGGCTAGGAGTGTCTGAGGGGTTCCAGGGCTGCCGCTATATCGGCAACCCCGTTTCTTTACGCAGGAAAACTACTGCGGGTTTGGTGCGGACGTTTGGCCGTCGTTTGACGGCGGTGGCTGCAAATTCTGTTTGCCCTTGGGAGCGTCTGTTGCTCCTGCTGGGCGCAGTGTGAACGTAACTCCGTGCGCCGAATTTTCGTTCACGGTGCGTTGCAGGTCGATCTGATTCGCGTCCACGGAATTCTCGCCGCCGTACGAAGTGACGTAGTGCAGCTTGCCTTCCGCCAGCCAGTAGTCGCTAACCGCGTAGCTCGATCCGTCGCGCAAGAAAATCACCACGTAGGGCTGCGCCTTCGCATCATTAGGCTGCGCGCTATTTTCCGGCGCACTCTGCCATTCGCCTGCATTGCCTTCCGCCGAAACCATGTCTCCGCTCGGCGCGCCTTGATCAGCCCCGTTGGACTCGAACGCCATGTCCGATCCGCTGCCGTAACCGCCATCGTAAGCGGCGCCATAGCCGCCGTAGTAACCAAGGCTGGCCCCGTATCCGAAGCCTCCGCCGTAACCGAATCCAAAGCCCAGGCCTGCCGGGCATCCCCAAAGCCAGGGATCGCACCCGAAGCCGTAACCGAACCCAAACGGCGAACCAAATCCAAATCCAAATGGATTATAGGGGTAATAAATAATGATCGGGCGCTGGCGCAAAGCGTTTTGCGAGACGCCCGCTCGACCTAAGGTATTGTTCGTCGTTCTCTGCACGGGCTTGGCAGTCGCGGCGTCGCGATTCGAAGTTGCATAAAAATGTGACGGCGCGTTTGTATTTGCGCGCGTGCTCGCTGGCGGATCCTGCCAGACGTTATTCCCTGCCGCGAAACGCGTCGTCCCGTTCGTGCCTGTTGAACTTGCCGCGCTCCCGCCGGACGCCGTGCCGCCTGCTTTCGTTCCTGCGGTGTTGTTGGCGCCGCTGCCATGGAACGGATTCCACCAGTGCCCGCCTGTGCTGGATGAACTTGCATTGGAAGTTGCGTGCGATCCGCTACCAGAGCCGCTGCTCGCGTGTCCGCCGCCACTGCTTCCGTGCGACCCACCACCGCCGCCGCCATGTGAGCCGCCGCCACCTCCGCCATGTTGCGCAAATGCAGGAGCGGGCGCCAATGCCAATACGGCCGCGAACGATATTCCAAGCAGGCTTTTCAAGAGGATCGATCTGATTGCTGCGGGCTGCTGGGCTGGTTGCTTCATTTTAGTACCCTCCGCCGCGCTAAAACCCTGACGGAACATTACTATGATTCTAATGGATTAGACGCTTTTGCGCATCAATTGGTTTCATCCCCTATCAATTGCTAATCTTAGCGATCCCAAAGCCTCGCTTAGGACAAGCTGCTGGATCCTTGAGAGTCTTGGTTATGTTCCGCGTGGACCAGACGGCTTACTGCAGCTTTGCATACTCGGCCTTAGCGGCCAGCAGAACAGGGATGTCGGTGTCGGCCTCCTTCCACAGGGCCAGAAAATCCTGATACGCGCCGCGAGCTTTCACAGTGTCGCCTTGCAGTGCATATGCGCGGGCGAGGCCCAGATGCGCGAGTGCGCTGATGGGTTCATTTAGCACAATCCCCCGATGGTCTAGGATTTTCTGAAACTCAGCGGCGGCTTCGCCGCCCTGATGCGCTGCAAGATATGCTTCGCCGCGCACGAAAACAGGATACAAGGCAGTCCAGCCATAGTTGCTCGATGTCGACATCCCTAGCTCATACGGGGTGGCGGCTCTGAGATTTTCAACGGCTTCGGCGGCATCTCCCTTGCTGATGGCAAGTGTCGCGCGCAATGTCGGCAGGTAATTGAACTGCACAATCGTGTCTTCCGGGAATCTCTTGGCCAAATCATCAATCAGCGTCTGAACCCGCGCGTTGTCTTTCGCATATGCTAAGGCGAGCGCAGCACCGTACTGCACATCGCGGCCTGTGGAACGCTCCATGGCTGAATGGATGCGCCCTCGCGCTTCGACTGCGTTGCCGAACAGCGCTTCCCGCAGTCCAGACAGCGCAAAGTAGGTTGCGACTGTTTCCTTTTCCCCGACCGTTCAGCGAAATCCATCGCCCGGCGGGAAAAATCTCGGGCATCCCGAAGTCGCCCGGAATAGGCCGCGGTATCGGCTTCCAACGCCAGCAGCACGTCCCCTGTTCCGGGCTACATCCGCCAGCGATTCCAGCTGCTGCGCCATTCCCGTGTCATCGTTCAGTAATAAGGCAATCTCGTACAGGGCAATATGGATGGAATGGCCACCAACCTTCCGTTCGAGAGCTTGTTCATGAGCGGCCTTTGCTTCATCGAGGCGGTTCAAAGCGATGTATGTGAACATGAGGATGTCGTAGGGGATGGGAAATTCAGGATTTAAACGCATCGCCTCGCGGGCCTCTCCAATTGCTTTCTCATATTGCCCGATACCGGGTAGATTATCCCTGCCAAGAAACTATGCGGTATCTCCGCGCGGGGATAAGCCTGTATCCAAAGGTTGCAGATCTGTTCGGCCTTCTCCATGTTCCCGGTGACCACCACATGGAAGTTAGCCGAGATGAAATATTTTTCCGCCTCACTCGTTCGATCCCGTAGTTCGTATGCCTTTCGAATGTAGTCGGCAGCCACGCCGGATTCTCCAATATCCGCGTACATGCGGCCTAGCCAAGCGTAGGCCAGCGCAAAGTTCGGGTCGAGTTCGACGGCACGCTTAAAAAATGGGATTGATGCGTCCGAACCGGTTGTGTACAGAACTTTCTTCGCCGAGCTGAGCGCCTTGAGGGCCTCCAGCGACGGAGTCGTAGCCTGCTCAAGAGGAGTGTCAAACTTCTGCACCGTGCTCAGCGACTCGCCTAGTTTGTTGCGAATTTCCAAAGCTGTTTTTCCCAGTGCGTCGAGTACGTGGTTCTTGTCGCTCGCCTGAGCTTCCGTGCTCGCCAGCGATTCACCGCTTGCGCAGTTGACCGCCTTGAGCGTAAGCAGGTACTGCGTCCCAATTTGTGCGATGGAACCATCTAGGACCGCGGCGCTGCCCGTGCGCTGGCAAAGCTCCCGCGCAATCTCCGGCGTCAGCTTTGCTTCGCTTGATTGGCCCATCAAACCGAGCGTCTGTTGTATTCTCTGGTCGGAGATTATGCTCAGGAAGGGTGATTGTTCCAGTTGCACCGAAAGCCCCTGCCGCAGGGTGCCGTCGAAAACTGCATCGCCTGTCGTGTTCGTAAAGTCAGCAAGCACGATGGTGTCCTTCTCCGTCAGTGCGTGCGCCTTGCGCGAGAACAGCAGCCAGCCCGCTGCGGCTATTCCGATCGCCACCACAATTGCGCCGAAGGACGCCGCCCAGCGAAATCGCGTGGATTTCGCGGCGGTTTTCAGCCCGGCTTCGTTCTGTTCGGCGGCGTTCCCCTTCGAGTCCGAGTCTTGCTCCGCAACCCCCATCGGAGCGCTCGAATCGCGCTTGAGCCGCTGCAGATCAGTGCGAATATCAGCCGCATTCTGATAACGCAGCTTCTTGTCTTTTTCCAACGCCTTGTTGATGAGCTCTTCGACCTTTGCCGGAAGATCGGGATTCAGCCGCACCGGCGCGACCGGTGCGCGATCGAGAATAGCTTGTGCGATTACGCCAAGGGTGTCTCCGCGGAAAGGCAAAACTCCCGTCGTCATCTCGTACAGCACCACCCCGAATGAAAACAAATCCGTGCGCCCATCCAGTTCTTCGCCACGCACCTGTTCGGGTGACATATACGAAATCGTGCCCACTGCCGTGCCCGGCCGAGTGAGTTGTTCTAACCCGCTCATCGTTGGCATCGCCGAAACGTTCGCGGCGCCGCCCGCCGGTCCTAGTTTTGCCAGGCCGAAATCAAGTATTTTTGCGTGGCCGCGCTCGGTGATGAATATGTTGCCCGGTTTAATGTCGCGGTGCACGATTCCCTTCGCGTGCGCCGCGTCCAGCGCTTCCGCAATCTCGCTTCCCAACTCCAGCACCTGCTCCAGCGGCAATGCCCTTCCTGCGATTCGGTCCTTCAGCGTTTTCCCTTCCATCAATTCCATGGCGATGAACGAGCGCCCGCCGTCCTCGCCGATCTCGTAAATGGTGCAGATGTTCGGATGGTTCAATGCCGAGGCAGCCCGCGCTTCGCGCCGGAACCGTTCCAGCGCTTGTGCATCGTGCGCTACCTCATCAGGCAGGAATTTCAGCGCCACGTGGCGACCCAGCGTGGTGTCCTCCGCCTCATAGACCACGCCCATTCCCCCGCCGCCAAGTTTTCCCAGGATGCGATAATGCGAAATCGTGCCGCCGATTATGGGCGAGGAGTTACTCATTGGCGTGTCATCTTACGTCACCGCAGCTGACACAGGCAATCACGCAGCCCGCGCGCGAAACGACTCAGCGGTGCGTCCAGCCCAGAATTATCTTCATGACTTGCCCCGTGCCCTGGAGCTACCATATCGCCAACATTCGAATCGTCTGCGACCATACCTTCGACCATGCCTAACCCATGACCACCCACCGCGGAAAAATTCACAGCATTCCACGCGAAGGATCCGCCGTGCTGGGACCCACCATCGAACAGCGCATGCGCCAGGGAAAAGCTCTGCGGGAAAGCGTCCCGCGCAACTCCCATGCCAAGTGGTCCGCTCCTCCCAACCGCCCCGATCCCATCGAAACCTTGAGGCAATCCGATCGCGGCCGCCTCCCCGACCTTTTGCCCATCCGTTACGGCCGCATGCGCCAGTCCCCTTTTGCATTTTTCCGCGGTTCGGCGGCAGTGATGGCTTGGGATCTCTCGAAAACTCCCGCCACCGGAATTCGCGTGCAGGCTTGCGGCGATTGCCACGCTGCGAATTTCGGCGGCTTCGCCAGCCCGGAGCGCCAGCTCCTGTTCGACATCAACGATTTCGACGAAACGCTCCAAGCCCCCTGGGAGTGGGACGTCAAGCGCCTGGCCGCGAGTGTCGTCCTCGCGTCGCGTGAACTCGGCATGGGCCGTGGCCGCTGCGAAGATGCCGTACTCACCTTGGCGCAGTCCTATCGCAAACACATGCGCCGCTACGCGCACATGCGCGCTCTGGAAGTCTGGTACTCGCACATGGACGCCGAAGTCTTCATTGAAGAATCGAAGTCGGCGGCCGCGAAAAAGCGCTGGGAAGAAGTCGAGCACGAGGCCCGGCTCCAAACCGCGGAACATATTTTTCCGAAGATCGCCGACGTGATCAACGGACGCACGCGAATCGTGGATCATCCCCCTTTGGTCTATCACACACGCGAGAGCGACTTGATGCAAAAACAAGTGACCAAGATGTTCCACGACTACCGCGAAACCCTTCCGGCAGAGCGCCGCGTGATTCTGGACCGCTATCACATCATCGATGTGGCAAGGAAAGTCGTCGGAGTGGGCAGCGTGGGTACGCGCTGCGCCGTGGCTTTACTGATGGCCGGCGAGCACGACCCTATGCTGCTGCAATTCAAACAGGCCCTTCCTTCCGTGCTCGAACCCTACGCAGGAAAGAGCCGCTACGCGAATCACGGCGAGCGCGTCGTCACCGGCCATCGCATTCTGCAATCGGCCAGCGACGTGTTCCTGGGATGGACCAGCGATACCGAAGGCCGCAGCTATTATTTCCGCCAGCTCCGCGACATGAAGATGAAAATCGACTTGGAGACCATGACCAAAGACCGACTGGGTCGAATACGTCGAGCATCTGCGGCTGGACTCTCGCGCGTGCCCACGCCCGTTCCGGCGACGCGGCCATGATTGGCGGCTACCTCGGCAAAAGCGATGCCTTCGATTCTGCCCTTGCGAAGTTCGCGGCCTCCTACGCCGACCAAGCCGACCGCGACTACGCCGCCCTTGTGAAAGCCATCCGCGCCGGCCGCCTAAAAGCCCAAGCCACCGCCGCGGCTTAATAACGAATCGCACGCGCAGCGACGCTCCGCCTGCCGCCGTCGCCTCTGAACTGTGGTGTTGTTGTTCGTAGCGCCGGCGTCTCGCCGGCTCTTTTGATTTTCCGCTCGACTTGCTAGAGGCGTCCACCGCCGTCTCTTTTGTAGCGCCGGGCTTCAGCCCGGCATCTCGCCTTTGCTTTTGACGTGTGCGGCTAATGTAACTTGGGTCTTCAAACCCGGCGCTTTTGAACTGCGGTGTTGTCGTTCGTAGCGCCGGTTTACCCTGAGGCACGAACGGGTTTACCCTGACGAAGGAAGGGCGTCTCGCTTGCCCTGAGGTACGAAGGGCCGGCTCTTTTGATTTTCCGTTCGACTTGGCAGGGGGCGTTAACCTCAGACGGCCTGCCGCTCAAATAATCTTTCTCTTTTCCAACTCGATAACGATGATTCTCGAGACCGCATCAATCGCCTTCCGCGGCGAATGCGGATCGATCGTGTCGCTGGTTCCCGTCCAGATAAGCTCCCCATCCTTCTTGGCCGTTGAATAGAAGTTCGTTTCGATCTGCGCGATCCTTTCCGTTCGCAGGTAATCGGGAGCATAAACTTCCGGATAGATCGCGCCGTAATAGCCATACAGCGAGTTGTAATACGGAGACGGCGTGTATGCCTGCCCCGGAATCTCGATCACACTCTTTTTCACCTTTATCAAACGCGTAGCTAACACCGCATCAATGCCTTGCCCCTGCACGACGTCCCTCAATTGATCCATATCGAGCGGCGTCGAGTTCGGCCTGGGCAGCAGCGAATAGCTCGGAATGGCTACGATTCCGGGCCTGGTTATCGCCGCTGAAAGCCGGTCCTCAAATTCGGCGCGGTTTTCCACCTTCCCGTTTATTCCCAGGACGAGAATTGTTTTGAAATGTGTGCCGGTATAGTTCGGGTTCATCCACGTAAACACGAACTTTGTGGTCCCCGCGTCCAAAGATGTCAGCACAGCGAGCACCGCTAGAATCAGGATCGCTTGTTTTTTCAAGGCATCCCCCATTCTCGTCGCGAGCTACCAATCACAAAACGTGCACAGTACCACGAATGGCAGCCCTGGCAATCACCCGCCTTTCGTAGCGCCGGCTTGCCCTGAGTTCCGAAGGGGCTTCAGCCCGGCACCTTTGCCTTTGCTTTTGACTTACGGTGTTGTCTTTCGTAGCGCCAGTTTACCCTGACGAAGGAAGGGCGTCCCGCTCGCCCTGAGGTACGAAGGGCCGGCTCTTTTGATTTCGTAGTTCGATCGGCAAACTATTCTTCACCGTGACCAGCACGGCGGTAAGCCCTCCCGGTGATATCATTCCGACGCCTAGGCTCTGTATTCCTAACCCATGCCGCTCTTCGAATTCAACGATCAACCTTGGTTGCCCACCTACCTCCGCGATTACGTCACCGACGGCCTACAATCCGTTATGAGTCTCGGCGGCATCTACCGCAGCATCGCAGACAGGCTAAAAAACGCCTTCCAGACCAGCAAATCCTCCCGCGTCGTGGACCTCTGCTCCGGCGGCAGCGGCCCCTGGCCCTGGTTGCATGAATCTCTCCGCGACTCTCAGGGCCGCCTCGCGGAAGTTTGCCTCACCGATTTGTACCCCAACACGCCGGCATTTGAGCGCATCCAGGCGGAAACCCGCGGCACCATCACCTATTGGCCGGGATCTGTTGACGCCACTAAAGTCCCCGCTCAACTCACCGGCTTCCGCACAATCTTCAGCTCCTTTCACCACTTTCCACCGCCCGTGGCCATCGGCATTTTGCAAAACGCTGTGGACAATCACCAAGGTATCGGAATTTTTGAAGCTGCTCGCCGCCATCCGGTCACCATCGCGCAGACCGTTCTCATGTTTTTCGGCGCCCTTATTACGGCGCCATTCATTCGCCCCTTCCGTTTTTCCCGCCTTTTCTGGACTTACATCCTTCCCGTGGTTCCCTTCGTCTTGTTTTACGACGGCGTAATCTCCAGCCTGCACGCCTACCCCATCAAACAGCTTCGGGAAATGATCGCCTCACTTCACGCCGACGGTTACGTCTGGGAAGTAGGCGAAGAACCCCGCGGCTTCGTCACCGTGACCTACCTCCTCGGCTACCCGGTCAAATAGCGCGCCGCGTGCAAACTCCTGTCCCGTCTAGTTCCTCTTTTCCGTCCAACTAAAAGCAACACTCGTCCCGATCGCAGCTTCAAAGCAATCATCGGCCCGCGAGACGCACAACCAGGAGCTTTTTATGAGCATTAGGTTCCTACGCTTGTTCATCTTGACAGCCTCTTTTGTCGCCGCATTATGCGCTGTTCCGCCTCTTTGGTCGCAGAACGCTTCTTCATCGCTGGACTGTCCTTGCCCTCCGTCGCAGCCTTCGCTCCATCCCTCCCAGCCCGATTTCACCAACGCCGCGAATAAATGGCAGCTCGCCGCCGCAAACCTCGAATCGCAACTCGATACCGTGAATCCGACTCTGCGTGAGCAGCGCGACGCCTTCTGGAAGGTTCCCCTGGGGACTTATCGCGACGAGAAGAAAGCCGCCGAGGCCGCTGGTGGTGCAATGTTCACAAGCCCCGGAGCTTACTTAGCAGATAGCCCGGAATTCTCTGCCGTGAAGGGAGCCACGTGGGTTATCGCCACCTTCGAAAACTTCCACGTGTACGCTATCGGCCACGAATACGAATTGATTTACACCGAAATGAATTTCCGCGTGGAGCAAGTCTTCAAAAAGCCTAAGGGGCTGTCGCTCTCGAGCGGAGCGCTTGTTGACGCCGCTATTGCCGGAGGACGCATAGAATCGCCCAACGGCAAAATCTTCACTTCGCGGATAGAACCCCAGCAGCGAGGCTTGCAGCCCGGTCACAAATATTTTTTGCAGTTATTGTACGAGGCACAGGGCGACTTCTTTATGGCCAATGCGAGTTGGGACATCTCTTCCGGAAAAGTTGAATCTGACAGCCCTGTGGAAGCGTATCGAATCGCTCACGGAAAAGCTTCTATCGTAGGGATGTCCGTCCCCGATCTCGTGGATTACTTACCCAAAGCCTTGCCCGACGAGCCGGACGAATAGGGCAGTTCGTGGTCTCTTACTCCGTTATTTGCTGGTATCGGTGAACCGCACGGCGTCGCTTTTGATCGACCCGCGTGCAATGGCGATGTATTTCCCGTCCAGGGAATAGCGCACGTCGAAAATTTCGCCGCTACTGAAGTGGGTCAACTGTTTCTCCGGCGCACCCGCGGCAGGCTGCTTCGTCCAAAGATTTTGCTCGCCGGTTCGAATATCCACAAACGCGACGGCGGCCTGCCCCGGAATCCAACGCGCGATACGATTAGTGGGCTCGAAAGTCTCGGCAAGTTCGAGATCGGACTTCGATTCAACGCCGTGCACTATATTCACAGCCACGATCCTTCCGTTCTTGCCGGCAGATTGAAACGCGATGTGCTCGCCGTCGGCAGAGACCATTGGCTCAGCGATGGCCACGCGATCGGAAACTTGCACCGCTGCTCCTCCGGCAATGGGAATCTTGAAAATGCGAGAGGAGCCGCTGGCAGTTTGTCCCAGGTACCACACCCATTCGCCCGCCGCATCGCATGCCGGTGCCTGCTCGCCGGACCCACTCGTAAGCTTGCTCGAAACTCCGCTCTGCAGGTCGAGCTTCCAGAGTTGGTAGGGTCCTTCCATGTCAGTGGCATAGACGACAGCGCGACCGTGATCGCAAACGGTGGGATCCTCGCGAAAGCGACCGTCAAACGTGAGCTGCTTGTTATTTCCTCCGTCTGCATCGGTGACGAAGAACTCCCACGCCTCTAAGGGCATGGCGACGTAAACGATCCGGTTATCGGGAGTCCAGGCGATCCCATGACTGCCATCCAGCCTGCCCGATGAGATTTGTTTTGCATTGTCAGGCGAGTTGGCCGGACCTACCCAGATGTCGCTCACACGGTTCATTTGCGAGGCGACGATTGTTCGGCCGTCCCCCGACACCGAAACCGAGTAATAGTCGCTTAAATCATTAGAGACGCGACGCACTTTGCCCCCAGGATAGCTCACGATCCATAGTTGCAGGGGTACGCCGGTCTTCTTTTCAGCTGCGACTAGAAATCCGCTGCCATCCGGGAGCCATGCAAAGTCACTGACAAAACGCCAACGCGGCCCCCGCACGGGTTTCTCCAAGCCAGTCGCGACATCAATCTCCACCAAACTGAAATT
Source organism: uncultured Acidobacteriota bacterium (assembly GCA_963830375.1). Taxonomy (GTDB): domain Bacteria; phylum Acidobacteriota; class Terriglobia; order Acidiferrales; family UBA7541; genus Palsa-295. The sequence goes on from CAWHMJ010000006.1 coordinate 247,169, forward strand.
GTTTCCGTTAGGATCGGGACCTACAACGAAAGCCGCAACGTGCCGGCCGTCTGGTGACCACTTCGCCGTAGGAGAGAAGTTTTCCGAAGCCTTTCGTACCGCGAGTTTTCTCGCGCCGCTACCGTCCGCATTTGCCAGCATGAGACGCTCTTCGCCCGACGCTGAATCAAGGGTCTGATAGACCATCTGGCGACCATCGGGTGAAAAAGAAACGCCTGTATCAGAGGAATCGACAATCAGGCGCGGCGTTCCGCCGAGAACGGGAACCTGATACACCTTCGCGCTGATGTCATTCGCGCTGTTCGAAGCATAATCCAAAAAGTTCCCGTCCGGAGTGAAGGTAAGATCGGAAATTTCGGCCGTACCGGGTGGAAGTATTTGAACTGCACTGGCAACATCCATTTGACGCACCCACAGGCTGTAGCGTCCGCGCGCATTTGAAATATATCCGAGATAGCGGCCGTCAGGCGAAATGCGGACGACGGTCACGTTGCCGTCGGATGTTAAGCTGGAGATCGCCGGATTTTGAAAAGCAGTCGCTGCCATACCCGCGCGGAAAAAACCGCGCCAGTAGAGCCAACCGGCGCCGGCAAGAAGTATCAGCAGCAATGTCACGCCGGGAACAATCAGCCTTCGCGCCAGCGAAGGCCGCGTAGAATCCGCGGCAACGCCAGCGGCGGACGCCCGTTCCGATTCCGTCGCCGCTAGAGATACCGTTGCAACAGATGTGCGGGCGGATCCAGCCGGCGAAGCCGCAGCCGAAGAACCCGAATCCCCGGATAACGCTGCATGCCGCGCCGAACTGGAATCCCGCTTCAGCCGCTCCAGGTCCGCGCGAATCTCCGCCGCGCTCTGGCAACGCAGCTTCGGATCTTTCTCCAGAGCTTTGTTGATCAGCTCTTCTAGCTTGGGAGGCAGATCCGGATTCAGTCGCACCGGCGGCACCGGCGCGCGGTTCAGGATCGCTTCGAAAATTACCGCCGAAGTATCTCCGCGAAACGGCAAAACCCCGGTACACATTTCGTAGAGCACCACGCCAAGTGAAAACAAATCCTCCGTGCATCGAGCTCTTTGCCGCGCGCCTGCTCCGGCGACATATACGACACCGTCCCCACCGCCGTCCCAGGACTGGTCAGAAATGCTCGTCCGATGTCGCCGTCGGCAGCCCGGAAACTCCCACTCCTTCGGCCACTGGAGAAAGTTTCGCCAAACCAAAATCCAAAATTTTCGCGTGACCCCGCTTGGTCACAAAAATATTCGCCGGCTTGATGTCGCGGTGAACGATCCCTCTCGCGTGCGCCGCGTTCAGCGCATCTGTAATCTCGTATACCCAACTCAGCAATTCCTCCAGCGGAACCGCCCTGCCGGAAATCAGATGCTTCAGCGTGTCCCTTCCATGAATTCCATGGCGATGAACGAGCGTCCGCCGTCTTCGCCAATCTCGTGAATCGTGCAGATGTTCGGATGGTTCAAAGCCGAGGCAGCGCGCGCTTCGCGCCGGAATCGTTCCAGCGCTTGACGATCTTGCGCCACATCTTCAGGAAGAAATTTCAGCGCGACAAATCGGCCCAGCGTGGTGTCCTCAGCCTTGTACACCACACCCATTCCCCCGCCGCCCAGTTTTTCCAGGATGCGATAATGTGAAATTGCACTGCCCAGTAATGGAGAGCGGAGTCAGTCACTGGCGTTGCATGTTACGCCAGCGCCGAAAAGCAGGCAATCCTGCAAAGGCTTCGCTCCGTAAGACGCATGCGGATGTTCTTTAATCGATCCCACAAACAAACCGCGCTCAATCGTTGCTTCGGCTGTTCGCCCGGGGTGGGCATTCTTTTGCAGTCGGATTAGTCGAGAGTAATTAAGGTTGCTTCTCCCGCCTCAGCGTTTCCAGCGCGCAGCCGCTCCCGGCGACCCCTGTCTAACGCGCGCAAACTATTTATTCGTTTCGTCGGCTGCGTTCCGAAATAACCGCGTTTGGTTTCCACTCGGCAGTCCTTGCAGCGTCCTGGCGCAAGCGCCACTTCAACCCGATGGTATCGCCCATCTTGTAGCGCATGGCCGACTGGCGTGTACCCCATCGTGTATCGCGCCTTCAGTCCTCTGGATGATCGCAGCGAAAGCCAGCCCCAGAGAACCTTCCTTGCCTACTTCAATAATTTCTCCGCCCGTGTGCGGCACGAGTTTGGCTACGTTCACAAGCTGCCCATGTGCCTGCTCGATGTATAGCTGCACCCCCGCTGAATTTTCACCCGGAATTTTTAAGCTGTACACCGCCGTGTCCGCCTTCAAGATCTCGTTCTCCACATCTTTAGGCGAAAACTTTCCTTCCTGCGAAGGCACGTTGTCGCTCACCAGAATAATCGCTCGCCGCATCGCCGGCGCGCGTTCGCCTAGGTAACGCGCAGCTTCATACAGCGCGTCGTTCAGATTCGTGCTCCCTCCCACGGTGAGCCCTTCGAGCCGTTCGGCGATTGCGCCTTTGTCCGCCGTCAAGTCCGCCCGCTTCTCCACCACATTGGAAAAGGTAAACAGCGCGACTTGGTCTTCGGGCTTCAATGCCGCAAGCACGGTTTGCATGGAATCGTGCAGTTGGTCGAAGTAAGGAACAATCGACTCGCTCACGTCCACCACCAGCGCCACCGCTAGCGGCAGTTCGTCGCGGCTGAAATAGGAGATCGTCTGCGGAAAGCTGTCGTCCATCACAATAAAATCGTCCGCGGTCAATCCACCAATCAGCTTGCCCGACTTGTCCTTTACCGTCGCCTCCAACAGCACCATGCTCGACTCTACTCGTAGCGGCTCCGCCGCCTTCTCCTGCGCCGCTGACCTGCCCGCACTTTGCGCCCCGGCCCACATGCTCACGGTAGTTCCCATGACGATGGACAAGGAGATGGGCAGGCAAGCGAGCAAGGAGCTAGCCAGCAACGATTTCTTTCCACTCATGAAGTGTGCCAGCAAGTTAACACAGACCCATATGCATGTTATGGCGCCGTCCGCTTTTCGCAGCGCACGACAATCAGGACCATGCTCACCGCCGGCACCGACGTGAAAGGTTCAGCCGGCTACGTCGCCATTGAACGCGTCACCGGAAAGCTGAACGGCCTTACCGGCAGCTTCGTCCTCCAGCACAGCGGCACCCTGACCCGCGGCGCCCCGGTGCAAAGCATCACCGTCGTCCCGCTCGGTACCGGCCGACTCACCGGCCATCCGGCAAGCTCACCGTAATCATCGACGCGGCAAGCATTCCTACGCCTTCGACTACTCCCTCCCGGAAACTCCGTAATCCTCGATCCTGTTTCGCGCAAAACGTCTCTTGAAAAATCACCCCAAGGCTGCGCGACAGCCATCATAAGACGCGCTTTCTCGCCCCTCAAAAATCTTGCTCGCCAGCCCTTACCAACCTGCGCGATAATCCTCATCTCGCTGTTTTGCGAATTTACCCAGGAGGTTCCATGCGCCCAATTTGCTACCACGTTGCCATGAGCCTCGACGGTTACATCGCCGGCCCCAACGGTGAGTTCGACTGGATCATCATGGATCCCGACATTGATTTTGTCGCGCTCTTCGCTCAGTTCGACACACTTCTCATGGGTCGCCGAACGTTCGAGCTTTTGGTGCAGCAGGGCCGCACTAAAATTCCCGGCATGGAGCTGTTTGTTTTTTCCAAGACGTTGCGCCCGCGCGACTACCCCGAAGTGACCATCTTGGCCGGCAAGCCCGAAGAAACCGTCGCTTCCCTTCGCGCCAAACCCGGCAAGGACATCTGGCTATTCGGCGGCGGCTCTCTCTTCCAAAGTTTTCTTGACGCGAAGCTCGTGGACAAAGTGGAAGTCGGCGTAATCCCCATCCTCCTCGGCGCAGGAATCCCCCTGCTCGCCTCTCCAGCCAAGCAGGCCAAGCTAAAATTGACCGCCCACAAAATCTACAAGACCGGCATCGTCATGCTGACCTACGCCGTGGTATGAATCCGCGTAAATGTTTTCGTAGCGCCCGGCTTTATCCTGGCATTTTGCCTTTGATGTGCGGTGTTGTCTTTCATAGCGCCGGTTTACCCTGAAGCAGGAAGGGCCGGCTCTTAAGTTCTTGCTAAACCCCTCCCCGCCAATTGTTTTCCTCCGACCCACAATTCGGCCTTCATCGTGCTAACATGACCGGCATGTAGCCCGTCTACACCTTAGATGTAGACTCCCTACACCCCGAGGCGCCATGACCAAACGCTACCACAACCGCATCGAACTCCTGCAAGGCACCCTGGACCTTCTCGTCCTGCAAACCCTCCGCTGGGGCGCCCAGCACGGCTACGGCATCGCCTTGGCAATCCGCGCCAACTCCGGCGACGTCCTGCAAGTGGACACCGGCTCGCTCTACCCCGCCCTCCACCGCCTCGAGCGCCAGAAATTAATCGCCGCCGAATGGAAAACGTCAGACAACAACCAGCGCGTCCGCGTCTACCGCCTAAGCGCCGCGGGCAAAAAGAAGTTGGCGTCAGAACGCTCCCGCTGGGCCCAAATTTCCGAAGCCATCTCCGGGATCCTGAATCCCAGCCGGGAGAGCGAAGCATGAAATTCCCATCCGACCCTCGCGACAAGCGCAAGCAAGACCTCGACGCAGAACTCCAGTCCCATTTGCAAATGGCCGCGAGCGACCGCGAAGCCCGCGGCGAACCTGCCGCTCAAGCCGCCGCATCCGCCCGCCGCGAATTGGGCAACGCCGCATTAATTCAAGACGCGACACAGGATCAGTGGCGATGGGGCCGGCTCGAAACCCTCTGGCAGGACGTCCGCTTCGGCGTGCGCCTCCTACGCAAAACGCCGGTCATTACCGCCGTCGCTCTGCTTTCCCTTGCTCTCGGCATCGGCGCCAACACCGCAATTTTCAGCCTCCTCGATAGCGTCATGCTGCGAATGCTGCCGGTACAAAATCCCGAACAGTTGGTATCGCTGGGAATGCGGACACCCAAGCAAGGCAGCTTGGTCAACCATTCCTACACCAATCCCATTTGGGAGCAGTTACGCGACCACCAAAATGTTTTCGCGGGCGTAGTGGCCTGGTCCGGGCGCAATTTCGACTTGGCCAACGGCGGCGAAGCTCAAAACGTGAATGGAATTTACGTCAGCGGCGAATATTTCAACGTCCTCGGCGTGCGCCCTCTCGTCGGCAGACTCATGACCCCCTCTGACGACACGCGCGCATGCGGCGGCGTCGCCGTACTAGGTTATGGTTTCTGGCAGCAGCATTACGGTGCAGCCGCGACCGCGATCGGCTCGCAAATTCAACTCGACGGTCACTCCTTCCCGATTATCGGCGTCACTCCTCCCAATTTTTTCGGCACCAACGTCGGCTCGCGCTTCGATGTAGCTATTCCGATTTGTGCTGAAGCCATCATCAACGGAAAGAACTCAGGCCTCGACGAGCGTGCGGACTGGTGGCTCCGCGTCATCGGCCGCTTGAAACATGGCCAAAGTGCCGAGCAGACCCAGGCTGGCCTCGCCGTTCTCGCGCCGCAAGTCTTCGCTGCTTCCCTTCCGCTGCACTGGAAGCCCGACATGCAGCAGAGCTTCTTGAAACGAACCTTCGTCACCACCCCCGCCGGAACCGGCGTTTCCGGGCTGCGCCTCCAATATAAACAACCTCTCGAAATGCTCATGGTCATCGTCGCGCTCGTCCTGCTCATCGCTTGCGCCAACATCGCCAGTCTTTTTCTCGCTCGCGCCGCCGCACGGCAAAAAGAAATCGCCGTTCGCCTTTCGCTCGGAGCTTCCCGCACCAGATTGATTCGCCAAGTGCTCACCGAAAGCATTTTGCTTTCCGCCACCGGCGCATTGCTGGGAGTGCTGTTCGCCAAATGGGGCGGGGCGCTGCTTGTCCGTTTTGTCTCCACCAAACAGAACCAGGTATTTCTCGACCTTTCGATGGACAGGCGCGTGCTCGGCTTCACCATCGGCATCGCCCTTCTCACCGGACTTCTCTTCGGCATCTTGCCCGCATTCCGCGCCACGCGCGTTTCGTTGACCTCCGCCATCAAAGGCGTAGCAGTCCAAGGCGACGCCAATCGTTCGCGCTTCCATTCCGGACGCTGGATCGTCGCCCTCCAAGTCGCTCTTTCGTTGATTCTTCTCGTCGGCACTGGTTTGTTCGTGCGCAGCTTCCGCAATCTCGTCACGCTCGACCCCGGCTTCGACCGCCAAAATGTTCTCCTGGTCACCACAAATATTCACAATGCCAACATTTCTCCCACCGCGTACATTGCGTTTTACGATCAGGCTCTCGCTCACCTGAAAGCCATCCCCGGAGTGACTTCCGCCTCGCAAGATTGGATGGCGCCCCTTTCGGGCATGGGATGGAACGACGACATCGAAGTCGAAGGCCAAAAGGTACCCGCGGGACAGGAACCGCTCGTTTGGTTCAACTGGATCACGCCGGACTATTTTGCGACGCTGCGCACCCCTGTACTCGCGGGCCGAGTTTTTGACGCCCGTGACACCGCCGGTTCGCCTCCGGTTGCGATCGTGAGCGAAACCATGGCGCGGCAGTACTTTCCCGATAAAAATCCCATCGGACAATATTTTCGCAATAAGGATTCAACTTTGATGTCTTCAAACCCGGTCCAAATCGTCGGCCTGGTGAGAGATTCGAAATACGATACTCTACGGGAAGACAATCTCGCTTTCGCCTACGTTCCACTCTCGCAAATGTCCCAGGTGCCGGAAACCAGTGTCTTCGAACTGCGCACGGGCGTCACCCCCGCGGCGATGATTCCGGCCGTGCGTGACGCGATAGGACGCCTAAACAAAGGCGCGTCGTTGAAATTCACAACGCTGGCGCAAGAAGTGGACGATTCTCTGGCGCAGGAACGCCTGCTGGCAACTCTCTCGGGTTTCTTCGGCGGCCTCGCTCTCTGCTAACCGCTACGGACTCTACGGCGTGATGGCCTACGTGGTAACCCAACGAACGCGCGAAATCGGAATCCGCATGGCTCTCGGCGCGCAACCGCGCTCGATCATGAATCTCGTGATGCGTGATGTCGCTGCCTTGCTTGCGGTAGGCGTTGGAGCGGGAGTAATCGCCTCAATCTCGGTAGCGCGCCTGGTGCAGCAGCTCCTCTTCGGCCTAAAGCCGAACGATGTGGAAACGCTCGCGCTAGCGGCCGGCTCCCTGGTCGCCATCGCTCTGCTCGCCAGCTACCTGCCCGCCCGCCGCGCCATGCGGGTGGATCCCATCAAAGCTCTCCGCTACGAATGAACTGCACTAAAGCGCTCGCGCGGTATAAATTAAATACACCGCCAAAATTATCCCGAATACCGCGGCAACAACCGTCAACACCGTCACAATTGCACGTGCGGGTTTAAAGTCTCCCGTCTCTATTCGCCGCATGGTGCCTTGGTACCGAAACCAAGCCGCCAGCGCCATGAAAATCCCCATCGCTATAAATCCCACGCCGATAACCAGAGACACGCCGCTCTCGTGCTCGGTGGCTCCTTGGACTCGCAGGAATTCGCGCAACGTAATTCCAAACTTCGCCACCACAAATCCAAATACGATAATGCTGATGCTCGTGCGAATCCACGCCAGGAACGTCCGCTCGTTCGCCTGATGGCTGCTTGCTTTGCCGCTCTCCGAAGGAGGAATTGAAGTTCGTCATGAAAGATCGCTCGCACCGCAGACCGCTCATGGTAACAGCCAGTGTATCACCGCATCGCAATTAACTAGTTGAGCTGACCCAGGGAGGATACGCGGCGCCCTACAAGCATCCGCATTGCACCCAGCAAGCGCGCTTGGAACATGAAAGGCAGCCGATTGAATCGTTTGCGTACCTCGAACTGTGGTGATAAATTCGCGCACCTTGCGATTCCCCGCCATAGTAACGTACGCTCCCGGTAGTGGCATTTCCGCATCAGGCGGTGCGGGGAGAATATTATGAATCGGATCTTGGGACCGTTTCGCTTGGCACGAGCGCGCCATTTCGGCGCAACTTTCTTTCCAGCAGCGATCCTCTGCGTGCTCGCGGCCTTGTTCGCTGGATGCGGTGGTGGTAGCGGCCACCACCACACGACCGAGCCCGCTCCCATTCTGGTCCTCTCGACGAACGCCATCCCATTTGTTGCCGTTCAGGGCAGCGAAACAGATCCTGCGCCCGTATCCGTTAGCGTGACCAACGCTGGCACTGGCGTTCTCACTTTTACTGCTGCATCCGACGCTCCGTCGTGGCTTAGCGTCACGCCTACCAGCGGCATTGCTCCGCAAACTTTGCAAATACTCGCCGTCGTCGGAGCACTTGCGCCGAGAACTTACGTCGGACACATAACCGTAACCGCTACGGTCGCTCAAGATTCGCCCGCGGTCATTACGGTCACTTTTGTCGTCGGCTCGCAAACCGCATCGAACGCCCCATTTTGGCCGCAATGGGGATCGAATCCGCAGCACTCCGGAATGGTCGCGGTTACCGGGCAGAGTTTGGATAATATTCTCGCGAATATCCCTTACGACCCGTTCGTCGACCAGGAAAAAAACGAAAACGCTCCGCTCTTCGGCGAGCCGGCGTTGACCGTCCACGAACAGGCGCCCATCACTGACGGAACCGACACCTACATGGTCATGAAGGACGGCGTGTACAACTCCTGTAACCCGGTTGGCGCTTGGACCACCGGCTCAGCTTGCGGTCCCAACACCTGGAACACCATGGACTGGTACGAGGTGCGTTATAGCTGGGTCAACGGCCAACTCGTGCAAGCATGGAGCTTTGTCACCGATTGGGTTCCGGAACCCAACGCCACGAATTTCGGCCAGGGATTTGCCGGACTGGAAGGTTGGGAACCTGTTTTCCACCCGGTGGACGCCAACAATTTTATTTACGTCCCATCCTCGGCCGGCGCCGTATGGAAAGTGAACAAAACGACCGGGGTCGCCGTCTCGCACATCAAGCCTTTCGTCGCCATTCCCAGCATGACCGATGCAAACACTTTCGTCGCCGGCCCGCTCACCGCCGACGCGAATGGCAATATCTATTACAACGTGATCGAACTGAATATCGTCGGCAATCCTTGGGACCAGAACGACGCCGTCGGCGCCTGGCTGGTAAAGATTGCGCCAGACGATACCTCCACCTTTGCGACCTTCGCTTCTCTTAACCCCGGCGCACCCCCAGGGACCTCACTCACTTGCCCCGGGACTTTTGGTAATCAGGTTCCTCAGCCCGCGTTTCCTTGGCCGCCAAGCCCGACCGCCGTCGCTCCGTTTTTTCCCTATGCTTGCGGTTCGCAGCGGCCTGGAATCAACGTCGCGCCCGCCGTCTCTGCGGATGGCACCACGGTTTACACCGTCAGCCGCGCGCATTTTGATAATTTAGCCAGCTACTTGCTCGCCGTGAATACCGCTGACCTGTCGCCCAAATGGCAAGCTTCACTTCAAAATCGCCTCACGGATGGATGCGGCGTTCTTTTGCCCATTGCCGCCTCTGGCGTCACCAACGAGCCGAACTCCTGCCTCTTCGGCACCACCGTCGGAGTTGATCCCACAACGAATGCGCCGGGATCGGGCTACGTGATTGACGAGGCGTCGTCCTCGCCCACCGTCTTGCCCGACGGTTCCGTGGTTTTTGGCGCGCTGGATAATTACAATTTTTCGCGCGGTCATCTTTTCCGCTTCGACTCCTCGGGAAATTATCTCGGCGCCTACGGATTCGGATGGGATTCCACGCCCGGCGTTTGGGCTCACGACAACACTTTCTCCGTGGTCATCAAAGACAACCACTACCCCTCAACGGCTTATTGCAGCGCCGATAGCCCGGTCTGTACCTCCACTCCGGCCGGCCCGTATTACATCACCCAGCTCGATGCCTCTCTCAACATTGAATGGCAGTTCCAAAGCACCACCATCGACGACGAACATCCCAACGGCTACGAATGGTGCATCAACATGCCTGCGATCGACATGCTCGGCAATGTTTACGTCAACAGCGAAGACGGCTACGTTTACGAATTGCCGCAAGCTCATTCCGGAATCTTCACCGCCCCCAGCGGAAAAATGTTCCTCAACTCAGCCATCGGTGCCGCCTACACTCCCATCTCCATCGGCCCCGACGGCAAGATCTACACCCAAAACAACGGCCAACTTTTCGTCGTCGGAAACTGAACCTTTTGCCCTTGATCTGGGCGGGAACAAAAAAACGACCGGCAGAGTTTCCTGCCGGCCGTTCGATTTTGTAGCGGCCGCCTTTAGCCGGGCGGCCTATGGTTACTGTTGAATCTTACCTGTGTCCGCCGCCGTGACCGCCCCCATGCGAACCGCCTCCCCCATGCGAGCCGCCTCCGACATGTGCGCTGCCGCCACCGTGGAAGCCGCCTCCGCCGTGAACGCTACCACTGTGGAAGCTGCCTCCGCGTGAGACACTGCCGCGGAATCCATTGCCCGCCGATCCACGTACGCCGATTCCCGGCCGGCCACCAAATCCTGGCCTGCCACCGAACCCAGGTCGTCCGCCGAACCCAGGGCGGCCCCATCCGAATCCAGGCCGACCCCATCCGAATCCCGGCCTGTATCCAAACCCGCCGCGGAACCACGGTCCTGCTCCGATAAACAACCCGCCACTAAACCAACTAGGCCCGTAGTAGCCGTAAGGCGCGCACGCATACGGATAATATCCGTAGTAGCCATACGCGCAAACCGGAGCTGGACCATAGGCCGGCGCGCCGATTCCCACTCCCACTGCAACTTGTGCCTTCGCGTTCGGTGCCCCTACTAAACAAGTACCAAGCAACGCCAGCATTATAAAGTATTTCATTTTTGGGCCCCTTCTGAGCCCGTAAGTCCTTTCCATTCTCTCTTCTGTCAGACGCTTCCGATTACCTTCGTCCGCGTCTATCAGGTTAAACACCCCCTCCGGAAAGAAGTTGCATTTCGCCTTTTGTTCCGACACGCGGAATGCGTCATGCCCAATGGGCCCAGGGAATCCGCGAGCATTCCCATGACTGTCCTGGCGGTGTCTAATACGGATACTGACACTGCATGACCTTACAAACTCAATTTCGCCGGGCTTTGCCCATCACACAAACTCTCATTGCAATCGTTTTCGGCGCCTGGGGCGAGTGGCAGCGTGTTCAAATCCTCAACCGTTCTCTCGGTTGGGCCTCGACCGTGGTTTTTCACATATGGCCGTGGCCGCTTAAGTTCACGTTAATTCTGAACATGCCTGCCTTTCTCATCGGCTCGTTTCTTGATTGGCTTCTCAACAGTTTGTGGCCGAACCGCCCGCAATATTTGCAACTCCTTCCTGTAATTCTCGTGGTCCCCTTCCTGTGGTATGGGATAGGCCGCTGGTTAGAGCGAAGATTCTGCACTAGTGATCGCCATACAAATTCCGCGAAACTGATCTGGGCGATAATTCTGTTCTTCGTTCTATTCTGTGCGGTTTGCGCTGCGCTCGCATCGTCTTCAAGCATGTTGCTCTATGGGCTGGGAGCTTGGATCGCTGTCGGCGTAGGAATGGCGACATCAGCGATCTACAAACGGTTGCGCTCCAAGCGCGTTCCACAAGGATGATAAAGTCAGCCCCAATCCATTTCCGTGCCCTCGGCTAGCCTCGGTTTTCGTAGCGCCGGCGTCTCGCCGGCTCTTTTGATTTTTGTGATCGCGTCGAAGGAAGCGCAGCCGCCCACCGTCGCCAAACTCGACTACCCGGAACGCTCGCAAGCCTCCCGCGCCTGAAACTAGCTTGCACCGTGACTTCGTGGTATACCAGCGCGGTGGAGGAACGTCTATCGACCGAACCAACCCCGGCGTCCTCACAAGGAAGGTGTCCTGTGTCCGTCGAAGAAAATATTGTACTGATGCGGCGCTGGTTCAAGGAAGTTTGGAACGAGGGACGCGTTCAAACCATCTACGACCTCATGGCTGAAAATGCGATTGCCATTGGACAGGACCAACCCGGCAAAGAATTACGCGGGCCTCGTGATTTCGTCACGCTCTTCAATCGCATTCGCGGCGCGTTTCCAGATATTAAAATCACCATCGAAGACGCTTTCGGCGCGGACAACAGCGTCGTGGTCCGTTGGTCCGGCGTAATGACTCATACCGGCGACCACCTCGGTATTCGGGCCACCAACAAGAAAGTTCGCGTCACGGGCATCACCATTGCGCAGATCGAAAATGGCAAGATCGTTCGTGGCTGGGACAATTGGGACCAGTTGGCGCTAATGCAGCAGCTTTCCACTGCCGCCGCGGCCACCTCGTAAGATCAGAAGGCGGATCCGGTGCGCTAGCGAAACTCGTTTCGCGGTCTAGAGCGTGCGGGGTTTGATTTTGCTCTGCGTTGTTCTGCTACTTTCAAGAATCTTAGGTCCGACTGAGCAGGACTGATCCGCTGAATCGCCTGCGCGGAACATGTCGAGCTGGTTAAAAGAAAAACCAGCCTGCCTAATTTCTTGTCGCCCGCGACAAATGATTCGCATCCATCGTTTCGCTTGGGCTCCGCCCGGCGGACATCCCGTTTCCATTCTGGGATTTGATCTCTCTCTTGAGAATGGCCAAACCCGCCATCGCATCTGCGATCGCCTGCCACTCCGGTTTCGTGTCCGCGCTTGAGGCCAGCTCTTTCGTGCGCAAATAGATTGCACTCTCGGCGGCCTCAACCCGCTCAACGAGGTTGTCCGGGTTTGTCTCCAGGAACGCTTCCAGGTAGTGATCCTGCCATCCCCATTCTGGTTTGCTCATGTTCGCCTCCCTCGTGCTGAGGACTCTAAATCTCCGCCTCCTGGTTTTCTGTTCACTTTTGCACACCCTCTAAAATTGCCGGTCGATTCTTTTTGCTGATCTCTCGCTCCACCGATGCAGCCAACCGGGGCTTGTCCATTTCTTTTACCACGCTTGCCAGAGTCGCCTCGGCCCGCCGTTTTTTCCCGCTCTGATTCGCCCCACTGTTGAGGGTCGCATTACTCGTGCCTCTCTTCCCATTCCTAAACTCGACGCCTTCGCGCGCCACGCGAGCCCGGCCCTTCTTCCCGTTGTTATTCGCCATACGCTCACGATAGACGCAATCCCCGGTCTTTTCCGTGCAATACAGCACACTCTTCGCAAATAAACGGTTTTATTCTGCAAGAGAAAAGACTGCGGTGAGCTGGGCTATTCCACAAGCAGTGAGGCCTTTCGTCAGTGGATACTTTGCACCGCGATAGAAACGAGGTTTCGAACCCAGCGGGCCGGACGCTTGTCTTCGGAGACAATCAATTGGAACGGACCGGAAGTCGTGAGCGGCTGGCCATCTCGAGAGTCAGCTACTACGATCTGGCCGTCATGAAACATGGGATCGACCTCCGCGAGAGACAGCACCACGGAGTAGCCGTCCGAGCCAGTAGCGACCACGAAGTTGGTTAGCGCCTTGCCGCGCAAATTCTCTCCGAGCGGCGCGTCCACCTTGGCCAGCAGCACAACGAGCGGAACTCCGGAGTAAGTTTCGTCGGTGTTGGTGTGCCCGTTGTGCACCTTGACGTCCACGTGCGGCAGCGCGCGGAATTCGGCGAGCGAAAGATTCAAGGGAGCATGTTTTGCATCGCCCGTGATCAGCAGCGAAGCCTTGGAATCGGGGGCGGTCTGCGCGGTTTGCGAAGGACGGTCGTCCAAGTGAAGCACAACTGTCACGTTCTTCGTGTCGTCAGCCGGAAGCTCGGCTGAGGTGAGATCGATGTAAGCGTAGTCGCTGACGTATCCGGGCGCGGAGACGGGAAAATTGTACTGCGCTCCGATCGGCAAATCCACGGATAGACGGCCGTACTCGTCTGTTTTCGTCCCTGGCGTATTAGAAGGCATCCCCAAAACGATCGTTGCGCTACCGATTGCAGCACCGCTCGGATCCGTAACAAAGAAAATCACCTTCGTGGTCGTGATCTGCTGCGCCCGCGCAGCGCCCGGGGCCAGCGCCGCGAGTGCAAGCAGAGCCACACTGACGCTAAGTGACCGCATCGCGGAACCGTAACAGAAACGAAAATTCATCGCAGTATCCTCCCGCACCGGCGCAGTTATGCCTGCGCCTTTGTAGCGCCGGACTTCAGCCCGGCATCTTGCCTTTGCAGCAGCCGCCTTTTTATCCTGAGAAACGAAGGATAGGCGGGCGTCGTTGGCTCTGCCAACGTCCGACCTACCCTCTGGTAATCTTTGTGGGTCGCGGCTTTAGCCGCGACAAAAAGTTCCGAGATGTGACGAATTTCCCTTTCGGCGGAATTTTCGCCGAGCCTTCTGCCTTGTTGCGGCCCTATCCTCGTCCTCATGGGGCGTTTGTAGCCTCTCTCGCGCCAAAATAAAAATGATAATGTTTTCTGCACCCAGGATTGAACCGCTCGCCGCATCTCGGGCAGCGGGATTCGCACTCCATGTACTGCTGTATGCTTAACTCCGCGCCGCAGGCCCCGCAAAGTATCGCCTTTTGCTCCCACTCGCTCTCCGGCCACACCTCGATCGCATGGCCCGCGAGCGCCTCGTGGCAGTCCCTGCACGCGTAATACACGCCGCAGCACTTCATCTTGATCGCGATGATGTCCGTCGGCCCGTGGTAATGCTCGCAGCGTGTCTGCGCATCCAACTCGATGCCCCGCACATCCAATAGCTTCGGAATCATGGTGCTCCCAGCCGCATAGATTACAGCATCCGCCCCGCGACTCGAGCGCCATTTGATTGTAAAATGATGGGTTAGGAGCGAAATCCGGCGCGGCTCCGCTCCAATCCATCGGCACCCTGAAAAGCGTACTAGAGCTATACGACGATGCTTATCTATCTCTTAGCGTTTGTGGGCGGCGTGCTGACGATCCTCAGCCCGTGCATCCTTCCGGTGCTCCCGTTCGTGTTCTCGCGCGCCGACCAGCCCTTTCGCCGTTCCGGCCTGCCGCTGCTCACGGGCATGGCGCTCACTTTCGCGCTTGTCGCCACCGCAGCCGCTTTCGGCGGTCACTGGGTCGTTCGCCTCAACCAGGGCGGCCGCTACGTTGCAATCGTCATATTTCTTGTGTTGGGACTCACCCTGCTTTTCCCTTCGCTCGCCGAAGCGCTTACTCGCCCGCTGGTTCGGGCCGGGGCGAAAATTCAAGGCGGTCCTTCGTCCGAAGCCAGCGTCGGAAAATCTTTCGTCCTGGGAATTTCCACCGGACTGCTTTGGGCCCCTTGCGCCGGCCCTATCCTCGGCCTGATTTTGACCGGCGCCGCGATTCAAGGCCCCGGCGTGCGTTCATCTTTTTTGCTGCTATCTTACGCATTGGGCGCCGCCACTTCTCTCGGCATCGCGCTCCTTGCAGGAAAGAAGGTTTTTTCCGCCATGAAACGCTCTCTGTCTTTCGACGTCTGGATCCGCCGCGCCCTTGGTGTCGCGGTAATCGTCGGCGTTGTCGCCATCGCGCTCGGCTGGGACACCAACTTGCTCACAAGGTTTTCCTTCGTGAACACCGCCAAAGCCGAAGAGCATTTGGTCAGCGCACTTGGCGCGGAAAAACCCGCGCTCGTTCCCGTCAGCGCCGCCGAGGCGCAGCCCGTTCTCGACGACGAAGGCCCCATGCCGGAGCTGAGCGGCGCGGTTGGCTGGCTCAATTCCCCTCCCTTGACCACCAAGTCCCTGCGCGGCAAAGTCGTGGTCATCGATTTCTGGACCTACTCCTGCATCAACTGCCTTCGCGCCTTGCCCTACGTCGAAGGCTGGGCCGCGAAATACAAGGACGCCGGTCTGGTAGTCATCGGCGTGCACACGCCCGAATTCGCCTTCGAAAAAGAGCGCTCGAACGTCGAAAAAGCCGTCCGCGATCTGAAGATCACCTATCCCGTCGCCATCGACAGCGATTACAAAATTTGGGAAGCTTTCAACAATCAATACTGGCCCGCGCACTATTTCATTGACGGCAAAGGCCGCATCCGCGCTCACCACTTCGGCGAAGGCAATTACGCCGAGTCCGAGCGCGTGATTCAGGAGCTGCTGAAGGAAAACGGCGCCCCCGCGCTCGCCGAAGGTCTCCTCAACGTCACCGGCACCGGCGCCGAAGCGCCCTCCGATAGCAAGAACGTCGGCTCGCCCGAAACATACGTGGGATACAAGCGCGCTGGCAACTTCGCTTCGGCTGAGCCTATCGCCAAGGATTCGCGCAAAACCTACAGCCCGCAGCCGCGCCTTTCGCTGAACCAGTGGGCTTTGGGCGGAAGCTGGAAAGTGGGCGAGGAAAGCGCCGTACTCGAGTCCGTCCCGGGCAAAATCGTTTTTCGCTTTCACGCCCGCGACCTGCACTTGGTCCTCGGCCCCACGAAAAATGGCAAGCCGATTCGTTTCACAGTCAAACTTGACGGCACTGCGCCCGGCGACGATCACGGCGCCGACACCGACGCAACCGGCGCGGGCACCGTTCAAGGCAACCGCCTCTATCAGCTCATTCGCCAAAAGGGCGCGGTGGAAGACAGAACTTTCGAAATCGATTTTCTTGATCCGGGAGTCCAGGCATTCGCTTTTACGTTTGGATAAAATAGAAACACAAGAGGCCATCATGTTTTCAGTGGATAAAAAAGATCAAATCCCCAGGGAGATGGGCCGCCGCGTCTTTTTGATCGGCAGCGCCACCGCTGCTCTGGCGGTTGTCTGGGCGTATTTTCAAAAGCACGGCCCGGTGCATGCCGAAGCCGCATCTGCGCCCGCCGACCTTCCCAAGACTGTCAAGATTGTAAATTTCACCGACGCGGGCAAGCGCGAAGACACCGTGACTGTTCCCAGAGTCGTAAAAACCGAAGACGAGTGGCGCAAGCAGCTCTCGCCCGATTCGTTCGAAGTAACTCGCCACGCCGGCACCGAGCGCGCCTACACCAACGAAAATCCCAACAATCACGAGAAAGGTGTCTTCCGCTGCATTTGCTGCGACACCGCTCTATTCGACGCCAGCACCAAGTTCGAGTCCGGCACCGGCTGGCCCAGCTTTTGGGCCCCCATTGCCAAAGAAAATGTTTTGGAGACCACCGACAGCAGTTTGTTTATGCAGCGCACCGCCGTTGCCTGCCGCCTGTGTGACGCGCACCTGGGCCACGTCTTCGACGACGGCCCGCCTCCCACCGGCCTGCGCTACTGCATGAATTCCGTCTCCATGCGCTTCGCCAAAGCATCGTAAGCGGCGCGTTCCGCTTTTCGTCGCTCCGCCCGGCCCGGCTGTGCGAGCCATCAAGCTCGGCGAATGCTAGGCCCGGTTTTCGTAGCGCCGGCGTCCCGCCGGCTCTTTTGATTTTGTGGTTTATGTAGCTCGGTCTTTAGACCTGAGGCCGTTTGACGTTGAAGCTTTCTCTGCTCAGATGTTTAAGAAATCGCTCGAAGGAGAAACACCAATGAAGCGCTCAATCATCACCCCGATTCTGACCGTCTTACTCGCCGTCCTGGCTCTCTTCCTCTGGACCCGCCACAATTACGCCAGCGCCGCCACCGTAATCCCCGATCCCGCCGTGGACGAAACTCTCGCCTCGCAAAAAGGCCAGGAAACCGTCGTCGTCTCAGGCGGCTGTTTCTGGGGCATCCAAGCCGTCTTCCAGCACGTGAAGGGCGTCACGAGCGCCACTTCCGGCTACTCCGGCGGCACCGTCAAGAATCCGAACTACGAACAAGTCAGCAGCGGCGAAACGGGCCACGCCGAATCCGTCGAAATCGTTTACGACCCGTCGAAAATCACCCTGGGCCAGCTCCTGAAAGTATTTTTCTCCGTCGCGCATGACCCCACCGAACTGAATCGCCAGGGCCCCGACACCGGCACGCAGTATCGCTCCATCATTTTCTTCTCCAACACCGACCAGCAGCGCATCGCCCAGTCCTACGTTGACCAGCTCAATCAGTCCAAAGTTTTCTCGCAGCCTCATCGTCACGCAAATCGTTCCGCTCAAAGCCTTCTATCGCGCCGAAGACTACCACCAGAACTACGCCACCGAGCATCCCGAAAATCCCTACATCGCCATGTTCGATCTCCCCAAACTAAAAAATCTCCAGCAGCAATTCCCGAGCCTCTACGTGGCCAAGCCTTAGCTCTACGTCAGGGCACGGCTTTAGCCGTGCCGTACCGCTGCCTAAACCGAAGGGGTTTTAACCCCTGAGGTAACTGCCCACCCGGCCTCAACGCGTAGGGCGCCGTGCTGCGCTAATTTCGTAGCGCCGGCGTCCCGCCGGCGTCTTTTGACTTTCGTCCTACCTCGCTCCGCCGTGTTTTGCTAGCCAGTCGCAATGTATTAATTTCGCGATACGTCAGGGCACGGCTTTAGCCGTGCCGTACCGTCGTCTGAACCGAAGGGGTTTTAACCCCTGAGGTAATGCCCACCCAGCCCAGCCTCAACGCATAGCCGACGGCTCGGTTTTCGTAGCGCCGGCGTCCCGCTTGTCCTGAGGCACGAAGGGCCGGCTCTTTTGACTTTCTTCCTGGCGAACGTAGTTCAGGTCTTCAGACGCGAAACTCTCGGCGTACCGCACGTTCAAAATTTACTTTTCTTCCCCCGGCTTGCATCCCGTCGCCGCCAAAGGATTCGGGTATCCCGCCGGATCGATCTCTTCCGCCGGCCCGTCGATGCACTGAAAATCCTTCTCGATCATGATCCGCAGAGTCCCGCCGCCGTCCAGTTTTTGCTCGTAATACAATCCGATTTCTCCGTCACGCCCCGCCCAGCCTTTTGCATCCGCCGCCGGAACGCTCAACATCAGCTCCCCATTCTCAATCCGCGCCGCCTCCGGCGCAGCGCCGCTCGAAACTCGCAGCCCATACCGAAAAACCGCGCGCCCCGGGAACTCGATCGTTTCCGCAATCTCTCCGGCCTTCGTAAACTTCATTACCTCATCTCGATTCAGCCTCAGCCGAACCGAATTCGGCTTGAACCGCAATTTCATCGCCGCTCTCCTCTTTATCCGCCCTGCCATCATGCGCCCGTGCCTCGTTCCGCCGCGCACGAACAGATACTAGCTGATATCGGGAGGATCGAAAATGAATGATAACGAAAGCCCCGACCGCCTCCGCCCCACTGTCGAACATCCTGGGCGCAAAAGAAAAGGCCCGGATCATTTCGTCCGGGCCTCTCTCTGCTCAACTTGGTGCCGTGGTCTACCGAAAATCCCTCGTTTTTCACCACGGTGAGCGTGACTGTAGCCGTATGCGTTTTGCCACCGCCAGTGCCGGTTATCGTGATGGTATGGGTTCCGACCGTAGCACGTGACCCGACCGTCACCGTCATAGTGGACGACCCTGACCCGGGCGCCGCAATAGGGTTAGGACTGAACGTCACTTTTTGTTGGTTTCCTTCTCCGGAAGCAGACAGAGTAACCGCCGAGTCGAAACCGTTCAGCGCCGCCGTGGTAATCGTGGAAGTGCCGGATTGCCCCTCACCACGGAAATCGTGGTAGGCGACGCACTGATGCTGAAGTCAGCGTTCGCCGGCGCGGTCACCGTGAGAGCGACAGTAGTCGTTTGCGTAATGCCTCCGCCCGTTCCAGTCACCGTAATCGTGTAAGTGCCGGTCGCGGTCGTCGAAGCCACGGCCATGGACATGGTCGAGCTGCCGGAACCCGGCGCAGCGATTGACGTGGGATTGAACGTCACCGTAACGCCCGTCGGCTGGCCGCTCGCAGTCAAAGCAATCGCCGCGTTAAAGCCAACCACAACGGCGGTACTGATCGTCGAAGTGCCATTGCTGCCTTGCACCACTGAAACCGAAGCTGGGCGAGGCGGAAATGGTGAAGTTGGGAGTTGGAGAGGACCCTCCGGTTAGTGCGTTTATCAGCCCCACTCCGTTCGGACTTCCCCACCCGGTCACCAGATCGTAGCCGGTCACCGCCGAATAACTGCCCGATGTGCCGCTGGTGATGTCGTGGAAGTCCGTTGCCGTAGCTCGACGTCACATTCTGTGCGTAAATCGTTGGGTTGATGAATCCGATCGTCGGGTCGCCGTTGGCCGCCAGCTGTTGGTTCACCAGCGCAATGTACCCTGCCCACATCGGCGTGGCGAAGCTGGTGCCGCCATATTCGTTAGCCGTGCAGGTGGTTTGGTCCGCGCAAACGTAAAATGTAAAGTTCGCGTTCGCCGAAACGTCCGGACCGTTCCGCAGCGTCGTCGAACCCTTGTTGCTCGAATTGATCACTCCCGAGATCTGCTGCCACGACGGAATGGGAATTGCGTCCGGCGAAATTCCGCCGCCGCTGTCAACCCACGCGGTTTCTGACTTCCACGCGCCGCCCGCGCTGGCCGTTATCAAATCCGTGCCGCCTACAGAAACGATATACGCATTGTCCGCTGGCCAAGCCTCATTCCGTGACGACCAGGTGGAAGAGTCGCCGGAAGCCGCAAAGAAATTCTGCCCTTGCGCCGCCATCTTCTGGAAGTACGGATTCAGCGTGCTTGGATCCGCCGGCGTCCAGCCCCACGAACAACCAATCGTGGTCGGCAGTGGACTGTGCGTCGTCATCGCGCTGATGATTGCAGTATCGGTGGATCCGATGTACATCACCAGACTTGCCAGCCCCGGCGCCATGCCGATCGCCTGGGTCATGTCCAGCGTTTGTTCGGTGTCATCGCAATCGCCACCGGCTCTCGTATCCACGCAGGATGTGCTGGTCCCGTCCGTGGAAAGCAGCGTTATCGGCACGTTATTCGTTTGGCCCACATTCTTGTAATAGGTGGTCAAGTCAGCCAAGTCCGTCCCGAGATATTCAAACAGTCCGAGGTTTTGCCCCGCGCCGGTGAGTGCCGTTCCGCCGTAGTAGGCCGCGCGCATATCGCTGCCCAAAAACGAAGCCGAAGGGCCCGAGCCGGTGGTCGCGTGCGACACAACTTTCTCCGCATCGATTCCGTGCGCCGCCGCGTAGTCGCTCTTCTTAACGAACATCGGATGCGGGATGGAGTAGTTGTCCATACCGGAAATGTGCCAGAGCTGGAACGGCAAGTTTGTGGTCGGCTCGCGGTCTGGCGCGTAGAAAATACGGTCCTCAGTGGGGTGCTGGTAGGTCCCCATCGTTACGTGGAAAGCTTTCTCCACCGCCGAAACCGGCCCTACGATCTGCACGTCCATGCCATCGCGTGTGCCGCCAACCACCGTGAAGCCGTTCGCTTTCGCGAATCGAACCACCGCGTCATAATCCGCCTGCGTCGGTCCAAACCGCTCGGTGAATTCCGGCACCGTTAGAAACCGCCGGTACATGCCGCTCGAAGGATCGGACAGTTCTCGCAGGAAATTATCCAACTCCCCCTGATTGCGCAGCGGCAAAACAATGTTGAGCTGCATGGTCTGTGTTGCGGGCAGCCGTCCCACGGACAGCGCCTGCCCATCGAGAACTGCTTCTCGCACATGTCGAGTCATAAGGGACTGTGCCTGCGCCTGGGTATTCATCGTCACAATCGCGATAAGCGCGCCGATTGCGAGCAAAATCAAACCGATTCTGCGGACCATGGTTTCTCCTTTGAGTGGGATCGCCACAGGGATGTCCGGTTCGCCTGGGAGGACACGGCCAGCCCCTTTGTCCGCGTAAAGTACCACCGGAAGGTATTAACCGCGAGGGAATTTCAATCTTTGTTTCCGCCTGCAGCCGTGTTTTCGCCCTATTATCTCTCGCCCGAATTCAGCCCCGGCCGCTTCCAGCAATCCCTGTTGCTTCCCGCCCAGCCGCAACTAATCAGCCACTGATTTCAAACACAGTCTCTTACAGGGTTTTTTCTCGGACCCTATCCCGAGCCGTGACCAGCCCGACGTTTTCGATGCCCGCTCCCCGCATTATGTCAATCGCCCGCACTACCTCTGCGAATGGGACGTCCTCAGCGCCTTCCACAAAGGCCAACTTATCGGCACGTTCCTTGAAAATATCCGAGAGCCGCGGCCCGAGCGTGTCCCAGTCGCTCTGGTCCTGGTTAATCATCAGCTTCCCGCCTGGCATCACCTGCACCACGATCGTATAGGGATCGGGCCGTTCGGGTTTCGATTGCGCTGAAGCCTGCTGGGGAACCAGCGTGGGCAATCCGGTGGGCACCGTCGGCGCGATCACCATGAAGATGATGATCAGCACCAAAAGCACGTCAATCAATGGAACAATATTGGGATCCGAAATCGCCCTCACTTCCACCAGCCGCCATTCCCATCACAGGCCTCCTTATCGAATGAGCCACCGCCGTGATAATCCGATCCGACCGCCGGTGCCGGCAACACATGCTTGCTCGCCTGCTTTTTTAGACACCAACCTCACGAGAGTGTGCCTAGCAAATCCGCGCGCCATGAGAACGATGCATAGCTAACCCTGCCCACTAAACGCGGGTATCTCAGTGGCTCTGACACCCTCCGAATCGTCAAAATTGCGCTTTTCGTAGCGCCGGCGTCCCGCCGGCTCTTTTAGTTTTAGAATTTGGATCGGCGCATGGCCGACCCTGTCACAATGAACGTCGCCAAGCCTCACGAAGGGAGAACAAAATGACTTCTGCCGAACGCGAACCGTTGTTGAAGAATCTTGCGGAGTCGCGCGAGCGCTTGCTGCGCATGGCGAAAAACCTTTCGCGCGAGGAATTGCACTATCGTCCCGCGCCCGGCCGCTGGACTGTCGCCGAATGCCTCGAACATATCGTGACAGTCGAAAGACGCCTGCTCGGCGCTATTCAAAAAACTTTGGAGACCGCTCCCGATTCTTCCAAGCGCAGCGCCATGGAGGGCCAGGACGAAGCGTTGATCGCCGGCCTGGTGGCCCGCGTGACTCGTTTCCAGGCACCCGAGGCTGTGTTACCCACAGGCCGATGGCCGGATGAACAGCTCTTGCAGGAATTCGAAGCGGCACGCCGTTCAGACGCGCGACTTTGCCGCCATCACCACGCGGATTTAAGGCGCCACTTCTTCAAGCATCCTGTAATCGGCGAGCTCGACTTGTATCAGTGGCTGCTTCTGATTGCCGGGCATTGCGACCGCCACCGCGTGCAAAGCGAAGAGGTCATGGCCAGCCCCGGATTTCCCGCGCGCTCGACCGGCGAATGCGCCCGGCCTTCGCTAGATCGCTACGCGCTTACAAGTTTTCGCGCTGCCAGGCCTAGCATCAGCCGCGAAATTCCGGTCATCAACAGATTGACTCCCACGAGTGTGCCGATGGCCCACACCGTACTCGACGGCCAGTGGAACCAGATCAGCGCACCCAGAAACAACGTGATAATCGCGTTCATCAGCAGCCAGCCCGACCCGGCTGCGCCGCGCGACCCGAAAAACGCGATCAGTTCGAACAGCGCCGCGATCAGGATAATCACCGCCAAAATCAGCGTCAGCGTTCCCAGCCCCAGCAACGGGTGCGTCAAATAGTAAATGCCGCCCGCGATGAACACGATCCCGATCAGCACCTGCCAAATTACGCGCCCCGTTCCGCCTCCGCTGAACGCCGCCACCAAATGCGCCGCGCCGCCAAAAATCAGCAGCCACCCCACCAGGATCGTTACTGCCAACCCCGCAACCGTCGGCTCAACAATCGCCAATATCCCCAGGATGATGAACACCACCGCCATACCGATATACAACCCGCTCGCTTTCCTGACCACGCTTGCCGCCCCACTCAATCCTTGCGTCGGATTTGTTGACCCCACGAGACACCTCCACTCGCTTTATTTATGCGACTTGCCCGCAGCCGCGGCCGCGGCGATGGGCTTGTATCCGGTCGTGGATGCTTTCTTGACTGCTTCGATCATTTCCTCCGTCGTGAGCAGCGCGGTAGTCTTAACACCCTTGCAGCTTCCCCCCGCGGCAGCGGCCAGAGCGAGTGCTGCAGCATCCACGCTCGTAGGCACTTCTACAATCGTGATTGCGTCGTAATCGCCAAACGTTCCCCAGCTTCCGACGAGCTTCCCGCCCAGGCGTTCGACCGCCGAGCGAATCACTTCCGCGCGATTTTGGGGATTTTTGATCAGAGCCTGCAATGCTTCCGGAGTGTAAGCGGACTGAATGAGATAATGGGGCATGGGCCCCTCCTTTAAATTGAAAGTAGGCTCACTCTGCCACCCGAATCCCCCCAAGTCAAGGAACTCACTTGCCCGAATCCGCGCTGGCGCTTCGTTAGTCGGATGAAGCGTACCTGTTGTGCCCTACCGCTCCGCTTCTCCCGTAAACCGCATCAATCCAGCCGCCCCGTTTAGCATCAATGCACCCACCCAACAGGATTTTGCCGAAAAGGATAATCCCTGGCTTATATTGAAGGAATAGTCAGTCCTAAGAGAGGACCAAGATGAAAAGCAACCGTTGGATGATCCTGCCGCTCGCGATATTCGCGCTCTCATGCATTCCTCTGCTCCGCGCGCAGCAGAACCAAACTCCTCCTCCGCCCAAATCCGATATGCCCGGAATGGACATGGGCGAAATGCAGAAAGACGCCAAAGCCGCTCCGCAAGCGGCCATGTCCGCGAACGAGCAGATGTCCGATATGCACATGGACATGGGTCCGCACATGCACATGACCGACTTGCGCAAACCCTCGCCGGGAGATGAACAGCGCGCGCAGGAAATCCTGGATAAACTTCGCCCCGCCATCGAACAATACAAGGACTACCACAAAGCCTTGGACGACGGCTTCAAGATTTTCGGCGCCGGCGTTCCCCAGGATGTTTACCACTTCACGAATTATCGCTACGCCATGGAGGCGCAGTTCACTTTCAACCCCGCGCATCCCACTTCATTGCTCTACAAAAAAGTGGGCGACGGTTACGTACTCGAGGGCGCCATGTACACCGCCCCGCGGCGTCTTAGCGAAGACCAACTAAACGAACGCGTCCCGCTGAGCATCGCGCGCTGGCACGAGCACGTGAATCTCTGTTGGCCGCCGAAAGGCTCCGCCGGAGTGAAGCAAGCCAATTGGAAGGAGTTCGGCCTGCGCGGCTCCATCGCTACCCAGGATGCATGCGAAGCCGCGGGCGGCCGCTGGATTCCCATAATCTTCAGTTGGATGGTCCACGTATATCCGTTCGAGACCGACCCTGCCAAAATCTGGGCCCACTGATCGCCCGGTGTGGCGGACCAGCCCTGCAATCGCGTCACTCCCCGGACATCGCCTGAATCATTGAATCTGAAATTAAAATGCGATAGTGTTCACAGCGACGGACGTGCTCTGCCGCACGCCATAAATTATTCGCTGATATAGGGGGATCGAAAATGGCTCAAAGTGAAAGCCCGGACCATCTCCGGCTAACGCAATTGCTGCAAGAGGCCAAGCCGCTCATGCTCCCGATGTTTCCCGACCAGCAAAAAGTATGGCTTGCGGAAAGTCCGCTGGCCCAGGAGATTAAATCCATTCTCGTGAAGCACCCGGAATATTACGACGAAGTTCGCGCTGTCGTCGGCCCCGACGCCTTCCCGAAGCCCAAAGGTTAGAGCCCGTCCGCGCTTCACTTCACGGCTGGCACGCCCCGAAGTCTTTGACGATGGTGTCCGTTTTCAGCCAAGCGGCTTTTGCGTTATCCGAGTTTGTTTTTCCGTGCAACGTCATTCGTTCGCCGGCCTTGATGCGGTCGTGTTGCCGTAGCAATATGCCGTTGGGGCGCACCATGCGGCGCTCGCTGCGGCGCTACCCAGCCTCAACGCCTCTTGGGTTTCAGTCGATTTTCGATTCGTCGCGGTACATCACTTTGTGCCGCATGCTTTTAATCCATTCGTCAATCTGCGCCACCGTTGTCGCGCATTCCGGATTGAAGCGGTCCCAACTCATGATCTGATCCAGCGGCTTTTTCCAGCGCTTGTAGGAAGGCTTTGCCGGCGGCCCGAAGCACATCACATCAATGATCGACAGCTCTTCCGGAACCGCGAGCATCGGTTTGATCTGCCGCTGGATGTCGTCCTGCCCGATGGCAGTGATCCACCAAACCGCATAGCCCAGAGCCGCGGCTGCGAGGTGCGCCGACATCGTGGAAGCAGCCACGGACTGCAGCAGAATCCGCTCCGCATTCTGGTGGTATAGGCGATCTAGTTCCGAGCCGTCGTTCAACACCGGAAACGCCCGCACGAAACGAAAATCGGCCAGCACTACAATCAAACCCGGCGCCGTTTTCACCCCGTTGTAATTTGGCGTGGGAAAACCCATGCGCAGCCGCGCGCGATTTTGTTGCTCATCCACAAAGCATTCGCCAATGGCCTCTTTCACCGCCGGATTCGTCACCACCACATAGTGCCAGGGCTGCGCGTTGGCGCCCGAAGGAGCGTGGCGAGCCGCCTCGATGATCATTTCGAAATGCTCCCGCGGCACGGAGTAAGGCGCGAATGCCCGATTCGTCATGCGATGCCGCACGATGTCCATCAACGCCGCGTAACGATCCGTTTGATTGAATCCAGCCATATCAAGCGCAGGTTCACCCACGGCACCCTCCTTATCCGCAAATTTCGTTTTTGTTTTTGGAAACGCCGAGTATTGTACGCCCAAATTTCCACTCGGCAGAAACAGCCGTAAACTCTAGTGCCATAAATTTTCTCGCGAAGCGGCCTAGGCAAACCGCGGGTTTCGTAGCGCCGATTTACCCTGACAAAGGAAGCGCGTCCCGCTTGCCCTGAGGTACGAAGGGCCACCTTATTGATTTTCTTTGCGGATCGGCTCGGTTGGGTTTTGCCGTAGCAGGATTCCGTAGGGCGCGGCACGCCGTACCCCTTGGCAAATCACCGAATTTCGTAGCGCCGGCGTCTCGCCGGCTCTTTTGATTTTCGTATCCGTTCAGCAACCGGCCAGCGGCCCCGCCACAAAAATCGCCCGGCCGCTAACTACCTCACCGCTCCCGAACGTGCCCGCCAAATTTCGTTCCCGCCCTCCGCGAGATCAAAGAAACGAACGCAGCCGCCGCTCGCGGCAGCGTTCGATCCCGCCTGTAAACCAGTCCCAACTCGCGCCACAAATCCGTATCCGCAATCGGAATTAACTTCACTTCCCCCGCCCGCACCTCATCCCGCGCAAACGTCTCACTGATCAGCGACACTCCCAGATTGGCGGCCACAAACGCCTTGATCATCCCCACGCTTGCCAGTTCCATGGTGATGTGCAGCTGCGAGCGGTACGGACGAAACAGCTTGTCCAGCATCTGGCGGGTGGACCCCGTCTTCGGGTAGATCAGCGGCTGCTCCACGATTTCGCTCACGCGAACCACCTTCTTCTTTGCCAACGCATTTTTCGGGCTGACCATCAGCAGCAGCCGGTCCTGAAAAATCGAATGCGTTTTCAGGCTCGGCGATTTGATCGGCAGCGTGACGATTCCCACATCCACCGATCCGTCTTCCACTTTCTCCAATACTTTGTGGCTGAAATTACGATAAATATTGATTTGCACGTCCGCATAAAGCCGGTGATATTCCGCAAACACCTCGGGCAGAACGTACAAGCACGTCGCTTCGCTCGCGCCGATCAGCAGCGTCCCGCGCGGAGTATTCGCCCGATCCGCCACCGCTCGCAGCGATTCATTGCGCAGCGCCAGAAGTTTTTCGGCATACTCCAGCAGCGCGTCTCCCGCCACCGTCAACCGCACCTTCTTTCCCTGCCGGTCGAACAATCTCGTTCCGTATTCCAGTTCCAGTTGGCGAATCTGCGCGCTCACCGCCGGCTGCGAGAGGAACACGGTTTTCCCCGCGCGCGAAAAACTAGCCGATTTTGCAACCTCCAGAAACGTCGTGAGTTGTGTGAAATCCATGGTCCAGTTCGCGCGATTATAACAGAGGAATAGTTTCCGCCGCTTTTCACGCCTCCGGCATCACTTTCCGCCTCACCGGCGAAGCCAACGATTATGTCGGTAAGGGTTTGAGCGGCGGCACGATTGCCATCACCGCGGGCCCCGAAGCTTCGCAACTTGGCGAGGTTCTTGCCGGCAACACCGTTCTTTACGGAGCTACCAGCGGCGAACTCTACATTGCCGGATGCGGCGGTGAACGCTTTGCCGTCCGCAACAGCGGCGCTCTGGCCGTGGTCGAAGGCCTCGGCCAGCACGGATGCGAATACATGACTGCCGGAATCGTGATCCTGATCGGTCATGCCGGATTCATTAAAGCGGCGAATCCCCCCGCCTCCGTTGCCGCTTGCGTCACCCTGCCCGTAAGGCCAGTAGACTTCCCGCATCCCACTTCTCTACAGTGGCTATTGGAAGCTTCTTACTTCAGCTACGCCGGTAAATTCGCATGACCGAAAAAGTATTAAGCCCGTCGAAGCCTAGCCCTGTCGCTGATTTCAAGGAAGGCGTTGACCTGCTCAAGAACGGTTACGCCCAAGCCGCTCTGGGTCCCTTGCGCCGCGCTTTCGAATGTGAAAAACGCAACCCCTACTATCTTTCGTTTCTCGGATTATCCATCGCCCGCGCCGAACGCAAATGGGATCAAGCCTGCGAACTTTGCGAAATCGCGGTGCAGCTGAAACGCTCGGAATCCCAGTTCCATCTCAATCTGGCCGAGGTCTATCAATTGGCCGGCAGAAACTCCAAAGCCATCGACACCCTCGACGCCGCCCTGGAACTCTTCGGCAACGATGAACGCCTGAAACGCGCCAGAAGCCGCATCGAAAAACGCCGCACCCCCGTGTTGTCTTTCCTCAATCGCGACAACGTCCTGAATCGAAAACTCGGCAAATTGCGCCACCGCGCCTTGAAACACGCCGAAAAAAACAAGCGCTAAGCCCTTCGCTGTATCCATGTCCCCTTGACCTTCCAATCCGTCGGGCCTCTCTCTGGCCGTCCATACGAAGGCGGTGTTGTCATCCCAAGCCGGGGCTTGCTATCCTCAACGTTCATCTTCACCTTCGAACCACCAAGGATTTGCGATGACACTGGAAGACTATAAAAAGAAACGTCGCTTTGGAATTTCTCCTGAACCCTCCGGCAAAACCACCCGCGAGAAAAACCAGCATCCCCATCTCCTGTACGTCATTCAGAAACATCGCGCCACCCAGCTTCACTATGATTTCCGGCTCGAATGGCACGGCACCCTCCTCTCCTGGGCCGTCCCCAAAGGGCCTTCTCTCGATCCCTCGGTGAAACGCCTGGCCATGCAGGTAGAGGATCACCCCGTTGAATACGCTGAATTCGAAGGCGTCATACCCGAAGGCGAATATGGCGGCGGAACCGTCATGGTCTGGGACAGCGGAACTTGGGAGCCTGAAGTGGAAGACGTGGACGCTGCAATACAAAAAGGCGATCTGAAGTTCACTCTGCGCGGAAAAAAACTAAAAGGTTCGTGGGTGCTCGTGCGTACGCACGGCTATGGCCGGAGTTCCGGCAAATCCTGGCTGCTCATAAAACATCGCGATCAATACGCCTCTACTGGCGAGATCACCATGGAAGAACCGCGCTCCATCACCAGCAAGCGCCTCCTCGCCGACATCGCTCGCGAAGGCGGAGGCGACGTCGAGAAAGCCGCCACCGGCGACCCTCAAACTAAAAGCCCGAAGAAAAAACTCGCGCCGCCCGTCAAAAGCGCTCCAAAATCCCCAAAGCGCCGAAAGCGCGCAACTTAGAAGCGAAAGGCGCCCAAGTTCTTGGAACTATTTGCGCAACGGGAGTCCCTCGGATTTTGTAATTCCTAGGGAAGTCGGCCAAGTTTTTCGTAGCGCCGGCGTCCCGCCGGCTCTTTTCTGTTGCCGCGCTCGGACCGATCCGGCGCTAGGAATGTCTCGCGTCCAAAGACTTTCTCACCAGTCCGGCCTGTCTTTATGAAATCGCATTCGGATGGGCCGCGGATTCTCTGCTGCCCATCCGTGCTGCGGACACTCCCATCGCCGCGGAAATTGTTTTGCACCGGGAACAGGCCGAAGCACCAACGTGCTCCGCACTTCGAGCATTTCATCCCGTCCTGTGCCGAACCGGATTCGTCCACCGCGCTCTTATGTCCCTTCGTTCTCGGCCTCCCGCCTCACGCGTGCAGGAAATCGTTAGTCCCTTGTTCGCGTCAAATCGCTGCTTGCGATCTAATCCTTTGAAGAAAGCGCGTGACGCTTTGCCGATCACGACCGGAATGGTCGAACCTTCCATCTTGACTTCGTTCTTTGTCGCTCCGTTCTGTCTATCCTGGTATTCGAAACTAATTGAGTAAGAGTGCAACTTTTCCTCCTTGCCTTGATTTCGATCACCGGTACGATGCTGAATCCGGTGTCCCACTAGATAGCATACAGTTCCTTCCCCTTTTCATCCATAGCCGCCTGCCGCTCTCGGTTCTTACGAATTCCGAAGGAACTCACCCCGCGTATCCCGGACGTAGCCCGCTTGTTCACGCCGAACTCCGTACCGGCGATCCGGAAAACAATTCCCGGGCCATGGCGCGCCCTATAGCTTTCTTTACGCCGGATTCACTCGAACCACGGATGAAATTGAGGATACTCGGATGCGAAGTTCAATCCATCACGATGTTGCAGATCGGCTGGCCTGCCGGAAGCTGGCCAGCGCTTCGGCTTCGTTCTCAAATGTGGGAATAGAGTTCAATATGCGCATCACCGCCAGCACTTCCCGCACGCGATCGCTCGGGCGCAGTAACTTCAGGCTCCCGCCCTCGCGCGTGAGCCCCACATAAGTCCCGGCGATAGTTGCGATGCCCGAGCTATCCATCATCGTCAGCCCCGCCAGATTCACCAGCACTTTACGCACTCCGCTGGCAGTCAACTTTCGCAGTTGACAGTCCAAAAGATCGGTGTTCGCCCCGATCGTCGCTCTTCCCTGAAGATCCACAATCGTGACATCTTCAGACTCCCGGATTGAAATCTCCAGCGGCATAATAATCCCGACTAGCATACCGCGTTAGAACTGGCGGCGCACCTTAGCAGGCGGGGTGCGCAGCAAATTCACCGTTTGGCCGCGCGG
>CAWHMJ010000007.1:0-234203 GCA_963830375.1 uncultured Acidobacteriota bacterium
CCAGATTTCGCTACGGCGTAGGTGCAGCTCGTTCGGGCCAATTGAGCTATAGCCACCTTCCCTACATGACCACATCGGGAACAAGGGGCGTTGATGTTTTCGTGGGGGGGCCCTTGTTGCTGCTCAAGTCCAGAATGGTCGGGCATGCAAGAACTTCCGGGCATCTTTGTCCGCAGCGTTTAGAAGCGGCTCGATCTCGCTCTGTTCACGGCCGGATACGACACCAATGGCAAAGGCTTGCGCGCGGGCCGCTTTTGCGCCCGGCTTTCCTGCCGCGGGCTTAGGCGCCAGTTTCTGGTGAACCTTGATGTCATTGAGGGCGCCAAGGCAATCCTGCAGGTCCGTCAAGCGTGCCTTGAAACTAGGCAGACGCTTCTTCGCTCTGCGGCTGGCGAACAGGTGCCCGAAAAAATCGCTTGCATAGCGCAGCTTCTTCACTGCGATCCGCAGCTTATGACGCTGTTGGCTATCAAGCTCCCGGATCCTTTTCGCTTTCTTTGTTATCGTCTTGGTACGCCGCGCGAAAATATCCGCGGCGAACCGTTCGATTGGCCGCTGTTTATAATACCGCGCGTGCTTTGCCCAATCTCCGGTTTCGAGCCATTGCAGCGTGTCGAGTAGAAGCGAACGATACCGTCGCGACTCGACCGCGGCGCTTGCCTTGCCGAAGGCTGCGTCGCGTCGCGATGTGAGCGCGCCTGCTAATTCCTTCATTCCACGCCCCGCCGGCGTGGTGCCGGGCAACGGATCGATCTCGTTTCTCACATAGACATCGAGGTCTCGGGCGGGCCCTAGTTTGCCTGTCAGCCATTTGAGTTCGGCCTTGACCCGCTCGGTCTCCTGGTCGCCAAGCAGGTTCGAGAACAGCGATATGGCCGCGCGCAGGCGGCGCAGGCCGACGCGCATCTGGTGCACGCCTTCGGATTCCGACCTTCTTACCGCGGCTTCGTTGGCAGCGATATGGCGCAAAACCGACGACCCGATGGTGCGAAACGCATTCATCGTGCTCATGCCGCGTCGAAGCCTGATTTTCTCGGCACGAACGGTCTTGGCAGGCGTGTCTTCGATGAGATCGTATCCGCGCTCGGATTTGCTTTTGAGTAATAATGTGGCGGGCGTAACCTTCCCTATTTCACGGGCCAGCTTGAACACGTCCGCAACCTTGCCGCGCTTAAGCTCCAGCTCGAGCTCGCTGATGGGAGCGGATTGCCGCGCCACGCGAACCTCCCCCTCGTCCAGCGCCACCTCTATGCGGCTGCCGTTTTTGCAAATAGGCAAGCTCGTGCGGTGAACATGCGTCTCGAAAATCGGCTTCAGCGTCCGCTTAAGCTTCTTGGTCAGCAGTGGCGCAAGGGGGGTGCCATGGGCTTTGCGAAGGTTGGGAACATCGCCCTTGATCTCATGCTCCCATTCGCCCCTCTTGAAGGAGCCATTGGACTCACCGGATTTGATGGTTTGGACGAATTTGTCGCCATGGTGCCGCACGCGCAGCGAAACGCCGTTCCTCGCCAGCTTGTGCTTCGGAGTATCGAAGTAAACCGATACCAGATTTTCTTCCTTCGGTGGCCTTCCGCGCGAATAACGCACGACTTTAAGCTTCCGAAGTTCGCGCGGAGCCACCTCGAACTTCAGCTCGATCTCATTGCCCATCTGTGCCGCTTCTAAGTGACGCCCACTTTACTGGAACTCGCAATTTGCCGGCAGGGTACCAAGCCGATTTACGAAATTTCTGTGACACAGGAACTAAGCATCCAAATCCGCTCTTGGGTAAATGCCCGGCGCGGACTTTCGCGTCGCCCAGGGGAACGCCGCCGATGTCGGACGCAACGATGAAGCAGACGGACATTCTCTCGCGAATGGACGACTCCAAGATCACCATGCTACCCGAGACCAAAAATAAGAGCCTCGAGGAACTCAGCATCGAGGAGGCCGAGACAACAAACGCCGCGATTGCGAAAGCGGCCTAAGATCAGCACAAAAATACTCCGGTCGCCCGGGAATATTGGGGCAACCGGAGGCGTCTAAGATTTCAGCGTGACACGTCGCGAGACTTGGCAATTTTGCCGATCTGAGCGGGATCGAGTTTGTATCTATTTTGACCACTCCACGTGTGCCAGGGTCGATATCAAGCTCGATGCTCGCCGAGATCTTCGGCATTTTATCTTAGCGGTGGTCGTCGTCGCGATCGTGATGGTGGTGGTATCCTCGATCGCTCATATAAAGGCCAGCACCAGGATGGTCCCGGTGCCGATGTCGTTCGCCGACTTCAACTCCAACGCCGCCGATTTTGACATCGGCGCCTTCCGCGACGACCATTGGTTTGTCGCCGACGTTCAAAGAACCGGCAAATGCCGGCATCGTCAGAAGCGGAACAAGAAAAAGGGCAAACAAAGCAGTCTTCATGATGTTCTCCTGGAGTGAGACGCGCCGTCCCGATGCTCGGCAGAATGCGCCCTTGGTATTCCTGTGGTCTGTATAGAATTGACCAGTTCTGTTCTCGAGATGGTGCTCGAAAGAACGCGGTTCCGCGACGCGCTTATCAGAACAGGGTCAGCGTTGCCCGCCTGATCCAAAGCGCATACGCGTTAATGATGTGAGCACCTTGTACGGTTTCTCTTGTTCGCATTCGGTATGCCGATCGGGCGGAATGACTCTGATCCTTATTTGCGGTCGGTCAGGCAGAACGTCCAACAATCAGATCAGATGAGTGGCTACGACGGTCATCGCACTATACGCGATCTGGAACTATACATTGATGAGGTCGTTTGCCTTAGACACCAACAAATAAAACAAATAACGAGGAAATGGCAATGGACAAAGATCGAATCAAAGGTTCAGCAGAGCAGGCCAAAGGAGCGGTGAAAGAGGCCGCGGGAAAGGTCATGGGCGACAAGAAGCTGGAAACAGAAGGCAAGGCGGACAAGGCTGCCGGCAAAGTGCAAAACGCGGTCGGCGGATTGAAGGATGCGGTGCGCGGTAAATAACGTCAGCATAGTCAAAGGAGACTTCCCATGGAATTGATACTGGTTATCGTTGTATTAGTGCTGCTGTTTGGCGGCGGCGGCGGATACTGGGGTCGCAGTCGAGGTTATTGGTGACAGGGCGCCTCGGCTTGTCCGAATGGCGTCATTCAGCGACATGCAGAGGCCGGGCAATGTATGTTTCTGTACCAATAGCCGTCCCGTTTGAAACACCGCGTTTATTTACGCCCACGACGGCTTAGCGTAACGGACGCGCTCAGCAATGACGACAAAGTGCGACTACTGCCGCGGGTCACTTGGACTAAACGCCCATCGCTATTGGCGTATGCGATACTGTTCTGTTGAGTGCGTTACGGCTTATAAGCATCGCCTCGATGAAGGAACAGTGGGAAAGATACGCTGTCTTGAATCTCGGCTAGTCGCGAAGGAAGCTGCTTGATGTCATTTTGAATGACAAGGTTGCTTTTTAACCCGCAGAATACCGGACCCGCAACACGCGGATGCCCTCTCACCGCTGGAGAAGTGCTGCTTCGCTACACATCAGCAAGAGTGAAACTGGCCGAATGCGTTTGCGCGCCCTCGGAAATAGGGTTGGTAAGTGCTGGGGATGATGCAGAGTGAGCGCCGGAATGGTCATGACTTAATTTTGGCTCGAAGCTTTGAATTGCGTCCACATTTGCTGTTATTGTGGGGTGGTATGCCTATTTATTCTGATCGCGTAATTGCGACCCCAACTCTTTGAGGTATCTCGTTGCTCCGAAACGTCTCTGATAACGCGGGAACAGCTTGGGTGCATCCGTCGTGGCAACGCGATAAGAATATCATCGGAAACCGTCCAAATGGAGGACCACCCCAACTCAACTTGTCGCTCCCGCCGCATAGGCGATGAAGTACAAAGTTCGGCAAAGAGCGAGGCAAAGAGATTGCGAGCTCATCTCTCTCGCCTGATCGGGTCACCCCCGGTGAGCACTTTTGCTCAGACCTAGGTCGCAATCTTTGCAATTGTTGAATAGCAACCAAGCAGGTTGAACACCGAAGGTTATTTCGATCGGAGTAAAACAATGAATATCTTTTACATCATCGGCGTAGTGGTCGTGGTCATTGTGGTCGCAGGCTATCTTGGAGTGCATCTCTGATGAATCGGCCCTTAGAAAGTGCTCGGCTGTTCACGTCCAAGCAATACCTTGCGAAAGCAGTCGAATATGGCGACTTAGCAAAGACCTCGGTCGGTTCGCCCAAAAGACAAGAGTTCCAGGCGCTCGAGGGGAGATACTCGGTGCTCGGCAGTCCTTGCCGATAATGACGAATTGCTCCAAGAAAAAAACGCCGTTGGCGAAAAAAATCGAACGACCTTTGCAGCCGAGGATCAGGTTCTGCGATGTCTTGGAGCTGCGCTTATTATGCAATGGAATACACTGCCAGCTAAGCTCCAAAGAGAGTTGTTCGACAATGCCGGCGACATGGGCGAGTTGTTGGATACTTCTGCCCGAAGAGGACAAATCGCTCGGTTCCTACACACCCATAAGAACGACGAGAGCAACGGCGGGGACAAGGAATGATGAAATTAAACCCAGGGACGCGCGAAGAAGACAGGCAAACCGAGGACGAGATCGCCCGGAAAAATCTGGGCCCGCGCGGCGTACCTGGTGCCCCTGATACAGCGAAAATGACGCCCAGGAGGAGAAAAATATCGCAAAGTCCGGCGAGTTTGACGGTCACACCGCCTAGGCAATTTCTGCGTGCTGTTTTAGAGGATACGCCCATGTCCATCTGTGACTCTGAGCAAAATAGCTCGGCCCCAGACGATGCCGGGCCGCAAAAATTGGAACGGCGGACGACGCCCGTCCTCAGGGCGCGACGCATCGGCAATCCCTTCATTGAGCAATTCTGCACGGTCATCACCTTACGAGCGAGTTCAGCTTTCCTGACGAAAGGCGTGTCCCCCATCCCGAAAAAGCGCCCGGCGCACTGAGTATTGATATGACGGATAAAATCACGACCCCTCGTGACAACCAAGAAGCAAGCCAAGGTCACCCATCACGGCATGATGGGTGATGGGACCGAAGAGCAAAATTTTTGATGAGCGCGGCAACTCGAAGGGGCGCATAAAGAGGAATGAGGTGGCCACCGCCTTCGGCAAACAAATGTCCCACAAATAGCTTTCGTGCTGAAAAGCAGGCCGCGCTCTTCGATAAAAAGAGACAATCATACTCGCTGGGACAATCGTGGGGTTGACTAACGAGAGCATCTTTTTGTGCGCGAGAAACACTCACATTTGATCGCCGCGATGGAGAAGACGCAGCTTCGTCTGCAAAAGTCATTAGTGCGGATTCATACGCTCGGTACGATTTTTCGCATTCTGAATGCCTACAGCGTCGCATCGCGGTATCCACCACAGAATGATCCCGAGTGGCATGATCAACACTACGATCAATGCAATTATCGACATCATTTTTGTCTTCCTTTTTAGCGTCGCCGCCAAGCTCGCGATCACTACGCCCGATTTGGTACCGCGGCCGTCCTTTTGTTCATCACCGATGTAAGGATATGCATCTCCCGAAAGGGAAGCCGCCGCCTCCTTTCGTCCCAAAGAACCATGCGCACGCACTGGAGGCTCTGGAACAGCGTAAGCCGCCCGACGGCAGCAAGCTCTGGGTGATCCCGTAACACTCGTGGCAATCGGTAATACGGGATACAGCTGCAGAGATGATGGACGTGGTGCACCCCGATATTGGCGGTGAACCAACGCAAGACCTTCGGCAAGTCATAATGAGCAATACGTCGTAACGAAGTACAGAGGAAGGAACAAACCATATTGCTCCTGACCACCTCCCAGGCTGGACTGAAGTTGAATACCCTGTACGGAACTCTGCAAGAAATCAGCGATACCTGCATAGTACCAATTGTTCCACGCAGTAGCCGTTGCAATTCCAGGTTGAGCTCATTGCGCGTGGAGGTTGTGGCGCCCGTATTCGAGGAAAGGATCGAATCATAGCTGGCGCTGGCCGCCCACCGCTCGCGAGGGTAGTTCACTGCAGAGTTCAAATTGTATTGGGTGGACTGGTTGCCTTTGTTGTAGGTAACCCCCAAACCGACGTTCCCATTGAAGCGCTCCCAGAGATTGCTGGACGTTTGGTCCATTTTGATGATCTGAGTTTTGTCGAGATCGACCTTTGTGTCGGAAACTTCCAAGATTTGGATCTTTGCGGGGCGTCCGCCGGGAGTAGTCGGAGTGGAGAGCGCCCCGGAGTAAACCAAGCCATCTTGAGTCTTGACGATGAACATTTGCTTGCTCTCGACGTGATCGACCTTCGACCAATCCACAGAGAGAGTATTCAGGATGTAGTCAACACTGATGAAAAGAGTATTCGCATCGAGGCCTTTGATCTCGCAAGTGACACGATCGCCATTTTTCGCGTCCGGTAGTTCGCAAGGGGCAATGACACCATCGAAGTGGCAGGCGTTCGACTCGAATTCGTCTCTCATGAGGGCGTGGCTCGCCCTCTTCTTGCATACTGCTTGAATTCGAAACGCTACTTCTTGAGACCGCTTTCGAGAATTTGCCTGCTGTTTGTCGGCTGAATGGGACGCGCATTCATCGGAAAGAGCTTCCCGAACGCGGCGATTTGAGCGGCTGAAACCTGCACCGGCGACTTCAGGACGTACCACTTCACACCCTCGCTGCAGGGCGGGGTGGTTAACGAACCAGCAAACGTGTCATAGTTCTGGTCGGCAGGAAGCAAACTGCCCACATTCACCGTCACGTTCCCCGGAGCATATTCTTTCCCTTCTTCCGGAGGCAGATTGCTCCACAGCGTCTGTACGAACGGGTCTTCTTTGCCGTTCTTCAGCAGAATGGCCACGACGGCGAGCTTTCCTCCCTCATCCTGATGCACAAGGTGGACCTCCATATCAAAGTACTTGCCGTTGATTGCCGTTTCACTTGGCTTGTGGAAATGAAACTGAACAAGCTGGTATTGCGCTCCACCAATCGTGACGTCGCCTCCCGATTTGACGTTGATTTGAATGGTATGGCCATTGTTGATGACCTTCAGAGGCACCGGCCTGTAGTCAAAGTGGATTGGCTGCAGGTCTGAATCGTGTGCCCCGCGGATGTCGATGGGTGTTTGCTCCTTTCCATTCTTGCAGAGGACGAAGGCGGGGTCGAGGTCACCCCAATGCTCAGGTCCTTCGGGGCCAGAATAACTCCAGTGCGGGGCGCCGCCTTTACCCGGAGCAAAATTGGGAGCGGCGTACAGCAGGGCGCTCAGAAAAAAGATAACGGGGATCAGAAACGCGTTTTTTACTCGGCAGATCATTGCTCCCTCCTTGTCCTCAAAAGGCTCGCATCACAGTTTTTGGCGCATGCCTCAAGGTCATTTCCCATGTCAGCCGGGATTTCCGATTTGGACCTCTCGCTCGCACATCGTACGCTTCTCCTGCCCTGGACACAACGAAAGTGCCACTGACGCAATCGATGCCAGCGCAGCTTCTGACGAAAACGCGACGAACGCAATAACGCACTCTCCGCAATCAACCACGCCCGTAGCGGGCTCGCCCCAGTCGCAGACGGCCGGACAAGACACGCAATCTAGCTCTGTTACCAAACGAGAAGAACGGCCAAAAAAAAAGAAGAAAAAGCTCCGACCTGGGGCGCTCGTGGTTGCGCCTCTTCCAATCTCGAGCCCAGCGATAGGTTCCGGCATCGTGCCGATACTTGGATATATCTTCCCGCTTAGTATGTAGGACAAGAATTCCCCCCGTCTGTTGTAGGCGCTGCCGGGCTGATTACTAATAATGGCAGCAGCGGCTCGGGGGAGATCTTTACCTAAAACATGCTACTTACCGGCTTAAGGCCGCCTTCGTACACGGTGATGTTGATTACGACATATACGGTACCGGTAGGGCTTCAAATCTCAAGTTACTGAAACAAACTGGCGAGGCTTTTTTTGCAGAGTTCCTCCGCGTTATCGGATTGCGATTCTACCTGGGTCCTAGACTTTTTGCCGGGAATTCGTTCGTCACGTTAAACCCAACCAAGGTAACCGCCGTTCCGATTCCCCCTGGCCTGGGTCTGCACACTACCCTGAGATCTAATGGTGCCAAACTCACCCGCGACACAACTCTTAACCGATTCTATCCGACCAATGGAACCCTTTTCAGTTTCACATCCGACTTCTTTGCCCAGGGACTAGGCAGCAAGTATTCGATCCAAGCCTACAGCGCAACGTTCGACGAATATTCCAGCCTAAGCAAGAATCAGGTTCTTGCCTTTAGCGCCTTTTTTTGTGTGACTGGAGGACAGCCCCCGTTTTATGGGAATTGCATATACGGAACCGATAACGAGTTGCGCGGATATGTAGCGGGTCGCTATTTCACTCGCTATAGTGTCGTGTACACACAAATGGAGTATCGGCTCGTCTTGCCGAAAAGGTTCGGGCTGGTCGTGTTCAGCGGTGTTGGGGGAGTCATACCGGGCGGTAATC
Organism: uncultured Acidobacteriota bacterium; assembly: GCA_963830375.1. GTDB lineage: Bacteria > Acidobacteriota > Terriglobia > Acidiferrales > UBA7541 > Palsa-295. The sequence continues at coordinate 8,468 of CAWHMJ010000007.1, forward strand.
AGCTCCTCCAGAGGGTACAGACGAGCCGCTTCTTGCCCGCTGGCGGCGCGGGTCTAAGATTCCAGTTAAGCAAGGCCGATCATGTAAATCTTCGTGCCGACATCGCTCAGGGTGTGAACGATCATACATTCAGCCTCGGTGTGGGTGAGGCCTTTTGAGAAAATAGCGTGCGATCGCATTCAGCCCTGCGGTCCAGTATCTGCCTCAATAAGATAATCCAGAGCATGGGCACGGGTTGAAACTTAGGCCTGTTCACAGATCGCTGATGAGCGCGTTCATACGTCGCATCACCTGCACACTGTTAGCGCCGTAGGAGCAAATCTCATCAAATGCCAGTCGAACGAGATCGTCCCACGTGGGAAATGGAACCACGAATCTCAATTTCCCATCGCTGTCGGGAAACGCTCCGATTTCAAGCTGGCGCTGTCCCAGACGGAGTAGCAGGTCCCCGATCTGGTCGAGCGCCTGAACGGCCGTTGTCGGATCGTTGATTGCCGGCGACAACGCTCGAATTGCTATGTCCACCAGCAGCCGGATGGCGTACTTGGGATCCTGCTCGAAAGTGCGCTCTCCGCCCATTTCAATTCGATGCCTCAATTTCCGTTCATCAATGGGCTGCCGAGCACCGAAGACGTTCAACAAAGGTGTCAACTCCACGACCGTATCTCCGACTGCCGCGACTATTTCGATGACTCCGCCGGAGTCTTTAGCCAAGTTTCACCATAGCTGCTGTATCAATAGCTTGAATCACATACGGTTGACCGTGATGAAGCAGAGTCTGTGTCGAGGGCATTTCGCGAAATTCGTCGACGCAGGACGCAAAGGAACCGAGTCCGCCGAGCGGATACGTCGTCTTTATCACTTCGCGTCCTCTGATCACCCGTGAACCTCAAAATACTGTTCATCTGAAGTAATTGAAGTCTCTGAGTAAGACCCACGAACATAGCCACGCTTGCCATGAGGAGGACGATCACTATCCATGAACTGAAAAGAGGAACCGTCAACGAACCGTTTCTGCCCACCCATGAGAGCGCCACAAGTGCATAGAGAAAGGTGGCCGTAAATACTCCCAGAGCGTGCTTCAAGAACGGATCGCGCGCGATCCAGAGTGCAAGGCGAGGCGAATAGGCGATTGAACTGAACTGAATCATCACGAAGGCCAGCGAAAAAACGATTCCTGTCAAGGCGATCATGCCCGAGGCGATTGCGGAAAATATAGCCGTCGCAGAGCTAATGCTCCATGGGACGACGAGTCCCGGGAAGAAAGCGGCTTTCAAATCGCGGAAAGGCCAGACCTGCGATGACCGCGACCACGGCATACAATGCAGGAATTCCCCAAGCACTTAACTGTCGCGCATAGCGCTTATAGGACATGTGGGCGCCATTCTAGCGCAGAAACCGCCGGGCAACGGAAGCGTTGGAGCAGCGAGAGCTTCGGCGCTGTACACTCGCTCGGGTGGGAGTTTGGAAACACTACAGGCGTCAGCCCGCGAACGCATTCCTTGTCCACAAAATCTGAACGGCTCCTGTCAAAATTGACAGTAGCGCGCACTGAAGCGATGTGCTAGATATGCAGCCTCACAGAGCAGCCGCCCGTTGATCCCCGCCGCATCTCTCGAGTCCGGCGAGCCTGCCCAAATCTAGGAGGAGAAAATGTATTACACAGACAATTCGATTCTTCCCGAGTATATGGATCCACTGATCATTACGGCAGCTCCCTACGGGCCACAGTGGCTTCCGCAGAGACGCCACGACATCCCGGTTAGTTGGGACGAGCAAGTGCAGGCGGCGGTGGATTGCTACGAAGCGGGCGCCACCGTGCTGCATTTCCACGTGCGCAATCCCGCAACCGGAAAAGGTTCCGTGGACTTCGACCAGTACAACTACTTGCTTGAGCGTGTGAAAAAGGCCGTGCCGGAAATGGTCATCCAGGTCGGCGGGTCAATTTCGTTCTCTCCCAAGACCGACGATGCGAAAGCAAAATGGTTGGATTACGACACGCGGCACATGCTCACCGAACTGAACCCGAAGCCAGAATTTGTGACCGTTTCCACCGGTACCTCACTGTGGGATGTCGTTTCCATGATGAGCAAGGACGACGTCAAGGGGACGCACCTGGAGGATCCCAAGGTGCAGGCCGCCTGGGCAGGCATGGTGGTGGACTCGACTCCTGCTTTCTATCTCGAACACCTGAAGCGGCTCAGAGCGCACGGAATACAGCCCTACTTTGTCCCCGCTCACATCCATCAGTGGGAAATTATCGAGCGGCTGATTCGTTCGGGTGTCTACATGGGGCCAGTGAACATGTGCATGGCAGCCTATGGCGGCGGCACGCTCGGGCGTAATCCATTTGACATTCATCAATTTCCTGCAACGCATCCCCCAGAACGCCGTTGCGACGATCTGGTCCAGCATGCGGGGAAACCATACGCTGCAAGCTATGGGAATCGTTCTCGGTCTTCACGTGCGAGTGGGCAACGAGGACAACATATGGGGCGCGAACCGGGAGCGCTCGACTTCGATCCAGCAAGATCAAAGGTGCGGTCAATGTGTGCAAAATGTTCGGCCGCAGAGTGGCCACGGCGGAACAAGCGCGCAAGATCATGAAGGATCGGCGTCTGGTACAACAGCGTGGATGAGACGCTGAAGGCTCTCGGGATGCCGCCGAACCCCGTTGATTACAATGCCGGCCTGCAACGCTGGGAGACGGACGGAAAGCTAAGGACAGGAGTGGTCGGAAGCGACTCGCACCCTGTTGCCGCCTGCTTGGTGCCTCCCGCGGGGGCGGTTGCCGCGGCAGCTCGCGCAAAACAACCCTAACTGTGTGGGCAGAAAACTTCCGGGGGCCCGTTCGGAACGGGGCCCACAGTCCCATCCATGGTAAGGAGATGAAAGCTACATCCGCACGTGAGGGAGCGAGGTCAATCAATGGCGGAGTTTATCGAGGCGTGCCCGCTTAGAAGAAGTCCCGCTGGGAAAAGGCAGGACCGTAACAATCGCCGGCAAAGAAGTAGCGCTTTTCAATGTGGACGGAACCATTTACGCGATGGATGACAGCTGCCTTCATCACGGAATGTCTCTGGGGAACTCAAAACTGGATGGCAAGGTTGTGACCTGCAGCGCGCACGGTTGGAAGTATGACGTAACGACTGGCAACACCATGCATGTTCCTGACTATGGAGTTGCTTCTTATCCTGTGAAGGTTGTGGACGGAAAAATCCTGGTGGCGATTGAACCATGACCTCTACCGTGACGCACTTCGAAATCTACGGGAACGACCTCGACAAGCTCGCCGAATTCTACAGAGATCTCTTCGGCTGGAAGATCGAGAAAGCTGGCTGGAATCGACTACTTCCAGATTCAGACCGGCCCTCCCGAGGCCGCTGGCGATTCGAGGCGGAATGCTCAATCGCCCCATACCGGGCCCTCGCAGTTGGGTCCATTACGTTTCGGTGGATTCAATCGACAAGACGATTGAGCGAATTCTGAGTATGGGTGGCAAGAGTCGTGCGCGAGAAGGCCGCCGTGCCGAAGGTAGCTTGGTACGCAATTGTGGAAGACCCAGAGGGAAACATTTTCGCCATTTATCAGAACGACCCTACAGCGTTCCCAATGCCGGAACCTGACTAGTAAAAGGAGGAAAGAAAATGACGACCGAAGCTTCGCCAACGAAAGCCTCCGCGAAGGATCAGCCTACCAATCCGTGGGGCTCGTCACTGGACAAACTCAAAGAATGGGATCCGAAAGGGGCGGAACTGCTGTTGCGGTGTCGGCACGAATCCGTGGACTAGCGGAATTCTGCCGCGCAAGGAAGTGGAGCTGATCTACCTCGCGCTGAATTGCGCCTGCACGAACCTCAACGAAGAAGGTACCCGCCGCCAGATTCGCGCTGCGCTCGACGCGGGCGCGACGCGCGATGAAATCATCCTCGTCCTGAAATGTGGCGTCGGGCTCGCGGTTCATTCCTGCAGTTTGGGCGCGCCCATCCTGCTTGAGGAAATGAAGGCGGCGGGAGTGAAACCGGCAGGAGGCCCAAAGCCTGAGACTCCGGCCTGCGATGCGATGCGCGCGATCGGTCAATGGAACACCGCGTGGGATCCGTTCTACGAGCTTTCTCCCGCCTGGACGGATCAATTCTTTGCCTTCGGAGCCAGTCTCTACAAAAGCGGCCTCTTCACACCGAGGTTCCTGGAGCTGATGAGCATCGCCCTCGACGCATCCGTAACGCACATGTACGCGCCAGGCACTCGCAGGCATATCCAAGGAGCCCTGAAGGCGGGGGCGACACCCGGAAGAAATCATGACGGTCCTGCAGATTTGCGTTTCCATGGGCGTGGAAGCGTGCGCGAAGGGTGTGCCGATCTTGGCCGAGGAGCTGGACCGAAATTCGGCAAACCAGAAAGCGAGTGCATAACCTGCAGCGGAATCGTGGGCACGGCCGGCAAAGGCCGGATGTGATGCACCAGGTGCGGCGGTTTCGGTTCGCAACAGTTTTTCGCTATGAATGAAAAAAGAGCAGAACTAAAAGAGAAAGCTATCAGCGAAGTTAAGAAATTCGCAGTGATCGTAGGATACCTCTGGGTGCTTTTCGTCCTTTTTGAAATCCATAAACTCACGATCTTGCGAGGACAGAACCCAGACTACCCCACTTGGTTACCGGATTGGTTTCGCCCTAATCAATGCACTGATACTCGGCAAGATAATTCTCATTGCGGAGGTTTTTCACTTTGGGGAGCGGCCCAAGAATAGCCCGCTCGTGTACGCGATACTGTTTAAGTCAGCCGCCTTTTCTGCACTGTTGGTGTGCTGTGACATTTTGGAGGAAGTGCTGGCCGGAGTTTTTCACGACAAGACGATCGCCCAAAGCATACCGGCGCTAGGCGGAGGCGGTCTGGAGGGAATTTTGTTGGTCGGACTTATGGTGTTCATCGTACTGATACCGTTCTTTTCCTTTCAGGGAGGTCGCCCACGTTGTCGGTGAGGACGAGCTGCTCTCGATAATCTTCAAGCGCAGAACATCCTAACTCTCGCGAGAGGTAGACGGAACTATCGAAATATGTGGGAATACATCAGACGAGTGTGGGAAATGCACGTTGGCCGTGCATACGGCCCGCTCTCTTTTCGATTCATCATTCAGCCGATGGTCGCTGCCGGGTTTGCTATCCGCGCAGGGTTTAGAGGACGCGCGGGCCGGACGCCCTGCATATGGTTGGGCCGTACTTACAGATCCTGTTCGCCGCCACGAATTGGTTCGGGAAGGCGTCAAGCACTTGGCAAAGCTATTCGCTGCCGCCGTCATCATGGACGCGATCTACCAAATCATAGTCTTTCGCTGGATTTATCCGGGGCAGGCTTTGACGGTTGCAACGATGGTGGCTGTGCCTTCGTATTTGCTGCTGCGGGGGCCGACGAACCGGCTCGTCCGGCGCTGGTACCAGAACAGCCACAGTTCGCAGCAAAGTTCAGAGCCCGGAAGGAGCTTCTCGAATGGCAGAACAGACTGATGTGATATAAAAAAACTCGACTCCTCGACTCAACTTGCCGTTGATCGCACACGCTTGGCCTACGAACGAACCTTGATGGCTTGGATTAGGACAGCTACATCGCTAATCACTTTCGGCTTCACGATCTACAAATTCTTTCAGATTGAACTGTCGAGAGGAGGCTCACCGAGAAGCGACCGGCTAATAGGACCGACCGCAGTTTGCTCTGCTCATGATCGTGATCGGACTGGTGTCGTTACTGCTAGCCACGATTGAGCATCGGCGGGATTTGAATGCGCTGAATGCGGAGTATCCCGGCGGGCGTCGCTCCCTTGCGAGAGTGCTCGCTGCATTAGTTTCGCTACTCGGGCTCTTAGCGCTGTTTTTGGTTTTATTCCGACAATAACAACTGCCCGCTCGTGGCAATCATTCGCTTGCGGGTTTGCGAGGACGCTATCGGTGGTCGTCCTGAACTTCATCCGTGTGATGCTCGTTGCCTTCACCACTCTCTTTCCAGTGGTCAATCCTATCGGCTGCGCGCCCATCTTTCTCTCGTTGACGCGTCGTTATCCTTCGTCCGCCCAACAACTCCTGGCCCGCAAAATTGCTGTTTACAGTTTCGCGATCTTGGCTGTGTCGCTCTTGTTCGGAACTTCCATCCTTGGTTTCTTCGGCATCAGTCTGGTCGTCATTCAGATCGCGGGCGGCTTGCTCTTGGCATCGACCGGTTTCAACCTACTCAATCAGAACGACGACACATCTACCGAAAAGGAAGCGCCCCCAACCTTGGAGGATGCTCTCGATCATGCTTTCTACCCCTTCACTTTACCGATTACCGTCGGCCCGGGTTGTATCTCCATAGCCATTACCCTGGGCGCTCATCTGCGCCACGATTCCGGCCCGGGTCAATCCACGGTATGCCACGGCATTTCCTGGCCGCGCTCCTCGGCATGTTCCTGCTTTGCGTCCTCGTACTGGTTTGCTATGGGAAGGCCGAACGTCTCGTCCTCGTTCTGGGCAGGTCCGGCACTAGCATTCTGATGCGCCTGTCCGCATTCATTCTCTTCGCCATTGGCGTTCAAATTCTGTGGAACGGCCTCTGTTCTGGCGTCCCGCAAATGCTGGGGTTTCTCGCCAGCCGCTGAGTTTGCTCGACTACTCCTGGCTCGCACATAATGCTCTACAGCGCAGGACGGTCCTGAAGTAAGCGAAAGCCGAATAAATTTGAAGCTCTAGGTCCCGAGACCGTATAGGACTTTCGGTCCAACTTCAGTCCAATTGAAGGGGTTGGTTGCACCGCGCATATCCGCGTAAGCGACACCAGATGCGGCGCTTGTGTAATTTTGCCTGCTTTCTTGCAAAGCAGGTGCTCTCCCAGCTGAGCTACACGCCCACGTTTGGAGTGACCTTCATTCTAAAGCATTTCCGCGCGTTCTGAAATCCATTCCTTCGCTTTTCCGTCATCTGGAGTGAACCCTTGCTTTGAGACAGTTTTGGTGGCCGCAGCTCCCGGGTTGACCTGACCCCCAATGATTCCCCGCCCCGAAACGCGATGGCTTCCGGAGGCTGAAATGGGCCTTCTTTGAAACAGGTAATCAAACCCGTTGCCCAAGCGTTTCAACAATTGCGAGAACCCGACCGGTTGTACGAAACGTACACCGGAGCGGGACGCTACCGTTTCTCGGGCGCCGCGGAGACGCTTGTCCTCTCCAATTCGATTGAGCCGATCTGCATTTTGGCTTGGGGTCTAAAAGCTTTGGCCGCGGCGGTTTGCGTTACTTCCGCTTGCTTCGGATCGGTCGGAAGCCGCCCTTGTGTCGCCTCAATGGTTACCGTCAATCCCGAAGCATTTGCGATGTTTCCGAGTTCCCGCAACTGATCCGAGACGTCGAATTGAAGTGTCCTACGAAGCTATACGATCTCGTCTGGTCTGAGCCGATGAGGAATCTTTCCACACGCTTCGGAATGTCCGACGTCGCACTAAAGAAGACATGCGCACGGGCGGGAATCCCTACCCCGGACCGCGGCTACTGGGCAAAGAAAGAAGCGGGTAAAGAGACGTTTCAGGCAGTACTCCCGATGCGTCCTCCCGGGATGGATGACGAGGTCTCCATCGCGAGTGGAGGCAATGGTTCGTACCAATACTGGAATAAGGAGGAGATTCTTAGCTTCGTTGGCGCTCCTCCACAATTTGCCGAGCCGATCGAGACAGTACGGGCACGCATCGCGGAAACGGTTGACCACGTGGCTGTCCCGCATAAGGTCCGGACGTGGCACCCTGCCATTGACCGTCTTCTCAAAGAGGATGAGAAACGCCGAGAGAAGCAACTAACCGATCCGTATCCGGACGTCATGGGATCCCACATTTTACCGGTTCTGTTCCGACTAGGAACGTAGTGTTATATCGAAACTCCGTTCCGTCTTTGAGCGTCTGATGATCTGAACAGTGGATCATACAGGGCAAGCAGGGGCTCCCGTGACCACTTGACAGTCCAACTTTTTGGCATTAGTCTCCGTACGGTTTAAAACAAATGTTGCATGATCAGATTAGAGATCACAACGGATGTATCAGAGAGAAGATGCCTTTATCTGCAGCGTTTCGGGGGAAGTGTGACGAAAGTTGGAATTTGCTTTCTGGCTTTTTTGCTCGGTCAAACAGTCGTTCCTGCTCCATCCAAACACTCCTGGAAAGTTCCCGTGGTAGAGCGAAAACTTGCAAATGGATTGATGGTGATCGTCTCAGAGGATCATACGTCACCCACTTTTGGACTGTGCATCAGTTACGGGATCGGCTATCGGTTGGAACCAGAAGGACGATCCGGATTCGCGCATTTGTTCGAACATTTCATGTTCCAGGGCACTCCTAATGCACCTAAAGGAATTTTCAGTTCCGTAATCGATGAGGGTGGCGGCTCTTTCAATGGGGCGACGCGAGCCGATTTCACAGAATATGTAGATTCAGCTCCGATTTCGGCGATTGACCCGATATTGTGGCTCGAAGCCGATCGCATGAAAACACTCGATTTTTCTGTAACGAATCTTGATAACCAGCGCAATGTAGTCAAAGAAGAAGCGCGATCGACGATCATGAATCAGCCCTACGGATTGTTTTATGCAGTGGACCTACCGCAGAAAGCGTTCGACACTTTTCCGAACAATCACAGCATTATCGGAGACTTCAAAGACCTAGATGCAGCATCCATACCGGAAGTAAAAGCCTTTTATGAATCTTATTACAGTCCCAATAACGCAGTACTGGCAGTTGTAGGGGATGTGAATCCCGATGAGGTGTTCGCCAAGGCGGAAAAATATTTCTCGGCGATCCCGGCCGTGAAAAATCCGCCAAAGCCCGATGTTAGCGAGCCGCCGCAAACAACAGAACGGCAGGTTACCCAAGAAGACCGCTTAGCGCACTCACCAGCCATGGCCGTCGGTTACAGAATGCCCCCACGGAAAGATAGAGATGCGATTGTGGGTGCCGTCGTTGCTGAACTTCTTTATCGAGGGAAAGCGTCAATTTTGTATCAGAAATTGGTGCAGGAAAAGAAGTTGGCGGTATCGGTGGATGGCGGTGTCAATTGGCCGCTAGGGAATCAGTTTGAATACAATGGTCCTACGCTGCTGGCTGCATTCATTGTTTACCCGAATGAAGTGAAGGAGGCCGATCTACTGAACGCCTATAACTCAGCGGTTAGCGGTCTGGCAACAGACGGTCCGTCTGCGTCCGAACTTGATACCGCGATAACCAAGCTTCATTCCGATTGGGATCGTCAGTTAGAAATTCCCGTGGACCGGGCAGAGGTGATGTCTCTCGCGACTCTTTTCGATGGCACTCCAGCGATGGTAAATGATATTCCGAACGAACTGGAAAGGGTGTCGGCTGCGGATGTGAAAGAATTTGTGACGAAGTATCTCGCCAAAACCAATCGGACGATCATAAACCGAGTTCCAGCAACGAAAGCGGAGACCTCATCCGGGAACCAAAAGAAAAACCGATGACACGAAGTCCGTTACGACGAATCGCCGTGCTCTTTGCGCTTATATTCACGCCGGTCTTTGGTGCAAATGCACAAAAGCCACCTAAGCTGCCCAGTGACTTACCAGCGTATGGTCCATTGAAACCTTACGCCGGGCCGAAGGTGATTTCGAGCAAATTGCCAAACGGCTTGACGGTTTGGCTGGTGCCTCGCCCAGGATATCCCAAGGTTGCATTTGCCCTTGCGGTGCACGGTGGGCTTGCGTCCGATCCGAAGGATTTGCCTGGTTTATCCGACCTGCTTGCATCTACCGTCACGCTGGGAACTAAGACACGCACGGCCAAACAGCTTACCGAGGAAATTGCGGCGGCAGGGGGCGCGTTAAACAGTCGCGCGGACTCAGATAGTGTCGTAGTTTCGACGGATGTGCCTTCCTGGAAAATGCAGGCTGGTCTTACACTCCTGGCGGACATTATTCAGAGCGCTACGTTTACCGAAGATCAAGTAGAACTCGCGAAAAAAAACTCTGCCGAACAATTGCGAGGCCAGGAGGCCCGCTCGATTTTCCTGGCGCGGCGCGCGCTGGCGAAGCTGGTTTTCGGCGCCAATCCATACAGCGTGACAGCTCCGACGGAAGATGCGATTGCGAGAATCAACTCGGAGTTGCTGTTGAAAGCCTACCACGCGGAATTTCGTCCTGGTCAAAGCCTTCTGGTTGTGGTGGGAGATTTCGATGTTGCTGAAATCACTCCGCTGATTCACCAGGCATTTCGGGAATGGTCGGGAGGTCAGCAGGCCACCGTCCCAGTTGCACCAGCGCCAGAAAATAAGGTTTCGAAAAACATATACGTCGTGGATCGCGGGGGCTCGGTACAAACAACGATGCTGCTTGGAAGCATCGGACCCACGGAGCGAGATGCGAATTATGTACCCTTTGAAGTATCGGACACTATTCTTGGCGGTATGGCGAGCGCCCGCCTCGGGTCGAATATCCGAGAAGATAAAGGATATTCCTACGGCGCTGGTTCACTGCTGCAGACTTACGCGGAGACGTCACTGTCTTATAGCGGGGCAAACGTTCGCAACCCGGTTACGGGCGCGGCGTTCAACGAATTTTGGTACGAACTCAATCGAATGGCGTTGACTCTTCCACGCCCCGATGAGCTTGAACGCGCGCAGCGCCACCTAATTGGATCACAAGCGCTCAAGTTGCAATCTCAAGTGGAACTGGCAAATCAATTTTGTGATTTGTGGTCCAGAGGGTTGACCTCGGACACGCTAGAGCGAGAAGGATCCGAGATTCTGAAAGTCACGCTGGAAGATGTGGCAAAGATTGGAAAGGAATACTTTCCCGCCTACAAACAGACGGTTGTAATGGTGGGAGACAAGAAAGTCATTATGGATCAAATGGCTCCATTCAATTTTCAGATCGAACCCGCTCCGTAACCCCAGAAACGCCGTTCATCTACCACGATCTGAGTATCTCCGGGTAAGAGGCAGCAACTATAGTCGCTATAAGCAAAGATGCAGACCTCATCGAAACCTACTTCTCATTGTATTTCCATCTGCGCATAGATTTAGATTGCCTCGTTCTCTCAGCGAAAGACTTCGGAGCTGCGTTGCAGCTTTCGGCTGTCATCGTAGGCAACCGTAAAACATTTGTTGCAGAAATGCGATAACTGCGATACAAGTGTGGCATCAAGAAAAGGTCGTCTCCGGACGACAGAGCGGGCCAATACAATCTTGCAGAATTCGAAGCGCGGTCTTAATGGCGAGTCTGTCTATAAGGAACGAGGTTTGTGCAGTGGCTGTACGTCGCGCGTGCGAACGATTTTGTTGCGCGCATGTGGCCTGTCGTTGCTTTTGGTTACGATTGTTTCGATTACATCTGCTCAATCGACTATTGGCTTCAAAGTTTCATTTCCGTCCACGTCGCATGCTGGCCCCATTACTGGGCGTGTGTTCGTGATCGTCACGCGGACGAATGAAGTGGATCCTCGCATCCAACTGCTGTCGGAAGCTGCACCACCTGTCTTCGGGAAAGACGTGAGCGCGCTAGGTCCGGACGAAGTCGTTATGATCGACGGCGACACCACCGGATACGCGAGGCGCGGGTTTCACTTTCTACAACGACGAAGGAGACGAAGACGGCGGCCTTGCTTACCATGGTAAAACCGAGGATGGAAAAACTACAGCCGGTGGACTCTTTGCATTCGATCAATACGGCCAGGACCAAATCGTCGGGATCACATACCATCAATCGCAGACGCGACGCGTGGCTGGCCTGCAAGTATGGGACCGCCCCGAAACACCCCTGGCCGGGATCGTTTCAAAAGTCGATACGATCGAGAAAATGAAGGATGGTCCGGAAAAAACTGAGGCTATGACAAAATTGCAGCAGGAGGCAGTAGCCAACGGCTTGACTGGTGCCACACGTGTGTTCGTCGGGAGAGATGATAAGGACAATGCGACCGTGATCCTCTCGGATACGAAGAGCAAGCCACGCATCGTAATGTCAGTGGACACTTCGGGGGCTGCTACTCTCAAGTTCCTGGATGAGAATGGGAAAATCGTCGATACCTTGCCGCACTCGGCCGAAGAGAACAAAAAACCTTAGCTGTTATTGAAAAACTCTAGGGCCTTTTCGGAACGGAATAGTTGTCAGTTTAAGATAATAAAATTCAGGAACGCTCGGCAGAGTGTCACTTTGAGTTGTTCTTGTAAATTACGCCTTGTTTCATTACAAATTGGACGTTCTGAAGAGTCTTGATGTCCGAGAGCGGATCCCCTTGGACTGCTACGATATCCGCCAACTTACCGGGCTCGACCGTTCCCAGCCGGTCGCCCCAGCCAAGAAGTTGTGCCGCAGATAACGTCGCTGTCTGGATCGATTGCATAGGCGACATTCCATAAGCCACGTATAGTTGGAACTCAATAGCTTCGTTTTTGCCCGTCCACGCAAAACCGCCGGCATCAGTTCCGAATACTATTTTCACGTGTTTCTCCAGGGCTCTTGCAAAAGCCTTTTTCTGCGCCTCCACTATTGGGGAATCGGTGATTTGTCCATCGGCCGTAGCATGCGCAATGGTCATGGCAGTAGGAACCCAATAAACGCCTTGAGTCACGGCTTGATCGAGCAGTGCGTCGGAGAAACCCATGCCGTGTTCGATCGAGTCCACTCCGGCCTTTAGAGCAGCCGAAATTCCATCTTCTCCCGTGGCGTGCGCAGCGACGTGATGGCCCAGTCGATGTGCTTCATCCACAATCGCGCGGGCTTCATCTTCGGTAAAGTTGACATAGCTGTGCAGCACGCCGTCGGGAGTGAAATACGTCGCGCGGTCCGCGTAGAACTTGATCCAATCTGCTCCATGAGCCACCTGTTCGCGTACTGCAAGTCTGGCATTCTCCACTCCGTCAACTATTTGCACGCCATGAGGCAAGTTGAGTTCCCAGGAATATCCCTGCAGAGGATACATTCCAGTCGGTGCCATCGCACGCGTTGCGACGAACAAGCGAGAACCGGGGATTTCTCCCCGCTCAATCGCCGTTTTTACATCCACATCGGCGTACATTGCGCCTTCTGTTTCCAAGTCGCGAACCGTCGTGAAGCCATGGTCAAGAGCGATGCGCGCATTGCGCGCCGCCAGGATCGCACGATAGGGAATTGACTGTTTTAGAAGTTGGTCGGCATAGTCGCCGGCGGTAGGATCGCCCTGGAGAAAAATGTGCGTGTGAGCATCGATAAAGCCAGGAAGGACAGTCAGGCGCGAAAGATCAACCACCGTTGTATCGGCGGGCGTTGCTCCGTTCGGCGTTACCGAAACAATCTTGCCACCTTCGATTACAATCACAACGTTTGAAGTTGGCGGGCCGCCTCTTCCGTCAATTAACTTTCCACAGCGAATCGAGATCTTATCCGATACTTGTGCGGCGACTGTGAAAGCGCTCAGAAGCCCAACAGCGACAAGGCAACATAGTTTGGCGATCGTAGCTCGACGAATCTGCATGCTCACCCGTATCCTCCCAAGTCCGGTCGTTGTCGGCTTGTAACGCTATCACTGCTGTTAATCGGTGTCTTTCCCTACTTTACGGCTGGCGTGGCTGGCGAGGGCATCTGGCTCACAACTTTTCCAGCTTCATCAAGAAACTGAATCGTCGGGGAGCCATCCGCAGCGACTTTAATGACGATACGATCGTGTCCGTCCTGGTCTTTCAATTTGAGCGATGCCGCTTTGTCGTCCCCCCGACCCAAATAAATCCGCGCATGCGGTAAGGGATGTGACGTCACAAAATCCTTCCATTGACTCCGCGGAACATTCAGGAGATCTGTGATGGGCCAGTCGGGCCTATCTACGATGCTCAGACCCGCTTCCGTGTGACCTGCGTCTTCGCCCGCATCGATTGTAAACACTTGGTCTTGCTCGTAGCGATCGAAGCTCAAATGCCCATAACTCTGTTTGTTGCCCTTTGCGTCTTTCGAACCTCCGAAGATCAGCCCGCCGTTCTCCGTGCCTTCTTCATTGAAGAACAAAATGCCGGCCGTTTTGCGATCTTGGTGTTCGTACTCTTTCCGTTTAACGATCAATCCAGGGAATGCCGATTGGTTGGAAATGACCATCCTTAATGTTCCGTCGGGCTCGATTATGTTAATGCGCTGAACATCAATTTCGTCCAGCTTCTCCTTTTTGCGTTCATTCGCTGCTCCCATGAAGAGCAGGGCTGCAATTGTTAGCGACGGACATAACCGCATACGCTTTCAAGATGCGGATTTCTCTTCGAACGTTAGGATCCATAAGGTTGCTCCCCTTTTTCCGCATTACGGCTCTGACTTCACGCGACGGCCTTCTTTTGGCGCTTTACAAAAGATACGTTTGTGTCACACTAACTTGCATCGGTGCAACAAATGTTTTACACTAACGAAGAGCGTACAACTGATTGACTCTTTGCACAAGAACCAATGGCCATATGTTCCCGCAATGAGAAGCACGACCTGGAGCGTGCTCGAGATTGCCGGGAATGGTGTTAGCAGACGTAAGTAGGAAGCTCTGCGAAACGAAAGCGTTCACTGACTCGCTGCTTTGTGGGCTAAGATTCGGCATCCGTTCCAACTTCGAGACGGTTCATGACAACAAACCAAAAATTATCTTCGCGGTTAACTGGCGATGGGAACATTTCAATTCGTATGGATGCATTGCAGGGGCAGCGACGTAAGGTCATTCAGCCTATATTTGATCGTCCTCGCGATTATGTGCTTCTGAGTCTTCGCCAAATGGCGCGGAAGCTCGGGGAAGACCCTTCCACACTTTTGCGCACGATTCGCGCCCTGGGCTTTCGACACTATAGCGAGTTCCGTGCCTATCTTCACGATCGCGTAGTTACTTTTGCGACGTCGTTGGAAGCCATGGAGCAGAGTCCCCGTCGCTCTGGTGTGCCCGGCCTGATTCAGCAATCGATAGAGCGTGACCTGGAGAATCTCAAGCAACTTAGAAACTCCCTCGATCCTGCTAGCGTAATCAAAGTCGCCAACAAAATCGCTACTTCGCGAGGTGTATTGATTCTTGCTGGCGACATGGCGGCAAACCTGGGCAAGTACTTGGAATATACGCTCTCGATGGTCCGGCCGAACGTGCTGATCGCCATTACTCCGGGAGAGATGGTGCACCGAGTGCGTTTCCTCGGGAAGCGAGACGTAGTCATTGCCATTACTTATCGACGCGGACTGCGGCAAACCGTAGAAGCACTCGAAGCAGCGTCGAAATCGGGCGCTTATTGCGTCGGCGTGAGCGGCGGCTTCCTATCCCCGCTGGTCAGTTTTTGCGATGATTTTTTTGTAACTCCCATTGAATGTGTTTCATTCGCGGATTCCTACACCAGTGGTATGGCTTTTATCAACGCCTTGCTGGTCGCGGTGGCCAGTCACCGCCGCCAATCGACTACGAATCTTTTGAAGAAAGTCTCTGAGGAGCAGCGCACCGGGCAACGCTTTTATTTCAGGGAACAATCGACGGATATTCCGAGGAGCTGAGTTTGCCGGATTTACTTACTAAGCAGGATTTGGGACAAGAGTATCGCTCCTTCTTTCCGATCACCGAGCAATACGTCTATTTGAACCACGCCAGCGTTTCGCCGCTTTCCTGTCTCGCGCGCGACAGCATGTCAACTATGCTCGACGGAGTCGCAAGACATGGCGCTCGCAAGGCCGAGGAGTGGGACCGCATCCAGACTTCCACCAGATTGGCTGCCGCTAAGTTGGTCAATGCGGAAGCTCGCCAGATCGCCTTCGTCCGCAACACTTCAGAAGCGCTTTCGATTGTCGCTAACGGCATTGATTGGAAGCTCGGCGATAATGTGGTCAGCACTGCGGTGGAATTTCCCGCAAATGTTTATCCCTGGGCGAGGATCTCAGCGGCATACGGCGTGCAATTGCGGCTGCAGCCGGAAATTGGCGGCCGCATTGAGGTGGAAGATCTATTAAGCCTTGTCGATGAACGTACACGTGTAGTCACGGTGAGCTGGGTTCAGTTTGCCAGCGGCCAACGCCTTGACATCCGGCGCATCGGCCAGTTTTGTCGTGAGCGGGAAATACTCTTTGTGGTGGATGCCGTGCAGGGGCTTGGAGCTTTCGAGCTTGACGTCATTCGCGACTATGTCGATGTCTTCGCTTCGGCGGCGCACAAGTTCTTACTTGGACCGAAGGGTATCGCCCTACTTTACCTTTCTGATTGGGCGCTAGAGCGGGTTCGTCCAACCGTAATCGGCTGGACGGCGGTCGAGAACTATCGGGATTACCTCACGCACGATCTTAACTTGCGAGATGGCGCTGTGCGCTTCGAAGGCGGAACGCTTAACGAGGTTGGGATCTGCGGACTTGGCGCTGCCATCGAACTTCTACTCCGCGCAGGGCCCCAAAGAATCGAGCAGTATCTCCTAGCTCTGAGATTGGATTTGATCGAACGTTTGAGCGAACGCGGGTACCGCATCGTGAGCCCAGGGCAACTCGGCGATGCTTCAGCGATTATTGTTTGCTGCCATCCCGACTTTCCGGCTGATCGGGTGTGCAGTCAGCTCGATTCGCAGAACATAATTACGTCCGCGCGGCTTGGCCGATTGCGGATTGCTCCGCACTTCTACAACACATTAGCCGACGTAGAAGCTTTGATCGATGCGCTACCCGCTTAGGAATGTTGTGCGGCACTCAAACTTTGGGCAGGAACTAGGTAAGGCAACCGGCTATGTATTTTGATTCCCGCGGTCTCGCTGTCACAGCTTCGGATAGTTCTTCCGTCGAGCACATGGACGCCGCGGTCATGAGCTATCTCGGGGCGCGTAGAGACACTTCACGGCGCGTAGAGATGCTTCTAGAAAACGATACAGATTGCATTCCTTGCTTACTGTCTCCACGGCTACCTGTCAATGCACGCGGGAAAACTTGGATCAGTGATCGCAGCGCGAGAAGCTCATTCGCGCGCAGTGCAAATCGCCTCTGTTCGAAGCATCACTCAGCGAGAGAAGTTGCACATTGACGCTCTGGAGTCTTGGATTGTCGGCGGACTTGGAACGTGCTCTTAAAGGCTGGGAAGCTATCCTGCGTGAGTTTCCGCTTGATATTCTGGCGCTCCGGCTTGCCCAATTCATGACTTCATATCTGGGCAAGAGTGCGGCGATTCGCGATTCAGTCTCGCGCGTGTTTCCTTCGTGGAGCGAAAGTATTCCGGGCTACGGCTTTGTCTTGGGCTGTTATGCCTACGGTCTGGAGGAGACGGGCAATTACGATCTCGCAGAAAAGTTCGGACGTCAGGCGGTGGAACGTAATGCTTCGGACCTTTGGGCCGCACACGCCGTCACGCACGTAATGGAAATGCAGGGGCGCCCGCGCGATGGGATTTCTTGGGTAGCTGGTCTTCACCAACAGTGGGCTGAGTGCAATAACTTCGTCCTCCACCTATGGTGGCATCAATGCCTGTTTCATCTCGCTCTCGATCAATTCGACCGTGTGCTGGAGGTTTATGATTGCCAAGTCCGCCCCCAATCGACGGACGAATATCTAGACATTGCCAACGCCGCGGACGTGCTCTGGCGGCTTGAGCAGGCTGGCGTAAGTGTCGGCAATCGCTGGGAGGAACTCGCGCAGCGTGCCTCGTCACACATTCAGGATCACCTCTTTGTTTTTGCCGACCTCCACTATCTGCTCGCGCTTGCGGCTAAGGGAGAAGCTCACACCGTCAACACGTTCTTGGACTCCTGCGCGCGATTTGCCAATTCGCGTTGCGGTACTGAATCGCTTGTTATGTCAGAAGTCGGTCTCGCAGTCGCTCAAGCCATTGTTGCGCATCGGAAAAGGGATTATTCCGAAGCTAGCGACGTCCTGTTACCCGTTCACGAGCTTATTTGGAAGACAGGTGGAAGCCACGCTCAGCGCGATGTATTCGAACAGTTGCTTATCGACTCAGTTGCGCGGGCTGGACGTGGCGCACTTGCGCGCTCGCTCTTGTCGGAACCGTGTTGCGCGTCGTCCGAATGATATCTGGGGTTGGAAGAATCTAGTCGCTGTTCACACAACTTTGGGTGATGCTTCCAGCGCGTCGCTCGCTCGCGCCGAGGTTAAGCGTCTTTTGATGGGCGAAGATCTACGGAGGGCAATTCCATGAAGTCCCAAGAGAAAGAGAACAGTGGAACAAGTTCTATTCTCAAGGCGTGCTTCAGGACTGTCTACGAATGCAGCGGCTGGGCCGTCTGCGCACAGCGATATCATTTGATTCCGGACATGCTTTCCCCGGTATTTTGCCGGATTTGACGCAAGTCGCTTCGGTCGCACTGTCGAAGTACCGAGCGGAGACTCTTCAATATGCTCCGCGACCCGGTCTCCCGGAACTTCGGTCGTGGATCGCCGAATACATGCGCTCGGACGGGGTCGTTGACCTCTCGCCTGACGAGGTTCTCGTGGTAAACGGCGCAAAACATGGTCTCGAACTCGTTTGCCGTCTGCTGCTCGATGAAGGTGATTCAATTGTAGTAACCGCACCTACCTACTTCACGGCTATTCCCATCTTCAAGAGCTTTGGCGTGGAATTTATCGAGATTCCCCAAGATTCGGAGGGATTGAATGTTTCCGAGTTGCAGCATTCCCTCGAAAATCGCAAGCAGGCGGGAAAACGGCTACCTAAATTCATCTACGATGTCCCAGATTTCCACAATCCGACAGGTCTTACCATGTCGCGTAACCGCCGGGAAGCTATCATCGAGCTTGCCAAAGATTATGGACTTTTCATTGTCGAAGATAGCCCCTACAGGAAGGTTCGTTTCGAAGGAGAATCTCAGCCTTCGTTGAAAGCATTGGATGATTCGAACACCACGGTTTTAACTCTCGGAACATTTTCAAAGCTGATGGCTCCTGGGTTGCGCGTCGGCTGGATTGCGGCGCGTCGAGATCTCTTGGCTCGTATCGTACAGTTGAAGTCTGATGGCGGCTCGTGTCCGTTGACACAAAGGCTGATCATCGAGTTCTGTGGCACAGGTCAGCTCGATAACCACATAAGACGAGTCCAGGAAACTTATCGGGTTCATCGTGACCGAATGGCGGCTGCCGTTCGACGCGAATTCCCAGAAGCAGAATTCAATCTGCCCCACGGTGGATACTATTTGTGGCTCACTCTTCCGCCCGATTGTGACGGAGACGACCTAGCCAAACGCGCGGCGCAGGAGGATGTAATCTTGGTCCCTGGAAGCAAGTTTTTCACCGCGAGCGGCGGCCATGGCATTGGCCAGCCTTTCCCGAAAAATCATATTCGCGCGGCCTACAGTTATGCTTCGCCGGAGCAGATTGATGAAGGAGTTCGACGGCTAGCGCGCGCCTACCATTCCATAGCTTGAGAACGTGCTGATTGACATGCTTCTTTCCGAGGCGAGCCGACGCTGATGAGCAAGAATAAAATCGCAGTTCGCAATATTACTGCACTTCCAGGACAAATAACGCGTGGCTTTCTGCACATCGGGGAGACCGCGACCGGGCCTATCCAACTGCCGGTTGTGCTCATTAATGGCGAAAGCGATGGTCCTGTTCTTTGCCTTAACCTCGGGCGTTCACGCTACCGAATACGCTCCCATCGAAGCTGTCATGCGCCTTACCAATGATGTATCTCCCCAAACTCTCAGAGGCGCGGTCATTGCAATTCCCGTCGTCAGCATGAACATGTTCGCGAGCCGGTGCGGATTTGTCTCACCGATTGACGGGCTTAATCTGAACAAAATCGCACCGGGCGGTGATGGATCGATCTCGGAGATTCTAGTTCGCGTGCTACTGGACGAGGTCATTGCGAAGGCTCAATACCATGTTGATCTGCACGCTGGCGATTTTGGCGAAATGCTCATGCCTTTCGCCGGTTATAGCTTGACTGGCAATTCCGCCGTCGATCATGACGGCGAAGCGCTGGCCCGATTGTTCACGCCAGGATTGATCTCACTGTCACGCAGCGGAGATGTTCTGCCGCCGTTCCCGGGATCTATCGTCCACACAGCCGCTCACAGAGGCATCGTCGCGATACTTGCCGAATCCGGTGGCAATGGCACTCTCGAAGAGGCCGACGTTCGCGTTCACGTGGAGGGTGTGACCAACATCATGCGGTATCTAAAAATGATTGATGGTGAGCCAATCGTACACGGCCCGCAGCTCAGCGCTACGGGTCGCGCTATCACCCGAGCGAGGCATTCCGGTTTACTGAGGCTCAATGTCAAGATTGGCGACGCAGTGGCTGCGGGTCAAGAAGTCGCGGAAATCTGCGATGTATTTGGCCAGACGCTCGAGATTGTGCGAGTCATCAAAGCCGGGACCGCAGGATTAGTGTGGTCGCACAAAGTTGTCAGCACAGGCGATCCAGTAGTGCGGTGTTGGTACACGGATCCTGCAGGCGATTTCCCAGCCACGGACAAGTTCATGCATTTGCCGCGTTAGCGTGGCGGGAATCTAAAGCGAAGAAGAACTCAACTGCTCCCCTAATCTTTTTTCCCACATCCGGTAGAAGAGAAGTCCCGCTATTACAAGCGCCATTCCGATCGAAGACCTCACAGGTCGCGCGATCCAAAGTCCAACAGCGACCGATCCAGCGCCAAGGATAAAAATTATTGGGACAAGCGGGTACCCCCATGTTCGGTAGGGACGGGGCATATTCGGTTCCGTGTGGCGCATACGCATCATCGCTAGCACAGCCAACCCATAAAATGTCCAGCTTCCGAACATCACGAGTGACGTAAGGTCCTCAAACGTCCCACTCAACACCAGAAGACAGGCCAAGCAACACTGAAATATCAGGGCATTTTCCGGCGTACGAAACTTGGGATGAACTTTCGCGATGCTCTTGAAAAAAAGTCCGTCACGTGCCATGGCGTAATCCACGCGCGCACCGCTCAGAACCGATGAATTCAGAGTTCCTAGTGCGGAGATGGCCATAATCAAGGTAATCCACAGCGCCGCGTGATGTCCGGCAAAGCTCGCAAACACATCGGACGCCACGTGTTGTGATGAAGCGATCGCATTGAACGGCAACGCGTAAAAACAAACTGCCGTGAACAGCAAAAACGTCACGATTACAAAAATGGTCGAGCCTACGAGCACTCGTGGAAAATTGCGTTCCGGATTCTCCACTTCTGACCCGACCAAGTTCAAATCGTTCCAACCGTCATACGCCCAAACGGCCGCACCCATGGCTGCCAGGAATCCAGTTAGTGTGCCCCATCCCGGCGACACGGGCCAAAGTGGACTGAGGCGATGAGGTGTCTCACGCACCAGAAAAAATCCGCCCGCGATGATTGCTAACACCGCTCCCACTTTTAGAACCGTCAGGGCTACTTGGACTTGCCCGCCAAGTCGCACTCCGAGACAGTTTATGCCAGTTATCAAAACGAGGGCCGCGACAGCCAGAGGCTGGGCCCACGTAAACACAAAATCGTAACCGCTCCGTTAAACCAAAGAGTCCAGAAAAATGAATGGTGCAAAGCGGCTTTGCCAGTAGAGGAAAAAGAAAACTGCAAAACCTTAGAAACCCCGCCGCGATTGCCGCGTTTGAAGCAGGCCGGGCCACCACTGAGTGCATCCAGCCAAAAAGAAATCCCCAGACTCGTCCAAATCCACGGCGCAAATAGGCATACTCACCGCCGGCTTCCGGAATCGAAGAACCTAGTTCTGCGTAGCATAGCGCGCCGAACATGGAAAGAATTCCGGCAACAATCCATGCAGCGAATACCATGCTGACCGATCCGGCTTCTGCCGCCATTTCGCTCGGCTTCAGGAAGATTCCGGTGCCGATCATCGTACCTAGGATGATGGCTGCGGCTGCCGACGTCCCCAGTCCTCGAATCAGTTCGTTTCCTGCGACAGGCTCTTGGATAAATCCCCTCCGTTGGTCTTCCTGTCATGCAAACTTACGGACATCAAAAAACTTCAATCGTCCGCAGCGCCGAAATGGAAAACAAATCAGAACCAGGTCAACCCGAGAGCCGCGGCGGATTTGCGCTTCATTGGCAAGGGATTATAGCTGTCCTGATTTCTGGAACCGCGAGAAATCGGCGGTGTTTTGACGCGAGTCTGGCGAATTGGCCGGCGGATAACGCGCACTTGTGAATCTTTGTCGCGAAACGGCTACTTTTTCTCGGTTGTTCCGTTGCGTACGGTATTCTCTGCAACGCCCTGCTTCAGGTAACGGTCGAACCAGGTGACCATGCGCTCGAGAGCGTCGAGTTGATTTTCACGACGAGAGTATCCATGACCCTCCTGCGCATAGATTTTCTCTTCGACCGGCAAGTGCAGGCTCTTGTAAATGTCAACGACCTGTTCCGCCTCTTCTTTAGGCACGCGGACATCATTCTCGCCTTGCAGAACCAACAAAGGTGCTTTGGCGTTCTTTAAATACTTGAACGGAGAGGCAGCGTCGTACACCGCGCGATCTTTTTCAGGATCTCCCAAGATGCCCTTGATATAGGCTTGAAGGAAAGGATCGGAGTGCTGCAGCATCGTGTACCAATTTACCACGCCATATTGCTCGACGCCGGCAGCCCAGACCTCAGGAGTTTTGCCCAGCGCCATGAGGGTCATAAAGCCACCGTACGATCCGCCAGTGATTCCGAGCTTCTTGGGATCGACATAGCCTGTCGCAATCAGGAATTTTGTGGCGGACACTTCATCCTGCAGATCCGCGCCGCCGAGGTCTTGATAGTTGGCCTTCTGAAAATCGATGCCGTAGCCGGTGGAACCGCGAACATTCGGCGCAATGACGATGTATCCCCGGGAAGCCAGCGCGGCGGCGTTAGGGCTGAAGCTATCCACAGTCTGGCCGGTAGGCCCGCCGTGCGCGAGCACAACAGCGGGATTCGTACCGTCGCGCTTGAGGTTGAAGGGCATCCAGAGAATGGCGCTAATGATTTTCCCGCCGACAGACTTGTAATGGACCGCACGCGAAGGAGGCAATAAAGTCGGATTCAGACTGGCGACGGCGGAGAAAGTGAGTTGCCGCGATCGCTGCTCGCTGACATCGTAGACCCATAGATCGTCAGGATGCTGCGCGCCTTGATGGCTCACAAGCAGCAGCTCGCCGTTCGGTGAATAAGCACCGGGCTTTCCCACGGGCGAAGTCAGACCTTCGGGGAATGCAATTTTCTCCGCATGGCCGCCGCGATCCGCGATATAAGTACTCGTTCGACCATCCTCATTCACGACGTAAGTGAAGTGCCGGTTGTCCGGAGAGAAGGAACCGCCGGATGCCGACCATTCTGAGTTCGTAACCCATGTCGCGTGCTTAGAGGCCAGATCAAACAGCGCAACATTATCAGTTCCGCTCTTCTCGTTTGAGGTGATCAGTAACGTGAGTCCATCCGGCGAGACAGCCTCCACGCTTACGAGTCTGTCGCCGGAATGTGGCGTAAGTTCTTCAACACTGCCGGATTCCAGGTCAATGCGAAAGACGCTAGAGTCGGCGAAAGACGTGTCGAACCGCGTAGCGAAAACGGACTTTCCATCGGGACTCCATGCGGCGATAGACCAGAAATGGTTCTTGGTCTGCTCGTTAGTGAGGTCGCGCACTTCTCTCGTTTCCAGGTTGATGACGGCGATGCCCGTCGCGGGTGACCCACGATGCTTGCGAGTAACGGCCAGCAGCCGGCTAGAAGGTGAGAAATGGGGTTCCATGAAACGGATATCGGGGTCATTTGTAATGTTGACCGTGGCCCCGCCGGTGCTAGGGACCATGAAAATCTGGTACTGCTCATTACCGCCAGAATCCTGTGCGTAGGCAACCCATCGACCATCGGGAGACCAGTCGGCCTGGATTTCCCGGTCATCGGACTGAACCATCTGAATTGGCCAGCCGCCCGCGACAGGTACTTTCCAAAGATTCATGCGGCCGGTGAGGTTCGTTGAGAGAATGATGTCTTTCCCATCCGGTGACCAGGCAGCGGAGGAAACCTGGCGGGTGAAGATGAGGTCCTCAAAAGGAATAGGTTTCGCATCCGCACTTTCGGCGGATTTGATCGAAAGGGGATCGGTGACATTCAGTTGCTGGGCGTAAGCCGAAGTGCCAAGAACTAAAGCGATGAGTGCTGCCGGAAGAATTTTCAAGTCACCATATCCTTTACAGCGGGCTTGTCAAGCGAGTGCAAATCGTGACACAAATGTTGCAACAATTCAAGGACCTTGATACAGTCGCTTCACAACAAATTCATCGCCGCTTCGGTCCAGCCTCGGCGTGTTACCGGGGTCGTGCTGAAAAGGAGAGGCGAAAACTAGTTCCATACCGTTTCCATATTGAGTAAATATGATTCACAGGGGCAATCTGAGATTGGCGAAAAAACCAACTGAGAAGAGCTGCTCGAAGAAGGGGAAAAGTAAGAGATTCAGGCAAACCCTGGTGCATATTGTTTTCAGGCTTGCGGTTGCTTGCCCGTTCGTAATTTTGCCAACCGTACTTGCTGCGCCGCAAGCCGCATCACCTCAGAACCAAACTCGCCAAAAATCAAAGGTTCACGGTATCGTCGTCGCTAATATGGGTGCTTCGGTCAAGCCGGGAGACGACTTTTACGGTTACGCCAATAGGAATTGGATTGAGCGCACTGTTATTCCGTCAGATCGCGCTTCTGTCAGTGTATTTAGCATGTTAGAGGATCTGACCAACCAGCGGACTGCTGACCTGATTCGAGAAACGGTCAGGACCAAGACGTCTGGCAATTCCAACGAACGTAAAATCGCCGATCTCTACGAATCATTCATGAATGAAGCTGCCATCGAAACGAAGGGTCTCTCCCCCTTGCTTCCGCGCCTTACAGCCATTGCTGCCATCCGCGACAAAAGAGAATTGGCCCATGCGCTTGGGCAAGACCTGCGAACAGATGTGGACGCTCTGAATAACACGAAGTGGCATACCAGCAATCTCTTCGGGCTGTGGGTAACACCGGGTTTCAACGATCCGGCCCACTATGCGCCTTACCTTTTGCAAGGCGGCCTTATACTTCCCGATCGCGAATATTACGTCTCCGACAGCAAGAGTATGCGAGATCTCCGCGAGAAATATCTGATACATGTTTCGACCATGCTCGAGTTAGCTGGATTCACTGACGCGGATGCTCGCGGACAACGCATTCTTGAACTCGAACGTGCGATTGCAGAAAAGCACTTAAGCTTGGCGGAAAGTGAGGATGTTTACAAAGCAAACAACACATGGAATCAAGATGACTTTGGCGTGAAAGCACCCGGACTGGACTGGGTGGAATACTTTCGCGGTGCTGGCCTTAGGGGACAGATCAGCTTCGTCGTGTGGCAGCCATCAGCCCTAGCGGGGGAATCCGCGCTGGTCGCCTCTACTCCCCTCGATACGTGGAAAGATTTTCTTGCATTCCATTTGATCGAGAGCTATGCGGACGTGCTTCCAAGGCGATTCGGCGATGCTCAGTTCGAATTCTTCAACAAGATACTTCTCGGCGTACCCCAGCAGCGTCCGCGCTGGCAGCGGGCCGTGGAGATGGTTGACGCCGAACTTGGCGACGCTGTGGGTCAGATCTACGCCCAACGTTACTTTTCTCCGGAAGCCAAAACCAAGGTTCAGGAGATGGCGGCAAATATTATCGCTGCTTTTTCGCGGCGAATTGCTGCGCTCTCATGGATGGATCCGGCAACCAAAGCTGAAGCCCAGGCTAAGCTCGCAAGACTGTATGTTGGCGTCGGTTATCCCGAGACGTGGCGCAACTACGCGTCGTACGAGGTCAAGCCGGACGATATTTTTGGCAACGTATGGCGTGGCAGCTTATTTCGGTACCAGCATGATGTAGCGCGGCTGGGACTTCCAGTCGATCGCAAAGAATGGTCAATGACGCCTCAGATGGTAAATGCTGCCGACTTGCCGATTGAAGACGCATTAGGTTTCCCCGCTGCGATCCTCCAACCGCCATTCTTTGATGCGGACGCGCCAGCCGCTGTGAATTATGGGGCTATCGGCTCCATCATTGGGCACGAGATCAGCCATATGTTTGACAAAGAGGGGAGTGCGTTCGACTCAGAGGGCCGGCTGCGAAATTGGTGGACTGGCGCGGATCTGGCTCACTTCAATACTGCCACAGCGGCACTTGTAGCGCAGTTCGACGCCTATAAGCCATTCTCCGATCTGTCAGTGAATGGCAGCCAAACCGTCTCTGAAAACATTGCCGATCTCGCCGGAATCTCAGTTGCTTACGACGCCTACCGCGCATCGCTGGGGGGTAAAGAAGCTCCGATGCTGGACGGCTTCACGGGAAACCAGCAATTTTTCATCGCGTTTGCACAGAACTGGGCCTCCAAGGAACGTATCGCGGCACTAATGCATCAAGTGGTGACGGACTTCCATGCCCCCGCGCAATATCGTGCCGATACCGTCCGGAACATCGATGCATGGTACGTAGCATTCGATGTTCGACCGGAACAAACACTCTATCTTGCTTCGCCGGAGCGGGTTCGCATCTGGTGAAGGAGTTCGAGTAAGAATGCAATAAGCTGTCTCGGTGGATGAAATGGCCGATTGCCGGATCGATTGCGACCCGCAAACAGGAGAAGTGGTCGGTTTAAGAGTAGAGCCCCCAGTCAAAGAAAAAATCTTTGTGATATAGCACTTTGCAATTGAAGCTGCGGGAGCTTTAACATTCTGTTCTGGCGAACCAGAGAAAAGGTGAGGGAACCACAATGAATCGACCTGGGTTTCGGCGTGCGTTTGTCTGTATGGTTAGGTGTATACGTCCAAAATATCGGATTGTGGCCAGCGCACTTTTGTTTTTGGGCCTCGCCGCGATTTCTGTAAACGCTCAAACCGGCTCAGTCAATGACGAGGAGTACACGAAAAAGATTCGAGAGTACACGACCGAACCGTTCTTCCTGACTGACCTGGTTGATCATCTCCCCGCATCCGCGACAGTTCCCACGCCGGAGAAAATCCTCGGCCACATCGTCGGAGCGCCCGATGTTCTCACCTATTCGAAGGACATTTACCACTACTACGACGAGCTGGCCAAGGCGTCCCCTCGCGTGAAGGTTTTCCGTGTTGGCAAATCCGAAGAAGGCCGTGACTTCCTGCTTATCGCAGTGAGCGACGAAGCAAACATCGCCCAACTGGACCACCTCAGGGAAATCACCGCCAAGCTGGCTGACCCGCGGAAAATCACCGACGCCGACGCTCAGCAGCTCATTTCCTCGGGAAAGCCGTTCTACTGGGCTTCCGGGTCTATTCACTCACCGGAATCCGGTTCGCCGGAGATGTTGATGGAGCTTGCTTATCGTTTGGCCGTCGAGGACACGCCTTTCATTCAAAGGATCCGCAAGAATACGGTTTTCCTGATTACCCCGATCGTGGAAGTGGATGGTCACGACCGCATGGTGGACTGGGCCAACTACCGCAAGGCGTATCCCGACCAACCGCAACCTGATCTGGTTTATTGGGGACACTACGTGCAGCATGATAACAATCGAGACTCCATCGCCATGGGCCTTAAGCTGTCGCAAGTGATCATGAAGAACTTTCTAGATTGGCACCCACAGGTACTTCACGATCTTCATGAATCCATTCCTTATCTGTACATCTCCACCGGCACGGGTCCCTACAATGCGTGGCTGGACCCCATCGTGGTAAGCGAATGGCAAAAGATGGCGTACTACGAGGTGGAACAGCTCACGGAACGAGGTGTGGTGGGTGTATGGACCCATGGTTTTTATGATGGCTGGGCACCTAACTACATGTTCTACGTCGCCAATGGCCACAACTCGATTGGCCGCTTCTACGAAACATTCGGCAATTTGTACCCACAGACGGAAGAACGCACCTTGAACGAGTCCCAAACATCGCGCGCGTGGTACCGGCCGAATCCGCCACTTCCCAAAGTGAAGTGGTCCCTACGCAACAACACGAACCTTGAAGAAAGCGGATTACTCCTTGGCCTCGACTACATGGCCCAGCATCCTCAGGAGTTTCTGAACAATTTCTATCTCAAGAGCAAACGCTCTGTCGCCAAGGCTAAAACCGAGGGTCCCGCAGCCTGGGCTATTCTCAATGACGGGCGGCGACCGGCGCTGGCCGCACAGCTCGCCAATCTGCTGCAAAAACAGGGCGCCGAAGTGCAAAAGCTCGGTCAGGATTTTGAGGTGAAGCCATCTGCCGCTTCGCCGAAGACCGCAGATAGCGAATCCAAAGCAGAGACGAAACCTGCGGACGATTCGAAGACCGAAAAACCCGACAACGCAGCGGACAAATCAAAGGACGACGCGGGCGACAAAAAGAAAGAGACAAAACCAATCAAGGTTCCGGCAGGCAGTTACATCATCCGCATGGATCAGCCGTACAGTCGAGTTGTCGACATGCTTTTGGACACGCAGTATTACTCTACCTCCGACCCACGTCCTTATGATGACACCGGATGGACGCTGGGGCCGCTGCGCAACGTCAAGACTCTGCGGATCACCGACGAAGCTATCTTGAAGGCGCCCATGACGCTTGTCGGCATGCCCGCACGTAACGGCGATTCTGGCATCTCGGCTCCGCACGCCACTAAGGGCAAATCGTCGGCGGGCCATAGTGGCGACCCGGTAAAGTGCTACATTATTGAAGCGAACGCCGAGCCGGGCCTCGCAGCTCTGCGGTATCGTCTGAAAGATGCAAAAATTTTTGTCGCCGAGGAATCGTTTGATGCCGCGGACAAAAAGTTCGCCGCAGGCTCATTCATTCTTCCGATAGGCGCCAACTCATCGGATCTGGAAAGTTCGCTCCGACAGGCAGTGGGTGATCTGGGCCTCTCGGCCGTGAGCGCCGCGCAAGAGCCGACGGTTGCACGACACGAACTCGCGGTGCCGCGCATCGCCGTCCTGCACACCTGGACGAGCACGCAAAATGAAGGTTGGTTTCGGCTGGCGCTAGAAGAAAGTGGCATTCCTTATTCGTACATTTCGGATACGGTGGTGCGCACCACGCCGAACTTGCGCGAAAAGTTCGACGTGATTCTCTTTCCGCCAACCTTTTCCGATTTGCGCGAACTCCTAGCTGGCTTTCCCAAGCGGACTCTGCCCGACGGCACGGATGCCGGCCCCATACCTTGGCAGAAATCCGATATTACTCCGAACTGGGGAGGCATCGACGAAACTCCGGACATCCGCGGCGGACTCGGCTTTGATGGCGTTGCGCACCTGAAACAATTCATAGAAGACGGCGGGTTGTTTATTCCGGTTGGCTCGAGTACGCATTTACCGGTGGACCTGGGATTGACCGATTCGGTCACCATCACGCAAACGCATCAGCTTCAAGCGCGTGGATCGATCCTCCGCGCCAATATTGCAGATTGCAAAAGCCCGATTGCCTACGGCTACGACGAATCCGTTGGCGTCTATTTCAACCAAGCGCCGGTTTTCAAAGTCTCCCTATCCGGGGATAACGCACCCGAGGCTGGCGCCCGACCCAGCGGACGTGGTTCCACAACCGATCCGGACATCCCGCAAGGCCGCAACTGGACGCCACCGGAGCCACCGCCGGACCGCAGTCGCGCGGAAAAAGAGCTTTACGTCGACCCACAAAACCGCGTGTTTTACAGCAGTGAACTTCCGCCGCCCTCGCTTTATCCTCGAGTTGTTCTGCGCTTCGCCGACGAGAAGGATTTGTGGATCAGCGGCATGTTGTCAGGAGGCTCGGAACTGGCCGGCGCTCCGGCGATTATCGACGTGCCTCTCGGGCGTGGCCACGTAGTGCTTTTTGCGAACAATCCGATGTGGCGTCAGGAAACGCAAGGCAGCTTCATGCTCGTGCTCAATGCAGTACTCAACTACGATCATCTGGATGCAGGACGCAAAGCGCCTGTCGTCTCCGTGGCTCCGGCGACGAAATAAGGTTCAGGAACCAGCGGTGGCATGCCGGCGCTTCGCCTCTTGGCATTGAAAACCGGGGCCAAAGGATGGATTGATTGGAGTGCCCGAACGCGCTTGCAAAGCAGGTGCTCTCCCAGCTGAGCTACACGCCCACGGTTAATTAATTGTAGCAGTTGGCGAGGGCTGGACAAGTGATTCGTGCCGCGCCGGCGCTGCGAGCGACGCTGAGACATCGCAAAATGATGGTCAGTCTATATCTTGATCCTCGCCTTCATCGGACGGGCCGTGTGAATCGAGGTGAAGTTCCCGGCGATTCGCGCCGCGAAGCTGGCGATTCAACGCCGCCAGGTCCTGCGATTTCAGGTCGTCCCATTGCTTCACTACGGCCGAGAAATCCTTCTCGCTCTTCGCTACTGCTTCCGCTTGCGCTGAAGTTGGGATTGCATCCGCGCGATCTAGTTCGGCGTAAAGAGCCGTCACTGAACCATTGACGCTCGACAGGCTTGGTCCCATCGCAGCATCGCCAGCAGAGCCTGCCAAAACAGCCGAAGCCTTCTTGTCGAGATCCTTGAACGATGCAAGCAAAGGATCGTTTGCCTGGCTGGAGAGTTTTTCGAGTTGTTCGTGAAGCGAGTGCGCTTCCGCGATCGCACGGGTGCTTTGAGTCATCATGGACGCGAGACGGCTCTGACTTTGGAATAGTTGCTCCAAGTCTGCGGCGGATGCTTTCACGCGTGGATCCATCTTTACGGTGAGGGGCGCCGTGAAACTACGTCCATTTGCGGTGAGCCTGACGGTGTAGTCACCTGGAAGTGCAGAAGGGCCAAGCGGCAATCGCGGCGTATCATGAGGAACCGCTGCAATCGGATACTCGTGCCTCGTAGAATCCGGCGTCGAGTAATGCAGATCCCATACCCATCGATGCATTCCCGGAGCTGCTGCAAGTATTTTTTGCGGGCGCAACCAGTAGAGTGGGATCAATTGGTTTTCGAGTTGCTCCTGGGTCATATCTGGCTTATCGGTGCTCGCATAGCGGCGAATTACGGTTCCTCGTGAGTCGAGAATTTCGAGAGTTACAGGGCCGCTAATCGACTGCCCCAAAGAGTAATCAATGATCGCGCCGTCAGGAGGAGTTTTGGCCAGACGGTTCATCGGGCGGTATCGGAGTATCGGTGTTCGTGTCGCGCTTGACTCGGTAGGCGGAGGCTGGCTTGAAGAGAAATGCATCCGCGCTTGTTGTCGTCGTATCGATTTGGCGCAGCGGAGAAATGTCGTCGAGGATCCAGAAAGAACGTCCATGAGTAGCTACGATTAAGTCATCATCGTGAATCCACAGGTCGCGCATGGACGAATGCGGCAAATTTTGCTGCAGGGATTGCCAGTGATCGCCATCGTCGAACGAAACCCAGACGCTGGTTTCAGTGCCGGCAAAGAGGAGACCTTTACGGACCGGGTCTTCCCGCACAGTGTCAACCGGGGCGTTATCGGGCAGGCCTTTAGTGATTAGCTGCCAGGTCTTGCCGCTGTCGTGCGTGCGGTAAACATAAGGATGGAGATCATCGATTCGGAAGCGGCTCACGGAAGCGTACGCGGACTGGTTGTCAAAATGCGACGCAGTCATCTGCGTCACCTTGCTCCACGGAATCAGCTCCGGAGGAGTTACATTCGCCCAATTTTTCCCGCCGTCAACCGTTATCCAGAACAGGCCGTCGTCGGTTCCAGCCCAAATTGTGTTCAGGTTTTTGAAAGACGGCGCAAGAGAGTAGATCACCCCACGTTGCGTCTCGGCTTTTTTGTCCTCTGCGGCCAGATCGCCCAGGCTTGAGGGGATGCCCGGTTTTTCGCGCGTCAGATCGGGGCTGATGGTTTGCCATGATTCTCCGCCATCGGTAGTCTTGAATAAAACGTTCGTGGCGTAATAGAGAACGTGGGGATCAACGGGCGAGAACATGATTGGCTGTGTGCGATCGGCCCGGTATTTTGGCCCGCTGTCGGGAATCGGCGTCACGTTTTTTACCTGCCCCGTGCTCCAATAAAATCGGGTGACTTCCTTTCTGCCGGCTCCATAGACGATTTCAGGATTGAGAGGGTCGGGTGCGACGTATCCGTATTCAATGGTGCCCACGGGATGCCAATCCCTAAAATTGATTTCACCATCGTTTCCGCGGCTGGAGATGCACACCGATCCGCTTTCCTGCTGGCCGCTGCAAACACGGTAAGGAAATTCATTGCTGACTCCGACGTGGTAGAGCTGTGCGGTCGGCTGGTTGTACCAGGAACTCCACGTTTGTCCGCCATTGACTGTTACCAGCGCGCCTTGATCGCTAACGAGCAGAATAATTTTCGGGTCGGCGGGATTAATCCAGATGTTTTGATAATCGTCGCCTCCGGGTGCTCCGCGAAAACTCACCCAGGTTTTCCCGCCGTCTGACGAACGCATGGTGACGATACTTGTGCTGTACACCACGTCAGGGTTCTTCGGATCCACCCTCGGCACGGGCAAATCGCCGCCGCCAATTCGGTAAGCAGGCCGCGGATCGGTTGTCGCCTTCTGCCAGTTTTCACCGGCGTCATCGGAAC
Organism: uncultured Acidobacteriota bacterium; assembly: GCA_963830375.1. Lineage (GTDB taxonomy): Bacteria > Acidobacteriota > Terriglobia > Acidiferrales > UBA7541 > Palsa-295. The sequence goes on from CAWHMJ010000007.1 coordinate 40,852, forward strand.
GGTAAACGCCCAAGCCAACGCCCGAAGAATAGTCGCCGCGGTTTCGTGGTGCCCACAGTGGCATAGAAGCGGCTCGGCTGGCTTGCGGAAATGGCGACATAGATCTGCACGATGTTTTTAGGCAGGCCATTCGTGAGCGGATGCCACGTGTTTCCGCCGTCGGTGGACTTGAAAAGGCCGCCGCCGGTTTTGTTGTACTCATTTCCGTCTTCCCAGGGACCTTGCCGGACTTTCCACATCGAGGCGTACATCACGTCCGGGTTTGTGGGATCGATCTGAACGTCCGAACCGCCTGTGTTCTGGTCTTTGTAGAGCGATTTTTCCAGGTCTGCCCGCCATCTGCGGAAAGAAAGATTCCGCGCTCTTCGTTCGGTCCATATGGATGGCCCAGCACCGCGGCGAAAACACGATTCGGATCGCGCGGATCTATGGCTAACGCCGGAATCTGCTGGCCGTCGCGCAAGCCGAGGTGAGTCCAGGTTTTTCCGGCGTCCGCAGATCTGTAAATTCCATCGCCCACAGAAAGGTCCGGCCGTTGCAAACCCTCACCACTAGCGGCATAAACAATGTTCGGGTCCGATGGAGCCACGGCAATAGCGCCAATGGATTGGGAGGGTTGATCGTCAAATATTGGATTCCAGGTGCGGCCATAGTCGTCCGATTTCCAAACACCGCCGTCGCCCTGGCCCACGTAGAAAACATTCGGCTGGCCCGGCACACCGGTCGCAGCGCGGGTCCTTCCTCCTCGGAACGGACCAATCATCCTCCATTGCATTTCCTGGTAGGTGCTGACGGGATATTGCTGTGCCTCACTGACACGCATGCTCAAAGTAAGAATCAGAAGTGCAAAGACCACCACGCTAAACCGGAGAATTCGAACCAAGACACACCTCCCAGTCAGTGCATAGCATACCTAAAAAGCTCTGCCGGCGGGCAGTTCAGAAAGTGAGACGAGCTCCTATCTGCGCGGCGAAGGGAATTCCGACCGTCGTGCCCGGGCCGAAGAAGTCTCCCAAGGCGCCGCCGGCTACGCGCAATTGATTAAGACTCGTAATTGGTTTCGTCGTGGTGCAGGCTGAGTTCGTGCAGATGTCCGTAATATTTCCGGCTGCCACCTGACTTTGCGGAACGGGCAGAGCGCCGACATCCGTCACGTAGTTCGCGCCTGGATTGTTGCGATTGAAAAGATTGAAGAATTCGACGAAGGGTATCAGCGACCATCGCTCATGGAAGTAGAAAGGCCGGCTGACTCGCAGATCCATCTGGATGTAAGGAGTTCCTCTGAGTTCATCCAGGCTAGTGGGGACTCCATTCACCACTGCGCGGTTGTCAAAGCTGTCGCCAACGCCAGTGACTGGAACGCTGGTGGTCAAAGTAAACGGCCGCGCGCTTTCCGCCTGCATCAGCGTGGTCAGCTCGAAGCCGCCAGGAACTTTCAGCGTTCCGGCCAAAACAAAACGATGCAACACGTCTTCGCCCGAAGGGCCGTAGTCTCCTTTGGCAAAAGGGTGCAGCGGATTGCAAACACCGTTCACGTAATCGAAAAGCTCGCCCAGCACGCAGCCCCAGGTGTCGGCTCGCGACAGCGTGTAATTTGCGATCAGATTGAATCGCCGCGATACGTTTCCTTGCAGGTGGATCAGCAAACCGTTGTAGCTCGAACGATTATCCGATTTGAAAACGGTGACGTTGGGAACGTTATTTCTCTGGCAGTCGATAACGTCTTCGGACGCAGGACAGCCGTTGCCTGGCGAAAACAGCGGCGAAAACAGAGTGAATCCCGCTTGATATTGATAGCGCCGGAAGCCGTGATTTCCCTGCTCGTGCGTATAGTCGGCGCTGATCATCCATTTCGAGTTGAAGGCGTGCTGGACGCCGCCGGTAATATGGATCGCGTACGGCGTCTTGTATCCGGGCGCAATGATGGCGCCCGCTCCGGTGACGGTACCGACGAGGCCCGTGGAGGACGCAGGAGGCAGGCATCCGGCGCCCTGGAGGGTCTGCGAAGCGGTGTTATAAGTGCACGGGCCGGGCAGAGGCTTGGTTCACAGCTTGTAGCGCGGGCACCCAACCGTTCTGCGCAAGATCGTTCGAGTAGATGCCGATGCCCGCGCGAATCACGGTATTTGTAGATTGGCCGGGCGAATATGCGATGCCCAGCCGGGGACCGACAGCCCAGTCGAAATCATGCGGTGCGCTCTTGATGAGCGGAATTTGAAGTGCTTGGAGCGTTACGAACGCAGGATTCTGCAATTGGTTCCGGTCAGAGGCAGTGAACAGGCCAAAACTCCGGTCATAGCGCAAGCCGTAGTTCACCGTGAGCCGGGGCGTGATCCGCCAAGAGTCCTCGGCGTATAACCCGAGGCGCTGCACGTTCTGCGAAAAACTGCCATCGCCCGCGGGAACGGTCGCGCTTCCCGCAGCCAGATCCGCGGTGAACTGGGCCGGATTCCCGAGATAGAAACTTGGATCGTTTGGAAATGTCACCAATGTTTCTGCGTTGGCGGCCAACGCGCCGTCCAGAACCGGCTCGTGGATGAAGTTCACGCCGAATTGGAATGAGTGCGCTCCAACCGTATGGGTGACATCGTAGCGGAACTGATACTTCTCCTGATTGCGCAGCACTGGGAACGCGGTGATGGGCGTGAGGAACTGGTTGTCGCCAAACGTCTCCAGGCCCGATATGGTGGCGGAAGTGGCCGTGAAGGGAAACGCAAGAGCAAAACCGAGGTTCGAGTTGCGCGCTTCAGTGAGGTGCAGTCCGCTGGCGCCGAACACAAACGAGCCAACCCAGGTGGGACTCCACGTAAACTGGTTGCTGACGACCAAGTTCATGTAATTGTTGTGCGACTCGGCCCCCGTGGAAGGTAGAGCGGCCTGCTGGACCAGGGAGTTGTGGGTGATGTAGTTGTCGATGGCCGCACGCAAGAACCATTGCGAGCGCGCAGACTCCGCCCAATCAAATCGAACAGTGCCCAAATAGTCGCGAAACGGAACCGGCACAAACTTCGGCACGGTGATGGAGTTAACCACTGTGCCGTTCACATCCACCAGGCCCTCCGCCGCAAGCTGGGCTAATGCGTTAAATTGGGTCTGGCTGGCCGGGCTGTAGGCGATGCTGGCGTCTTCGTGCACGTATTCGAACGACGAAAAAAACCAGACTTTGTCGCGCACGATGGGGCCGCCGATAGTGCCCACATAATTCTGCCGTGAAAACGGTTGCTTCGGATTTGGAGGGGGATTTTCGATGGGAAAGCGGGCGTTGAGCGCAGCCGCGCGCTCGTAGAAGGCCTCGTCGCCGTGCCAGTCGTTGTTTCCTCGTTTTGTCGTGATCACGACCGAGCCGGCGGTGGTGCGGCCGGTGTCAGCGTCTTCTTGCGCGGTGCGCACGGCAAATTCCTGAATCGTATCGGGTGAAAAGTTTTGAAGGAATCCGCCGATGTAATCGTCGGAATCATCGCCGCCGTCGACGGAGAGCTCATTGTTCAGCCCTGAACTGCCGCCGGTTGATACTGCCGTGATACGCGCCTTGGTGGGATCGGATGGCTCTACTGGCTCAGTTCCCGGAATCAAATAAGCGATGTTGGCGAAACTGCGCGCCGCCAGCGGGATGGTTTCCAAATCCTGTGCAGTGACAACTCCTTGATGAACGGCGCTCGCCAGATCGATCGGTTCGGTGGTAACGGAGGAAGCCTGACCCTGCACACTCACGGTCTGCTGCACCGCGCCCGGTTGCAAGGTGATGGTGACATCCCGCACCGAGCTGACCAGCACAGACACATCGGAGCGCGCCTCCGCGAAGCCCTTCGCTTTCACCACCAACTGATAGGTCCCCGGAACGAGATTGTCGACGCGGAATTCTCCTTGTTGGTCACTAACAGCCTGGACTTCCACCGAGGATTCGGCCACACGCAGAACAATATTTGCGGACGGGATGCGAGCTTGGCTGGCATCTTGCACGATACCGCGGAGGCTGCCGTGGAATTTCTGCGCCCGACCGAACGGGCAGGTCAAACAGATTGCAGCAGTGAAAATAACGATCTGCACACCCTCTCGAGATTGCGCAGAGGTGCCCAATCTTCCATGTCTTTCTGCGAGATGTGCGCAAGAGGCGAGTCTCCAGTGCCTTTTCCGTCCAGATGGAAGCGCTACAATATAGCCCGCGCGTCCAATTTTCCAGACGATTTTATGCAGTATAGAGCTTGTATGAAAACGCTGCCCGCAGGCGATGTGATCCGGCAAATCGCTTCCCGCCTAGAACAATCTCTGGTAGCATTGAGGCTTCAAGTTATTGGAAATTTTCTGTCTGGAGCAAGGCGACAATGGCAATGGTATGTGAACTTTGCGGCAAGAAGCCGCGCTTTGGCAATACGATCAGCCACGCTCACAATGTGACGCGGCGCCGGTGGAATCCGAATCTCCGGCGGGTGAAGACCGTGATCAAGGGCGTGCACAAGCATATTCGCGTCTGCACTTCTTGCATTCGTTCAGGCCTCGTGAAAAAGGCTGCTTGAAGCCTCCTGCGAAGGAGTTCCGCTTGAAACGGAGAATCCTAATCCTCATAGCGGCTGCGGCGTGTGTTTTTGCGGCCTCATGCAAGAAGGAAGCCACACCCGGGCCGGATGTTTGGGCCACCGTGAATGGCAAAGAGATTCCGCGCGCGCAGGTGGAAAAATATTTTCGCACGCGCGTGAATGCCGAGGCTCCCGCGCCTTCTCAGGAAGAAGCGCTGTCCCTGAAGCTCAGCATCCTGGATGAACTGATCAACAACGAAATCCTTCTCGAGCGCGCGAGCAAAATGAATTTAATTGCCAGCGACGCCGAAGTCGAAGACAAATTCACGGAATCGAAAAGTCCCTACACCGAAGAGGAATTCCAGAAAAAGCTGCGAGACACGGGACTGACCGTTGACGATCTGAAGAGCGACATTCGGCGTCAACTTTCGGTGCAGAAGCTGCTGAACCGCGAAGTGATCGCGAAAATCTCCATTACCGATCAGGATGTCACCGACTTCTACAATAAAAATCGCGCGCAGTTCAACGTCGCCGAGCCGCAATATCATATCGCGCAAATCGTGGTCACGCCGCATGCGGATGCCTCCGTTCACAACCGCAAGAACGACAAGGCGACCACCGATGCCGAAGCCAAACACAAGGTGTCGGTTCTTGAGGAAAAGCTCGCCGCCGGCGCCGATTTCAGCCAGTTGGCCATGGATTATTCCGAGGATTCAACCGCAACAACCGGAGGCGATCTGGGATTCGTCCCGGAGTCCGCGCTGAATCGCTCTGACCCGGCGCTGAAGAAGACCGTGCTGGGGATGAAGCCTGGCGAAGTAACCCCACCGATTGCGATTCAAGGCGGTTACCGTATTTTGAAAATGATCGCCAAAGAAGCTGCCGGGCAGCGCGTGCTTTCTGATCCCCAAGTGCAGCAGTCCATTCGCGACATGATGCGCAATCGCAAAGAGCAGCTTCTTCGCTCGGCCTACATGATAGAAGCGCGCGATGAAGCGCACGTTACCAATTATCTTGCGCGACAAATCCTCGAATCTGCCGGCAAACTGCCCGCTTCGAATTAGCCATTATTGGTAAATGATTCGAATCAAGGTGGGATTTAGCAGAACAAATCCAGAAATGTGCTGCGAAATGAACTACGACCGTAAAGCGTATATCGTCGATCCAAGCCTAGCCGCGGCTTGCTGTTTCTGCCAAGGAACGGCCACTCCGCGGAGGTTTGAAAGCGAGCACCACTAGCGCTCCTGCCAGCGGAGTCAACAGAAGACAAAGAGTGAAGGTCTGCCAGAACGAGAGCCCTTCTTTCTCACCCCAGTGAGCGGTTACGCCGCACAGCATAGTCCAAGCGACAGCCACTATGCCCAGCACTAACCAGGCCACCATCCAGATAAGAATGACGTGAAACATTCGCTTCCCCCGTCCGCCTTCCGGGCTTTACGAACCCGGATTTCTTTAACCATTCATGTTGGCAGCCTTCGGGAAAGTTGGGAAGAGTCCGTGCAGGCAAAGCGAACCTAAAGGTAAACGCCGGCGAGTGATAAGAGGAGGTCTTGTTACGAGTTTTAGCCGACGATTGCGACCACTTCGCCGGCATTCACGGTCTGCCCGTATACTACAAGCAAACGTTCAACCGTGCCGGACTTTGGCGAACGTATTTCATTCTGCATTTTCATGGCTTCTACCACTACGATTCCCTGTCCCACCTCCACCACCTCGCCGCTTTTCACCAGCACGAGCACGATTTTCCCCGGCATAGGCGTGGTCACCTGCTGCCGCCCTTCGGCTACGGCACCCGCCGCGCGGTCGCACTTCCATTTGCGGGGGTTGTGAATCGTCGCTTCGTATTCGCGGCCGGCAACGGTTACGCGGAGTTGGGAATCGCCTTTGGCCTCCACGCGCGCTTCTAACGATTTCCCGCCAATCAAAATCGAGTAAATGCCCGGCGACACTTCCACCGCATCCGCTTCTAGCGCGCTTCCATCAACGGTCCAGCGCGCGCGTTCACCGCTGCGCATCACTTCAACGCTGCGCAATTTTCCGTCCAGATCAATTTCACATTTCAATGTGGTCTCTCGGATCCATCTCCTACCGCTCAATCTCGCCGTTCAGTTGCTCCAGCCTTCCTTCAAGCTTCCAGCGCGACTCGGCGCGAGCCGGTGCCGATTTGTTCTTTGAGAAATCCGCACTGCGCATCATGTGCCAAAGGATGGCGGCGATTGTTGCCGCGTCTCGTTCGCGCGAAATAGCTTCCATGTCGGCGGAGGCCGCGATCGCGCTATTCGACGACTTGGAAAGAAAATCGTCCAACCAACTCGTGTATATATCACCTGTCTGGAAATCGGGTGTCGCTAGAATCCGCCGGAAAAGTCCCGCGTTTGTTTTTATTCCGCTTGCGTAAAACTCCGAAAGCGCTCTCTGGAGGCGCGCGATAGCTTCCGCCCGGTTTGCACCCCACGCGATTAATTTTCCGAGCATGGGGTCGTATTCGTTCGGCACGGTCCAGCCGCCATACACTCCATCGTCGAGCCGTATCCCGGGGCCCGCGGGCGGGCGCCAATCGAGGATTTTCCCGGGGGACGGGAAAAATTTATTGTCGGGATCCTCGGCATAAATCCGGCATTCAATTGCATGGCCGCGCAGCGTAACGTCCTTTTGCGCAAACGGTAGCGGCTCACCGCAAGCGATTCGAATCTGAAGTTTCACGATGTCCAGCGAAGTAACCAGCTCCGTCACGGGATGCTCCACCTGGAGCCGCGTGTTCATCTCGAGGAAGTAAAAGCGGCGGTCCGCATCCACCAGAAACTCTACAGTGCCGGCATTCGTGTAGCCGCCCGCTTGCGCGAGTTTCACGGCGGCATCGCCCATCGCGCGACGGAGCTCCGGCGTCATTTCCGGTGAGGGCGCTTCTTCGATTACTTTCTGGTATCGCCGCTGCACAGAGCATTCACGCTCGCAGAGATGCACCAGGTGGCCGTGACGGTCTCCAAGAATCTGAATTTCAATATGCCGCGGCCGCGAAAGATATTTCTCGAGGTAGAGACGCCCGTCGCCAAATGCGTTCTGCGCTTCCGAGGAAGCATCGCGCCACGCGGCTGAGAATTCCTCTTCGCGGTCGACGCGGCGCATACCCTTTCCTCCTCCGCCTGCAACAGCTTTCAACACAACCGGGTAACCTATCTCCCCAGCTGCGCTACGCGCATCGTCCATTTTTTCAATTGGATCGAGTGTGCCTGCGACTGTGGGCACGCCTGCCTCACGGGCCAAATGCCGTGCAGCGGTTTTCGAGCCGAGCTTTCCCATCGCCTCGGGTGATGGGCCGACGAACGTGACATCCGCATCCGCGCAGGCACGAGCAAACGCCGGATTTTCCGCCAGAAATCCATACCCCGGATGAATGGCGTCGCATCCGGCAGACCGCGCTACGCTAATAATTTTTTCGATAACAAGGTAGCTTTCGCGAGAAGGTGAAGGGCCAATGGGATACGCTTCATCGGCAAGGCGCACATGCAGCGAAGCACGGTCCGCGTCGCTATAGACTGCGACAGCGCCCACGCCGAGTTCTCTACAAGCGCGCAGAATGCGCACGGCGATCTCGCCGCGATTGGCTATTAGGATTTTCTTGAACATTTTGCTTTTGCCACAGCAGCCGGAATTCTAGCATTTTGTTTCTCGCGCGTCTCCGCGTCTAAAATTGCCGCCTGATTCTTCGCGAACTGCGTTTCGTGCCGCTTCTTGAGGTTGGCAAGGGCCGCTCGTCCGGCTATGATGTCCGTCGCCGGAACCGCCGGAATAATAAATGCGCCGATGAATCTATCGCAACAAGACCAATGGAAGAGAGCTGCTGCTGAGGCCGCCGCCAAGCTCGTTGAGAGTGGCATGGTGGTCGGATTGGGCACGGGCTCGACGGCTGCGTTTCTGGTCAGCGCGCTCGGCCGCCGAGCGACAGAAGAAAATCTGCGAATCACCGCAATTCCCACATCCGAGGGAACCGCGGCCCAAGCGCGGACTCTGAACATTCCGCTCACCACATTCGCGGATCACACAGAAATCGATCTGACCATCGACGGCGCAGACGAAGTCCTGCTGGGGCCGCTCTACCTCATAAAAGGTCATGGCGGCGCCTTGCTGCGCGAAAAAATCGTCGCTGCGGCAAGCAAGCGCATGGCGGTCATTGCGGACGAAACGAAAATTGTTGAGCGACTTGGCTCGCTGGTGTCGGTTCCAGTCGAAGTTGTTCCCTACGGCTGGCAGGCAACCCAGAAGAAATTAACTCAACTGGAATGCAAACCAGCTCTGCGACTAGGTGCCGATAAAAAACCATACGTCACCGATGGCGGGCATTACATTCTCGATTGCGCGTTCGGCCCCATGGAGGACCCCAAGGAGATCGCGCACCACCTCGATCATGTCGTCGGAGTCGTCGAGCACGGATTGTTTCTAAGATATGCTTCCGAAGCATTCATCGGCGGATCCTCAGGAGTGAAAGTTTTTAAGAGAGATATCTGAAGTTTGAAAGTCGAGTACGCAAAAAACCCGCAGCCAAAAGTCCTCTGATTGGATTTGTGGATTCCCCGAATTTTCGAAGCTACCCGATTAATTTTTGGATGCGCAGCCCTGCGGGTACACGGCATCCAGCGCGCCCCAGAGCGCTTTCAAACTGCGCTCAGCGGCGCATAGCACCGCGACGGTGTCGGCGTCCTTTTGTTTTGCCAGCCATTCGCGCCAGGCGGCCCGGTGCCGAACGTCAGCTTCTTCGTGGACGCCGAAATAAGCCAGCGCGCGGGGCTCGGTAATACCGTAATACCGGCGCAGACCGGAAATTTTCTGAGTGGCGATTTCGGGGACCTGGGCTTCGTAGGCGTAAAAGGCCGCCACGGCTTGCGCTTTCGTTCCTTGCGAGGCTACTTCGTCATAAGTATCCAGCAGCGCCGCAATCCCCGGCAGCGGACGCGCGTCTTCGATCGACGCTTCGCTAACGCCTAGCGATTGCGCGAAGTGCCTCCACAACATCGGATGCGGCGAGCCCGGATCAAGCTCTTCAGCCAGATTTTCATTTACCAGCGCATGAAGGTTCGCGTCGCCGTTCGAGCGGGCCGCGAGCTGCTTCAGATTTTCGGGGAAGGTCCGCACATGCTGGTAGTACTGCTCGGCGTAGAGGGCGAGTGAATCCTTCGAGAGCTTGCCCTGCGTCCACGCCTGATAAAAGGGATGCTTCAACAGGTGATGCTTTTCGATTAGCGCGTCTAGCGATTCGATCAAAGTCTTCATCTTTGGAGCGTTCTTAGGCATAGCGTTCTCCGATATATATTCGAATAATGACGATGAGGCAAAAACAGCGCATCCTACCGGAATTATGGGCAAAAAGCCAGCTTCGGCCGGCTGTTCCGTGCCAGCTTTGGCGACCCGGGGTCATAAAGGAATATTGCCGTGCTTTTTGCGCGGGTTGCTATCCCGTTTATTTTCAAGCGAGCGCAGGGCCGTGATCAGTTTGGCGCGAGTCTGCGCGGGCTCTATGATAGCGTCGATGTAGCCGCGTTCGGCAGCCATGTAGGGGTTCGCAAAACGTTCGCGAAAGTCGTCTATTTTCTCGCGGCGGGTTTTATCGCGGTCCGAATCGGGTGCGCGGTCAATTTCGCGACGGTACACGATATTCACAGCGCCTTCGGGGCCCATCACGGCGATTTCCGCGGTGGGCCACGCATAATTGATGTCGGTTCGAATGTGTTTTGAGGCCATCACGCAGTACGCGCCACCGTAGGCCTTGCGCGTAATAACCGTGATTTTTGGCACTGTAGCTTCGGCAAAGGCAAATAGCAGCTTCGCCCCGTGTTTGATGATCCCGCCGAACTCCTGCTGTGTGCCGGGTAGAAATCCCGGAACATCCTCGAAGGTGATGAGCGGAATATTAAAAGCATCGCAGAAACGAACGAAACGAGCGGCCTTCACCGACGCACTGATATCCAGAACGCCGGCAAGGAACGCCGGCTGGTTCGCGACAATGCCGACCGTGTTTCCGTCGAGTCGCGCGAAGCCGACGACGATATTTTTTGCGAAGTGTTCGTGAACTTCGAAGAATTCAGCATCGTCCGCGATTGCGTGGATTACGTTTTTGATGTCGTAAGGTTTCTGCGGATCTTCGGGAACGAGCGCGTTGAGTGCAGGATGCGCGCGGTCCCAACGGTCGCTCGAAGCCCGGTGCGGAGGGTCGTCGAGATTATTCGACGGCAGGTAACCGAGCAATTCGCGAATCATGGCGAGACATTCGGCGTCGTCGCGTGAAACAAAATGGGCCACGCCGCTTTTTTCGTTGTGCGTCATTGCGCCGCCAAGCTCCTGCTTGGTCACTTCCTCGTGCGTTACGGTTTTGATAACGTCCGGACCAGTGACGAACATGTAAGAAGTGTCGCGGGTCATAAAAATAAAATCGGTGATGGCCGGGGAATAAACCGCTCCGCCCGCACAAGGTCCCATAATCGCGCTTATCTGTGGGATCACGCCGCTGGCCAGAGTGTTACGGAGGAAAATGTCGGCATACCCCGCAAGCGACATCACTCCTTCTTGAATTCGAGCGCCGCCGGAATCGTTCAAACCAATCACAGGTGCGCCGGCGCGCATGGCCAGGTCCATGATTTTCGTGATCTTCGAGGCGTTCGCTTCGGAGAGCGAGCCCCCGAAAACCGTAAAGTCCTGCGCGAAGACATACACGAGGCGGCCATCGATGCGGCCGTAGCCGGTGATGAAGCCGTCGCCAGGCGGCCGCTGCGTTTCCATGCCGAAATCGTGGGAATGATGGCGGACGAATTTGTCGAGCTCTTCGAAGGAGCCTTCATCGAGGAGCAGGTCAATGCGTTCGCGGGCGCTGAGCTTGCCCTGCTTGTGCTCGCGTTCGCGGCGCTCTGCTCCGCCGCCGGCTTCGGCTTCGACGTTCAGCTTACGCAACTCTTCCAGGCGGTCGTGATGTCTGCGATGTTCAGTCATGGGAATGCAGCGGTTTTGTTGCGACTAGAATATTGTTGCTGATTAAACACGAGGTACGCTAGCACGATGCAGGACGGAATGCGAGAGGTCGCGTGTAGAGATGTCGTCGGACCCGCGAAATGGATGTAGAATGGCTGCCGTTTTCGAGTTTAAAAAGGCGATTCTGACTACGAAGGAGATCCCATGTCTTCCAGCACAAAGCGTTGCTCTGCTCGCGTGACCAGCTTCGTTCGTATCCACACGGTCATCCTGGCGCTGATGGCCTTTGGGCCCGCTGCTTTGGCCCAGGAAGCGGACGTCACCAGCAAGCTACAAGGTTTTGACTCGTACATGGAGCAAACGCTGAAGGATTGGAATGCGCCGGGGATCGGCGTAGGCATTGTTGTGAACGATAAGCTGGTCTTCGCCAAAGGATACGGCTATCGCGACTATGAGAATAAGCTTCCGTTCACGCCGAACACTCTGGTCCAGATCGCTTCCAACAGCAAGCTGTTCACGGCGGTGTCCGCGGGGATGCTGGTGGAAGAAGGGAAGCTCACCTGGGATAAGCCGATCCGGCAATCGGTGCCCACGATCCAGTTCTACAACGACGAGCTGAACAACAACGTCACTCTGCACGACATGTTGTCACACCGGACGGGCGTAACGCGACACGACCTCATCTGGTTCAAATCCGACTTCACCAGAAAGGAGCTGTTCGAAAAGCTGAAGTACCTGGAGCCGGAGCAGCCCCTGAGGCAGACCTTTCTTTACAACAACCTCATGTTCTCGGCTGTGGGGGAAATCATCGAGTTGAAATCCGGGAAGCGCTGGGAAGATTTCGTGCACGAACACATACTCGCGCCGCTGGACATGAACACCACCACCTACACAATATCCGAGATGCTGAAAAGCCCCGATCACGGCGTGCCGTTCGAGGAAAAGCGCGATTCGTTCGAGCTATACAAAGGTCCCTACTTCGAAGACACCGAGGGCGTGGCTCCGGCGGGTGCAGTTATTTCCAACATCGACGAGTTGTCGCACTGGCTGATCGCGCTGATGAACGACGGGAAATACAATGGGAAGCAGGTGTTGCCGTCTGATGTTCTGAAGGCTACGTTGCAACCGGCGATCGCGCTTCCCAACGCTACTGGAGAATCGCAGGGATTCTGGGAGTTGTTCAATGCGGCTTACGGTATGGCGAGAGAGACCGCCTCTTACCGGGGACATCTGCTCACCATGCACGGCGGCGATCTTCCCGGGTTTCACTCCCAGATCTCTTTCATGCCCAACGACCACATTGGCGTGATCGTACTGGTGATCGGCGATCACAGCGCTCCTCTTTACAACGTGGTCAGCTACAACGTATACGAGCGGCTGCTGGGGATGGACCAAACGCCTTGGAGCCAGCGCCGCTTGACCCAACGGCTAGCGGATAAGAAAGCTGGAACCGCTGCGCGCGCCAAGGCCGGCGAAGATCGCGTACCTAACACCAAGCCTTCCCACGCGCTGGCTGACTATACCGGTGAGTATGAGAATCCGGCGTACGGCATCCTTAAGATCACGCTCAAAGACAATCAACTTCAATTTGGTTTTCACGAATTCCAGTTTCCGTTAAGCAATTTCCACTACGACCGGTTCGACACGCCTGATGACGAGCTCTACGGCAGGTTCTCGATCAACTTCAGGACAAATCCTCAGGGAGACATCGATAGCGGAGTGATTTCCTTGGATGAGGCGGAGGTGACTTTCACGCGCAAACCCCCGACTCTAGAGCCAAGTCTTCTGGAGAAGCTTGCCGGTACTTACCTGACGCCGGACAAGACCAAGTTTCAAGTGCTCTATCAATCGGGCGCGGGTCTTTCACTGGCATTTCCGGGCGCGCCTCCGCAGCCGCTCATTCTGGTCAAAGGTCTCCAGTTCAGGACTGCGCGATTCGCCGACGAAATTTTTGAGTTCGTGATGGAAAACGGCAAGGTAAAGGCTTTGAAGGATCGCGACCCGTCTGGCGAGGTTTCCTTCGAGCGGCAATGAGGAAGTATCTTTGCAGCGCCCTAGGGCAGGAGGCTTTTGAAGAGGGCTAAGCCGCGCCCGTTTCCGGATCGCGTGACCCAGGACGAAGTGTTGAGGGGAAGTCTTCGTTTTCACGGGCGGGCAAGTCCCGTTTCTTCGGCATGGTGGTGATCGCGATCACACTGATCAGAATCAGAAGCGTTCCCAGCAGCGTGCGCGGGCCGACGACTTCCTTGCCGATAAAGTATCCCAGCGCGACTGCCACGACTGGATTGACGTAGGCGTACGTGCCGACTTTCGTCGGCGATTCATGGTGCAGCAGCCAGACGTAGGCGGTAAATCCCGCGATGGAACCCGCGATGATTAAATAAATTAGGCAGAACCATACGGTCCGGGAAACCGCCTGCACGTGAAATCCAGAGAATTCACCCGTGAGTGCCGCTAGAACGAATAACTGAATTCCTCCAGACAGCATTTGTGCGGCCGCGCTCATCGGCTTCGACGCCGGAAGAGGGAGGCGGCGCGTGAGGATCGTGGCTACAGACCAAGTGAATGCGGCGATCAGCAGAGCGAGAGCGCCGGCGCGATTGATGGGAACCTCTCCCAAAGAAAAGGAGTGATTCATCAGGACGGCAACGCCGCAAAGTCCGACCAGCAAGCGCCAGGGCAAGACGCACGGTGAGCCGTTGCGTGCGCAGGAAGATGATTTCCAGCAGCGTGATAAACACCGGGATGGTCGCCAGCACGACCGCGGCAATTCCTGACGGCACGCGCTGCTCGGCCCAGAAGAGGCAACCGTAGTCGAGCAGAAAGATCAACGCGCCGAGAAAAGTTGCGGCCACCCATTCGCGCCGGCTAGGAGTGGGAGTGCCGCTTAGCCGCATCCAGGCGTACAAAATTATTCCTGCCACCGTGAAGCGCATGGCTGCAAACAGAAATGGCGGTACTTCGCGGACTCCTACTCGTATCGCCAGAAACGTCGATCCCCAGACGAAGTAAATGATGGCGAATGCTAGAAGAATCTTCCACGAAGGCGGGCGGGCAGTTTGCAATTTGATCTCAACCAATCGTAACTCGCGAGGCTGCGCGTTCAAATTTGGAATTTAGCTTTTCGATGCCCGAAGCGAGAGACATTTTGGTTTTCGCATAACCGCGAGTCGACGGCGGTCGGCAGTGAGTTTATTCGCGGCAGGCGTCCGCGGTGAACTGGCACGCTCGCGGGAGCAGGCAACGGCGCGAGGTTGTACTTGGCGAGGAGCGCGTTCACAGGGGCGAAGCCTTGCGCTGCCAGATCGCGCCATGCGGCGATATTTTTGTTTAGGTTGGCGCAGGATTCGTCCAGGGCTGATTCGGCAGTTTGCGAGGGAGCTGCATCGCCGCTTTGGATCATGAAGGAGACGCGGGCGAGATCGCGGTGGATGGGGCCAATCCCTGGGGCTGTAAGCGTGCCCTCCTGAATCGCCGCAATCTTCTTGTCGAGATCTTTCAGCGCGTCGGCGAGATCCTTTCCTTCCGGTGTCTGCACGGGCGCGGCAGCGGCGTCTTTCGCCTGGGCATTTTGCTGCGGCTCGGCGGCGACATCCTTTGCATGCGGACTCTGCGTAGCAGCGTCGGAGGCATTCGTCTGCGACGCCGGTTTTTGCGATTCGTCGGTGATTCCTTTTCCCGGAGGATTTTGTTTCGGCGCAGATGCGTTCGCCGGCGGGCTGATGCTGTTTCACAAGATCGGCGAGGCTTTTCTGGCGAGCGGCGATCGGCTTCGCGCATCGGGGCGATGGCGAGATAGGCCTTGTAGCTTGACAGCGAGACCGGCGGTAATTTTATTTCCCGCTTCTAATTGCTTGACGAGATCGGCTTGCGAGACATGGACGCGCGGATCGAGCGAGATCGTGAACGGCTGCTTCATCAGCACTCCATTGGCGATGAGCACAGCTTCGTATTGGCCGGGAACGGCAAGCGGGCCCAGGGTTTGTTCGCGCGGAGTGTCTTCGGGAATCGCGTGATCGGAAAGGGTGTACTCGACGTAGTCGAGAATGTTTCCGTAGTAGCTGAAGGGCAGCGTCTTGGGGGAATCGTAACGCAGATCCCAGACGAAGCGGTTGTGCCCCACATTTTTCGAAAGCGCCGCGAGAGGGCCGAACCAATACTCCGGAACGTTCTTCGGAGTGGTGTCGGGTTCAGGAGCAACACTCGTAAATCGCCGCACGAATTTTCCCTGCGCGTCGTGAATCTCAAGCGTAATGACGCCGGCCGGAACGGATTTTAAGTAGTAGTCGAAAATTGCGCCGTCGGGCGGATTTTTTCCGGCGGGCGTTTCGGGAGGCAGCGGAGTTTCCTGGTCGTTGTCCCAGCGAACGCGAACCGTGTTGGATGGCCGCAGCAAATATGCGTTCGCGCTGGTTATTTCCGGGCCGGCCTGGCGCAGAGGCGAGAGGTCATCAAGAATCCAGATGGCGCGGCCGTAGGTGGCGGCGACGAGATCGTCGCCGTGCACGGCGATATCGCGCACGTCGGACGCGGGGAAATTTAGCTGCAACGATTGCCAATGGTCGCCATCATCGAACGAGACGTAGAGCGCGTTTTCGGTGCCCGCGTATAACATTCCTTTGCGCACGGGATCTTCGCGAACAACGCGAGCAAGCCAGGAATCCTCGAGGCCTTCGGTGATTTTTCGCCAGGATTTGCCGGCGTCGTGAGTGCGATACACAAATGGATGCTTATCTCTTAAAGCTTGTGTGACGACGTAGGCAGTATCTCCGTCGTAGTGTGAAGCCTCGATAGCCACGATCGTGCTTCTGGCGGGCAAGTCGGTGGGCGTCACGTTCTGCCAGCTCTGAGCTGCCGTCCTGCGTACGTTGGATTAGACCGTTGCTCGCTCCGGCCCAAATCACTCCTGCCTGCGCCGTCGACGGCGCGAGGGCAGTGAGGGCAGCGGGCCGATTGGGGCGCTGCGGTTCGAACTCTTTTTCGTCGGCGTCCGCGTCAGCAGCGTCCATTTCGTCGGCATCTTTCCGAGCATCAGGAGAAATATTCTGCGTCAGACTAAAGGCGCGTGACCCGAGGCGCCAGCGGGCGATTTGTCGCCGCTAGCCGGGGCGCCAGGAGGGACCGTGAGATCAGGGCTGATGGCTTGCCAGCTATCGCCCGTCGTTCGTGGTCTTCATCACATACTGCGTGCCGAGATAAAGCGTCTTTGGATCCTGGGGAGAGAAGACGAGCGGCGCCATCTGCGAAGTTCGAAATTTCGCGCCGCGCACAAAAACATGCGTGATCTGGCCGGTGATTTTGTCGAAGCGCACGACGCTGCCGTACCAGCCGCCGGAATAAACGATGTTGGGATTCGTGGGATCAGGCGCGATGTAACAGAATTCAAATCCGCCGATGGAGAACCAATCGCGGAAGCTGATCTCACCGTAATCGCTGCGATTCGGCACCGCGACGGTGCCGCTGTCTTGCTGCGGGGCGTAAGAATAGTAGGGAAACTGGTTGTCCGTGATCACGTGGTAGAACTGGCCGGTCGGCTGGTTGTACCAACTGCTCCACGTTTTGCCGCCGTCCACGCTGATGGTGGCGCCTTGATCGACACCGAGAATCATGCGTTGTGAATTTTTCGGGTCAATCCACAACACGTGATAATCGTCGCCGCCCGGCGCGCCTTTGTAGGCGGTGAAATTTTTCGCCGCCGTCGGTGGAACGATAGACGGTGGTCTGCATTACGTAAACCGTGTCCGCGTTATTGGGGTCGACAAAAACGCGGCTGAAGTAAAGATTTCCCAACGACGCGCGAGTCGGTCGTGATTTTGCGCCAAGTCTGGCCGCCATCGTCGGAGCGGAACAGGCCGGGCTCGGTGATAGCGAACACGCGCTGGCCACGAGTGCCGGGAGCGACTGCTAGTCCAATGCGGCCCAATGGTTCATCCGTCGGAAAGCCGGTAGCGGGGAGTTCCTTCCAAGTCGCGCCTTCGTCCAGCGATTTATAGATCCACGAGTTGGGCTTTTTCGAATCGTCGGGAGGGCCTTGAAAGAAATCATAGGGCTTCCAGAGTGCGGTGTAGAGCACGCGAGGATTGTTGGGATCGGCGACGGTGTCTGCGGCACCGGCGAAGTCGTCGCGATAAAGTGTTTTTGTCCAGGTCTTGCCGCCATCCGTGGATTTGAAAATGCCGCGCCAAGGACTCGATGCCGCGAGGCCGAGAATGGGATGGCCCAGCGCGCCTACAACAAGGATGTTGGGATCGTGCGGGTCAACGATGATCGAATTGATGTAGCGAACGTCAAGCAAGCCGATATGCGTCCAGGTTGCGCCGGCGTCGGTGGATTTGTACATGCCGTTGCCGTCGGTCTGCTCGCCAGTGCCGACGTACACGATATTTGGATTCGACGGAGCGATTGCGACCGCGCCAATCGAGGCGACATGCTGATCGTCAAAAATCGGTTTCCAGACCCGGCCCGCGTCGGTTGTCTTCCATACGCCGCCACCCGGCGTACCCATGTAATAGACTGCGGCATCGCCCGGGATTCCAGCCACAGCGGAGACGCGGCCCGCGCGGTACGGTCCAATCAAACGCCAGCGCATGGCCGAATAGAGACTGGGGTCAACGGGCTGGGGATTTTGCTGTTGGGCGGGCAGAGATGCGGCCGACATCGCAGAATGCAAGAAACACCAGGGCGAGGTAACGCTGTGTGCGAGTCAAAATCTCCTCCGGAAGAATAAAAAGTGTATCACCGTCCGCGACTTCTTTTGGTTCTTAGCAAGTTTTGCCGGTCGAATTTTTCATGCAAACGCTTTGCAAACAAAGATCAGTGTAAACACTTCGGCCCAAAGGTGGTGCGAGCATTTCGGCCAAAATGGGGCTTCAGTGCAAGCCCGACCAATCGTCAGCGAGGAGAATGGAGTTACTGGGGTTGGAGGGATCGTACTTCACGCTGGCAGTTTGGCCGGCGGCAACGCGAGTCAAATGCAGGCGTTCTTCGAGTCCGGTAACGTCCTGCGCGGTTTCGTAAGTGACGCCGGAAATTGAATAGGTGTAGTAAAGAAGTTTCTGTGAACCGTTGCCCGCAACACCGGATGCCTTAGGCCGGCGTTTGGCAAGGATGCCTGCTGGATTTTCCGCGCGAGAGTCGCGGACATGCTCGACGATCTCGAGAACTTGGCCTTCCACGATGCGTCCCACGCGATTCAGAAACGCGCAGCGCTGGCGTTCGACTTCGCCGGCATCTTCCGGCTTGCGGCGCAACCAAAAAATGATGCCGCTTAGTACGAACGCCGCGAGGCCCGCGAGCGGAAGCCAGTTGCGCCAATCTTTTAGAAGTTCGTTCAAAGCTCGCCCTTACGCCCCGCAGGAGCGTTACATCGATAGGCAGGTTCGCTCAATATTCCGGGTCTTCAACCGAGCCGATCACAGGATTTCGCAGCGTGCCGACGCCGCTGACGCTGACTTCCACGACATCGCCCGCAACCAGAGAGCCGACACCGGAGGGAGTGCCGGTAGCAATGACGTCGCCAGGCTCCAGCGTCATCACCTGCACGATATAGCGAATTATAACATCAAGAGAAAAAATCATTTCCGAGGTGTGTCCATACTGTTTCCTGGTTCCATTCACGAAAGTCTCGACCGTGGCGTCGGCTAAATCGAGCGATGTTTCGATGATCGGCCCGAGCGGGCAGAATGTGTCGAAACCTTTGCCGCGTGTGAACTGAACGTCGAGTCTTTGAAGGTCGCGCGCGGTTACATCATTCAGGCAGGTGTAGCCAAGAATGTAAGGCGAAATATTTTCATCGGGCTGCAGGTTCTGGCAGCGGCGGCCGACGATCGCGGCGAGTTCACCTTCGTAATCCACGCGCTTGGAAATGCGCGGGATGACGATGGGCTCGTCGGGCGCAACGACGGACGACGGCGGTTTCAGGAAAATCAGAGGTTGTTTGGGAGCTTCGTTGCCTAATTCTTTTGCGTGCTCGAGATAATTGCGGCCGACGCAAACAATTTTGCTCGGAGTGCATGGCGGAAGAAGTTTTACAGAACTCAGCGGCCAGGAGGGTCCGGTGGGTTCGCGGCTAGTCCAAAGCTGGCCCGGGATCTCGCGGACTTCGTTGCCTTCGATCACTCCGTTGCGGATTTCAGGATAGATTCTGATGATCCGAGCGATTCAGTTCTTTCGCAGTGAATTCCAGCGTCTGGAAGCGGCAGAGCTTCATCGATGATGCGCCGCGGGATCGTGATTCCGTCGGCGTGGCGTGATGGCGTGATGCCGTGCGTGAAGGATCATGGCCCCCACCCAGGACCCAACGGCGAAAACGCCGTAGATCACGGCGCCTTCGATAAACGCCTGGAATGGCGTGCGCAAAATCTGAAAAAGATTTCTGAAAAGCATCCCCGCGATGTCGTAGGCGATGACAAACATCACCCATCCGATCATCGCCGACGTGAACATCTGAATCGGACGGTTCAGGAAGCGCACAACCGGAATGAGCATGAAGATCACAAAGAGACCGTAGGAGGCTGCGTTTCTTTCGAGCGCTCGGTTGTCGAGCCAGGGAAGGCGGTTAGCCGCCACCAGCGCTCCGAGCATTACCATCACGAGCAGCGTGCCGGTGTAGAGTCCGGTCCAAAGCGCGGGACGAGGGAGCGCCTTTTTAGCTTTTGCTCCGATAATTCGATCGATTGGGGAACGATCGGTCATGGGTTCGCCGGTTGGTCTTCCACTGGAACGCTGCCGGAGGCGGGCGCGCTGGCTTGGCTTTCATTGCCGGCTCGGTCCACCGCAGTTGCAGTGTACACGTAATGGCGGCCGGGCCCCGCATTCATATCGCGAAACGCGGGAGTAAGCAACAAATCCGAGTTCAAACGTGTTCCAGGCATGCCATCCTGCTCACTACGATAGACGTTGTAACCGGCAATGTCGGTTTCAGGACTGATGGCCCAGGATATCTCGAGATGCGCGGGCATCTGGCCTTGTCCGGGTACCAGCACCACAACGAGTCCTTGGGGCGCTGCCGGTGGAAAGGTATCCCGAGGAGTGACCGCAATTAGTTTCGAGTCAGATGATTCAAGCGTCACACCTGGGTACTCCGAAATACTGCGAACCGAATACACATAGGTCGTGCCGAACTCGACCTGCAAGTCCCGAAAGCTGGTTTCCGGCGTTTCTCCGATGCGCGTGAATGGCATTTTCAGTTTGGGGACTTCACTGATGGATTCAGATGCATTGGTCACCGGCGCCGGTTGTGTCTGGACCTCCGGCACGGCTTCCGCGCGAAAAATGTGATAGGCCGACGATTGGCGGAGCGGCGCCCACGGGTGTCTTTTGGGGCGGCGTCCAGGTGAGGATGATGCCAGCGTGTGTAACTTCAGCTTTGACGTCCGAGATGGGGTCGGGCGCGGGATAGATTTTCAGGTCGGCATGATTCGAGTCCGCTGATTCCTTTTTCACGGATTCTCGCGTGCGCACCGTGTACGACGCTATCCACCCGATGTGTTGGCCTAGATCGCCTGCATCTAGCGCATTCACCACGCGAACGTTATTTTTCTGGGAATAGTGAGCAACCATCGCCGGAGGAATTGTGAGAATCAATTCTGACGCAGTAGTCGTAGCGGAAGCCGTCGTGCCGGGAACGGGTTCGAATTTACGATAAACCTCAATGGCAGGAGTCTGCTTCAGGGGGCGATGCTCCACCGTTTCTTTCGGCAGCGTGAATGTGAGGGTCACGTCATTTCCTAGCTGTTGCGCTGCGAGGTCCGCAATCGCAGTAGGAACCTGAGGTTTGCGCTCCACGGGTTCGCCGGGTGCGGCGCATCCCGCGAGCCAAAGTGACGAAGCCCAGAGTGAAAAACAAAGTAGGAAGATGGACAGGAGCGGAGTGAGCGCTTCCGAAGCGGGGGCGGAAGTTTGTTCCCCTTTTCTGTCGTCCATTTTCGTTTTCTAATTTCTAAAGAATGTAGCGGCTCAGATCCTGATCTTTCACGATGTTCGCGAGCTGCTTCTGCACGTAGGCGGCATCCACCTTCACAGTTTTCTTTTTCATCTCAGGAGCTTCGAACGAAATTTCTTCGAGGACTTTTTCCAGGATGGTGTGCAGCCTGCGAGCGCCGATATTTTCGGTCTGCTCGTTCACTTTGGCTGCGAAACGCGCGATTGTTGCGATTGCGTCGTCGCTAAAGGAGAGCTTCAATCCCTCGGTGTCGAGCAGCGCGATATATTGCTTGATGAGCGCGTTCTTTGGCTCTGTAAGAATGCGAACGAAATCGGCTTCGGTAAGCGAATTGAGCTCGACTCGAATGGGAAAGCGGCCCTGCAGCTCGGGAATCAAGTCTGAAGGCTTGGTGGTGTGGAATGCGCCTGCCGCGATAAAAAGAACATGATCGGTGCGAACCATGCCGTAGCGCGTATTAACCGTGGTGCCTTCGACGATCGGCAGGATATCCCGCTGGACGCCTTCTCGCGAGACGTCCGGGCCGTGTCCGGCTTCGCGGCCGGCAATCTTGTCAATCTCATCGATGAAGAGAATCCCCATTTGCTCGACGCGATCGACGGCAAGGCGGGTGACCTGGTCCATGTCAATGAGGCGGTTTTCTTCTTCTTGAATTAAATAATCGAAGGCCTCCGCCACGGTCATCTTGCGTTTCTTTTTTTGCTGGCCGAAGAACCCGGAGAGCATATCCTTGACGTTGATATCCATTTCCTCGACGCCCTGGTTTGTGACGATTTCGAAGGCGGGCATCGCGCGTTCGCGCACTTCCACTTCCACCATGCGCTGGTCGAGTTTTCCTTCGCGAAGCTGCGCGCGGAGTTTGTCGCGAGTTCGCTGCAATTGCTCGCGGCGCTGGGCTTCCGCGGCGGGATTTGCATCCGTGGGCATGGGCGACGCGGGCAGCAGCAAATCCAGCAGGCGCTCCTCCGCGGATTGCTCGGCGCGCTCGGCTACTTCGTCGAGCTTTTCTTCGCGGACCATGTCGATGGAGGTTTCCACCAGGTCGCGCACCATGGATTCCACATCACGGCCCACGTATCCCACTTCTGTGTACTTCGACGCTTCCACTTTCACGAACGGGCAGCCCGCCAGCCGCGCGAGGCGGCGCGCAATTTCCGTCTTTCCGACGCCGGTAGGGCCGATCATCAGAATATTTTTTGGAAGAATTTCTTCGGCAAGCTCGGGAGTGAGTTTCTGCCGCCGCACGCGATTGCGCAGCGCAATGGCCACGGCTTTTTTGGCAAGATTCTGACCCACGATATATTTGTCGAGCTCGATAACGATTTCTCGAGGGGTCAGCTCGTCAAACGAAGGGAGCGGCTCGGGCTCGGCTGCCTGCGATTCACCTGCCAAGTAAATCACCATGTCTTTCTCCGACTTTCCAGTCATAGTTCTTCGATGCTGAAATTCGCGTTAGTGAAAATACAAATTTCGCTGGCGATGCGCATGGCCTCCTGCGAAATATCCTTTGCGCTGAGCTTCGTGAACTTCGAAAGCGCCCGAGCGGCGGCAAGCGCGTAAGAGCCACCCGAACCGATGGCGCAGATGCCGTCGTCCGGCTCGATCACGTCGCCGCTGCCTGAAAGCAGGAATGTGGACTTTGTGTCCGCGACAATTAAGAGCGCTTCGAGATGGCGCAGAGAGCGGTCCGTGCGCCAGTCTTTGGATAGCTCGACGGCTGCGCGGGGAAGGTTGCCATGAAATTCCTGCAGCTTGTTTTCAAAACGCGAGAAAAGCGACAGAGCGTCCGCGGTGCTTCCGGCAAAGCCGGCGATGATCTTGTCATTGTACAGACGGCGTGTTTTTTTAGCGTTGTGCTTGATCACGCCTTCGCCAAGCGTCACTTGGCCGTCGGCGGTGAGCACAACTTTGTTGTCTTTCCGCACGCACAGCACCGTTGTGCCGTGCATCGGTTCACTTTTTCGCTTCATGGGCATCCGGCAATTATACCCCTCGCGCGCCGCATCGGCCAATCGAGTGCGCGCCTTACTGTTTTTGGGCATGATTGCATCGAAGTATGCGCTTAACGTGGCTAGCCTACGCGAGACCGGCTTCCAGCGCTGTATAGAATGCATCGAGCTCGGCGGGCTGGGTAAAAATATGCGTGGAAATGCGAATATGGTCAGGCCCACCGGCGATACGAATATTTCGTGACGCGCA
The DNA here is from genome assembly GCA_963830375.1 of uncultured Acidobacteriota bacterium. Taxonomy (GTDB): domain Bacteria; phylum Acidobacteriota; class Terriglobia; order Acidiferrales; family UBA7541; genus Palsa-295. Next base: position 64,465 of record CAWHMJ010000007.1, read on the forward strand.
CTGATCCATCACGGGCTTGAGGTCGAGCTTTCCTTTCCCCTGATTCGGCTCGAAGGTGACGAGACCGCCGTAGAAACGGTCGGCGCTCGCATTGGTGATGGAAAGTTGCGGATAGCGTGCGACCCGTTCACGTACTTGCGATGCGAGCTCATGAATGCGAGCGTACACAACATCGGGCCCGAGTTGCTGGTGGAAATCGAGCGCCGCTTTCAGTCCGACCATCACCGACAGGTTGGAAGTGCCAAACCAGGAAAAGCGGTAAGCTTTCATATCGTAATTATTCCAATTAGCGGTCGCGATGTTTACCCACAGATCCTTCAGACGCTCGTCACGAATGTAAAGCGTGCCAGTGCCTTTCGGCGCCATCAGCCACTTGTGCGGGCTCGAAGCGTAAAAATCGCAGCCGATATCGTGAAGGTCGAGTGGGATCTGGCCGATGGCGTGCGCGCCGTCCACTTGCGTGAGGACGCCGCGGCTTCGCGCCAGCGCGCAGATTTCCTTTGCCGGGAGAATCACACCGGTCACGGTCGTGATGTGGCTGAAAAACACAACGCGGGTCTTGGGGGTCAGGGCGTTTTGAAAGCGCTCAACGATTTCTTCCGCGCTGGCCGGCGGCTTCGGAAGCACAACCGTATTTAATTTCACGCCAAAACGCGCGGCTTTCTGTTCCCAGGGGCAACGGCCGCCGGGATGTTCTTGGTCGGTTAGCAGAACCTCGTCACCCGGCTTCAGATCGAGGCCGTTTACTACTACGTTGTTAGCTTCGGTGGCGTTGCGAACCAGCGCGAGCTCGTCACGATTCACGTGAAGATAGGAGGCCAGCACATCACGCAATTCGTGCAGACGTGTATTTTCTTCGTAACCGAACCAGGGATAAGCCGGCTCGCGGTACTCCTCGGCGGAAAGAATATGATCAATCATTGCGCGGAGAACCGGCAGCGGCGAGCACCCGACGGAACCGCAATTCAGGTTGATATGATCCGGCGCGAGCAGCCACTGGGCGCGCAGACCAGCCCAGTAGCGCGACGGATCGCTCGAAAGAAGATCGCGCGCAGGGAGCGGAACGGATTGCGCGCAGAGAATTTGCTCGGCCCGCTGGAACGACATGCCCAAAAGTGCTGCCGCACCTGCTACGCGGCGAATGAAATCGCGACGAGGAAGCACAAGGACCCCCTGTGTTTGGCGGATGGAATTATGCTCCTGAGCATGCCGATTCTGCTACTGGGTCAATATAGAAAGAGAAGGGCGGCTGAAGTCTGGCGAAGCCAAAGAACAAATCGATGGAACGAAACGGAGCAGCCGGGTTATTTGTCGGTGTCGCTGGCCGCGGCATCCTTTGACTTCTTATCTTTTGGTTTTTTCCCGACTTTGTCCCAGCGTTCGTCGAGGGATTCTTTGGTGAAGAGGGAATCGGAAAGATTCGTGTTGTACTCGCACTTATCGAAGAAGACCTGGTAAATCTTAATTCCGTTGCGCTCGCGAGTGATTTGGAACGGCGTTTGAATGCCCGAGAACGGATGATAGTTCGAAAAATATTCAATTTCCTCGGCGCGCATGCGCGTATTTGCGTCGCGCGTATCCACAACCTTGCGAATAGGCAAATGCGAGGATCGAGCAATGGCTATGCGGATAGTGCGATTGTCGCTGTCCACTAACTCGACCCAGTCTGCCTCGCGAAGATCCACTACATCCGACCCGCCATAGCGAAAAACCATGTCCGCTTCGTGGATTCGATGCCGGAGAATATTGTCGATGTCTTTCTTCATATCCTCCTGGTACTGCGCGAGCTCACTGGTGCGTGCTTCGCTAACGCCGCCGCGATCCAGGTCCCAGCCTTTGTCACCGTTTCTCACTTCGATGATATTGCGCTTGGGAATATTTTCCTGGCGATCTTTGAACGGGGGGCTAGGGATAGTGAAGTCCTCGAAGTGTCCATAGCCGTTGAGTTCACCGGAGTGCCCGAACTGGCCCAGGCGTCCGGAGCAAGTGACGTCATGAACGTTTAAGTACGCGGCGCCTCCCAACCCCTCTATCGCCTGCTGCAAAATTTCTTTGGCTTTCGCCGCGCTCTGCGCCGGCATCATCACTTCGGATTCTTGCGCGGATGAACCGGAGACAACTGCAAGAAAGACAAATACTAGTACGGCCGCTGTCCGAATCCTGCGCCCGATTATCCGCAAAGGACGGAACCTCCATTTACGTTGATTACTTCTCCGGTGATGAAGGTTGCCAGGTCCGATGCGGCAAAAAGGATGGGACCGGCAATTTCCTCCGCTGTGGCCACACGTTTCAAGGCGATGGGAGCCAAGGCTGATTTCATGCCGGCCTTTTTGTGCAGCACAGACGCCGACATATCCGTATCCACCCAGCCCGGTGCGACGCAATTTACCAGGATGTTGTGACCGGCGAGTTCGGAAGCCAATCCCTTCACAAAACTGATAATTGCGCCTTTGCTGGCGCCATAGTGAGAATGAAAGGCTTCGCCACGCTGCCCGGCGGTGGAACTGATGGCGACGATGCGCCCACCCCTCTGCGCGATCATGTGCGGCACCGCGTAATGAATCACGGCATAGACACTTTTTAGGTTCACGCGGATCATCTCATCCCACTCGCGTTCGCTGAGCTTTTCAATGGGCGTATCCTGCTCATTCCAGATGCCGGCATTTGCGACAAGGATATCCAAGCGGCCGAGCCGATCACGAGCGAAGTCGACGAGTTTTTTCGCGTCTGTCATTTTGCCTAAATCGGCTTTGAACGATTCCACACGCGTGCTGTGCTTGCGCGCTTCCTGTTCCACCTGTTCGGCTGCTTCGCGATTGCGATGATAGTTGAAGACTACGTCGGCTCCGGCTTGTGCGAAGAGCTTCACGGAAGCAGCGCCGATTCCGCGCGAGCCTCCGGTTATAAGTGCGGCCTTTCCTGCCAGCGAAATCATTGGTTCCCCCAAACATCCTTAGCAAATCGGAAACTGTTGAAAGCCTCAGCAAAGCACGATTACGTGTCCAAGCTTAATGCGGAATTTCGTCGGGCTACGAATGCACCGGCGCTTTGTGCGCGGCCTTCACGAGTTCACTAAATAAGGCTTGTGCCAGTGAATCCGAATCAATCATTCGCTCGGGATGCCATTGCACGCCGGTGACCCAATTTGAATCGCCCATCCACTCGACCGCTTCAACCACTTCATCGGGGGCGCGCGCGGTGACGCGAAGACCCCGGCCTAGCTCGAGGACCGACTGGTGATGCGAGCTGTTCACCCGTACTTCACTTTTTCCCGCTAATTGATCGAGACGCGATCCCGATTCAATTCGGATGAGATGAAACGGCTCGGTCGCGTCTTTCTTCCATACATGTTGGATTCCGCTTCGAACTTCGCTCGGGATGTCCTGAATCAGCGAACCTCCCAGGAAAACGTTCAGGCTCTGTACGCCGAAGCAAATGGCGAGAACGGGTTTGTGTTCAGCGAAAGCATGTTTGAGAAGCGCGAAATCCGTTTGTTCGCGACTGGGATCGGGGTCTCCGCATTCCGGATTCCGCGCAGCATGAAAGCGCGAAGGCTCAACATCCGCGGGACTTCCCGGCAACACAAAAGCATCGAGCGAACACGCGATTTCTTTTAGCTTGTCTGGCGAGAGCGCGAGCGACACTTCTACCGGTTCGCCTCCAGCGCGTCGGACGCCATCGCAGTACCTTTCGTACTTGTCGCGTTGCCCTGTAAGTTCTTCTTTTCGTGTGCGATAGGGGATGCCAACTCGCGGTTTCTGGCTGAATTCGGATAGCATGGAATGCCCATCCTACCATCGAGCGTCCGCCCCAGCAACCAGCAGAAAGATACGGCTCAAGAGCGCAGGCGAGACGAAGTAAAGGCAAATGCAGCCAAAACGAGGGAAATGAAGCGTTGTTAGAACGTACTTAGGCTCATTCTCATCATCGGCTGCGACGAATTTGACTGCCGGGATGTCGAGGCGGGTTTCCTTGGAGGATGTGTCTTCAGCCACTTGTCGTAACTCTGTTTCATCTGCTCAATGTGATGCGGGATGTGCCGTTCCTGGATCTCGATCCAGCCGGCAAGGCTCAGGAGCCCGTCGGTCGGATGCTTCACGGTATGCTCCCAAACAGGTTCGGGCAGCGCAACGAGCAGTTGATACGTAGCCCTACGCAGTCGACGAATTATTTCGAGTGCCTCACTGGTGCTTTGATGAAAATAGCCTAGAGCGCCGGCCCAGCGCTCGGGATCAAAATTGAGGACCGGGCTTTCCGGCTCTGCGATAAAACGGCGGCAACGGATGTAGGCGCTGGCTTCGCTGTCGGCAAGATGCAGAATAATTTCGTGGATGCTCCAGCGCTCGGGTACAGGCTTATAAAGCCACATCTTCTTGGGAAACTGCCTCAACGCGATCGATAGCAGTGCCGGTGCGCGGCCGAATGATTCCAGTTGTTGTCGTCTCACTTCGCTGTTCATACACACCTCCTACATTATTTCTTTAGACGCACTTAGCTGCACTTCCGCTGCCAGGAGCTGTGTAAATAAACGAATAAATTGCGTTGATTGTTCCAACACAAACCTAATTGTTCGCAAACTGCACCAGGGAGCGTCCGACTTAGGGAAAATCGTGTCCGGGGATGGGACAAATATCCATGCCTCAATTTCAAAAAACATCCCAATTCTGGTTTTGCATGCAATTTCGCGTAGACATCCGCAATTGTGAAAATGATTTATGCGAAATGCAGACGCGGACTAGAAGCTGCCGGGGGGCTTGGCATTCGGGTGCTCAGCAGGTGCCAATCTTGCACGACGCGTGCGCCAGAGACTACGAATATCGCCAACGAGATAGAGCGAACCGGTCACAAACACAACATCAGCAGGATCGGCGAGTTCTATCACGCGCTGAAGCGCTTCGGCCGGGTCGGGAACGATCAAAGAACGCTTCGCAAAATGCCCGGTGATTTCCGAGAGTAGCGAAGCGGAGATTGCGCGCGATTGGCGCGGCATAGTAAGAATCACGGCTTCAGCGCGCGGAAAGAGCAGACCCGCTATCTCGTCAACGGCTTTGTCGCGCATCGCGCCGTAGACCAGGAATATGCGGCGGCCTGAAAAATTCTCGTCCCAAAACCTTAGAAGCTCCCGGGCGCCAGCCGGGTTGTGCGTGCCGTCCAGATACACATCAGGCCGCGCAGAAATGCGTTCAAGACGGCCGAGCCAACGCACCGTCGCGACTCCGCGCTCGATTGCTTCATCGCCAATCGGAAACCCTCGTTCCCTGAGAAGGCGGGCAGCGGTGGCGGCGGTCAATGCATTTTGAATTTGGAAGCGGCCAGAAAGCGCCGGTGCGATGGCCAGTTTTTGGGACGTATGCGCGAACGTCGCTGCTGCGCTATAGAAACCACCCGACGCTTTCAAATCCTCGATGCGCCAAGATTCCTCGACTTCCACCAGCCTGGCGTCCATTTCCGCGGAGCGGCGAGCGATAACTGCGCGCGCTTCGGGCCGTTGATTCGCGCTGGCCACCCAGGCGTTAGATTTAATGATTCCTGCCTTTTCCGCCGCAATTTCTTCAATGGAATGACCCAGATAATTCTCGTGGTCGAAATCGATTGGCGTGATTACGGCGACCTCAGGCGTGACGATGTTCGTGGCATCGAAGCGTCCTCCCATACCGACCTCGTATATTGCGAAATCAACGTGGTGTGCGGCAAAAGCTAGAAAAGCCATGGCCGTGACGCATTCGAAGAAAGTTGGATGTGCTAAGAGCTTGGCCCGAAGCCATGAGCGATTCGATGGAGGCGTGCACGTGAGTCCAAGCCTCTGCGAAATCTTGGTCCGAGATATTCTCGCCATCGATGCGGATGCGTTCGTTAACGAGTTCGAGATGCGGCGAAGTGTAAAGGCCCGTTCGCAGGCCGGCCGCGCGCAGGATGGATTCGAGCATCGCAGCTGTGGAGCCTTTGCCGTTTGTGCCGGCAATGTGCGCACAGGGCATAGCGCGATGGGGCTGGCCCAAATCTTCGGCAAGGATGCTGATGTTTTCAATACCGAACTTCTGCACCGGCATTGCAGTCGTGGAGGGCGCAGCGAGCGAAGTGGAGGGGATTCTGGCAGGCTGGCGCGGCGCCGCCAGTTCTTTCCCCAGTGACAGAAGCGCTCGAACGGATTCTTCGTAGTTCATATTTGCGGCTGAATATTATGCGAGGAAGAAGTTGAGCGCCTGGGAGATATAGGGCTTCAGCTCTTTGCGCGAAACAACCGCATCGAGGAATCCGTGCTCCAGGAGAAACTCAGCGGTTTGAAAACCCTCCGGCAGTTTCTGGCGAATGGTCTGCTCAATCACTCGCGGGCCTGCAAATCCAATGAGCGCGCCAGGTTCCGCAATATTCAAATCGCCAAGCATGGCATAGCTGGCGGTAACGCCACCGGTAGTCGGGTCGGTGAGAATGGAAATGAAAGGAAGCCCCGCCTCGTCCAAGCGCGCGAGTGCTGCGGAGACCTTGGCTAGCTGCATCAAACTGACAACACCCTCCATCATCCGTGCGCCGCCAGAGCACGAAACGATAATCAGCGGAATTTTCCGGGCCAGCGAACGCTCGATTGCGCGCGCAACTTTTTCGCCGACCACAGCGCCCATCGAACCGCCAATAAATCCAAACTCCATCGAGCAGCAGATAACAGGGCCGGCCGTCCAAATGTCCTTCGGCGGTAAGGATCGCATCTTTCATGCCCAATTTATGCTGCGCGTCTTTCAGACGCTGAGCGTAGGGCTTCGTGTCGGTGAAATGGAGAGGATCGCTGGATGCGAGATCGCTGTCGAGTTCCGTCCAGGGTTCCTCATCGAGCAGGAGTTCGAGCCTCTTGCGCGCCCCCAAACGGAAATGGTGGTCGCACTTCGAGCAAACTTCCCAGTTTGCCTCCAGGTCTTTTTTCCAGATGATGGCGCGGCAGGAGCCGCACTTTGTCCACATGCCTTCGGTGCGCACACGACGTTCCTCCACCGGCGTGGGGTTCTCGATCGGTTTTTTCTCGCGTTTGAACCAGGCCATGGCTAGTAATCGATCCCCCGCTGCGCGAGGATTCCTTTCGTGTAGGGATGCTTCACTTCGCGCATCTCGGTGACGAGGTCGGCGGCTTCGACCAGCTTCGGATGCGCATTTCGCCCGGTGCAAATCACATGAACGCGCTCGGGGCGTTTTGCGAGTGATTCTACTACCCGCTCAGGGTCGAGCATTTTATAGCTTATTACATAATTGATCTCGTCGAGTACAACCAGGTCGTATTTCTCGCTATATATCTGCGCGCGGCCATATTCCCAGGCCTGCTCGCACAAGCGGACGTCTTCGGGATCCGTTTCGGCCCCGCCCACCTTGACGAAACCCCGCCCCATGGGCCGGATTTCGAACTTGTCGTCCCCAAGCATTTTTGCTGCATCCAGTTCGCCATAATGCCACGAGCCTTTGATGAACTGCACCATCAGCACGCGCAGGCCTTGCCCTACGGCACGGAAAGCGGTCCCTAGAGCGCAAGTCGTCTTGCCCTTGCCAGGCCCGGTGTAAACAATCAAAAGTCCTTTACCTTCCGGCATGGGTTGGCGTCTCGCGAGAGCGATTTACAATACTGGCCGCCCTCCGGCGAAACGTCAAGCGGCCACGTCGCCGGCTGACGACTTGACCAGGCCAGGGTTGAGAAAGACCCTCGTCATGATAATGAGATATACTCCGAACGAAATCAGGCTTAGAGGCGCAAAGTAGAAAAGCCTCCATGGGCTCGCGGCGCGATCATGCAATCTAAATTCTCTTCAAGGAGATAATGTGCTGAAACATTTTGCATTTCTCATCGTGGTTCTTCTGGGAGGCACCGTTCTGGCCGTTCCTGGCTACGCACAGGATGCGAGCCAGCGCCCTAGCCCGTCAGCGAACGCAAATTGCAGCTTCGCAGACGGCAAAACCGTGACCGTGGCCTATTCGAGCCCGCGCGCGAAGGGCCGCAAGATTTACGGTGGTTTGGTTCCCTATGGCAAAGTATGGCGCGCCGGAGCGAACGAAGCCACCACGATTGCGATCGATACCGACGTGATGATCGGCGGCAAAGCAGTACCTGCAGGCACCTACACAATCTTCACGATTCCGAACGAGGACAAATGGACGCTGATCCTCAACAAGACAACCAAGAACGCCAAAGGCGGTCCCTTGTGGGGCGTTCCTTATCCGGGCGAAGAGGGAGACTTCGCACGGGTGGATATGAAGGCTTCCAAGCTCAGTTCGCCGGTCGAGAACTTCACCATCTCGTTTGATAAGTCAGGTTCCGGATGCGTGATGAATCTGGATTGGGAGACGACGCGAGCTTCGATCGAAATTTCGGATAAGAAGTAAAAGTTAGGACAATTCCAGGAGCTTGGGCAAGGAATTCGCTATCGCGGCTATGCGGTCGCGCGCGGCGATGACATTTCCCGGTCTTCGCCGGTTCCGCGCTCACGCAGCACGAGCCAGATGCCGGGTCGATGGACATTTTTGTCGTGGCAAATGGCGCCCGTGAGCTGGGCAATTTCTAAATTGCTGCCTGCAAGTTCACGATCTAGCAGAGTACGCGCTTCGTCAAGCAAGTCCTTGAACCCCTGCGACGCGAGCATCGGATCTACGTCGCGCGGAATTGGAGCTTCTACCTCCAGCAGATCGTAATCCGGCAGCGGCTCGGTGAGCATAATCTCCACGGAAGCGGTGGGAGCGCCGGCGTCATATGAAATTTTCACGGGCATCGCGATTCCATTGTTGCAGAAGACCGCCTACTTTGGGTAGGGATGGCCCGCCAGGATCGCGAAAGCGCGGTAAATTTGCTCGGCTAGGACCACGCGCGCGAATTCGTGCGGCATGGTGAAAGCTGAGAGCGAGATTTTCTGTTTCGCTTTGGCGCGAATTTCGTCAGGGAAGCCTTCCGCGTCGCCACACAGGAAAATCAGCTCTCGCGTGCCGCGATCGCGCAGATCGCCGAGCCAGCGCGCGAATTGCTGCGACGTGTATTGTTTGCCTGCAGCGTCCAACAACACTACTGTTGCCCCCGCATCGATCCTTCAATTTCCGCAGGGTCGCAGGGCCGGCATCGCGCAACGCGATTACTTCCGTCTCCGCGTAGCGCCCGATGCGGCCAACGTAGTCATCCAGAAGAGCGCGAACCTCTTCACGCCGCGTCTTGCCGAGCATAACTAAACGAATTTTCACGATGTTGTCGCTTCGGAAGCGCGCTCAGATGAGCCCGTATTTTTTGCGCTTCTCAAGTAGGGTCTTGCGGCTGATGCCGAGGATATCCGCGGCGCGGCCGATTTTGTAGTGCGTTCCCTCGAGCGTCAGTTTGATGGCCTCGCGTTCGAGATCTTCCAGCGAATGCAGCATTCCCGTAAGTCCGTGCTCGTTTCTGGCTGCGCGCAGAATCTCGGGGAAATCTTCGGGAGACAGCAGCGGCTGCTTGGCAAATACCAGCGCGTGCTCGACCGCGTTTTTCAGCTCGCGGACGTTTCCTGGCCAGGCGTAGGCCTGCAACATGTTCAGCGATTCAGGATCGAAGGACGCTTCTGCCCGGCCATGCACCGGCGTCAGCCGCGCGAGAAAATGCGAAGCCAGAGGAACGATGTCGGCTCGGCGTTCGCGCAGTGGCGGAACATGAATTGCCAAAACATTCAGTCGGAAAAAAAGGTCCTCGCGAAAGCGGCCGGTCTCCACAGCTTTGGCTATGTCCGTATTTGTCAGCGCCATCAATCGCGCTTCCATGCGCAGCGTTTCCGTGCCGCCGAGCCGTTCGAAACTGCGCTCTTCGAGAACGCGGAGTAGCTTTGCCTGCATGCCAGGGGCGAGCGCCGCAATTTCGTCTAGGACGATCGTTCCGGTTTGCGCCATCTCGAGCCGTCCCGGTTTGCGTGCGACCGCACCCGTGAAGGCTCCGCGTTCGTGGCCGAAGAGTTCGGATTCGACGAGTTCGGCAGGCAGGCTAGCGCAGTCAATTTTCAGCAGGGGAGCGTCGCGTCGGGGCCCGCGCTCGTGAATCCATCGCGCGAGCTGATCTTTTCCCGTGCCGCTTTCGCCGGTGATGAGAAGCGTAGTAGAAGTGTCCGCAAGTTTTTCCCCGATTTCAAGCAAGTGCCGCGAAGCGGGGTCTTCCGCCACCCACGGAATGGTCGGCGCGGTCATTGCTGCGTTGCATCACCTTCCGCATTGGTTTGAGATGGGGGATGCGGCGAAGGCGCGGGGAAAGTTATTCGCTCAGCGGAGCGCCAGAGTCTTTCGAGATCGTAATACTGACGAGCGCGTTCGCTAAAGATGTGCACGACGAAATCACCGTAATCGAGAAGGACCCATTCCGCGCTGGATTTTCCTTCTCGATGTGCCACCCGACGTCCTTGGCGGTGGAGTTTTTCTTCGATCGCCTCGCCGATGGCCTGGATTTGCGGCTGGCTTTGTCCGGAGCAAAGGAGGAAATATTCCGCGAACGCACCGGCCCCAGAAAGGTTAAGGACCGTGATATCCACGGCCTGTTTGTCCTGGGCCGCTTCCACGGCCGATCGAATTTCGGGGCGAAGGGAGTTAAGTGTCACCGGTAAAGAGCCTGTTCCAGAATGTATTCCTCTACGCGCGCAGGCACAAGCCCATGGATCGTTTGCTTGCGTTCCAGGCGGTGCCGGATTTCGGTTGACGAAATATGACTCGCCACGGTGGTGAGGAGATGAATCACGGATTTGCGCAGCACGATCTTATTCGGATCGCTCGACGGCGTGCGGCCGAGCCTTTCGGGGGGAATCACCAGGCGCAACGCGTCTAATCGAAAGCCCGGACGGCTCGCAATGATGAAATCACAACTGTCGAGCAATGCTTCATAATTTTTCCAAGTGGGGATTTCAAGAAACTGATCCGCGCCGAGAATGAAAAACAAGTGATCGTCGGGGTGGTCCCGGTGAAAACGCCTCACGGTGTCTACACTATAGAAAACATGCGTAGCGGCACCTTCCGGCGGCGCTTCGGCCGTGGAAATATGGAATCCGGCATGATCTGCGCAAGCGAGTGCCACCATTGCGTAGCGATGCAGAAATGGTGTCAGCGCGCGCTTGGTTTTGTGCGGAGGACGTGACGAAGGCACGAAATATATGGCATCGAGGTGAAAACGTCTTCTGTGCTGCCTGCGCCACAGCGATGTGTCCGGAGTGGATCGGATCGAACGTGCCGCCAAAAATCGCAATCGAGCGGCCGTGGGGCCTATGGATGGAGTGCGGGCTCAACGCTTCTCCCGAGGCGGCAACGTGGAGTCGTCATCGTCGAGACCTGCAGCGGCGGCGCGAGCTTCTTCGGCGTCGCGTTCGCGCGAGCGCCACAGGTTGAGCCTCCGATTCGACCGGCATGGAAGGTTTCGGAATCCGATCCAGCGCATCAGCCATTGCGCGGACGAGTCCAACAATTCCTTCCCCACTTGCAGAGGATATCGCGTGAAATTCCAGGCCGCGCTTCTTGGCGAATGCGCGTAATTCGTCGAGATGGTCGCGATTTGTGGTGGCATCGAGCTTGGTTGCGACGACGATCATCGGTTTTTCAGTCAGCTCCGGGCTGAACGAGGCGAGTTCGTGCTCGATAATTTCGAAATCGCGGATGGGATCGCGGTCGTTTGCGTCGCTCGTATCCACCAGATGCGCGATCAATCGCGTGCGCTCGATATGTTTCAAGAATCGAGTGCCTAGACCTACGCCTTCGTGGGCGCCCTCTATCAAGCCGGGCAAGTCCGCGACAACGAATGCACGGCCCTGGCCGGGTGCGGCGTCAGGATCGGCGGAAACTACGCCCAGGTGCGGCTCAAGGGTAGTAAACGGATAGGCAGCAATTTTCGGGCGCGCCGCTGAAATGCGCGAAATCAAAGTGGATTTTCCGGCGTTGGGGAAGCCGACGAGGCCGACATCAGCAAGCAATTTCAGTTCGAGCCGTAAATGGCGCTCTTCGCCGGGCTGGCCGTCTTCATGTTCACGCGGAGCCTGATGCCACGGACGCACAAAGTGAGGGTTGCCGTTGCCGCGGCCGCCGCGACCGCCTTTGGCCGCGCGGTATCGCTGTCCGGCTTCGACGAAGTCAAAAATTTGCTCACCCGTGTCAGCGTCGAAAATCACAGTGCCGACGGGGACCTTCAGCACCATTTCTTCTCCCGAAGCGCCGTGGCAATTCGAGCCTTCGCCATGGCCTCCGCGCTCAGAATGGAATTCACGATTGTAGCGATAACGCAGAAGTGTGTTGTCGTGTGGGTTCGCTTCGATATAAATGTCGGCGCCATGCCCGCCGTCGCCACCGGAGGGGCCACCGCGCGGGACGTACTTCTCCCTACGAAAGGCGACGCAGCCATTGCCGCCATCGCCCGCCTTTATTGAGATTTTGGCTTCATCTGCAAACACGAATCACCTGCTAAGAAAGAGATGCTGAGAGAGCATACGCCGACGCAAGGTTCATAGACAAAAATACGCGCCCCGGTACGTTGGAGCGCGTAAAGAACAGAGCAGAACTAGTTGGCAGACGCCGCAGCGGCTTCCTTCTCGGATTGTCGCGCGCCAGCTTCTTCCACTGTGAGCACGCTGATATAGCGCCCGTGTCCGCCCTTGTCTTCGAAGAGGACGATGCCGTCAATCAAGGCAAAGAGACTGTCGTCTTTCGCCAATCCCACATTTTTCCCGGGCTTGTAGTGAGTGCCGCGCTGGCGAATCAAAATGCTGCCGCCGGTTACGAGCTGGCCGCCAAACCGCTTGATTCCAAGTCGCTGACCGTGCGAGTCGCGTCCATTAGTGGATGACCCGCCGCCTTTTTTGTGTGCCATGAAGATCCCCTACGGAATTTGGATGTCGCTGACCTGGACGGCGGTGTAATTCTGCCGATGGCCGCGCTGAATGTTATATTGCCCGCCCGTTTTGTACTTCAACACTCGCAATCTAGGGCCGCGGCCTTGTTCCACGATTTTGCCGATCACTTTCACTTTCGAGATATCGTCGGCGGAAACGAATTTCTTTTCGTCCGTACGCACGGACAGCACGTCTTCGAACGTTATCTTGCCGCCCAGCTTTCCTTCGAGCGTCTCCACGCGGACGGTCTTGCCTGGCTCCACGCGATACTGCTTTCCCCCACTGCGAATTACGGCGTACATGCTGCCTCCTGAAGCTAGTGACAAACCCCAATTATACGGGCTATCCAGGACATTCGTCAACGAACACTGTATCGCTAATTAGGCGTAGGCCTGGCGGCAGGATTCGTGTTCGCGGCAGGATCGAGGACAATTGGTGTGGTCGACCAGGATGTAATTGTGACAAGCGGCGCAGATTACGCCGTACATGGTCTCGTTGAATTGATCGTGTCCAATCTTCGCGGTATGTTCGTTGCGCGCTTGCTCGCGGCTCCTGGCCATTGTGCGGCTCCCTCGCTGCATTCTATCTGAAGTCCTCGATGAAAAAATGAAGCAACGTTATAGGCTGCCTGTGACTCTGTGTGTTTTACTAAAACGAAGCGCGTTATGGAGCAGCACATCCGATGGCACAGCCAGATTGGCTCTTGTGGCACCCCGGCCACCCGCCTACGCTTGCTGTATGAGCGAATTCAAACGAACGGAACGCACGCAGGTCAAGCGACTGCCCGATCGCGGCGCTTATGATACTGAAACTGTCTTTCCGATTCTCGACGAAGGATTAATTTGCCACGTCGGATTCTCAGTCGAGGGCCAGCCGTTCGTGATTCCTACCGGCTACGCGCGCGTGGGCGATACGCTTTACATCCATGGCTCTGCGGCAAGCCGTATGTTGCGCACGCTCGCCGAAGGCATTCAGGTATGTGTAACCGTGACGCTGCTCGACGGATTAGTTCTAGCGCGAGCGGCTTTCCATCACTCGATGAATTACCGGTCTGTCGTGATTCTCGGGCGTGCCACTTTGGTAGAAGACCGCGCTGAGAAAATTAAGGCGCTGGAAGCGTTTACCGAGCATATCGTGCAGGGGCGCTGGAATGACGTCCGGCTGCCAACCGAAGCGGAGTTGAAGGCAACAACTGTGCTTTCGCTGCCGCTCGCCGAAGTTTCTGCGAAGGTTCGCTCCGCGCCACCGAAAGACGACGCAGAAGATTACCAACTTCCCATCTGGGCCGGGGTCGTTCCGCTTACGATTGTCCCAGGCGCTCCGATTACCGATCCTCGATTAATCTCGAGAATCGAGGCCCCGGCCTACGCGAAGAAATATTCACGCTGACTTGCGGTTTTCGCTGCCGCTAGACACCGCGTGAGTCCCGCATTCCAAAAAAAACAGCCCCGGCCGAAGCCGGGGCTGTTGGGTAAATCTGCCGGAGTTAGCGGAAACTAATCGCCAGCGACTGCGGCTTGCTCGGCATCAGTCTTTTCGACCTTCGCTTCGCTGTTCCCATTCTTGTGGCCGTTGCCGTTCGCGTGGCCGTTTCCGTTGCCATTGGCGCCGGCAATTTGTACCGGCTTCACGGTTGCGCCGGGAACTGCCATCTGAATCTGCTGAATCGAGCCAATCTGCACAACTGTCTCGGTGGACTTCTTCAGCACGAGTTCTTCGTAAATACGGCGAACCTTGGCAGCTTCCTCGTTTGCCTTGCGGCGGCGTGCGCGATCTTCCTCAGCGGCGGTAAGAGGAATGTCGTGCTCCAGATGGCGGACACGGGCTGCATCATCTTCATCGATGCGCAGCGTATGCTCGTAGCTGTTGAGGTCAACCTTCTTGCCCTTGGCGAAAATTTCATGCTTGCCGTGCTCTTTGTACCATTGCGCGACAGTCGCGTTCTTGTACATGTTCTCGATGATCTTCCGCCAGCCGATGCCGGTGTTGTAGGCGCAGAAGGAAATTTCCCCTTGCTGCGTGGCATACGGAATGATGCACATTTCGGTGCGGCGGAAATCGTAGTTGAAAAGATCCTGGAACCACATCCCCGCGAGGAACAGGAAGTTCCACGGATCTTGGCGGCGCTTCATGGAGTCATCCAAGGTGCGATCCGGACCGACCTTTCCGTAAACTTTTTCAGCTTTGTCCTGACCTCTCACGCCGAAGGTCTTGTCAAACTTCTTCCAAAGGTCCTTGAGCCTCAAACTTGGCGGGGCCTGGAAGGGATGATAATTCTTCAAAAGGGCCATGGCAGCCATGTAAGCGGAAAATTTCTTGCCGCGCGCCGCGTCGGTAACCTTGCTGATGTCAGTGACGAGCCCCGGAACATTCAGGAACTTCGGGACCGGCGCCCATTCCTTGTTTTCCTTGTTGATCATCACCGCCGTGCCCACGCCGCAATTCGGGTGGCAACCACAGCTCATTTGTCCCCACATGGCGTCGGGGCCGTGTGCTAGGTCGGCGAAATCAGAGAATGGGCTAATCAGAGAGATAGGAAACCAATCGCGAGTAGGTTCGATTCTTCCTACCTGTGCGCTGACGTCCTGGGCCAAGTGAGAAAGCGTGTAGCGCTGGCGCAGACGGCGTTCCGGGGTGATTTCCTCGTCGCGCCCGGTGAAGGAAACTGGCTGGAACGAAACGAAGGAAATTTTCTTGGGATTTTCCATTGCGAACTTTACGATCGGTCCCACTTGATCGTTGTTCACGTTGTTGACGATGGTCGTAACCAGCACGATATCGATGCCCGCTTCGTGCATGTTCTCAATCGCGCGCAATTTCACGTCAAAGAGGTTGCCCACCTGGCGATGGCTGTTCGCGTCATTGCCAATACCGTCGAATTGCAAATATGCATACCGCAAGCCCGCTTCGAAAGTTTTCGCGCAGAATTCCTTGCTCTTCGCGAACTCGATTCCATTCGTTGCAGCCTGCACGCTGTTGTAGCCAACTTTGCGCGCAAAACGGACGGCGTCGAGGAAACGCGGATGCATGGTTGGCTCGCCGCCGGAGAACTGCACGGACATTTGACGGCGCGGCTTGATCTTTGTGGCATTCTCGAGGATTTCTTGAATTTCTTCCCAGTTCAGCTCGTGAACGTAGCCAACTTGGTTCGCGTCCATGAAACAGGGATCGCACATCATGTTGCAGCGGTTGGTCAGGTCAACGGTAAGAACGGAGCCGCGGCCGTGGCGAATCGTGCTTGAGCCATGCCGGTGCATGTCTTCATCGTTGTGCGCTGGGATGTCCCGACCGGGAAAATTCTTTTCAATCCATTCAAGGAACTTGGAATCCGCGGCCATCAAATCTTCGCACTTGCCGTGGATGGGGCATTCTTTCACCATCCAGACTTGGCCGTCGCGCTCGATAATTTGCGCTTTGATTTCGCCGACTTTCTCGTGTACCAAGTCGGTCCAGTCTTTCGTGCCGTTCATAATTGCTTCGCGCGCTTCGTGCACGCAGGAAGGGCACAAAGAATCGGTCGTACGCGGCCAGCCGAGCGTGGGCTTGGACTTCTCCCAGGATTTCAGCATCGGCTTTTCAGACCACTTGGGAATGAACGAAGGATTCGGCCGGTACTTATTGAAGAATTGAATCGTGTCGAAGGTTATCCCCGCTGTCCTGCATAGGGCCCAATCGAACGATTTCCAAAGCTGATTACCTACCGTCTTCGGCATAATCCTGCACCCCTCCCTTTTTGATACGCCCACCTCAGAGTAGTGTCTAATCCCCCGAAGCGACTGATTCCAACGGGTGTGCCACACCCGTAACGAGTTACCGTACCAAAGTTTGCCTGGAATCCAAACCCAGGTCTATGCGGGTGCATCCAAAGGTACAATTCGCAGGTTGAACGGCATCAGGGGCCAGCCAACGGGAGCTACCGAGTACTAAGTAACCGGTCATTCCTGCCCGGTGAAGTCCCGTGCCGACCAACTCGTGGGATTTACAGGTTGATTGACTGGAGTTATACGGTGCTGTTGCCTGATCCCGACCCCGGTATCCCGGAACTTAATCCAGGTTGAGGGGGGTGCGCAGGACGCCGATGGCGAAGTGCGCGAGGTGCGGGGCGTCGTCATCCATTTGAATCCAGCGGACGACGCAGTGGTCCTTCAAGTATTGCGAAACTTTCGCTTCGGTGATTCCCAGATGCTCTGCGAGTTTTGCCTTTAGGCCGGTATCGAACGACGGTCGACTGACGCGCGTGGTTTTGCTACTGCTGCCGCGCGATCCGCGAACCAGGTTTCCCACTCCGACGCGCAGCGTCTGACAGGCTTCCACGTAGTAAGAAGTGATCTGATCGGAATCCGACAGCAAAAATACGCCCGGGCCAGCCGGGGCGTCTTCGGTGTCCAACCGATGGAGCGGGCTTCCAACCAACCGTCGCAGCATTGATTCCAGATGTGACATTCGCGAAGCCAGCGCGGGATCGCCCGCGCGTCCATGCGCGGTGCGCTCGGACGGGAGCATGGGCGCGGCGTGTTCCATACGGTCCCGCTGAGGAGGTTCGTGCGAAATCACCGGCGATTCGAATGCTACGGGCGCTGGTTCTTGAACGGGAGTGCGCGGAGCCGGGCCCCTGGGAGTCTGTTGGCGCGTGGGCGCGACAGAAGATGGCGCGCTTGTTTCGGCAAAGGCTTGCGACGGCAGACCAGGCGCAGTTCCTGGACCCTTGCGCCGACGTCCGCGTCCACCGCGGCGACCGCGCCGCCGCTTCTTCTTAGCGGGATCGTCCGGCTCCGCAGAGGTGCTAATTTTGGCAGGTGATTCGGCGGACGAAGCTTCGTCGTCTGATTCGTGAATTTCGCCAGGAGCCAATGGCAAGGCCGCTTGCTCCCCGTCGGATGTGTCCGAAATCCTGTTCAGAGGTTCTTCCGTGTTTACCCCGTCATCCATGGATATCGCGCTTCCAGCGGGGAGCGCTGCTCCGAGCCTGACCAGCGCTTCTTCCGCTTTTTTCTTCCATTCAGCGCGCCGGAATTTTTCGGCCGCGATGGTGTACCACTTGACGGCGTCGTCTGCGATTTCGGCCTTTTCTTGGATGAGTGCAAGTTCCCACGCCACCATCCCGTCGTGCGTGCGCTGGTAAAGTTCGGAGAGCTTTGCGTGAGCGTCTGGGCTGTTCTTGGCTTTGCGGATACGTGCCTGGATTTGGCGCCAATCTGCCATGGCGGGCATTGTAGCAGTCGCCGCGAGGCATAGTCCAATCCCGGATCGTTTTTTGAAGGTTGGACGCCAACGGCGCCGATAATGCATCATCACACCATGAACGCTGCCGAACGGACGCCTTGGGTTTGCGAGCAGGCGCGCGCTATCGGATTCGATTTGTGCGGCGTCGCTAAGATTGCCGCCGCGCCGGCAACGCGCGAAAGCGCTTCGCGAAGTCCGTTCGATGGAACGTTCGAGGATCTTGCATACTTGCCCGAATGGCTGGCGCGAGGCTACGCGGGCGAAATGAATTATCTTCGCGACCCCCGACGCGCAGACCCGCGTCTGGTTTTGGACGGCGCGCAAAGCCTGATTGTGGTCGCACTAAACTACAATTCACCTTCAGCCTATTCCACGGAACTACCCGTAACGCACGGAAATGAGTCACCTCGCGGCTGGATCTCCCGTTATGCATGGGGCGACGATTACCACGAAGTCGTACGCGAAAAACTCGATGCACTCGTAGCGGCAACGCGCGCGCAATTCGGCGAGCCGTTCGAAGCGCGCGCCTACGTTGATACTGGTCCAATTATCGAGCGCATCGCCGCGAAATATGCTGGGCTCGGCTGGCTCGCGAAGAATACCTGTCTAATCAACGAAAAGATGGGCTCGTGGTTGTTCCTGGGCGTGATCGTCACTACGCTGGATTTTGCGCCATCCATTCCGCCCGGCGAACCGCCTGCGCCCGACCTCTGCGGAAATTGCCGGTTGTGCCTCGACGCTTGTCCCACGCAAGCATTTCCGGCCCCTTACGTACTCGACGCGAGCAGGTGCATCTCTTATCTCACGATCGAATTGCGTGGTGCGATTCCGGACGAGCTACGCCCTGCGATCGGCCGCGCCGTCATCGGCTGCGACATTTGCCAGGATGTGTGTCCCTGGAATGATAAGTCGTCTGTGACTCAACTCGCAGCGTTCCAACCGCGGCAATTCGCTCCGATAGCTGAAAACGGCGGCGACGATAAAAGCGGAAGAGACGCTTTATTTGCGCCGGAGCTGGAAAAGCTTGCTTCGCTAACGCAGCAAGAATTCAGCGAGATTTTTCGCAATAGTGCGGTGAAGCGAGCGAAATGGCGCGGCGTCGTTCGCAATGCCTGTGTAGCGCTGGGAAATTCGGGCGTGGAGCGGGATTCGGACGCACATCAACGCGTTGTCGGCCTGCTTGGGCGTCTTGCCGGCAGCGATGATCCACTCATTTCCGAACATGCCCGCTGGGCTCTCACGCGCCTAAATAATCCTGAGAAGGCTTCGGCGCCATCATCCGATTGACTTGCCTTGCAAACTTCCGATAGCGTAACCAAGCAGTCGCTCTTATTTGCGCGGGAGGCTTTTAATGGCGTTCCTTACGTTGACGATGGTTATTTACTCCCTCACGCCACATTTCAGTTTTCCGGAGGGCGGAGGAGCGGCTGAATTAATCGCGCTTCGTTGGCTTCACTTGGTCTTCGGAGTCATCTGGATCGGCCTGCTCTATTTTTTCAATCTCGTTGGTTTTCCCACCATGAAGCATCTCGACGCATCGGTAAGAGGAAAGGTCTACCCCGTATTGATGTCGCGCGCGATGGCTTGGTTCCGCTGGTCCGCGATGATCACTGTGGTCGTCGGGATTCGCTATTACTTTCATCTATTGAGTGTGGACGCGCACAACGCGGGCGACCCGTCGCTCACGTTAAAATGGTTCGGCTGGTGGGTGGCCGTATGGCTCGCGGCCTATGCGCTCATCTATCCGTTCCAGCTTCCGCACAATGGAGTTCTCGACAGTCCCTGGCTGCGCACCATTGCGATTGCGATCATCGTTATCGCAGCCTCGTGGCTCTCTCTTGATCTGAATGGCGGAGCAGAGGTTTCTAACGCGCATCTTTCCATAAGCGTGGGCGGTGGGCTCGGTTTTCTGATGCTGATGAACGCTTGGGGAGTCGTTTGGCGCGTGCAGAAGCGGCTGATTATTTGGACGCGCGCAAGCGCAGAACAAGGCACGCCCATGCCGCCGCAAGCCGCACGGTTCGCCCGTTGGAGTTTTCTGGCCTCGCGCGTAGGTTTCTGGCTTTCATTCCCGATGCTTTTCTTCATGGGCGCGGCGGAACACTATCCCTTTCTAAGCAGCATCGCGCGCTAACCCCGATGTGCCCGATTGCAATTTAGGTCGTCCATAACTACGACCGCCAGCGCAAAGTAACCGGTCCTGAAAGCGGATTCTGCATGGGCGCGCCGGTCCGCTTCGATTCCAGATACGCAGCCTTCAATTCAAAATACCAGCGCGCCTGGCGGTCCGCGTCATCCACCAGCATCATGCGGTCATCGTACTTCAGTCCCAGCGCCTGCTTTTTGATCACTTCGGTATCCTGGCGAATAAATCGCGGACCAAAAACATGAATGATGAATGAGACCACCGGGAACCAGGTAAGGATGTTCCATGCCGCGCAAAAATCCAGCCGGCAAAGATCGCCGCGGAGCGGCGTCACTGTTGTGCGGCTGGAGAGCCAGTAGCGTCCCGCACGAATCTGCTCGAAGCGCTGATTTGGCAGAACGAAATCGATCATGGTGGTCGCCGGCTCTCCGGTAATGAGTCTTAGGATTTTGTACGGAGCACTGTTCGCGGAGGGCGCGTGCGGGCTCATGCGAAACCCGTTCGGGATTGGCTCGAATCGTTTTTCTTTTTCGCGAATGCTGCGGCGGCTGCGCCACCACCAGGCTTGATGCACGAACGGTCCATGCGCGGGGTCCATCAAGCCGATGATCGCCTGGTCCACGCCGCACGGAAGATCGGCCCCCAAATGCGCCATCTGATAATGCGAGCTGAACGTCGGTAGCTGCGGCGCTGCCGACGGCGCGGCGTCGAGGGTCCGGCCTTCCGGGTTGCTCATAAAGCACCAGATGTACCCGTCGTGTTCTTCGCAAGGAAAACTACCCGCATAAATCCGCTCGCATTTTAGTTTTGAATCCGCCGCAAGCGAAGGAATCGCTTGGCATTGCCCTGTGTGCGCTTCAAATCGCCAGCCGTGATACGCGCATTCCACTGTCGCCCCGTCGAATTGGCCAAACGAGAGCGGGAACGCGCGGTGTGGACAAACATCACGCAACGCAAATGCTTTTCCGCCGGCGTCGCGTCCCAGGACAAGCGGCACATCCAGCAGCATCGCGCGCACGAGCGTTCGTCCGTGCACCTGATGGCTCCGCAGCGCCGGATACCAGAATCCCCACATCATCTCGCCGGCGTGATTCCCGGAAGTCGCTGCACTACTTTCAGTCATGGCAGGAACGTATCGTAGTACACCAACCCCCTGTGGCAAAGCGAGCAGTGAGATCAATCCTGCCCAGCGGTACTGCTTACGCTTAACGCTGTATCCGCCTAGACTGGCACCTTTTCTGTCCTTGAGGACAGCTTGCCGGCCCCTTTCTGTTCTCTTAACCTGTTTCTACCGAAGCATTTATTCCCAACCTGAGAACTGGGAAGCCGGGAAATTTGGTTGCGTCGCGCTGGTCGGGAGGAGAAACAGATGAAGCCTGCCAATCGTGTACTCCCGATTGCCGTGCTCACTTTTATGACCGTCCTCCTTTTCTTCTATGCGGGATGTGCCGGCATTGGTGGCACCACTGGAGGCGGGGGAAAAACTGGGATGAGCGCCCCGGCCGTTCCGTCCGGTTTATCGGCCGCAGCAGGAAACGCGCAGATCACGCTGAGTTGGACAGTCAGCATGGGCGCGACTGGCTACGACGTCCAACGTTCCACGACCGCAGGCGGCCCATATTCGCAAATTTCCTCGCCGACCGTTCCGAACTTCACCGACACGGGTCTGACAAACGGCACCAGATATTTCTATGTTGTTTCCGCCTTTAATTCAGTAGGTCAGAGCGCAAATTCGGCCGAAGTGAACGCCACTCCAGTACCGCCTCCGCCAGCAACTCCCACGGGTCTAGCCGCGGCCGCTGGGAATGCTCAGGTGAGTCTGAATTGGAATGCGAGCACGGGCGCGATCAGCTATCACGTCAAGCGCTCCACCGCTAGCGGTGCAGAAACGCAAATCTCCGCGCCTGCTTCCAACAGCTTCACCGATACCGGGCTCACAAACGGAACCAAATATTTTTATGTGGTTTCAGCCGTCAACTCCGGCGGCGAAAGTGCCAATTCCTCCGAAGTGAGCGCCACGCCCACTGTGCCAGCAGCGCCTCCTTCAACTCCAACAGGTCTACAAGCAACCGCGGGGAACGAGCAGGTTAGTTTGAGCTGGAATGCGAGCACGGGCGCGACCAGCTATCACGTCAAGCGTTCGACCGCCAGCGGCAGTGAAACGCAAATCTCAGCGCCCGCTTCCAACAGCTTCACCGATACCGGACTTACAAACGGTATCAAGTATTTCTACGTAGTTTCAGCCGTGAACTCTGGCGGCGAGAGCGCCAACTCCTCCGAAGTCAACGCCACACCCACAGCTCCAGCAGCGCCTCCCGCAACGCCAACAGGGTTGCAAGCAACCGCGGGAAATGCGCAGGTGAGTTTGAGTTGGAATGCGACCACGGGCGCGACGAGCTACAACGTCAAGCGATCAACGGCAAACGGTGGCCCCTTCAACGCCACGCTTGCTTCACCCGCTGTAACGAACTACATAGATACTGCGGTGACAAACGGCACGACCTACTATTACGTGGTATCGGCAGTAAACGCTTCCGGTGAAAGTGCCAATTCCGCACAAGCCAGCGCGGCACCCAGCGGTCCCGTGGCGAATGTGACGATTACGATCGATCCAACCAAAACTAAACCGATTTCGCCTTGGATCTATGGCATCAATTTTTATTCCGGAATCACCGGCGCTCCACCGCAACTCACTTTTGACCGCGACGGCGGCAATCGCTGGACCGCCTACAATTGGGAGACCAACGCCTCAAATGCCGGAAGCGATTATCTCTACGAGAACGACGACTATCTGAGCAGCAGCACGGTCCCGGCAGAAGCAGTGCGCAGTTTCATCGCAGGAGATCAATCCAACGGCCTGGCGAGTTTGGTCACCGTCCAGTTGCAAGGCTTGGTGGCCGGTGACGAGAGCGGGCCTGTGAGCGTGACCGACCCACCGGATTTGACGCGCTTCAAAGAGGTGGTCGACAAGAAGAGCACAGCCTCCAGCGTACCGTTCACGATCACGCCTCCCACTACCGACGCCAACGTGTACATGGACGAATTCGTCTGGGCCTTGGATCAAAAGTTTTCAGGAATGGGAATATTCGCGACAAATCCCGCGCACCCCACGTTTGTCAGTTTGGACAATGAGCCGGAGCTCTGGAACTCGACACATTTGGAAGTGCAAGGGCCGAATCCTGTGACTTCGGACGCCTACATTACGAAAACCATTACGCTGACGGAAGCGTTGAAAGATCAGTTTCCCAACATGGTGATCTTTGGCCCGGTGCACTACGGATTTCAGGGCATCTACAATTGGCAAGGAGAACTGAGCGCCACGCCCAGCGGAGCGAATTGGTTCCCGGACAAATACCTCACCGCCATAAGCGCCGCATCGGCTTCCTACGGCAAGCCTCTGGTGGATGTGTACGACTTCCATTGGTACGTGGAGGAATACGATGCAAATGGAAACCGCGCTATCGATTTGAGCGGCACAACTCTTACCGACGCCCAGGTCCAGCTAATCGTGCAGAGCCCTCGCGCCCTTTGGGACCCCACGTTCACCGACTCCACCAATAGCAATCCGTGGATCTACGAGGAGCTTGGCAACACGCCCATCAACATCCTCGGACGCCTTCAGGCCAAGATCAACTCCGAGTTTCCCGGCATGAAGATATCAATCACGGAATATGAGAACGGCGGCTGGAATCACATCGCGGGAACCATCGCCCAAACCGATAACCTTGGTATATTCGGCAGCCAAGGGCTTTTCGCGGCTAGCTTCTGGCCTCCGAACGGGACCTATTCCTACGCGCTCGCTGGTTTCCGCGCATTCCGCGATTTCGATGGAGCTGGCGCGAACTTCGGCGACACGTCGCTGCAATCCACATCCAGCAACGTGCAAGACGTAGTTGTTTACGCAAGTTCGGACAGCACTGCTCCGGGCAGGTTCGTATTCGTGGCCATCAATCGTTCCACCACATCGCAGGTCACCGCAATCAATGGTCAAGCACTGTCTGGGACTGCTCAGCTCTATCAGATGACGGCGGCTTCCACTCAGGGTCAGAACCCGGTCGAGCCGGTGTCGATCGGAACGATGGCCGTAAGCGGCTCGTCTCTGACGATTACGCTTCCGGCATTGAGCGTAACTACGATTGAAGTTAACTAGCGGCACGGAAGTACAAAAATGGTTTGCGGGATGGTCCTGCTCAAATGCTCACGGCAGATCTCTGTGCGTTGCGCAGTCTTCTACTTTTGCTGCTTTGCCGACGCCTCCACTTGGGTGAGGATCTGATCCAGGGCGGCGCGATCGAAAAGGCGGCCATTCGCGATCACGCAATTGATTCTCGTGGTGTTGCCGATATCGTCGAGCGGGTTCGCGTTCAAGAGAACCAGGTCAGCGGTCTTGCCGGGTTCGATCGAACCGAAGCCGCTTTCGATTCCAAGAAATTTTGCCGGATTGCTCGTGGCCGTCCGCAATGACTCCATCGGTGTAAAACCTGCTTCTACGAAATTAGCAAGTTCGTTGTGCAAGCTGAAGCCGGGCATGATGTAGACGCCGGGCGCGGTATCTGTGCCCGCCATGAACGGCACCCCGGCCCGGTGCATCGCGCCCACCATCAGTAGATTGCGCGCGAAGTATTCCTGACGCACTGCGAGGGGGTCGTGCAAAAGATCGGGCATCATCTCCTCCGTGAATCGGCGCCAGGTCACGTCGCGCCAGTAGGCCGGAACATACTTGTCGAGCGGCTGGTGTTTCAGGTCGCGCTGGTCGAGGAACGTTCCTCCCGCTGCCAGGCGAGAGTGGGCACCTGCCACGTCTGTGTTTTCGCCAGCAGTGCTATTAGCGCATCGCATCTCTGATGATCGACTGAAACATCAGCTAGGACACTCCTGATTGCTGATGAATTTATCTTCTTCCGTGGAGCACCCTTCGAAGATGCCCATCAGATGCTCGATGCTCTCTTGTCCTGCTGCGACGGTTTCCACCAGACGGATCCTGGTTGGCACATGCCCGACGATTGGCAGGCCTTGCTTGTGCGCCTCGGCTGCGGCAGCAACGTAGGCATCACGCGAGATTTCTGATTGCACCTTGATAAAATCTACGCCCTGCAACTTGAGCGAATCCACCGCGAGAACAGCGCTTTCCGCTGTGGTGACGGCGACAGAACTCGGGAAGCGCAGGCTTTTACCGTCCGCGAGGTAGCCATCCAGCATGGGCCCGGAGACGATCATGCGCGGGCCGATGATCTTTCCGTCACCAATCTGCTTGCGCCACGCAAATAGCACGGGGATGTCTCCACCCATATCGCGAACGCCGGTCACGCCATTGGCGATGAAGAGCGGCAAGATGATGTCGCGTCCGCCCGGAAACCAGTTGCCGAATGCGGAATGTACGTGCATGTCCCATAACCCGGGAATGAGGTATTTGCCTCTGCCGTCGATCACCGTCGCATTCTTCGGCGGCTGGAACCCTGCTGCGCCGGAAACGGCGGTGATGCGATCGCCGGTAATGACGACGGTCGTATCTTGCTGCACCGAAGGTGTGCCGGGATTGATCACAGTCACATGCGTAACCACGATCTGTTTCGGCGTTTTGTCGGTTTGCGCCGTCGCGCTTAGCACAAATAACAGACAGATCAAGGCAAATAGCAGCTGCTGGAAGTTCGGGGAGATGCGCATGCCCCAGAGATTACTACGGAACCCGTATCGGATAATCCCGTTTGACTCAGCAAGGAATTGCAGCTATTCTGAACGTCGGAATGAACCATATGTTCGCCTTCTTCTATTAGCGCTCTCCTCCTTCTCCCGCACACGGCGGGCTGAAAATCTCTCGCGCCGGCTTTCAAGAATCACAGACACCAACCACGATTAAGAATTACGAGGCACGGCCATGGCCAACTTAACACTGTTTGAAAAACTCGATAACATCGAATCGCGATACGAAGAATTGACGCAACAGCTCTCCTCGCCCGAAGTGCACAACGATTCTGCGCGCTTCCAGAAGCTCGCCAAGACACACGCGGAAATGGCCCAAATGGTGGCGAAGTACCGCGAATGGAAGGAAATTCAGAAGGGTTTACAAGGCGCAAAGCAGTTGCTAGTTGAAACCGACGACGCCGAAATGAAGCAAATGGCACACGACGAGGAGCACGATCTCGAAACCCGCAGCGTGACCGTCGAGCGCGAATTGAAATTTCTGTTGCTCCCGCGTGATCCTAACGACGACAAAAACGTCATCGTTGAAATCCGCGCCGGAACCGGGGGAGACGAAGCCTCGCTCTTCGCTGCCGAACTTTTCCGCATGTACTCGCGCTACGCTGAATCGCAAAACTGGAAAGTGGAAATACTCGAAAGTTCCGCGTCATCCATCGGCGGAACGAAAGAAATCGTCGCCGCAATTCAGGGAAACAAAGTCTATTCCAAGCTGAAATACGAAAGCGGCGTACACCGCGTACAGCGCGTTCCGGCCACGGAGCAGCAAGGCCGCATTCACACCTCCGCCGCGACCGTCGCTGTGCTGCCTGAAGCGGACGACATCGATATCAAGATCGAAGCCAAAGATCTTCGCATCGACACGTTTTGCTCGTCAGGCCCCGGCGGTCAATCCGTGAACACCACGTACTCCGCGGTGCGCATCACGCATATTCCCAGCGGTCTTGTGGTCTCGCAGCAAGACGAAAAATCGCAAATCAAAAATCGCGCGAAAGCGATGCGCGTCTTGCGTGCTCGACTTTACGAAATGGAACAGTCCAAGCAACACGAAGCGATTGCCGCCGAACGCCGCGGCCAGATCAAGACTGGCGACCGTTCCGAAAAAATTCGCACGTATAATTTTCCGCAGAACCGCGTCACCGACCATCGCATCGGCTTGACGCTGCACCAGCTCGATCAAGTGATGGAAGGCAAGCTCGGTCCCATCGTGGACGCGCTCTCCACTCACTATGAATCGGAGCGACTCAAGCAGGAGCTCGTGGAAGCCTAAATGATTCGAGATTCTGGCAGCAACGGCGGCAATCGCAATGCAAGGCCGAATATCCAAGGCCAGGAATCTGTTCCTGCGTTCCCGCCAACTTCTAATGCGAACGGACAGACGATCGATATTCGTAGAGCGTTGAAAGAAGGAATGGCGAAGCTGCGTGAAGCGAGCGTGCCGTCACATACTCTTGCAGCAGAACTTCTTCTTATGCACGCGCTCGGCCGCGACCGCACTTGGCTTTACACCCATCCCGAGGCACTGCTCGAACCTGCTGGCTCCGAAAAATATTTTGAGCTGATCGCGCGCCGCGCCACTGGCGAGCCCACGCAATATCTCACCGGCAAACAAGAATTTTGGGGCCTCGAATTCGAAGTAACCCCCGCCGTGTTGATCCCGCGCCCGGAGACCGAGCATGTGATGGAGGTGGCCTTGGCGCGGCTTGGCCCTCGAGGCCTCAAAATTTACATGGATACAGGACTGCCGCGCGAACGATTGCGCGTCGCCGATGTCGGCACTGGCTCTGGTTGTCTCGCCATTTCGCTGGCTTACGAATTGCCGCACGCCGAAGTTTTTGCCACGGATATTTCCGCGCCCGCCCTCGAAGTTGCGCGCCGCAACGCCACTCGCCACGCTGTTGCCGACCGCATTCGTTTTCTCCAATCAGGTTTGCTGGAAGCTTTGCGCCGCGATTCACATTCTTTCGACCTCATCGTCAGCAATCCGCCTTACGTCGGGCGCAACGAATCGGCTGAATTACAACGCGAAGTACGCGATCACGAACCTGACGCGGCCCTCTTTGCTGGTCCTACCGGTGTGGAAATTTATGCGCGCCTAATCGAAGAAGCCGGCGAACTGCTTCGCCCCGGTGGCATGCTCGTTCTCGAGCTCGGCCACAACTCAGCCGAGCACGTGCGCGCAATCCTGGCGGAACAGAAGTGCTGGGCGAATGTCAGCTTCACGAATGATCTCGCGGGGATTCCGCGCGTTGCCGCCGCCGATCGTATCTGACAAGGCGTTGCTGCTTTTTTGTCGTAGAATCTAGCCCTCGCTCACTTCAACGAATATGCCGAAGCTGGCCCATTTTCGCGCGAAGCATGACGCACCGGCGCCTGCCGCGGATTCCGTTGCCTCCATTCTTCACATCGATATGGACGCGTTTTTCGTTTCCGTCGAACTGCTGGCGCGGCCCGAGTTGCGCGGAGTGGCCGTGATCGTCGGCGGCCAGCGCGACCAGCGCGGCGTTGTGACCTCCGCGAGCTATGAAGCGCGGCGCTTCGGCGTGCACTCCGCGATGGCCTTGCGCACGGCTGCAAAACTTTGCCCGCACGCAGTGTTTCTCGACGGGCACCATGAACTTTACGGTCGCTGGAGCGATCGCGTCGCGGCAATTCTCGCAAAATACTCGCCGACGGTGGAAATGGCTTCCATCGACGAAGCTTATCTGGATCTTGCCGGCACCGAACGCCTTCATGGTCCGCATCTTGGTGCAGCGCACAAACTCTTGCAGGAAATCACCTCAACAACCGCGTTGC
The DNA here is from genome assembly GCA_963830375.1 of uncultured Acidobacteriota bacterium. Classification (GTDB taxonomy): domain Bacteria; phylum Acidobacteriota; class Terriglobia; order Acidiferrales; family UBA7541; genus Palsa-295. Next base: position 93,163 of record CAWHMJ010000007.1, read on the forward strand.
CGTGCTCGGGCGGTTTAGCTGCAACCCGCCTGGTTGCAAAGGTCGCCAGCGAGCAGGCCAAGCCACGCGGCCTGGTTTGGGTTGCGCCGGGAAGTGAAGCCACCTTCCTCGCACCATTGTCCGTGCGCAGAATTCCAGGTATCGGCAAAGTGACCGAGGCGGCGCTGAAAGGCCTCGGCGTTGAAACAATTGCGCAACTTCAGCAGGTCACATTGCAGCGTCTCGAAGAAGTCTTCGGAAAATGGGGCCAAGCGCTTTATCGCAAAGCGCGCGGAATCGATTCCTTCGAATTCTTTGTGGACGCCGAGCCGAAATCGATTTCTCACAATCAAACTTTCGGCCACGACACAAACGAACGTGAAATTTTGGAATCCACCCTCAGCCATCTCTGCCAGAAGGCCGCAAAACGCCTGCGCGAAGCGGGTCTTCACGCCCGCACGGTCAGCATCACGCTGCGCTACGCCAACTTTACGACGATCACTCGCAGCCACACGCTCACCGAGCCTTCCGACCTCGATACAATTTTTCTTCGAACGGTCCGGGATCTCTTTTCAAGCGCATGGAACGGCACCGCGAACCTGCGCCTTGTCGGCGTCGAATTCTCCTCATTCACCGCCGGCTCCGGCCAAATGGATCTCCTTGATCCCGGGCGCCGGGAAAAACTGGAGCGCTTGGCGCGGGCCACCGATAGTCTCCGCGATCGCTTCGGATTTTCGAAAGTACAATTCGGCGGTTCGCTCGCCGCACCCGACGACCACGACTGATTTCTCCAGCACACTAGCGGTTGACTCCTCGACGGAACAAATGCGGCGCAACGTGTTTCCTGTCCTATAATCATCGCACTCATGGCCACAACTTCTAATCCCGAAAAGCGTTCAACCGGCGCGTTCCACAGCTTGCGCGACTTTTGGGCTCGCGTGACCGAAGGTCTGAAAGTCAGCCAGCTCTGGGGGCAGTTCAAGTCCGAAGCCACAGCCACCTACGGCTTTTACTCGAAGGATGTGGACCGCGAAGCCATAAGCCAGGAGAAATCGAAATTCAAGCGTTTTTGGCGGACAGCTTGGGGTTTGTTTCTGGCCATGTTGATGAAGCTCTCCCCCGCGCGACGGGTGCTTCTGATCGCCGCGATAATCCTTCTGGTTGTTCGCAACGAAAACTATGACGGCATCTGGCTTGGCGCCGTGATTTTGTTTTTGTTGCTGGCGCTCGAACTGGCCGATCGAGTGACGATGAAGCGCGATCTGGAAATCGCGCGCGAGATTCAGCAGTGGCTTGTTCCCGCCCAGCCGCCAATTATTGCAGGTGTCGATATTGCGTTCGCTACGCGCCCTCAAAATACTGTCGCGGGCGATTATTATGACGCATTCTTGCGGCCCTTGGCGGCGAGTGGCGCCGGCAACCCATCGTTACTCGTTGCGGTTGCTGACGTTGCGGGGAAAAGCGTCCCGGCTGCGCTCTTGATGGCGACTTTCCAAGCAAGCCTGCGAGCGCTTTCGGCCACACCCGCATCACTTGATGAAATCGTAGCGGGCCTCGAACGCTACGCTCGGGCGCATAGCCTCGAAGGCCTGCGCTTCACAACCGCCTTTCTTGCGGAAATAAATCTTGAGACGCGCGAGATGTGCTACGTCAACTGTGGGCACAACAGCCCGATCTTACGCCGCGCGTCCGGAGAGATTGCGCGGCTCTCGACCGGAGGCCTGCCGCTCGGGACGCCGCTCTTCACGGAAACCGAAATTCCATATCCATCCGGCCGCACACAGCTTCATCCGGGCGATTTGCTTTTCATTTTTACCGACGGCGTGATTGAAGCGGTGAATGAAGCGGGAGAAGAATACGGCGAGGTGAGGCTTCTCGCCTGCGTGCAGCCGCTTCCCGCCGCCGCTGCAGAAGTTCTTTCGCGCGTGATGACCGACGTCAGTAACTTTGTAGGCTATGCCCGCCAGCATGACGACATCACAGCTCTAGCTCTTCGCGTCACGGCATAAGCGCGTTGATGGGCAACTAGCCCGCTTCAGGAAATGCCTACAACTACCAACGACGCGCCATTTCCCTCATAATCACGCTATGAGTCCCCGGGCTTTCGCCGAACAAATTTGCCGGAAGCTACGCGCGGCAGGCTACCAAGCCTTTCTCGTTGGCGGATGTGTGCGCGATATTCTGCTCGGACATGAGCCTGCCGATTACGACGTTTGTACCGACGCAACGCCCGAGCAAGTGTTGCGCATCTTTCCGCGCAGCCTGACCGTGGGGGCAAAGTTTGGCGTCGTAATTGTTGCTGAAGATTCGCAGGCCGACGCCTTGCCGGCTGGTGCCGGCTCCGCAAGCGACTTGGCCGCACCCGTTCAAGTGGAAGTTGCGACATTTCGCTCCGACATAGGTTACTCCGATGGCCGCCACCCGGACAGTGTGGTGCTCGCAAAGACGCCAGAGGAAGACGTGAAGCGCCGGGACTTCACCATCAACGCTTTGCTTATGAATCCGGAAACGAACGAGGTTCTGGATTTCGTTGGCGGACGCGAAGACCTTCGCGCCGGAATTATCCGCGCCATCGGAGACCCAGTCGAGCGATTCGGCGAGGACAAGCTGCGCATGGTTCGCGCGGTACGTTTTGCCTCGCGGCTGCACTACGAGATTGAACCGAAAACTTTTCGCGCGATTCAGGATCTGGCTCCCAAAATCGGACAGGTTTCTCCCGAGCGGCTTCGCGATGAGTTGACCAAGCTACTTACAGAAGGTGCTGCTCGGCGCGCGTTTGAGTTGTTGGATGAAACCAAGCTTCTGCCCCAACTTCTTCCCGAGATCGCGCGCATGAAGGGCGTGGAACAGCCGCCGCAATTTCATCCGGAAGGCGACGTCTGGATTCACACTCTCCTGATGCTCGAAAAACTCCCGGCCGGATGCTCGCCCACGCTCGCATGGGGCGTGCTTTTGCATGACGTCGGTAAGCCGGCCACTTTCACGCCCGCTTCCGGCCCGGATGGAAGAATTCGCTTCGACCGGCACGCCGAGGTCGGCACGCGCATGGCTGAAGAGATTTGCCGCCGCTTTCATTTCTCAAATGACGACACGGAACAAATCGCCGCGCTGGTTGCAAGTCACATGAAATTCAAAGATGTGCTGCAGATGAAGCCGGCTACATTGAAACGGTTCGCTCGCCTGAACCGCTTTGACGAGCATCTCGAATTGCACCGCCTGGATTGCTCGTCCAGCCACCGCATGCTGGACAACTATGACTTCGTTCGCCGATTTATGGACGAGACCCCTGCGGAGGAAATACGTCCGCCAAGGTTGTTAACTGGGGACGACCTTCTCGCCATCGGTCTCAAGCCTGGGCCGGCATTTAAGGAAATTCTGAACGCGGTTGAGGAAGCACAGCTAAATGACTCGATTCGCACGCGGGAAGAAGCGTTGATTCTGGCGAAGTCTCTTATCCCGGCACAAAATTAGGTCTTCAGAGCTTTGCGACTCTGAAATTCCGCGCCGGATCGCGAGGGAAAAAACTATTTCATGAAATTATTCTCCGTCGTACTTCTTTTACTAACGGCTATCGTCGGCAGCTTCGGTGCCCAGCAACCGAGCCACAAGCAACCGGCAGCCTCGGATCAGCCTGGCATGACTTGCGCGCAAATTCTGCAGATGAGTTCAACGGACTGGATTACCCATTTCAACGGCAAGGTGAATCCAGCGGACGACGCCTCTCCCGGCGCGGCGGCTAGCGCGAACAAGCCGAGTGGCGAAACCCCGGAGGCTCAAGCAACGCTGCGTGCGATCGCGGTGTACGGAAAATGCTACGGTGCTCGGACCGACCGTCTTGCCGCGTCGCTAGGCAAGAGCGGCAAAGGACCGTTGATGGGCGTGCGCGGGAACTTCCGCGATTTCGAAACCGCGCTGAAGAATTTCACGGCTTTGGCTCTCGGCGGGGCACAACCTCCGGCCGATCCCGTGAAAACGGCTTTCGCTGCCTTGTACGAAAAGCAGTTCCGCTATGCGCTCTATCAGAGCTACGAGCAGAAGCCTGTTAATCAACGTCCGCCCGCGCCCATAGAGACGACTGTCGCGCCGGCAACCGCAGCGGCCGCAGATCAGAAACCCTCGGCGACGCGCATCACCGACCCGATGACGCTGGCGAAAAATCGCTTCGGCGATTTTTTGGCCGCGCTCCCGGAAGACAAAAGACACGAAATCCACGCCGCATTCGGCCAAATCTTCGAAAAGGGACCGATTGGCGAGCTGTGGAAGATCGAAGTCTATCGCTACGCTATCTACATCCTCGAATCACCAAAGGACACACCGTTTTCCCCGCCGCCATTTTGACCCTCCCGCCCGGGGTCTGTTAGTCTCGTTCGTTCCTATTCGGGAGAATAAATGAAATTTCGGACTTCCATCTTGCTAGCCGCGCTCGCGTGCTCTTTCGTCGGCGGCGGTCTTCGTGCGCAAAGTGATGATGCAACCAATAAGCTTGCGCGCGATATTTACAAGCAGCTCATCGAAATTAACACGACGGATTCGGTGGGCAGCACGACGGTAGCAGCGGAAGCGATGGCCCAGCGGCTGCGCGATGCCGGCTATGCCGCGGGCGACGTGCAAGTGATTGGGCCGAATGCTCGCAAAGGCAATTTGGTCGCTCGCCTGCGCGGTACGGGCGCACAAAAACCGATACTGCTGATTTGCCACCTGGATGTGGTCGAGGCGCGGCGCGAAGATTGGTCCATGGATCCCTTTCAATTCATCGAGAAGGACGGCTACTTCTACGGCCGCGGATCGGGAGATATCAAAGACGGCGACGCAATTCTGATGACGGCGATGATTCGCATGAAACAGGAAGGATTCAAGCCGGACCGCGACATCATTCTGGCGCTCACGGCGGACGAAGAAGGCGGGCGGTCAAACGGTGTGGAATGGCTGATCAAGAATCATCGCGACTTGATTGACGCCGAATTTATTCTTAATCCTGACGCTGGCGATTTCGAGTTGGACCAAGGAAAGAAACTGCTCGTCGGCGTCCAGGCGGCGGAAAAACTTTATCAGGATTTCGATGTGAAGGTGACGAACCCGGGAGGCCACAGCTCACTGCCGGGCAAGGAAAACGCAATCTACGAGCTGGCGGAAGGTCTAACCCGCCTCGAGCATTATCAATTCCCCTTCGAGCTCAGCGAAGTGACGCGCGAATACTTTAAGCGGGAAGCTGACATCGTGGGCGGCTCAACAGGCGCGGATATGAAAGCTATTCTCAGAGCGCCGCCGGATGACGCCGCCATCGCCCGGCTCTCGGAATCTCCTTTTTACAACGCGCGTATGCGCACCACCTGCGTCGCAACCAGGCTGGAAGGCGGGCATGCAAATAACGCCTTGCCGGGGATGGCGCGTGCGAACGTCAATTGCCGCATTCTGCCGGGCCACACGCCTGACGAAGTTCAGGCAACGCTTGGAGAAGGTGCTAGCCGATCCCAAAATTTCCGTATCGCAGATCGTCTCATCCGGATCGGGATTGAGATCCAATCCGCTTTCCACGCTTCAGCCGAGTGTGATGACTGCAGTTGAGAAAGTCGCGGCGGAGATGTGGCCTGGCGTTCCAGTTGTTCCCGTGCTGGATGCCGGGGCCAGTGACGGAGCTATCTCGCGAGCTGCCGGGTTTCCCACCTACGGCATTCCGGGCGTGTTCATGGATGTCGATGACGACCGCTCGCACGGCCGCGATGAGCGGATTCGCGTCGCGTCATTTTACGAAGGCGTGGATTTCTACTATCGCTTGATCAAAACACTTTCCACGCCGCAATAAATTCTGCGGCAAGCAAACTTTCGATGAGTCTGATGAGACGTTCGCTCTTGAAGGCCTCGCAAAGCCAGTGGCTGCGCGAGCACGCGCCGCGCTACGGTTTCATGCGGCGCACCGTGACGCGATTCATGCCGGGCGAAAATGTCGAAGACGCGCTTGCTGCAGCGCAGACGCTGGCATCGAACGGTATCGGCACGGTGTTGACGCACCTTGGTGAAAACATCACCGATCGCGCGGAAGCGCAAGAAGTCACAAAGCATTATCTGGATGTCCTCGATCGAATTCGCGCCGCGAACTTGCCTGCTGAAGTATCCGTGAAACTGACGCAGCTTGGCCTGGACCTCGATAATGAATTTTGCTACTCCAATCTCGTAGCGCTGATCGAACACACACCCGCGGAAAAAACTCTCTGGATTGATATCGAGCAGAGCCCTTACGTGGACGTCACGCTCCAGCTCTATCGTCGCGCGCGCAAGGCCTATGCGAATGTTGGCGTGTGCGTGCAGGCATATCTTTTTCGCACCGAAAAGGATCTGGATGCGCTGATTTCGATCGGAGCCTCTGTGCGGCTGGTGAAGGGTGCGTACAACGAGCCTGCCGAAATAGCTTTTCCGCAGAAGAAGGATGTGGACGAGAATTACCTTCATCTCGCTCAACGACTGTTGAGTCCTGAATCGCGCAAGATGCGTGTTCGGGCGGCAATGGCTACGCATGACCGCGTCCTGATTAAGAAAATCGTGGAATGGAGTGCATCGCAGGGGATTGCTAAAGCTCACCTTGAATTCCAAATGCTGTACGGCATCCAGCGTGCGGAGCAAATCCGGCTCGCGCGTGAGGGCTACCGTTGCAATGTGCTGATTTCCTACGGCTCCTTCTGGTTCCCCTGGTTCATGCGCCGCTTGGCCGAGCGGCCTGCCAACGTACTCTTCCTCGCCCGCAATTTCTTCTCAAGTTGAATCGCCCGCCGTCATTTCCTTCCACCGGCTATTTCTTTCGGGTGTAAGTGGTTTCCTGAAACGCGGCTTCCTTGCCGTCCGCTCCAGCGCTCATCAGCGTGACGACAAATTGATTGTCGTCTATCTGCCGAATTATGGCGTGCAGGGGGATTTTTTCGCCGCGAAGGTTTTGCGTCACGCCGGTTCAGATCGATGGTCTTGCCGCCATCACTGCTCGTGCCCGTCAAAAAAATCATAGCTGTGGACCCGGTGTACATCGACACAGCCTCATATTGCTTGGTAATGTTATTGAAGCCGTAGATGCGCGTCCCCGAAACAGGGCGTCCAAAAACAGTGTCGTCATTTTCTTCGACGATGAATCGTCCGCCCAGAGCCACGGAAATTTTCGAAGTTCCGGTCGAGGCATTCGCATCAGCATTCGGCTGCGCAACAAATTTTACTCGTTCTGGTGTACTCGCCCGCGCGCTTCGCAAGAAATTCCTGCTCCGGGCCGGGCTTGGTGGCGTCAGCCGATTGGTGCGTGTCAGGCGTAACCTCCGGTTTTTGAGGCCCACGGTCCTGGGCAAAAACTGCGGTCGCAGCAAAAAATAACAGCGCCGCGAGCAAAGCCCTGCGGCCACACGGTGGCGCAAAATTCATCTTATATCTCCTTCGCGTTTGCTTACAGGGGGTCCTAAAAGCAGTGTTACATGCCGGCTTCAGGAATATAGCTAGAGGACGGCAGGCGCAATTACGCTCGGGGTTGGCGCAGTTCTTAGCGCGTCCGCTCGTCTTTTTCAACTTTGCCATCGCGCAGACGAATCACGCGGTGTGCGTGGGCGGCGATGTCGGATTCGTGCGTGACCAGGATGATGGTATTGCCTTGCTCGTGCAGACGTGCAAAAAGCGCCATGATTTCTTCGCCCGTCTGCGAGTCCAGGTTCCCTGTGGGCTCATCAGCCAGAAGAATCGAAGGCGCGTTCACCAGTGCGCGCGCGATGGCCACGCGTTGCCGCTGGCCGCCTGAAAGTTCGTTGGGCTTGTGCATCATGCGATCGGCGAGATCCACTTGGCCAAAGCCTTTTTTGCGCGTCCCAGGCGTTCTTCGGAAGGCGTGCCATTGTAAATCATGGGCAGCTCGACGTTGTGCAGCGCAGTCGCGCGCGCTAACAGATTAAACGTCTGGAAGACGAATCCAATTTCTTTGTTGCGTATGTAGGCGAGCTCATCGTCGTCGAGCTGGCTAACCAGCCGTCCCGCCAGCCAGTAACTCCCCTTCGTGGGCGTGTCCAGGCAGCCAATCAAATTCATAAGGGTGGATTTTCCCGAACCCGACGGACCCATGATGGCGACATACTCGCCTTTGTGGATTTCGATGCTCACGCCGCGCAGCGCATGCAATTGCTCTGCGCCCATTTCGTAGGTCTTCCAAAGATCTTCGGTTTGAATGACTATGCCGGTATCAACCAGGTCCTTGCGGTAACTCTGCGGAGCGATGATTTCTTCGACAGCCATGCGCAATGTGCTCCCGAATTCAGTTCAACTAGGTGGAAGATTCTTCGCGTTTGGGCGCGGAGTTGTCCACCTTGACCGTGGCGCCGGGCCGCAGCGTACGAAGCGCTTTGTAGCTTCCAATGACGATTTCGTCGCCATCTTTCAGTCCGCTGGTAACTTCAATATCGGTCACACCCGCGATACCCGTCTGCACCGGAACGAACTCTGCCTTCTTTTCGCGTATGACGAAAACTCCCTGAATATCGGTCTTCTTGGCATCGCCATTGGCCCCTAACGACGGCTTGGAAGCCGCGAGCGTGACGTCGCTCGCCTTTCTTGCCTGGCTTCGCTTCTTCGATTTCTTTCTGGGTCCGCACGGCTAGCGCCTGGATCGGAATAGTCAGGGCATCCTTCTTTTCCGCGGTCTGAATTTTGGCGGTAGCAGAAAGACCGGGGCGGAGCGACTCGGGTGGATTATCCACGGTGACCACAACTTTGAAGTCACGCGCTTCCTGGGTATTTGCGGTCGTTTGCGTGGTAGCCGCCTGTCCGGACGAACGAAGAATAGCAAGCTCGCCAACTTGGGTTACGTGGCCCTTGAACGTCTTGCCCGGAAGCGCGTCAATTGTCACTTCTGCAGGCTGGCCCTCTCGCACGTTGGTGATATCAGTCTCGTCGACTTTCACCTCGGCGGTGACGATGCTCATGTCGGAAATGGTCATGAGGTTACTGCCTTCGGCGTTCTGAATTCCGGGTACGACGTTTTCCCCGACGCGCACAGCGATGTAACTGACAATCCCATCGATCGGCGCTGTGTAGGTCGTTTTGCGAAGAATGTCCTTTGTGTGTTTCAGGACTGCCTGGTTCTGATTCATGTTATCCCGCGATTGATCTCGCGCCGCGCGGGCTTGTTCAACCTGTGCTTTGGAAGCGTTAAGCGCCGCCACCGCGCTGTCGTAAGTAGCTTTGTTCGCGTCAAACTCTTGCTTGGCTATAAGCTGATCTTTGTAAAGCTCTTGGGTGCGCTGCCAATCGAACTTGGCCTTTTCAAGGTCTGCCTGGCGCTGGGCTAGCGTCGCGACCGCGGAGTCATAACTTGCGGAGGCCACCCGCATGCCCGCTTCGGTGGAACTGATGCTGGCCTCTTGGGCCTGAACATCCGCGGCCGGCTGAATGTTTTCCAGGTGCAGCAGGATGTCGCCCCTCTTCACGTGGTCGCCTTCTTTCACCACGATATTGGTAATTTTCCCGATGCCTTCACCCAGTACGTTCGTATAATTTTTCGGCCTGCACTTCACCGGATGCAGTTACGATCGAGGTCAGGTCCTGCTTAACGACTTTGCCGGTCTGCACCTGCACAACGCCTTTGTTCGCCTGATAGACGCTGTACCACGCAATACTACCCAGCACGACTACAGCACCCACACCGATTGACACTTTTTGCCAGGTTTTCATTGCATCAACCCTTTACGTCCTCACGTCAAGGGACGGAGGCATCCGCCACACTATTCCATACGTCCGAAGGGGCCGGAATGTTTCCGGATTAGACGAAGATAAAGAGATAAAGACAGTTAGCTACATTAATTTTCGGGCTCTTTCATTCCTGTTTTCTGGTTTTCAAGGGGGACTCTTTATCCCACTACGTCGCCCGGGATCGCTAATTCTCGGTCACTTTGGTTGTCCATGCGACGAACCTCGGTCATCCCCACTGGCGACCATTTTAGATGTTTTTGGCGGGGAAAGAAACAGAATCGCCGCGCTCCTGACCAAATTCTGATGCAAGCGAACCAAGACGATGTTCTAGGCCAATGGACCAAGTAACCGCGTGAGCCCGCGAAGCGTCCCAGCTAGTCAATCCCCTGAAAATGCCAGGCAACCCCCGTTCGTCTAATGTGCTCATATCCCATATCGGCGGGGGGTACTGCGTTGACCTGTACGTTCGGACAGGTTAGAATCTCCAATCAATCAAGGGGAAAACGTTGATTATTGGCCGTTGCGGTAAATGGCTTCTCTTAGCGATTTTAGCTGCTGGTTTGGGAGCAGCGTCCTCGGCGTTTGCCCAGGGCGAATCTCAAGGGCAGCAACCAGCCCAGACTGAACAAAATCCCGCCAAGAAAACTGCAAAACAAAAAGCCAAGAGCGACAAAGATCTAAGGAAGGAATTAGATTCCCAATATAGGAAGTGGCTTGACGAGGATGTGGTCTACATCATAAGTCCCCGAAGAGCGCAGCAGCATTTCTTCACCTCAGCTACCAACGAAGAGCGTGAGCAGTTTATCGAGGCATTCTGGCAGCGGCGCAATCCCGACCCTGATTCGGCCGACAACACATTTAAAGAGGAACACTATCGTCGAATTGCGTATGTCAACGAGCACTTCTCCTCTGGAATACCTGGCTGGAGGACAGACCGCGGCCGTATCTACATCATGTGGGGTCCCGCCGATGAAATCGAGTCGCACCCTGCGGGTGGCAGCTATGACCGTCCGGCTGAGGAAGGCGGAGGAGAAACTTCCACCTATCCTTTCGAGGACTGGCGTTATCGCTATCTCGAAGGCATAGGCGAAAATGTCATTCTGGAGTTCGTGGACCCGACAATGAGCGGGGAATACCATCTGACCATGGATCCCAGCGAGAAGGACGCCCTTCTTATGGTTCCAGGCGCCGGCCTCACCCAAATGGAATCTATGGGATTGGCCAGCAAGACTAGCCGGTTCAACAACACGGACGGTACGCACGATGCTGCGCCGATCGGAATGGCGCCAGAGAGCGCGAATGAATTTTCCCGGCTGGAGCTTTACGCCAAGATCCAGCAGGCGCCTCCGGTAAAGTTCAAGGATCTGGAAGCCGTGGTTACTTCCCGGCTCGTGCGCGATCAAGTGAAGTTCGACTACCGCTTTTATTTCCTGCGCATCACATCGGAGACGGTCCTGGTTCCCATCACCGTGCAGATACCGACGGGACAGTTGAGCTTTCAAGAAAAACAGGGAGTGGACTCCGCCACAGTCAATCTTTTCGCGCGCATAAGCACACTGAGCGGGCGCATTGTTCAAACCTTTGAGGATACGGTGAAGCGCGATGTTCCAGCGGCTTTACTGCAACAGGCCCGCGCCGTTCCGTCGATTTATCAGAAAGCTGTACCTTTGAGCCCTGGGCTCTATCGCCTCGATATCGTGCTTAAGGACGTAAATAACGGGAACGTCGGTGTGGTAAATACTCGGCTTGCCGTTCCGCGTTTTGAGGACGACCACTTGTCGTCCAGCTCTCTGATTCTCGCGGATCAGATTTTGCCCGTTTCGTCGAAAGATATCGGGCTCGGCCAGTTCGTCCTGGGCGATGTGAAGGTGCGCCCTAAGCTGGATGCGTCATTCGGAGCCGCAGACGGAATGGGTGTTTTCCTGCAGATTTACAACCTGAAAGTGGATGACAAAACTCATAAGTCAGACGCCACCGTGCAGTATCGCGTCATGAAGGATAAAACTACCGAACCAGTCCTGAAATTCGATATCCCTAAGGATAAATTGCCCGAGCACGGCGAGGAATTGACTCTGGAAAACATCATTACGCTTGGCTCATTGCCACCCGGAGCGTACAAGCTGGAAGTAGCGGTAACCGATAATCTCGCCAAACAGACAATTACGCCGGCAATGGATTTTACGGTGAAAGTACCATCTGCAACGACTGCACAGAGGAGGTGACCTGGTGAGCCTGCGAGTGATTCGCTCATCCATTTTCGGGGTGCTCCTGTGCCTGCTTCCTCTTTCGGCCATTGGCGCGCCGAATTCCGGCAAGATATCCGGCGTAGTGCTGGATTCTTCCGGGACCCCTCAGATGGGCGCCACTATCTTTGTAAGCTCCGATCAATTGCTCGGCGGTTCAGCTGTCGAATTGCTCACCAACGATCGTGGACGATTTTCTACCGCGCTGCTTCCTTCCGGCACGTACTCGATCAAAGTGACGCTGGCTGGCTTCCTCCCTGTCATGGAGGAGCACATCTTGGTTAATGATGAGCGCACCACTCTACTCGAAATTGTTCTCGGCTCGATATTCTCATCACTCGAAAGACTTCAACGGCAGTCCGATCAACCCATCGCTGCGGACGAGTGGACTTGGGTGCTTCGAAGCGCGTCTGCGACGCGTCCGGTCCTGCGCTGGCAAGACGACGGCGAAATATTCGGCGTTCCACCGGGCCAATTCGAAACCGCGCAAAATCAGGCAGGCCGCATGCGTCTGGAACTAACTTCGGGATCAGATCATCCCGGTTCGGTCTCGAATCCGGCCGATTCCCCGGGCACGGCCCTTGTTTATGATCTCTCTCTTGGCGGTCATGACCAACTCTTGATGGCTAGCCAGTTCAGCTACGAAAGTGGGTCCTATTCCGGCGGATTCGCCACTCAATGGATTCCATCAGGCGAGCCCGGCGTGGGTCCGGTGACAACCATTCTAATTCGCCAGTCACAGTTAGGTCCGGACGGGCCCACGTTCCGCGGGCTGCGCATGTCGTATGACAATTCTTTCGTGATCGGTGATCGCATCAGCCTTCGCTATGGTTCGGATTTCGTGATGGCGGGTCTCGCGGGCACGACCGCAAGCGTGCGGCCGCGCGCTGAGATGGCCGTCCAGCTTGCTCCCACATGGCAGGTGTCCGTTCTCGCCGCCGCCAATGGCTGGCAGGATTCTGCAGGCGATCAAAGTACGCTGCAGTCTGCACTAAACACTCTCGATCAGTTCCCCATAGTTTTGATGCGCGACGGTCATTCGGTCCTTGAGAACGGCTTGCACGAAGAATTGGCCGTTGAACATGCGTTCAGTAAGAATTCCACTCTCACCGTGGCTCTGTTCAACGACCGTTCGACGCATACGGCAGTTTTCGGGCACGGGTCCGTTGCCGGACCGGATTATCTACAAGATTTCTTCTCAAATGTCTTTGCCTATGACGCCGGTGAATCCAGCTCATTAGGGACACGTGTCGCTTATCACCAGAAATTCTCGGATAATGTTACTGCCACGATTATCTACGAATATGCGGGAGCGCTATCCCCGACAGAGGACCCCTCTCAAGCAGCCTTAAGAAACCAGTTGGCGATGCGCTATCGCCAAAGCGCGGGCGGGCGCCTGACCGCGAGAGTTCCCGCATTGGGACGAAGTTTACTGCTGGCTACAAATGGATCAATGGCCCGGTGGTCTCCGCAATGGATCCTTATGGCGAGTCTCTCTATCACCTCGATCCGTATCTGAGCCTCGGGATTCACCAACCGCTGCCAAGCTTTATCCCAGGTCACGCGGAACTCCTGGCCGACTGCGGTAACCTCTTCGCACAGGGTTACGTTCCCTTGGCCACTCCTGACGGTCAAGTTGTCCTGATCCCGACCTACCGATTCATCCGCGGTGGACTTAGTTTTCAATTCTAGTTAAAACAGTTAAAATCAGTGTACTGGAAACGGGAAGATGGCTCCCACAAATGGTATTCCATGAGTTTCTTCAACCGTCCGCTCTCGCAAGCTTATAAAAATAAAATACTTATGATTAATAGAATCTGCAGTTTACTGGAAGCTGACGTGCTTGCATTATATGGGTTCTAGGCAGAGGTTACGGGTGTAGCTGGATGAATGACAGTCTCCGAATGCGGCTCGGCGCAGTCCTCCTGGCACTTATAACCTTGTCCGCCGTGGTCTTCGCTGTCCTGAATTTCCAGCAACGCTCCCGCTTTGTTCTTCCAGATGACGGTGTCACCTGGATGGATTCGGCCCAGGGAGTAACTGCCTGGCACGTTGTCGCTGACTCGCCAGCCGCCAGGGCTGGCATCAAGCAGAACGACATCGTTGAGTCGGTCCGGGGCGTCCCGATTCAACGCGCCACCGACGTCACGCGCGTGTTGTTTCACGTGGGGCCATGGGCTGAAGTTCATTATCAAATGCGCCGTGGCGAAGCCACCTTTGAGACGCGGCTGGTAACCGCGCCACAGGACAATTCATCCTCGATCGAGGATTATCTCCGAGTTACAGCGCTCCTATATCTTTTCATCGGGCTGTTCATATTCGTCCGCCGTTGGAATGCGCCGCGCGCGATTCATTTTTACGTTTTCTGCTTGGCCTCATTCATTCTCTACAGCTTTCATTACACCGGAAAGCTGAATTCTTTCGACCAAACGATTTACTGGGCCAACGTAGTCGCGCTCCTCTTGCAGCCGGCTTTGCTCGTTCACTTTGCGCTCGTATTCCCGGAGCGCCGTGGCGCTCTTTGGCCGAAGCTGACTGCCACCTACGCTCTGCCGGCCTTGCTTCTAACCTTGCATATTTTCATCGCCTTCGGGACGTTGAATTTTCTGCCGGCATTCAGCACACGATACTGGCTCGATAAAGTGGAACAGGCGAATCTCGGAATCTATTTTCTGATTGCTGCCACCATTTTCCTTTTCAGTTACCGCCGCGCACCCAGTGGTGTTTTACGGCAGCAATTGAAGTGGGTCACCGGTGGGACCTTCGCAGGCTCGCTACCCTTTCTATTGTTCTATATCGTGCCCTACGTTCTGGGTATTGTTCCTGCGCCGTGGATGAAACTCTCGGTCTTTTCACTGGCGCTCATCCCACTGTGTTTTGGTTACGCCATTATCCGCTACCGCCTGATGGACGTTGACATCATCTTCAAGCGCGGACTTGCTTACACCTTCGCGACTGCTGCGGTTGTCGGTATTTATTTCGCGGGCATCGCGCTGATCGGCGAAACTTTTCACACCCGCTGGCCCACCGGTCCGGCGGGCGGCGTTATCGCGATCGTTGTCGCGGCATTCTTGTTTGAACCGGTGCGAGGATGGGTTCAGACTCGGCTTGACCGTTTCTTCTATCGCGACCGGCTCAATTACCGCCGCACGCTCATCGAGTTCGGACGCGCCCTCACAAACGAGGTGCGCCTCGAACCCCTGGTCGGCTCCGTGCTCGACCGCATTTCGCAAACCCTGTTGGTAGACCGGCTCGCAATATTTCTCGAAGACCCTGCGCGTCCGGCACAGTTCGTCCTCTCGCGTTCCATGGGACTGCGGCCTGAAGGTCCGCTCGATCTATCGTTTCTCGACCCTTCGCGTCCTGCTCTGGAGCGCGGCTGTTTGTTCTTCGAATCGGCGCGGGCGGCAAGCCAGGAATCCGACTCGGTTCGCCGCACGCTGGAAGAGCTCGATCTGAATTATTTCATCGCTTGCCGCTTCCGCGACCGCACCGTCGCGATTCTGGGCCTCGGCAAGACGGTCGATGGCGATTATCTCTCGACTGACGATCTCGAATTGCTTTCCACCATCGCGGGTTACGTGGCCATCGCCATCGAAAATGCGCGGCTCTATCAATCGCTCGAGCAGAAGGCCATGCAGATCGAGCGGCTGAAGGATTTCAGTGAGAACATCGTCGAATCACTGAACATAGGCGTACTCACGGTCGATCTGGAAGATTGCATCGAATCCTGGAATCCTCAACTCGAAGATTTGCTCGCTATTCCGCGCCGGGAAGCGCTTCGGCGTCACCTGCAGGATGTTCTCCCGCAGGATCTAGTGGCCGAAATTGCTTTGCGCGCTACCAGCGATCACGTTTCCGGTATCTATAAATTCCATCTGAACACGCCCGCCGGACGCCGTCTGGTGATTAACGCTTCCATCGCGCCGCTCGTGGGCAAAAATGGAGCCCGCCTGGGACGGCTCATTCTTCTCGACGACATTACGCAACGCGTGCGCCTGGAAGAGCAAATGGTGCAGACCGAGAAACTCACTTCGCTCGGCTTGCTGGCGGCCGGCGTGGCGCACGAAGTGAATACCCCGCTCGCCGTGATTTCGAATTACATCCAGATGCTCGCGAAACAGATTCCCGCCGACGATCCGCGCCAGAAAACAATCGAGCGGATCGTAAAGCAGACTTTCCGCGCCAGCGAAATCGTCAACAATCTGCTCAATTTCTCGCGAACCGGTGCAGCGGAATTCGTCGAAGTGAATCTGAACTCCGTCCTGGAAGAAACCCTCACGCTGGTGCAACATCCGTTCAAAACAGCGCAGGTGAACGTCATCAAGAACTATACCGAGCAGTTGCCACCCGTTCTTGGCTCCATCACGCGTCTCCAACAAGTATTTCTGAACCTGTTCATGAACGCTCGAGACGCGATGCCGAGCGGCGGCATGCTGGAAGTGCGCACCGGTGCGCACAACGGCTCGGTTGCAGTCGAAGTCACCGACACCGGATCGGGCATCCCCGCGGAGAATCTACATCGCATTTTCGATCCATTTTTTACCACCAAAGCCACCGGACGGGGCACCGGATTGGGCCTTTCCGTGAGCTACGGCATCATAAAAGAGCACGCCGGCAAAGTCGATGTGCGCTCTACGCCGGGCAAGGGAACATCGTTCCGGCTGGAATTTCCCGTAGCCAGGAAAACCGTTCATGCCTAGAGGGTCTATTCTTGTTATCGATGATGAAGTGGAAATTCGTGAAGGTCTCGAAGCCCTTCTCACTTCGGAGAGTTTCCAGGTAACGCTCGCGGAAACCGGGGAGGCCGGCCTCCGCCAACTCGAAGACCATCCGTTCGATCTTATGCTCCTTGACGTCAGCCTGCCTGATCGCAACGGCATCGAGTTACTGCGCGAAATCCGGCGTCGCGATCCGCAACTCGCCGTCATTTTGATCACCGCTTATGGCTCGATCGATATGGCTCGCGCGGCCTTCAAGGGCGGCGCGCAGGATTTCATCACCAAGCCCTGGTCCAACGACGAGCTCATCGCGCAGATATCGCTCGCGATTGAAGGCCGCAGGCTGCGCGACGAAAACGTTCAGCTAAAGCGAGCGCTGAAGCAGCGATATAATTTCCCGAACATCATCGGCAAAAGCGAAAAGATGCAGACTGTTCTCGACCTCGTTACGCAGGTCGCGCCGTCGCGCTCCACCGTGTTGATTTCCGGCGAGAGCGGCACCGGCAAGGAAGTATTCGCCAAGGCCATCCATTCCGCCTCCACGCGCGCTGATAAACCGTTCATTCCCATCAATACTGGTTCAATTCCGGGCGATCTTCTCGAATCTCAGCTCTTCGGACATGTGAAGGGTGCATTTACCAGCGCCATTGCTTCAAAGAAGGGTCTGTTCGAAGTCGCCGACCAGGGCACCATTTTTTTTGACGAGATTTCTACCATCACCCCGGAGACGCAGGCCAAGCTCCTGCGCGTGATTCAAGAGCGGGAATTCATGCGCCTCGGCGGCACCGAAACCATTAAAGTAGACGTCCGCATCCTCGCGGCGTCCAACGAGGATTTGAACAAGCTGGTTCGCGACGGCCGTTTCCGCGAAGATTTGTTTCACCGCTTGAACGTCATTTCTTTGCATTTGCCGCCGCTGCGAGAGCGTAAAGAGGATATTCCTTTGCTCATCGAGCGCTTTCTCGTGCAATTCTGCCAGGAAAATGGCAAGCCCCCGCGCCGGTTCACTCATGGTGCGATGAAACTTCTCATGGACTACGATTGGCCCGGCAATGTTCGCGAGCTTGAAAACGTCGTCGAGCGCGCCATCGTGCTTTCTACCCAGGAGGCCATGGATACCGACCTTCTCCCCGAAAGTGTACGCACCCGCGAGATCGTCAAAGGAGTCCGCCTGCAACTCGCCGAGTTCTTACCGCCCATGCCAGGCGCGCCGGGCGGAAATGCTACTTCGCCGTCGCTTTTCGAAATCCTCGAGGAAGTCGAGCGCCGGATAATTGTTGACATGCTCGAGCGCACGAATTGGAACCAGACGGAAGCCGCCGAGCGTTTTCAGGTTCCGCTCTCCACGCTCAATCAGAAAATAAAGCGCCTCGGCATAGAAACTCGCCGCCGCACCACTTCAGTCCGCGGCGCCGCCGCAGGCTTCGGAGAGGATTCCGCCGAATTTCTCGCTGGCAAGTAACGCGTCGGCCGGAGAAGTTTTCAGATGAGCGATGCGGGCGGATTGATTTAAGAAACCAGCGCGCGGCCGGCAATATTTCCCAGAATGCGGTAGGGCGCAGACTCCAGCGCAACCAGCGCCTTCGGCGGAATTAAGAATGTCTGCTCGATGGCATACTGGCCGGACATCACTGCGTGCGCGACGCAATCTGTAAAGACAATCCAGGTAGCCTGCGGCGGAAATTCCAGCTGTGTCTTCGGGCAATCTCTCTGAAACGCCGTGTTCTCTTTCAGGAAATCATGGAAGCGAATCATGAACATGTCGTAGGGCGTTCGTCCGATCACTCCAATATTGAGCTTTGAGCCCAAGTCTCGCACCGTGCGGCTCAAGAACGAATTGTCTTCGGCAATATCCTGCAGCCCCGCGCCGCCGGCGTATCGCCGGGCGAGCACTTCAAATCCTTCAGTGGACTGCCAGATGCGCGGTTTCGAGGGATTTAGATTGGTGAACACGCGCAAAATCCGTGCACCGTGCGTTGGCCGGCTGGGAAAGGCGTCGAAATGCAGCAAATCGTTGCGCTTGTGCAGCGGCAAATCGCGGCCTTCCTCTTCCAGCGGCCGAAAACTCGCGAAATCCAGATTCCACTTGCCGGCGTAAGGAGCCAGAAATTTGGCCAGGAACTCCGTCACCTGAGCGCTGTAATTCCGCATGATCGAATGAACGCGGCTCACCGTCTCGCGGTTGCCCGAGACTCCGCGCAACAAATCCTCACTCGGCCTGTACGAAACGTTCTTGTGCGTTCGCATCTCAGACCATTGTTGCTCGAGAAGAAATTGCTGATCGGCCGCAGGCAGGTCGAATGGTGGCTCGCGAAAGAAAAGTATTTGGCCGCGCTCCAGTAATTCGCAGTAAGCGCGAGCACGGGCTTCGCACTGTTCGGCGCCCACCCAGCCCTTGCCGCGCTTGTAGTCCTCCACCAGAATCCACGGCATGTTTCGAATGGGGCTCTTCTTCATTTAACTCTTCGTGGAATCTGGAGGTTTGTAGCCGCGAGGCAATAGCGTTGTGCTCAGGTCCAGACCCGAAAGGTTCACTCCGTCGAGATCTGTCTCGCGGAGGACCGTGGTCTTCAGATCCGCTCCCGTGAAATCCGCGCCGCGAATTTCGGCCAGGCGGAAATTCGAAGCCACCAAATTTGCCCCACGCAGTATGGCGCGACGCAAATCCGTGCGGAAGAGCTCCGCGCCGCCGACCTTCGCATCTGTCAGGTCCGCTTCGCTCAAATCAGCTTCGGTCAAATCAGCTTTGCGCATGTCTGCGCGGCGCAGTTTCGCTTTGCTCAAGTTCGCCGAAGAGAGCCTGGCCTCATGCAAATTCGCGCCTTCCAGATTCGCCCCATGAAAGTCGACGAGGTCCAGATTCTCGCGTTCCAAATTCACGCGCGAAAGATCCGCTCCGGACAAATCCGCGCGAGTCCCGGTTTCGTCGCCGCGAACGAAGCGGCGGTGCGACTCGAGAATCTCGGACACGAGCCTGCCATTGTGTTTTATGTTTTTCGGGGATCTCATCGCCGCCGTGAATGTGAACAGCTACCGCACGTCCACTGTTTTATAAGTATAGCACGGCGGTCGCAGCCTGGGATTGTTGGCAATTGGCGATTTGTGGTACCGTCGAAGTGTGAGTCATTGCTTCCACTTCTCCCTTTTCCGCTCGCGTAGCCGCGAATTATCATTTATTGCCGCGGCCGTCCTAAGCGCATTGTCTCTCGTTTTCATTTTCCTTTGTTCGCCGAATGCCATAGCCCAACAGAGGCAGGACGCGCCCGGGGACGAAATAATCGCAAACCTCGCTGCGGGACGCGTGATTATTGCGGTGGTAAAAGATGCCATTCTAATCGCTACCATCGAAAATCCGATCGAACCTCAGACCCGCCTGCCGGCGCCGGTCGAGCTCAACTCGAGACGCGTGGGAATTTTTCTTGGCGCCGTTGAATGGATTTCGCCATCCTCGCAAGTAGAGTTCGCCCGGCTCGACAAAGATCTTCCCCACCTTCACGGTCAAGTTGCTTCGATCGCCCCGCACTTGCAGCAGGCTCAACCGAATGCTGAGGCTGCGGATATTGATTCCATCGGCCATGGTGTCTCCGAGCGTCTGAACGAAATCGCAAGAAATCTTCACGGAAAAATAAATTTGCCGCCCAACGAGCCGGTTGCGGTGCTGATTCTCGCGGACTACATGGAAGGCTACGGTCCCGAAATTTGGCAACTAAGTTTTACGCTTCGGCAGTCCATGCAGCGCGAAGATTATTTCGACACGCACGTTTCATTGCCGCAGTATGTTCAATCGTGGCCACCGGAAAAGGGCCAGCCGCGCACCTTCGTCGAATTTCATTACCCGCCGGAAGGCGCCGTGCCCTCGCTGATCGACCTGATTCGAAATAAGGATGCTGGCATCGAAAAACTTTGTTCTTCAGACGCCAAAATGCGGAATGTGCGCGACCGTTTTCTGCAGGGCGAAAGTACCAAGGTTCTTGCGGTGGATGCGATTCAGTTTTTGCGCGCGGCGATTGGCATCATGGCACCGCCAAACTCGCGCCAAACGATCGCCACGATCGGCGTCGAATCAGGCTTTCAGTGGATTCTCCAGCCTGCACCCGAGCCGAAGAATCCCCGCCTGGAAAAGGAACGTCCCGAGGGCGCCCCCTCGCTGTTGCACCCCAGTTTCTGAGTTAATACTCATAGTTGATGGAAAAACTTTAGCAGTCCGCCGGTCTTTCAGCATATCGCAGAGGAAAAAACTGCCATCCGCAGCCCGCGACTTTAATCGTCGCTCAAGTCTATTTCTTGTCGGCAAGCTGTTGCTTCAAGCGCGCATTCTTCTCACCCACCGAACGCTCAAGATCCTGTTTATGCGCGACCAGTTTCCGCGCGATTTCGGGGTCCGAAAGCCCCAAAATCTCCGCTGCAAAAATTGCGGAGTTCACTGCGCCCGCCTTGTCAATTGCCATGGTTGCGACCGGGATTCCGCCGGGCATCTGCACAGTCGATAGCAGAGCATCGAGTCCATTTAACGAGCTTGTTCCCATGGGGACTCCAATCACCGGCAGCGTAGTGTTTGCCGCGATCACTCCCGCCAGATGCGCTGCTGCGCCCGCCGCTGCAATCAGAACCTTCAAGCCCCGCTTGGAAGCTGTTGTTGCATATTCATGCGCGCGCGCGGGTGTGCGGTGCGCAGACACCACTTCCAATTCGTACGGAATCCCAAACTTCTCGAGGGTCTTCGCCGCCTCGCTCATCACCGGGAAATCCGTATCCGAACCCATCAGAATTCCAACCAGAGCCCCAGCTTCCTGCTTGTGTTCCTTAGCCACCGGCGAGTCTCCTTCTTCTGAACCTTAAACTTCTTTCATGAGAAACCTATGCGCCATACACATGAATAGACTACCTACCTCATCCATTCGATGCTTCCGCGGCAGCCTTTCGCGGCGCCTTGGAGATTCCGATATCCTTTCGATAGTGTGCCCCAGCGATTCTGATCTTGCTCGTTGCTTCGTACGCAATCTTGCAAGCCGCGGGCAAGTCCGCGGCGACGGCTCCTACGCCGAGCACTCGTCCTCCAGTCGTGTAATACTCCTCGCCCTGCCGCCGAGTGCCTGCGTGAAAGACCACTGCACCTGAAACACTCGCGGCGGCCTCCAGCCCTGTTATCTCTTTGCCGATTTTGGGGTTCTCAGGGTAGCCCTCCGAAGCCACGACCACGCAAACGCTTGCGCCATTCGAAGATTTTGCCTGAACCGACGCAAGGTCTCCGCGCACTGCACGAGCGCACGCGTCGCCGAAATCAAAATCTGCGCGCAGCAATATCGCCTGTGTCTCCGGATCGCCGAGCCGGCAATTGTATTCGAGGACTTTCGGACCCTCCGAAGTCAGCATCAATCCAAAATAAAGAAACCCACAATAGTTCAGCCCCTCTTTTGTAGACCAGCCAGAGTCGGCTGCACGATCGTCTCGAGAATCTTCTTCTCCAACTCCGGCGGTAAAATATCTGCGCTCGAAAAGGCGCCCATGCCGCCTGTGTTCGGGCCTTCATCATTGTCATAAGCGCGCTTGTGGTCGCGTGTCGGCGCCAAAGAAACAAACCCTTTCCATCCATCAGGATGATGTAGGAAAGCTCGCGTCCTGTAAGTCCTTCTTCGAGCAAAACGTGCTTGCCCGCATCGCCAAACTCGTTCTTCTCCATCAGCCGGTCAATGAACGCGGCCGCTTCGTCAGGCGACGAAGTCACCAGCACTCCCTTGCCAGCGCACAATCCATCCGCTTTCACCACCAGCGGCCAATCAACCGAACAAAGCGACGTATAAGCGTCAATCGGCGAACCGAAAATTCCGTACGTAGAGGCTGTAGGAATTTTGAAGCGCTCCATAAACTTCTTGGCGAATACCTTACTTCCTTCGAGTTGCGCAGCCTTTTGCGAAGGTCCCAGAATCGCAAGACCGCGCTTTGCAAATTCGTCCGCGATTCCGTGCGCCAGGGGCAACTCCGGCCCCACAATCGTGAGCTCTACTCCCAGGTTGCTAGCTAGGTCGGCGGCCGCCTTCAAGTCCTTCAAATCCAGTGGAACGCACTCCGCGTCCTTGGAAATCCCCCCGTTCCCCGGGGCACACCACACCTTTTCGACCGCGGCGCTCTGCCGCAGCTTCCACACCATCGCGTGCTCGCGCCCGCCACTACCGATCACAAGTATTTTCACGATTGTCCGCTGAACAGAATTAAGAACGATACGAGGGCGCTCTGCCGGTGTCAACAAGAGTTCGCCTTGCCCACTCGCCCCAAAAATGCTCTCATCTAATGAGATGCATTGGGACTTCGCACTCATCCTAATTTTTCTTGGCGTCGCCGTCCCTGTTTTGGGACGACGGCGGATTCGCCAATTACTAGATTCTGCCGAAACGTCAAAGATGGACCGCCTCTCGATTTACGCATCCACGATCGCTTTTCAGTGGCTTGCCGCTGTAATTATTCTTTGGCGCACTCGCGCTCACGGAATCACGCTCGCCCAGCTCGGAGTGGCAATTCCCAAGCCCGCTCTCGCCATCACGATTGCAATTGTTCTTGCTGCTCTAATTTCGGTCAACCAGATCTATAGCCTCCGTCGTCTCGTGGCAAAACCGTCGGAAATAAAGGGCGTCTTGCCTCAACTTGCTCTAAAACTCTTTCCTCGGGACGCTGTTGAACGCCTGATATTTTTTGCACTGGTCGTCACTGTGGCCATGTGTGAAGAGTTCATCTACCGCGGTTTCGTTCAACGTGCATTTCAGGATTGGGCAGGCGGGTACGTGGTGGCCGGAATTCTCGGCTCAGCCCTCTTTTTTGCTCTCGCACATCTTTATCAGGGACGCAAAGGTTTAACAACTACACTGATAGTAGGAACTATATTTTCCATCGTCCGGGCATGGACAAGTAGCTTATTTCCAACGGCCGTGGCTCATTTCGTCGCGGATTTCAGCATTGGCATGTTGGCCCCTGCAAAGCTGCGCAGGGCCACAGGAGCAGGTTCGGCGATTGAGTCGCAAAGATAGTATTGATTTTTATCAAGTCGTTTATTTGCAGCTACATATGAGTTATGTTCACATGACAGTTCTCACCGATGGTGTGATTTCTGAAGCACTCCGAACCTATGGAGTTTCGGCCACGGCCGACGTTTGCTCTGCAATTCGCACATATATCTCGCTTCTACTCCACTGGAACCGAAAGATTTCGCTTACGACCGTCACAGATCCTCTCGAAATCCTCCGATTTCATTTCGGAGAGAGCATGTTTGCTGCATCAGTCATTGCAAATCGAAATGGTCGGCTCGCCGACGTTGGTTCCGGGGCCGGTTTTCCAGGCATCCCGCTTAAACTCGCTACTTCCTGCGCTGGAAGTAGTGCTCATCGAATCGAACGCCAGAAAAGCCGCTTTTTTGGCTGAAGCGATCCGTGAACTCGGCCTCGAGCGCTCCGAGACATATCGCGGTCGTTTTGAGGATTTCTGCGCAGGAGCTCCGGAGTTCGATTTCGTCTCCGCTCGAGCCATCGGAAGACACGAAGAACTCATAAACTGGGCACGTGGCGCTATCAAAAAGGGTGGAAGCTTGGCTCTGTGGCTGGGGGCCGATGACGCCGCTCGAGTCTCGTTGAATAAGACGTGGCGGTGGAGCGAGCCGGTTCCAATCCCAGGATCACATAGGCGAACCATCCTGGTTGGTATTTAACACTAGAGGGCCATCAGGAGTCGATGTTCCACGTGGAACATTTGCTTCCGTGAAGAGTGTTCCACGTGAAACGTCTTGCATGTTCTAAAAACTTTCTGCTAGATTCACAGCTGCACACTGGGGGCTCTAGCATTGGCTCGTATCATCGCGATCGCAAATCAAAAAGGTGGCGTCGGAAAAACAACAACCGCAGTTAACCTCGGCGCTTCTTTAGCAGCCTCTGAACAGAAAACACTCGTGATTGACTGCGATCCGCAAGGCAACACGACTAGCGCACTAGGCTTTCCGAAGGATCCGGCTAGAAGGACTCTCTATCAAACGCTAATACTCGATGAGCCAATCGAACGAGTTACGTTGGACGCCCAAGTTGAGGGACTAGATCTAATTCCATCGGACAAGAACTTGGTAGGGGCGTCGGTAGAGCTTGTTCTGATGGAGAATAGGGAATTTCGCCTAAAAGCGGCCATCTCCGGAATCAAGGAAAAGTACGATTACATTCTCTTAGATTGCCCACCGGCGCTAGATCTACTAACACTTAACGCTCTAGCCGCGAGCGATTCAGTCCTTGTCCCAATCCAATGTGAGTACCTGGCTCTTGAAGGAGTTTCGGAGCTTCTCGATACGCTGATGCGCCTGCGCCGCACGATTAATCCCTCCCTTGCGATCGAGGGTATTTTACTGACGATGTACGATGATCGTACGACTCTCTCAAAGCAGGTAGCGGCAGATCTAAGGAGCTTCTTCGGTGGCCAGGTATTCGAAACCGTAATTCCGAGAAACGTCCGCCTAGCGGAGGCTCCAAGTCACGGCATGCCGGTCATGTTCTACGACATTCATAGTAAAGGCGCGGAGAGCTATATTCAACTCGCCAAGGAGGTTATCGCTAATGCCCAGAAACGCCTTGGGCAGGGGACTGAGCGCTCTGATCAGGGATCCGGAGCCCATTCAGCCGCAGCCGCCACTGCAGGGGCCAGCGGCGGCGCTGGCGCACCCGCCGGCTCCAACTCCAGCACAACCGACGACAACAGCGGGACCAGCAGCAGCGGTGGTCACGACGCTAGCTCCGATTGACGGCCTCCTTCAAGTCGATATCGATCTTATCGACCCGAGCCCGTATCAACCGCGAACGCGTTTCCGCGAAGAGGCGCTTGATGAACTCGCGCGCTCCATTCGGTCCAGTGGAATTGTTCAACCGCTAGTCGTCCGCAGAGTCGGCGTCCGTCACCAGCTCATCGCGGGCGAACGTCGCTGGCGTGCCGCTCAAAAAGCCGGTCTTAGCCGCGTTCCGATCGTGATTCGTAACGTGCCCGACGATATGGCTCTCGAGATGACCTTGGTTGAAAATCTCCAGCGCGAGGACCTCAACCCGGTCGAGCAAGCCCATGCATTCCAACGGCTTACCGATGAGTTTCACCTTACGCAAGAACAGGTTGCAGAGCGCACCGGCAAGGACCGCGCTACCATCGCCAATGCGCTTCGGCTCCTTAAGCTTGAGCGGCCGATTCTAGATTTACTAGAGGACGGGCGGCTTACCGCAGGCCATGGCCGCGCCCTTCTCGCGGTAGCCGACACCAAAGAGCGCGTTGCGCTCGCGCACCGCGTCGCACGCGCCGGCATGACGGTCCGTCAAGTCGAGCGACTTTCCACTCGCGCGCCAAGACCGCGTCCTGCGGGATCGCTGCTTCAACCTGATCCGAACACGAAGGCTGCTCTCGAAGATCTTCAGCGTGAATACGGAACACGCGTCTTGATACAACCGCGTCGTACCGGAAAACCTGGTCAGTTAATCTTTGAATACTATGACGATAGTGATTTAACCCGCCTCTACGACCAATTAATGCTTAAATAGATTTGCCCTCAGGAACCTCAATCGAGAACAGGGGTAGGACCACGCATGGCATGGTTTGACCGAAACCGACACGACTCCGGCGAATGGACAGGCTTTCTAGAGCCCGGCGTAAAACTCGAGGGCAGACTTGAGTCTAGCGGCACGTTTCGCATCGACTCGTCGATGAAGGGAACTCTCGTTTCCGGAGAAACGTTGATCTTAGGTGAGCATGCCTCAGTGGAAGGTCGAGATCGATGGCAACAACATAATCATCAGCGGGCGGTTCGACGGGGTTATCCGCGCCCGTGGAAGAGTAGAACTGAAAACCAAAGCCATCGTGACGGGTGAAATTCATTGTCCCTGCCTGATCATCGAGCCCGGAGCTGTCTTCGACGGAAGTTGCCAAATGCTCGGCGCCGCGGAAACTTCGAAGCCAGTCACGATCCCGATTCGCTCCGTCGCCGCTCGAGCCTGAGACTTTTCGCTGGTCAAGATCTCTTTCTCCGCACAAATTCCATGGCTTCGAAGCGTTATAATCAACAAACGATATTCACTAGGGAGATTCATTGGCCGAAACAATTCGATTGACCACCACGGCAAAGGCCGCGGGCTGCGCCGCGAAGCTCAGTCCTAGCGTTTTGGATTTGATTCTCAAACGTCTGCCGCCACAAGCCGATCCAAATCTTCTCGTCGGTTTCGAAACCAGTGACGATGCCGCCGTGTACCGCCTGACTGACGATCTGGCCATCGTTCAAACCGTGGATTTTTTTACGCCGATCGTGGACGACCCGGCACAGTTCGGCCAGGTTGCCGCAGCGAATTCGTTGAGTGATGTGTATGCCATGGGCGGCCGCCCGATTTCCGCTCTGACGATTGTCGCCTTCCCAGCTTCAGGCGCGCCCGAGATTCTCGAAGAAATTCTGCGCGGCGGCCTCGCGAAAATGTCGGAAGCAAATTGCACCGTTGTCGGCGGACATTCCATTCGCGATGACGAGCTGAAGTTTGGCTACGCTGTCACCGGCGTAATCCATCCACAAAAAGTCTGGAAGAATATCGGCGCACAGCCGGGGGATGTTCTTCTGTTTACTAAGCCAATTGGAACCGGTGTGATCTCTACGGCTTTGAAGCAAGGTCTCGCCGAGGAAGCGTGGGTTGCCGCCGCAACGGATTCGATGACGCGGTTGAATCGCGACGCCGCTGATGCATTACATGAAGTGGAGGCCGCCTCAAAAAACGGCCGGCCCGTGCACGCAGTCACCGACGTCACCGGGTTTGGCCTTCTCGGCCACGCACGCGAAATGGCTATCGGCAGCGGCGTTTCCATGAAGATCGATCACAAACAAATCGCCTATCTTCCGGGAGCGATTGAAGCGGCGCGCGGGCATTTTTTCTCCGGCGGCATGAAAAACAATCGCGATTTTTGCGAAAGCTGCGTCGGCTTCGCCGACGATGTTCCCGAGGAATTTCGCGCTCTGCTGTTCGATCCGCAGACTTCAGGCGGTCTGTTCGTCGCAATCGCGCCGGCTTCGGCGGATTCCGCACTCGCTGCCCTCGAACGTCGCAAGGTTTCTGCACGCGCAATCGGCGAAATTATTCCCCGGCATTCGCCTCTGATCGAAATCGCCTGACCCGCCTCAATCGTGTACACTTTTATTTTTTCGAACCTCCCATGGACCCCATAACTCACGGCATTGCCGGCGCGCT
Organism: uncultured Acidobacteriota bacterium; assembly: GCA_963830375.1. Classification (GTDB taxonomy): domain Bacteria; phylum Acidobacteriota; class Terriglobia; order Acidiferrales; family UBA7541; genus Palsa-295. The sequence goes on from CAWHMJ010000007.1 coordinate 121,033, forward strand.
TCTGGGCAAAGGGTATTTTGCAGAGCGCAAAGGCCGCGTCGCTATCTTCGCGGCTACGCTCGGCGCCGTTTTTCCTGACGTCGACATCGTCGCAGAAATAGCTTCTCGCGATCCGCTTGCGATCGTGAAATATCACCGCGGAATCACACATTCCTTTGTCGGACTGCCGTTTTTTGCCGCGCTTCTTGCATGGCTCACCCGCTGGATCGCGCGGCGTCGCGGCATCGAAACTCCTTCCTGGGCTACGCTCACCTTAATCTATGGAATCGGAATCGCCAGCCACATCCTGCTCGACGGGATGACGTCTTTCGGCACGCGAATGTGGACGCCTATCTCACAGCGACGCGTGTCCTGGGATCTGCTATTCATCATCGACTTCAGCTTCACGGCGATTATTCTGTTGCCGCAAATCGCGGCGTGGATTTATCGCGATCGCTCGAAGAGCCGGATGCGCTCCACCTGGATGTGGGTGCTCTTCACGCTGGGCGCTGTAGCCGCATGGATGGCCGCGGGTGCGGCTGGGTTTCCATTCCATCCCTGGATCGTGGCCCTCGCAAGTGGCCTCATCGCTGTGTTATTTTTCCTACCGGCTCTCGACGACTGGGGGTTCCACGTAACCCGCGCCGCGTGGTGCCAGGCGGGAACGTACGCTATGGTCGCGTATCTTTTCGTCTGCAGTTTCGCGCATCACGCTGCGTTGCTGCGTGTAAAAACTTTCGCTTCGGCGAATAATATTTCAATCGATCGCATGGGCGCTCTGCCGCTGCCGCCATCGTTCCTCGATTGGGGTGGCGTAATCCGTTCGATCAATGGCGTCTATCAGGCTCGCTTCGATTTGCGAAGTCCCGTGGCCGCCGGAATTTCACTTCATCGCGGATTCTCCGCCGGATGAATTCGTTGCTCGCGCATTGTTGCTTCCCGAAGTCCGATTGTTCTGGCAGTTCTCGCGTTTTCCAGTGATTCGCACCTCGATGGAAGGCGAATATCACGTTGTCGATTTCGGCGAGAATCGATTCGTCAACACGCGTAACAAGAGTCCCGCAACCCTTCACCTATCGCGTGGTTTTCGACAAAGCTGGAAATATAATTGAGGAAGGCTGGCAGTCTGACGGCATGCTACTGCGTCGCATGCAAAAGCTTTCGCCGCAGCGCACGGGAGAAACACCATGAAAGTTCTGATCTTCAGCGATATTCACGGAGACTTGCGCGCGCTCGAACGCATCGCTTCCCAGCAAGCGGACGTGTATATTTCCGCTGGGGACCTGTCGAATTTCGGCAAAGGCCTGGAACGCTGCGGAGAAATACTAAAACCGTTGGGCCAGCGCGTCTGGGCGTTGCCGGGAAATCACGAAACGCAGAGCGAGAATCACTCGTTTTGCGAGCATTATGGCTTCCTGGATTTTCATCGCCAGGTGCGCTCGCTTGAATCCGCATCCGGCATCACGCAATGGGCCGGGCTCGGCTACAGCAACATCACGCCGTTCGATACGCCCGGAGAATATTCCGAAGAAGAAATAGGCAAGGCCCTCGCGGCATTCGATGGAATGAAATCTCTCCATCTCGTCGTGCATTTCCCCCCGCTCAATACCAGGCTCGACGAATTCGCGCCCGGCAAACATGGCGGGAGCCCGACGTTGCGCGAATGGGTGACTCGCGAACAGCCAGCCTATCTTTTCTGCGGCCACATTCATGAAACCGCCGGACGCTCCGATCGCATTGGCCAAACGCAATGCATCAATGTCGGCAAGCAGGGATACACGCTGGAAGTTTAAGAAATCGAAAAATATCGGAGAGCTCGGATGAAGCGGGCACGGCCGTTCCAAAATCAATAACGCCTTTCCACGACTTCCAGTTACTTCTTATTGGCAGGATAAACGACAAGCTGCCGGCGGTCGCCCGCGCCTTCGCTTGCAGTACGCACACCCGGCGCGCCATTTAATTCCAGGTGAATCAGCCGGCGCTCGCGCGGCGACATTGGATTAAAACGAAACGTCTCGCCCGTTTCGCGCACGCGTTGCGCGGCTACCCGCGCCGAGAGCTTCAATTCTGCAAGCCGCGCCGTCCGATAGTCTCCGCAATCGAAGCGTACGCGATCGTGCAGGCGGGGATCCAACCGCAGCCATCGATGCGCCACATGTTCGAGCGCCAATAGAAGCTCCGCATCGCGTTCGAGCAGAAAATCCTGATCTGCTCCGTGAAACGCGACGACCACATCTTTTTCTCCGGCGCCGCCGGCTACCGAATCAGGGTTGACGATTTCGTATTCGATCGCCAGCCCCATTTCGCGGACGGCGAGATCGAGAAAGCGTTTCAGCTCCGTCGCCGCGCGTTCGCGATCCAGCCGTGCTTCACCCTGTGCATGTTCCTTCATGAAAGGCCTCTTCGCGGCCGCAGTTCGTTCGTCACTCATTGAGCGCTTTCTTCTTGAATTTACTTTTGGAAGGGAGCGGCTCGGTCCGGTTCAAATATACTTGCTGGCCGATGCCGACGAGGTTGCTCGTGAACATGTACAGATTCAGTCCGCTGGAAAGACTGAAAAAGAAAAACCCGAACATCAACGGCATCAACGCCATCATTTTCTGTTGCGCGGGATCAGTGGTCGTCTGCGGCGTCATTTTGGTCATCAAATACATCATGATGGCCATTCCGATCGGCAAAATGTAGTACGGATCCTTGGCCGAAAGATCGTGAATCCAGAACATCCACGGCGCATGCCGCAGTTCAATCGCGCCATTCAGCACGCGCCACAACGCCCACCATATCGGCATCTGGAAGAGCATCGGCAGGCAGCTTCCCATCGGGTTGATGCCCTCGCGGCTGTAGATGGCCATCACTTCTTCATTCATTTTTTTCTTGCGAGGATCACTCATGGAATATTTCTTGTAGCGATCCTGAATCTGCCGGATTTCCGGCCCCACTTTCTGCATTTTCTGCATCGAACGCCAGCTTTTCATCTTTAGCGGGAACATGGCGACGTTGATCACCAGCGTCAGCAGAATGATGCACCATCCGTAATTCGGCACTTTCGTGTGGATGGTCTGCAGAATCCACAGCAGCGGCTTGGCGATCACTCCCGTCCATCCGAAATTGATCAGCTCGGCGAGCGGCGGCTTGGTCTTTTCCAGAATCTTTAGGTCTTTCGGGCCTACAAAAACGCGCACGACCAAAGGCGCCGCAATCGTAGTCCCGGCCGCCATCTCGGCGATGGGCTCGCTCGCAGGCTTGCCGTCGTCCACGATGCCGTGGTCCTGCGTCCAGTGCCACAGCGAAAGTTCCGCGCCGTCCGGCAAAAATGCCGCAGTGAAAAATTGGTCTTCGATTCCCAAATATTCCATCGGCCCGTTTTGCAATGCGGGCTGGCTCTGATTTCCGGACACACCCAGCTTTTTATATTGCAGCAGATTCAGTTTGTCGTTGAGCTTGTAATAAACGGTGACGAGTGAGGCGGCCTTGTACACCGCTCTGTCCCCGAATCCGCCGCGCCAGGCGATCCCTGCGGGAATTGCTTTGCCGTCCAGCAAAACGGAAACTTCGGCAGACATCACGTAGTCCAAGCCGAAATTTAGCTTCTTGGTTACATCCAGATGGCCGTCGCTCCAATGGAATGTAATTTCCGTCGGCGCAGTTAAATTACCCGGCCCAGGCGTCACTTCGTAGAGCGCCGAGTTGGCCTTCGCTTCCAGCTGCGAATCCGAAAGCACCAGAGAGAATGGCCAGCCCAATTGCTGCGCCGCGGAATTGTTTACCAGATCGAGCAAATGCGCCGGCTTTTGATCGTCCGAATATTTCTTCAGCTTCCAACTTCTCACCACGCCGCCGCGATTCGAAAGTTCCACCAGATAGAGCGGACTCTCCACGACGACTGATTTTTCTTCTGCCGCTTGAATCCGGGTGGCGCTGGCGGCGGCCACCGCGGCGGTTCCTGCCTTGCACCTCCGCTCCCGGCCGACGAGCTGCTGGGAACTTGCGGCGTTGTTTCCTGCACTGCCGTCTGCGCGGGTTGAGGTTGCGGCGCCACGGGAGGCTTGTAGAAATGCCCCCAGGCGAAAAGAATCACCAGCGCGATAACCACGAACACTACCGCGCGTATCTTGATCGGACATCTCGTTCACAGAAGCAGCTCCTTGTCTTGCTTACGCGGAGCGTTCTCCGTGAAACGCGCTTTTAGAAGTTTCGAACGAATTTACCGCGGAAGAGTGTGTAGCGTGGGGAATCTGCATTCCAGAAGTCTTGCCTTCTTCCCTATCCGGCACAGGATCGAACCCGCCCTTCGTGAAAGGACGGCAGCGCCCCAGCCTTTTCAGCGCCAGTACAACACCGCGCCGCGCCCCGTGACGCGCAATTGCCTCCTGCGCGTACTTCGAGCACGAAGGATCAAACTTGCAAGCGCCTCCGAAAAAATGCGAAAGAAAAACTCTATAAAACTGAACAAGCGCGAGCAGAACCCACGCGCTTGCCGATCGCCGGCTTTGCCCGCTGGAATCAGAATGAACCGCTACGGTGTGCGCGGAATCAATTTCACCAGTTCGGCCGCTAGCGGCAAGAATTCCGCCGTCGCGGCTGTCGTGCGCGGATGAATCACAATATCCCATCCCGTGGCAATCTCCTGTCGATGCAATCTTAGAATTTCGCGTAGGCGCCGCCGGATTCGGTTGCGCCGGACCGCATTACCCAGCGCCTTTTTTATGCTCCAGCCAAACCGGCTGATTTCGAGGCCATTGGGACGTAGAAATATCGTGAACTCGCGGCTCGTCCGGCGGCGCCCTTCGCGATACACCACATCGTATTCCGAGCGGCGCACCAGTCGGCAGTTCCGCGGAAGATTCAGTCGCGGCGTATCAGACGCGCGTGAGACTGTGGCGCCCCTTCTTGCGGCGTTGCGCAAGGACTTTCCTTCCACCCTGACTCTTCATGCGCTTGCGGAAGCCGTGTTTCTTATGGCGGCGGCGCACATGCGGTTGAAACGTGCGTTTCGGCAACGGTCGTTCTCCTCTGCCTGAGCAATTGTTCTATTTGTGAGCCGGTTGGGCGCCGCAGTCTTGCCGCAGTCCCCGCTTTTCCCGCACGCACAATCCCGCGCTGGCGCGGCGCATCTTAATCAAATCCCTCACCCTGGCGAAACAATTAGTGTATTAGACCCGCGCTGTGCGGTCAAGAATTCGCGCGAATGGCCGGAGAACGAAACTTAGAACTTAGTTTCAAGGGGACTATAGGGCTGCGAAGAGACAGTTGCAGGTCCGGACGCAAAAACCGGGCCTGCAAGATGCAATCTGTCTTTGACTCTATTTTAGCGCTTCGGTTTCTCTTCGGGTTTGCTCTCTGGTTTCGGTTCGGGCTTTGGCGCGGGTTTGGACGCAGCCTTTGGCGCAGCTTCATGTTGAGGCTGAGGTTTTGGTGCAGCTTCATGCTGCGGCTGCTGCGCCTTCGGTGTCGCCTTAGGCTCAGCCTTTGGTGCTGCTTCATGTTCAGGCTCTGCCTTCGGTGCGGCCTCATGCTTTGGCTGTGCTTTCGGTGTCGCCTTGGGCTCGGCCTTTGGTGCTGCTTCATGTTCCGGCTCTGCTTTCGGTGCGGCCTCATGCTTTGGTTGTGCTTTCGGTGTCGCCTTCGGGCTCAGCCTTTGGTGCTGCTTCGCGCTCGGGCTCTGCCTTCGGTGCAGCCTCATGCTTTGGCTGCGCTTTCGGTGCCGCTTCGTGCTCCGGTTGAGCTTTCGGAGTGCTCTCCGCGTGTGACGTTGCTGCACGTCGCGCGGTCGCGTTCTTGGGCGTTGTCGCATGCGCTGGTGACGTCGCTGTCTTGGCCTCGCGGGTTGCGCTCTTATGTTCGCTCGCCGCGCTAGCGTCGGTGCGCTCAGTCTTATTTCCCGGCGCAGCCGTATGTTCGGCTGTCGCGGCAGAGCCACGACCAGCGGTCTTTGCGCCTCCAGCCTTAGTCGCCTCTTTACCCGTTGCGCCCTTGTACGGAGCCGCTGCCTTAGCTGGCACTACTCCTGCGCCCTTGAATTCGCCCGGCTTTGCCGTTGCAGCCACCGCCGGCTTTCCGTGGTTCACGGAAGCAAATTGGCTACGGTCGGAAGCCGCTGCGTGCTGGTGCTCGGTTTGCGTCGCTGTCGGGGGGGTGTGTTGTTCGTGCGCGTAGCTTTCTTGTGTGCGGTTGGTTTCGCCATAACTCCCCCCGGACCGTTGAAGCTCGCCCGGTCAGTCGTTGAGTAGTTGTGAACGACCGTCTTGGTGTAAACGTTGTGGATCACCGTCACATTTACATTGCTGACCGAGCGGTTGTAGAAGAAATTTCCGCCTTTCCAATACCCGCCCTCGTAACCTACTCCGCCATAACCGAACCCGTAATTCACGCCCCCATAGAAACCGATCTGCGGCCCCCAATAACCGCCATTCCACGCATACACGCCGTTGTTCCAGCCCCAATAGCCCGGGGTCCACAGAAAGCCAGGAGTCGGCGCCTCCGCCCACGTGCCCGGCACGAAATAATAATCAGCGTCGTCTTCGCTGTAGGCCCAATAGCCGGGAGTCCAAATATAATTGTCAGCGGGGCAAATCGGCTGTACGTAGACCGGCAGAGCTGGCGGCGCGATCGTGATCGATACCCCAACGACCTGGCCGTAGGATCCAGCCGGTATGAAAAGCATCAGCACTGCGAGCAGTAGCCAACGTGTGGAGCGGATTGAGCGGAGCCTCTGCATGAACATCACCTCGTTAGATTTTGGTTAAATAGCCACTAATGGACAAGCCCACGATAACCACAGAGCGCAAGATTAGAAGCATACTTATATTGGTATTCCGTCGGAGGGCCTATAGGCTAAACCCTGTAAAACTTGCCAACAAGAACCTTAGTCGCGAATAAAGTACCCCAGAGCGGCCCCTCAAACAGCCCCGCAAATGCTGGGCACAATCGATCCAACATTTCCTAAGACCTTTCTTAACTTCTCGGCCGAAATTCGATCACCACGTCTTCCTCAGCTCCCAGGGGCTGTCCGTCCAAGAGCGTCACCGTATAGCGCCACTCGCGAACAGCTTGCACCACTGCCGGAATCAGCGCCGCCGGACCACTGATCGGCTTTACTTCAATAACGTCTCCGCTCTTTCCGATCGTAGCTCGCACTTTCACCGTCCCCGCCATTTCCTTTAGATTTCCGCCTGATGGCACCTGAGGGTCTACGTGAAATATCAATACTCCCACTTGCAATCTTTCCGGGCGGTGACCCGACGCAGGCCCCGGCTGTGCCGGGACGGCAACGAAACGTTGCGCACTGATCGCCAGCGTTGGCGATGCGCTCACCGCCTGTTCCGCGAGTGCCAGCTTGAATGGACCGCTCGTTTCATCTGGCGCAGTCACAAGTATTGGCCCTTGGGTCTCGCTGAACGGTTGCGGAGTGACCGCCGCTGCTGGGAAAGCTTCGCTCGTTTCCGCCTGCTGAGGTTTTGTTACCGGCGTGACCGGGGCGCGCTGCTGCGCATCCTCTGACGATGGCTTCTCGCCGTCTGCGCGGTTTGTCTCCGCCGCTCCTGCCGGAGCGGTCTTCACCGGCGGCTTGCCCTCGGAAGCGGCCGGGGCATTGCTAGCCGTTGTGCTCGCCGGACTGCTCGGTCGAGCAGCCGCGGAATTACCCGAGGCAAGCTCTGTTGATTTCTGTGCATTGCTTGCAACAGCACTCGCACCGGCGAAGTCGTTTTCCCCGGCAGTGGCTGCGGGCAAATTCGCCGGCGTCGCGTCGCTGCGTTGTTCCAACTCTTGATCGTGACCGAGCAACTTGTCGAAAAATCCGTTCCCCACGCCGACCCCAACCGCAAAGCACGCTATCCCGATCAGAAGTACCAGTGCCGCGAGAAGCCATCCGCTTCGACGTTCAACCGAAAGCTCGTGACGCCTGTTCCATCAAGAGGTTCGCCGCTTGATTCTTTCTGTGCAACTCAAGTTGTTGGATCAAATCAGCTTCTCGCGAAAAAACATGAAGCGGGCGGTTCCTGCTCCTTACCGCCCGCGGCTCTCTCTTCAATCTCGGAAGGTTCATCCGTCTCAGCGGCGAGAGGCTGATTTTCTTCGAGAAAATCCGGAGGAGGCGTAATCGATGTATTTTCGACTGAATGATTGTGCGTCGCCTCGAATATCGCATTTTCTGGTTGCGCCGGCGCGCTATCGTCCGCACGTTGCTCTGGCCCACCGCAAAAATCATCATCGCGGGGAACAATGAGTGGATTTTCTTCAGGGAGATTGGAAGGTCGAGACGTTTCATTCTCGACTAAATAACCGTCATTTGGCAGGGCCGAAACTGTCTCAGGTTGCGTCCGCCCGTCGTCGGCAGGCTCAATGGCCGCCGGGGCGTTCGAGCGTTCGTCACGTTCTAAGTTTCGCCCCGAAAATCTCAGAACGTTTCGCGAATTCTGCTCCGCCACCCGCGGCTTAGTGTCTTGCGTCAAGCTCTCGGGCTCATGATGCGCGTTGGGCAGAGTTTTCTCTGACGGAAACATGCCCGCAAATTTAGCTTCGTCAGCTTCGCTAAGAGTCTCCAGCGTCATGGGAAGCTTGCTGGCGCTTCGAATTCCCAGAAACTCTCTATCTCTTCCGCGAACGGGTTCGCTCGTTCCTTGTACTGCGCCGTTAGAGGAATATCTGGTCGCGATCCACTCACGTATCTTCTCGCGGTCGCTATCGGCGACGTCGACGAACTGGATCCCCGCGCCTTTCTTCGAATCGCTCGTCCATGCTACTTGCCCGCTGGTTTCAATCCATACATCAGACTTCGGCAATTGGAACCGTACGCTCGGAAAGTAATCAGACGTCAACAATCCGGCCGCCGTGATAGCCAGCCCGCCCTCGCTGACGTTCAAAGCGATGCCGCCATTTCCATCGCCCAGCTCCACGTATGTCAGCAGAGCCGAGCTGCTCCGATCGTAGGCTCGACGATCCGGCCTCTCCGGCAGAGCGCCAAATAGATCTTCAAAATGACTTCGAGTGTCCGACATTCCAAACCCCTCTCGAGCCGAACTGGGATTCGCGCGGAACATCGTGGGAATGCTTGCCCTCGCTATTGTACTCGCTTGGCTGACCCTTGGACTGCCGCAAGTGCCTTATTTTCGCAACAAAAATACCTTAAGTCCGCGGACTCTGCCTTGCCTCATAAACACTGCTTCCTGTTAGCCGATTCGCGGCGGACGCTCCGAAGACACCTCGAGACCATTTCTAGCCCATTGGAACGCGCTCCCCTAGACGGAATCAACCCCACAGTAACGGATTAGTCGCGTACCTGCATGCCCTATCCGCCCCTGACGAGGTCGCTAATTCGGGTACATTGACTCGCAGCAGACAGTCAAAATGGAAATCCTGGTTCAAATCGGCTAAGGAGGCCTATCGAATGTATTGGAATCGCAGATCATTACCAAGCCCCTCGCGTCGCCTCAGCCGACGCACCCTAGCCCACAGCCGGCAACAGCTAATAGGGACTTCAGCCCACCGAAATCTCGCCTGCGTCCACAGCTTCCAATCCCTAGATTCTTGCACGGCAGTGTGCTAGTGTTTTTTGTGATTAAATAGCGGCTCTTGCGCAGCCTCCACGCAATGCAATCGCCCAAGAGGATCGTGCCACCAAGTAACCATGTTCGTGCCTAAGAGCCTCGATGTTTGAAACACTCACAGACAAGCTCCAGCGCGCCTTTAAGAATCTGCGCGGCCAGGGCAAACTCACCGAAGAGCATCTCGATGCGGGCTTGGTGGAAATTCGCGAAGCCCTGCTCGAAGGCGACGTCAACGTCGGCGTAGCGGACGAGTTCATCAAGCACGTTCGAGAAAAGGCGCTGGGCTCCGAAGTCCTCTTGCAACTTTCGCCCGACCAGCAAGTAGTAAAAATTGTTCGTGACGAATTGGGCGAGCTTCTCGGCCGCGAAGCAAAACCTCAATACAGTTCCAAGCCGCCTTCTGTCTGGCTTATTGTCGGCCTGCAGGGCTCTGGCAAGACCACTTCCACCGGAAAAATGGGCAAGTGGCTCGCGGAACATGGACATCGCCCGCTGGTCGTCTCCACTGACGTCTATCGCCCCGCGGCCCGCGAACAGCTCGCGCAGGTTGCCAAAGCGACCGGGACCCCGCTGTGGCCCGGAACCGGAACCGACAAGCCGCTGGAAATTGTGCGCGGTGCATTGCGCGAAGCAAAACTATCTGCCTGCGACGTCGTGCTGGTTGACACCGCCGGCCGCCTGCACATCGACGACGAGTTGATGAATGAGCTTTCCGATCTCAAGCGTGAGCTAAATCCTTCCGAACTACTCTTCGTCGCTGACGCGATGATCGGTCAGGACGCAGTACGTTCGGCGGGTGAATTCCACAAGCGGCTGGGCATCACCGGCGTTGTACTCACGAAAATGGACGGAGACGCTCGCGGAGGCGCGGCGCTTTCCATCCGCAAAGTTACCGGCGCGCCCGTAAAGTTTGTCGGCATCGGCGAAAAATATGATGCGCTCGAGCCCTTTCTCCCCGACCGCGTCGTGTCCCGCATTCTCGGCATGGGCGACGTTCTCGGCTTGATCGAAAAAGTTGAAAAGAACGTTGACGAGAAAAAAGCGCGCGAACTCGAGCGCAAGTTGCGCGAAGACGACTTCACGCTCGAGGATTTCCGTGATCAGTTGCGCCAGATTCGCAAGATGGGCTCCATTGAATCAATCATGGGCATGCTTCCAAAAGTCGGCCCATTCGCCAATCTGCCGAAAAACACTGAGATTGACGAGAAGCGCCTCGGTTCCGTGGAGGCCATCATCAATTCCATGACCGCCAAGGAGCGCGCAAATTCCAATCTGATTGACGGCAAGCGCCGCAAACGCATCGCCCTCGGCAGCGGCACTTCCGTCCAGGAAGTAAATCAGGTGCTAAAACAATACGCCGACATGCGCAAAATGATGAAGCAGTACGGCACCTATGCAAAAACAAAAATGCGCGGCATCGGCAAATTCGCCGGCCTGAAATAGGAACGACGTGCCGATAGTCGTCAACAACACGCTCAACGAGATTCGCTCCCTCGCGATGACCGGCGGCGATCGTGCCGCGCAGGCGAAACGGCTTGCCGAACTGATCCGAAAACTTGGCGAATATCGCTGGGTCGGCATTTACGATGTGCGCCCGGAATTGGTCTCCATCATCGGCTGGAGTGGCCCCAGCGCTCCTGAATACCCTGAGTTTCCCGCGAGCAAGGGACTCACCGGAGCCGCAATTCAACAAAAGAAAACGGTCATTGCAGGCGACGTCCGAACCGACCCGCGCTATCTCACCGCCTTTGCTAGCACTCTTTCCGAAATCATCGTTCCGGTTCTGGCTCCCGGAGGCGATCGCGTGATTGGAACGGTGGACGTTGAAAGCGAACATGCCAACGCATTTTCAGAGCGCGACCAACAAATGATCGAGCACTGCGCGCAAGCGGCCTTGCCCCTCTGGCTCCTGCGTTAATGCCCGCGCCTGAGATAGCGATTGGTGAAAGCAGCCCCCTTCGCTATAATGGTTCGGTTCGGCATAGGAGGATTTTCGCTGTGTTAATGATTCGGCTGGCTCGGATTGGTAAGAAGAAGCGCCCGTTTTATCGCGTGATCGTTACGGAGAAAACCCGTCCGCGAAACGGCCGGTTTGTGGAAATCGTAGGCACCTACGACCCGCTGAAGAAGCCCGCCGCCATCACGCTGGACCACGACCGCGTGACCTACTGGCTCAGCAAGGGCGCACAGCCCAGCGACACGGTACGCAGTTTTCTAAGAAACCGGAAACCTGCCTGAGGCGTCTCACCCCACAGTAGACCTAAGCACTCGTACATGCTCCAGCGAGTTTCTCCGCTGAGTTCACATGCTGTGGAGGTCGCGATGAAGGCTCTTGTTGAAGAGATTGCCAAAGCTCTTGTCGATCATCCGGAAAACGTTGCGGTGAACGCTGTAGAGGGTGAACAAGTCACCGTCCTGGAGTTACGCGTCCATCCCGACGATCTGGGGAAGGTGATTGGGCGCCAGGGACGTACGGCCAAATCCATCCGCACGTTGCTCGGCGCGGCGGGAATGAAATTGAAAAAGCGCTTTACACTGGAAATCCTCGAGTAGTGACTGTGCAACAATCTCCGCGGTCCGATCGCGTCACGGTAGCGCGCGTTCTGCGTCCGCACGGTCGCCGCGGCGAAGTGGCCGCCGAAATCCTCACCGATTTCCCCGAGCGCCTTACGCGCCTGAAATCCGTAGAGCTGTGGAACGAGAAAACGGCTACGGCAAAACGAGTGGCCGTTCGCAAGTGCTGGCTTTCGCATAGCCGCGGCGGCCAGGCCATCTTCCACTTCGACAATTCGGACTCGATCTCTGCCGCAGAAAAATTCGTCGGCCTAGAAATCCAGATTCCATTGGCCGATCGCGTCCCGCTGCCGGACGCAAGCTATTACGTGACGGATTTAATTGGCTGCGAAGTCTGCGAAGAAAAATGGCGCTACAGTCGGACTGGTTCGCGACGTGCAATTTACAGGCGAAGGCGCTGCCAAGAATCCCATTCTTGTGGTCGATTCTGCTCGAGGCGAACTCCTGATTCCTTTGGCGCAGGAAATTTGTAGGAGTGTGAACATCGAAGCCCGCCGCATCGAAGTGGTTCTCCCTGAAGGCCTCCGCGATTTGAACTAAGTAGAACTGCAAATTATTGACCGGAATCAGGAGCGATAAGCGACAATCATCTTCGCCACGTCATTTGGGTAGGATAAGCAGCGATGCGTTTTGACATCATCACGATTTTTCCCGAGTTTTTCGGCGGGCCACTCGATTACGGAATCGTGCGGCGTGCGCGCGAGGCGAAACTCATTGACGTGCACACTCACGACTTGCGCGATTTCACGCATGACCGTCATCGAACGGTGGACGACCGGCCATTCGGCGGCGGCGAAGGAATGGTGATGAAACCCGAGCCGCTGTTCGAAGCGGTCGAGTCGCTGCTGGGTCAAGATGGCGCTGCTACGGTGCAGGCCGGCACCGCCACCGTATTGCTTTCCGCCGCGGGAAAACTCTTTACTCAGGAAATGGCGCGCAGTTTTGCGAAGCTCAATCGAATCGTGCTGATCTGCGGCCGATACGAAGGGGTGGACGAGCGCGTCGCAGAGCATCTCGCTACGGACGAAATTTCCATCGGCGATTTCGTCCTCTCCGGCGGCGAACTCCCCGCTGCAATGGTTCTGGATGCGGTCACCCGCCTAATCCCGGGCGCCCTGGGCAACGAAGATTCCACGGTGAATGAATCCTTCAGTGCGTCCGACGGCGACCGGGAGAAGGCGCCCGTTAGCCAAGTAGCGACCGGCCACTTGAGCGTTGCAGAGCACGGAAGCGCGGACCAACAATCGCGGCATTCTCGACTACCCTCACTACACACGCCCACCCTCCTTTCGCGGATGGGACGTCCCGGAGGTGCTTCTCGGCGGAAATCACGAAGAGATTCGCCGTTGGCGCCGTAAGCACGCGCTGGAAAAGACTCTGCGCAATCGCCCCGATTTGCTCGATGGTGCCTCACTGAACGAAGAAGATTAGCGCCTTTTGCGGGGATCGAAGTCGTGCTACCCAAATTTGCTTAGACAGGAATGGCGAGTTCGGTTTCTGTCACGGTGAATGGCGGTGGACATTCTCCGTTGCAGGAAATACAATCCGCGCGTTCATCTCGGCAAGCGGCATTTTCTCCATGAGATTATTCCTACCCAGAGACCGGCCAAAGTCTTGGACGAATCAGAAATCAAGCGTTACTCACAACTGGACGGTTCCTTTCGTGGCTATGGACTGGGTCTGGGAATGGGTAGCGTATGTCCTAAGCAATTGGAAATTCCTGGAAGTGCTGGAATACATGGGAAGCCTAAGCGTTTTGGTTGCGGTTCTTTTCTATTTTTCTGAATCAGGCGATCGCACGAAACAGAAGCACTACCAAGCCTGGCAGGTTATCAACACAGCGCAAGGCAAAGGAGGAAGCGGCGGGAGGCTCGAGGCTCTGCAAGAACTCAATGCCGACCACATCCCTCTGGTAGGGGTGGATATATCAGGCGCTTTCCTGCAAGGAATTCGTCTCGAGGGAGCCAAGTTGATACGGTCCAACTTCAGTGCCGCGGATGCTCGCAACAGTGATTTTCGTTACGCCGACTTCGCCGATGCAGATCTGAGCTCCGCCAATTTTCGCGGAAGCGATTTCTACAAGGCCTCGTTTCAAGGCGCTCAGGCCAACGATGCCGATCTATCGGGTGCTGATCTAACGGAAGCAAACTTTTCCGGCGCGAACCTTGCAAACGCTGATCTGAGACACGCAAACCTGAGTAATATTCGCTGGCGTGAAATTGTGAATCTCAAGATGGCAAATATATATGATGTGAAAAATCCGCCTGACGGGTTTGTGCCCTGGGCCGTCCAAAATGGCGCTGTCGCGACCGAGTCCGAGTCAAAATGAAAGGGTCGGATCACCTAAAGCAAAAACCTCCCGGGGATTTGATTTTCGTATAGGCAGGGAGCGGAGGTTTCGTTATAATAGAAATTTGTTCGTTGTGTGCTGGCCCCACCTGAGCGGGTCTGCCGGAAAATGAGTCATGAAACCCATAATTTCTAAAGTGCAGCAGTCCCAACTTCGCAAGGATCATCCCGTGTTTCGTCCGGGCGACACGATCCGTGTAAATATCCGCTTGAAGGAAGGCGAAGAAGCCAAGGAGCGCATCCAGCCGTTTGAAGGTGTAGTGATGAGCCGCCGTGGCGAACTTCTAGGCGAATCATTTACCGTGCGCCGCGTGAGCTTCGGGATTGGCGTGGAGCGCATTTTCCCCGTGCATTCGCCGATGATCAGTTCGATTGATGTTGTGCGGCAAGGCCGCGTTCGCCGCGCCAAGCTGAATTATCTTCGCCAGCGCAAAGGCAAAGCTGCGCGTATCAAACGCGTGGAGACGTTCGAAAAAGCGCCTGTTCCCGCAGCCGCAGAGTAACCTTAGCATTTTGATTTCGCCCGCTCCGAGAAATTGGGGCGGGCTTTTTGTTTTTAGAACTGCTCGCCGCCGCAACTTTGACCGTTTGTGGAAAACTGCGGGTTCGGCGTGTGCTAAAATCCGTGGCCGATGGGCAGACTTTGCTGTACGCGGTATGAACGCGACGCACGCCAGCACGGATGGCAGCGCATTGCCGGGCTGGACGAAGCGGGACGCGGGTCTCTCTTTGGCCCGGTAGTGGCCGCAGCCGTCATTTTGAACCCCCGCCGCCGCATTGTAGGCCTGGATGATTCCAAAAAACTTACTCCGGACCGCCGCCAAGAATTAGCGCCGCGCATTCGTGAATACGCGCTGGCCTGGGCGGTCGCGGAAATCGAAGCCAGCCGGATCGACGCCTGGAATATCTACCAAGCCAGCCGCCAGGCGATGATGGCAGCAGTTTCGCAGCTTTTTCCTCTCCCGGATTATCTCCTGCTGGATGCCATTGAAATTGATTTGCCCATTGAACAGAAAGCGTTGATTCATGGCGATGCACGTTCGGTATCGATTGCCGCCGCATCCATCCTGGCCAAGGTGGAGCGCGACCAATGCATGCGGGAATATGACCAACTCTATCCCCAATACGGGCTGGCGCAGAATAAAGGCTACGGTACTCCGGACCATCTAGAGGCTTTGCAGCGCCACGGGCCTTCGCCACTGCATCGCTTTTCGTATTCTCCTGTTCGGGAGGCGGGTTGCTGGGCCGTCGGTGCAAAGCAGGACATGTTACCGCTCACACCTGCCACCGATGCCCTCGGCGCCAACGAAGACCGCACGACGCTTTCGAAGTCATAGGCCCCTTCACCTGCTTGGCTTTTCCACCCCGAAACCGGTCCCGATCTTGCCTCTCTGCCAGTACATCCGGGCTAGGCGCTTAAAAGACACTGTTATCGCCTATGGCACCAGCCTTCGCCCGGTTCATTGCTCCTTGTTTTTCGCGCATGCTAACCTTCTGACCTGAGCCGCCACTGTGGCCCAACCACGCCGCCCCGCCGTAGGTGAAGGCGAGGCAGGCGAAATTACCCATGGCCTTTAATAAAAGCAAAGCGCTGGAAAGCGCGCTGAAGTTCCTCAATCAGGGCAAAGTTGCCCAGGCCATCGCCGAATACCAGCAAATTCTGCGTCATGACCCCAAGGACCAAGCTACCTTGATGACCGTGGGCGATCTCTACGCCCGCCAAGCCGACCTGGGGCACGCCATTGAATATTTCGAGCGGCTCGCGCAGGTTTACCTGGACGACGGCTTCAACAGTAAGGCCATCGCTATTTACAAAAAGATTGGGAAACTAGCTCCCAACGAGCTGCCTCCGCTTGAGCGCCTCGCCGATCTTTACGTTCAGCAAGGAATCTTGAGTGAAGCGCGTCCGCTATATTTGCAAATTGCGGAAGCACATCTGAAAGCCAATCGAGCTCCGAAAGCCGTGGAAGTGCTGCACCGCTTGTTGGAAGTTGAGCCGGAAAATCTGCGCGTGCAAATGCGCCTGGCTGAACTTTACAACGTCATGGGCCTGAAGAAAGACTCGGCTCAAACGTATCTGAATTATGCTCAAAGGTTATTCGATCGGGGCGAAAAGGACGAGACGGAAAAGCTAATCGAGCGCGCTTTGGAAGTGGATCCCACCAACGCGGCTGCGCTTCTTTTGAAAGCGAAGGCCTTAAACGCGAATAATAAAACTGAGCAGGCCATCCCAATCCTGGAGTCGCATCCCGAAGCGAATGCAGGCGGCGAAGTCACCAACATGCTGGTGGATTACGAGCTGCGCTCGGGGCAGAGCCAGAAAGCCGCGGAACGTGGCCGCCAGGTACTGGCCCGGGGCCATGCGCATTATGGCGTGCTTTACAAGGTTGCTGAGTCCTTAATCGAAAGCGATCAAGCAATTGCTGGCCTTCAGCTCTTGCGCGAGCTTCGCGGCGCCATGATCGAGTCGGGCGAGCAGGATAAGTTCTTGAAGTCGCTGACGACCACGAGCGAGCGCCTGCCGGGAAATCCCGAACCGTTGGAAATGCTGGTCGATTTCTGTCGCACTACGAGCGATCCGTTCCGCCTGAATGCCGCGCTGGGCCAACTTTCCGATGCTTACGCCGCCGCGGGAGACTTTCCGCGCGCCGAAGCGCTGTCTGCAAGAACTCGTCGACCGCAATAAGGACGACGAACGCGTGGTTGCGCGGCTGAATCAACTTCGCGAACGCGCGGGCGGCGCGTCCGGTGTCGGCGCCTGAACCAACGCCGCCGCCTGAAACCAAAGAGGAAGAGGCCGAACCTCACGTTCCGCAGGCTTCTATAGCGGTGGCGCCGGTTATTGAAGAGACGCTCGATGATGAAACACAGCGGTACATCGCACAGGCCTTGACCGACGTCGATCTCTTTTCGAGCTACGGTCTAACGCAGAAGGCCACGCATCTGCTCGAAAACGTTTTGCAGCGTGCGCCACGACATACGCCCACGCTGGAAAGGCTGTTGGACCTATATCTTGGCGCCGGCAACGAAAGGCGCACCGCTGAATTGGCTGGTCAGCTTGAGCAAATTCATCGCGAGCGCAATGACCAGGTGAATGCCGACCGTTTTGCGGAACTGCGGCAAAGATTCCAGAAGGCGGCGGGAGTATCACCGGAAGAATTACAAGCTGCTCCACCCATGGCCGCGCCAGTTGAAAGCTTGCCGTGCGCCACTAGCGCCAGAAACCCAAGCGCGGGCGAGCGTGGAAACTGCGTCCGAAGGCGCCGTACCCGTGGACCAAACTGCCGAGCTGAGCGCCGCCGAAATAGCCGCCGAATTCGGCATACCGCTAACAGCCGCTCCGCCAGAGCCTGTTGTTGAAGAATTTGCAGTTGCTCCCATACCGTTGGAAGAGCCGGCGATATCCGTCGAGGCACCTCCGCCTCAGCAACCCATCGCACAGACTCCGCCCGCCGCGTCCGGGGAGGAGCTGGATCTATCCGACGAATGGGAAGCGATTTCGCAGGAAGTAGTGGATGCTGAGAAAACCGCGCTGGAGGAGACCCCCTGTAGCCGAGGCGGAAATCGAACCCGCTATCGCCGAGTCTGAGCAGGAAGCCGCGCCCACGCCGGAGCCGGAGCCCGAGCCCGTCTTTGTCATAGAAGAGTCTGAACCAGAGGCCGTCATTGAAGAGATGGCGGTCCAGCCGGAGCCTGTCGAACTCGAACCCGAAGCGCCGATCGCGCTGGAAATTGAGGCGGAGCCGGAGGCAGTCCCAGCATCGACCAACGATTTCTCCGTGCAGCCGGATTCGTTCGAGATCCAGGAAAGCAGCGAAGAAGCAGACGAGATTCCCACGATCGAAATCATTGAGGAGCCGGACTCCGAAACTCTCGCCGCCGAGCCAGTTGCTTGCAGCCAATGGCGAATTTGAATTGGAGCTGACACCGGAGCCCAGTTCTATCGCCAGCCATGCCGGCCCGGCAACCACTGAGGATTTCCTCAACGAGCTAGCCGCCGAGGTCGAAGATCTGGAAGCGCCCCCGGCGGATCGTGCCTTTGCGTCCGCTGCAAAGAATATTGATGAGCCGGTCCCCGTTTCCGCGGCGAGTTCGAGTGCCTGCGGCTGCAATTTCGGAGAACGGAAGCTCCAAATCATCTGCTGTACCCGAGATAACGACCGAAAGTCTGAACGAGCTTGCCGAAGTTTTTCAGGAATTCCGCAGCGAACTAGGCGAACTTGGCGAGGAAGACGAAGACCTGGAAACACACTACAACCTCGGCATCGCCTACCGCGAAATGGGGCTGCTCGACGAAGCCATCGGGGAATTCCAGAAAGTGGCGAAAGCCGTTCAAAAGGGCAAACCCTTCCGCTACACGATGAATTGCTCGACCATGCTCGGGCTCTCGTTCATGGATAAAGGCGAGCCCAATATCGCTGCGCTGTGGTACCAGCGCGCACTGGAAGTTCCCGGGCTTGAGCACGAGACTATTCTTGCCCTGCGCTACGATCTCGGCTTGGCGCTGGAAGCCGGCGGAGATTCGTCAGCGGCGCTGGATTGCTTCCGTCAGGTCTATGCCGCGAACATCGAATACCGCGACGTCGCGGACCGCATCTCCACCCTTCAGAAACGCTAATTCTCTTCGTGGTTACGCTGATGCTGTGGTCGCTGCGCCTTTAAGGAACGCGAGCAAGTCGGCGTTGATCTGGTCCGCGTTGGTCGTGGGCATGCCATGAGGAAGTCCCTTGTAAACCTTCAGCGTCGCGTTCTTCAGTATTTTCGCGGACTTGGGTCCCGCAGCGGCGAACGGCACAATCTGATCGTCTTCACTGTGCATCACTAGCACGGGGATTTCGATTTTTTTCAGGTCCTCAGTGAAGTCGGTTTCCGAGAAGGCTTTGATGCAGTCGTAGTGGGCCTTCATGCCTCCCAGCATTCCCTGCAACCACCAGTGCTCGCGGATGCCTTCCGAGATCTTGGCGCCTGGACGGTTGTAGCCGTAAAACGGCAGGGTAATGTCCTCTGTAGAACTGCGGCCGGTTGGCTGCGAGTTGCGCCCGGAGGTCATCGAACACTGAGATAGGGGCCCCTTCGGGGTTGTTTTCGGTCTTCAGCATGAGCGGTGGAACTGCGCTGATGAGCGCGGCCTTCGAGACGCGCTTGGAGCCATGGCGGCCCAGGTAGCGCGCTACTTCACCCCCGCCGGTCGAATGCCCAACCATAATGGCGTCCTTGAGATCGAGATGTTCAAATAGCCCGGCCAAATCATCCGCGTAGGTATCCATTTCGTTTCCGTCCCAAGTTTGGCCGGAGCGGCCGTGCCCGCGTCGGTCATGCGCGATCACACGAAATCCCTTCTGGCCGAAGAACAGCATTTGTCCGTCCCAGTCGTCCGCAGTCAGCGGCCAACCGTGGCTGAAGACTATAGGCTGCCCCTTTCCCCAATCCTTATAATAAATCTGTGTTCCGTCTTTGGTCGTAATTGTCGCCATGGATTGCGCTCCTTAGTCTTAGCTTATTTGATGCGTCGTGCGTAGGTTCCCGGGGATTTCCCTGCTGACCTCGAAACGCCGCCATTGTACGCCCGGGCTTACGGTTTTCGGTATTGCAAACTGAATCGCACAACCTGACAGCTCAGTTCCCTTCTATAGCCCCGTTCGATGACACGGAGTAGATGTTGCGGCTGCCGGAGTAATCTCCCATAATCCTTATCCTGATGATGAACCGGGTTCTCCGAGTTGTGCTCCTGCTGCTTTGGCTCGAACTGGGGTTAGCGCTGATCTTGGTTCCATGGTCCGAAGTGTGGGATATGAATTATTTTCTTTACCAATATCCCGCGCTGGCATTTTTTGTAAGAAATTCCTTTCTGCGCGGCGCAATCACGGGGCTGGGTCTGATGAATGTACTTTTTGCGCTCGAAGCGTTTCGCCGCCGGAATACGATCGTTGAAACCCGCAGCTAACAGACCGCTCGTTTGCTACGTCACCGACCGGAAGTCTTTGACTCGTACTGGGATGGGAATCTCCGTCACCTCAGCAATATTGCAAAACATTCAGTTAGCCGTTCACGCTGGGGTCGATTGGGTACAGCTACGTGAGAAGGATTTGCCGGCCGGGCAACTGCTCGAACTCGCGCGCGCGACAATCCATCTCAGTAAGGAGCAAGCCGCCGGAACTGATCACCAGCCGCAATTCATAGTTAATGACCGTCTGGACGTCGCTCTAGCCGCGCGCGCTGATGGAGTGCATCTCGGACGCGAATCCGCTCCAGTGCGCGACGTGGTGCGTTGGTGCCGCGCCGGAAATGCACCAGATAGGTTTACGATCGGGGTTTCGTGTCACAGCTTGGAAGAGGCTCGCGAAGCGGAAACTGCCAAGGCTGACTATATCTTCTTCGGCCCGGTCTTTGAGACACCGTCGAAGCAGGCGTTCGGCATGCCGCAAGGTATAGAGAGGCTCGCCGAAGTTTGCCGGACTGTACAGTTGCCCATAATCGCGATCGGAGGCGTGGATCAAGAAAATGCCGCGCGTTGCATTCGTGCGGGCGCTGCCGGAATTGCAGCCATTCGGATATTTCAGCAGTCAAGGGATGCGAAAGCTCTCACGGAGTCAGTCGCATCCATGCACAACCTGCTTAGAGAGGAACCTTAGCGGATGCAGTAGGAATTATGCGCTGAGCCAGCGGCCAACCGGTTGCCAGCTTTCCTTATGGTCGCAGATCACTTTGATAACGGCGGTAATCGGAATCGCCAGAATCAAACCCATCGCGCCCCACAAAAATCCCCAGAACAGAAGCGACACGGTTAGCGCCAGAGCATTGAGCCGCACCATGGAGCCGACCAGCGCTGGGACTAACAAATTTGCCGCAACGAGATGCAAGAAAGTGAGCACGGCGAAAATACCGATGAAAGGCGGAACCGTGTGAAATTGTTTCAGGCCGATCAATAAAGGCGGCACCCAGGACAGGACCACACCGAGATATGGGATCAGGTTGCAGGTACCGGAAATAAGCGCGGCGAGGAACGGAAACTCAAGTCCGATCAACAAGAAAAAAAGCCAACTCAAAACGACAAGAACGACTCCCACCATTGCCGTCCCCACCACATAGCTGCGGAGAACCAGAGAGATATCTGTCAGGGTTTCTTTGACCATGGTACGTTCGGTGGCCGGAAATAACTGCATGGTCGCATGCCATACTTGGCGCTTCGCCGCGAGCATAAAAAACAACAGAAACGGTATAAAAGTAGCCCCGAGCACCACCTCATATAGCGAACTCAGCCGAGAGAACACGGCCGCGCGAACCGGATGCGATTCGGCCACGGCTACTATATGTTCAGCCTGCTGGCCGACCTTGTCGGGAGAACCAATTTCCGAAACGTGTTCCTCCACGGAAGCCAGCTTTTGTTCTACAACATTGGCGACCGCATGCAAGGGTGCGCGGTACTTAGGCCAGTCCCTGCCGAACTGATCCACACGTTCGACCAGCGACCATGCTACGAACAGCAAGACAGCAATTGTAAAGAGAACAATGATGAGCGATCCCAACGCGCGAGGGATATGCCAGTTTTCCATAAACGTTACGACCGGATCCAAAAAGTACGCGAGCAACACCGCCACCAAGACCGTTACGAGAACAGAAGATGCCCAGTAGCAAAAAGCGACCACAATTCCCGCCGCAATGATCTTGGCAGGTGTGGAATTGTCGCTGACGATTTCAGTGTGTTCCAGTGGCATTCCCGTACGATAACACAGGCTGCGCCGCGATATCCGCCGATGTGCTCACGCGTACACCCGCGAGCCCCGTTCGTTAAAATGCGCGGTAGGAACCAGATTCGCCGGCAGGACCACGGCCTCGCAATGATAGAATTGTTTCCCGTTTTGCGCGGGATGAGAATAGGAGCAAATGGGCAAGGAACTTTTCGGGACGGACGGCATCCGCGGCATCCCCGGCAAATACCCGCTCGACGATGCAACTTTGGATCGCGTTGGTCTTGCGCTGGGAAATTATTTGGGTTCGACAGGGCGGGCCCATGGCAAAAGTCCCAGCGTTCTGATTGGACGCGATACGCGCGAGTCCGGCCCGCACATTGCCGAACGAATTGCCTGCGGGCTGGCTGCGGGCGGTGCGAGTCCGGTTTCCGCCGGAGTTCTTACTACACCCGGCGTGGCCTGGCTTGTCAACCGCGAAGGGTTCGCCGCCGGCGTGGTGATTTCCGCCTCACACAATCCGTACCATGACAATGGAGTGAAGCTGATTTCGTCCACTGGAATGAAATTCCCGGATGCGATAGAAACAGCTCTCGAACAGTTTGTCCTTTCCTCGCGCGACGCGGTCTCAGCCGCAAAGACGCTGCGTCTTCACGACAACGAAAAGATTGATGATGATTACCTGGAGGGACTAGCCCAGGCTCTGCTACCAGGCGCGAAACTCGCTGGAATGAAAATAGTGCTGGACTGCGCGAATGGAGCGGCCAGCGATCTGGCGCCGCGGCTGTTTCGTTCGTTGGGCGCGGATGTGATCGCTATGAATCACGCGCCGGACGGAAAAAATATAAATGCGAATTGCGGCTCGCTGCACCCGGAAGGCATGCAAAAACGCGTCGTGCAATCCGGCGCAGCGCTGGGTGTGGCATTTGACGGAGATGCCGACCGCGCGATTTTTTCCAGCGCCACCGGGAAGCTGGTGGATGGCGACGGAGTTTTGCTCGTCGTGGCGCGTTATCTGAAATCGGCGGGTATGCTGAGGGGTGGTGTGGTCGTAGGCACTACCATGGCGAACCTTGGCCTCGAGCGCGCTCTGGAAGATTCCGGACTGAAGCTCGCGCGCACTGCCGTCGGCGATCGTTACGTGCTGGAGGAAATGCAGCGCATCGGCGCGAACTTCGGCGGCGAGCAGTCCGGACACATTTTATTTCTTGATGACGCCACCACGGGTGATGGAATGCTCACGGCCCTGAAGCTGGCGTCGATTATTTCAATTGCCGGACCACTGGATTCGCTTGTCGCCGATCTCAAGATTTTTCCCCAGAAAATTGTCAACGTCCGCGTGCGGTCCAAGCCGCCTTTGGATTCCCTGCCCGAAGTTGCGCGCTTGCTTCGCGAAGCCGAACAAGCGCTCGGTAATTCCGGACGAGTGGTCCTGCGCTATTCGGGTACCGAGCCACTCGCCCGCGTGATGGTGGAAGCCAAGCGTGACGAGGACGTCCGCCGCTGGACCGAGTCCCTTGCCGGCGCTTTACGCTCTGCAATTGGCGCGTAATCCTCCGCCTCCTTCCTTTTGTTCCTGCTCCTGTTAAAAAAAGCTGCAAGCCGCGGGAACTTTTTGCGTTCTTCGGACATTACAGATATAGAAGCATCTGAATCGGGAGGACATGGCGCTCGGGAATGCTCGAATCCGGGCTCGTGGTGAGCGATGACCAGCGATGAGCAACTGATCCTGGAACTTCAGCAAGGCTCGGACGAAGCCTTCACCGAACTCTTCTTGCGCTACCGCGAGCGGGTTTACGGATTCTTCCGGCGCCGTATGAACGATGCCGCGCAGGCCGAGGAATTAGCCCAGGAAACCTTTCTCGCCGTGCTGCGGGCCGCGCAAAGGTATGAACCTCGTGCTACGTTTCGTGCCTATCTATTTGGCATCGCTTTCAACATTCTCGCGGCTCATAGACGCAAATCGGCTCTCAATCCAACGAAGCCAGATCGTGCTCTGGACGAACCTTCGGATCCGTCAGGCACAAATCCGGAGAATGTAATTTGGGTGAGGCAAGCCGTGGAACGGCTCGACGCCGCCGAACGGGAAGTCTTGTTGCTGCGCGAGTTCGAAGAATTGAGCTACGAGGAAATCGCAAAGATGTTGCATGCGCCGGTGAACACCGTCAGGTCGCGGTTGTTCCGCGCGCGAATGGCTTTACGCGAAATCCTGGCGACCACGCCGGGAAATTTGGGAGGGCGGAAATGACTTCATCCACTCATCCTTTCGAGCAAGAAGAGGTGATGGCCTATCTCGACGGAGAGCTTTCCGCGAATCGCGCGGTGAGCGTTGCAGCGCATTTACGCGAATGCACGGAATGCGCGGCGCTAGCGGAGCAGATGCGTGGCGTCTCATCTCAGCTTTCAAATTGGAGCGTGGAAGCCGCGCCCAGCGAGCTTGACGAAGAACTTGGAGGCCGCGAGGGCCGATCATGCACTGGTGAAAGAAACAAAAGCGCGCAGGGTTCGCTGGGTGGCTGACAGAGAAAATTCCGTCTTTCAAAAACCGTTGGGTATTGGGAGCGGCTGGCGCTGCGGCTGTCGTCGTGTTGCTGTTCGTTCTCACATTGCCAACTCGACGAAGAGAACAGCATTCTGAGGGATTGGCGCAATTGGCGTATACCGAACAATCGCGCTCCGCCGAAACCGCGCCGAGTAAGTCTGCCGCAGGTGAGGTTGAAGCATTCATAGCCCAAGCTCGATCGTCTCCTGCGCCCTCGCCTGAACCGACTCAGCCCATGATCGCCCGAACAGCCTCAGTTTCCTTGATCGCGAAAGACTTCGGGCCATTGGAAGCAAGCGTCAAAGCAATTGCGTTGCGTCACAACGGATACATCGCCAGCCTGAATTCGACTTCGCCGCAGGACGCTGCGCGTACTTTGTCCGCCACGCTGCGAATACCGTCAGCGCAACTCGAATCAGCGATCGCGGAGTTGAAACAACTGGGGCGCGTCGAACAAGAATCCCAGTCAGGCGAGGAAGTGACCAAGGAGTTTACCGATCGCGCCGCCCGGATGAAAAATGCGCGTGCCACCGAGGAAAGATTGCTGGACGTTCTTCGCAATCATACCGGCCAGGTAAAGGACATCCTGGCAACCGAGCAGGAAATCGCACGAGTCCGCGGCGACATCGAGCAAATGGAAGCCGATCAGCGGAGTTTGCAGACCCGAGTTGATTTCGCCACTGTGGAGCTTTCGGTGCAGGAAGAATATAAGGCAAGCTTGCAGGGTGCCCCTCCCGCGACGGGCACGCGGCTGCGCAATGCAGCGGTCGAAGGTTATCGAACAGTGGTCGAAAGCGTGATTGGATTCGGGGTCTGGGCGCTACAGTCTTTGCCGACATTGCTGTTGTGGGGATTTGTTCTGCTTGTGCCGGCGCGTTGGATGTGGAAACGCTTTCGACGAACTGCGGCACCGCAATCCTAGCTTGTGCGCATTGTCTGAGTTTCGTTGTTCCCATCCAACTATTCCGTTGCGTGGACTCCAGAGTTGACTCCTTCGGCCATGGAAGCGGTGAAGCAGTGGCGATAAGCCTACGCTCTTGAACGGTGATCCTGTTCAGGTAGACACCGCGATCTCAGTGATCTATACCCTCGGCAACCATTAGATTGCAAGCCTTCCAAAGAACGTAGAAAACCGCTAGATCTTTTCAGAAAGCGGAGATGTTCGCGCAATTCGGAACCGGAAACGCGTGTTTCTCAGCGTAAGTCTTGTCGCGCCAAGAGGCGGATGGTTCCGGCGACCGCCAAGGCTCTTGGCAATCCGACGTGCAGTTAGAGTAAACGGCTGTCTCTTATCCCGGGGTGGGCCGGTTTCGCCGCGCCGAAACCGGAACTAGGGGTAGAGCAAAAAAAGGGGACTCGACGGAGTCCCCTTTTTTATTTGCCCTGCTTTAATTCCGCTGTTCTTGCCGGGTTTAGCTGCAGCCCGATGTGCTGCCGCAGTTGGAGCACTTGTAACAGCTGCCGTTCGGCGTCATCAGCATGCCGCATTCGGAGCATGACGGTGCATCATCAATCGCAGCTCGCGGACGAGTGGAGGCTTCAGGGTCCGGCACCTTCATCACCGTAACCGGAGCCAGGGCCTTCGTTTCCGCCGTGACGGCTGCGATCGGGGCTGTTGGGTCTCCCGTGGCAACTTCACCGTCGAGATAGTCCGGTGAGATAAATTTCCCGCCCAGCCAGCGCCCGATGTAATCCACAACTGATTTTGCGTAGCGAATTCTCGGATTGCCGGTGTAGCCAGAGGGCTCGAAGCGCGAGTTCACGAATTTATCGACCAAAGCGCGAAGCGGGACTCCGTACTGCAGCGCGACGGAAACGGATAGCGCGAAGGCGTCCATGATGCCGGAGAGCGTGGACCCTTCCTTAGCCATCTTGATGAAGATCTCGCCCGCGGTGCCATCGTCATACTTGCCTACCGTGAGGTAGCCTTCGTGCCCGCCAATCGAAAACTTATGGGTGATCGAGCTTCGCTCGTTAGGCAGCTTGCGGCGCCTGGTTCGGTCAAAAAGTTCCTGCTGCTCGTGCGGAGGAATCTCGTCCTTGGCAACGGGAACTTCGACGGATGCCGTCGCGGGCTTCTCTTCTTTCTTCTTGCCCGAGACGGATAATGGCTGTGAGCCTTTCGAATTGTCGCGATAGATAGCCACAGCCTTGAGTCCGAATTTCCAAGACTCGCTATAGGCTTCCATGATGTCTTCCACCGAGGATTCTTCCGGCATGTTGATGGTCTTGCTGATCGCGCCGGAAAGAAACGGCTGAGCGGCAGCCATCATGCGCAGGTGACCTTTCCAGGAAATTGAGCGCCCTCCGGGAGTGGCCAGCGAGCAGTCAAATACCGGGAGGTGTTCTGGCTTTAATCCCGGCGCCCCTTCGATAGCGCCATTCGCATCGATAAAATCCACGATCTGCGCAACCTGCTCCGGCGGATAGCCCAGATTCATCAACGACTGCGGAACGGTGTTGTTCACGATTTTGATTACGCCGCCGCCTACCAGCCGCTTCTGCTTCACCAGCGCGAGGTCAGGCTCGATTCCGGTGGTGTCGCAATCCATCATGAAGCCGATGGTCCCGGTGGGAGCCAGAACGGAAACCTGAGAGTTCTTGTAACCGAACTTTTCGCCTAGCTCGAGGGCATCGTCCCACGACTTTTGCGCCGCATGAAGCAAGGACGGTTGTACGTGCTCTTCCTTGATCGGCCTCAGAGAATCGCGATGCATGCGAATTACGTCTATCATGGCTTCGCGATTCCGCAGGTAGCCGCCAAAAGGTCCCATACGCTCGGCGATGCGTGCCGACTGCGCGTAAGCCTCGCCGGTCATCAGAGCTGTAATCGCACCGCAGAAGTCTCGCCCCCTATCGGAATCATAGGGCATGGCCAGCGACATCAGCAGCGCGCCCAGATTCGCGTAGCCGATGCCCAGCGGACGAAAATCGTGCGAGTTCCGCGCGATTTTCTCGGTGGGGTAGCTTGCATTGTCCACCAGGATTTCCTGCGCCGTGATGGTTACGTCCACTGCGTGGCTAAATCCTTCCGTATCGAACTGCCCATTCGAACCCAGGAATTTCAAGAGGTTCAGCGACGCCAGATTGCACGCCGTGTCGTCCAGGAACATGTACTCCGAGCACGGATTGGAAGCATGAATGCGATCCGTGGCCTTGCAAGTGTGCCAGCGATTGATCGTCGTATCATATTGCATCCCGGGATCGCCGCATTTCCAAGCCGAATCGGCCATCTCGCGGAGCAAGTCTCGAGCGCGAAATTGTTCTACTGCCTTGCCGTCATTGACGTTGCGCGTCCACCAGTCGCGATCTTCCTCTACCGCGCGCATGAAGTCGTCGGTGACGCGCACGGAATGGTTGGCGTTCTGGAAGAAGACAGAGGAGTACGCTTCGCCGTCGATCGCAGGATCGTAACCTTGCTCGATCAGAACATGCGCCTTGCGCTCTTCCTTCATCTTGGACTCGATGAATTCCATGATGTCCGGATGATCCACGTTTAGAATCACCATCTTGGCGGCACGGCGCGTTTTGCCGCCGCTCTTAATCACTCCGGCGAATGCGTCAAAACCCTTCATGAAGCTCACCGGGCCGGACGCGATCCCGCCGCCCGAAAGCGACTCGTGGCTTCCGCGCAACGACGAGAAGTTCGTTCCAGTACCAGAACCCCACTTGAATAGCATGCCTTCGGTCTTCGCCAGGTTCATGATCGAGTCCATATTGTCCTGGACCGAGTTGATGAAACACGCGGAGCATTGTGGCTTAGCCTGAACGCCGACGTTGAACCATACCGGCGAATTGAAGGCCACTTTTTGCTCCACCAGCAAATGCGCAAGCTCATCGCGAAATATGTTCTTGGATTCCGGTGTGGCGAAATACCCGCCCTCTTCGCCCCAGCGAACAATCGTTTCCACCACGCGGCTGATTAATTGCCGGACCGAAGTTTCGCGCTCGGGCGAGTTCGGCTTTCCGTGGAAATACTTCGAAGCGACAATATTTGTCGCTGTCTGCGACCACGATTTCGGCACTTCCACATTGTCCTGCCGGAAAATGACTTGGCCTTTATCATTGCCTATAATTGCGGGGCGACGTTCCCACTCAACTTTGTCATATGGAGATATTTTCCCGTCGGTGAAGCGGCGCTGGAATTCCAGGCCGGAAGCTCGCCGGGTAACCTGATCAGTTTCGGATTTGCTTTGCAGGGTCATTCTCGGTTCTGCCATCTCTGCCTCCGCGCTGGGTGTGAAGCCGCCGTACATTGGCTGGGCTGCGGTGCGGAGTAATCTATTCTACTCCCAAACCACAGGGACCAGGCTGTCGTTGTTCGTATCGAGAAATACACGGAACATCGGGGAAATTTGAGAGCATCGCCGGCCAAACGCTCGCGTGGCGCCTTCCCAGCCGAAAAAATAGAAAAGCCTAGCTAAGCCGCGCTTGAAAATCCGATGCGCGGTGCGAAGTAGGATTCTTCCCCTCTAAATTTTCGGTATTGCCGGGCCCGTTGCTCTGTTGATCGATGCCAGGAAGCGAGTCATCACCGATTCAATTTTCCCCCGGGTCTGGATGGGCAGTATCGTGGGTTGTGGAAAACTTGTCAAGAAAAAATCGACACGTAACCACAAAATGTTCGGTTCGAGTTGTCGAAAGCGTCTACTGGTGGTGTTATCTGCGCCGACAGCCGCAAATTCCACCTTAAAAGTTTTCGCGTTACAGAAAATCTTCCGCGGTCCGTGAAATCATTTGGTTTCTCTTATTTTCTTTCTCGTCGAAATCCGTTGTTCGAGGTGATTTTTCGATATGTTCGCCCCTTAGTGCGGGAACTTCATCCACGCTACTCAGGTTATACTTGCTGGCCGCATCGTTATTAGGAGCGATCGCCCGCCGATGGCTGGATCACATGATTCCAAATCTGACGGGCGCATTGCATTCACCTATCCCGCTTTTGTCTTCTACGAGTTCGCGCGATTTTTTGTTGTCGCTTCGCTGGAAATGCAATCCGTTGCGGTGGGCTGGCAAATTTATGAGCTCACACATAGCGCATTTGACCTAGGCCTCGTTGGACTTTGCCAATTCCTGCCGGGAATTCTTTTGTTTCTTGTTTCAGGCCACGTGGCAGACCGCTTCAATCGCCGCAACCTGCTTATTTTGTGTTACGTGGGTTTCGCAACATGCTCTGGCCTGTTGCTCTTTTCTACGCATAGGGGCGAACCGTCGGTGAAGCCGATTTATGCGGTGCTGGTTCTGCTCGGTGTGGTCCGCTCATTTAATGGGCCGGTGAGCCGGGCGTTACTGCCGCAGTTGGTTCCAGAAGAACACTTTCCGAATGCGGTGGCCTGGCATTCGACCATATTCCAGGCTGCCACCATCCTGGGGCCGTCGATCGGCGGGCTCGTGTATGCGGCGTTTCGCGGAGCCTCGGCTGTTTACGCCATGGCCGTAGCTTCCGCTGTAGTCGCGGTAATTTGCACGACAATGGTCCGGCTAAATGTAGGAGCGCGAGTGCGGGAACCGATCAACCTCTCATCGGTTCTTGCCGGGCTTCGTTATATCTGGCAGCGAAAAGTAGTGCTGGGCTCGATCTCACTGGATCTTTTTGCCATGTTGTTGGGAGGGGCCGTAGCGCTATTGCCCGTGTACGCGCGAGAGATTCTTCACACCGGCCCGTGGGGACTGGGATTGCTGCGAACTGCTCCGGCGGTTGGTGCGGCGGCTATGGCGGTTTTGTTGGCGTATCGTCCGCTGAAACGTCGCGTCGGTGCGACCATGCTTTGGTGTGTAAGCGGCTTCGGCGTGTTTACGATAGTTTTCGGAATCTCGCGGAGCCTGATTGTGTCGCTGCTGGCTCTGGTGCTCGTGGGTGCGACGGACATGGTCAGCGTGGTGATTCGGGCAACTTTGGTCCAACTGCTGACGCCGGACCAGATGCGCGGACGCGTGAACGCCGTGGACATGATGTTCATTGGAGCATCCAACCAATTGGGTGAATTTGAGTCGGGGGCCACCGCCCACTTGTTTGGAACAGTTCCCGCCGTTATCCTCGGAGGCGTCGGAACCTTAATCGTCACTGCGATTTGGGCCTGGGGCTTCCCGGAGCTCCGTCGCGCAGACAAGCTAACACCTTCGGGGAACTAACTCCTTTCAAGTCTTTGCAACCACTTTTCACGAAAAATATGCCGCAGCTCGCCTGTGCTCTCCGAAGCAACACCTCGGGGATTGACATGAACGGCAGAGTTAAAAAAAAATTAGAATGACAAGGCCATGGGTACGCCCGCAATCGAGATCGAAGGACTCACCAAGGACTACGCCGTTGGGTTCTGGCGTAAGCGGATGCGCCGCTCGCTCGACAATCTGACTCTTCAGGTCGAGGAAGGCGAAGTTTTCGGGTTTCTGGGGCCGAACGGCGCGGGCAAGACCACCACGTTGAAGCTCCTGATGAGCCTGATATTTCCTAGCGCCGGAACGGCGCGGGTTCGTGGGCGCTCGATTGACGATGTGCGAATGCACCGCGAAATCGGCTACCTGCCCGAGCAGCCTTATTTCTACGATTATCTGACCGCGCGGGAATTGTTGGATTACTATGCACGGTTTTTTGGCTATCCTCTGGCGGAGCGGCGCCAGCGCGTAACTCGCTTCCTCGAACGTGTGGGACTTAGCGGATGCCGGCGACGTTCAGTTGCGGAAATTTTCGAAAGGCATGCTGCAGCGCGTGGGTATAGCCCAGGCTATCGTTCACGATCCGCAAGTCATTTTTCTGGACGAACCGATGTCCGGCCTTGATCCAGTCGGACGGCGCGAGGTGCGCGACATCATTCTCGATCTCAAACGTCAGGGACGAACTGTTTTCTTTTCTACCCACATTCTCTCCGATGCGGAAATGTTGTGCGACAGAGTAGCGGTGCTGCTCGGCGGAAAGTTGCAGGGTGTCGGTGCGCCCGGAGAAATTGTTTCGATGGAAGTGTATGGAATGGAAATTTTCTTTGAAATGCGCGCCGGGTCCTTGCTCCCAACTGCGCTCGCCGGATCCGCCACAAAAATCGGGGAACGCTATCGCGTGGAAGTCCCCGAGGTGCAGTTGTATCCCGTCCTGGAGCAACTGCGAAACTGCCAGGCGCGAATTCTTTCGGTTGCGCCGCTGCGGCCAACGCTCGAGGATTATTTCCTCAAGTTGGTCGCCCGCGATAAGGCTGCTCCTCATCCAGCCGGGGAGGGCGCGCGATGAGTGCGATACCAGCTGTCGTCGCGATCAACACCTTCCGCGAAGCCGTGCGCGACCGCGTGCTCTACAACTTGATTTTCTTCGCCCTCATGATGATCGCTGCTTCGATCCTCGTCGGTGAAATTTCGATTGGCATCTCGCGGCTCGTAATCATCAACCTGGGTCTTTCAGCTATCTCCATTTTCGGACTGGTAATGGCGATTTTTATCGGCGTCGGTCTTGTATCAAAGGAGATCGAGAAGCGCACCCTATATACCTTGCTCTCAAAACCTGTGCGACGATGGGAATTTCTGGTTGGAAAATTTGGCGGGCTCCTGCTGACGCTGACGGTAAACACCATCTTGATGACTCTGGGTCTCGCCGCCGCTCTTTACTACGTTAGCCGAACTTTTCTGCGCGCCGACGCCTCGGTGCTGGTGGCCGTTTATTTCATCCTGCTCGAACTGGCGCTGGTGACCGCGCTGGCGCTTTTCTTCTCGTGCTTTTCGAGTCCCATGCTTTCCACGCTGTTCACGCTGGGAGTTTATGTCTCCGGTATTTTCTCCAAAGACATTCGCGATATCGGGATGTTAACCCGAAATCCGGCAATGCAGGCCGCCGCTCAGGTTCTCTATTATGTGCTGCCGAACTTTCACAATTTCAATACCATCACGGCAGCCGCTCATGGCGAGTCCATTCCGCGTTTCGCTGATTTGGCAAAATACCGCTTATGCGGCCTTGTATGTGGTGCTGGTGCTGATCGCAGCTTCCGCGGTCTTTTCCGGCCGTGATTTGAAATGAGCGGCCAAAGCCACACCCGCTCGGTACGCCTTGCCCTGGTGGCGGTCCCAGTGCTGTTCCTAGCTATTGCGTCGCTTCAAACACGCATCGATGCCGAGACGCGAACGATCGCGCAACAAAAAGAGGAGCTCTTGCTGCGTTCCGGGCCGCTGCTGAAAAAACTGAGCCTGGGATACGACTCGTTGCTGGCAGATATTTACTGGACGCGTTCCGTCCAGTATTACGGCAGCAGGATTGGGAGTCCGGGCGAGAAGTTCGAGTTGTTATGGCCTCTTCTCGACATCACCACTACGCTCGATCCAAAACTCGTGATTGCCTATCGCTTCGGCGCCGTCTTTCTTTCGGAGCCCACTCCCACGGGGGCTGATCGCCCCGATCTGGCTGTCGAACTTGTGAAGCGTGGCGTCGCTGCAAATCCCGACGACTGGCGGATGGAATCCGATCTTGGTTTTCTCTACTACTGGCATCTGAAGGATTACGCGCAAGCCTCCGCCGCGTATTTGGATGCAAGTAAAAAGCCGGATGCGCCGTTGTGGTTGAAGATAGTGGCCGCGCAAGTTGCGGCAAAGGGCGACTCTTTTTCAACGTCGCGGGCGATTTGGACGGAGCTTTTCGACACCGCCCAGAATCCCGCGGTCAAAAAGAATGCGTTTCAGCACCTTCAATCATTGCAGGCGCAACAAGACATTCTAGAACTCGACAAGTATGCCGGCGATTACCGCGAACGGTACGGTCGCTACCCAGACGACGGTTAAGGAGTTGTACGAAAGCGGGATCCTATCCGGTATCGCGCGCGATCCCGCTGGAATTCCTTATATTTTCGGTCCGGATGGAAAAGCACAACTCGATCCCAATAGTCCTGTCATTATGGAAAAACCTTTGGCTCGTTCACCGCGGTAGGCCGCTATTCGTAACGAAGGGCTTCGACAGGATTGAGCCGCGCGGCCTTGGTGGCTGGCCAGACTCCGAAAATCAAGCCGATACTCACGGAAACCGTGAATCCCATAATTATGGCCCACGGCGGGACAATCGCTTTCAGCGGGCTGACCACCGGGACTAGTAACACGATACCGCTGCCCACCAGAATCCCGATCAGTCCGCCGGTGCCGGTTAACGTCATGGCCTCGAAGAGAAATTGCCAGGTGATATCGCGGCTTCGCGCGCCGATGGCCTTGCGCACCCCGATTTCGCGCGTCCGTTCCGTGACGGAAACGAGCATGATGTTCATCACGCCCATGCCGCCAATCAATAAGCCTATAGAGCTTAGAACTATAACGGCCAGGACCACGCCGCCGATAATGTCATTAAACTGACGCACGACTTCCATTTGAGTTTGAATCGAGAAATTGTCCGGCGCGCTGTAGGCGACGTTTCGGCGGCGGCGCAGAACTTCGCGCAACTGGTCCACCGCAGCGTCCAGTTTGCCGGGATAGGCAAGGAATCGATACCCTATTTCGTAGCTCGACGGATACAACTTCATGAACGTGTAGTAGGGAATCACGGTGCGGCGGTCCTCGTCATTTGTGCCGAATCCGCCCAAGGGCTTTTCAAACACGCCCACAACTAAATAGGTCGAACCGTCAACCAGAATTTCTTTCCCGAGCGCGTCATTTATCGTCGGGAAAAATGCTTTGGCTACGTTTTCGCCGATCACCACGACATTTTCCCGGTGCTCGTTTTCCGCTTCGGTGAAAAAACGGCCCTCCTTCATCGTGGCGTTTGAATAAACTTCCAAATACGCCGGAAATGTTCCGCGGAAGTCTGTCCCTTCCACCTCATTTTTCTGATACCGCGCCGTATGGGTAAGCTGCCACTGGAACGCTGAAACTGCGATCTGTTTGATTGCAGGACTAAGTTCGCGGATCGCCATGGCGTCTTCCAGCGTCAGTGGCTTCCGAAGTTTCTCGTCTTTCGGCCGATGGCCGTTTTGGGGGCCCTGATCGAACCGCGAGACAAACGCCGTATCGATTCCTTCCGCGGTAATTTCGTCCTGAATCGTCTGGCGAAAGCCTTGCACCAGTCCCACCACAAGAATAATGAGAGAGACTCCGATCATCACGCCAAGAATGGCAAGAAAGCTGCGCAGCTTGTG
The DNA here is from genome assembly GCA_963830375.1 of uncultured Acidobacteriota bacterium. Lineage (GTDB taxonomy): Bacteria > Acidobacteriota > Terriglobia > Acidiferrales > UBA7541 > Palsa-295. The sequence goes on from CAWHMJ010000007.1 coordinate 155,798, forward strand.
CGTCCGCACTGTATCAAACGCGAGTTGAAGGTTTTCTTTGAAATCCTGCTGCATAGCTATTTCCTAGTTTTCCGCGCGCAAAGCTTCGATCGGATCCAGCCGCGCGGCGCGCATCGCGGGATAGATCCCGAAAAACAATCCAACCGCCGTGGAAAGCACCAGCGAGATGGTGATCGCAAAAATCGGAGTCGAAATCGGAATCGGCGTTGCGGCACGAACCAGGCCCGCAATGGCAAGCGCAAGGCCCACTCCTACAAGGCCTCCCGAAGCGGCCAGCAGCGATGACTCCACAAGAAATTGCAGAATAATATGGCTGCGCCGCGCACCCAGCGATTTCCTCAGCCCAATTTCGCGCGTGCGCTCCGTGACGCTTGCCAGCATGATGTTCATGATCACGATGCCGCCTACCACCAAAAATACCGACGTGATCCAAATTGCAATCCCGAAAGCGTTTCCAGTGATTCGGTTCCACAATCCGGTGATCGATGACGGAGCGATCACCGCGAAATTGTCTTCGTCCTGATATCGCACGTGACGTCGAGCGCGCAGAATCACGCGCGCTTCATCCTCCGCTGCATCCATCCATTCCGGGCCCCGCGCCGAAATAAACATTCCCACCGAATCCTGGGGTGCCAGCCATTCTTTTCTGTAGGTCCCCAGCGGGATCATTACGAAATTGTCCTCGGACTGGCCCAGCACCGTTCCCTTAGGCGTCGCTACCCCCACAACTTCGTACTGTCCCTGCCCCGCCCGCACGGACTTTCCGATCGGATCCATGCCTGGGAAAAGCTTATTAGCCACATCGGTCCCAATCACGCAAACGCCGGCTCGATGATCCTCGTCCACTTGCGTGAGAAGCCGTCCGTTGGAAACATCAATGTCTCGTATCGAAGCAAAATTAGGAGTAGCGCCGATAATGGTTACATCCTGGCTCAGCACGTTCCCGTAGCGGACGTCGGCTGTGGTGTCCTGCTCACCTGCCACCTGATCGGCTAATTTCATGTTGTCGCGCAAAGCTTCAAAGTCGTCCATCTGCAGCGGTGGGCGTTTCCGCGCCTTGTTCCATTCCTGAAAATTCGTAACAATGCCGATGCGGTCTATTACAAACGCATTCGCGCCAAGGTTGGCTACTTTCTCGGCCACATAAACGTTCAGCCCATTGAGCACGGAAATTACGGCCACTAGAGTGGTCACCGCCAGAATCACTCCAAGCAGGGTCAAGAAAGTGCGGAGTTTATGGGCGCGCAGGGTATCCAGCGCGATCCAGAAGGTTTCCCGCAGGGCCACGAGCGTCCGCTTGACTTGAGCCAACGTTGGGATGGTTTTCTTCACTTTATCTATATTAGACGAATAAGGAGCCGTAAAAGTTCACGACGTTGACTTGCCGGGCAAAGCTCGGCTCGCAATGGTCACCTTCATTCGTAACGCAGAGCTTCGACAGGGTTTAGGCGCGCCGCCTTCGTAGCTGGCCAGACTCCAAAAATCAGCCCGATGCTGACTGAAACCCCAAATCCGATAAAAACCGCCCACGTCGGGATAACCGCCTTCAGCGAACTAACAATCGGAATCAGCAGCACGATGCCGCAACCTACCATGATGCCCAGGATGCCGCCTGTTCCGGTTAATGTCATGGCCTCGAACAGGAATTGCCAGGTGATGTCTCGGCTGCGCGCCCCGATAGCCTTGCGCACGCCGATTTCGCGCGTCCGCTCGGTAACGGAAACTAGCATGATATTCATCACGCCGATTCCCCCAATCAGAAGTCCGATGGAGCTGAGCACCACAACCACCAGCGCCACGCCCCCGATAATCTGGTTAAATTGTTGCACTGCTTCTGCGTTCGTTTGCATCGAAAAGTCGTCCGGTTTTTCGTACGGCACATTTCTCCGGCGACGCAGCACTTCCCGCGCTTGGTCCACCGCTGTGTCGAGCGTTCCGGGATAAGACAGAATCCCCAGAAAAACTTCGAAGCTCGCGGGATAAATTTTGGTAAACGTGTAGTAGGGAATCACCACACGGCGGTCCTGATCGTTTGTTCCAATGCCGCCGATAGGTTTTTCAAACACGCCCACAACCAGGAAGTTTGAACCGTCCACCAGAACTTCCTTTCCCAGCGCATCATCAATGGTGGGAAAAAGTGCTGTCGCTACATCCTCGCCGATCACAACAACGTTCTCTTTGTGCTGATTCTCCGCTTCGGTGAAGAAACGCCCCGCTTTCATCGCCTCACTCGAATCCACTTCGGGGTAGGAGGCAAACGTTCCGCGAAATTCTCCGCCTTGCACTTCGTTCTTCTGATAGCGGACGTTATGCGGCGTGGTCCATTCGTAGATTGCAATCGTCGTCTGCTTCACTGCCGGACAAAGCTGCTGCACCGCTTGGCCGTCTTCCAGCGTGAGGGGTTTGCGTTCGCGCTCTTCTTTCGGCCTCCGACCAACTGTAGGGCCCTGGTTAAAACGCCAAGCCCATGCCGTATTGACGCCGTTGGATGTAATCTCGTCCTGTACCGTAGTTCGAAAACCTTCCACCAGCCCCACTACGAGAATGATCAGCATCACGCCGATTGTCACGCCCAGCACAGCGAGAAAACTCCGGAATTTGTGTTCGCGAACAGTGTCGATCGCCAGTCCCAAGTTTTCGCGGAAGTCTTGTCGCAACTCCATCGCTTAAGTCTCCGCCCGCAAAGCTTCGATGGGATCGAGCCGCGAAGCGCGAATTGCCGGGTAAATACCAAAGAAAAGCCCCACCCCGGTGGAAAGCAAGAGCGCGATAATCACGGCGAATGCGGGCGTCGAGATCGGAAGCGGAGTTGTAGCGCGAACCAGCCCTGCAATGCCCAGCGCAATGCCGACCCCCACAAGACCACCCGCCGCGGCCAGTAAGGAGGATTCCACCAGAAATTGCATCACGATGTCGCGCCGCCGCGCACCCAGGGATTTCCGCAGACCAATTTCCCGCGTCCGCTCGGTCACGCTCGCCAGCATAATATTCATGATCACGATCCCACCAACCACCAGAAAGACGGAAGTAACCCAAACAGCCACGCCGAAAATACTTGCAGTCAGAGAGTCCCAGATGCCCAGCAGTGACGAAGGCTCTACGATTCCGAAATTGTCGTCGTCTTGATACCGCACGTGACGTCTTGATCGAAGAATCACGCGGGCTTCGTCTGCCGCCGATGACATCGACTGCCGGCTCCGCGCTTCCACGAAAATTGTCACAGTATCTTGCGCAACCAGCCACTCCTTCCTATACGTGCCCAGTGGCATCATCACAAAATTGTCTCGCGGCTGCCCAAGCACCGTACCCTTGGGCGCAGCTACGCCCACGATTTCGCACTGTCCCTGTCCCGCACGAATTTCTTTTCCGACCGGATCGATTCCGGAGAAAAGCTTCGTTGCCACGTCGGCACCGATCACGCAAACACCGGCTCGATGTTCTTCGTCGGTCAAAGTGAGCAGCCGCCCGTTGGCGGCATCGATGTCGCGGATTTCCGCATATTCCGGCGTCGCTCCAATGATCGTCACGTCCGCGCTCAGCGTGTTTCCGTAGCGGACGTCCGCCGTAGCCTGCTGCATGCCGGCTATGCGATCCGCCAATTTCATGCCATCACGCAACGCTTGCAGGTCATCCATCTGCAGCGGCGGACGCTTTCGCGCCTTGTTCCATTGATCGAGATTGGTGGCAATGCCGATGCGGTCGATCACGAACGCATTGGAGCCCAGGTTCGCCACCTTGTCGGCCACGTAGAGGTTCAGCCCATTCAGCACTGACATCACCGCGACAAGAGTCGTCACCGCAAGCATCACACCTAGAAGAGTCAAAAAAGTGCGCAGTTTGTGCGATCGCAGCGTATCGAGCGCAATCCAGAAGGTCTCCTTCAGCGCCACCAGTGTTTGCCGGATTTCAGTCAGAGATTGCAGAGGCTTGTCCTTCACTCTCTCTATAATAGACGGCTACGGCCACTAAAAATTTCACTATTTCGTCCGAATGGGCATCTAAACGCAAGCCTGGGGACGCATTATGTCACTGTGAATCCGTTACAATGGACTTGCAAGCGATTGCAGGGCCTTGGAGTCCTGGAAGAATCGAATGTCCCGGCTTTTCTCAATTCCGAACATTGGCGCCTCGCTGGTTTTGGCCGGGTTAACGATATGGCCGGGGCCGGTCCAGTAGTGACGTTCTCGCCCTGGGTGCCTGCTGCAAAAACTTCTGAGCTTGTTGTCCGCAATGGCGCCCCAGCTAGCTCCGGATCTCCCGCGGCAAAATAGTCTGCAGTCTCAAGCTCCTTCTGAAGACGAAATTCGCGAGCGCAGCAAGAAGCTGGTCGAAAACCAGCACCGTGACGATGCTGCAATCGATGAATACGAGCGCATCGAGCATCACGTTGATCGTACTGCCGGCGCGAATCCACGCATACTGGAAGACAAGCTTTATCGCGTGGTTCCCACCGGCCCCGGCACCCTGAAAATCCTGCTGAAGGAAGATAACAAGCTCACGGACCCCGTCCTGTATCGCCAGCAATTGCAGACCTGGAAAGAGCTGCTCGAATTAGCTCTCAAGCCGGATGATCCTAGAGCGAAGTTGGCCTACTCCAAATGGCAAAAGAAGAAGACCGACCGCGCGGACCTGGTGGACGCGACGCGAGAAGCGTTCTTGACGAAGTGGCTGGGCCAGGGAACGCTGAACGGAAGGCCTTGCGACGTTTTCGAATTGGACCCCAATCCCAGCTTTCATCCGCATTCCATATTTCAGGATGCCATGACGCACATCACGGCGAAACTCTGGGTTGACCGCGAAGAGATTCAGCTTGCGCGCGCCGAAGCTCACGTGATGCGCGATATTTCATTCGGAGGGGGCATTCTCGGAAAGCTATATCGAGGCGGAGTTTTTTCTTTCCAGCAAGCGGAGGTGTCGCCGGGCGTCTGGCTGCCGACACGTTATCAATACGATTTCATGGGCAGAAAATTTCTTTTCACCTTCGAGGAACACCAGTACATTGAAGCTAGCCAGTATCGCTACGACGGCCTTCCAAAACAAGCGCTCGCGTTGGTCGAAAGCGAGATCGCCAGCGGCAAAGTAGTCAACGGAGATCCGTAACCCTTCGCTCCGCCGCGTGTGTTTACCGGAGCATCGTCGGGCAGGTGAGGCAAAAATGAATCCACGGGCGCTCAGTTTCTTCGCAGCGGTCACCTTCGTAATCGGTACTGTCGCATTTGCTGCGACTGCTACCTTCGCACAAAGCGATTCCGCGGCCCCGGCGCAAATTCCTGGCCAATCGTCTTCGCCCGCTCCGGCACCGTCGGCGCCGGCGAAGAAAGTCTGGACAAACGAGAATATCCCCTCGGCCGCCCCCAGTTCACCTGATTCAAATGTGAAACCGGCCGGCACAGTAAACAAACCCAAACCGAATGCCAAGGGCAAGGACGCCGGCTGGTACCGCACCCAAATTTCGAAACTGCAAGCACAGATTCCGCCCCTCGATGAAAAAATCTCGCAATTGCAGGCCGCCTTGAACGGACAAACCGTCAATTCAACCAGGCAGTATGGCGGCATTAAGCCCGACGATTGGCGCGACGAACTCTCGCGATATCAAAAGCAGCGCGACGATATCGATACCAAGATCGCCGCTCTTCAGAGGACCAAGCTCGTCACGACGGAGTCCCCGAAAACGAACTACCCTGAAAAATGGTGCGAACGGAATCCGTATTATCTGCGCACAAAAAAGCCCCGAAGTTTGCGCTCCGGGCTAGCTTGCAATCAGTTTGAGACTTGTAGTTATCGCGCCGCAGCGGCTGTTTCCTTTTCGATTGGCGCGCCGACCAGATTGCCCCATTCGGTCCACGAGCCATCGTAGTTTTTCACCTTGTCGTATCCCAGAAGGTATTTCAAAACGAACCAGGTGTGCGAACTGCGCTCGCCGATCCGGCAATACGCGATCACTTCATTCTTTCCCGTTATGCCCTTGCCGTCGTAGAGCGCTTTCAGCGCTTCCGCCGATTTGAATGTGCCATCTTCGTTCGCCGCCTGCGCCCAAGGAATATTGGCCGCTCCGGGAATGTGCCCGCCACGCTGCGCGGTCTCTGACATTCCGGGCGGCGCGATAATTTTCCCCGTGAACTCATCGCCCGATCGAACGTCAACCAGCTGGGCCGCTTTCTTCTTCTCCAGTACGCCGAACACATCCTCCTTGCGCGCGCGAATCGACTCGTCCGGACCGATCGCTCGGTACTTCGTGGCCGCCACTTTCGTCGCCTCCGTGGTCAGAGGACGCTTTTCTTCCACCCATTTCTTGCGCCCGCCGTTGATCAAACGAACGTCTTTGTGCCCATAATATTTCAATTGCCAAAAGGCATAGGCCGCGAACCAATTGTTGTTGTCGCCATACAGCAGAATCGTTGTGTCGTTGGAAATTCCTGACTGGCCGAGCAGCGACTCGAGCGCTCCCTGGTCAATCAAATCGCGGCGAATATTATCCTGAAGCTGCGATTGCCAATTCCAACCTACTGCGCCGGGGATATGTCCCTGGTCGTAGGCCGTGGTGTCTACGTCAACCTCTACCAGACGAATGTTCGAATCATTCAGATGATCCGCCGCCCACTGCGTGGACACTAAAGTCTCGGGATGCTTGTATTCTGACATGTCTTTTCCCCCTCATATTTAGACTCAATCGCGCCGAAAACGACCTAAAAATAAAAAAACCCACCTGCCAGCTTGTTCTGGCGGTGGGTTCGAAGTTGCTAGCTGGAATCTGTTTTTTAGATGGCTAGCCGACCCTGCCAGATGACAAGCGCATACAACAACAAATGAGCCGGTCTCCGGTGAAGTTCGACATGCAAAAAGACTACACCGGAACGCCATCGGCTGGCAATAAGTCTTCCCAGCGTTCCCTTGAACGAAGTGGAAACATCGCTGCGCAACGGGAGTCATCTCCAGCACTTGTCCTTTAACATTCAGTTATGGGCAGAGGGCACAAAGGCGCCATTCACATTTTGGGACTTATTTTTCTAAGTAATCCGGCCTTCACCTTTGCTCAGGAGACCCAAAAGCCTGGTCCTCCAGACACTACCATTCGCGTCAGCACCAACAGCGTCTCCGTGGGCGTGACCGTAGAAGGCGCGCACAGCCATTTCATCAAGGATCTCCGCCGCGAGGATTTTCATATCTATGACAACGGAGTCGAGCAAGAACTAACGAATTTCCTCCCGATTGAAGAACCAGCCCAAGTTGTTCTCTTAGTGGAATCAGGTCCTGCCGCTCTCTTCCTAAGACCAAGCCTGTTGCAGGCTGCCGAAACATTTTTGAGCGGCATTTCCTCTGCCGACAAGGTGGCCATCGTCTCCTATTCAAGATCTCCCATGCTGGAAATGGATTTCACCACAGACAAAGAGGAGGCAGGTCAAGCCATCATGGGTTTGAACTTCATGAGTGGCTTCGCCCAACAGAATTTGCTCTCGAGCATAGCTACCACTCTCGACTGGCTTGCCTCGCTGCCCGGAAAGAAAAGCATCGTCATTCTCTCAACCGGCGTTGACGATTCAACTCCCAATGACTGGCAGCTCATACGACCCAAATTGCATGCCTCAGACGTTCACATCCTGGCAGTCTCAACGGCCGGTGTGCTACGCAAACCCGTCAAACACAAGAAATTGTCGCCAGACGAGCGCGCTGAACGCAAGCACCTTAAAGAGGGGTTCGTTGAGGCTGACGAATTACTGCGGGAGATTACTATTGCCGCAGGTGGACATGCCTACTTCCCGAAGAACGCAAAAGAATTCATCGACGCTTATGCTGAAATTGCCCAATTTGTCCGTAACGAGTACCTGCTCGAATTCAATCCGCCTTCAGAGGATGGGCAATTGCACTCCCTTAGAGTGAAGGTCAGGGCCTCTTCGTACCACCTCAGCTATAGGCAGGTTTATTTGGCCCCTGCTCCGCCATCGCCAGACCTCTCGAGATGAATGCCAAGGCGAAGAACAAAACAGTCCGTGCTGGTAACCCTAGGAGATAGCGCGAAGCGTGCCGTCCGTGGATTCCAATTCGATACGCAAGAGCCAGTCGAAATGGAATTTCTCCGACCCTAGCCACTTTTCTAGCTCTCCGCGGCTCGCCGCTTCGAATTCAACTAGCATCTTTCCTTCCTGCATATTCACCAGGACGCGTCGCGCCCTCACCGTCTTCGCGCCCTGCAGCCGCCGCGTTAGCTCTTCCGCGCCCTGGCGCGTGAGGCACGCCAGCGTGTGTTGCGAGATGTATAAAGCCATTCAAACTCCCGTTCCGCTAGAATAGCCCACCGGTAACGCCGAGAACTCCAATACATCGTCGGCGGAGAAAAATCAATGCCACCCGAGATGCGCAAGGCACACCCCTATTATGTTTACGACGCAATTCAGGCTCAACCTGAATTGATCGAAAAGATTTTGCAGAGACGCAGCGCGATCGAACGCGTTTCCGACGCCGTTGCTCAAAAGGAACGCATCACCTTCGTCGGCATTGGAACTTCCTTGCACGCCGCGCGAGTAGCTCAAAGTTGGGTGCGCGAGTTTTCTTCCGGGCGCCTCCTAACACATGCCGAAGAGTCTTTCGAACTCGTGCACCATCCCATCGCGTTCACGGCCAACGATGCCGTAATCGTGATCACTCATACCGGCACCACCACGGCTTCTGTGGAAGCCCTGCACATGGCTCGCGCCGCTGGAGCGTTGACCGTTGCGATCACGGGCGAGAGGAGCGGCGAAGGAGTCCGCGGCGCGGATTTTCAAATCGAGACATGCGAACAGGAAGTCGCCTTCGCTTACACAAAAAGTTATATGACAGCTCTGGCGGCGCTCGCAATCCTCATCGTGCGCATGGTGGAGCGTCGAAAATTATTGGCTAAGGAATATTCGTACGACGAACTGGCACAGGTTCCCGCGCTGATCCGCGAAGCGCTCAGGCTCGAGCCTCAAGTGCGCGAATTGGCAAAACGGGTTTCTCCCCTCACGCGCATTGAACTTTTTGGCACCGGAGTGGGCTGGGCCACCGCCAGCGAAGCCGCCTTGAAAATCAAAGAAGCCTGCTACATCGCCGCAGAAGGCTTTGAGACGGAAGAAATATTACACGGACCATTTTCAGAAACCGATTCTCGTGCAGCATTAATCGGATTGCTCACCGGCGGCGAAACGGACATTCGCGCGCGGCAAATCCTGCGCGCGGCCGGAGAATTAAAAATGTTTCGCGCAGCAATCGCGGATTCCTCAGCGAACCACGATATCTCCGCAGAACAAATACTGCTAGTTCCCGAAACACCCGGATGGCTTACCGCTTTTGTGCATCTAGTCCCGCTGCAACTTCTCACTTATTTTCTCGCGTTCGAGCGCAGCCTCAATCCCGATACCGGCCGGCAAGATCAACCCGCGCACGCCGCCGCCAGTCGCCACTACAAATACTAGCTGCGCTAAGCCTGTCCTTCCGGCCAGTCTCTTGCCAAGAACAATTGCCGTCCACGTTCCGGCATCGTCTGCGCCGCACTATAGAATGGTGCCAGGTAGTTCCCGGGGTGACCAATGAGACGAACTTCTTTGGTTTTCTGTGTCATTGCCGTGCTGGCATTTGCCGCGGCTGCGAACGCTCAATTTGCCAGAGGGTTGGGAACTCTTTCCGGCAGTGTTCTCGACGAACACGGGAAGCCCGTTGCTGATGCAAGTGTAACGATCCAAACCTCCGACGGTCTGAATCCACACGCCTCTCGTACCGATGCGAACGGCCACTTCGAATTCGCGCGTTTTGACGCCGGACAATACGACGTGCGCGCTTATTCGCACAGTCTTTTTTCCGATTGGTCCAAGCGCGTAGTCGTCCGCCCGAAGAAAACTACGGAAATTACACTTCGTTTATCGCCCACAGCAAAGTGATGGCGGTTCCCCTGGGCCGGACAAATCGTTCCCCTGCGGTATCTGAATAGACTCGAAATTTTTTCTGAAGACAGGCAGTACTAAAACCCGGGTACCCGATAAATGACCCGTCAGGGCCATTGTTTCAACCGCCCTGTGTCTCTCAACATGGTGCTGCGGGTTGGCAGCTGCGATGCGGGGACGACGGTTCCACAAAAAAAGGAGCCGGGGCACGCTTTCCAACCCGTCCAATTCCTTCCTCTGGACCCCCTTTACAGCGCGGCGTTCGCCCCTAGCCCCGGGAATTTCACGTTTTTTCCCTTCCTCAGCATCGTTTAGCGGCTGCATTGCGTCTTAACAAATGTGCACTATACTCGCGCCAACCAGCTCGATTCTAGATCGGTTGGCCATACCACCCATCGAAAACGCAGTGCGTTGCGGCGGATGTCAAGAAACACGAGCAGTATCGCTCGCAAGGCGCTCTCCATGGTTCTCGCCGGATTATTCTCGCTGGCGGTTCCGGCGAATGCTGCGGATCTGAAGCCGGAAACGACTGCTGCCTATAATCGCTACCTGCAGCTAACCGAAGCAAACATTGACGCTGAGTTGGCGCGTGGAAATCCCTACTTGTGGATCGATGCCGCGCCCGAATCACGCCGCGCCGCCGCATATGCCGAATTGCGCAAGGGTAACCTTGTAATCGAGCGGCTCGAAACGCTGGACCATGGCAAAACAATCGCGGTTCCGGGAGGATTACTTCATCACTGGATAGGGACTGTGTTTATTCCTGGCGCGTCTCTGGCGCAAACTCTGGAATTTATGGAGGATTACAATCACAAACAGGATTATTTTCGCCCGGATATTCAGCGCTCCAAAATTCTGCGCCACGAGGGTGACGACTTTCTAGTCAATCTCCGCTTCTACAAGAAAAAAGTGATCACAACGGTGATCGACACGGACCATCAAGTTCACTACCACGTTGTGGATTCCACCCATGCCTGGAGCCGCTCTCACACCACTCGCATTCAGGAAGTGGAAAATCCAGGCGAGCCTACCGAACGCTTGGAACCCCAGGGGCACGATCGAGGATTCTTATGGAGCATGGACACTTATTGGCGTTTCCAGGAAAAAGACGGTGGCACTTATGTCGAATGCCAGTCGATTTCGCTCACCCGCGACATTCCCACTGGCCTGGGTTGGATGGTGGGTCCCTTCGTCACCAGCGTTCCGCGTGAGTCACTCACGTTTACGCTCGTTACTGTGCGTAGCGCCGAACTTCAGCGGATCGCAATCGCACCTCGCGGAGTGAGCTCAACTGTGGACGCCTGGAAAGACGTCGAACCTAGAAAAATGTCTTCGAGTCCATTGTTGTCCCGCGGCACCAGGTTGTTGGCAAACGAAAGGAAGCTCACTGTAGTGCCGTCTGGGCTAATCGACGGCACTAGACTGTTACCGTTGGAAGGCGTCGTCTGTGTGCCGGCCCCTTGAGTTACCAGCACTGTGCTCACCGTACAGTCGGTCACAATAATCGTCGTAGCCGACACGCAGGTGCTGTTCACAAAAATGTTCTCCACACCATTCGTGGTGCTCGCGAAATTCGACGAGAAAGAAGCAAAAGCGATGTACAGGCCCGTGCTGTTAATGCTCGGATATTCGCTCGTGGAGTTTCCCGGAACGCCACCGTTCGTACTGGAAACAAGCGTAGTCGAAGGCGTGCATGTCGTCGTGATATCCAAACACGTATTCCGCAAATAAATCTGCTGCGTCGGTCCCGCCCCGGTCGCCAAATTCGTCGCTGTGGAAGCAAACGCGATGAATTGGCCGGTGTTGGAAATCGACGACTCCGAGCTGGCCCCATCGGCGGGTGTTACGCCATCAGGTGTAGACACCAGAGTTGTGTTAGCCGTGCAGGAATTATCCAGGCAGGTGCTGCGCTGGAAGATTTCCTGTGCTCCATTCGGATTCGGAGCAGTTGCGCCCAGATTCGACGCTATCGACGTGAACGAAATCAACAAACCGCTTTCTGCTACCGAAGGATTTGAGCTGAGGCCGTTGCCGGGAGTTGTCCCGTCCGGAGTGGATATTAGAAAAGTAGTGGGCGTACACGTCTGCGACGTCAGACCGCTGCACGTATCGCGCAGAAATACTTGCGGCGTAATTCCGTCTAGCGTCACATTCGAAACCAAGTTCGTCGCCAACGAAACGAACGCAACGAACTCCCCATCGGAGCTGATAGCCGGGTTATAGCTGTCGCCATTTCCTGCGGAGAGACCGTCGGCGGAGACAGAGACGATTTGCGTTACAAATGTCGTCGGCGTCACCGCGCAGTCCGCCGTAAGGCATGTCGGCCGCCAATAGACTTGGCTGGCGCCCACAGGCACGCCCACGGAAGTCACCAAATTTGTCGCCAGCGAAGTGAACGCAACATCGTCCGCGCTCGCGTCCAGGCTAGGCTCTGAACTTCCCCCATTGGCCGGATTGCCATCGGGATCCGTGCTGACAGCCACGGTAATGGGCGAGCATGACGCGACGGCTGTGCAAGTGTTGCGAATAAAAACGATGCCCCCGTTGTTTGGTTCGTTCGTAAGTAAATTATTTGAAATTGATGCAAAAGCGACGTATTGCCCGGTGGTGCTGGTCGAAGGACCTACGGTCGTCAGTTTCAGCCCCAGTGTGCCATTCTCGCAATTCGAAAGCCCGCCGCAAATTCCGGCATTCGCCTGCGAACCATCCGGCGCCAGGTCCACAAGTACGGGCAGTCCGAGCAGGTGAGTCGGGTTCACCGCGAAAGTCAGCGTATTCGATGTGCCGCCTCCGGGCGTGGAGGTCACTACCTGCACTTGGTCCACGCCCGCCACAAGAAGATCCGAACCGGTCAGCGGCGTCGTTAACGACGTAGCGCTCACAAAAGTTGTCGCGCGCGGCACACCATTCACCGTAATCTGTGAATATTGATTGATGAAGCCGGTACCTGTGACGGTTATCGTGCTCGGTGTGCTGCCCGCCTGCACGCTTGTCGGCGAGACCGCGCTGATAGTAGGCGATGGATTCGAAATATTCAGCGGAAACATATTGGACGAACCGCCCCCCGGCGTCGGACTTAAAGGATTCACGACCGTAATCTGCAAAACTCCGGGAGTTATGCTATCGGCTGCGCTCAGCACCGTCTCAACCAACGTGGAATCTACAAACGTCGTAGTGCGACTGCTGCCGTTCACTGCCACGGTCGACTGCGCCACAAAATTTGTGCCCATCACCTTCAGCTCGACACCCCCGCTTCCCGTCAGAACTCCCGAAGGGGATAGCGCAGAGATATTCGGCACCGGGCTCGTCGTGGGGCTAATCGTAAAGAGAATTCCCTGCGTCGTACCGCCGCCCGGTTGAGGCGTCACTACCGTGATCGTCGCCGTACCCGGGGCTTGGTAAAGCGATGGCGGGACGGTCGTGGTCATCTGTCTCGTGTTCACGAATACCGTGGACAGGGGCGTGCTGTTCCACACGATCGTAGATTGCTGCACGAAGTTGTTGCCAATAACGGTTAGCACAAACGGATTCGTCTGACTTGTGGTGATGCTGGTCGGCGCCACCGATGTAAGAGAGGGTGTAGGAAAGTTTACTTGCTGACCGCACGAGACCGTGACGATCGACACGAACATCAGAAACCAGAAAGACGGTCGAAAATGTCCCTGCAAATTTCTCACCCCTGGGTCTATAGGTTGAAGTCGCCGGCGCAACGGCAGCAATAGAGACTACTAAAGATGGCCCCATCCGGCAATTGGGATGCCTGCTCTTATTTTGATTGTAGGCGTTTCGGGTGGCAATTTTGCCTTTAATCATCTTTTAATCTGGCTTTTGGACGAGAACATGCTTTACTCTGCCCGGCGTGGAAATGAGCTCACGCAAAGCACCTGTTCCGCTTACCTATGCGCCGCCTTCTCGTCCAATCCGGCTGCCCGCTCTTTTGTCTGCTGCTCGTGTCTCTTTTAGCCCTGCCCTCCGCGTGCGCGCAGGATTCAAAACCCGATAATCCCAGCCCGCCGAGCACTCAGGATTCTGCCTCGGTCACGGCTCAGGAAAATTCCGAATCCGGAGATGTATTGACGCTCTTTCCGCATTCGGACACCGCCCCGTTCTGGATCTCGGGCCAAGCCAACTTCATCTTTCAATGGCATCCGTCCTTCCCGGCGAAATACAGCGGCCCAAACAGTTTCCACTCCGAGGCGGAGAACGCCACGTCGAAAGTTTATACGCTTTACCTTGGTTACGAACTCACGCACACGACAGAAGTTTTCATGGATGTCGAAAGCGCAGGAGGTCATGGCCTCAGCGCAGCCTTTGGATTGGCCGGGTTCACCAATCTTGACGTCGTGCGCAACCCCGAATTGGGTCTTGTTCCCTATCTTGCGCGCGCGATGGTGCGCCAGATCATCCCCCTCAGCGACGATCATGTTTCCGCCGAGCGCGGACCATTTGGCCTGGCGACTTCGCTTCCCGCCCGCCGCCTTGAGTTTCGCATCGGCAAGTTCGGCCTAGTCGATTTCTTTGACGCAAACTCCTGGGGTACCGACAGCCATCTGCAATTCCTGAATTGGACTGTGGACAACAATGGCGCGTACGACTATGCCGCGAACACACGCGGGTACACCGATGGCGCCATCCTGGAGTACGACGATCATTGGTTCACTGTGCGCTTTGGCGTGGCGCTCATGCCCAAAATCGCCAATGGCATCTTTCTCGATGCCGACCTCGCGCGAGCGCGCTCCGAGAATCTTGAATTTGTCGCCGCTGGAAATCGCTTCCTGCATCGCGCCGGCACCGTACGCCTACTCAGTTACTTGAACCAAGCCAACATGGGAAGCTATGAGGAATCCATCCGTGATTTCAAGAACGGTGAAACGCCCGTGCCAGACATTATTTCCACCCGGCAGCAGGGGCGCCACAAATATGGCTTCGGTCTGAACTTCGAGCAGGAACTTACTTCGCAGCTCGGTGTTTTTGGTCGCCTTGGCTGGGGTGACGGCCGCAACGAATCCTTCGCCTACACCGAAGTGGACCGCACGCTCGAACTCGGCGTCTTCACGAAAGGCGAAAAATGGAAGCGGCGCAACGACCGCGCCGGCGCGGCGTTCGTGATGAACGGCATAGTCGCCGCCCACAAGGAATATCTCGCGCTCGGCGGGCGCGGATTTCTTCTCGGCGATGGCGCGCTGAGTTACGGCCACGAAAAAATCTTTGAGGGCTTTTACACCGCGCATCTCTGGCGCGGCTTCTTTGCTTCCTTCGACCTTCAGCACATCAACAACCCCGGCTACAACAAAGATCGCGGCCCCGTCTTCGTCCCCGCCCTTCGCTTCCACGTCGATTTCTAGGCTCGTCAGATCGTGAGAATATTGTGGAATTGCGTGCCTGCCCGGGTTTAAGCTGCGCGCCTGCGGCTTGGGGGCTGGAGCGGTGAGTCGCCGGAGGGATTAATGTCAGGTTCGAAGCTAGCTTCTTTTCTCGTTTTTGTTCTCGTTTTTGCTGTGGCGTCCGCTACGGCGCAATCGCAAACGCAATCTCAGTCGTCTCCAGCACAATCGCAAGCGCCGCAAGTTTCCACAGCTCCTGCCGCTCCGCCGGCGGCAAAACCGGCAGATGTTGCATCGCCGGACGCGATCCTTGCCGCAACCTACGAGTGATTTCCGGTCCCGCCGGGAAACGCGACTGGGATCGTTTCCGCTCTCTGTTTGTTCCCGGAGCGCGATTGATCGCCGTTCAAAAGGGAAAGGACGGCAATCTCGGCGCACGCGTGTTCACGCCGGACGATTACATCACCCGCGGCGGATCCTTATTTTGAAAAGAACGGCTTCTTCGAGAGAGAAGCATCGCGGCACGCCGACCGCTACGGCAACATCATGCAAATTTTCAGCACCTATGAATCCCGCCACGATGGCAAAGACGTGGTGCCGTTCGCGCGCGGCATCAATAGTTTTCAGTTATTTTTCGATGGCACCCGCTGGTGGGTGGTGACAATCTTACTGGCAAGAAGAAACTCCCGATACGCCGTTGCCCAAGGAATTTTTGCCCGCGGCCCACTACGTCCCGCATTTCGGAGGCAGTCCATGTTTCAAAAAGATTTGCTGAAAGGCCGCACAATCTTCATTACCGGAGCCGGGACGGGATTAGGCCGTTCGATGGCGCTGCGATTTGCGGAACTGGGAGCGAACCTCTTTATCGTCGGCCGGCGTGAGGAGCCGCTGAAGCAAACCACCGAAGAGATTCGTGCGGCAGGGCGCGAAAGCCGCTTATTTCTCGGCGGACGTTCGCGATTTCGACGCGGTGGAAAAAGCCATCGAAGCGGCGGAGAAAGAATTCGGCCGCGTGGACACGCTGGTCAACAACGCCGCCGGCAACTTTATCGCGCGCACGGAAAAACTTTCACCGAACGCGTTCAACGCCGTAGTGGGCATCGTGCTGCAAGGCACATTCTTCTGCACGCTGGCCCTGGGGCGAAAATGGATCGCCAAGAAGCAGCCCGGACACGTTCTGAATATCGTGACCACCTACGCCGCGGTGAATTCCGGATCGGGATTCGTCGTTCCTTCCGCGTGCGCTAAAGCGGGCGTACTCGCGCTGACGCGTTCGCTCGCCGTGGAATGGGCGCGTTACCACATCCGGCTGAATGCGATTGCGCCGGGACCGTTCCCCACCGAGGGCGCGTTCTCCCGCTTGTTGCCCTCGAAGGAATTCGAAGAGCGCGCGAAGAATCATCATCCGATGAAACGCTTCGGTCGCCATGAGGAGCTGGCCAACCTCGCCGTCTATCTTTTGAGCGAACAGGCCGATTACGTAAATGGCGAATGCGTAGTGATCGACGGCGGTCTGTGGCTGCGCGGGGCGGGCGAATTCAATGACTTCGTGGACTTGCCTGACGCCGCCTGGGACATGCTCGAAGGCGCGCGAAAATCCAAATCCTGACGCCAACACATCACGGCCTTTCCTCGGCGGACATTTGGCGCTACACTCGTCGGCAACCCAGGCCTTAATCCCCGCAATCGCAGGAGGCGCCATGCACGCACGCGTTACGCAATTTGCAGTTCAGCCCGGCAAGCTCGATGAATTCGTCCATGCACTGGAGTCCGCGAGGCCTCTCATGCACGAACGCAAGGGGTTCCAGGCCCTCCTCGTTTTGCGCGTGGAGGGATCGAATCCTCCGGACGTGCGAGTGATGACGTTCTGGGACTCCCAGCAGGCGCTCCAGGAGAGTGAAAGCAATGTCCTCTTCTATGCGGCGCTTGCGCGCGCTATGGCGTTTTCGCAAGGGTTCCCCATCATCCGCGAAGAGGAGGTCATGATCGGCGATTTCCCGCGCGCTTCGGCTGCCCGCGCCTGAAACGGTCCCCGGTTGAACCTCGCCAAAATTGGGCGCCCTTCCCCTCTCCTCGCTCTCGCCTTGACCGCTTCTGCCCACGCCAGTAAGCTATTGGTTTCCACC
Organism: uncultured Acidobacteriota bacterium; assembly: GCA_963830375.1. Classification (GTDB taxonomy): domain Bacteria; phylum Acidobacteriota; class Terriglobia; order Acidiferrales; family UBA7541; genus Palsa-295. Next base: position 173,144 of record CAWHMJ010000007.1, read on the forward strand.
GGAGAATAAACAGCAGCATGGACACCGTTCAAATCACGTTGCCGGATGGCGCCATCCGCGAAGTCCCGCGCGGCACCACTTCGGCGCAAATCGCGCACCAGATTTCGCCGCGTTTGGCGAAAGAAGCCCTAGTCGCGCGCGCTGACGGCGAGTTGGTGGATCTCTCGCGCCCGCTGGAGCAGGACGCCAAAGCTTTCCATCCTGACCGCCAAAGATCCCGACGCAGTGCAGGTGTTCCGCCACTCCGCCGCGCATCTGCTGGCCGCGGCAGTGATGGAGCTGTATCCGAACGTAAAGCTCGGCATCGGCCCGCCTATCGATAACGGTTTCTTCTACGAGTTCGTGCGCGAAGAGCCTTTCACCAGCGAAGACCTGGAAAAAATCGAAGCCAAGATGCACGAGCTTGCCTCGAAGGATATTCCCAACGAGCGCAAGATGATTCCGAAGCCGGAAGCCCTCGAGCTGTATCGCAAAAGCAATCAGGAATTCAAATGCGAGCTGGTGGAAGAAAAGGCCAGCGAGCCCATGGTCTCGTTTTACACCACCGGAAAATTTCTGGATTTCTGCCGCGGCCCGCACATCCCCTCCACCGGCCGCATCAAGGCATTCAAGCTGATGAACGTCGCCGGCGCGTACTGGAAGGGCCAGGAAGGCAATCCGCAGATGCAGCGGATTTACGGCGCCTGTTTCGTGGAGCAAAAGGATCTGGACGAATATCTCCACAAGCTCGAAGAAGCCAAGCGCCGCGATCACCGCAAACTTGGCCAGGAGCTTGATCTTTTCAGCATTCAAGAGGAAGCCGGCTCGGGCTTGATTTTCTGGCATCCCAAGGGCGGCATCATCCGCCGCGAGATGGAAGACTGGCTGCGCGACGAGCTGACTCGCCGCGGCTACGATCTCGTGTTCACTCCGCACATCATGCTGCTGGAATTGTGGAAGACCAGCGGCCACGCGAATTTTTATCGCGAGAACATGTTCGGCCCGATCGAAGTTGAAAAGGCCGATTACCAGCTCAAGCCCATGAATTGCCCGGGGCACATCCTGATTTACAAATCGCAATTGCGCAGTTATCGGCAGCTTCCCGTGCGGCTGGCCGAGCTGGGCACCGTGTATCGCTACGAGCGCTCGGGCGTGCTGCACGGTTTGTTGCGCGTGCGCGGTTTCACCCAGGACGACGCGCACATCTTTTGCATGCCGGAGCAAATCGAAAAGGAAATTCAGGACTGCGTCGAATTCGCCTGGGAAGTGCTGCGGGTTTTCGGCTTCGACAGCTACGAAGTGGAGCTTTCCGGCGGCGATCCTTCGCGCCCGCAGGACTATGCCGGCAGCCCCGAAGACTGGGCAACGTGCGGAAGCCGCGCTCACCAACACGCTGAAGCGCATGAACGTCCCCTACAAATACATTCCCGGCGAAGCGGCGTTTTACGGGCCGAAGATCGACGTGAAACTCGTGGATGCCATCGGCCGTCCCTGGCAGCTCACCACCGTGCAATTCGATTTCAATTTGCCGGGCGCGCTTCAAGCTCGAGTACGTGGGCGAAGACGGTTCGCGCCACCAGCCGCTGATGGTTCATCGCGCGCTGTTCGGGTCAATCGAGCGATTCTTCGGCGTGCTGATCGAGCACTACGCCGGAGCGTTTCCCGCCTGGCTCGCTCCGGTGCAAGCGACGGTGTTGCCCGTGAGCGGAAAATTCATCGACTACGCGCAGCAGGTTACGCAAAAATTGAAGGACGCGGGCTTCCGCGCCCATCTGGACGACCGCAACGAAAAGCTGCAAGCGAAAATCCGCGACGCCCAGCTCGAAAAGATTCCCTACATGCTGATCATCGGCGGCAAGGAAGCCGAAGCCGGCACCGTCGCCGTGCGCCACCGCTCGAAGGGCGACCTGGGCCCGCGCCCCCTCGACCAATTCGTCACCGACCTCCGCGCCGAAATCAATTCCCGCCAAATCCTCTAGCGCGGCGTCCAAGGCTTCGGCCTCTGAACTTCAATTCAAAATAACTCTCGACGGGTCTGACAACTCTCACGGATTGGACTGTGGAGTAAAGAGCTTTAGGTTTTCCGCCTTCCATTGCATGGCGTCGTGGATGCGGTGGCGGCCGCTCGGATGATCGAAGAAAATCCATTCTTCGACGGGGCCGGGGCTCATCTTGCGATATTCGCCCAGGTGAATGGCAGCCTGCGCGAAGCCGTCGGGCTGGCGGCTGGCGTTGATGCCGTACATGTCGGCTTCATGCTCGTTGGTTCGCGTCTGCGTGTTCTGGATCGGCGTGAAGACGAAACCGAAAATCGAGAGGATCAGCAATACGAGCGGAAGGACTGCAATATCGCCGACGCCTCGAATCTGCCATTTCTCTCCCCAGCGTTTCAACGACCAGTCCAGAGACCAGCGCAACAGGGAAAATCCCACAACGATCACGATGAGAATGAAAAGCATGTCTTTGTAAATGTGATGCAGGACGTAGTGGCCCATCTCGTGTCCCATCACGGATTGGATTTCTTCGGGCGAAGCGCGGCGAAGAAGATTGTCATTGAGCGTGATGCGCATGGTGCTGCCAAAGCCGCTGACGTTAGCGCTCATGCGCGTGGACTGGCGCGAAGCGTCAATTTCGTAAACGTCTTTTGCCGGAATGCCGTTGGCATGAGCCATGCTGAGGATGGGCTGGGTGACTTTGGGATCGTTAAGGGGCGTGATTTTGTTGAATATGGGGAAAATAAAAACGGGAGCGATCAGAGCGGTGAACATCGCGAAAATAAAAGCGACTAGTGCGGCCCAGATGTGCCACGTACGAGGCAGCCGGCGGACCACGCCAAAAAGAAGCATGACCAATATGCCGCCCAGCACTATACCGACCAGGAGGTCTTTGAACTGGTCGCCCATCCAAGGACCGAACGTCTGCGTGGCGAGACCGTATTTATGTTCGCGGAAGTACCCTTCATAAACAGCAAGCGGAAAACCCAGAACGAAGGTGACCACCAGATATTCCGCCCAATAAATCAGCGTTTGGAGCGGCTTGAAGCGGGTGATGCGTTCGGCAAGATTACGCATGCCCGCGGACCAGCGGAGATTTAGCAGTAAAAGACAAACCACTGCGCCGTACAAAAAATCCCACAGAATGAGCCAGTAACCGCCTTCGAAGTAGGCATCGGATTTTGCGGTCGCGTCGGCGGGAATCTGCGCCAGGTAGGCTTCGGTGGCAGCGTCGGCGTTAAAGTTGGCGGAGGGTTGCGCCGCGGGCGGAACGGTGAGCACCGACGGCATCGCGGTGGCAGGCTGCGCGCCCGGTCCAGGCCCCTGTTTTGCTTGCGCGGTAAAAGAGTCAAAGACGAAATCAGGACGAGCAGGCCGATGCAAAGACCTTTGCGCGAATTCATGTTTATCCCCCGTGCGAGAGCTTTCGGTTGCCACGGAGTATACGCGGAGGAACGCTTAATAGTTTCAATTTTGTGGGTTGCGGGGGAGCGGCTGAGCCGTGCTATACTTTTTGACCCGCGCCTCCCGACGCGCATTTCTGCCATTGGGAGCGAGGGAAAGCGGGCCGCGAAGATAGTTTCGCAAGTCCGGGAGGTGAGTTTATCGCAGAGCGTGGTGGAAGCAGTGGTCTCAAAGTAAACGAGCGAATCCGCGCTCGTGAAGTTCGCGTGGTGGACGAAGAGGGAAACCAGCTAGGCGTGATGACTCTTCCCGACGCGATGAAAGCCGCGCGAGAGGCCGGGCTGGACGTGGTGGAAATTTCGCCGAATGCGGTGCCGCCCGTCTGCAAAATTGTGGATTACGGCAAGTTTCTCTACGAAGCGAACAAGAAAGCTCACGAAGCCAAGAAGCATCAGAAGAGTTCGCACATCAAGGAAGTGAAGTTCCGGCCCTCCACGGCCGAGCACGATTACCAGGTTCGCAAGAACCAGATCATCCGATTTCTCGGCGAAGGTTATAAAGTGAAGGCCATGATCTTTCATCGCGGGCGCGAAATGGCGCACCAGGATGTGGGCCGCGCTAAGATGGACCGGCTGATGAGAGATATCGTCGATCACGCGCAAGTGGAATTCGGGCCGCGCATGGAAGCAAATATTCTTCTCGCGCTGCTGGCTCCGAAAAAAGGCGCGGGAGCAGCGGCACCCGCGGCGCGTCCGGCGGGCGAACAGGCGTAGTTTTTTGCAGTGGTATTGCGACGCTGCGCAAATTCGGTTGAAGAGGAAATTGTGAAGAAGAACAAGAAAAAGAAGCTGAAGACACATCGTGGCGCAGCCAAGCGATTCAAGATTACTTCCACGGGCAAAATTATGCGCTGGCATTCCGGCAAGCGCCATTTGCTCGGTACCAAGAAACCGCGGCGCATGCGCAAGCTGGCGAATGCTGTGGTGGTGAATCCGTCGAATGTGCGGAACATCCGGCTGGCGCTGCCCTACGGCATCGAATAGCTGCTTTAGATTTGCAGCATGCGCGAACGCGCAAGAGATTTTTACCGTGCTTGGCAGAGCGTAACGGGTGCCTGCCGGCCGGTGCTCCGGCGTAAATCGCGGGAGCGCAAAAGCAGTCCTACGAGACAAACCCGTCTTGCTGCCTGCGTGATTTTTGCGGGCTGCTGGCCACGTTTGTCTCCCCGTGCAGCAACAGCAGCACAATTTTATTGGAAGCGTCTTGATGGCGCCCAATACACGCAATAGGAGATCAAGCTATGCCTCGAGTTAAACGTGGAACCAAGCGCCGCGCCCGGCGCAAAAAGCTGCTGAAACACGCAAAGGGGTTTTTCCTTACCAAGGGAAAACTCTACCGCTCGGCAAAGGAAGCGGTGAACCGCTCGCTGCGCTACACCTACCGCGACCGGCGGACTCGCAAACGCGACTACCGCACGCTGTGGATTCAGCGCATCGGCGCGGCAGCCCGCAATAACGGCATCACTTACAGCCAGTTGATTCACGGGCTGAAAGTGGGCGGCATCGAGCTGGACCGAAAAATCCTGGCGGACATGGCCGTGCATGACGCGGACGGATTTACCGCGCTAGTTGCGTCGGTAAAACAGCATGTGGCGAAAGCGCCACGCGGATGCGAAGGCACACGCCAAGCCGGAGCATGTTCGACATCGCGACGAAGGCTAGTCCGGCAATGATATTGTAGCGGCGGCCTTCAGGCCGGCGTTTTTCCGCGCTGGTAGAGCCCAGGCCCATCGATGACGACCAACAACGACCCCATAGCGCAAGCGCTTGAGCGGCTCGGCGCAAGGACTCCCGAAGTCGTTGCGGAGTTATTCGCTGAAGCACGCCAGCGGTTCGACGAAGAAGCCATAGTTCATTCTTCCGACCGGGAAAGTTTGCAAGCTTTCGTCCTCCGATGGACCGGCCGCAAAGCAGGACTTCTCACGCAAATCACGAATAACTGGCTGAAGACTGCGCCGCCGGAGTTGAAGCCCGCCGTCGGTCAAGAACTGAACAAGCTCAAAGCTCACATCGAATCGGTTATCGCAGAACGCCAGAGGGCGATGGAAGCTGCGTCTGAACAAACGGCGGCGGCGCGCGACAAAATCGATCTCTCGCTTCCCGGCATCGAGCGCGCTTTCGGCACGCGCCATCTCATCCGCCAAACCTTCGAAGAACTTCAGCGGATTTTCACCGCGATCGGTTTCAGCGTGGTCGAAGGCCCTGAGATCGAAACGCCCTATTACAATTTCGAAGCGCTCAACATTCCCGAGCATCATCCCGCGCGCGACAACATGGACACTTTTTATATCGAAGGCGCACAGAGCAGCCATCTGCTGCGCACGCACACTTCGCCGATGCAGATTCGCACGATGGAAAAAGAGAAGCCGCCTGTGCGCATCGTGGTGCCCGGAAAAGTGTATCGCCGCGATAATCCGGACGCGACGCACGGCTATATGTTCCACCAGATTGAAGGCCTCGCGGTGGACACCGACATCACCTTCTGCGATTTCAAAGGCACGGTGGAGTATTTCGCGCGCGAATTTCTGGGGCCGAAAACGAAGACGCGCTTGCGTCCGAGTTATTTTCCCTTTACCGAGCCTTCCGCCGAAGTCGACGCGACTTGCCACGTGTGCGGCGGAAAAGGCTGCCGCGTTTGCAAATTTTCCGGCTGGATCGAATTGTTCGGCGCGGGCATGGTGAATCCTGCGGTGTACGGCTTCGTGAAATACGACCCGGAGCGGCTCTCGGGCTTTGCGTTCGGCATGGGCGTGGATCGGCTGGCCATGATGAAGTACGGCGTCACCGAAGTGCCGCTGCTGTTTCAGAATGATGTGCGGTTCTTGCAACAATTTCCATAGCGTGAACCGCGTGCGGTAGCGTTCTTGCTGGTTTTAACCTGCGACGCTCGAACTTCACGGGATTTTAGGCTGAGCTCTCAACCATGAAGGTTCTCTACAACTGGCTGAAAGAATTTGTAGACGTGAAGGCAGCGCCTGCTGACTTGAAGGCGCGGCTTTCTCTGGCCGGCGTGGCGATTGATTCGGTGGAAGAATCGGTCGCGGGACCGGTTCTGGACGCGGAAGTTACGGCGAACCGTCCTGATTGCCTTGGACATTACGGTATCGCGCGCGAAGTTGCAGCCATCTATCGTTTGCCGCTCAAGCCCCTGCAGCCGAAGTTGAAAGAATCTGCTGAGAAGGTCGGGGATGCGGCGCGCGTTGAAATCGAAGCGCCGGAACTCTGCGGGCGTTTCACCGCGCGCGTTTTGCGCGGAGTGAAAGTGCAGCCTTCGCCGGACTGGCTGAGGCAGCGCCTGGAAGCGATGGGGCAAAAGTCCATCAACAACGTGGTGGACATCACGAATTACGTGATGTTCGAGCTGGGCCAGCCGATGCACGCCTACGACCTGGATAAACTAAGCGACCGGCGCATCATCGTGCGGCGCGCCCGACCGGGCGAAAAGATCCGCACGCTCGACGGCATGGAGCGAACGCTGGCAAAAGACATGTGCGTGATTGCAGACGCAGCGCGCGCCATCGGTATCGGCGGCGTGATGGGTGGAGCAGATACCGAAATTAGCTTCAGCACTCGGGACATTTTGCTGGAGGCTGCCTGGTTCGATCCCATTTCGGTTCGACGCACGGCGAAAGCGCTGGGGCTGCGCTCGGAAGCTTCCTACCGCTTCGAGCGCGGCGCGGATCCGGAAATGGCGGAGCTGGCTTCGCGGCGTGCCGCGGAATTAATTCAGCAAGTAGCAGGCGGCGAAATTCTCGCTCGCGTTGTGGATGTGTATCCTTCTCGCGAGCCCGAAAAGAAAATTCAATTGGCGCGAAAGGAAATCTTGCGCGTGATGGGCGCGGATGTCCCGGACCGCGAAGTGGAAGACATTTTGAGCGCGCTTGGATTCCATCCCATGCGCGTGGACGCGAATCGCGGCAGCGAAGGATCCCTCGCGGCGGTGTGGGAATGCCGGCAGGTTTCGTGGCGGCGTGACGTGACTCGTGGGATTGATCTGGTAGAGGAAGTTGCCCGCCATTATGGCTACGACAAATTCCCGCCGCGTCTTCCACCCGCGAAAAGGCCTACGCATCGTTTGCCTCACGCCGAAGCGACCGACCGCTTGGTCGAACGTGCGACCGGCCTCGGCTACCAGGAAATTGTTGAGATCCCGATCGTAGATGCTCAACGCGACGCGCTGTTTCGCGCGGAAGGATTTCAGCCCGCTGTGATCGGCAATCCACTCGCGGAAGATGCTTCGGTGATGCGCTCGACCGGTATCGTCAGCATGGTTCGCGCTATCGAGTGGAACCTGAATCACGGCAATCGCGATCTGCGGCTATTTGAGATTGGCAAGACATACGAATTGCGCAACGGAGCGCCGGTGGAAACGGCTGTTCTCACTCTGGGAGCCACCGGACTAGCGCGGGAGAAAACAATCCACGAAGCAGCGCGTGAATTCAGTTTCGCCGATTTGAAAGGTGACCTCGACCGCCTTGGCGAGTTGGCCGGCGGATTGGACTGGCAATCGGGCGTCCCAGCTTGGCTCTCTTCCGCGCGCTCTGCTCAATTTTCTCTTGTGAAGCACACAGGCGAGCAGTTGGGTATTGCGGGCCAACTCGTTCGCCGCATCGCGGAGCAATTGAAGTTAAGGCAGGACGTGTACGTTGCCGAGCTGAAGCTCGAGCCGCTCTTGCTGGGCATTGAATCGACACATGCCGCTCTGCGCTTCGTGCCCTGGCCGCGCTACCCCGCCGTGGAGAGGGACTTTTCACTGGTCTTGGCGGATGGTGTAACGTTTGCGCAAGTCGAACAGACGATCCGCACCCTCGGAATCGCGGAAATTCAGACCATTGAGGCTGCCGATCTCTTTCGCGGCGGTCAGATTCCCGCGGGAAAATATTCGCTGATGATCCGCGCGAAATTCCAAAGCCCGCAGGCCACGCTTACCGACGCGCAGCTTGCTGAATTCACGTTCTCGCATCGTCACTGCACTCGAACAAAAGCTTGGCGCCAGCTTGCGCGCAAGCTAACCTCAAGCGGCCCTCGGTATCGCATCAAGACCATTGCGCGCGGGTGATTGATGGTCGACAATGGGCGGAAGCTCAGCCGGGAGCGTGATCGTGAAAATAGAAATTTACGACCAAAGCTACAATGTGAACGCGGACGGGAACGAAGAATATCTGAAAGAGTTGGCCGATTTCGTGGATGGCAAAATGCGCTCGATAGCCGAATCGACGCGCATGGTGGATTCGCTGAAAGTCGCAGTGCTGGCTGCCCTGAACATCGCCGATGAGACATTTTCGCTGCGCCGGCGGCAGCAGGAGATCGATGGGCCGCTGCGCAAGCGCGTGGAAAAATGCGTCGCGATGGTGGAGAAGGCCCTGGAACACACGAACTGATGGTTTGTCTTCGGGCGTCTTAAGGCAGTTGTTGGCAGGCACAACCCATTTGCGCTCGCAGCCATCTGCTATATGATTAAGATTGGGTCTGCGGCAGGCTCACAAATCGATGCGCAACCATAAGGCAATCCGGTGTTTGCTGGTCTCGCTAGCACTGATCGTGCTGTTGGTCTTCGTCACCACACTGGGAAGCGTCTGGCATCACCACGCAAACTCTTCGGAAGCGAACTGCTCGATTTGCCATGTAAATCATCAGCCCATGGAGCGGACGCTTTCAAGCGACCGCACTCCAGCATTGGCCCAGTTGGGATTCCGGCCCGAACCTTCTGAGCCGGCTTTTACGCCGGCCCCTTTGGCGCCTCGTCTTCCGGCCCGCGCACCACCCGCCGTCTAATTACCCCGTTGGTTCGGCGTCGCTCGCTTGCGGCGCTCCGATTCACTTCCTATCCGTTTAGCAGAGGTTGAAAACTATGCACGTACAGCGTGTGCGACTCGCAGTGCTTTTACTCGTGGTGTCTTTTTGTGGTGGGATTCTTGCGCCGAAGTCCAGCGCGCAGGCTCCCCCGGCGCAGCCGCCTGTTCCGCCGGCACCCAAGATACAAGCGCCCGCGGCGCAAGTTCACGGCGCTGTTCGCCTGACGCTGGATGAAGCCATCCAATTGGCTCTTGAGCACAACCACAATTTGAAGGCCGCTGAGACGACCATCCAGCAAAACCAAGCGCTGGAAATCACTGCAAATCTGCGGCCGAACCCGGTACTGACCGCGGACGCGCAATTCCTGCCCATCTTTCAGCCCAACGAATTTAACGCGGACTACGTCGACAACGTCATGCAGTTTGATATTGGCGTTTCTTATCTTTTTGAGCGCGGGAAAAAGCGGCAGCACCGCCTGCAAGCCGCCCAGGACACCACGGCACAGACGAAATCGACCGTTGCCGACAACGAGCGCACTCTCACTTTCAGCGTGGCCCAGCAATTTGTGAGCGTTCAGCTCGCCGAATCTACGCTCGATCTGGCGATAGAGGATATGAAGAGCTTTCAGAACACCGTGGACATCAGCCAAGCGCGTTACAAGGCCGGCGACATCAGCGAAGGCGACTATCTGAAGATCAAGCTCCAATTGCTGCAGTTCCAGAGCGACGTCTCGCAGGCGCAACTCGCCAAGATTCAAGCGCTCGTCGGCCTCCGGCAATTCCTCGGATACCAAACCGTGGGTGCGGATTACGACGTGTCCGCAGATTTCGACTACCTGCCGGTCACTATCAAACTGGAAGACTTGCAGCTAAAAGCCCTGCAGAGCCGCGCCGATCTGCGCGCCGCGCAACAAGGCGTGATCGCCGCGAAGAGCCAGTACGAACTGGCCAAGGCCAACGGAAAAGTGGATGTGACTGGCACATTCAATTACGACCATGTAAGCGAGACGAACACCGCTTCGATTTTCGGCAGCCTTCAGATTCCAATCTTCAATCGCAATCAGGGCGAAATTGCGCGCACGAATTACGCCATCAATCAGGCGCAGGAGCTGGAACTCGCGGCGAACGATCAGGTGATGAGCGATGTCCTGAATGCCTACGAGGCCGTCCGCGACAACGACCAGGTCATCTCGCTCTATCGCGCTGGATACCTTGATGCCGCGAAGGAATCGCGCGACATCAGCGAGTATTCCTACAAGCGCGGCGCCGCAAGCCTCCTGGACTATCTCGATGCCGAGCGCAGTTACCGGGCCACCGAGCTGGCTTATCGCCAGTCTCTCGCCGCTTATTTGACGGCGGTCGAGCAGCTTCGCGAGGCCGTAGGAGTGAGGAGTTTGCCATGAAGAATTGTCGAATTATAAAACGCACGACGTGCATCGGCTCCGCCGCAGCGCTGGCGATTTTGCTCGCCGGCTGCAACTCCGAACGGGGCGCGAATGAAATGACATCGTTCTCTTCGTCCCAACCGAAGACCGAAACAGCCGGGTTGTTCACCATCCCTCAGGATCAGATGTCGCACGTGCAGGTTGTAACCGTGCAAGCGTCGAAGCTTACGCGCACGCTGCGTCTTACCGGAGCCGTGGCTTATAACGCATTCAATACCACACCCGTGATTACCCAAGTGGGAGGGCCCGTTGCCAAGATTCTGGTAGTCCCCGGCGACCGCGTCAAACGCGGGCAGCCGCTTTTGGAAGTCAGCAGCCCGGATTATTCGCTGCTGCTGGCTGCCTATTTGAAGGCACGGGATACATTTCGCGTGGCGGATAAGAATTACGAGCGGGCCCAGGACCTCTTTGCCCATCACGCCATCGCGGATCGAGACCTGCTGCAGGCTGAGTCCGATCGCATACAAGCTCAGGCGGATTTGAGTGCGGCCCAGGAGGGGATGAGAATTCTGGGAATACCGAAGCCGGAAGATCTGGAGAAATCTCCCATCTCAGCGCAGATTCCGTTGCTGGCGCCCATCGGTGGAGAAATCGTGGAACGGCTCGTTTCGCCGGGACAGGTGATGCAAGCCGGCACTACCCAGGCCTTCACCATTTCGGACATGAGCACCGTTTGGGTGATGGCGAATATTTATCAGGACGACCTCGCTTACGTGAAAGACGGCGATCAGGCCACCATCACCACCGATGCCTATCCCGACAAATTTTCCGGCAAGATTTCGTTTATTTCCCCCGCGCTCGACCCCAACACGCGCACTTTGCAAGCCCGCATCGTGGTTGATAATCCCGGCGGAAAATTAAAAAAGGATATGTACTGCGTTGCAACGGTCACTGCCGGAACGATCTTGAACGCAATTGCCGTGCCCGATTCTTCGATCCTGCGCGACGACGAAAATCAGCCGTTCGTTTACGTGGCCTCCAATTCCAATCAATTCGGCCGGCGCCCCGTGGATATTGGACAAACTGAAAATGGTCAAACGCAAATTCTAAAAGGGCTTTCGCCCGGAGATAAAGTGGCGGCGAACGGCAGCCTATTCCTGCAATTCGCCAATTCGTTCCAGCACTAAAGCGGCAGACTCTCGATGATTAATCGAATCGTCCAATTCGCGCTGAAGCAGAGATTCCTGGTCCTGATGCTGGTCGGGTTCGTCATCATCGCAGGCGGAATCTCGTTCCAGCGCATGCCCGTGGATGCCTACCCTGACTTGTCGCCGCCCATGGTGGAGATCATCACGCAGTGGCCCGGGCACGCGGCGGAAGAAATAGAGCGTCTGGTTACGCTGCCTACCGAAGTGGAAATGAATGGCGTGCCGAAGATGGCCATCCAGCGCTCGATTTCTCTGTACGGCCTCTCGGATGTGATCCTCACTTTTGACGAAAACACTGACGATTATTTCGCGCGACAGATTGTCTTTCAACGCCTGAGCGAGGTGACTTTTCCCGCCGGCGTGCAGCCCACACTCGCTCCTTTGTCCAGCCCTTCCGGCTTGGTGTATCGCTACGTGCTCGAAAGTCCTGATCGTTCTCCACAAGAATTAAAAACTTTTGAAGATTGGGTAATCGAAAGGGAATACAAGCAAGTTCGCGGGGTAGCGGACGATTCCGGGTTCGGTGGAACCGTAATGCAGTATCAAGTGTTGCTCGATCCCGCCAGGCTCTATGGCTACCACATCACAGTTCCTACCGTGATTCAGCAACTGAGCCTCAACAACGCGAACACCGGCGGCGGATTTTATTCGCAGGGCGAGCAGTTTTACTACGTTCGCGGACTCGGTCTGATCCGAAACGAAGCGGACATCGGCAGCGTAGTTATCGGTGCGCAGAATGGCGTGCCGGTGCACGTTCGCGATGTGGGCGACGTCGTGATCGGCCACGCCCCACGCCTGGGCCAATTCGGATTCAACAAGAACGATGACGCCGTCGAAGGCGTCATCATGATGCTCCGCGGCGACCAAACCCAGAACGTTCTGAAAGGTGTCGAGGAAAAAACCAAAGAACTGAACGAGCATATTCTGCCGCCGGATGTAAAAGTGCGTCCGTTTTACGACCGTAGCGACCTCGTGCGTCTCACAATCAGTACCGTCGAGGACAATCTGCTGCTGGGCATGACGCTGGTCTTGATCGTGCTGATTTTCTTTTTGGTCAGCATGCGCGCTGCCGTCATCGTGGCCCTGACCATTCCTCTCGCGTTGCTTTTCGCCTTCATCTTCTTACATGCCAATGGCGTCGCTGCAAATTTGCTTTCCATCGGCGCGATCGACTTCGGAATCATCATCGACGGAACGCTGGTGATGGTCGAAAATATTTACCGCGAACTAGGATTGCGCGAAGGCCAGCAATACAATCTGCAGGAAGTGATCCTCGCGGCTGCGAAAGACGTGGATCGCCCGATTTTCTACTCCGTCGCGGTAATCATCGCCGGATACATTCCCATCTACGCACTCACCGGACCTTCGGGAAAGCTTTTCCATCCCATGGCGGACACCATGTCGCTCGCTCTAGTGGGCGCGCTAATCCTGACGCTCACCTTCGTGCCGGTGATGTGCTCCTACTGGTTTAAGAAGGGCGTTCGCGAACGCGTGAACAAGCCATTCGAATGGGTCCGCACGCGGTACGCTGGGCAGCTCACCTGGTGCCTGAACCGTCCGAAGATCACCATGCTGGCAGCCACGGTGATTTTCGCTGCTTCACTTTTGCTGATTCCATTCATCGGCGGCGAGTTCATGCCCCACCTCGATGAAGGTGCGTTGTGGGTTCGCGCGACCATGCCTTACACCATTTCGTACGAAGAAGCGGCCAAGATCGCTCCGCAGATTCGCGATATCCTGGCCAAATATCCGCAGGTAACGGAGGTCGGCTCCGAATTAGGCCGTCCTGACGATGGAACAGATCCGACTGGATTCTTCAACTGCGAATTTTATGTGGGATTGAAGCCTTATAAAGACGCGATTTGGAAAAAAGGCGCCATTCACAACAAACCGGAGCTGATCGAGGATCTTCAAAAGCAGCTCGACGCCTACCCCGGAATTATTTTCAATTACACGCAGCCCGCCGAGGATGCCGTGGACGAAGCGCTGACCGGACTGAAGAGCGCGCTGGCGGTAAAGATTTACGGTTCGGATCTGAATGTACTGCAAGACAGGGCACTCGAAATAAAGCGGCGCCTTTCGAAGGTGCGGGGCTTCACCGAACTGACCGTCGTGCGCGAACTGGGCCAGCCCAGTCTTCTGGTGCAGGTGGATCGCGACAAAATTGCGCGTTACGGCATCAACGTCGCCGACGTCGAAGGGGTGGTGCAGGCAGCCGTCGGCGGCCAAGCGGCTACGCAGGTAATCCAAGGCGAGAAATTATTCGATCTCGTCGTGCGCATGAGGCCGGAGTTCCGTGAAAACGCCCAGCAAATCGGCAATCTGTTAGTTGGCACACCCACGGGCCAGCAAATTCCTCTAAGCGAGCTTTCGGATATTCGCGAAGCCAACGGCGCTTCCTTTATTTATCGCGAAAATAATTCGCGCTACATCGGCGTGCAATACAGCATCGAGGGGCGCGACCTGGCGGGCGCGGTAGAAGAAGGCCAGCGAGCGATCGCAGACGTCACCAAATCCTTGCCCACCGGTTATCGCATTAACTGGGGCGGCGAGTACGGCGAACTCCTGGAAGCGGAACACCAAATGATCATCGTGGGGCCGCTAGCCGTCCTTCTGATTTTCCTGATTCTCTTTGCGCTGTATGGGAATTTCAAATTCCCGGTCACCATCGCGCTCGGCGTCTTGATGACCGAACCCGTGGGCGCTCTGATCGCATTGAAACTCACTCACACGCCGTTCAGCGTGTCTTCCGTGCTCGGGCTGCTTGCGCTGATGGGGGTTTCAGTGGAAACGGCCGTGATTCTGGTGTCCTACATCAACAAGCTGCGCCTGGAGAAGAAAGATATTCGCACCGCTACGTTGGATGCTTCGCTCTTGCGGTTGCGCCCGATCATGATGACCGCGCTCGTCGCGTGTCTTGGCTTGCTTCCCGCGGCGCTTTCCACCGGAATCGGTTCGGACACGCAAAAGCCGTTCGCGATCGTGATCGTGGCCGGTCTGATTTCGCGGCTTTTCCTGGGCTTTTTTGTGAACCCGGTCCTCTACGAAATGGTCGCCAAAGATGGCGACGTGCTGCAGGTATGAGATGAGCGAGCAATCAGGGCTGCAGATGTCACGCCGAACTGCATACAGATTCGCGGCCATCCTTGTGGCTGTTGTCGTATTGTCTTTTACTTTCCAGGCAGCGAGCCACTGGCACAACCAATCCTTCGAAGACCAGCACTGCCGGATCTGCCATTTCGCTCACTCTGTAACGGTTGACTTCTCGCATGGCACCACGCTGCCCAGGCCACATGCAGTAGCTTGGTTGGATCCGGCCAGCTCCGTTGATCCTCACCTTGAACTGGTTTTCGATCAAACTTCCTCACGCGCGCCTCCCACCCAGTCGTAATTCATCCATAAGAAAAATCGGCACGTGGAACTCTCTATTTCCGCTCGTTCGCGAGCGCTGAGTTCCGCGCATTTTCCCCACCATAACGACTGGACAAGCCCAACGGGGGCTTAGGGAGATTCATATGAATTGCAGAAAGCTATTTTGGATGTTGCCGGTATTGTGTCTTTTGATTCTTTCCATGGCACAAGGCGCGCACGCGCAATCTGCATCTATTTCCGGCACGGTCGTGGATCCGTCGGGTGGCGTAGTTGTGAATGCTACCGTCACGATTCATAACCCCGTGAGCGGATTGGAGCGTTCTGCCACGACCGATAGCTCCGGCAACTTTACCTTCCCGAACGTGCCATTCAACCCCTACCACCTTTCCGTAACAGCCCAAGGATTCGAATCCTACGCCCAGGATGTGGAGATCCGGTCCGCCGTACCTTTAAGCGTTCCGATTACTCTGAAAGTGGAGGGAGCATCCAGCACCGTGACCGTGGAGGGTGGAGGCGACCTCTTGGAGAACGATTCTACGTTTCATACGGACGTGGACCGCGCTTTGTTCGAGAAGCTTCCGCTCGAAAGTCAATCGTCATCACTGAGTTCGCTCGTCACGCTGACGACTCCCGGCATCGCGGCGGACTCCAACGGCCTCTTCCACGGGCTCGGCGACCACGCCGAGAATTCTTTCTCCGTTGACGGCCAGCCCATCACCGATCAGCAGAGCAAGGTTTTTTCCAACCAGATTCCGATCGATTCGATCGAGTCGTTGGAAGTCATTTCCGGCGCGCCGCCCGCCGAATTCGGTGGCAAGACCAGCGTCGTGATTGTGGCCACCACACGCTCGGGCCTGGGCGTTACCACTCCTCATGGCGCCGTCACGGCTTCTTACGGGGCGTTTGGCTCCTCCAGCGCCGGCTTCGACCTGGCCTACGGCGGCCAGAAATGGGGAAATTTCATCGCGGTTGAGTGGATTGAACAGCGGCCGGTTTCTTGACCCTCCGGAGTTCGCCGTCATGCACGACAAAGGCAACGAGGAAAACATCTTCGACCGAGTGGACTACCAAATCTCAACTGGCGACTCGATTCATTTGAACCTCGCCTACACGCGTTCCTGGTTTCAGACGCCCAATTCGTTCGACGCCGAAAACGCTACCCCTTGGTACGGAGTGGTGGTTGACAACGGCGGCCTCGGGCCGAACGGAGATGCCCGTCGGACCGACGGACCAGCGCTCGAAGATCGGAACCTTCAACATCGCGCCCTCCTGGACGCACTTCATCAGCTCCAATGCCGTATTGACACTCGGCGCTTTCGTCCGCCGCGACGCCTACAACTACTATCCCAGCGAAAATCCCTTCGCGGACCTCGGCCCGCCAAGCCTTCAGCGGGAAACCGTCTCCCAGAATCCGCACCCTCACCAACGCGGGCGCTGCGCTCCAGTATTTCCTACGTGCAGGGCATCAATAACATCAAGGCGGGCGTCACCTACGAACAGACATTTCTGAACGAGGACGACCACTTCGGGATTGTTGATCCCACTCTCAACGCGCCGTGCTTGACGCTCGGTACCGCTGCCGATCCAGACGTCCCGGTTCAAGGGTTTCACCGATCCGTCCCAGTGCGCGGCGGCCGGATTCTCGGCAAAATGTCGCTGCCCTGAATCCAAACGCGCCCAACATCCGCATGTTCCCGCTGTTCAACTCGGTCCTGCTGCCCTTCGACCTGACGCGGGGAGGAAGGTTATTCCGCATTTAACGGCACACACGACGTGAAAGAACTCGCTCTCTACATCCAAGACACCATCACCTGGAAAAACTGGTCGTTCAACCTGGGCATCCGCGGCGATTTGTACAATGGCTTGACCACCGCAGCCAGGCCGAGCCTCGCCTCGGCGTCGCCTATAACATCAAGCCGACCAATACCGTCCTTCGCGTTTCCTATGCGCGCACTCTCGAAACTCCCTTTAACGAAAACCTGGTGCTTTCCAGCATCGGATGCCAGTCGGCCGTTCTGAATCCCTTACTTCTCTGCTTCAAGCTCGTTGACGCCAGCCTGAGCCCGGCTTTCGCAATGAATTTCATGCCGGCCTGCAACAAGCGTTCGGCAAATATTTCGTTCTCGACGGCGAGTACATCTGGAAGTACACGCACAACGCCTACGATTTCAGCGTGTTCGGCAACACGCCGATCACATTCCCGATCGAGTGGGACAACTCCAAGATTCCTGGATTCGCAATTCGCGGCTACCGTGCCGAATTTTCATGGTTTAACAGCTTTCGTCGTCATGTCCAGCGTGGCTGCCCGCTTCTTCACTCCGCAGATCGCCGGAGCCGGAGCAAATCCCACGGCGCCCTCAGGCGTTTTTCGCATTGATCACGACGAGCATTTCAACCAGACCACCCACCTGCAATACCAACCCTGGAAGAAGCTTCCTTGGGTCGGCTTCAACTGGCGATATGACAGCGGGCTGGTAGCCGGCGCCACTCCGTGCTTCGGCCTGGAATCAAACAACGATTGCCCAGCCTCGTTTGTGCAAAACGGCGTGCAGATGTTGTCCCTGATAGCGAGCAACGTAGGCGGAGTACCCTTGAGCGCCGATCAGGAGTTTGAGGCCGGATTCACCTGCAACGGCGTGCACGCCACGCCGCCCAGCGCGGCAAATCCAGCCGGCATCCCGTTGAGCTCAGGTGGTGTAGTCGGAGTCTGCCCCGCTGCGCAGTTCGGGTCCACACTCATAAAAGTGCCGGCGCCGAACAAGGAGAATGATGACTCCAACCCTCCGCGCATCCAGCAGCGCAGTCTTTTTGATGTCGCCGTGGGCCACGACAATTTGTTTCGCGGGGACCGTTACAAGTGGAGTGCCCGCTTGGAGGTCATTAATCTGACCAATAACTTCGCCCTCTACAACTTCCTCTCCACCTTCAGCGGCACGCACTACGTCTCACCGCGGGCGATTACGGCTCAGATCGGTTTCCACTTCTAGGGGGTTTCAGGCGACGGGGGAGGGTGGGCTATTACAGACACGTTCCCCCGTCCCCCGATCATTCTGTTTCGTTGTCGTATCGCTCCGCCTAACCCTCCGGAAGCTGCGATTACAGAATCTTCACAATTCTGTACTTGACAGCCAGTATCAACTGAAATAGCCTCGCTAGTTGTAAATCAGTTGCAACTGGAATGCTTCGGCGCTTCCCATCCTCCGCAGCGCGGGAAAGCTACTTCGGCGGCGCGAACATGGGCCCGTGGAGATATCTTTGGTGGAATTAAAACCAATGCGGTTTTTGCCTTCGGCCAAGCGTTCTCTGCGAAGAACTCGATACAACATGCTCCACTGTCTTTTCTTCGCGCTCCTTCCATGCTTCGCCTTCGTGGCCTGGGCCGGCGTGGGAGGAAATATTTCCGGTACGGTGAGGGATTCCAGCGGAGCCGTTGTGTCGAAAGCCACAGTGACGGTCACCAACACAGATACGGGAGTTACTCAGTCGGTTTCGAGTGATGACAAAGGCGCTTATTCGTTCCTCAACCTCCCCGTCGGCCGCTACAATTTCGCGGTTACGCTAGCGGGTTTCAAACCATATAAGCTCTCCGGCGTGGTGATTAACGTGAACGACGCGCTGCTGATTGATCCGGTTCTCCAGGTCGGTGAAAAGAACGATTCGGTTTCAGTCAGCGACAACGCTACCCATGTGGAGACGGTCAGCACCCAAATGGGCGAAGTCATCACCGGTGCCCAGATGACCGCGGTGCCGTTAAACGGCCGCAGTTATACTGACCTGCTCGCGCTTCAGCCTGGAGTTGCTCCGGTCACTTCCATCACATCCGAGACCGTTCAAGACGTGGGTGCCAGCGCACTCGCTCCCTCCGGCGATTTGAACCCCGGGACTATTTCCATTAACGGTCAGCGCGAATTCGCAAATGCCTTCATCGTCAACGGAAGCGACGTAGAAGAAGACGTCAACATGGGCGCGGCCATCATTCCCAATCTCGACTCCATCTCCGAATTCCGCATTCTCACCGGTAATTTCGACGCCGAATATGGGGAATTCAGCGGCGGCCAAATCAATGTGGTCACCAAGTCCGGGACCAACGCGTTCCATGGGGACGCTTTTGAATTCCTGCGCAATACCGATCTCGATGCGCGCAACTTCTTTTCACCCACGCGCGGTAAATTCGACCAAAATCAATTCGGCGGAACTTTCGGCGGGCCAATTCGAAAGAATAAAATATTTTTCTTTACCGACTATCAAGGCACTCGTTCAACGCAAGGCGTGGACACCGGCCAGATTCCCGTTCCCTCTCTACAAGACCGCACCACAGGAAATTTCTCCGACCTGCCGGACAATTCCAGCGGCTTCAATCCGCTGGGTTTCTGTGGCGTGACGCAAATGCTCGAAATCCCCTGCACTGTAAGCGGGCCCAATATAGCCAACCAGCTCTCCAGTAAACTCGGCCAAACCGTGACGAGCGGCGAGCCCTACTACTTTAGTGGCCCCACGCAACAGAATCCCACTGGCGGACCATGTGTCAGCAACAATCCGGTTGGCGGTTGTGTCTTTCCCAACGCCATCGTCCCGACGAGGGCTTGGATCCCGCCCGGCACGAATTTGTTGCAATACATTCCCAAACCGAATAATTCGAATGGCACATTTTCCAGTTCCGCCTTCAATCAAACCTTGCGTGACGACAAAGGTTCCTATCGGCTGGATGCCAACACTCACTGGGGTTTGCTGTCCGCTTACTATTTTCTCGACGACTGGGCCCAAAACAATCCGTATCCAGTCGCACAGGGTGGAGCGAACGTCCCGGGTTTCAACGCGCTCTATTCAGGCCGCGCGCAGTTGCTCAGCCTCGGCGACACGAAAACAATGGGCACGACTGCGGTGAACGAATTCCGCTTCAGCTATCTGCGCGACGCGAATGACCTGGGCAAACCAGAGGGAGGAGTCGGCGTAAGCCTGGCGTCCCAGGGTTTCACCGTTGGCCCGGGAACTCCAGGCATCGTGCCGCTCTCGCCGAAAACCGAAGGAGTCGAGAGCGTCGGCTTTAACAGTTTTACATTCGGAACCAATACGAATGAGCTGAAGCAGTTCAACAACACCTATCAACTGCTCGACAACTTCTCCAAAGTGCTGGGAACTCACACCATCAAAGCGGGCGGCGAATTCCATTACGACCAGGTAAATGTCAATGCCATCGCTCAGTTTAACGGAAGCTTCCTCTTCTTCGGAACCGAGACCAGCTTGGACTTTGCCGACTTCTTGCTGGGCACACCAAGCCAATACAATCAAAGCCAGCTTCAGCCTTTCTACGGGCGAAACAACTATGTGGGGCTCTACGCGCAGGACAGTTGGCGGCTCAAACCGAATCTAACGCTCAACTACGGTCTGCGTTGGGACCGGATCGAGCCCTGGTACGAGAAGTACAATCAGATCGCAACCTTCGAGGCCGGCAAGCAGTCCGTCGTTTTCCCAGGCGCTCCAGCCGGCATCTTGTACCCAACCGATCCTGGTGTTCCGCGCACTCTGGCGCCTCCCGGGAATCGGGATTTTGCTCCGCGCATTGGCCTGGCCTATTCGCCCAACGCTTCCGGAGATGGCCTATTCGCCAAAATACTTGGTGGTCCCGGCAAGACCAGCGTGCGGGCCAGCTTCGGCATGTTCTACACCGCAATCGAAGCTCTCACGCTTGGCGTGATGAGTGCCAACGCTCCTTACGGGACCACCTACACCAGCCCGGCTCCGCCGCTCTTTGCCACTCCGTTTATTACCGCATCGAGTGGCCAGAGTCTGGGCCAGGTTTTCCCGGTCACGCTCGCGCCGTTAAACACATCGGCCAAGCATCCCGATCCCAACGTCGACTGGTCGCAGTTCGAACCCATTACCGGGCTTCCGAACTACCTCACCACCAATCGCATCCCATACACCGAAGAGTACATGCTCTCGCTGCAGCGCGGGTTTGGAACTAATACTGTCCTCAGTGTGAATTACGTGGGCACACAAGCGCATCGCCTTCTGGTGCTGGAGGAAGCCAACCCTGGAGATCCGGCGCTGTGCCTGTTTCTAAGCAATCCAGCCAATCTGGCGCCGGGCCAAACTCCGTGCGGCCCTTTCGGCGAAGACACCACCTACACAAGCTCCACGGGCCAAGTGTTCCACGGGACGCGAGGGCCCTTGGGATCGAACTTCGGCAGCAATGCCAACCAGGCCACCATCGGAAATTCCAACTACAACGCACTCCAGATCATCTTGAACCACACCAGCGGACGCTTGAATGTGCTGGCAGGCTACACCTACAGCAAATCTCAAGATCAGTCTTCCAATCTGGGAGAAGAGGTCAATCCGATCGATCCTTCGCTCAGCAAGGCGCTTTCCGCCTTTGATGTGAAGCACAATTTTGTCGTGAGTTATCGCTACCGCATTCCGGTCGAACGTCTTTTCCGGACTGCCAATCGCTGGACGGAAGGCTGGGAAGTCTCCGGCATCACTCGCTTCAGCAGCGGGCTTCCCGTTACCCTGGTGAATTTAGGAGACAATTCGCTGCTGGGATCCGAACCGAACGGCGTCAATAATTTTGGCGTCGATGAACCGGACTTTACGCCCGGCCCTTTGAAGCTAAATCAAAATCCGAGGAACGGAGCTGAGTTACTTCAACACCGCTCTCTTCAGCGAGAATGCTTTGGGCACTCCAGGAACCGCCCGGCGGCGCTTTTTCTTCGGTCCGGGAATGGATAATTACGATTTAGCCCTGCTGAAGAACACGCGGTTGACAGAATCGAAATCACTACAATTCCGCCTCGAGGCTTTCAATGCTTTCAACTATGCCCAGTTTTTCGGACCTCAAGCTGTTGATGGAAATATTGACAGCTCGACGTTTGGACAGGTTATCAATGCAGCCCCTCCCAGGCTCGTGCAGCTGGGCATGAAATTCCTTTTCTAAATCGAGTTTTCTTGCCCGAGCCTATGCTCCCGGAAGTGTTGCATTCGAATTTCCTGATACAATTATTCGTGGAGTAGGCCTGCGAAGCAGGTGTCGCGCGAAAGCCTATTTGAACCAACACTGGATCCCAGGGAGCCCGCGTCGTCCTGCCCTTGTGCCGTCCGCTGGCCTCGGTCGGCCGGATAGCCTGAAAGCAGGCGCAGGGCACCCACCTATTCGTGGGGTTCAGGGCCTAGCTCGCACGGCGGAGTGGACCGCTCCTCACGATATGACACGCATCGCGATCCCGAGCGATCAACGGGACCCGACGGATTCGATTTTCGCCAAGAAAGGCCTGTTTTGAAGATACTTTTCATCGGAGACATCGTTGGCTCGCCCGGCCGCAAGATCGTTCACGACCGCCTGGCGGACATCCTGATGCAGCGGAAGATTGATCTCTGCATCGCCAATGGAGAAAATTCCGCTTCCGGTTTTGGAATTACACCGCGTATCGCCGAAGAATTATTCGCTTCCGGCGTTCACGTAATCACCGGCGGAAATCATGTCTGGGACCGTAAAGAAATCATAGATTTCTTCCCGCACGAGCCCCGGCTGATTCGCCCGGCGAATTTTCCCGAGGGCTCACCCGGGAAGGGTTTCTATGTCGGACACACGAAAGATGGTGCGGGTTACGCTGTGCTGGATCTTCAAGGCCGCACGTTCATGATTGCGCTGGACGATCCGTTTCGCGCCGCGGAGCGCGAGCTCGCTAAGCTTCCATCCGACATCAAAGTGATTATTGTGGACATGCACGCCGAGGCCACTTCCGAAAAGCAAGCCATGGGCTGGTATCTCGCCGGGAAGGTTTCCGCCGTGCTCGGCACACACACCCACGTTCCGACCGCAGACCAGCGCGTGCTCCCCGGCGGCACCGCCTATATCACTGACGTCGGCATGACCGGCCCTCACGACTCCGTAATCGGCATGGACAAGCAGGGGGTCGTGCAACGATTTCTTGACCAGATGCCCGCCAAATTTGCCGTTGCGGAAGGCGATATCCAGATGAATACGGTTCAAATCGAAGTCGACGAAGCCAGCGGCCGCGCTCTTTCCATTGAACGCGTCGTGTTCCGCCTCGATTGAAATGCGCCCGGGCGGGCAGTCGTATTTCCTGGAGCGCACTTCCCATCAAACGAAGGAAACCTGCAGACGCTACCGCGCATCTGTTTGTTGAGCACCCTATAAAAACCCATCTCCGTGTCTCATCGCACCCAACTCGTTGTGTCCCTTGCTATCTTCGCGGCCGTCGCCGGTGGGTGGAATTTTTTATCTGCACCGGCTGCGGCGCAAAATGCAGTATCCGAGATTCTGGCGCGTGCTCGCGTTTTCCCGGGAGTGGGGCCGGGCGTGCGCGCGCTGAAGCGCGATTCTGCGGGAAGATATTACGTCCTTGCAACACCAGCCACCGCGATTGCAGTGTTTGGCGCCGATGGCGCGCGCACCGGCCAAATACCTGCCCCAAATTCCCAAACCTCGAAAATTGTTTTCGCCGAGGACATCGACCTCGATGCCAGTGGCCGGCTGTTTGTAGCGGACCGCGGTGCAAACGCAGTCAAAATCTTTAAGGCCGATGGCTCTTTGGAGTCCACCATCCCGGTGAGCGCTCCCACATCGCTAGCGTCGTTGTCCGGCGACGAATTTGCCGTTGCTTCGCTCCGCGCCGACCGGCTTGTAACAGTCTACAACGGCCAAGGTAAAATGATTCGGAGCTTTGGTGATCCTCACGATATCTCTTCCAGTGCAGAGTTAAATCGCTACATCAACCACGGCCGCCTTTCCAGCGATCCGTCTGGATTCATATATTTCGCGTTCACCTATCTCCCGGAGGCCACCATTCGGAAGTACGATCGTTTCGGCTACGTGGCGTATGAGATTTCTCTTCCTCATCCAGATGCGGAATCCAAGCGCGGCGCCCTGGCGTCGAACGTAGATATTTTGGCGCTCGCGCGGCGAAACCAGGCTTCTGAGATCAAGCCGGTGATCAATGCCTTCGGTGTAGACCCTACATCGCAGGAAGTATGGGCGGCAAGGGGCGATGAGTTGTCGCACTTCGACAAAGGTGGCGGGCTCGTCGCGACCTATCGCACCGCTGCCCAGGACGGCACCCGGCTCGAACCGAGCGCAATACTTATTGAGCCCAACCGCATTCTTCTCGCCGTAGATCCTCTCGGCGTGTATGAATTCGCGCGTCCTGATAAGCAGCGTCTCGCTCCAGTGGCGGTGCCCCATCCATGAAGATTTCTCGGAAGTTAGATTTTACAAAATAATCTGTCATGGTTTTTTCCCGAGAAGCAACTGGAAAATCAGCTGTGGAAAAGCTGTGAACATTTTGTGAAGTCTGTGCAAATATCTCGCTCAATTTTCTCTTGCTACCTGCGTCGCGATTAGGCAAAATCCCGGCTCGCTTCTCCAGTGCAAATCTTTCGTGCACACATGAGATGCCGTGACGCGGGGCGCGTCTCGTGACATCGGACCTGAACGCCAAGACAAACAGCATCCCGCCGACTTAGGTGGGGGATTTCCACAATTTTTCCACACCAGTGGAAATTGTGGCAAAGGGTACATTCGCTCGATGAACCTCTGGGATAAGATCCTTCAGCACTCCGAACGCCGCGTCAATCCTCACAGCTTCGCCACCTGGTTCCGTCCCACACGTCTCGAGCGCGCGGAAGAGGATCGGCTGGTCATTCGCGTTCCCACCCGGCTGTTTTGCAAGCGATTGACGGAAACTTACGGGCAACTGCTGCAAGCGGTTCTGACCGAATTGGGCCGGCCGCAGTTGCAACTCGAGTATCTTTGCGCCGAATCGGAACCTGCCGCGGCAAACGCGCCGTCCTCTCCTCAGGCTAAGCTGGATTTTGATTCAGCAGCGAACCAGTTGAACCCGCGCTACACGTTTGAATCATTCATCGTGGGCGCCTCGAACCAATTCGCGCACGCCGCGGCCATGGCTGTGGCGGAACAGCCGTCGAAGTCCTACAATCCGCTCTTCCTGTATGGCGGAGTGGGCCTGGGCAAGACCCATTTGATGCAGGCTATCGGTCATACACTCAAACGCCGCAATCCCTCTCTGCGCCTTACCTACATCAGCGCTGAAAAATTTACGAACGAAGTAATCGCGTCAATCCGCCTGGAGCGGATGGCGGCGTTCCGCGACCGCTTCCGCAATATGGACGTTCTGATGGTGGACGACATTCAGTTCATCGCCACCCGCGAACGCACGCAGGAAGAATTTTTTCACACCTTCAACGCGCTCTACGACCAGCAAAAACAGATTGTGATTTCTTCCGATTGCCCACCCAAGGAAATTTCTTCCATCGAGGAACGCTTGCGTTCGCGATTCGAGTGGGGTCTGATCGCGGACATTCAGCCGCCCGACCTGGAGACCAAGATCGCAATCTTGCAGAAAAAAGCGGAAAGCGAGCGCGTACAAGTGCCCGATGACGTCGCCGAATACATCGCCCGCGCCATTAAGTCGAATGTTCGCGAGCTGGAAGGCGCTCTGATCCGCCTGATGGCCTACGCTTCGCTCACCGGAGCCGTGATCAACCTGCCGACCGCGCATCAGGTTCTGAAAAATATCATCGAGAGCCAGGACAAGAAGGTCACCATCGAGCAGATTCAGAAGCGTGTGGGTGAACATTTTGGCTTGCGCGCGCAGGATTTGAAAGTGCGCAGCAACTCGAAGCAAATCGCATTTCCGCGCCAGGTAGCCATGTTCTTGGTGAAGCAACTCACCTCCGCGTCGCTCCCGGAAATCGGCCGCCAATTCGGTGGAAAGCATCACACCACGGTCCTGCACTCCATCAACAAGATTCAGACGCTTCGGCAGTCTGACAAAGATTTGAACAAGACGATCAACAGGCTACTCGACGCTTTCGGTTAGGTTTAGCCTGAAATCCGCCGCTGCTGCGCTGTGGTGCCTGTGCGCGTACTGTGGAAATGAGCCAGCGCCAAGTTCTAGCCGTCCTTTTCATCCGACGCGCGCGGCTTTCCACAAGACACACCGAGCGCCAAGCCATGCAGGCGATGCGAGTTAAAGCGTTTTCCGCAGAATCCACACATGCGGCGACGGCGACGGTTTTCTTATATACTTAATTCATAGAATAAGGCAGTACAGTAGTAGCCGCGACGGTGTAAAAGAAAGCGATAACACGAGGACTGCCCGAGATGGAATTCAGCGTAAAAAGATCCGACCTGCTCGATGAACTCAACCTGACCCAAGGAGTTGTCGAGCGCAAGTCAACAATTCCCATTCTGTCGAATCTGCTGGTCGAAGCAAAAGGTAGTCGCCTGACGATTACTGCAACCGACCTGGAGCTGAGCATCCGCACGTCCTGCGAAGCCAAAATCAAAAAAGAAGGCGCTGGAACGATCCCGGCCAAAAAATTATTCGAACTAATGCGCTTGCTGCCGGAAGGCGAGATAAAATTCAAGCTTCTCGATAATCACTGGGTACAAGTCACTGCCGATCGAAAAACCTACAAACTGGTTGGCATGTCAAAAGATAATTTCCCCGCCCTCCCGGCTTTCCCGCACGCGCTGGTAAAAATCCCGGCAAAACTGCTCGCCGATGTCATCGCCAAGACCACCTTCGCAATTTCACTCGAAGAGTCCCGTTACACACTGAACGGCGCCTTGCTCGTTTTAAAACCGAACTCAATCACCATGGTTGCTACCGACGGCCACCGCTTGGCTATGGTCGAGAAAGATCACAAATTCGAAGGGTTCTCCACGGAGACCCGCGTTCTCGTTCCAAAGAAAGCGATGACCGAAGTCCAGCGCCTCGCCGCTGAATCCGGTGACGAAGAGCGTCGAATTCGCGCAGGACGAAAGCCACCTGTTCTTCCAGTTCGGCGGACGCCTGCTAACCTCGCGCAAACTAACCGGCCAATTCCCGAATTACGAAGCGGTTCTCCCGCGCGATGCCAACAAAACCGTAGCTCTCGAACGCGTGGAATTACAGGAAGCGTTGCGCCGCGTCTCGCAGTTAGCCGACCAGCGCTCGCACGCCGTAAAATTTATGCTCTCGAAAGAAGGCCTGGAGCTTTCCGCTTCCAGCCCGGAATACGGCGAGGCCAAGGAAGTGATCGAGAAAGAATTCAAGGGCGAAACCATCTCCATCGGTTTCAACGCGCAATATCTTCTCGATTTCCTCGCCGCCGCCGCCGATGGCCCCATCAGCTTCGAACTGAAGGATGAACAGTCCGCCGGCCAGCTTCGCCCGCTCGCCGACGAATCCACCCGCTACCGTTACGTCGTAATGCCCATGCGCATTTGATTTTCGGGCCTTCGAAAATCATTTTCAAACTCCTTTCTCTGCAGTATTTTCACGGGCGTTCTGTGGCGTTGAAATGCGGTTCTAAGGCGAGCGTAAGCCATTGATTATAATAGGGCTAGATTCACCTTCTGCCGTCACAATCACCTTGTGAAAATGCCCGTTTTCCGGTAAAATTTTGTTGTTCTGGATTCCTCCTGAACGGCACTGTCCGACCCGAACTCGCTCCAGTTTTCTTGCTCGCGCCAGGGCAAAAAGAGCCAGCCGGACTTGGACGATTCCTCTTCGCTGAGGAAAATAAAAGCTTCGCCGCGTCTCCCCGGAAATTTCGGAACGGGACGGGATGAAGCCGCAACCCTTCGAGTCTCGCAAGCGCAAACGCGCCTTGGACAAATGTCCAAGCCGGAATTTCCGGATGCTGAGGCCAATGGGCAAGGTAAGTGTCGAGCCGTCCGCGCGACCGCCTTCCCGTGTACCACCTAGCGTTTAAAAATTTTGCAATCATACGATCTAGCGGTCTGAGGAGACGCACGACTCATGGCTGAAAAAGAAACTGCGGGCGGCAAGAGCGGCGGTCACAAGTACGATGCCACATCCATCAAAGTTTTGGGCGGCATCGAAGCCGTTCGCAAACGTCCCGCGATGTACATCGGATCCACTGGTGAGCTGGGGTTACATCATCTCGTCTGGGAAGTCGTGGACAATTCCGTGGACGAAGCCATGGCCGGCTTCTGCGACGAAATCAACGTTTCGGTGCACGACGACAACAGCGTCACCGTAGTCGACAACGGCCGCGGCATCCCCGTGGACATGCACGCGACCGAAAAGAAGCCCGCTGCGGAAGTAGTCATGACCGTGCTTCACGCGGGCGGAAAATTCGACAGCGACACTTACAAAGTTTCGGGCGGATTGCACGGCGTAGGCGTCTCGGTCGTCAACGCCCTCTCGGACTGGCTCGACTTGGAGATCTGGCGCGACGGCGAAGTCTGGGAGCAGTCCTACGAGAAAGGCGTGCCCACATCCAAGCTGAAAGCTTCCGGTAAAACTAGAAAGACCGGAACCAAGATCACCTTTCACGCCGACCCCGAAATTTTCGCCGCAACCGTTTACAGCTTTGACACGCTTTCGCAACGCCTCCGCGAATTGGCCTTCCTGAATAAAGGCCTGAAAATCACACTGGAAGACGAACGCACTAACAAAAAAGCTGAATTCCGTTTCACCGGCGGCATCGCTGAATTCGTGAAGCACTTGAATCGCGGCAAACAAACTCTCCACGACTCTCCCATTTACATGGAAGGCAAGCGCGAGCAAGTCGACATCGAAATCGCGCTGCAATACAACGATAGCTACGCGGAAAATATTTTTTCCTTCGCCAACACCATCAACACCGTTGACGGCGGCTCGCATCTTTCCGGCTTTCGCTCTGCGCTCACGCGCACCATCAACTACTACGCCAATTCCGCCGGCATGCTCAAGGAACAGAAGGACGAAGTCTCCATCAACGGCGATGACGTTCGCGAGGGCCTCGTAGCCGTCGTCTCCGTGAAGCTTCCGCAGCCGCAGTTCGAAGGGCAGACCAAGGGCAAGCTCAATAGCGACATCAAAGGATTGGTCGAATCGCTCGTCAACGAAAGACTCGGTGAATATTTCGACAAGCATTCTTCCATCGCGCGAAAAATCATCGGTAAGTGTATCGACGCCGCTCGCGCTCGCGAAGCCGCGCGCAAAGCTCGCGAGCTCACGCGCCGCAAATCCGCGCTCGATTCCAGCGGCCTTCCCGGAAAGCTTTCCGATTGCCAGGAACGCGATCCCGCGCGCTGCGAGCTTTTCCTGGTCGAAGGCGAATCCGCCGGCGGCTCCGCCAAAGGCGGACGCGATCGCCGCTATCAGGCCATCCTGCCGCTCAAAGGCAAAATTCTGAACGTCGAAAAAGCGCGTTACGACAAAATGCTGGGCCACGAAGAAATTCGCTGCATCATCACGGCTCTCGGCACCGGCATCGGCAAGGACGACTTCGACGCCAACAAGCTCCGCTACCACAAAGTGATCCTGATGACCGACGCGGACGTTGACGGCAGCCACATCCGCACGCTGCTGCTCACATTTTTCTTTCGCCACATGCGCGAGTTGATCGACCGCGGCCACATTTACATCGCCCAGCCGCCGCTCTATCGCGTGAAGCGCGGCAAGATGGACCGCTACATTCGCGACGAAGGCGAATTTGCTCGCGAGCTGATGAAGCGCGCCACCGAAGAGCACGAAGTAAAATCAAAAGGTGGCAAAGCGCTCGACGGCGCCGATCTCACTCAATTTCTCCTGAACATTCAGGAATACGATCAGGTTGCCGCAAAGCTCGGCCGCCGCTTGCGCGAACCCAAGCTGGTCGAATTGCTGACCGAAAGCGAACTCGAAAAGAAAACCGATTTTGCCGACAAGAAAAAACTTCAAGAGCTCGTCAAGGCCATCGAAAAAGCAAAGCTGGATCTCGAAGCCAAGTTTGTTTTTGACGAGGAGCACAGCCTCCACGAGCTGCTGCTGAAAAACGGCGGAGAGCGCCGCATCAACTGGGCTTTGGCGGCCACTCCCGAATACAAACGCATGCGCTCGCTGCATCAGCAAATCGCAGTCCACGATCGCCCGCCTTTTACCGTCGGCCACAATGGTGACAAGGTCGTCAAAGACGACGCGCTCGGCCTGCTGAATTACGTTCTTGAAGACGCCAAGAAACAATTCACCATCACGCGTTTCAAGGGCCTCGGTGAAATGAATCCCGAGCAGCTCTGGGAAACCACCATGAACGCCGAAACGCGCACGCTTCTCAAAGTCCGTCTCGAAGACGCCGTCGCTGCCGAAGACATTTTCTCCACGCTCATGGGTGAAAACGTCGAGCAGCGCCGCAAATTCATCGAGGAAAACGCCCTCGACGTCGTCAACCTGGATATTTAAGCGGGCTATGTTGAGTCAAAGCAGCAAGCGATGATTTACCAGCTGAACTGGAAGATTTTGCCGGGGCTGCGCGGCATAAGCTGCTCCGAATTCAGCGCAACGCCGACAACCACGCCAAACAACGAGCAAGGCGTCGCCTTTGAATGTTCGACCGAAGCCGAACGCGATTCGCTGGTGCGCGAGTTAGAGACTCACTTCGCGCCTCAGCGCTTCTCGAACAATGCTTCGGCATTCGAGACCGTGAAGGCTTATGTGTTGGACCGATCGGCGAGAAAAGCACAATCTTAAACTGAGCAATCACAGATACGGAGAGACAAGTGGCCGACGAAATAGATAAGTCAATCATCACTCCGGTTGATATCGAATCGGAGATGAAGAAGTCCTACCTCGATTACGCCATGAGCGTGATCATCGGGCGCGCGCTGCCCGATGTGCGCGACGGCTTGAAGCCCGTCCACCGCCGAATCCTTTTCGGCATGTACGAGCTTGGCCTCACCTCCACAAAGGCTTACCGCAAGTGCGCCAAGATCGTCGGCGAAGTTCTGGGCAAATTCCATCCGCACGGTGACAGCCCCGTGTATGACGCCCTTGTGCGCCTGGCGCAAGATTTCAACATGCGCTACCCGCTCGTGGACGGTCAGGGAAACTTCGGCTCCGTCGACGGCGATCCGCCGGCCGCGATGCGATATACCGAAGCGCGCCTTTCGAAAGTCGCGGAAGAAATGCTCGCGGACATCGAAAAGGAAACGGTTGATTTCGTTCCTAATTTCGACGAAAGCGAACACGAGCCGGTCGTACTCCCAACCAGAATTCCAAACCTGCTGGTCAACGGTTCCACCGGCATCGCCGTGGGCATGGCTACGAATATCCCGCCGCACAACCTGAAGGAAACAATCGAAGCAGCCATCCTGCTGATCGAAGAGCCCGAAACCAATCTGAAAAAAGTGATGAAGCTGATCCCCGGTCCAGATTTTCCAACCGGCGGCTACATTTACGGGCGGGAAGGAATCGAGCAGGCTTACAAAACCGGACGCGGCTCCTTCCAGGTGCGCGCGAAAGTTGCCATCGAGCAGCGCGGCAAGGATCGTCAGGATATCGTCATCACCGAGCTCCCCTATCAGGTGAACAAAGCCCGCTTGATCGGACACATTGCCGAGTTGATTCAGAACAAGAAATTGGAAGGCATCGCCGACATTCGCGACGAAAGCGACCGCGACGGCATGCGCATCGTCATCGAAATCAAGCGCGACGAAGAGCCGCAGATTATCCTGGCTCACCTGTTCAAGCAGACGCAGATGCAGGAATCCTTTGGCATGATTCTGCTAGCCATCGTCGGCGGGCAGCCGCGCGAACTCGGTTTGGTCGAATTACTTCAGCTATTCATCGCGCACCGCGTCGACGTAGTTCGTCGTCGCACGCAATATGAGCTGCGCAAAGCCGAAGAGCGCGAACACATTTTGCTCGGTTACCAGATCGCGCTCGACTACATCGATGAAGTGATTCGCGTCATCCGCGGTTCTTCCAGCCGTGCGAACGCCCGCGAAAACCTGCACAATGTTTTCGCTAACAAATCCATTTCCATTTCGGAAGACGGAAAAGCAAAGAGCCTCGCAGGAATTAAGCTCAGCAACAAGAAGTACGGTTTGGCCACCGAAGTTGTCGGTCTCAGTTTCGCGCAAATCGACGCCATCCTCGAATTGCAATTGCACCGCCTCACGCGTCTTTCCATCGACGACATTCTCAACGAGTTGAAGCAAATCCGCGACCATATCGCGGAATTGCGTGAAATCCTCGCCAGCGAGAAAAAACTGAAAGCCGTCATCGTCGCCGAGCTTCGCGAAGTGATGAAATCCTATGGCGACGAGCGCCGCACCCAGATTGTTGACCGCGTCGAGGAAATCAAGCTCGAAGATCTGATCAAAGACGAAGAAATGGCCATCACCGTCAGCCACGCGGGCTACATCAAACGCACTTCGGTTGACGTTTATCGGCACCAGTCGCGCGGCGGCAAAGGCCGCATCGGGGCGAAAACCCGCGAAGATGACTTCGTCGAGCACTTCTTCGTCGCCTCGGCGCACAGTTACATTCTCCTGTTCACATCGAAAGGCCGCATTTATTGGCTGAAGGTGTATGAAATTCCCGAAGCTGCCGCCGCCACCCGCGGAAAGGCAATCGGCACTCTCGTGCGCCTCCAGGAAAATGAAAAACTTACCGCCGTGGTTCCCGCGCGAAATCTGGAAGAGGCTGACCGCTACGTTTTCCTGGCCACGCGAAACGGCACGGTGAAGAAAACTGCCATTGCTGAATTCTCGAACCCGCGTCCCTCCGGCATTATCGCCATCAACCTCGACGCCGGTGACGAATTGATCGGCGCGAAACTCACCGACGGCAAGCAGATGATTTTCCTCGCTAGCCATCACGGCCAGGCCATTCTCTTCCGCGAAACCGAAGTCCGCTCCATGGGGCGCGCCGCTGGCGGCGTGAACGGCATGGATCTGGGCAAAGGCGATTTCGTGGTCAGCATGGACGCGGCGCAGCCGGACTTCGTCATCATCCAGAAGGAATACAAGAAGAACACGCAGAATCTCGACGAGCTCGAAAGCGACCAGATCCGCGAGTCGCTTACCTCGTTGATGCTCACCGTCTCCGAAAAGGGTTACGGCAAGCGCACGCCGCTCGCCGAATACCGCGTCACATCACGCGGCGGTAAAGGTGTCATCAACCTGAAATCCACCGATCGCAACGGCTCCGTCGTCGCCGCACTCCAGGTCCGCGAGGATTCCGACGTGATGATCATCACCGGCCAAGGCAAAGTGATTCGCGTGCACTCCGGCGAGATTCGCGAAGCCGGCCGCTCGACGCAGGGCGTCCGCCTGCTCCGTCTCGAAGAAGGGGACCGCATCGCCGCCGCCGCTTCCATCCTCGAAGAGGAAGAAGCTGCCGCCCCCGAACCTGAGAAAAAGTAGATGAAGTTTCGTCTCGCGGCGGAACTACGAACAACAACGGCGGGGAGCTACGATTCTGGCGGGGCAATGTAGTAACCCGGGCGGGTACGGACGGTGGCGCCGGGGCGATCGATTTCCACTTTGATCTCGTGGTAGCCCGTAGGCTCATCGCCCGGCGGACGGTAGCCGAGCGTGTATTGCGCGTGGAGTTCGCCGCCGATTTCATCCATCGCCTTTTGAATCGACCGATCTTTCAAGGTATTCACGTGCAGGCCGCCCGTCGCTTTGCTGGCAATATCGAGTGAATTGGGGCCAATCGCATTCTTCCCAGTCTTAACCAGCCAAACCCCTAGCGCCAGCAGATCTATGTTTCCCTGGCCCTGCGCGGCCGCTTCGTTGTCCGGCGTTTGCGCCATCCCCGGTGGTACCGGAACGGGAAATGTTCCCGGCGGTCCCATCTGCGGTCCTTGATACGGATTTCGCTTCGCGCGCAAATCAGCCATCGACGTGCTCAAGCCAATCGTATAAATCGTCACGTTCGCCAGTTGTGCGTGCCGCAACACCTCGCCGAGTGTATCCTCGCTACCCTCATCCTCCGCTTCGCCCACCACTACCAGAATTCGCCGCCGCACGGCCGGCCGCTGCTCCAACAACGAAATTCCGCGCGACATTGCGTCGTAAAGCCGCGATTGACTTACGCCAATGCGCAGGTGGTTGATCGTATCCTGCACCCCGTCCACATCCGTGGTGAATTTCTTGAGCAGCTCTACCGTGCTGTCAAAGCTGATCACAGCGGCTTCGGCCGTCTGCCCCATCACCGTCTCCGTGAAGATGATTCCGGTCTGGCGCACCGCCGGCAGCATGGGCTCGATGTGCGAGCTGGTTTCTACAGCCAACACTACGGAAAGCGGGTCGCCGCCCAGATCGAAGTGCTCGATTTTCTGCCGCACGCCGTTGTCGTACACGCGGAAATTATCTTTGGAGAGATCGAGGATCATTTCGCCCGCCTGGTTCGTCACCGTCACCGGCGCGACCACCTCATTCACTCGCACGCGGATCGCGTTCTTGTGTTGCTCAGGCGGAGCTCCCGCCTTCTGATGCAGCGGACCAGGCGGTGCCTGGCACCACGCCGGGCCCGCCGCTCCCACCATCATCAGCGCCAAAGGAACGAGCGCCGGCAGACGACAAAAGTGTCTTCTCGCCGCGGCTGTTATGCGTTGCATCGAAATTCAGTCTATCTGATTCGCGGAGACTCAGCTGCGTTGCTTGCGGTGTAATAGCCCTTTGCACCATGACTGGCTTTTCGTCGGGGCCTTCTCCTAGAATGAATGTTCGCGCTCGTAGCCAGGAGAGAACATGAGTCGTCGCAGTCGCGGGCCCCACGAGAAGGTCGCCTACCAGGACCCGAAATTCATGGAGAGCTTGGTGGCCCGGCCGCTTCGCATCATGGCGGAATACATTGACCCGCTAAATCGTCTGCGCCGGGCGAACGTGAGCGACACCATTGTGATGTTCGGCTCCGCGCGAATTCAATCGCGGGATCGCGCGCTCACGCACCTGAAAGAAGTGCAACGCAACACGCGAGGCCGCCGCACGCCGGAATCGCGTCAGAAAGTCAGCGCCGCGCGGTCTCTGGTTTCCATGTCGCGCTACTACGAAGATGCGCGCGAGCTCGCTCACCGGCTTACGATGTGGTCCATGACGCTCGGTGACAATCCTCGCCGGTTCGTCGTCTGTTCCGGAGGCGGTCCTGGAATCATGGAGGCAGCCAATCGCGGCGCAGCCGAAGCCGGCGGCCCTTCCATCGGCCTCAGCATCCAGCTTCCGCACGAGCAGGAATCGAATCGATATATCACGCCCGAGCTGAATTTCCTTTTTCACTATTTTTTTATGCGCAAGCTCTGGTTCGCGCAAATGGCCAAGGCCCTGATTATTTTTCCCGGCGGCTTCGGCACCATGGACGAACTCTGGGAAATGCTCACACTCATGCAAACCAATAAGCTCTCTTCGCATCACTTGATTCTTATCTACGGAAGGAAATATTGGGACAAGGTTATCAACTGGCGGCACATGGTCCGCACCGGCACTATTAACGAACGCGAATTCAAGCTGCTTCAATTTGCTGACGACGTGGACGAAGCCTTCAACCACATCCGCAAAGACCTGGAAGCGCATCATCTCGAAGTCGAATCCGATTCATACACCAAACCCATGCGCCGAATGTAGGCACCCTGCGGATAACGCTGAAGACGACCGGCTGAAGTCACACTAAATAAAAAAACGGGGAAGGAGTCTAGGGCTCCTTCCCCGTTTTTATTTCCGGCGCAAGGTGCCGCCGCTTTTCAAACCTTAGTTGCTCGAGAACGGCTCGACTGCGAAGACCGCCTGAAAGCGCCGCTTCTCGTCCTGATCGTGCAGCATGACCACAGGCACCACGCGCAGCGAATGTTTGCAACTCCGGCACGTAGTCGCCTCTCCCTGCAGATCCTGGACGAATCCGTCGGTGAAGTGATAAGCGGCTCGCGGCCGCCTTGCTGCTTTCGTTCCCTTCTCACCGCATTGCGGGCAAGTAAACTCCACGCGATCTTCCAGCGGGTCGCGATGTAGCGCGGCCCAGCCGGTATATCGGACGCCTATCGTTTCTATTGATTCTTTTTCCATAATTGCCTCCCCAGACGGCCTTGCGAAACTGACCGCCAGTCGAATATCACAATGCTTTAGACGCACGCCAAGCCAAAAGCGATGCATTTTCCGCACAATTCTCACAAGTCACTGAATTCCCAATCGTTATGAGCCCCGGAACAGTAACCTTCCTTGCCAGTTAAATCCTTCGCGAAGCCGGGAACCAGCGGCCGCTCCCGGTGTCTATCCCTAGTAGAGATCGCGCGAACTCCGAACCGCTCCCGATTTAGCGGAGCTGTTGTTCAGGATCAGCTCTCCTTGCTGAATCTTGCGGAGGAGGTGTGCCATGAGCAAGCGCGAAGGGTTTTCGCTGTGCTTGGTAGACGGCGACGAGCAATCTCTCGAGCGGGCTCGCCGGCTCCGTCAAAAAGCGTTGCTGGCGTCGATCGTCTTCGAGGCGGCGCTGGTGTTGGCTTTGCTTTTGTGGCCCCTCATTACTCTTGGCAAACTGCCTCGACAATTCTTCATCACTCCCGCTCCGCCATACCATGGCGGCCCAGCCGCAGAACCGGTGCCGTCGCACCGGAATCCAACTAATCATCGTGACGGTCCCCCGAAGCTCCAAGAAATAATGGTGCAGCCTCCGAGTATTCCGTTTCGCGTGCCGGAGTCACCCTCGGACGAAGCGCCAGGGATTAACTCCGGTCCCGGTTTCGGCTCAACGGACATCCCGGGTGGTGGCTCCGGTCCCGGAGACTCCGTACCCGGCGGAAGCAATTTCGGTCCAGCGATTTCGATTCCGCCTCCGCCGCCGGCGGAAAAGCCCCGACGTTTGAGCGAAGGCGTGATGGAAGCGGCCTTGATTCATAAAGTACAGCCGCAATACCCCGCCGTGGCTCGATTGATGCATCTTGAGGGCACGGTGCGCTTGCAAGCCATCATTGGAAAAGATGGCAGCGTGCGCGAGCTGCAAGTCCTCAGCGGAAATCCTATTCTGGTGCAGTCGGCCTTTGCGGCCGTGCGCGAATGGCGTTATCAACCTACGCAGCTGGACGGCGAACCTGTAGAGGTTGAGACTTTCATCACCGTGAATTTCATTCTGGGTCAGAACTGAAGGGAACCGCGAGGGCGCCTCGATTCGCGAGACGCCCCGGATTCAAGCAGCCAAGCCTCTAGAACTTGACAACGATGCCGGTCGATATCCGCGCATTGTTTTGACTGCTTCCGAAGACGCTCGAGTGAATCCAATCACCCTGGAAGATGCGCCAGTGGAACGGCCCCACGATCTTGGCATCAATCCCGCCACCGATCGCCACCGCGAAAGACGTGTCGGACGACGAGAACGTTTCGACAACCGGCGGGTTCACTTCCTCCGTGAACGTGTTGCTGACGTGCGCGCCGCCGATCAGTACGTGCCCGAATGGCGAGACGCGCGCCGGCCACGATACTTGAGGCCCGAACAGAAAGTAGGTCGTGTGCGTGCTGTTACCATAATCGCCCGAAAAATCCGCTAGAGCGCCCAGCCAGGGAGCAAACTTGTATTGCCCGGAAACTTCCCAGCCGTTTTGATTGAATGACGGAGAATTATCGAACCGCAGATAAGAATAGCCGCCGAACACCTCCACTTTGTATGTGTCCTGCGCCTGCGTCGTAAGCGAGACCACAAAAATCAATCCGGCTAATAATGCGATCCTTCTAAGCATGGACGTACCCTCCTGAGAGTTATTCGGACAAAGATCCACTGTTTGGCTGGGAGAAAGTAGGATGCCGGGTTGCTCGCCGGGGTTACCAACAAATCTTGAATAGTGTCCGACCGGGATCTCAGGTTTTCACCGTAGAGCACCGTACTGACGGTTCCTAGAGGAGAGGTTCGCCGGAATTTTTCGCGATGATGTCCCTGGTGGAGTCGCGCAAACGTACAATCTCGTGCCAATCATTTCCTGCCGCCGGGTTGGGTGTCACAAGCGGGCCGAACGTCAGCGTGACGCGTCCAGGCCGCGGCAATTTCGTTTTGTCTCGTAGAATCTGCCGCGCGCCGCGCACGCTTACCGGGCAAATCGAACACCGCGTATCTACTGCGGATTTGAACGCGCCCAACTGGAACGGCCGAATCCCCGTGGTCGCCGTAAACGTTCCCTCGGGATAAATCACGACAGACTCGCCGCTCTCGAGCGCTGCATTCACCTGCTCCGCCTGGCGGATACGAGCTTGCGGATCGCTGCGATCGAACGAAAACTGCCCACTCCGCCCGGCAATGGTGCGAAACACCGGCATATCGTGGATCTCTCCTTTAACCACGAAGCGCACATCCGGCGGCAGAAACGCAAGGTTTATGACAATATCCAGAAAGCTCGAGTGATTCGGAGCAAAAATCCAAGGCCCGGATGTTTCGCGTTGCGCTAGAATCTCGCGCCCTTCCACTCGCACCGGCACGCCCGCCATCATCAACATAAACCGCGTGCCCTTATGCGTGATCCAAGCCGCGCGCTTTTGATTCCAGGTCAGAGCGACGATACCCCACAACGGTAATAGAAGAATTGCGAAGACCGTCATTGCATACACGCCATAAATAAATTCGACTGTGTTTTTCGCTGCTTGCTTTGTCCAATACCAGGCATTCGGGCCCGCGCCTCGTACTGCCAGTCCCGCCACTTGCATCCATGTCGGTTGCTGGCGCTTGCCCAGGTTTCCTTCCAGGAAGAGCCGCCGTGTCTCGCTGCGCCGCAACTTTCCGCTGGAGGTTTTCGGAATCGATTGGGGAGGCAGGAGTTTGACCAAATCCGGTGGTATCCCGAGCGCTTCATTCACCGCCAGCGCGATTTCATCCTCAATGCGCTTCGCGCTGGCCATATCGCGCACTTCCGCTGTCACCACTAGGCGCTCGCTGCCCGTGCGCTCGTCCGGAGCGCCAAACGCTACCACGCAACCTGTCCGCACTCCCTGGACGCGTCCGGTTATCTCTTCCACCTCATGCGGGTACAGATTCCGTCCCGCCTTGATGATGATGTCCTTCGCGCGTCCCGTTATATAAATCTCGCCGTCAGCCCAGTACGCCAGATCACCGGAATCCAGCCAGTCACCATCGCGCATCAATGTTTGCGTCGCCGCAGGATTGCGATAGTAACCGCTCGTTGCCGACGCGCCGCGAAACCACAAACTCCCTTCCGCTCGCTCACCTAGGTTGTGGCCTTCGCCGTCCACGATGCGAACTTCCACTCCAGGAACCGGCTTGCCGGCATTCACAAATTCGAGTGCGGCAGCGTCGTCCGCCCCGGCAGGTTTTGCGTTGCCTCCGGATTCAAAGGCCTTGCGCTCGATGCGATCCACTCTGTAACCCGCGCCCAGTTTCGGCACCGAAACGGCCAACGTCGCCTCCGCAAGTCCGTACACAGGGATGATCGCTTCACGGTGAAAGCCGTACGCCGCAAAGCGAGTTGCGAATCGTTCCAGCGTTTCCGAACGCACCGGCTCCGCGCCATTAGTCGCCGCGCGCCAAGAACTCAGGTCCAGCCCCTGCAAATCCTTGTCCGGAATCTTCCTTACGCAAAGCTCGTACGCAAAATTCGGCGCCGGGCTGATCGTTCCGCGATGCTTATGAATCGCCCAGAGCCACCGCTCCGGCCGGCTCAGGAACGCAAGCGGAGACATCACCACCAGCGGAATCCCGGTGAAAATTGGAACGAACCACGCCCCGATCAGTCCCATGTCGTGATAGAGCGGAAGCCAACTCACCGCCACATCGTCTGGCTTTATTTCGATGCCCGACACGATCGACTTAATATTTGCCAGCAGATTTGCGTGCGTCAGGATCACGGCTTTCGGATCGCCCGTCGAGCCGGACGTGTATTGCAAAAACGCAATGTCTTCGCCGCGCGCGTGATGCACAAGATTTTCAACCGGACGCCACTGCTCCGAAGCAGACTCTTCTTCCGGCGCCTTCGCCGTTGTGGAGTTTGCAAGGCTCTTGCGCGTTCAGCACTTCTCGCAGCGTAGGAACGCGCCGGCTTCAGCAGTCGCGCCAGCCCTTCAGCTTGCCTCCAGGTAACCAGAAAACGCGCTTCCGCGTTGCGCAGGATGTTCGATTGCCGTTTTGCATATTCCGCGATGCGGTCCGCGCGGAACGGCGGATAAATTGGTACCGGAATACCGCCCGCAAGCAGGATGCCCGCGAAGCGTCCAGAAGAATTCCGCGCAAGTCGGAAGCATGATCGAAACGGTCTGACCCGGCTCCAGCCCGCGGCGCTGCAATTCGGCCGCCACCGTCGAGGCGCGTTCGTATAGCTCACCGAACGTAATCGTCCGCAACTG
Organism: uncultured Acidobacteriota bacterium; assembly: GCA_963830375.1. Taxonomy (GTDB): domain Bacteria; phylum Acidobacteriota; class Terriglobia; order Acidiferrales; family UBA7541; genus Palsa-295. Next base: position 213,415 of record CAWHMJ010000007.1, read on the forward strand.
GTCGTTTTCTTCGTAGATATGAATGTGCGCGCGGGCGGGTTCGCCCGCGCCCGCGCAGGCGCAGAATCTCCGTCAAAGTTTCCGCGTTGCGTATTTGCTGCTCGAGATCCGCGCGAATGGGAGGCGAATATGCTGCCGCAACGGCAGACGCCATACCGGCATTTCGCGCGCCTGACTCCTGCAAGTCCACACGGTTCGCGTTTCCGCCCGATTCTTCCCGCAGGATGGCATCAATCAGATCCTGCACTGTATCGGCTTCGGCAACCACGCGATCGGGCAAACGCACGCCGCAGCCGTCGCCCAGGCGCAGCATTAGTTCCACGCGCTCTAGGCTGCCGAGCCCTAGTTCGCGTTCTAGGTGCGCCGCAGGACCCCGCGCCGCCAGTTCTCCCAGCCCGCGCGCGCCGCCCAATTCGATCAAAAGTTGGCGCAGGGTGTCGAGGGTCTGCGTAGCCAATGGCCGCTGTGCGATCGATTTTTGTTCCTGTTGCGCCCATAAATCGAAAATCTGGAAATAGCTAGATTTACATTGACGAATGAAGGTGATGACCGGGCAGCCCGAGGAGCATTCTTGGCCGCGCTGCCAAAATCCCCGTTACTTGAGCGAGCGTATCACCGCTCGCTGCCTTGGGCAATCCCTGCCGCGGAGCGAATAGCCCGCGAACTCTATCGAAGGTACGAAGGTACCGGGACGAATTGAACCCTTCGGCCTATCGACCCGTGCAACCGCCGTAGGCACAATCACTACGAGTTCGGGGCCCGCATAGGCGTCTCGAATGTCTACACCTCCATCACCCCATGCCCACGAGCGGCCGGCACCCCCACCGGCCGCTCCCCTTTTTCTCCTGACTCCAAGTCATTCACCTGCACCGCTTTGACCGGCCACAATACAGAATGTTTCTTGACTTCTAGCGCACACGGTCTATAGAGTGCCGTGATAATCGGCTGTGTAGGCTTGAGGCAAACCGAGGTTGCATCCTTACGGGGCGAACTGACCCTCCGCTTTGCTTTTCGACGTGGTGCCAGCCACTCCACGGCCTGCATATCCTGGGTGCGGAAATTTCTATACCGGGGGTGGGGTGTGAGGCTTCGAACTATCCTTTCTTGCGTGACGCTTTTCACCGGAATTCTGATCCTCAGCGCTGGCGCTTGGGGCCAGACGAATGCCTCGCTCCGCGGCACGGTCACCGACCCATCTAGCGGCGTCGTGGTCGGCGCCAAAGTCATCCTGACAAATATAGGCACGGGAATTGCGCGCTCCACCACCACGGGCAGTGACGGCAGCTATCTTTTTGATCTGGTGCAAGTGGGCAAGTACAAGATCACCGTAGAGAAGTCCGGCTTCGAAACATTCATCCAGGCAGGAATCGTACTTGAGCTAAATCAAAACGGACGCGCGGACGTCACCCTCAAGGTCGGACAGTCCACCCAGACTGTCGAAGTGATTGCCAACGTTGCGCAGGTGGACACCACCGGCGCCGTGCTCGGCAAAGTGGAAAACCAGCGGATGATTGTCGATCTTCCTCTCGTGGATCGCGACACACTCCAGCTAGGTTTGCTTCAGGCCGGTGTTTTTAATCCGGATCCTGACGATACTTCCGGAAACCCGTTTTCGGTCAGCGGGCAGCGTTCGGAATCCCTCACTTTTTTGCTGGACGGCGGGAACAATACCGATTTCCTGGGTAACAACATTGTCGTGAGTCCAAACCCCGATGCCGTCGAGGAATTTAAGATCCTCACAAACAATTACGACGCGCAGTACGGCCGGACTTCCGGCGGTATCGTGAATCAGATTACCCGTTCAGGAACCAACGATTTTCACGGTGATGCCTTTGAGTTCCTGAGAAATGACGTGTTTAACGCCAGAGACTTCTTCCTGCCCCCCTCCCAGCCTAAACAGTCATTCAAGCGAAATGTTTTTGGAGCTACCATCGGCGGTCCAATTAAGAAAGACAAGACTTTTTTCTTCCTCGCATATCAAGGAGCGCGTCGGCGGGAAGGCGACACTTCTCAGCAGTTGACCGTGTTGAGCCAACCGGAGCAGAGTGGGAACTTTGCCGAGCTGTGTTCCGCTTACGACGGTTCCGGCAACTGCACAGCTGGCAGCTCTGAACGCAGGGGGCACCCAACTGGTCAATCCCTACACGGGAAATAATATTCCAAACAACAACCTAGCGGCCCCTGGACTCGGCGGTCCGGGCCCGGGTGGCTCGCTTGTAGATCCCGTCATTCAAAACTACATCGCAAAATACCTGCCATTGCCGAATCTTCCTGGCAACGGATTTATTGCGTCACCTTCCCAATCAATTGATGAAGATCAAGGGATTCTTCATATTGACCACAATATCGGCACTCACGACACCCTCTCCTTCGTATATTTGGTTGACGACCAGCGCCAACTTTTCCCGCTTCCTTCCCAGTTGTCTTCTCCTCTTGGCGGTGCCAACGCTACCAATTTCCGAAATCAAATTGGCACGCTCACCTGGAGCCATACATTCTCGCCTTCCAAGATCAACGAGTTCCGATTCGGGGCTAACCGAACTTCCACTGACCAGGCCATACCCCTTGACACAACATCACCGTCATCGCTTGGCTTTACGAATCTGAACCCGGACGACCCGGCCGGCGTCTCGCCGCCCGTTTTCTTTACCCCCAACTTCAACTTGGGATCTTCGGTTCAAGGACCAACACAACTTAACGACAACACTTTTCAATGGGCAGATAACTTTACTTGGACCCGCGGAAAGCACGAGTATAAGTTCGGTACCGACTTTACCCGCCTGCAGCTGAACTTTCACTATGACTACTACAATAATGGAGGATTCGACTTCGGATCTTATGCATCATCTTTTACCGGAAGCTTCTTAGCGGACTTCGTGGGCGGCTTCTGGGACAATTACTACCAGAATTCTCAATCGACTTACGGAATCCGCACTGGTTCCGTCGGCCTGTATGCCCAGGATACCTGGAAAATCCTTCCTCGACTGACTCTCAATTATGGCCTTCGCTGGGACTACTACGTACCTCAATACGATATTCATAACGAGATTCTGGGGTTTTTCCCGGGGAAACAATCCACTGTATTTCCCAATGCGCCGGAAGGAATTTTGTACCCGGGCGACCCCGGAACTCCGAATCGCGCTTTGGTTTATCCTGACTACAAGAATTTCGCTCCCCGATTCGGATTTGCTTGGGACATGTTCGGCGACGCAAAGCTTGTGATGCGCGGCGGATTCGGAATGTTTTACGACATCGAAGATGGAGCGTTAAATCTTCAGTTTGGGGGCTTGCCTCCCTATGCCGGTGTTGCAAACATTTACAACACGGATCCCACATCATATTTGGGTATAACCGGGGATCCCATTGCCGATCCATTCACACCCTTCGGTTCTACCAACGTCTTCCCGTTTCTCCCCGCGGACGTGGGGACCTTTGGCGTCCCGAAAATTTCTTATGGATATACAACCTACCCGCACTTCCGCACTCCCTATTCTGAAAACTTCAACTACGGATTCCAGTGGCAGGCCACCAAAGACACCATGGTTGAAGCCGTCTACGTCGGGAGCCTGGGTCGCAGGCTCATCTCCACAGCCGAGACAAACTACCCCATTCCGTCGGTTGAGAAGACACAGCTCGGATTCTTTGGATTCGTCAATGAGGATTGCGCGCGTCCCCTGGCTGCGTGTACCGGGGGGACCTCACCAACGGATCCCAATGGTTCTCCCACGGGCATCACGCAAATCTACACCAACTTCAGCAACGGTCTTTCGGATAGCGATGAGTTCCAGATGACCGTGGATAAGAGATTCAGCAAGGGATTCGCTTTGCGCGGTGCCTACACTCTCGGTAAGGCTATTGATCTAACTTCCGGCTTCCGATCTCGCTCCTCCACCTACACGGATCCGCTGGATCCCCGGCTGGACCGCGGGGTTGCCGATTTCGACGTGCATCAGCGCTTGGTCATAAGCGGCATTTGGGAGCTTCCCCTTGGCCACTTTCAGAACGAATTTGTAAGGAAGGCTACGGAAGGATGGCAATTTAATGGAATCGCCACATTTCAAGGCGGCCAGCCCTTTACTCTGTACTCGAACAACGACTCAAGTCAGCAAGGCAACGGCCTGGATCGGCCCGACCTCATCGGACCCATTAAATATCTGAATCCGCGGTCCACCACCACCGCATTCGATCCGAGCACTGCCAGCTGTCTCGGTGCTCCGGCGCAAGGAAACTTCTGGTTCAATCCCAATTCATTCAATTGCACTTCGCCGTACAACGACGACGGCAGTATCAATCCCGCTGGCGTGCCTCTCTTTACTTTCGGCACCACTCCTCGCAACGCACTTCGCGGACCAGGCATAAACAATTTTGATCTTTCGTTGACCAAGAAAACCAAGATCACCGAAAGCAAATTGCTGGAGTTCCGCGCAGAATTCTTCAACGCCTTCAATCACGCGCAATTCCTGAATCCCGATAATTTCGGCGGCAGCTCCACGTTTGGGGAAATCTCCACCGATCGCGGAATGCGTATCATTCAGTTTGGCCTGAAGTTTTATTTCTAGAGATTGAACAGCCGGCGGGAAAATGTTTGAGGGGCAAAGCCCTCGGACATTTTATTGCTTGGGGATTCTTTCCAATCCACCGGGAGTGCGCGTAGGTCTTGCCCGCTCTTGCAAAACAGAAGGAATTTGCCGGTTCGTTGCTCCGCGAAAGATTTAGCGCCGGCGCCCAATCGGCCGGTAGCTCGTCCGCGTCCGCATTCGAAAACGCGGCGGCAGCGGCGGCGACACTTTGTGCAGCGGAGCACCGCACTGGCCGCAACATTCCTGCGGCGTATCTTCCACCCGCAGCCAGTGCCCGCGCGCGGAACATTCCGGATTCAAACATTGCACGGTCCACCCTGGAAGCTGGTGCATTTTCACCTCATGGCGTGCGAAGTTTGTGCCGCTTTTCGTGGCGCCGGCGTCTCGCCGGTTCGCCAAAAAAAAACCTAAGTCCCCGTAAAACTGCCGGAATTGTGTGCCCGCGTTTCTAGTGTGTCAAGAAAAATGTACCCAATTACTTGTGGATAACTTCCAGCGTGGATTTTTCCCCGTGCGAGGTGAAAGAGAAAACAGATACCTAGGCTGGCGCTTTCGCTCGGCCCTTCGGTTCAGTTGGGATTGGGGGTCGGCGCCGGCGTTAGCGCCGTCAGCTTGGCTTGCAGTTCGTCCACTTTCTTCTGCGCGTCAGCTACTTCTTGCTGCTTCGCCGAGATTTGATCTTCTTCGTCTTGCATCTGCGCGGCGCCTTCTTTGTCGTTTTCGTGTTCCGGCTTGCTCAAATACATCTGCTGGTCCAGCACGTGCTTCCGTTGCAGGATGTCGAGATCCGTCTGAAGGCTTTTCAGGTGCTCTTTTGCGGAGTTTAGCTCGGCGGAAACGGTCGCCGCATTTTCCGCAGGGGCCCCCGGCCCCGCCACTGCAGCAGCCGGCCCTGGCGTGGCACCCGGCGCAGTCGCGGGCCCAGTCGCCGGATTGGTGCTACCGGCGCCATTCGTGCCTGCGCCAGCTCCGGCCGCGGAGTCTTCGCCCACCACGCTCACTCCATTCGTCTTCGGGATGTTCTCGTCGTTCCAAACGTGCGTGGCTTTAGCCTGATCTTTTTTCTGCTCGCGCGCGCGCCGGGCAGCTTCCACCACCGGGTCGGCCTGCGATTGCTGCGTTGATTGTTCCTGCCCCACCACCACGCCCAGCGGCATAACCAGCAGTATTCCCAGTCCCCACAGCGCGATTTTCATGACCATCTCCCCGCTACACCGGCAGCTTGCCACACATTCATCCTATCCGCTCTGCGACCCCTCTTGGCGATTCGCATCCCCCACCGCACCCAAAGAGACACCCTGCCTTTCTCCAGTCATCACGCTGCGCCCCTCTTTGCTGGCCTGGATTGGGTAACGTCGTAGCCAACGCGTTCAAGTCTGTAATTGGCGCTTCCGCCCAAGAACCGCAACTGTTGCCATTGCTACCGTCAGCGCGAAATAGATGATAGGAACGCGTGTGGCTGCCGTTCCCGGCGCGGAGCCCATGAAATCCAGGGTCAACGTCGCGTGCATCGGCCCTACGTACCACAGCAGTAGATAGACTATTTCGAAAAGCTTGCTCGACCCGCTCCACACTCCCAGCGCTAGAGCTAACGTAGGAATAAAAAGCGCGCCCGTCAGCCATGCGAACAATTCGCGCCAATCTCCGCCGAGCAATACCCGGGCGCCGAATCCGCTGCCAGTCAGCAGAGCAAGTACCACCCCCGCAAGCCACGCAGCCGGAAGCTGCCGCGCAATCGGGTGTGGCGCCGAAAAAAGAAGCTGGCTGGTTTGGTCGCGAACTTCGCGCACGCCCATGCTTGACCACATCAATACCGGCCACAACCACGCGCATGCCAGCAGCATCCCGCGCCCCGACGCGTCAGGTGTCGCCGCACAAGCGATGATCAGACCCCCGACCACTGCATACCACCACCATTTCCGCCCTTTTAACATCAATCGCAGCTCCGCGACGAGTATCGCTCCGAATCTGAGTCGGCTCGTTCTCGTTGCGAATGGTGTCAGCGATGCTGCGTGAGCCGGCATCTGCGGCGCCGCCACGCTCTCAAACGTTTCGGCACCTACCGGCGCGGCAGCGCGCCGCCAGCGCTCTTTCGATGGATCGAATCGATCGAATAACAGCGCCGCCAAAAAAGTAATTGCTATCGCCGCCGCCACCCAGAGAAGTCTCGCGAATACCAGACTCGCATTCCACTCAACCCCGTCCCACCGAAATGTGGAGGCAGCCTTCGCCGCGGAGCTGGATTCAATCGAAAGCGAAAACCCATTGTGTTCAGCCGGCCCCTTTGCTACCGCCTGCAGGCTGCTCCAGATAACCGACAATCCCGACCAGTCAAAATATTGCGTCCCGCCCTTTTTGGCTCCGACAACGGGAAGCGTCAGCGCCGCTGTCCACACAAAAAAATAAACAATATTTCCGAAGCCGCCGCGCAGCCAGGGAATCGTCTCGAATAAGACAGCAATTGCGGCAACCACTGCCATTGCAGGCAACGCGATCAACAGAAAAGGCGCCAGCAGCTTCCAAAGCTCTACATGCGAATCTTCCCCGTGCCAGAACTGCATGATGATTCCGGAAATTGGAAGAATCACGATCATCGCCGTGAGCACCACAAAGTTGCTGATCGCCTTGCCCATCACATACATCATTTTCGACATCGGCGTGGAAGCCAGAATCTCGCCGACGCGTGTCGAGCGGTCGCGCTCGATCGTGTTCTTCACCACGTAAAATCCGGCGAGGGTTAGAAACGTGGTGGAAACCAGCGCCATCAGCCCGCCAATCCATGCGGAATTGAAAACTCCGCGCGAGTCGTTCACGCGCATCACCAGCTGTCCCGTGGCGGCTGCGTATCCCAGGTAGAGAGAAATGCCCATGGTAAAAAGAAAACTGTAGCGCCGCACGCGTTCCAGGAAATCCGCGCGCGCGAGGTGGTAGAGAATCCTGCCGCTGCTTGCGCCCGTGGCGCTCATACCACCACTCCCGCTCGCTGGCTCGAAATGCAATGCAGGTAGGCGTCCTCGAGCGTAGGTGCGGCCAGCACAGCGCCTGCGCTCCGGCCGCTCCGCCGCCACGACTCGAACGTGCACCCCGTCAGTTCGCCGCACGCTCGACGAAATCAGGAATTTTTGTTTTGCCGCGGGCACTTCCGCGCTCGGCACCACCCACTCCCACACTTTCCCTTCCACTGCGCGCAACAATTCTTCCGGCGCAGCATGCGCCAGCAGCCGTCCGCCGCCCAGAATGGCGATGTCCGTCGCAATCGCTTCAATGTCAGAAACGATGTGCGTGGAGAAAATCACGATGCGCTCGCCGGACAATTCCGAAAGCAAATTCCGAAATCGAGCACGCTCTTCTGGATCCAGTCCCGCGGTCGGCTCGTCCACGATCAAAAGTTCCGGATCGTTCAGCAGCGCCTGCGCGATTCCCACGCGCTGTTTCATTCCGCCCGAAAATCCTCCCAGCGACCGGTCGCGCGCCTCCGCCAGATTCACCACCGCCAGAAGCTCGTCAATCCGTTTCCGCGCCGACGCTGCATCCAGACCCTTCACCGCCGCCATGTATTCCAGAAATTCCAGCGCCGTCAGATGCGGATACACCCCGAAATCCTGCGGCAAATATCCCAACACGGATCGCAATGTGTCGGGAGCCCGCGCGATGTCCGCATCGTTCCACAGCACACGCCCCTCGGACGCGCGCGTCACCGTCGCAATAATCCTCATCAGCGTCGACTTCCCCGCGCCGTTCGGCCCCAGCAACCCCACCACGCCCGATCCGAGCTCCAGCCGCAAATCCCGCAACCCCCACACCTTCCCCGCATACTGCTTGCTCACCCCATCAATCACCAGTTTCATGAACCGCCCTCTCCTTCCAAATCGTCATCCTCGCGCGTTTGAGAATCTATCAGGACTAACGCGGCTGCCACGGAAATAGTTTCAATTGAGCGCGCGGCTGGCGACGGAAGGGAGCGGTGTACGCGAAGGATGTTCGGGAAGGGAGGGGATTTATCCCCTCCAAAAAGGAATTCCAATTCGTTCCTCTACCGCTTGCGCTGCTTCACCCGCGCAAGCATTCGCTCTGCGGTTTCGGTCAAACCGCGCAAGCCACTCCCGGCCTTTATCAGAAGCCTTCGGCACCGAACCACCTCTTCAAGATCAGCTCGTTCCTCAAAAATGGGAATAGGGCCGCTTCGTCGGTTATGCTCACAACATGCAGTCCCTTGAATTTCACTGAATCACGTGCTAGCGTCGCTCGTGATTAAAATAGAATATCATCGAGCGCTTCACCAAGACGGAATTCCGGCACTCCGCCCGCCCATAAGCTCAAACCTTCCACCTGTAGATCCCATGAATCCCTACGGTATTCGCTCTCAGCGCATTCGCGAAGGGAGCTTCCCCGCCACAACTAAGCCTTCAATTTCGAGCCTCGCCGCTGCATTTCTATCCGGCACAGCCCAATATATAGAAATGGCTGTAACTCGCTCAAAACAAACAACCGCGACATTTCTATCCGGGGCCAGAACCGCATGTCAGCCTGCTCACCAAGATCGTCTTTCGCGACCGGCCCAGAGCGCTTTTCGCGAGGGATCTGTCTGCTCAGCCGCATTTCTACCCGGTTCTGGCCAATATTCAGAAACGCCTGTAACCCACTCAAAACAAAAGAGCGCGACATTTCTACCCGGTTCTAGAATTGCATGCGGCGGAGGATTGGCAACAAACTCGGCGAACTACAAATTGAGAGCGGTTTTGGCTCTTCTCGCAATCTTGGGAGTATCGCTCGCCTTAAGCCCAACTCTCGCCGCCCACCCTCTCCAGCCGTCCCCATCCGTTGCGCCGCAATACGGCGTGCCATCTTCCGCCGCGCAGGCACCCTCTTCTCCCGCCGCGACACCGCAGCCTCCAGAAAAAAAGGTAACCGCGTACACGCTTCCTCCTGAAACCTACAAAAAGGCGCGGGACCTAAGCCGCATTCATTTCCGGTTCGCCTTGATCAGCTTCGTTTACGGACTCTTCGTTTTGTGGCTCATCCTGCAACTCCGGCTCGCGCCGAAATATCGCGACTGGGCGGAGAAATTCTCGTCCAAGCATTTACCGCAAGCTATCGTTTTTGTGCCGCTGTTCCTTCTAACCGCCAGCATCCTGGGCTTGCCCGCCGACATTTATGAAAACTGGGTCGAGCGAAAGTTTGGAATCTCCGTTCAGGGATGGGGTTCCTGGGCCTGGGATTGGACCAAGGGCCAGTTCCTTTCCATTGCTCTTGGAATTTGTCTCATTTCGATACTTTACCGCGTGATTCGACGCAGCCCGCGCCGTTGGTGGTTTTATTTCTGGCTGATTTCTTTGCCCATTGCGGTTCTCCTTGTTTTTCTTCAACCGCTGGTTGTGGATCCCATGTTCCACAAATTCGAGCCGCTTGCGGTGAAGGACCCGGGCTTGACGGCGAGCCTGGAACAAATGGTGCAGCGCGCCGGGCAAACTATTCCGCCGGAGCGGATGTTCTGGATGGGCGCGGGCGAAAAGACCACGGGGCTGAACGCGTACGTCACCGGACTCGGCGCGTCCAAGCGAATCGTGGTTTGGGATACCACCATCGCCAAGATGACCACGCCGCAGATTGTCTTCGTCGCCGGACACGAGATGGGGCACTACGTTCTCGAGCACATCTGGAAAGGTCTGGCCTTCGCGTTCGTGATGCTTTTTATTGTTTTCTACCTCGGCTATCGCACGATTGGCTGGGTTCTCGCGCGCTGGGGCACCCGTTGGGGAATTCGTGGCTTGGACGATTGGGCCTCGTTTCCTGCCCTTTTGCTCCTGCTCTCTATTTTTGGTTTTATCTCCGGGCCCATCAATAGCGCTTTCAGCCGCTACGTCGAGCATCAGGCGGACCAATACGGCTTGGAAGTCACCCACGGCCTGACGCCGGACTCAGGCCAGACCGCAGCGCAATCCTTTCAGGTTCTGGGCGAAGTGGATCTCTCCGATCCCGAGCCGGATCCCGTGGATGTGTTTCTGTTTTATTCGCATCCGCCCATTCCCGATCGCATCATTTTTTCGCTTACCTATAATCCTTGGGCCCATGGCGGAACCGGCGAGTTCGTAAAATGATTCCTCGTTGCGTGGCGGAGGGCGCTAGCGCCGCGCGTCGATCCTCATGCGAATTCCGTTTCGCGGACGCAGCGTCACCAGCGGCTCCGGCACAATCTTCTGGCCTGCAACCAGTTGAAGCTGGAATTTCTGCGCGATCGTCGCGATCACCAGCACTGCTTCCATCAACGCAAAATTCTGGCCGATGCACCGCCGCGGCCCGTCACCGAACGGAAAATACGCGCCCGCGGGCAGCCGGTCCTCGAGGCCGTCGAGCCAGCGCTCCGGCCGAAACGCCTCGGGATCGTCGAAGAAGCGCGCGTCCCGTTGCATCACCCATTGAGACATGATGATCGTCGAGCCGGCCGGAAAATCGTACCCGCCAATCGTGCACGGCGCGATGGAAGTCCGCGCCAAAATATACGCGGGCGGATACAGCCGCAGCACTTCGTTCACCACTGCCAGCAAATACGGCAGCCGCCCGAGGTCCCCGATGCCCGGCGCCCGCCCGCCGAGAACATCGCGAAGCTCTTCGTGCAACCTCACTTCAGCAGCCGGATTTTTGCTCAGCAGAAACCAGGCCCAAGAAAGCGTCAGCGCCGTCGTTTCATGCCCCGCGAGAAACAAAGTCATGGTTTCGTCGCGAAGCTGCTTCGCGGTCATTTGGCTGCCGTCTTCGTCCATCGCCGACATCAGCAGCGATAGCAAATCCTTGTGCTCGCCGATATTTCCCAGGCGCTTTCGCTCATCGATAATCCTGTACACCAGCGAGTCTAGAAATTTTGTCTCGCGTTCGGCGCGGCGGTTTGCGGGCGTGAGCCAGCTTTCCGGCACTTTGATGGGCCAACGCGCTTTGCGCAGCGAATAGCGCACGAGAAAATCCAGTGAGCGTCCCACTTGCCTCGCTTCCCCGGGCAGCGTGGTGCCGAAAAGCGTGCGCACGGCAGTCTCCAGGGTAAGCGCCGTCATTTCTTGCGCGATATCGCGTTCCTCGCCGTCACCCCATTTGCGGATTTGCGTCTCCGCGCTTTCCACCATCGTCGAGGCGTACTCGTTGATGCGGCTACGATGAAATGCGGGCTGCGCCAGCCGCCGTTGGCGCCTCCAGAAATCCCCTTCGCTGATCAACAGGCCTTCACCCAGCAAACGTGCGGTCACGTCTTTCGTGAGCTTGCTCTTATGGAACTTGCTCTGCTGAATCACATTCACTTGCTCGATGTAGTCCGGATGATTCAGCAGGATGCGGCTATCAGGGCCAATCGGTATCCTGACGATATCGCCGTACTCGCGGGCGATCCGTTGGAGGGTGCCGAGCGGATCGTGCAACACCTGCAATGCCATGCCCAGGAGAGGCAATCCTCTCGGCCCTGGGGGGACTCGCTTTCCGTTGGTAGATAACTTGTCGCGCATGGCGATAGACTCGAAATTCTCCGAACGCACTGTCCTCTTTGTGATACGTCTTATTACCTTACTTTACTTCATAAATCTTTGCAGCTTAGGCACCGGGCGGGGAATCAGATGATTGAGACGAATCACTTACGGCTTCCCGTGAAGCGCGTGTACGCGTTGGTGGTTTTAGGATGTTTCGGTAAGATACTCGCAAAGGGGATTTCGTGGAATTCGAACCGCCCGAGTGGTTGGCCCAAATTGAAGGTATCCTTGAGACGCTGAATGAAGGCGTGATCATTGCGGACGATTGTCCGCAAATCATCTTCGCCAACGCAAATTTCGAAGAAATGACCGGCATACCACGCGGCGATTTTATGGGGTCGAACTTCGACAAATTCTTCACCCCGGAAGAAACTGAAATACTTAACAACCAAAGAGAAAGAGGTTTACAGGCGGGCCACAACCGTTTTGAGTTCGTATTACCGCGCCACGACGGCGGCCGGCTCCCGGTCATCGTCAGCGCGCGATCTATTGAAGATCCGGACGGCCGGCGCTTTGCCATCGTCACGTTCACGGATATTTCCGAACAGAAGCGCGCGGAAGAAGGCCTTCGCACGGCCAACAAGCTGCTCGAAGAGCGCCAAAAAGAAATTGAAGAAGATCTCGTGCTGGCTGCGCGTGTGCAGCAAAGTCTTGCGCCCAAGTCGCTCGTTTGGGGAAGCGTGCATGTGGAGACGTATTACCATCCTGTACGTACGATCGGAGGCGACTTCGGTTTGGTGACGCCTTTGAACCACGATTCTCTGAACCTGTTAGTCTGCGACGTTTCTGGGCACGGCATCGGGTCCGCGCTGGTCGCCAACCGCATTTATGCTGAAACGATGACCCAGCTTCGCAACGGCGCGCCGCTTGCGACGATGCTTCGCCAGTTGAATCGTTTCGTCATGCACAATATTGGGAGTTCCGTTTTCTTTTTCACCATTGCGGCAGCGCAACTCGATCGCGCCGGCCGACGCTTGCTCTTTGCTGGAGCTGGCCACCCACCTGGCATGATCGCCCACGCCGGAGCCGAGCCACGCCTGCTGGAATCGCGCAGCATGGTTTTGGGCGCGCTTCCGGACGCTGTGGGCACGGAAGCCACTCTCGACGTAACCCTGGAGGCAGGAGACCGCATCGTGCTCTATACCGACGGGATTACGGACGTTTTCAATTCCAGCGGCGATATGCTCGGGGTGGAAGGCGTGCAAAAAATTGTACGCGAGACTTCGCTTCTCCCTTTCAAACAAATGAAGCAAGGAATTCTCGATCTCGTCGCCGAGTGGCGCGACGGCCCGGCAACCGACGATGTGTCGCTCGTCCTTGTGGAAGTTAACTAGAATCCCTGCTAACGAGAACGATCAATTCTTCGATGGCCAATCTTGAGTTTGTCCGCGAGTTCGAAGCTCCTCCGAAAGAGATTTTTGTTTTCTTCGTTCCACAACGCATGGCGCTCTGGTACGGCACCGAGATGAACAGTTGTTTTGAAGTGCAGGGCGGAGCATCGGATTTTGCGGCCGGCCAAAAAGTGCGCATCACCGGCCGGCTCGGCAATCGCGAAGTCACGTTAACCGTCGTCATCACCGAGTATGAGTGGGAACACGTGCTCGAATGGCAGTTTCACGATTCCTACGGAGTGCGCGGAAAGCAGCGCTGGGAGTTTCAGCGTCGGGAGGATACCACGCGGTTGACGATGCACGACCAATACGAAATGCCCGGCCGCATCGGCAAAATCATCGATCGACTTTTCACGCGCTACGGAGTCGCCGCGCGTGACCGTTCCTGGCTCGACAGGCTGCAGTGCCTTGCCGAGCGCCGCTGAGTCTCAAACTCCCACAACGCGAAGGAATCGCTTCTTGCCCACTCGCAGCGCCAGCAAATCGCCGGGATTCAAAACAACTGTGCGTTTTACATCTTTCTCGACTTGACCGTTTACTTCCACAGCGCCTTGTTTTATCAGCCGCTCGGCTTCGCTTCTTGAGGTCGCCAATTGCGTTTCTGTCAGAACCGCGAACAGCGGCCGCGTGCCCCAGGCCAACTTCATTTCCGGCAAATCTGTAGGAGCTTTTCGGTCGCGATAGACCAGCCGGAATTCGTCAGCAGCTTCTTTGGCGGCTTCTTCGCCGTGAAAACCGGCCACAATCGTGTGCGCAAGTTGCATCTTTGCGTCCATGGGGTGCAGCACGCCCATATTGACTTCCTCTTGAAGCCGCACGATCACGGGGGAAGTGAAATCCGTGAGCAACTCGTAGTAGGACCACATCAGTTTGTCCGAGATCGACATCAGCTTGCCGAACATTTGATCCGGAGCTTCGGTGATGCCGATGTAGTTGCCCAGGCTCTTCGACATCTTGCGCTCGCCATCGAGGCCCACGAGGATCGGCATGGTAAGCACCACCTCTCCCGGCAGACCGTATTCGCGCTGGATGTCCCGGTGCACCAGCAGATTGAATTTCTGTTCCGTGGCGCCGAGTTCCACGTCGGATTTGAGCGCCACCGCATCGTAAGCCGTTAGCAGCGGATAGAGCAGCTCGTGGACGGAAATCGGCAGGTTTTTTTCGAGGCGCGAACGAAAATCCTCGCGCTCGAGCATGCGGGCAAGGCGGTATTTTCCGCAGAGCTGAACGATATCAGAACTCGAAAGTTTTCCCAGCCACTCGCTGTTGTAGCGTACCTCCGTCTTCTTCTTGTCCAGGATCTTGAACACTTGTTCGAGATAAGTCTTCGCGTTCGCGTCCACTTGTTCGCGTGCCAGGGGCGGCCGCGTTTCGGATTGGCCCGTGGGGTCGCCAATCATCGCTGAAAAATCGCCGATCAGGAAAATTGCCGTGTGGCCCATATCCTGAAATTGTTTGAGTTTGCGGAGCACCACGGTGTGGCCCAGGTGGATGTCCGGCGCCGTTGGATCCACGCCGAGATACACGCGCAGGGGCTTCTGCTCTTTGACGGACTTCTCGAGCTTGGCCTTGAGCTCGTCCTCGCGGATGATTTCCGCCGCGCCCTTTTGCAGGTACGAGAACTGCTCTTGAACCGGTTTGAATTTTGTGGAAGGCACTATTTTTTCTCCCATCCTTTTTCAGGAAGGATCAAGACGCGGCGGCCCTCGACTCGGAATCTCTCTTCGAGGACGATGCGCACCGCCTCGGTGTAAATGCGGTGCTCCTCGCGCAGAATCCGCTCGGCCAGCGTTTCCGGCGTGTCGTTATCTTCGATCGGAACGCACGCCTGCAGTACGATGGGGCCCGCATCCAGATTCTCATCCACAAAATGCACGGTGCAGCCGGAAAATTTCGCGCCGTGTTCCAGCGCCTGCCGCTGCGCTTCCAGACCGGGAAACGCGGGCAGCAGGGACGGGTGAATATTCAGAATGCGATTGCGAAACGCGGCAACGAATTGCGGCGAAAGCAACCGCATGTAGCCCGCCAGGCAAACCAGATCCACGCGCTTTTCCTGCAGCGCCGCGATCACCAGTTTATCGTAGGCCTCTCGTTCCAGGCCTCTGGATGAAATAACCCGTGCTTCAATTCCAAATGCGCGAGCCTTCTCGATTCCCCGCGCATCTTCGCGGTTGCTCAGCGCGATCGCGATTTCAGCGTTCGGGATGCGTCCGGCCGCAACGCTCCCTGCCAACGCTTCGAAATTCGAGCCGCGCCCTGAAAGTAGCACGCCTATGCGTTTCTTCATGCAGGCCCGAAATTAGCACAGTTATGCGAGCAGGCAAAACGAGCACGCTCAGAAGAACAGGTAAGTGAACGCTGCGGAAGAAGCAAGCCGATGATTCGTGGAAGGTTGCCATCGACATCCAGGACAATAGCTGCGGCAGATTCCGCCTACAGATTTGGGCGCTACAGCGCTAGCGTGCCGGAATAGTTCACTCTCGGTTTGCCGCGCCGCGCATGTTCGACGCGGCCGATCAAATAGAACTTTTCACGGCGTCGCCGCAACTCCGTTTCCACGCGCGAGATATGCTTTGCCGGCACCACCAGAATCATTCCCACGCCCAAATTAAAAGTCTGCAGCAGCTCGTCCCGCTCGATTTTGCCCAAGCGCGCGAGATAGCTAAATATGGGAAGCACCGGCCATTGATGGAGTTCGACGACGGCCTGAACATTTGTGGGAAGAGCGCGCGGCAGATTTCCGGTGATCCCGCCGCCGGTGATGTGGGCCATGGAAGAAACCCAGCCTCGCGCGAGAATGTTTTTCAGAAGCGGCCAGTACGCGCGATGAGGCTTCAGAAGCTCCGCGCCAATTTTGTTTCCAACGTCTGCCACGTATGCATTCGGACCGAGCTTGGCGACTCCGAACACAAGTTTGCGAGCCAGAGAATATCCGTTGGTGTGCAGTCCGCTGGAGGGCAGTGCCAGCAGCAGGTCGCCCGGCTTCACGCGCCGCACGTCGAGCTGCTTTTTCCGCTCCACGGCCCCGACTATGAATCCCGCGAGATCGTATTCGCCCGGCGCATAGAAACCGGGCATCTCCGCGGTTTCGCCGCCAATCAGAGCGCAGCCCGCTTTCCTGGCTGCGCGGCTCATGCCCTCGATCACCTGTTCGACCACGCGCGCGTCCATCTTGCCCATCGCGAGATAATCGAGAAAAAACAGCGGCTCGGCGCCCTGCGTGAGAATGTCGTTCACACAATGATTCAGGATGTCTGCGCCCACGGTGGAGTGAATTCCCGTGGCGAATGCAATTTTCAACTTGGTGCCCACACCGTCCGCGCTAGCCACAAGAATCGGATCGCGCCAGCGCTTGCGGTCGAGTTGAAAGAGCGCGCCAAAGCCGCCGACCGGCGCCAGCACGCCGCGGCGAAATGTTTTCCCCGCCATTGCGGCGATCCGCCGTTTGACGCCGTCGGCGATCGAGATATTTACTCCAGCATCGGAATAGCGCATGAAAAGAATCTGCTTCCTGAAGGAGGCAAAATAGATTTAGAAAATATGAAACAGGCGCTTCCAGCGCACTTCGCTCGGATGGATGACGGCGTTGAGGTACGTTTCAAAGCGTTCGCCGATGTGTCCGGGCTCCCAAACTTCTTCCGGGGCGTCGATGGACATGTAAATCATAAGCGGCGTGCCGATAATATTTTCGCGCGGAACGAAACCCCAGTAGCGGCTGTCGTAAGAATTTTCCCGGTTGTCGCCCATCATGAAGTAATCGCCGGCCGGAACCTTGTAAGGCCCTCGATTTTCGAGCGCGTTGGGCGGGTCCGGGCGGTATGGCTCGGCCAGGGCGTCCCGTTGATGTAAACGACGCCTTGCTTGATTTCGATCGTGTCGCCCGGCAACCCGATGGTGCGCTTGATGAAATCGGGAAAGCCCTGCTCCGGTAGCGGCGCGCGAAAAACGATAATTTGCTGCCGCTTGGGATTGCGCCACAGCGGAACATGAATGTTCGTGAAAGGAATTCCCGCATCGTAACCGATACGGCTGACAATCAGATGATCGCCAATCAAGACTGTTTTTTCCATGGAGCCGCTCGGAATCACACGCGCCTGCACCAGCGTGCCTTCGATAAAAAGAAACGCGAGAATTACCCAGAACCACGAAATCACTTCGTGCCAGATGCGGTCGCCCGCCGTGAGCTCCTTTGGCTTTTCTTCCCGGACGTCGTCCGGGAACACGGCTTCTGTATCTACGTCAGCTTTCACGATGAGCCTCCACTTCGAGTTGCACCAGTTCAGTCGGATAGCTGCCGGTGTAGCACGACGTGCAGAATTTTCCTTCCGTATCTTCCACGGCGGCGCGCATGGATTTGAGCGAGAGATAACCGAGCGAATCCGCGCCAAGAAATTGGCGAATCTGTTCGACGGAATTGTTCGCGCCGATCAGCTCCTCGCGCCGCGGCGTGTCCACGCCGTAGTAACAAGGCGAAATTGTGGGCGGACAGCTGATGCGCACGTGCACTTCGGTGGCGCCTGCTTCGCGCATCAGGCGCACGATCTTTCGGCTGGTGGTGCCGCGCACAATGGAATCATCCACGAGAACCACGCGTTTGCCCTCAAGCATTCGACGGACGGGATTGAGTTTCAGCTTCACGCCAAAATCGCGAATGGCCTGTTCCGGTTCGATGAAGGTGCGGCCGATGTAGTGATTGCGAATCAGCCCCATGCGAAACGGAATTCCCGATTCCGCCGCGTATCCGATCGCGGCAGGCACGCCGGAATCCGGCACGGGCGTGACGAGATCGGCTTGCGCCGGATGCTCTTGGGCTAGCAATCGGCCCAGGCGTTCGCGGCTTTCGTTCACCGGACGCCCGAAAACCACGCTGTCGGGCCGGGAGAAGTAAACATGCTCGAAAATGCAATATTGGTGCGGTTTTTCGGGCGCGAAGCGAATCGATTCGATACCGCTGCGCGAAATCCGCACCATTTCGCCCGGTTCCACTTCGCGAACGTATTCAGCATCGATCAAATCGAACGCGCAAGTTTCCGACGCAGCCACCCAGGCTCCATTTAGCCGGCCGAGACAGAGAGGGCGAAAGCCGCGAGGGTCGCGGATGGCGTAAATTTCATCGCGCGTCAGCAACAGCAGCGAGTAAGCCCCTTCCACTTGATTGAGGGCGTCGGCAATCGCTCCGGAAAGATTTCGCGCGGAGCTGCGAGCGATCAGATGAACGATTACTTCGGTATCGCTGGTGGTTTGGAAAATGGAGCCGCGATGCTCGAGCCTGCGCCGCAACTTCCAGCGCATTCGTCAAGTTGCCGTTGTGGCCCAGCGCCAGCTTGCCCTTATTGCAATCGATCACCACGGGCTGCGCGTTCATCACCGAAGTATCGCCGGCGGTGGAATAGCGCGTGTGGCCGATGGCCGCCGTCGCCGGGAAGCTGCGCAATCACGTCGGGAGTGAAAATCTCCTGCACGTGGCCGAGGCTTTTGTGCACGTGGACATTCGCGCCATCGGTGGAAGCGATGCCGGCGGATTCTTGTCCGCGATGCTGCAGCGCGTAAAGGCCGAGATAGGCCATCTTCGCAGCTTCGGGATGGCCGAATATCCCGAAGACACCGCAATGATCGTGGAAATGATCGTCGTCGATTTGTATTAGGCGGCTCATGCCTGTCTTATCGGGCCTCAATGGCGCTCTCGATACGACCTGCCCAGATTTTGCGAAACGAATCGATATCCCCGTGGATTACCGGCGTGCCTTTATATTGGATGCGAAATTCACCGCGCGAGACTGCTACCAATTGGCTGAACATTGACGTTATATTGTGCCGCAACCGCACGGACGCTAGCAAGCGAAGAGGAAGCGGCTGATACCACAACACGCGCGCCGCGCTCGCCGAAAAGCGCGAATTCGGCGGCTTCGTTCGCCGGATCGATATCGAGTGCGACATTCGCCGAGAAGCCTTCGCTGGCGAAGCAGGATTCCGCGAGAGTAACAGCGAGGCCCCCGTCGCTGACATCGTGGGCAGAGAGAATTATTTTCGCGCTGGCGAGCTTAACCAGGCATTCAACGAGCCGCTTTTCAGCGGCGAGATCGATTGCCGGAGGCACTCCGGCGACAACTCCATGAATCGTTTTCGCATATTCACCAGACGAAAACTCGTTCAATGCTTCCGGAGCGGCGGCCTTCAGCCGGTTGCCTGGCTCCTTCCTTCCAGCAGCAGGATCGCGTCTCCCTCGTTGCGGAAAGCCGGAGCCGAGAGCGCATTCGGCGTCTTCCAGCAAGCCGAGGACGCCCAGAACCGGCGTGGGATAAATCGGCTTGCCGAGCGTTTCGTTGTAGAAACTGACGTTGCCGCCGGTGATGGGAATGTCGAGCGCGCGGCAGGCTTCGGAAATTCCGTCAATCGCCTCGCGAGAACTGCCACATCACTTCGGGCTTTTCGGGATTGCCGAAATTCAGGCAATTCGTCGCGGCAATCGGCCGCGCGCCGGTGCATGCTACGTTGCGCGCGGCTTCCGCGACAGCGTGCATCGCGCCCAGGCGCGGAGCGAGGAAGCACCAGCGGCCATTGCCGTCGGTCGCAAGCGCGAGCGCGCGTTTTGTTTCTTTCAGACGCAAAACGGCGGCGTCGCCCGCACCGGGACCGACGCGCGTATTCGTGCGCACCATCGAGTCGTATTGCTCGGTGATCCAATATTTCGATGCGATCGTGGGTGAAGCGAGCAACTGGCGGAAATTTTCGGTGAGATCCGCGCCCTCAGCGCGCAAATTCACGAGGGGAGCTTCGCTTGTGCCGAGACAGCGGTCTGCGGCGCTGCGATGGGCCGCTGGTAACGGGGCCCTTCTTCCGCGATCGCGTGCGCGGGAATTTCAGCCGCTAAGCGGCCATGATCCAAAACGCGAAGCTTGCCATCGTCGGTGACGCGGCCGACTTCGACTGCATCGAGCCCCCATTTCTGAAAGACCTCGAAAACTTCGCGCTCGCGTCCGCGCTCGGCGACCAGCAACATGCGCTCCTGCGATTCGCTGAGCATGATTTCGTACGGAGTCATTCCCGTTTCGCGCTGGGGCACGCGCGCGAGGTCAATTTCAATTCCCAGTGCCGCCGCGCGAAGCCATCTCCGAGCTGGAGCTGGTGAGGCCGGCGGCGCCCATATCCTGAATCGCGACGACCGCGCCCGTGCGCATGGCTTCCAGGCAAGCTTCGAGCAGAAGCTTTTCCATGAAAGGGATCGCCGACTTGCACGTTGGGCCGTTTCTGCTGCGATTCCTCGCTGAATTCCGCGGAAGCTAGCAGCGAAGCGCCGTGAATTCCGTCGC
>CAWHMJ010000008.1:0-602205 GCA_963830375.1 uncultured Acidobacteriota bacterium
ACGCATTGGTCGGTTTGCTCCTGCAGCGAAACACATCTTTCATCTGTCCCGTGAAGTCGTGGCCCATACTTGAAATCCGGTGGTGGAATCGATCAAATGCACGTTGATGCGCACCTGGTCCCCGGATTTTCGCACCGTGCCTTCCAGCGAATAACGCAGGCCGAGTTGGCGTCCCAGTTCACCCGCGTTCAGTCCTCGCCTTTCACAGCAGCCGGTAATGGAACGCGGCGCCACGTAAATCCCTTTAATCTTCAAAGCTTCGTCGTGATTTCGTCCGTAATTCCGTCGCTGAAATACACGCTGTCCGCATCCGTGTTTAGATTCTTCAACGGAAGCACGGCCACCGATGGCTTGACCCCGACCGCTGCCGCGTCCTGCGCGGAATGCTTCTGATACCAAAACGCTCCGCCCATCAAGAGCAACAATACCAGCACGACCACGCCTCTGCCAGCATTCCCACCGATTCGATTTCGACGCAAACCCCGCCGAAGCCTCGAGAATTCCTCGGCACCACCACTCGCGACGATTCCGTTTCCTTTTTCAGTCGCCGCGGGTCCGCGCCCATGTCCGCGGCCGACTGGTAGCGCAATTGCGGTCTTTTCGAGCGCTTTGTTGACCACCTGCTCGAACCCGCAGGGGCAACGCGGGATTAAAACGCAGCGGGGACCCGCGGCCGTCAGGATGGCTGAAAACCACTCCGCTGGTGGCTTCCGGTAAAGGCCATCGCGCCGTACCCATCTCATACAGTCCGAACCCAGCGAAAAAGATCGGTGCCCGGTCCAGATCGCCTCCGCGCACTTGCTCCGGCGACATGTAAGTAACGGTGCAATCGGAGTGCCGGGGTAAGCAACTGCTCGTCAGCGGAGCCTGGTCCGGACTGCGTCGCGCCTTCGGCCACCCTTGTTCCCGACCGGCACGAGCTCGGCCAGTCCAAAGTCAGAATTTCGCGTGGCCGCGGGCGGTGATGAAAGGATTGGCGGGCTTGATGTCGCGATGAATGATTCCGGCGCTGTGCGCGGCGTTGAGCCCTTCCGCAATTTGCGTGTTCCAATCGAGCAGCGATTCGATTTCCACGGACGCCCTGCGATGTGGTGCTTGAGCGTCTGGCCATCGGAAATTCCATGGCGATGAAGCGGTGGCCGTCGTATTGATTAAAGAGATAGATGGTGCAAATGTTGGGATGGTTAGGGCGGAAGCGGCTGCGCTTCGCGCTGGAATCTTTCGAGCGCAGGTCGTCCTCGGCAAGATCTTCCGGCAGGAATTTCAGCGCGACAAAACGGCGAATTTGATGTCCTGGCCTTATAAACGATGCCCATCCCGCCACCGCCAGCTTTTCCACAATGCGGTAATGCGAAATGATTTGGCCGATAAAGGAAGAAGGCTCAGTGGTGTGCAGGTTTCAAGTTGCACGAGGATGCAAGTCAACGCGAGCGAGGATGCTGGACAGCCGACTCAGCCTGTAGAGCGGACGGTTGCGCGAACGTTTTGTTCCAGGTGTTCAGAAAGGTGCTGCTTAATGACGGAGGGGTTCGTCGCTATTTTGCAGACGGCTGATCAACAACGCGCCTTCGAGCGAACCGATGATTAATTGGAATAATTTTAACGGGTCGATGCGGTGATTGATCTGGTGTTTCTCGATTCCTTCTGTGGTGATCTTGGACAGCCGCACGGTCCAGTTCTGCAACGCCTTTTTGGCTCGAGCTCGCAGCGCCGCGTTTCCGTCGTCTGCTTCGACGGCAGTATTCATGAGCGGGCAGCCACCGGGCACCAGTCCCGCTCGCAGCTCGACAAAATTGTCGATCATCTTCTTCAAACGGTTCACGCAGTCCGGAACTTCCGCGATGCCGTCCAGCCTTTCGCTGACGGCTTTTCCCCAGGAATAGTCGAAAGCCTCGGTGGCTAGTTCTTCTTTGCCCGAGAAATGGCGGTAAATTCCGCCCTTTTGGAGGCCTGTGGCTTCCATCAAGTCCGAAAGTGAAGTGCCCTCATAGCCCTTTTGATTGAATAGCGGGGCGGATTTCCGGACGATTTCGCGCCTGGTTTGCTCTCCCTTGGTCACCTTTATCTCCTGGCGACCAGCCGTGAGGCTGGCTGGTCTTTTACGTGAAAAACCATTATACCATAATTGAGACCGAACGGTCTCTTTTGCATCTAAACGGCCAGAACATTCATGAGCGAGACGCTTACACCGACCGCCTCCCTGAATCTTTCCCTCCCCGAGAGTGGGAATCAATCCGTGGTTTATCGCCATCACCGTGACACTGGCGACGTTCATGGAACTTCTGGACACGGCGATCGCCAACGTCGCTCTCCCTCATATCGCGGGCGGGCTCGCGGTCAGTTCGGATGAAAGCACCTGGGTTCTCACCAGCTACCTGGTGTCGAATGCCGTCGTCTTGCCTCTCTCCGCGTGGCTGAGCCGCCTCTTCGGGCGCAAGCGTTACTACATGATTTGCGTGGCGCTCTTCACTGTCAGTTCCCTGCTGTGCGGCTTCGCCCCAAGCCTGGGCGCGTTGATTTTTTTTCGCGTGCTGCAGGGAGTCGGCGGAGGAGGACTGGCTCCGGTGGAACAGGCCATCCTTGTAGATACCTTTCCAGCCGCTAAACGGGCGGCAGCCTTCGCACTCTACAGCATGGCGATTGTGACTGCGCCGGCGATCGGGCCGCCCTTGGGAGGTTGGATCACGGACCATTGGAGCTGGCGATGGGTTTTCTTCATCAACATTCCCATAGGCATCATTTCGTTGATTCTGACGAGCCGCGTGGTCGTCTGATCCGCCGGCGTTCAAGCGCGAGGTGGAGGCAGCGCGTAAGGACGGAAAGTTGAAGATCGATGGATGGGGAATTTTCTCGGTGGCCATGGCCTTCGCCTGCCTGGAGGTCGTTCTGGATCGCGGGCAAACCGAGGACTGGTTCGAAAGCCACTTCATCGTAGTTTTCTTCAGCATCGCGATGGTGGCGCTTCTGTTTGCCATTGTGTGGGAGTGGCGCCATCCGGATCCGGTGGTGGAGATTCGACTGTTGGCCGACAGAAATTTCGCGCTAGCCAATATTTTCTACTTCATGTTCGGATTTACGCTGTATGGATCCACCGTGCTTATTCCGCAGATGATGCAGAGGCTGTACGGCTATTCGGCGACGGATGCCGGGCTGGTCCTTGGACCTGGGGCGTTTGTAATCGTGATTCTCGCGCCCGTGGTGGTAAGAATTCTCCCGAAACTTGGCGTGAAACGGCTGATCGGTTTTGGATTTTTTGTTTTTGGGTTGGCCATGTGGCTTTTCGCGAGCTATACGTTGACTACCGATTACCGCCATGAAGCTTTGGCGCGAGCGCTGCAAGGGTTGGGAATCGCTACGCTGTTCGTACCCGTGAGCCAGCTTGCGTATTCCAATTTGCCCATCAACAAGAACAACAAGGCTTCCAGCCTTACGAATCTTTTCCGCAATCAGGGAGGAAGTTTTGGCATAGCTTTCGTCACCACGGTACTGGCGCGCCGAACGCAGTTTCATCAGAGCGTGTTGGTGGCGCACGCAAGTCTCTTTGACCAGCACTACAGGCAGTTCCTCGCCAAACTCACCAATTATTTCTCCACGCACGGTTTCTCACATGCGGATGCGGCTGTGCACGCTCAGGCGAAGGCCTTTGACCTGCTTCAACGGCAAGCTTCGTTCTTGGCGTTCAACGATTGCTTCACCGCGCTTGGGTGGTTTGTGCTGATGGGAGTTCCGCTGGTCTTCTTCATTCGGAAATTCAAGCCGGGTGGGGGGCCGGGGGGCCATTAGGCAATGGGCCAGTTTGGCGAGGGAGTCACGCTTACTGCAGGAATTGGCGCATCGCGTGGATTACCGTGGCGGGTTGTTCGCGCACGACCCAGTGGCTTCCTTCCGGCACGCGCTCAATCATTAGAACTTTCACGTACTGTTCTAGCCCGTCCAGATTCCCTTGCAAGAGCGCGGTGTCTTTCAGACCCCAGATCACCAAAGTAGGCACACTGATGACCGGGTTCTTCGGAATCGAGAAGGGGGGCGCATCAGTTTTTTCGCCACCGACAGGTGACTTGAGGCGCGCGGCGCGATAGTAGTTCAGTCCCCCGGTCAAGCCCCTATTCCAGGCTTCCAAGTATTTCTTGCGGTCTTCATCGTTGGCCGAGCTTCCGAGGACGATCTGCTGAAGCACAGCAAAATCATCCTGGCTGAGCGTTGGCTCCGCCGCAGGCGACGTGAAAAGGTTGAAGTACGCCGAAGCCTTCTGCTGATCGGGATTGGTCGACAGTTCCCGCGCGAAAACCACCGGGTGCGGCGCATTGATGATAACCAGCTTCTCCAACAATTCCGGATGCGCGGCCGCAAACGCCCAGGCAATCACGCCGCCCCAATCGTGGCCAACCAGCACGAATTTCTTGGCGCCCAACTTCTCCGCCAGCGCTCGGACATCTTCGACGAGAATCGGAACATGGTAGGCGTCCACTGATTCGGGCATGGACGAAAGGTTGTAGCCGCGCATGTCCACCGCGACCGCATGGTGGTCCTTGGCAAATTCAGGCAGCAGGTCTTTCCAGGCGTACCAGAATTCGGGAAAGCCATGCAGAAACAATATCAGCGGGCCTTTGCCCTGCTCCACGTAATGCAAGCGGACGCCGTTCACCTCGGCATACGCTTCCTGCGCAGCGGCAGCCGCAGTACCGTGGCCTGGTTGCATTTGAGCCTCCGTGTGGGCGGCGCTTAGCGCCAGGACCAGCATTAACATCTGCAAATGGTGAGCCACTCGCAGCGCCCTCGAGTTGAAGTCGGGCCTTCAATCAGGACGAACGCCCAGAATACTAGCACAGGAAAATTCAAGAGTGACTGCTGACAACGAAGAACTTGATGAGCAGCCTGTCTCCGACTGCAGAAAGTTTTGGAACCTCCGGCCCCTCTCAGACTGAATTACAAGTAGCCCGCTGGTGCCAGGGCACCTCCGGAGGGCTTGCGATTAGCGCTCACGGAAGGGTTTCGTGAACAAGGTTGACACAAAGGAGAATTTGACATGCAGAAGTTTAGACTCGCGTTTGTAGGGTCATTCGTCTTCGCGTTGCTGCTGTTGTCGGTGACAGTCCTACGGGCTGCGCAAAAGGATGCCGGTTTTGCCGGATCGTGGGAAATGACGACGACAGGCGGTGGGCAAGGCGGCGGTCAAGATGGCGAACAAGCCGGAGGCGGCGGAAACCGCGGCGTGCGAGGTGGCGCGCAGTCGCTGACGATCACGCAGGTTGGCGACAATTTCAAAGTCAGCCACAAAACGCGGCACGGCGAGAATGCTTATGACGCCATCGTCTCAGGCAACACAATTTCCTGGACAGAGGAGCGCACGGGTCGCGACGGCAACACGCGGAAGATCGCGTACAAGGCAACGTTGACCGGCGATACCATGACCGGCACGATGGGCGGCGGGAAGTTCAGCCGTGAATTTACGGCCAAGCGATCGGCCCAAAACTGATTCACTTCGTCCGGCGCGCGGCGCGACTTGGCGTTGTAGGCGTATCAGGGCCTTTCAACAAAGGTGGGCGTGTGTTATTTTCCCCACTCGTTCGTTGAGGCCCAAATGATTCGCACGTACCTCGGCCACGCGCCGAAAATTGCTGCAAGTGCTTATATCGACCCGCAGGCCGTGGTCATCGGTGACGTCATCATCGGCGAGCAATCCAGCGTGTGGCCGTGCGCCGTCCTGCGCGGGGACGTGAACTTCATGCGCATCGGGGCGCGTACGAATATTCAAGACGGCTCCGTGCTGCACGTGATGCGCGACACGAACCCGTTGATCCTCGGGGACAATGTCACCGTGGGCCACGCGGTCGTCCTGCACGGCTGCACGATCGAGTCGCGCTGCTTGATCGGCATGGGCAGCATCATTCTCAACGGCGCACAAATCGGCACTGGAAGCATTATCGCGGCCGGCACGCTTGTCCCCGAACGCACTATCGTGCCGCCGGGTAGCCTCTTCATGGGGCAGCCGGGGAAACTGCGGCGCACGCTCATCCCGGAGGACCTCGAATCGATTGACCGCTACGCGCAGCGCTACGTCGAGTACAAAGAAACCTACAAGTCCGAGAGTGGCTAGTGGCAAGTGGCTAGCAAAACGAGAAGCGAGTCGGCTAACTAGCGTCCGATGATTCGGTTAGTACTATTTGCGACTCGCGGTAGAATAGTCGGATGCACGAAGGACGAAAATCTGGTCCGTTGAACCGAGCGGCCTCCGGGTTTTCTAGTCACTCGCCACTGGTTACTAGCCACTTTCTGCCATGACGGAAAAACGCGAATTTAAGGCAATCAAGGGCACCCGCGATATCTTGCCGCCGGATTCCGCGTTGTGGAATTGGTTCGAGCAGACTGCCCGCGATGTCTTCGAGAGTTACGGTTTCCGCGACATCCGCTTGCCCATTTTCGAGGAGACCGAGCTTTTTGCTCGCTCGATAGGTGTTGAAACGGACGTCGTTAACAAGGAGATGTTCACGTTCAGCACCGGTCACGATCCGGACTCGATGGGAGACAGCGCTCCGGACCGAACGTATTCATTGAGGCCGGAGGCGACGGCGAGTGTCGCACGAGCGTACATCGAGAATGGGATGCAGACGCTGCCGGGGAACGCAAAGCTGTACTACATGGGGCCGATGTTTCGACGCGAGCGGCCGCAGAAGGGACGCTACCGGCAGTTTTACCAAATCGGCGCGGAAGTTCTGGGGCAGTCCGACACGCCTGCTATTGACGCTGAAGTGCTCGAGATGCTCGTGGTGTTTTTCAAACGTGTGGGGCTGACGCGGACGACGCTGTACGTCAATTCGATCGGCTGCAAAGAATGCCGGCCGCAATACGTCGAGCTGCTGCGAGAAAAGCTGCGCGAAGTGAAAGACCAGCTGGGCCCGGACAGCCAACGCCGCATCGAGACGAACCCGCTGCGCGTTCTTGATTCGAAATTGCCGCAGGAGCAGCCTATCATAGCGAAGCTGCCGCGCATCTCCGACCACCTTTGCGCCGAATGTCGCGAGCACTTTGCAAAGCTGAAGGAAGAATTAGGCTTGCGCGGCATCGTTTACGAGGAGAACTGGCGCCTCGTTCGCGGCCTGGATTACTACACGCGCACGACTTTCGAAGTCACGGCGGAAGGGCTCGGCTCGCAGAACGCGGTGTGCGGCGGCGGGCGCTACGACGGCCTGGTCGAACTGCTCGGCGGGCCGCCAACGAAAGGCATCGGCTTCGCCATCGGCAGCGACCGCGCAATTTTGTCGATCCAAGAGGGCGGGAAATTGCCGCATCTGCCCGGGCTTGCGGTCTTCGTCGCATGGATGGGACAGGCTGCGTATCCTACAGCGGTAAACATCACGCGAAAACTTCGCACTGCCGGGCTGGCCGTCGAGCTGCCGCCGGAAGAAATGAAATTCAAGAAATCGCTGGGGCTCGCGGACAAACTCGGCGCGAGCTACGCGCTGATTATCGGCGAGGACGAAGTCGCGTCGAATACTTTCACGCTGAAGCGGCTGGCTGATTCGGAGCAGAAAAAACTTTCCGAATTAGAGTTGCTCGAATATCTTGAATCAGAGAGAAGAGGCAGCCGCTAGGTAGTGAGCGGTTAGTGGAGAGAAAACTACGTGCTTGAAGCGCTGGGAAATTTAAAGCGGACAAATTATTGCGGGGACCTGTGCGCGGCTGACGCTGATAAAGACGTCGTGTTGATGGGCTGGGTTCACCGGCGGCGCGACCTGGGCCAACTGATTTTCATCGACCTGCGCGACCGGGCCGGAATCGCGCAGATTGTTTTCAACAAAGAGCTGGATCCAGAAGCGCATGCGAAGGCGGAGCAACTGCGCTCGGAATTCGTGGTCGCGGTGGAAGGGCGCGTCCTGCGGCGGCAGAAGGCGAATCCGGACATCGCATCCGGCGAAGTGGAAGTGATGGCCACGCGGCTGCACATCTTGAATAATTCGAAGACGCCGCCGTTCCAGATCGAAGAAGAAGTGACGGCGAGTGAAGAAACGCGCTTGCGCTACCGCTATCTCGATTTGCGGCGGCCAAAACCGCATCGCAATCTGGAGCTGCGGCATCGCGTGATACTGGAGATTCGCAAGGCGCTGGACGAACTGGGCTTTTTCGAAATTGAGACGCCGATGCTGACGCGTTCGACTCCGGAAGGCGCGCGCGATTGCCTGGTGCCGAGCCGCATCCATCACGGAAAGTTTTACGCGCTGCCGCAATCGCCGCAAATCTTCAAGCAAATCCTGATGATTTCCGGAATGGACCGCTATTTCCAAATTGTGCGCTGCTTTCGAGACGAAGATTTTCGAGCCGACCGGCAGCTTGAATTCACGCAGCTCGACCTGGAGATGTCGTTCCCGCGGCAGCAGGATATTTTTGAAGTGATCGAGCGCGTGATGGAACGCACGTGCGCGGTTGTCGGAGTGCAGGCGAAAGGGCCGTTCCGGCATCTAGATTACAAGGATGCGTTGCGGCGGTACGGATCGGACAAGCCGGACTTGCGTTTTGGAATGGAATTGCACGATGTGACGCAATTCTTCGAGACCGGGCGAGAAAAACTGCAAATCGAAGGCAACGTGCAGGCGGTGGTCGCGCCGGGCGCGGCTTCCTGGTCGCGCAAACAGTTTGATGAACTTGGCGAGTTCGCGAAGGCGTCCGGAGCGCGCGGGGTTTACATGGTGAAGGTCGCAACCGAAGGAATCACTTCGCCGCTTGAAAAAACTCTGGGACCGGAAACGCTGAAGAAGCTCACCGAGGCTTTAGGAGCAAAGCCGGGCGATTTGATCGTCGCAGCCGCAGCCAAAGAACAAATCGAGCACAATGACACGTCGCTGGATGTCGCCGGGCCAGATTCGCCTGTACCTGGGAGACAAGCTTAATTTGATCGACCGCAGCAAATGGGAATTCGCGTGGATCACCGGGTTCGCGCTCTTCGAATGGAGCGCGACGGATAAGCGCTGGGTGAGCGCGCAGCATCCGTTCACCGGAATCTTTGAGGAAGATCTGGACAAGCTCGAAACTGCGCCGTGGGAGTGCCGGTCGAAGGGATACGATCTCGTTTTGAACGGGAACGAACTCGGTTCCGGAAGTATTCGAATTCATCGCCAGGATGTGCAGGCGCGGATGTTCAAAGCGCTCGGACTGACCGACGAGCAAGTGCGCCAGCGCTTCGGGTTTTTTCTCGACGCACTCACGTATGGCACTCCGCCACATGGCGGCATAGCGTTGGGCATCGATCGCGTGGTCATGTTGCTGGCCGGCGAGAAATCAATTCGCGAGGTAATTGCCTTTCCCAAAACCACCGCTGCGGTAGATTTGATGGCAGATTCACCTTCGGAAGTGGGCGCCGACCAGCTCGACGAACTGGGAATTGCAATCAAGCGAGCGGGAAAATGAATTTCGATCCGAGCCAGAGCGTGATTTCCTACCGGGCGCTGGTGCTGATACCGATTGCCGCGGCTATAGGCGTGACTCTCTTGATCCGAGGCATGCGCAGGCTGAGGCTGAGAGCGCAGTTCATGGTGCTGCTGATTTTGGCTGTCTCGATCGGGTTTATTTTCTTGATCATGGTGCAGATGCCTGAATTTCCGGAGTGGCTCGGCGTTTCGCTCCTTCTCGTAGTGTTCATCGCCAGTTTATTCGGCACGCGCATTTTTCTCCGAAGCGTCGCCCAAGAGGCGAAAAGGAAGAGGATGAACAGATACGCAAAGAGGATCTCCGCAATCCGGCAGATTCAGGATTTCCGAACATAAACCCTACGAAACACACCCTATGAGCCGGATACGCATACTCGCGGAAAATGTGGCGAACAAGATCGCGGCGGGCGAAGTGGTGGAGCGGCCCGCGTCGGTGGTAAAGGAGCTGCTCGAAAACGCGCTGGACGCCGGGGCACACTCGATTCGCATCGAAACGGAATCGGGCGGCAAGCGCATGATTCGCGTGAGTGACGACGGCACGGGGATGAACCACGACGATGCGCTGCTGGCGTTCGAGCGGCACGCTACTTCGAAATTGCGCACCGCGGATGATTTACTTTCCATTTCGACGCTGGGGTTTCGCGGCGAAGCGCTGCCTTCGATTGCTTCCATTTCACGGCTGCTACTTGAAACGCGCTCTGCTGAAGACGAACAAGGGACGCGCGTGGAGTTTGCAGGCGGAAAACTGATCAGCGTGAAGCCGGCAGGTGTTCCCGCGGGAACTTCCATCAGCGTGGCGGACATTTTTTATTGCGTGCCGGCGCGGCGAAAATTTTTGAAGTCCGAGACGACCGAGCTGGGGCACATTGCTTCGCTGGTTACGCATTACGCGCTGGCGCATCCCGATTGCCAATTCCTGCTGAAAACGCCGACGCAGGAAATTCTGAATTGCACGCCGGTGGAAAAACTTTCCGAGCGCGTATATCAGATTTTTGGACGGCAGGCGCTCGACGAGTTGACGGAGATTACGCCGACCGAAGGGCCCGTACGCAGCGCCATTACCGAGCCGCCGCTGGAAGCGGAAGAGCGGGCCGCTACGCTTCGCGTGACCGGGTTCACTTCGCGGCCGGAAGTGCAGCGCACGAACCGCAACGGGATTTACATTTTCGTGAACCGACGGCTGGTGCGCGACCGGTTGCTGCTGCATGCGATCGGCGAGGCGTACCGCAACATCATGCCGCCGGGAGTTTTTCCTTGCGTGCTGCTATTTCTGGAATTGCCATACGAGGAAGTGGACGTGAACGTGCATCCCGCGAAAATCGAGGTGCGCTTTCGGCATCCGCAATTCATTCACGATTTCACTCGCGACGCGTTGCGGCTGGCGCTCTCGCATGCGCGGCCGATTCCGGGGTTTCCGGCTGCACGCGCGGCAGCTGCTGCAGGTGAACAGAGCGGCGGCGGTTTATCGTCCTCGTCGTCCGTGGGAAGCATGCAAGGTTACGCGCCCATGCCGGACGCGAAGACATTTCCCGGTCCGCCGCGAGCAGAGATTCCGACTGCGCTCGGCATTGCGAGCGGAGTGGGCGAGGCATTTGAGCTTTCCGGAGCGCCTGACAGACCGGTAGCTCAACGCTTGCAGTTTGGAACCGGCAACGGCAGCGATTTTTCAGATCCAACGCGAGAGGCACTCGGCGCCGAAGCCGAAGGTGCTTCTGTGGCGCCGGCAAACGCTCCGGGCACGCTGCCGACTCCCGACCAGATTGTTGACCTGAAACCGTTGGGACAAGTGAACAGCAGCTTCATCGTGGCGGTAAACAGCGAAGGCTTGTGGATCATCGACCAGCACGTGGCGCACGAGCGCGTTCTTTTCGAGCAACACTTGCGCGCGCGTCGCGAAGGAGAACTGGGCGGCCAGCGGATGCTGGTGCCGTTGATCGTGGAGCTGAATCCGCGCCAGCTGGTTATTTTTGAGCAGATCGGAGATGAGCTACGCGCGAACGGATTCGAAGCTGAGCTGATGGGAGCGAGAAGCGTCGCAATTCAGGCTGCGCCGGCAGGCATCACGAGCGGCGACGCGGAAAAACTGCTGTATGAAATCCTAGACGGGATCGCCCGAGAGAATCAGGCGATTTCAATCGATTCGCTGCAAGCGAAGATCGCCGCCTCCACTTCGTGCCATGCCGCGATCAAAGTGAACACTCCGCTGGACCACACGAAGATGGAATGGCTCCTCGGCGAGTTGGCGAAAACCGAGTACCCCATGAGCTGCCCGCACGGGCGTCCGATTGTGCTGCGCTATTCCGTGCGCGAAATCGAAAGAGCTTTTAAGAGAATTTGAGAGCGTTTCATTTGACATGACGGCACCGCCGAAAAAATTGATTATCGCGATAGACGGGCCCGTGGGCTCAGGCAAGAGCACGCTCGCGCGGCGCGTGGCGGAAATGTTGGGATATGTGTACGTGGATACGGGAGCGATGTATCGAGCGCTGGCGCTGAAAGCGGTGCGGCACAAAATTTCGCTCGGCGCGGCGGACGCACTTGTGGCGCTGGCGCATGACACTCGCATTGATTTGCGCGCGGAGGAAGGCGGCCAGCGAGTTTTTCTGGACGGCGAAGATGTGACCATGGAGATTCGCACGCCGGAAGTTTCTCAGGCGGCGTCAAAGATTGCGGTGAATCCGGGAGTGCGGCAGGTGCTGGTGGCCGAGCAGCGGCGCGCGGGACAGCAAGGCGGAGTGGTGATGGAAGGGCGCGACATTGGAAGCGTAGTTTTTCCCGACGCGGGGCTGAAGATTTTCCTTACCGCTTCGCCGGAAGTGCGCGCGGAGCGCCGCTGGCGCGAGCACGAACAAAAAGGCGACGCTATCGACCTGAAAACAACGCTGGAGGAAATTCGGGAACGCGACCGGCGCGATCTCGAGCGAACTACTTCCCCGCTGGTGCGCGCTCGGGACGCCGTGGTGGTGGATAGCACGGCAATGGAGCCGGAGGAAGCTGCCCGGCTGGTGGTGATGTTGGCAAACGGCAACGCGACTGCGAGCAAAGCGACCTAGCAGGCGTTTCCGCTACAGGATCTGAACTACCGGGGCGCTGGCGGATTCGTTGACGACATTGAGGCGCGCGACGACGTTGCGAGCCATGGCGTAGATGCTCTTGCTGCCGGGAGCGTCTTCGCCTAGTGACGCGACGGGCTTGCCGGTATCGCCGCCAATACGAATCTGCGGATCGATTTCAATCTCACCTAAGAACGGCACACCGAAAGATTTCGCCATGTGCTGGCCTTCACCGTGGCCGAAGACATCAATGCGCCCGTTGCAATGCGGGCAATTAAAATAGCTCATATTTTCGACCACGCCGAGAATTTCCACGTTTACCTGGCGGAACATTTCGATGGCTTTGCGGACGTCGGCCAGCGCAACGATGGACGGCGTGGTGACGACGACGGCGCCGCTGACGGAGACGCTCTGAATCAGGGTGAGTTGAACGTCGCCCGTGCCCGGCGGCAGATCCACGATGAGGTAGTCGAGTTCGCCCCATTGCGTGCTGCGCAGAAACTGCTGGATTACGCTGTGGAGCATGGGGCCACGCCAGACGAGCGGTTTGTCGCCGGGATTGAGCAGGCCCATGGAAATCATTTTCAGGCCGTAGGCTTCGACGGGGATGATGGTGCGCTCGTCAACGGCGCGCGGCTGTTCGTTGGTGCCGAGCATTACCGGGACGTTAGGGCCGTAAACGTCGGCGTCGAGAAGGCCGACCGCATGGCCCATATTTTTTAGCGCGATGGCGAGATTTACGGCGACGGTGGTCTTCCCTACTCCGCCCTTGCCGCTGGCAACTGCGACGAGATTTTTCACGCCGGTGATCGGCGCTTTGTCCTGCAAACGCTTTCCTGCGGCTGGTCCTGCTGGTCCGCTTGCCATGGTTTTCCTTTCGGATGAGTGCCGGTTAGATGCCCCTGCAAATCATTTTGTTTGAGCTTCAATCATAGACCTGTGAGGCGACGGCGGCAAGGAAGCGAGCGTGGGTTACCGGGCAACTTCCGCCGAGAAAAATATGGCTGCAGGTTGAGCAGTGGAACGGTTCAGAAAAGGAGGACGGTGATGCGGAAGCGCGAGAAGCCTGGGGCAGCATTGGCGGTGCATGCGGCTACGGTTGCGGCGCGAAACTTGCGGGTTTGGAGCTGTTGATCGAGGACGTCCGGGAGCTTGTCCAGGTTGGGGGTCTCGTAACGAACTAGAGTGGCTGCGCTGCTGAGGGCAAATTTGTGGTTTACGTCGCACGACGCTCCGGCATCGTCCGCCGCGGTGGCTTGCAAGCCGCGCGCGACGAGGAGCGAAACCACTTGCTGCACCTGCTGATCGGGATTCGAGGTTACAACTTTTCGCGAAAAGTCTTGTGTGGCGAAGAGGCCTGAGCTTCCCTGCACAACGGCGATGCCCACGGCGCTAAGCTGGGGGCTGAGAATGTTCGCGCGGTGGCCGGGTGAGTGCATCCACATCGTGTGAATGACGGCGGGGTCGGGACCGATGGCGACGTTTTCTGCGATGACGCTGAACCGCGCGCCGGCTTCACTCGCACGCGCAAGCAGGTCCGGCTCACCGGGAAGCTGGTGAGACATTTGATCGAGCTGAGCCATGCGGACGGCATGCTGACGGGCGGCAGAGGCGAGGGCATCGTCCCACTGAAGGAGGGGTAAGCCCTGGGAAGCGCGTTCACGATTCAGGGAGCTAAAAAGCTGGCCTTCCGGGGTGGTTATCCTCGGCGGCTCGGCAAACAAGGCTCCGGGAGCCATCAGAAGGATGGCGGCAAGGAGAGTGAACATGCGTGTGAACTGCGACATGCAAAAACTCCGCTGAAAATGGGCCTAAACC
The DNA here is from genome assembly GCA_963830375.1 of uncultured Acidobacteriota bacterium. Lineage (GTDB taxonomy): Bacteria > Acidobacteriota > Terriglobia > Acidiferrales > UBA7541 > Palsa-295. Next base: position 14,294 of record CAWHMJ010000008.1, read on the forward strand.
GCTTATTTGCCTATTGAAAGGCTAGCGGAAACGCACGCGGAAAGATGCTGGTCAGAAGTTCTAGGGCGGCGGTACTTTCGGGACATGTACCGAAAGACAGGGAAAATGAGACAAAAAACGGCGGTACAGGTGCGGTTGAAACAGCAGGCGTCCGGACCGATTTGGGGCTTGAAAAAACGCTGAAAAGAAGGACGCAACGCACGGATTCCGGGCGTTGATATGACAAAACACGACCCCTAGTAGCTCAGGCGGGCGCTTTGCACGAAAACGCGCGAGCGGCTACAATAGATAGTGGGGTTTTGCGAGATTCGTGTAAGAGCAAGCCTGCCGCATTTCAAAACGCAACACCAAAAGGGACAAAACCGAAGTTATGGACGTCGAGAAAGTCATAAATAGGGTAGTCGCGCGGTTTATCGGGACGAAGCACGAGCGCGACGTGAAGGCCATCCAGCCGATGGTGGCTGCGATCAACGAGCTTGAGCCGGAGATGAAGAAGCTCTCAGACGCGGAGATTACAGAGCGGACTGAGGCGCTGAAGGCCGAGGTGCAAGGCCGTCTGGAAGGGCTCGAACGCGATGATCCGGACTACAAGCGGAGGCTGCAAGAGGCGGTTGAGCCGGCGATAATTCCTGCGTTCGCGCTGGTTCGCGAGGTCGGGCGACGGACGCTGGGAATGCGGCATTTCGACGTTCAGCTCATCGGCGGAATCGTATTGCATCAGGGAAAAATCGCGGAGATGAAGACGGGTGAAGGAAAGACGCTGGTGGCGACGCTGCCGGCGTACCTGAACGCGCTGACGGGAAAGGGCGTTCACATTGTGACGGTGAACGATTACCTGGCGCGGCGGGACGCGGAATGGATGGGGCCGATTTACAAGATGCTGGGGTTGACCGTGGGCGTGATCGTTCACGATCTGGATGACGTGCAGCGGCGGGCGGCGTATGGCGCGGACATCACTTTTGGCACCAACAACGAGTTCGGCTTCGATTATCTGCGCGACAACATGAAGTACGATTTGAAGGATTGCGTGCAGCGCGGGCATCACTTCGCGATTGTGGACGAAGTGGACTCGATTCTGATTGACGAAGCGCGCACGCCGCTGATTATTTCCGGGCCGGCGGAAGAATCCACGGACAAATATTACCGCATCGACAAAATCATTCCGAAGCTGATCCTCGATATTGATTACACGCTGGATGAAAAGCACCGCACGTCCACGCTGACGGAAGAAGGCGTGTCGAAGTGCGAGCGGCTGTTGAACCTGGGGAATCTATATGACCCCGCGAATATGGATGTTATTCACCACGTCTATCAGGCGCTGCGCGCGCATGCGCTTTTTCAGAAAGACGTGGACTACGTGATCAAAGACGACCAGATCGTGATCGTGGATGAATTCACAGGGCGGCAAATGCCGGGACGGAGATGGTCCGACGGCCTGCACCAGGCAGTGGAAGCAAAGGAAGGCGTGAAAATCGAGCGCGAAAATCAGACGCTCGCGACCATCACGTTCCAGAATTATTTTCGCATGTACAAGAAGCTTTCCGGCATGACCGGTACGGCGGATACGGAAGCGGCGGAGTTCGACAAAATCTACAAACTGGAAGTCGTTGCTATTCCCACGAACGTGCCGCTGATTCGAATCGAAAATCCGGACGTCGTTTATCGCACCGAAGTTGAAAAATTTGAAGCGGCGGTGAACGGCATCATTCAGGAAGACGGCACACGCGCGGGTGGAATCCGGCAGTATTACGAGAGCGGGCAGCCGGTGCTGGTGGGCAGTATTTCCATCGAGAAATCGGAGAAGATCGCGGAGATTCTGAAGAAGACGGGCATACCGTACCAAGTGCTGAACGCGAAGCAGCACGAGCGCGAAGCAAAAATCATCGCGCAGGCAGGGCGCAAAGGCGCGGTAACAGTTTCGACGAACATGGCAGGGCGCGGAACCGACATTCTGCTCGGCGGAAATCCCGAAGCAATGACGCGCGAGTATGCCCTGAAAAATAAGCTGGCGATGCCGTACGCGCCGGCGAGTTCGGTGATTGGGGCGGCTCCGGGAACGGAAACGCCGGGTCAAGCAGATGCTGCGGCTGCAGGCGGTGCGGGCGGGGCGAGTTCGACGTCGATAGCGACGGCGACAACGACGAGCACTTCCACCTCGACTGCCGCAAGCACGTCAAATGGCTCGAGCGCCACGGCCAACGCGATGGTGCTGTTCCAGCAGGAAGGCAAGATTTATCAGGTGCCGCTCGATCAGTGGAAGCCGATCTTCGATCAGTTTGCGGAGCAGTGCAAATCGGAGCACGACGAAGTGGTGGCGATGGGTGGTTTGCATATTCTGGGAACGGAGCGGCACGAGGCGCGGCGCATAGACAATCAGTTGAGAGGGCGCGCAGGCCGTCAGGGAGACCCCGGAGCTTCACGTTTTTTCCTGTCGCTCGAAGACGATCTGCTCCGCATTTTTGGCGGCGATCGCATGAAGGCGCTGATGTTCCGCCTGGGTATGACCGAGGGCGTGCCGATCGAATCCAAGTTAATCAGCAGCCGGATCGAGAACGCGCAGAAGGCGGTGGAAGCGCAGAACTTTGAAGCGCGCAAACATTTGCTGGAGTACGACGATGTGATGAACAAGCAGCGCGAGACCATTTACGGGTTGCGCAGTTCGTTTCTGGAAGGGCGCGATCAGAAGGATTTTATTCTGGAGCGCGCCGAAGCGATTGCTAACCAACTGGTTGAAACGTACTGCCCGCGCGAGCAGCATCCGGACCAATGGAACATCACGCAGTTCAGCAACGAGGTGCTCAATCAGTTCGGTTTCGACCCGAAAGCGGCGGGCCTGGATTTCGCTACGCTGAATCACGACACGCTCGCGGAAGCGATGATCGAAAAGGTGAAAGCGCGATACGAAGAAAAGGAAATTCTTTTCAGCCCGCAGACGCTGCGCTGGCTGGAACGCCACATATTGCTCGACGTGGTGGACGGGCAGTGGAAAGACCACCTGCTTACGCTCGATCACTTGAAAGAAGGGATCGGGCTGCGCGGCTACGGCCAAAAGGATCCGCTGGTAGAGTTCAAAAAAGAGGCATTCATACTCTTTGATGAATTGATGGACCGCATCGACACGGAGGCTGTCCGCTTCCTGTTCCTGATGCAGCCTGCCAGGCCCGAGGACGAAGCAAAAAAGATCGAACAACGCCAGCAGCGCCAACAGCGCGATTTGCAGTTTCAAGCCGGGCCGGCGCAGGCGGAAACAGCCCCGAAGCCGGTTCGAGCCGGCGCGAAAGTGGGACGCAACGATCCTTGTCCTTGCGGCTCGGGGAAAAAGTACAAGAAGTGCCACGGCGCAGCCGCTTAGAATCGGCCCATTCCCTCCATTTCTCAGGCGGACTTGGTCCTCCCTGACGACGCTGAGTGAATCAAGTGAACATTGCGGGCGAATTGGCGACGAGTCCACGTTCACCCGAAATGCTATCTTGCGTCTGAACATTTCAGCGGCGCATTGCGTACCTCTTGCTTGGGCAGCTCTATCCCGCATAGGAGGAATGAAGATGAAAGTTCGTCTGCGCGCAGTTCCGGGTTTGTTCTTATTGGTGGCGCTGGCTGCGAGTTTGGCCGCGTTTCCTGCATGGGCTGGAGAGAGCCAGGGACATTTCGATCGTACGCTGAGCGTGACCGGCCCGGTGGATTTGGACGTGCAAACGGGATCGGGAGACATTACGGTACGTACCGGTGATTCGACGAAAGTGGAAATCCACGCCAAAATTCACGCGAGTGGCTGGGGCGACGCCGAGCAACGCATCCACGAAATTGAAAACAATCCGCCGATCGAACAAAACGGGAACACTATTCGGGTAGGGCACATCGAAAACCACGATTGGAAGCGCAATATCTCGATCAGTTACGAGTTGATTGTGCCGGCGCAAACGAAGCTGCGCTCTGAATCAGGCTCGGGAGATCAAACCGTCGATGGAATTGGCGGACCGGTGGACATGAACAGCGGCTCGGGAGGTTTGCACGTGAAGAATATTGGCGGTGAAGCGCGCGTGCGAACGGGATCCGGCGACATCGAACTGGACGGCATTCATGGAAATGCTCACGCCACTGCCGGCAGCGGAACGATTCGCGCGATCGCGATAGCCGGCGGCCTGACAGCGTCGAGCGGAAGCGGTGACGTGAAACTGGAGCAGACGGCGGCAGGAGATGTGGATATCAGCACGGGCTCCGGCGACGTACAGATGAAAGGCGTAAAAGGCGCGGCGAAAGTGTCCACAGGCAGCGGAAGCATCACGGCCCAGGGAGATCCCACCGGCGACTGGCGCCTTCGCAGCGGATCGGGAAACGTCAGCGTGGATTTTCCGCCACAGGCTGCATTCAACGTCGTAGCGCGAACCAGCTCCGGGAACATCGAGACGACGCATACTATAAGCCTGCAAGGGAAAATCAGTCCTCGCGAACTGCAAGGCAAAGTAGGAGCAGGCGGGCCGGTAGTGGAACTCAGCACGAGTTCAGGAAGCATTGAAATTCGGTAATGGAGTTTGAATGTGAGGGGCGTGTGGCGAGCGCCCCTCGATTTCTGTTTTTTTCGTTGTGCTTTCCGCGTGGGGCCCCTGTTTCGATACGCTATTGTGCTTTTCGGCGCATACCTGCTTGGGTCTGAAAAAATGTGCTAATCTCGCGCTTACCTTGAGGTAATAACCACTTGAGAGGCAGGGGTATGTGATGAGCGCGGCCGCACCGGGAAATTGTCAAAGGGCTGGATGTGCGAAATCGATTCCGATGGCGCTAGTCGGCGCGCGGTTATGCTTGGACCATTTCGTCGATGAAGCATTTGTCCGTACGGACCAAGCGCTGAGCCAATGCCGGGAAGGACGCGCGATCGATTCGGATAAGCTTCAGTGGCTGCTCTCCGATGCACTGGCGGTGGTGAAAAATCTGGAAGAGGGAGCCGACGAGCCGATGCCGGAACAGCGAGACCGAATGCTGGAGTTACTGTTAGTTCTTGCGAACGTACACGAGTACGTCGCGCACCATTCGGCTCGAGTCGAACGCCCCGCTTAGCGCGGAGTTATTCTCGCGAATGCAAACGCACTTCCCTGTCATCGAACCGCAAACGCAACGCGATTATGTCTGACGAAAACAAACCGAACGATCCTTTCAAGCCCGCGCAACCGACGATACCCGGAGTCCCAACTGAAACCGGACCTGGCGGCAAAGCAACGGGCGGATTCTCCCCAGCGTCTTTGAAGTTGAGACTAGCTCAAATGCAAATGCCTCCGGCCTGGCTCACAATCGCAATCGTAGCTGCGATCGTAGCCGGCATCGGAATAGCGTGGTGGAGTCGCGACCCGGCCGTGGTAGAACCAGGGCCTGCGCCGATACAGGCAAGCGCAACAGTTGCCGCAGAGGCGGAGACACCCGCGGAACAGTTGCCTACTGCTCCGGGGGAAATCGCGACAACCGATGAATTGGCAAGAGAATGGTCCTCAAAGCGGTTCATTTATCGTAATTCTACGGGCGAACAAACGCCGGCAATCGTAGTACGTATGCCAGGTGGAAATTTTTGGGCAATCTCGTTGCGCGAGCCGTTCGGGACTTGCGAGCTGGAATATGTAACAGACCTGCCGAGACTCGAGAACCAGTACCACTACCGAGCAGATCATCCGATGGTCGGTGATCCATGTCATCACACGGTTTTCGATCTCACACGTTACGGGACGAACTCGGCGGGAGGGCTGGTTCGAGGGCAAGTGGTGCACGGGTCGGCGATTCGCCCGCCGATCGCTATCGAGATTCGCACCAATGGCAGGCAGGTGATAGCGGATCGGATGGAATAGTCGCCCCCTGAACCAACCTATCGCTTCCGGTGACGCGATTAACGAGTTGGCGCCTGAGCTTCAATCGCAGTAAATCGCCGTACTTCCCGGTTCATACGCCCGGTCAGCACCAGCGCGACCATTTTTTGATCGGCGAGCCAAGACCACAAGGGATGATCGAATGATGCCGGACGATTGTGTTCAACGAAGAAGTGTGAAACCCAGGCAAAAGCATACGGTACCAGCAGCGCAGCCAGAATGAACCACGGCTGCCGGAAAGCAGCAGCCGAAAGCAGGAGCGCCCAGCCGGTCAGAGTTCCCGCGGAATGGAAACCGCGCGTCAGCGGCTGACGATGCGCTAAGACATAGGACGGCCAAAATTCCGAGAATGTACGCGGGTCCTGCACACGACGATTTTAACTCAGAGTGCCCGTCGTGAGATGGCGAAAAGGAAAATGCCACTGTCCCGCTGCGGCGAACCGCAAACGAGACAGTGGCGCTGGCCCGAGAATTCCGCGCCAGTTATGAAGTGAGCTGTTCGACCGAGCGGGCAACCATTACGGGCTGACCGTTGGCCTGATTGATGAGTATGAATCCGACCACACGAACCTGAATCGGCCCCGCGCCGGAAAGCGCGCTGAGCCCGCTCAGATTTATGAAGTTTGTGTCGTTGGTTGTAAGCACGGTCAGCGGAGCCGGCAATAGAATCCCGGCGGTCCAGTCGTCGGTCAACTGGAAGCTGCCGGCGTTGCCGGACTGCACAATCGTGCTGCCGACCACCCACGAGCCCGACTGGCCTTGACGCCGCAGAACGACGCGATGGACTGTCAGAGTTTCCGTGCCGTTCGAGGTGGTGAGCGGTCCTCCAATATCCACGCGCTGGCCCGGAGCCAGCAGAGTGTTACTGAAGAGGAGCGTAGTCAGCGGAAGATTGATGTTTCCGATTCTGTAACGCTCGCTCCCGTTCAGGCTCAGCGTTTCGATCTGGCCATCCGAAATTCCGGTAATAGCAGGCAGTTCTTCGCGGACGTAAATATCTGCTTGCGTGGCCGGCTGAGGCGAAGCGGGATTGACGTACGTGAGCAAACCACCGAGGAAGAACTTGTCATTGGAGATTACCTCTACTTCCGATGCATCGATGGCATGCGACACCGGATCAATCGTCCCGGTGAGGGACACAATCGTGTTCGTCGTGAAGGAGCTCATCGGAATATCCGGATCGTCGAAGGCAGTGCTGTCGTTCGTGGTCACCTGCCATTGACGTCCATGAGGACCCTGAACCGTGAAGGTGTTGGCACCCGTGACGCCAATGACGCCCGCGTGGAAATCATCAATCGAGACGCCGGCATCGGTGGAATTGAGCAAGTTCATTTCGAATACAGGGTTGACGACGCCGGTCACCTGGCCATTGCCGTCAACTTGCAACGACTGGCGCAGGTCGAATTCCATACGAAGGCCGACGAGATCGCTGGCGTCCAGAACGAAAGGCTGCGGGAAATTCACAGTCACGGAAGAAACCGAAAGAGTTCCGTTGATTGTGGATGCCGTAGGCGGATTCGGCGGGTTGACGTTGATGTATCCAATCACGGGAGACGAAATCGTCACCGTAGCCGAGGTGTACGTGCCGTTGGGCACCGCGTTGAGATCGAGAAGTTGGTGCAGGCCGTTGAACTGTGCGAAGTCCACAATTTGCGGAGTGGAAAGCACGCTTACATTCGTTGTGCCGTTGAAAATCGTAATGCCCGTCACCATAAGTTGACAAGATACGACGCTCGGAAGCGGAGCATCGGTACCGACGGTAAAGACGGATGCCTGGCCGTTGGAAGTCGATGGAGAACTCGAACCGCCGCCACAACTGGAAAGCAAGAGCGCTGCGAAAAGTGAAACGAACACACCCATACCTTTGCGATTCAACATTAAATTTCTCCTAGTTTAGGTATTCGATAATTGCCGAGGGCCGAGGCCCTTTTCGGCTGCTGAGTGTGAAACCCAGGCAACCAAAAAAAGTTGCTGCGGCGCAGAACCTATTTAACGAGTAGACAATTTTTGGCGCATGCCAATTTATGGCATTTCTGACAAATGTTTCTTGAGTGTTACGCAACGCGTCTCCGTGTTAGATCGCGGGGCGCCGCTTGCGCGCGCCGTCGCGAGTTGTTTAGGATGGTTGCGCAAATGTTAGGCGAAACGATATCTCATTACCGAATCATCGAACCCCTCGGAAGCGGTGGCATGGGCCAGGTGTACCGCGCAGAAGACACGCGGCTCGGCCGTCAGGTGGCGCTGAAATTTCTCTCTGAGGACCTAGCGCGCGATTCCGCATCACTGGAGCGATTCCAACGCGAGGCCCGCTCCGCGTCCTCGCTGAACCATCCTGGCATCTGCACAATTTACGACGTAGGCTCGCACAATGGCCGGCCGTTTCTGGTGATGGAACTGATGGAGGGGCAGACGCTGCGGGAAAGGATCGCGGGCCGGCCTGTGGCCGCGGATGCGTTGCTGGATTTTGGGACCCAAATCGCGGATGCGTTGGATGCGGCGCATGCGCGAGGCATCGTGCATCGCGACATCAAGCCTGCCAATATTTTTATTACCGCGCGTTCACAGGCAAAGATTCTGGATTTCGGGCTTGCAAAACAGTCGGCTTCGCGGCGTATCGCGGAACCGGTGGGCGGCGAGGCGACGGCGTCGGAACTTACTTCGGACAATCTCTTGCTCACAAGCCCGGGCTCTGCGATCGGCACCATTGCGTATATGTCTCCTGAACAAGCCCGAGGCGAAGAGCTGGACGCGCGCACCGATCTTTTCAGTCTCGGCGCGGTGCTGTATGAGATGGCTACCGGGCAGGCAGCCTTCAACGGAAACACTTCGGCGGTAATTTTCGACGCCATTTTGAACCGCACGCCGGCGGCGCCATCTTCTTTGAATCCCAACGTAGCGCCGAAGCTGGAAGAAATCATTGGCAAGTCGCTGGAGAAGGACCGCGACCTACGATATCAAACAGCCGCGGAGCTTCGCGGGGATTTGAAGCGACTGAAACGCGATTCAGATTCCGGGCGCGCGGGTAGCGGCACGGCGGCGGCGTGGTCCGGCGCGAGTGCGGGACCCGGATCCGGAAGTCACGCTGCGCCACGTTCTTCTCAGATTGCTTCCGCAGCTTCACAGACTGCGGCCGTTGCAGCGGCGCCGGCAAAATCAGGCTGGAGCACTTTTGGGAAAATTGTACCGGTGATCTTCGGACTCGCCGCGATGGTCGTTCTGTTCCTGCATTACCGGAACGCGCACCACGAAACGCCGTCCTCGTTTTCGCAAATGACCATAACGCCGGTGACGTCCACCGGAAACATTCACTCGGCCGCAATCTCGATTGACGGCAAATGGCTTTGCTACGTCTCGGACGAGAAAGGATCTCACGGCATTTGGATCCGACAGTTGGCCACGGGAAGCACGGCGCAAGTTGAGCTGGGCTCGCCCGGCGAGATTGAGGGACTTACATTTTCGCCGGACGGAAACTATCTCTATTTTGTAAAACGGGACGAATCCGTCGGGGTCGGAACGCTCTTTCAAGTGCCGTCCTTGGGGGGTTCTCCTCATCAAATCATCGTTGACGTCGACAGCCCCATCAGCTTTTCCCCGGATGGTAAGCGGTTCGTTTTCGTGAGGTATTCCAGCAAGCTAAACACATCCAACCTGCTCGTTGCGAATGCCGATGGGACGGGGGAGCAAAATCTTTTTACCCTAAACAGGCCGAGCTTTTTTTCCGGCTCAGGTCCCGCGTGGTCTCCCGATGGAAAGCGAATCGCGATTGCAGACAATCCGGACGGAGAGTTCAACAAGTTTGCCATTGAGCTCGTGGACCCGGACACCAAGGCTAAAACCCGGCTCGGCTCGAGTGACTGGATTGCGCCCGACCAGATGGCTTGGTTACCCGACGGGTCTGCCATTCTTTTCGGAGCACGCGTGAGCAAGAGCTCTTTGAACTCTCAGCTATTTGAGCTGAGTTATCCGGGAGCCGAATCGCGGAGAATCACAAACGATTTGAATTTTTACGTGGGGGCTAGCATTACTTCGGATGGCTCGACTCTAGCCACCGTCCAGGTCGAACTCGCGGGAAACCTCTGGCTCACAAACTTCGGCAGCAGCGCTTCGCTCTCGGCGCCGCGACAAATTACCAGCGGCATCAGCCGTGCCGACGGTATTTCCGGAATCATTTGGGCTCCTGGAGACAAGATCATTTACGGTTACTACACTTCGGGCATTCTTCGCGTTGCCAGCGCAGCGCCCGACGGCACGAACGTCCACGACATTTTGCCCGGCGTCGAATCCTCAACCTGGCTTTCGGGTTGCGGAGATGGAAAGCATTTTGTGTTTAGCACGAGAGGTTTGGAGGGAGGCAGCGCGATTTGGCGGGAGGATATCGACGGGACGAACGTGACGCCGCTTTCGAAGGATAAGTTAGATGTTCAGCCCTCTTGCTCTCCGGACGGCAAATTCGTGGTTTACGTTGACGTCAGCAATATCGTAAATCGCCTAATGAAAGTGAGCATCGAGGGGGGCACTCCGTCCGAAATCAGCAAGGTTGAATTGCAGAGCCCGGCGATCTCGCCGGACGGCAATTCTGTCGCCGTGACCTATACGCCGGATCTCAGCAAACCCCCGAAGCTCGCCGTTATCGGACTCAACGGAGGCGAAATCCGCAGCACGTATGACTTTCCGCAGGAAGCAGCCCTCAACGGCGACGGCGGTCAGAAGCTTGTCTGGACGAACGACGGACGTGCGGTCCTTTATCCTGTCAACAAGAGCGGGGTCGTTAGCCTTTGGGCCCAACCGGTCTCAGCGCCCGGCGCGTCGCCATCTCCCGCAAAACAAGTAATGAGTCTGGGCCCGGATTTTGGGTGGGGAGCTTATGCTTTATCTCCTGATGGGAAGCAAATGATCTATGCACACGGCCGCATACTCACCGACGCTGTCCTTATTTCGCACTTTCATTAACTCGTCCACACGGAGCACAAAGTGAAAATATCGCGGCGCGATTTGTTCAAGACTGCCTCGATAACGTCAGGAGCAGTTCTCGGCGGCGGTTTTTTCGGTAGCTTAACCGAGACCGAGGCACAAGGTGTCGGCGCCGCGCGCGCGTCTGAACAACTGCCACCGGCCTTCGATAAGCTGCAGCCGCTGGGCGACCGTGTGAAGCCGATCAGCACACCAGAATTGCAGGGGCGCGTGGCACATGCGCAGCAGTTGATGAGCGATGCGAAGCCGCGGTTTGAGGCCTTGTACGTAACGCCTGGAACAACGCTGCTGTACTACACCGGCATCTACTGGTGGCCAAGCGAGCGAATCCTCGCACTATTGGTGCCGCGCCAAGGCGAACCGCTGATCGTTTGTCCGGCATTTGAAGAAGGAAGGTTGCGCGAGCAGCTTCGATGGCCGATTGAAATACGCGTGTGGCAGGAGGACGAGAGCCCGTATACGATTGCAGCAAAATGGTTCGGCGAGCGTGGCGTGCGCACGGGGAACGTCGGCGTGGAGGAGACGACGCGTTACGTTTTCTACGATGGGCTGCGCCATGCGGCTTCTTCGCTCGAATATACGAGCGGCGATCCCATTACCATCGGATGCCGCGCGCAAAAAAGCGAGCATGAACTTGAATTGATGCGGCTTGCTTGCGGCGCAACCTTCGATGTGTATAAGGCCACGTTTGCGTCGTTGCGAGAAGGCATGACGCAGCGAGAAGTCGCTGATCTGGTTGTGCGAGGCTACGCCCGGATGGGACTGCGAGGCGAAGCGTCGGTGTTCTTTGGGCCTTCATCCGCGCTCCCCCACGGTTCGCGCGAGGAGCAAGTTCTTCGCGAAGGCGTAGGCGTGATGATAGACGACGGAACCACCGTGGAGGGATATCAGTCGGACGTCACGCGAATGGGAGTGATCGGTAAGTCACCTGAGAAGCTGCAGCGCGCGTTCGAAATCGTGCGGCACGCACAGGATGCCGCACTGGCGACAGCGACCAGCGGACATGAATGCGGCTCGGTGGACGACGCTGCACGTAGAGTCATTACCGACGCCGGATTCGGTCCGGACTATAAATATTTCTCTCATCGTCTCGGCCACGGAATTGGAATGGACGGGCACGAGGCTCCCTACCTGGTTCGTGGCAACCACACGATTCTGAAGCCCGGAATGACATTTTCGAATGAGCCGGGAATTTATGTGGTCGGAGATTACGGAATGCGTTGCGAGGATGACATGGTGATCGCGGAGTCAGGCGCCGCGCATCTTCTGACCCGTGGATTTCAGCCTTCTCTTGAGACTCCTATCGCTTGATCGCTTTTTAGAATTCAGCATAAACGGTCACGATTCGCCGCTACTGCGACTGAACAGAGGATTTGCTCAGGCAGAATTCCACGATCCGCCCTTCGGCCCAGAAACGATCTGAACCACCTTCATCCGAAATAAACGCGCAATGGCCTCCGTGGGGTGGCGCGAGCAATGTGATATTCGGATTCGCTTGAATCGTAGAATTCTGAAATGGCCTGAATGGCACGAAGGGATCATCCTGCGCGGTCAGAATCAGAGTGGGGCGCCGGACGGCCGCGACGACATTCGCCGCGCTCGAACGCGCATAATACTCAGCCGCGTCCTGGAAGCCGCAGAATCGCGCGGTTACAACATCGTCGAAATCGCGCACGGTTCTGATGCGCCGAAAGGCTGCGAGATCGAGCGGGAAAACTTCGGGGAACAAGCTGGCTTTGTAACGCATGTGTTTCTTAAGACTCTTCACAAAATGGCGGTTGTAGAGGAAATTTCGCGGCTCGGCAAGGGCGTCGGCGCAAGCGGCCAAATCAAGAGCGGGAGCGATAGCCACGATTGCCCGCAATTGCGGAGGCGCGGCTTCTCCGAATTCTCCGGCCATCTTCAGAACCAGATTGCCGCCCATGGAAAAGCCGGCAGCAAAGACTTCCGGCAAGCGATCGCGGTCGATTAGTTCGAGGAGCACGGCCCTGATATCGCCGCTCAAGCCGGAATGGTAAAGAGTTGTAGTCAGTTTTTCGGTGTCGCCGCAGTTTCGCTGGTTCAGGCGAACGACGTTGAATCCGGAAAGGAACGCCTTCTCGGCGGTGCCGAGCATATAGCCGGATTCGCTCGATCCTTCCAAGCCGTGAAGCAGAATCAGCGTTGGGTGGGACTGAGGATTTTCCTGCCAATGACATTCTCCGCGAATCTGAGTCCCCGGCTCGACTTCGAACAAGCGCGAAACGCTTTTGCTCAGATGCGGGAATTTGCGAGGCCAGAAATTTGCCGCGATGGTCATGAGGTGAGGATTGCGAAATGTTTTGTGCGGGACGAATTCCTTCACAGCTCTTATCGTAGGGGCTCTGAGCGCGCCATGCAAGCCACGCATCGGGAACTCGGAGGCTTCCACACGACCGCGCTATTGTCCGGCGGGACCTCCAAAACCTTTTTCAAGAGCGGCTGCGGGAGAGCCTAACCAGAAATGTTGACGCCGCTAAGATATCCGCCTAAGTGAGCGGTCATCGCGACGAGGCCCATGGCCGCAAGTTCGATTGCGAAGCAATAGCGGGGCAAAGTTTGTTCCGGAGCACGGCGGGCTCGGAAGTGCACGTACCAGACTAAGCAGATCATCACACTTGAGACGACGCCGAGCATCAGATGCTGCAGCAATATTCCCTTGAGCTTTTGTCCCTCGAGCTGAAACTGCCAGGCGAGGAGGCCGGTGGCGATTACCGGCAAGATGAAAACCGCAGCCACGGTGAAATTGTAATAGGCTGCGGTGGCGAGAGCGCTGCGCTTCGTCCAGTATGCGACGAAGTCAAACGCCACGCCGGCCATGCACAGAGCGATTGGGAAGTGGATTAACACCACGTGTTGCGCGTGTTTGGCCAGCAGCGCTTCGCGAATGTTGAATGGGTGCATGGTCGGCCTCACTTCACGATGATCTTGCCGGTCATCTTCGGATGGACCGAACAGAAGTATTCATATGTGCCGGGGTCCTTGAAAGTGAACGAAAACTTCTCGTCGGTATCAAGCGCTCGCGATTTGAACAACTTGTGATCGTCGCTCACGACGGTGTGCGGCACATCGTCCTTGTTGATCCACGTAACTTCCGTGCCCGCCTTTATTTCGAGCTGCATGGGCGCGAAACTGAAGTTATCGATGGTCACCGTGATCGCGCCGGGTTGTTCCTGAGCTGCTATGGCGGAGCGCGGCCGTAAAGCGCCACTCGCGAGTACGAGCCCAAGAACCGCCGCCGCTCCAAAAATTGCCGTTCCGAGAATCCCTGCAGTCCTGCTTTGTTGAATTTTCCTGAGTCGCATGTGAAGTCTCCTTATCCTTGAAGTGTTGAATCCACGATTGCCAATGTGTGTTTGCCGCGAACGAAGTTCACGTCGGTGATACCCAGCAAGCCGCGCAGTTTTTCTGCCGGCACTTTCATGGGGCCGGGAGAATCCGCTTCGCCCGGGTGCGGCTGGGGGAAAGCGGTCGAACAGGCGGTGTGAAACGTGATGTTTCCCTCGATTTTCTGCATGGTCTGGTGAATGTGCCCGTTCAGAACTGTCACGGAGCCGAATCGCTTCAGGTAGGAAAGCGCCTGTTCGCTGTCATCGGTGCCCCAGCCCCATTGCGGGTAAACCGACCAGAGCGGGATGTGCGCAAAGACAACGATGGGCGTGCTGCTCTTTAATTTGGCAACATCTTTCTCCAGCCATTCGAGCTGCTCGTGGCCGAGAGTGCCAAGACCGCCGGCCTTGAGGTTCAGCACGTTGACCAAGCCGATAAAATGCGCTCCCTTCTGGTCGAAGCTGTACCAGCCGTCGCCTTGGGTCCCCTGGCCGAAACGCTCGTGGAACATCGCGCCGTTGTCGTTGAGCACGTCGTGCTCGCCGGGAACGTAAAAGATGCGCTCGGTCTTCAGGCTCTTCAGCGATTCAGCTGAGCGTGTCGAATTCCTCGGGCTTCGAAAGGTGCGTCAGGTCGCCCGTGTGCAGAACGAAAGAAGGAGGCGTGGGAAGCGCGTTGACCTTGGCGATGGCTTCGCGCAGGGTTCCCGTAACGTCCGGGTTGGCCGGCTTGCTGAAGCCGATGTGGCTGTCGCTGATTTGGACGAAGCTGAGATCGCCTTTCAGGTTGCCCACGTTCTTTTGCAAAACGTCAGTCAGGGCGAACGACTTCAAGACGCCGCCTTGCACCAGACATAGGGTGCCCGTACCGGCCCAGGCCATGCACTTCAGGAAACCACGACGATCCACGCCATCGTTATCTTGATTCTTTTCAATGTAGTCCGACATATCCTCTCCTCCGGTTGCGCAGCCGAGTCGGCCAACAGGGCCCTTTGCGCTGCGTTCACCTACCTAGACACCCCGTGCCCGCGAAATATTCCCGCGATTTGCGATCAGCCTCGGTGCCGCTGCGCCCCATCTATTAAGTATTTTGCGGGAATAAATTAGGTTGATATCCAGTCTGGAAGACTGAGAATCTAATGCGCGTATGGGGGAACAGAAGCGCGGGTCAGGGCCGGTCGGGACTTTTGAGCAGGTTGTGCTGCCGCACATGGATGCGGCCTACAACCTCGCGCGCTGGCTCGTCCGCAACACGCCCGATGCCGAGGACATGGTTCAGGAAGCGTATCTTCGCGCGTTCAAATTCTTTGGCGGTTACCAGGGAGGCGACGCCCGCGCCTGGGTGCTAAAAATCGTGCGCAACACTTGCTATTCATTTTTCGAGAAGAATCGTCCCGCCGAATCTGGCGGAGGAATTCGACGAAAAGATTCATACGGCGGAGACCGGAGCAGGCGGGAGCGGAAGCGACACTCTTACAATCGGCCGATAGCCGAATGCTTCGCGAGGCGCTTGACGAATTGCCCGTGAATTTTCGCGAGGTCATAGTGCTGCGCGAACTCGAGGGCATGTCCTACAAGGAGATTGCCGAGGTGATCGGGCGTGCCCATCGGCACGGTGATGTCGGGTCTGGCTCGCGCGCGCGCCCAATTGCGCGAGCGACTGCTGCGGGCGCGCGCAACAGGAGGAGCAACGGTGGCCTGCGAAAGTAACGAACGCTTGCTCCGCGGATACTTCGACGGCGAACTCGACCTCGTTCGCAACCTCGAATTCGAGGAGCATCTGAAGACGTGCCCGGATTGCGCCCGAGAGCTCCGCGATCAGCAGAGCCTGCGCCATTCGTTGCGGGCGGCGAATCTCTATGAACGAGCGCCGGAGAGCCTCAGGAACCGCATCCGCGCCGCGCTTCCGAGCGGAGGCCGCAGTCCGCAAGCCGATTCCCATGCCGCGCCGCCCGGTGCTCGAGTGGCTTGCGGTTGCAGCCGCCATCCTGATCGCAGTTTTTCTGGGCGCAAAAGTGCTTCCGAATATCGGCGGCCAGAGGCAGACAACCTGGTCGCGGAGGAAATCGTCGCGAGCCATATTCGCTCGATGCAGCCGGGTCATTTGTACGATGTTGAATCCACCGACCAGCACACGGTGAAGCCCTGGTTCGACGGCAAATTGGATTTCGCGCCGCCGGTCGTCGACCTTAAGCGAACAGGGTTTTCCGCTCGTGGGAGGGCGCCTGGATTACCTCGATCATCGCGACGTCGCCGCGCTTGTCTATCAGCGGCAGAAGCATTTCATCAACGTGTTCGTCTGGCCGGAAGAATCGAGCCCTGCAAAGCTACCCGAAATGCAGACGATCCAGGGCTATAACCTGGTTTTCTGGTCGCACGACGGCATGAATTTCTGCGCCGCCTCTGATTTGAATCTTGCCGAGCTCCGCCAGTTCTCGCAGCTGCTTCAACGATGAAGATTGCTCGAAGGACTGAATGTGTGTCAAATCTACTCCGCGAGTTCAGCGCCTTGATTTCGGCGCGGGTTAAGCCTAAAATCGTGAATTCACTAATGAAGGTCTTTCGCGACAAATGAATCTTTCCGCAGCCCAGCGAATCTTGCTGGGCTTTGTTGTTTATGGCTGAGTTGGAGACACAGGAGCAAAGATGATCGACGGAGCTATCCCTGAAGCGTTGACATTCGACGACGTGCTGCTTTTGCCTGGAAAGTCGTCGGTGCTTCCGGCGCAGGCGGACACGCGTACGTGCCTTACGCGCACGATTTCGCTGAACATTCCGATTGTGTCCGCTGCGATGGACACAGTAACAGACGGGCGTCTGGCCATCGCCATCTCCCGGCAAGGCGGCATCGGTTTTATTCACCGAAATATGTCGATCGAGCGCCAGGCGGAGGAAGTGGACAAGGTGAAGCGGTCTGAAAGCGGGATGATCGTGGATCCGGTGACGATTGCGCCGGAGCTGTCCGTGCGTCAGGCCCTGGACATCATGAACAAGTACAAAGTTTCGGGCCTGCCGGTGACGCGCGGAGCGCACCTACTGGGAATTTTGACCAACCGCGATTTAAGGTTTGAGCGAAACCTTGATCAGCCGGTCAGCGGAATCATGACCAAGGATAACCTCGTTACTGTTCCAGTGGGCACAACGCTGGAAGAAGCGGAGAAAATCCTGCAGCGGCATCGCATTGAAAAACTTTTAGTGGTGGATGCGGATTTCAATTTGAAGGGCCTGATTACGGTAAAAGACATCCAGAAGAAGATCGAGTTCCCGAGCGCAACGAAGGACGAGCATGGACGCCTGCGAGTCGGCGCGGCTATCGGAGCTACCGGCGATTTCCTGGAGCGCGCGCAGGAACTGGCGCGGGCCAGCGCGGATGTGCTGGCCATTGACACGGCTCACGGCCACACAACGCGAGTGATGGACGCGATTCGCGCGGTGAAATCCAAGCTGCCGCAGATGCAGATCGTGGCGGGAAACGTGGCCACGGCCGAAGGAACGAGCGACTTGATTGCGCTGGGTGTGGATGGTTTGAAAGTTGGAATCGGACCGGGATCGATTTGTACCACGCGCGTGGTCACCGGGGCCGGCGTGCCGCAGATCACGGCGATACTGGAATGTGCGCGCGCGGCGAAAGGAACAGGCGTGCCGCTGATTGCCGATGGCGGGATTAAATTTTCGGGAGACATCAGCAAGGCGCTGGCCGCAGGCGCATCTTCGGTGATGATCGGCGGGCTTTTTGCGGGCACGGAGGAATCTCCGGGCGAGACAATTCTGTATCAGGGCCGAACATTCAAATCGTATCGCGGGATGGGCTCGATTGGAGCGATGGAAGCGGGCTCGGCAGACCGCTACGCGCAAGAAGGCGCGGCGCGAGGTAAGACCGTGCCGGAAGGCATCGAAGGCCAGGTTCCCTATAAAGGGTCGCTATCGGCGCTGGTCGAACAGCTTGTTGGCGGGTTGCGAAGTGGAATGGGCTATTGCGGCACGGCAAACCTGACCGAACTGCAGGAGCGCAGCAAGTTCGTTCGTATTTCCCAGGCCGGGTTGCGCGAGAGCCACGTGCATGACGTGATTATCACGCGCGAAGCGCCGAATTACCGGCTGGAATGATGGGAGAGACTGCGGAAAACCATTCGGCCGGAAGTTTGCGAAGCGCCGCGGCGCAGGCTCGCTAGAATGCGATGGCTCCAGCGTTGGTGGCCCGCGCTACTGTGGGCCGTCGTAATTTCCGGTCTTCTCGACCGGCGTCTTTACTTCAGATAACACCAGCCGGTTTATCATTCCGATTCTGAGATGGTTTTTACCGCACGCGTCGCAGGAGACTCTATTCTTCCTGCATCATTTGATCCGCAAGACAGGCCACTTTACCGAATATTTCATCTTGAGCCTGCTGATTTTGCGCGGAATCCGCGCGGGAAAGCGAGGCGCGCATCTCGCTTGGGCGCTCGCGGCGATTGCCATCGTCGGATGTTATGCGGCGCTCGATGAATATCATCAATCGTTTGTTCCCGGCAGAACCGCGGCGGTTGCCGATGTGCTGCTCGATACTGCCGGCGGAATTGCGGCGCAGGTGGTCGTAGCGCTCATAATAGTTCTAGGGGATATTCGAAAGAAACGGAGAGACAATACTCCGCGCGCGGCTTAGCCGAGCGCAATGTCTCCGGATCGATTTTTATTTTTCTTGAAAGGACATGTTATGGCCCATGGTCTTCTGAAAACGTTTTTGACACTGGCGATTTTCACCCTTTTGAATTGCTCCGTCGTCCGAGCCGCTGATCCGCTGCATTACGAATTGCGGTTCGAACGCCCGAGCACGCATCTGATGGACGTGACAATACGCGCGGCGGACCTGGAAGGGCCAAGCGTCGAGTTCGCCATGCCCGACTGGGCGCCAGGTTCTTACTACCTCGAGAACTATTCCGCGAACGTGCAGGCATTTCGCGCGGTCGGATCAGACGGCAAAGAATTGAGCTGGCGCAAAACGGATAGCCAGACGTGGCGCGTCGAGCTTGGAGGCGCCAACGCGGTGACGGTTTCGTACCAGGTGTTCGGCGATACCCTGCGCAACAATCAGGCCCAGTACAACGAACGGCACGCATTTATCGGCGGACCGTCCGTGTGGATGTATCTGGTAGGCGGAAAAGAGCGGCCGGTGGAACTTACCATCGCTGTGCCTACGGGCTGGAAGGTGGCCACGGGGATGGAACGCACCTCCGATCATACTTTTCGCGCGGCCGACTACAACTGGTTCGCCGATGCGCCTCTGGAGATTTCCGATTTCGCGGAGAAGGATTTTCAGGTGCTCGGAACGACATACCACGTGATCGTTCACGACGTGGAAGGCCAGAAGGATTTTACGAAATTCGCTCAGGACATGCAGAAATTTGTTGAAACGATCGTGCCGATGTTCAGCTCGGTTACGGGCGCCGACCAAGCCGCTCCGTTCAAAGATTATTGGTTTCTGTTTCATGTTTGGCCGAACACCGGAGGCGGGCTGGAGCATTTGAATTCAACGCAAATCAATTTTTCAAAAGGCTGGGACTCGCAAGATCCGGTTCCTGGGTACGGCAGCCATTACAACCTGAAACTCTATGTCACGGCGCACGAATTTTTTCATGCATGGAACGTGAAGCGTCTGCGGCCGCAGCCGCTCGGGCCATTTGATTATTCGCAAATGGTCCACACGCCTTCGCTGTGGATTTCCGAAGGGATTACTAGCTACTACGGAGCGCTGGCGCTGGCGCGCGCCGGACTCATCACGCCACAGCAATATCTCGACGAGATTAGCCACACAATCACAAATTTCGAGCAGAACCCCGGGCGACGCGAGCGGAGCATCGAAGACACCAGCTGGGATACCTGGTTCAACGGCGATACCGTGATTCAGCTCAACAATCTGAAGAATACAAATTATTCTTACTACGACGGCGGGCAGATTATGGGGCACATTCTGGATTTCGCCATCCGGCAGGACACGAAGAATCAGAAGTCGCTCGATGATTGGATGCGTTTGCTGTATTCACGTTATGCGCTCCCCAAGCCCGGATTCCAGCCCGATGATGCCGTGAAAGCCGCGTCGGAAGTGGCCGGCGCGGACGTGAGCGAAATCTTCAGCAAATATATCAGCGGGAAAGAACCGATTCCCTACGAAAAGTATTTTGCTTATGCCGGAATCGCTGTGGAGAAGAAGCTCGAACCCGAGAAGCCGTGGCTTGGAGTGAGCCATAGCAAGAGCGACGATGGGTACGCCAAAATTACCAACGTGGTCACCGGCAGCTCGGCTGAGATAGCGGGATTGGACCGCGACGACGTCGTTATCGGAATCGATGGAAGCATCGTGGATGAAGACGCTTTTAACGAAACGATACTGGAGCACAAGTCCGGCGACACGTTGCACATGACGGTGATCCGGCTCGGCGAGATAAAAGAAATTCCGGTTACGTTGATCGCGAGCCCTTATCCGGCCTACAAGTTGAAACCGATGGAAAATCCTACAGACCAGCAGAAGGCAATGTACAACAGTTGGATGGGGATCAAGTGAACGGCTCTTGTTCTCTGGAAAATAAAAACGGCCCGCTTCGAATGCGTCGCGGGCCGTTCGTGATTGATTTAGCGCGGATTACTTCTTAGAAGCAGCGACTTCTTTTTCTTCAGGTACTTCTTCCGCCACTTCCCTTCTCGGCTTCTTTTCTTTCTTCTTCAACTCCGAGCCGATGAACTCAAGGATGGCTAGCTCGGCGCCGTCGCCGAGGCGCCAGCCAACGCGAACGATCCGCGTGTAACCGCCTGGACGATCCGCAAACCGGGGAGCCAAGTCAGAAAAGAGCTTCTGGGTGGCGCCGGGCGTAGTCAGGAAGGCAGCCGCCTGACGCCGTGCGTGGAGCGAATCGCGCTTGCCAAGCGTGATCATGCGCTCGGCGAGCGGGCGAGCTGCTCTGGCGCGCAGAATCGTGGTCTGGATGCGTTCTTTCTCGATGAGGTTGGTCACGAGATTACGCAATACCGCGCGACGGTGAGCGGGCTGCTTTCCGAGTTTGTGCCCTGAAACGAGGTGTCTCATGATTTATTCCGCGGCCTAAAGGGCCCCGTGCTCCCCTTCTTCGGACGGCGGCGGAGCAGTCTGGCTAGGCAACGGCGGCCAGATGATGCGTCCGTGCTCGTCAAATTTCATCCCGAGACTCAACCCCATCTTCACCAGGATGTCCTTGATCTCGTTCAGCGACTTGCGGCCGAAATTTTTGGTCTTGAGCATTTCAGATTCAGTCTTCTGCACCAGCTCGCGCAGATTCTGAATGTTCGCGTTCTTCAGGCAATTGTAGGAACGCACCGAAAGCTCGAGCTCTTCCACCGAACGGTCGAGATATTCGAGGCGCGGGTCGCTGTAATTTTCGACCACTTCTTCCGGCAGGTCGGGCTGCTCTTCGAAATTGATGAAGATGCTCATGTGATCCTTCATCAGCTTCGCGGCGAGTCCGATGGCGTCCTGCGGGGTAATCGCGGCGTTGGTCCAAACCTCGAGGGTGAGCTTTTCGTAGTCGGTCATCTGACCCAAACGAGCGGCCTCGACCGCGTAGTTCACCTTGCGCACCGGCGAGTGCACCGAGTCAATCGGGATATAACCGATGGGCAGATCCTCGTCGAAGTTGCGATCCGCAGCGACGTAGCCGCGGCCGTTCTTGACGCGCAATTCGAGTTCGAGCTTGCCGCCTTCGCTGACCGTCGCGATGTAAACATTCTTGTCGAGTACCGCGATGTCGGCGTCTTCTTCGATTTTCGCGGAAGTGACCGGACCGGGCGTATCGACGATGAGTGTGATGGTCTTGGGCTGATCGGTATTCAATTTCAGCGGTACCTGTTTCAGGTTGAGGATGATATCCGTGGCGTCTTCTACAACGCCAGGAATCGGCGAGAATTCGTGCAGCACGCCTTCAATCCTGACCGCCGTGATGGCCGCGCCTTCAATCGAGCTCAGCAGCGCCCGGCGCAATGAATTGCCGACCGTAGTTCCCCACCCGCGCTCAAAAGGCTGCGCGGAGAATTTCCCGAATTTGTCCGTAAGTGTTTCCGGTTCTGCTGCCAACCGCTTTGGTTTCTGGAATCCCTTCCACATATGCGACATTCCTCCTGGTTCGCCCGCAGCGAACCCACAAACTGTTCAACGTTGAAGATCTTTTACGCGCTACTTCGAGTACAACTCGACGATAAGCTGCTCGTTCATCGGCGGCGTCTGCACGTCTTCGCGGCGAGGCATCGCCACTACACGCGCTTTGAAATTTTCGCGGTCAATATCGAGCCACGGAGCCACGCCCTGGCTATTCGCCAGGTTGCGGGCTTCGAGCACCATGGTGTTCTGGTGCATCTTTTCCTTGAGCGCGATGTCCTCGCCCACTTGGACCAGATAGCTCGGGATGTTGACTTTGTGTCCCTTGACGCGAATGTGGCCATGCAGTACGAGCTGGCGCGCCTGTGAACGCGAACCCGCCAGGCCCATGCGGTAGACCACATTATCGAGACGGCGTTCGAGTGTAACCATCAGGTTTGAGCCCGTGGGGCCTTTGGTCCGTTCCGCCTTTTCGAAATAGGTGCGGAACTGCCGTTCGAGCAACCCATAGGTGCGCTTTACCTTCTGCTTTTCGCGCAATTGGATTCCGTAGCCCACCATTTTGGGACGGCGGGACTGGCCATGCTGCCCCGGAACGAAATTGCGCTTCTCGATGGCGCATTTTTCAGTAAAACACCGCAGTCCCTTCAGGAAGAGTTTCATCCCTTCCCGGCGGCACAAGCGGCAAACTGCTTCACGATGTCTTGCCAAAGCCTTGTCTCCTTTTCTGAAACTTCCGAATCTGTTTGCGTGCTATACGCGGCGGCGCTTCGGCGGACGGCAGCCGTTGTGCGGCACCGGCGTCACGTCTTTAATCGCGTTGATGTGCAAGCCCGAAGATGCCAGCGCGCGAACTGCTGATTCGCGTCCCGCGCCCGGACCCTTCACGCGAACTTCTACGGATTTCATTCCGTACTGGTCGCGAGCCACGCCTGCGGCGGTCATCGCGGCTTGCTGCGCGGCGTACGGCGTACCCTTGCGCGATCCCTTGAAACCCACGGAACCGGCCGAAGACCAGCTCACGGCGCGGCCGTCCGGATCGGTAAGAGTGATAATCGTGTTGTTGAACGTCGCTTGAATGCACACCACTCCGTGCGGAACGACGCGCTTTTCTTTCTTTTTGCGAAATTCCTTCTTGCGCTTCGAACTTTTCGCAGCTGCTCCCTCTGGTGCAGCCGCTGCGTCTTTAGGTTCTTTTGCCACGCTCGTGTCTCTCCTCTTTTCGTTACGCGTTCAATGTTATTTGCGCGCCATTGTTTTCTTCTTAGCCGCCACAGCGCCCTTCCGCGGGCCTTTGCGGGTACGCGCGTTCGTGTGCGTGCGCTGGCCGCGCACCGGAAGGTTCCGGCGGTGGCGCAAGCCGCGGTAGCACTGAATTTCAATCAGCCGGCGCACGTTCATCTGTGTTTGTTTACGGAGATCGCCTTCTACGCCGCCTTCGGCTTCGATGGCGGCGCGCAGATGCGCCACTTCCTCTTCCGTCAGATCTTTAATCTTCTTGGTCGGATCCACTTTCGCTTGTGCCGCGAGCGAACGGGCGCGCTGCTGGCCAATACCGTAAATGGCCGTCAGTCCAACCCACAACCTCTTGTTCGGCGGTAAATCAACACCTGCGATACGAGCCATTTCGTATTCTCCCTGTTCCTAGCCCTGACGCTGGCGGTGCTTCGCGTTGACACAGATCACGCGCACCACGCCGCGCCGATGAACGACTTTGCACTTCATGCAGATTTTCTTTACGGAGGCCCTGACTTTCATTTTGTTTCCTTTTTGCGTCTGACGGCTACTCTATTTATACCGGTACACAATCCGGCCGCGCGTCAGGTCGTACGGCGAAAGCTCCACCGCCACGCGATCTCCGGGCAGGATGCGGATAAAATTCTTGCGCATCTTTCCCGAAATGTGGGCCAGAACCTGATGCTTATTCTCCAGCTCCACACGAAACATAGCGTTGGGAAGCGGCTCGACCACCGTGGCCATTACTTCAATGGCGTCTTCTTTCCCGCTGCCTTCGTTCGATTTCTTTTTTTCCGGCTCTGGCCTTCTAATCATGTGCTCCTATTCCAAACTCGAAAGAGTATTTATCTCGCTCACCAGCACGGACCGCTGGCTTCGCGCGGCCGCGTTAAAATCCAAGGTCCCTTGGCGGTGACAGCAACGGTATGCTCAAAATGCGCCGAATCACTGCCATCCGTCGTGACCGCGGTCCAGTCATCTTCCAGGATTCGCACGCCGGGGCCGCCCGTGTTCACCATCGGTTCGATGGCCAGCACCATGCCTTCCTGAAGCCTGGCCCCTTGTCCCGCCGAACCGTAGTTCGGAACTTGCGGGTCCTCGTGCATCTTCGTTCCGATACCGTGCCCCACAAACTCACGCACAACCGAGAAACCGTTCTTTTCGACCCACTGCTGCACTGCGGCCGAAACATCTCCGAGGCGATTGCCGGGCCGAATCTTTTCGATTCCCTGCTCGAGCGATTCGCGCGTCACCCGCAGCAGCTTCTGCCGCTCCGGAGCTACTTTTCCCACCGGGACCGTCAGCGCCGCGTCGCGCGAAATAACCGTCCAGCTCGACGCCGAAATCCATGGACAAAATGTCACCCTCGCGAACTTTCCGCTTCGACGAAGGAATGCCGTGCACCACTTCCTGATTGATCGAAGTGCACACCGAACCCGGATATCCGCGATATCCTTTGAAAGCCGGCCGCGCATGATGCTCCGCGGTGAAAGCTTCAGCAAACTCGTCGAGCTCCTTCGTCGAGATACCCGGCCGAACGATGGTGCGCATCTTCTCAAGCGCACCCCAGACGATCTGCCCGGCCTGGTACATCTTTTCGAGTTCTTTCGGCGATTTACAGATGACCATCTCGCCCCGCCGCGCGCGCGAAAATCTCACTCAGTGCACGACTGACTTCTTCCACACTCTTCGAACCATCCACCGTTTCCAGCACACCATTCTTGCGGTAGTAATCCGCCAGCGGTTTCGTCTTGCGCTCGTAGGCTGCCAGACGCTCTTTCACGATCTCCGCGGTGTCATCCGACCGCTGAATCAATTTCCCGCCATCCACGTCGCAAATCCCCGGCACTTTCGGCGGATGCTCGTAAATATTGTAAGTCTCGCCGCCAACACTGCACGTCCAACGACCCGACACGCGGCGCACTAGCATGTCGTAGCTCACGTGAAACTCGATCACCAGCGGCTTCCCGAAGCCGCTCCGCTTGAGAATCAAATCAAGCTGTTCCGCCTGCGGAACGGTGCGCGGAAAACCGTCGAAGATAAATCCTTCAGCGCAATCCGGCCGCGCCAGCCTTTCTTCGACCATGCCCATCACAATATTGTCCGGCACCAGCTCGCCGCGTTCCATGATCGGCTTGGCCAGCCGACCCAGCTCCGTGCCGCGCGTTACGGCATCGCGCAGCATGTCGCCGGTAGAAAGATGCGGCACGCCCCAGCGTTTCGCGGCACGCGTGGCCTGGGTGCCTTTACCGGCTCCTGGCGGCCCTAAGAAAATCAACGCCCGTTTGAGCGTCATGCACACCGCCACCGAGCCGTCATTAACTGCGACGGCCTCGCACTCGGCCCTTGCGGACAAACCCGTCATAATTCCGCATGACGAGCTGGGCTTCGAGCTGTTGCACCGTATCCATGGCCACGCCGACAACGATCAGCAGCGAAGTGCCGCCAAAATAGAACTGCACGTTCAAGCCGTCGAGCACAAATCGCCACATATGCTGATCGAACCAATTGCCCACGAGCCACAAGTGTTGCAAGTGAATGCCGGAAATCATCCATTCCGGCAGCAAGCAAACGATCGCAAGATAAACTCCGCCGACAAACGTCAAGCGCGTCAAAATGCGATTTATATATTCGGAGGTATTGCGCCCTGGGCGAATTCCGGGTATGAAGCCCCCGTATTTGCGCATATTGTCCGCTAGCTCCGTGGGATTGAAAATAATGCCCACGTAAAAAAAAGCAAAAAAGATGATCAGCGTCACGTAAATCAGCGTGTACAGCGGCTCGCCCCACTTGATCTGATTCGCCAGCCTGCCAAAAAAAGGCGACTTACTCTGAAAGAACAGCGCCAGAGTCTGCGGAAATGTCAGCAACGAACTCGCAAAAATCGGCGGAATCACGCCGCCTGAGTTCACGCGCAAAGGCAGGTAAGTCATTTGCCCGCCCATTACTTTGCGCCCCATCACGCGTTTAGCGTACTGGACAGGAATTCGCCGCTGGCCGCCTTCGACGAACACGATAAAAGCCACGACGCCTAACATCAGGACTATTAGTCCGATTAACGCAATGGGAGTGAACGAGCCCCACTGCTGCGTCTTGGCTTTGTCCCAGAGATCGCCGACTGCGCGCGGCAAACCCACCACGATGCCGGCGAAGATGATGAGCGACATTCCATTGCCGATTCCGCGATCGCTGATTTGCTCGCCCAGCCACATGATGAATGCGGATCCCGTAGTGAGGGTGAGCATGGTCATCATGATAAAGCGCGGGCCGGGATGATAAACCAGCGCTTGGCCGGCCATATTCTGGCGCGTCAACGTCTCGGCGATGGTAAAGGACTGAAACGCGCTCAATATAATCGTCAAATAGCGCGTGTATTGCGTAATCTTGCGGCGCCCGAGCTCGCCTTCTTTTTGCAATCGCTCGAGGTAAGGCCACACCACCACCATCAACTGCAAAATAATCGAGGCGGTGATGTACGGCATGATGCCAAGAGCGAAAATCGTGAGCCGGCGGAAATTGCCGCCGCTGAAAAGATCGATGATGCCCAGCACGGACCCGCGGCCCTGTTCGAAAAGCTGTTGGAGCAAGGCGGTGTTGATTCCCGGTGTGGGAATGAAAGCGCCGAGCCGATACACTCCCAGCAACGCCAGCGTAAACAAGACTCGATTACGCAGGTCCGGCGTGCTGAAAATATTTCGAAAGGCCTCGACAAGCTTTCGTAGCGGATTCATTTTATGACTTCGAATTTTCCTCCGGCGGCTGTAATTTTTTCTTCCGCCGATTTGCTGAACGCGTGAGCTTGCACCGTCAGCGCCACCTTCAAATCTCCGCTGCCCAAAATCTTTAATGCTTCGCGCTGGACGCGGACGATTCCGCGGCCGAACAGCAAATCCGGCGAGATTGTTTCGCCGGCTTCAAACACGTTCAGGCTTTCCACATTGACGACTGCGTACGCCTTCCGAAACGGACTTGAAAATCCGCGCTTCGGCAAACGCCGGTGCAACGGCATCTGGCCGCCTTCAAAGCCGGCGCGCCGGGAATAACCTCGACGGGATTGCTGGCCTTTGTTGCCCGCGCCCGAAGTCTTGCCGAGTTTTGAGCCCATGCCGCGACCCACGCGCACCTTTCGATGACGCGAGCCGCGCGGAGGCTTCAGATTAGAAAGTGTCGGTTTAATGGCCATGCCTATTCCTCAATCCTAACCAAATGATGAACTTTCGCGATCATGCCGCGAATTGACGGCGTGTCGGGGCGCTCCAGCACTTGCTGCATGCGGCGAAAGCCCAAACCGCGGATCGTTTGCCGCATGCCGCGGGGGCAGCCGATAAAGCTTACGACCCACTTGATCTTCAGAGTGCCCGACTGTTTATCGGACTTGCTGCCTGGCTTTTTCTTGGTCGGTGTCATTGTCTTTATACCGAGCGGCTATGAAGCCGGCTCTTCCGCTCCCTTGCCTCGATTTTCGGCTACTTTGGCGGCGTCCTTCAGATGCAAAAGCGCGTCAAAGGTGGCCTTGATGACGTTGTGCGGATTCGAGGTGCCCAGGGACTTCGTCAACACGTTCTGGATTCCGGCAACCTCCATCACTGCACGCACGGGACCGCCCGCAATCACGCCCGTTCCTTCAGGCGCGGGCTTCAAAAGGACCTGGCCGGAACCGTAACTTCCGAGAACTTGGTGCGGAATCGTTGTGCCTTTTAGATTCAGCTTCACCATGTTCTTCTTCGCGGCTTCGATGGCTTTGCGGATGGCCATGGGGACTTCGCGCGCTTTGCCCATGCCAAATCCGGCGTGGCCGCCCTGATCGCCCACTACCACGAGCGCAGAGAAGCTGAGGTTCTTGCCGCCCTTCACCACTTTCGTGCAGCGGTTAATCGAAACCACTTGATCCTTGAGGTTCGCCTGGTTGGTTTCTACCAGCCGGCGAACTGAAAGCGTATCTTTGAGCTCTTGTTTCGGCATAATTGTTAGAATTTCAGGCCCGCCTCACGGGCTGCTTCGGCCAGCGCTTTCACGCGACCGTGATATTGATAACCGCCGCGATCGTAGACAACTTTTTCGACACCTTTATCGCGTGCGCGCTCGGCGATTGCTTTGCCAACGATTTTCGCGGCGGCGATGTTTCCGCCACCCTTGATGAGCTTTTTCACTTCTCCGTCGAGCGAGCTCGCCGAGGCGAGCGTCCGGCCGGTTTGATCGTCCACAACCTGTGCGCGAATATGCTTGGTCGAGCGATGAACGCAAAGGCGCGGCCGCTCGGATGTTCCTGAAAGCGTCTGGCGCGTGCGCACGTGAATCCGGCGACGGTGCGCTTCCCGCGATAATCTTCGAACCGGTGCTGCCATTCTGGTTCTCCCTCCGGGCTAAGCGGACGCCGACTTCGCGCCAGCCTTGCCGGCTTTTTTCTTCAACCGCTCGCCCGTGATGCGAATGCCTTTTTGTTTATACGGGTCGGGCGGACGCAACGCGCGAAGATTCGCGGCTACTTGTCCCACTTGATTCTTGTCCGCACCCGAAACCGACATGTGCGTTTGTTTTTCCACCGCGATCAAAATGCCTTCGGGAATCGGAAACTCAATCGGGTGCGAGTATCCCAGCGCCAGCACCACGTTCTTGCCTTTCACTTCGGCGCGATACCCGACGCCTACGATATCGAGATCCTTCTTGAATCCGGTGGTGACGCCGGTGACGGCATTGGCCACCAGAGCGCGCGCCAGACCGTGCAATGCGCGTTGCTGGTCGGACTCGCGCTTAGCGACGAGAATGCCGTCCTTCTGCTCGAAGGAGATTCCGCGCGGCACGGGCACGTGCATTTTGCCCTTGGGGCCCTGCACATCGACGGCGTCATCTTTAATCTGTACTTTTACGCCGGACGGTACCGGAATTATTTTATTTCCAATTCGCGACATAGCTCTCTCAAATCCTCTGGGTTACGAAATGCCTACCAAACTTCGCACATTATTTCGCCGCCGACGCCGGCCTTGCGCGCCGACTGCCCGGTCATCAATCCACGCGGCGTGGACAATATAGAAATGCCCATCCCGCCGACTACGGGACGAATCCCGGTCTTCGCGATGTAGCGCCGCGAACCCGGCCGCGAAATTCGCTTGAGGTCGGTAATCACGCTGCGGCGATCAGGCGTGTAGCGCAGAAAGCAGCGCAGCGTTTTCTTTCCCTTCTGCTCTTCCACGACTTTGTAATTCGCGAGGTAACCCTCGTCCTTCAAAATGCGCGCGAATTCGATCTTCAGCTTCGAAGAAGGCATATCCACTCGCGAATGCTTGGCCCGCGAACCATTTCGAATTCGCGTCAACAAATCAGCAATGGGATCGGTGGTCATTCTTCCTTCCTTACCAGCTAGCCTTCACCACGCCGGGAATTTCTCCCTTGAGCGCGTGTCCGCGGAAACAGATGCGGCACATTTCAAACTTGCGGAGAAATCCGCGCGGACGTCCGCAAATCCGGCAACGGTTCCGGTTACGGATCTTGTACTTCAGCTTCTTCTTCATCTTCGCGAACTGACTGGTACGCGCCATGCTTTGTCGCTCTCCTTACGCCCGGAAAGGAACGCCGAGCAGCTTCAACAGCTCGCGCCCCTCTTCGTCGTTTCGTGCCGTGGTGGTTATAGTGACGTTCATGCCCTTGATTTTGTCTACCCGGGTGTAATCGATCTCCGGGAAAACCAGTTGGTCCTTAATGCCGATAGTGTAGTTGCCGCGACCATCGAAGGAATTCGGCGGCAGCCCTTTGAAGTCGCGAACGCGCGGCAGAACGATGGCGGAAAGGCGGTCGAGAAATTCGTACATTCTCTCACCGCGCAACGTGACCATGCAGCCGATGGGCATGCCTTTGCGAATCTTGAAATTCGCAATCGACTTCTTGGCACGCGTAATCACGGGCTTCTGCCCGGCAATTTGCCCGAGCTCGGCTACAGCGGTGTCGAGCAGCTTCACGTTCGCGCTCGCCTCGCCCATGCCGATGTTAACCGTCACCTTCGAAACACGAGGGACGGCCATCGTATTCGTGTACCCGAAACGCTTCGAAAGCGCCGGGATGGCTTCTTTTCGGTACTTTTCATGCAGACGCGTAATCATTTCTTCTCTCGGCCTCTAGCTCTCAAAAGTCGTATCGCAGCGGCGGCAAGTGCGCACTTTGGTGCCGTCCGGCAGCGTGGTATGTCCTGCGCGGGTATGTTTCCCGCATCCCGGACAGAGCAGCATCACATTGGAAACGTGAATCGGCCCTTCCCGCTCGAGGATGCCGCCCTTAATGTTCTTCGACGGATTCGGGCGCGTGTGGCGCTTGATCATGTTGGTGTGCTCGACGGTGACCGTGTTCTTCCACAGATTCACGGCCAGCACTTTCCCGCTCTTGCCTTTCGAGCGGCCGGCCATCACTTTCACCATGTCGCCGTGACGAATGCCGTGCGCGTCGGGTTTTACTTTGGGTTCTCTCATCGCTACCACACTTCCGGAGCCAGCGAGATGATCTTGGTGAATTTCTTTTCGCGCAGCTCGCGGGCCACCGGCCCGAAAACGCGCGTCCCGATCGGCTCGTTCGCATCGTTGATTAGCACTGCAGCGTTATCGTCAAACCGGATGTAGGTGCCATCCCTGCGCCGGTGCTCTTTCCTTGTGCGCACAACCACTGCGCGCACCACCTTGCCTTTTTTCACCTGGCTGTCAGGCGTCGCTTCCTTCACGGCGGCGGTAATCACGTCGCCCAATCCAGCCACCAATCCCGCATCTCCTCCCACCGGAAGAATGCAGGTCAATTGGCGGGCGCCGGAATTGTCGGCCACCGTCAGCCATGTCCGCATCTGAACCATGATCGTGCTCCCTTAGTGCCGCTTCTGCTTCACGCTCGCGTTGAGCGCGCCACGACTTCTTCCAGGCGCCACCGCTTCAGTTTTGAAAGCGGGCGGGTGGAAACAATCCGTACGGTATCGCCTACGCGGGCTTCGCCCGTTTCATCGTGCGCGTAATATTTCTTCGTATGCCGCACCACTCGATGGTAGAGAGGATGCTGAACCGCGCGAACAACCTTCACGACAATCGTCTTCTGCATCTTCGCACTGCTCACCACGCCGGTCAGTTCCTGACGCACTCCACGTGCGTGAGCGCCTTCTGGAAGGGCCGCGGATTTCGTTGCTGTTTCGTTCGCCATTACGCTTTCCTCAATTCGGCTTCGCGCAGCAGAGTTTTGATCCGCGCGAGATCGCGCTTCGCTTCTCGCAATTTCTTCAAACCTTCCGCTTGCCCGGTGGAGAGCTGGAAGCGCAGGCGAAAAATCTGCTCGGCAAGTTCCTGCTGCTGCACTTCAAGCTCGCTGTGATTCATCTCACGCAATTTTGCTGTACGACCCGCCATTACAGTTCCTCCGCCCGGCTTACGAACTTCGTTCGAATCGGCAACTTGTGTGACGCAAGCGCCATCGCTTCCGTCGCTGCCGCCAAATCCACGCC
The DNA here is from genome assembly GCA_963830375.1 of uncultured Acidobacteriota bacterium. Taxonomy (GTDB): domain Bacteria; phylum Acidobacteriota; class Terriglobia; order Acidiferrales; family UBA7541; genus Palsa-295. The sequence continues at coordinate 46,259 of CAWHMJ010000008.1, forward strand.
GGCCATCTCAAACATCACCCGGCCCGGCTTTACCACCGCAACCCAATGCTCCGGTGGCCCTTTGCCCTTACCCATTCGAGTTTCAGCGGGCTTCTTGGTGAACGGCTTGTCCGGGAATATCCGGATCCAAAGTTTTCCGCCGCGCTTGATGAACCGCGTGATCGCTACGCGAGCCGCTTCGATTTGCCGGTCGGTAATCCAGGCCGGCTCCATCGCTTTCAGTCCGTACTCGCCGAACGCGAGCGAGCCGCCGCGCCAAGCCTTTCCAGTTCGGCGACCGCGCTGTTGCTTGCGGTACTTAACTTTTTTCGGCATCAACATGGTATTGGACCTGTTTCCTTAAACTTCTAAACTTCCGAGGTTGTTCCGGTTTTCCCGCCGCGTTGCGGGATTTTCTCGCCCTGGTACACCCAGCACTTCACGCCAATCACGCCGTACGTGGTATGCGCCTCGGCCGTGCCGTAATCAATGTCCGCTCGCAAGGTCTGAAGCGGCAAGCGCCCTTGCAAGTACCATTCTTTGCGCGCGATTTCGGCGCCGTTCAGCCGGCCCGCGACGCGCACCTTGATTCCTTTGCAGCCGAACCGCAGCGCGGAATCTACCGCTTTGCGCATGGCTCGTCTGAATGCGACGCGCTTTTCGAGCTGCAGCGCAATCGACTCCGCTACGAGTTGCGCATCGAGTTCTGGACGATGCACTTCCTGAATGTCGATGTGCACTTCGCGCTTGGTGCGCTTCTGCACTTCACTCTTCAACTTGTCAATTTCCGAACCTTTGCGCCCGATGATGATTCCAGGGCGCGCGGTGTAGATTCGGACGACCAGCTTATTTGCCGCGCGTTCCACGTCAATCCCGCTGATGCCGGCCGACTTCAACTTATCCTTCAGCACCTTGCGAAGCTGAACGTCTTCATGCAGCAAGTCGGCATAATCGCGCTTAGCAAACCAGCGTGACTTCCAGACTTTGTTGTAGCCCAGCCGAAAACCGTACGGATGTGTTTTCTGCCCCAAACTGTCCTCCTACTTCTTCTTTTTCGGTGCCTGCTGTTTTGCGCGCTTCTCAAACGCTTTGCGAGCCTTGCGAACCGCTCCGCGCACGCCCTTGGATGCTTGCGCTTCCTCGGCGGCTGCAGTTATTCGCTCTGCCGCGGCGCGGTGGTGTTCCGCTACTTCCACAACAATATGAGCGGTGCGCTTTTGATAACGAAAGCCGCGGCCCATCGGCGCGGGACGCATGCGCTTCCATCGCGGGCCTTCGTTCACGTAGCAGCGAGTTACGAAGAGCGCGTCCACGTCGAGCGATTCGCCTGCGTCTTCCGCTTTACGCTCGGCATTGGCAATCGCGCTACGCAGCGTCTTCTCGATTTCCTTCGCTACACGCTTTTTCGTGAAGCGCAGAGTGTGCAAAGCTTTTTCGGCGCGCTCACCGCGAATCAAGTCAATCACCAGCCTCGCCTTTTGCGGCGAGACGCGGATGTATCTTGCTTTTGCGATGCCTTCAATTTGCGTGGGAGCCTGTATCGCCGTTGCCATCATTTATGCCTTTGGCGCTGCTGCGCCGCTGCCAGCCGCACCTGCACCGGCGGGTGCTCCAGCGGGCGCTGACGCCGCAGCCGCCCTCTCCAAAGCCGCTTTCACGGCATGGCCCTTAAAAGTGCGCGTCGGCGAAAATTCACCGAGTTTATGTCCCACCATCTGCTCGGTGATATACACCGGGATAAATTTCTTGCCATTGTGAACAGCTATGGTGTGGCCGATCATGTCCGGCAGAATCGTCGAGCGGCGCGACCACGTCTTCAGAACCTTCTTTTCGTTTCGGGTGTTCAGCGCTTCCACCTTGACACGAAGGTGGTCGTCGATAAACGGACCCTTTTTGAGCGAGCGCGGCATCGGGCTTCCTACTCCTCCACGCGGCGCAGCTTAATCCACTGCGCGCGGCGAACTTTCTTAAATCCACGCACCGGGCCAGAGACGCGATGCGAAAGCGGACAGAATGGGCACACGAAACGGGTCCCTTGCGCATTTTGAATCTTTTCCACAATCACGGCCCAGCCTGACTTGCACAACCGAAGCTGCACTTGCGGGGCGGGCGTAAGTTTCGAAACTACTTTCGCCGCCGGTTTCGCTGCGCGCCGCGGAGTAGATTTTCGCGCTCGGGCCGCCCTTCTTGGCGCCCGCCGTGTTGACCGTCGTGATGTTCGAGTGGCTGTCATCGGGTTGCTCTCTGTTTTCAAACTTACGGCTTGCGCCGTTGTTCGATCATTCTGCTGCTCTTACGCTTTTTGCGAGTCTTCGCACCAAGAGTCGGAAAACCCCACGGAGTCTGCGGATGATTTCCCTTCACACGGCCCTCACCACCGCCGTGCGGATGATCCACCGGGTTCATCGCCACGCCGCGCACCGTGGGACGCTTGCCATGCCATCGCGTGCGGCCTGCTTTCCCGTAGGTGACATTTTCGTGATCCAGATTTCCAAGCTGGCCGATTGTAGCCATGCACTCAACGCTGAATCGCCTGACCTCACCCGAAGGCAGCTTCACCAGGGCGAGATCGCCTTCTTTGCTCAAGAGCTGCGCTGCTCCACCGGCGGCGCGAACCACTTGCCCGCCTTTGCCGGGGAAAAGCTCGAGATTGTGGACCATTGTGCCGGGCGGAATATGCCGAAACTTCATGGCGTTGCCGGGAAGAATGTCCGCCCCTTCGCCGTTCTGTACCGTCATGCCGACTTCCAAGCCCACGGGCTGCAAAATATAACGCTTCTCGCCATCCGCATAATGGAGCAATGCGATTCGCGACGATCGGTTCGGGTCGTATTCAATCGAAGCCACCTTCGCCGGGATGCCTGTCTTGTCGCGGCGGAAATCAATGTTGCGATACTTCCGCGCGTGCCCGCCGCCGCGGTGCCAGGAAGTAATTTCGCCCTGGGCATTGCGGCCGCCGGTGCGTTTCTTGGATTCCACCAGCGATTTTTCCGGCGTTTGTTTGGTCACCTCGCTCTTATCGAGCATGGTGAGAAAACGTCTTGACGGTGTATATGGTTTAAACGTCTTTAGTGGCATCGTTGCCTCTTGCCTGCTTCGGAGCGCCTGCGCTCCCAACCTCGCCGGAACTAAATGTTGTCGGCGTACTCGATCATCTTTTCGCCTTCAGCCAGCCGCACGTACGCTTTCTTCCAGTCGCTTCGAAATCCTTCAGCGCGCCCGCGTCGCCGAAACTTGCCGTGAAAATTTGCGGTGCGAACGTGATCCACTTTCACTTTAAAAACTCGCTGTACTGCTTCCTTGATTTCGGTCTTGGTGGCGTCCGAGGCGACCTCGAATACCACGGTATGCTGGGTCTCTTTCACGCCGAGACCCTTCTCGGTGATGATGGGCCGCTTGATAACCTGATAAAGCCTGGTATCCATTACTTATCCTTTTTCGACTTAGGCTTGGCTTTGGCCTTCGGCTTTTCTTTCTTTTCAGCCGCGTGCTTCTTGGCGGCTTTCGGCGCGGCGTGAGCTTTGGCATGCGTCTTCGCCGGGGCTTTCGCGTGCTCGCTCTTTTCGTCGGCTGCGTGTTTCGTTGTCGCAGACGGCGCTGGTTGAATCTGTATGGGCTCTTCCTGCGGCGTCGCGGAAAGCGCTCGGCTCAGCTTCTCGGCTGCTTCGCGCGACATCATCAAATGATCGTGCCGCAACAAATCGTAAGCTTCGAGAGCATTCGTCGGTACCAGCGTCAGGCCTTCAATGTTCCGGCTGGCGCGTTCCAAATTCACGTTGGAGCTGTTGTCCACAAGCAGGATCGAAGGCGTCTCTTTTTCGAGCCGCGTCAGGGTCTGTCGAAATGGTTTGGTCTTGTGCGTTTCGAGCTCCCACGCATCCACAATGGTCATTTTCTGTTCGGCCAACTTTGACGAAAGCGCCGAACGCAACGCGCCGATAATCATTTTCTTCGGCAGCGCATACGAATAGCTGCGCGGCGTCGGGCCGTGCACCGTGCCGCCGTGGCGCCAGAGCGGAGAACGAATCGAGCCAACGCGCGCGCGACCGGTTCCCTTCTGCTTCCAAAGCTTCTTGCCCGAGCCGCTGACTTCGCTCTTGTCTTTGGTCTTGTGCGTTCCGGCATGCTTGCCCGCGAGATAGTGCCGCACCGCTTCGTGCAGCAGATGCGCGTTTACTTTCGCGCCAAAGACATCGTCGGCCAGGTCGATCGTGCCGATTTTCTTGCCTTCAAGATTTTTTACGTCCGCTACGGGCATCGTCGTGGTCTCTTTACAGGGCCGGCTTGGCCTTGCGAATGAAAATGTATCTGCCCGCCGGGCCGGGAACGGCGCCGCAAACGAGCAGCAAGTTTTCTTCTGAATCGATTCTTATAACGCGCAAATTCTTGGAGGTCTTGCGCTCGTTTCCCATGTGCCCCGGAAAATGCTGGCCGGGCCATACGCGCGACGGAAACGAACTGGCGCCGATACCGCCGGGAGCGCGATGAAACATGGAACCGTGCGAAGCGTCGCCGCCGCGGAAGTGCCAGCGTTTCACGCCGCCTTGAAAACCCTTGCCCTTGCTGACTCCGGTGACGTCCACAAACTCGCCGATTTTGAAATGATCTACGAGAATTCGGTCGCCGGCCTTGGCTTCATCCTTCGAATCGTCGATTCGAAATTCTCCGACGTATCGCAGCGGCGCGACGCCAGCCTTCTTGAAGTGACCGGTTAGACGCTTTGTTCACGCGCTGCGGCTTGATGAATTCGACCAGGCCCAACTGCACCGCGTCGTAGCCATCTTTATCTTTCGTTCGCCGTTGGACTACCACGCACGGGCCCGCTTGCAGAACCGTGCAGGGAACCGCGGTGCCGTCTTCGGCGAAGACCTGCGTCATGCCAAGTTTAATTCCGAGTATGCCGTTGACTGCCATTTCGTTCGCTCTTTCCTTCGCGTTTTTATTGCGCGTTCGTTACTTGCCTGTGTGCTCTCGTCCAAAAGCCTTGATCTCGACGTCCACTCCCGGCGGTAGATCCAGCTTCATCAGCGCGTCCACCGTGTCCGGAGTCGGATCCAGAATATCGATTAGCCGCTTGTGCGTGCGCATTTCAAATTGCTCGCGCGATTTCTTGTCCACGTGCGGCGAGCGCAAAACTGTCCAGCGGTTGATAACCGTGGGCAGAGGAATCGGGCCGGCTACATCTGCGCCGGTACGCTTCGCGGTTTCGACAATCTCTCGCGTCGATTGATCGAGGATGCGGTGATCGTATGCCTTCAAACGAATTCGAATTTTTTCTCCGTTGGGCATATTTACTCGATGATCTCGGCGACTGCGCCGGCTCCCACCGTGTGGCCGCCTTCGCGAATCGCGAACCGCAATCCCTTCTCGAGCGCTACCGGCGTAATCAGCGTGATCTCCGCCGACACGTTATCTCCCGGCATCACCATCTCCACGCCCGCCGGCAGCTTCACGTCTCCGGTCACATCCGTGGTCCGAAAATAGAATTGCGGCCGGTAGCCGGTAAAGAACGGCGTGTGCCTCCCGCCTTCTTCCTTCGTCAACACGTACGCTTCCGCCTTGAACTTCGTGTGCGGCGTGATCGAGCCCGGCTTCGCCAACACTTGTCCGCGCTCCACTTCATCTTTTTCCGTGCCGCGCAGCAGCAACCCCACGTTGTCTCCCGCGATCCCTTCATCCAACAGCTTGCGGAACATTTCCACGCCCGTCACCGTCTTCTTCATCGTCGGTCGGAAGCCCACAATTTCCACTTCTTCTCCCACTTTCACTTTGCCGCGCTCGATTCGCCCCGTCACCACCGTTCCGCGGCCCGAGATTGAGAAAATATCTTCAATCGGCATCGCAAACGGCTTGTCGATATCACGCACCGGCATCGGAATACTCTTGTCCACCGCTTCCATCAATTCCAGTATCGACTTTTCGTACTTCGCGTCGCCTTCCAGAGCTTTCAGCGCCGACCCCCGCACTATCGGAATCGTGTCTCCCGGAAATTGATAAGTCTTCAGCAAATCGCGCACTTCCAGTTCCACCAGTTCCAGCAACTCCGGATCGTCCACCATGTCGCACTTGTTCAGAAACACCACAATCGCCGGCACACCTACCTGACGAGCCAGCAGAATGTGTTCCCGTGTTTGCGGCATCGGTCCATCCGTCGCTGCCACCACCAGAATTCCGCCGTCCATCTGCGCTGCGCCGGTGATCATGTTCTTCACATAATCAGCGTGCCCCGGGCAATCGATGTGCGCGTAGTGACGGTTCGCCGTCTCATACTCCACGTGCGACACCGCGATCGTGATGCCGCGCTCGCGCTCTTCCGGCGCGTTATCAATCGAATCAAACGCGCGGAACGACACCTTCGGATTGTTCTTTGACAGCACTTTCGTGATCGCCGCCGTCAAAGTCGTCTTGCCGTGGTCGATGTGCCCAATCGTCCCAATGTTCACATGCGGCTTATTTCGTTCGAATTTCTCCTTCGCCATATCTTTCTCGCTCCTCTATCCTGCGATCTTACTTTCGAACCAATTGACCGTAATTATTTCTTCGCCTTCTCGCCGTTTGCTCCGCCAATAATTTCTTCCGCAATGTTTCCTGGGACTTGCTCGTAATGCGAAAAGTGCATGGTAAAACTTCCGCGCCCTTGCGTGCGGCTGCGTATCTCCGTGGCGTAACCAAACATCGCGGCCAGGGGCACTTTCACATTGATAATTTCGGTGCCGCCACGTGATTCTCTTCCCTGCATTTGTCCGCGGCGAGAGTTCAAGTCTGAGATCACCGGTCCCATGTAATCCTCAGGGACCACCACTTCGACGCGCATGATCGGTTCGAGCAGCTTCGGATTCGCTCGTTTGCAAGCTTCCTTGAAGGCCATGGAGCCTGCGATCTTGAATGCCATTTCGGAGCTGTCCACATCGTGGTAGCTGCCATCCGTGAGCACCACCGCGCAATCAACCATTTCGTATCCTGCGAGAACGCCCGTCTCCATGGCTTCGCGCACACCATTTTCGATCGGCTGGATAAATTCTCTGGGAATCGAGCCACCGATAACTTTGTCAATGAACAAAAGGCGGTGTTCCTTGTCGAAATGCCACTTTCCGCCCTTGCCTGCAACGCTTTTGGCGAGCTCGTCGATTTCATCCGTGGACATTTCGTGCATGTCTTCGTGCCCAGCGTTGGGAAGCGGATGCACGGAAAGCACTGCATGCCCGTATTGGCCGCGCCCGCCGGTCTGCTTGATGTACTTGCCTTCGCCTTCGGCGACTCTCAAAATCGTTTCGCGGTACGCCACCTGCGGCCGGCCTACGTTGGCCTGCACGCTGAATTCGCGCATCATGCGGTCCACAATGATTTCAAGGTGCAGTTCGCCCATTCCGGAAATCAGCGTCTGGCCCGTGTCGTGGTCGGTGTGAACGCGGAAGGTAGGATCTTCCTGCGCCAACTTTCCCAGCGCGGTGCCCATTTTTTCCTGGTCCGCTTTCGTCTTCGGCTCGATAGCCACTGAAATTACCGGCGCGGGGAAATCGATATTTTCGAGAACGATCGGCTTTTCTTCATCGCATAGCGTGTCGCCAGTCGTAACATTCTTCAGGCCTACGCAGGCCGCGATGTCGCCGGCTTCGATGGACTCAATTTCTTCGCGCTTGTTCGCGTGCATGCGCAACAACCGTCCAATGCGTTCACGCGTCTTTCTGGTCGAGTTGTATACGTTGGCCCCAGCTTTCAGCACGCCGGAATAAACGCGAATGTAGGTCACGTGTCCGACGTAGGGGTCGGTCATAATCTTGAATGCCAGCGCGGCAAACGGTTGATCGTCCGAGGCGCGCCGCAAAATCGCTTCCTCGCCATTCGGATCCTCGCCTTCCACCGGCGGCACATCGGCAGGCGAAGGAAGATAATCGACTACCGCATCGAGCAGCGGCTGAATACCTTTATTCTTGAAGGCCGAACCCGCCAGCACGGGCACCAACTTCAGGGCAATCGTCGAGCGGCGAATGGAAGCGCGCAGCTCCGCTGGTTCGAGTTTGTGCTGCTCGAGGTACTTGGTGAGCACGGCGTCGTCGTGTTCCGCGATGTATTCGACCACTTTATCGCGGTGCTCTTTGTAAAATTCCGGAGTTAGCGCAGAAGCTTTTATGGCAATTTCGAGTTCGGGGCGCGACTTGAGAAATTCCGCGTCCCAGAGCTTCTCGAGAGGCAGCGTTTCGTATTCCGCCCCCAGCGTTTCGTCCTTCCACACGATGGCGCGCTCTTCGATGAAATCGATGACGCCGATGAAATTGTCTTCTCTTCCAATGGGATATTGCAGAGGAACGGGGTGGGCTGAAAGGCGCTGGCGCATGGAACGAATGGAATGATCGAAATCCGCGCCGATGCGGTCCATTTTGTTGATGAACGCGATGCGCGGAACGCGATACTTGTCCGCCTGGCGCCAGACCGTTTCTGATTGCGGCTGCACTCCGGCAACAGCGTCAAAAATGGCTACTGCGCCGTCGAGCACGCGCAGCGAGCGCTCTACTTCCACGGTGAAATCCACGTGTCCCGGCGTGTCAATAATGTTGATGCGGTACGTTTTGTCGAAGCGCTTCCAGGAAGCCGTGGTCGCCGCGGAAGTAATCGTAATGCCGCGCTCGCGCTCCTGCTCCATCCAGTCCATTACCGTGGTGCCTTCATGCACTTCGCCAATCTTATAAGTCACACCCGTATAGAACAGGATGCGCTCGGTTGACGTCGTCTTCCCGGCGTCAATGTGAGCCATGATCCCGATGTTGCGGGTTTGATCGATTTGGACTTGGCGTGGCATTCGAAAATTTATTTGCACTACCAGCGATAATGAGCGAAGGCTTTGTTAGCCTCGGCCATGCGGTGCACGTCCTCCTTCTTCTTTACAGCGCCGCCGCGGCCGTTCGCAGCGTCCACAATTTCTCCGGCTAGCTTGTCGGTCATGGTCTTGCCGCCGCGAGTCCGTGAATACAACACCAGCCAGTGAATCGCGAGCGATTGCCGCCGAAATGGATTCACTTCCACCGGCACTTGATAGTTCGCGCCGCCGACGCGCCGCGACTTCACTTCCAGAACCGGCTTGCAATTCTCGACGGCCTTCTTGAACAGCTTGAACGCGTCGTCGTTGGTGGTTTTCGCCACTTGGTCCATGGCCTTATAAAAAATTGCCTGGGCCGTGGCGCGCTTGCCGTCGTACATCATGCTGGAAATAAATTTCTGCACCAGATCACTGGCGTAAACCGGATCGCCCGGAATTTTTCGACGAAGAACCCAGCCTTTACGTGGCATATTTCCGCTCTCCTACTTCTGTGCGGCTTTTGGCCGCTTAGCGCCGTACTTCGAGCGCCCTTGCTTGCGATTTTCAACGCCTGCTGCGTCGAGCGTTCCGCGTATCACGTGATAGCGAACGCCCGGCAAATCTTTCACGCGGCCGCCGCGAACCAGCACGATGGAGTGCTCCTGCAAATTGTGTCCGATGCCGGGGATATACGTTGTCACTTCGGCGCTGTTGGTCAGACGCGCGCGCGCAACTTTGCGCAGCGCTGAGTTCGGCTTCTTCGGCGTTTGGGTATAGACACGGACGCAAACACCGCGCTTTTCAGGACAGCCTTCCAGCGCCGGCGATTTTGTCTTCGTCCGGATCTTTTCCCGGCCGTTCCGCACCAGTTGTGAAAACGTCGGCACTCGTTCCCCCTCGAATCGACACCGCTTTTTATTTTCCCCGCATAATTCCGCGCATAACAAATCCGCCCGCGCAAAATTCTGCGGGTGAATGAACAGAAAAGGCGCCATAACCCGAAGGAATTACCAGGTACTCCGCGATGATGCTTCACCCCGAGGAGTGAACTCCATCTAACGCAATAGCGGAGAGGCTCACACGGCTTTGCGGGGCTGGCGCCCCATTTCGGCCGTTCTTCCTGTCCCCGTTCCGTTCTTCTATGTTCCGGGGTCGGAAGACTTCCCTAATCACCACCAAGTCCAACTGCTTCAACGCAACCGCGGAAGTATAGGAAAAATAACAGATATTGTCAACTCGATTCCCGAACACAAATAAATGTTAAAAAATTCGCGGGTCTGGCAATGCCAGTTCAGACAGGTCAACTTCAGCGTTCCATCGCTCGCTCCGCCAGCGGCGTTGGGGCTTACCCTAGCCAGGAGAGCCCGTGCTGGCGCAGCCAGAGGGTGAGCAGCATCGATGATCCAATGATTACAAACAGCTTGAGGAATACCTACGGATCGGATCCCGGACTATTCTGCCGAGGAAACCAGAGCAAGCCGAAGAGCGCCTGCCCCGGGTCCTGGATTCCGCTGATCGCGTGTTTCAAAGTTGCTCACCAGGCTGCTACCGAGCTGCTTTACCGAACCCTCGAACCCTTCTAAACTGATGTCCGTCAAACCGCAATGGGAGCACGAATGAGACGTTTTTGCATGTAGGCCTGGTGTTTATTCTGTGCTTTTAGTCCAGCTCGAGCTATGAGCGGCACAACAGCAGCCGGCCGCCAATGGCGTCCCTTCATTCGGTGCGAATCGCCGGCGGCACAGAAACCAGCCGCGGCAAATTACTCGCAAGAACCTTTCGTCATCGAGCAGTATTACACGACAGCGCGCTTTGAAAACGACGGCACGAGCCAGCGTGATCTTTCCGTACGCATCCACGTGCAGAGCGATGCTGGAGTCCAACAATTAGGCGAACTTGTTTTTGGCTTCAACTCCGGCAACGAGCAAATGGAAGTCCGAACCGTGCGCGTGCACAAACCAGACGGGACCGTCGTCAATGCGGGGCCCGACTCCATAAAAGAAATGACCGCCAGCGTTGCGCGCGACGCGCCGATGTACACGGACTACAAGGAAAAACACATTACGGTGCCGTCGCTCCATGCCGGCGACACGCTGGAGTACGAAATCTTCACGCGAACGCTCACTTCGCTAGCGCCCGGACAGTTCTGGTTCGCTTACAATTTTCTTGAAGATTCAATCGTTCTCGACGAGCGGCTGGAAATTGATGTGCCGCAAGGCCGGGCGATCACCGTCCACTCGCCGGAAATTTCTATCACCAATGGCCGCGAGGATTATCAATTGCGCGTCAAGCCCGGCACCGCCGTTGATCCCGCTTCGCACAAGATTCCGTTTTCGAAGTCAGATGAAAATGGACGGACGATCTATCGCTGGCAGCGGGCGAACTTAGTCCGGCCGCCAGAAGACGAAAAAGTCAAGAAAAAGCAGCAACCCGCCAAAGCAAAGCGGCCTGATGTGGAACTCACCACGTTTGAGAGCTGGGGGGAGGTGGCGCAATGGTATGCGAAACTCGAAAAGGACCGCAGCGACCCCACGCCTGAAATTCGCGCGAAGACTCTCGAACTGATTCAGGGCCGCGAAAATAAACTCGACAAAATCGAGGCGCTCTACGACTACGTCGCGAAAAACATTCGCTACGTTAGTCTTTCCTTCGGGCTTGGGCGTTACCAGCCGCACTCCGCGGCCGACGTGTTTGCAAACCAATATGGCGATTGCAAGGACAAGCACACGCTTGCTCGCCGCAATGCTGCAGGCCGCAAACATTCCTTCCGACGCGGTTCTGATTCCGTTTGCGAGCGATCTTGATACGTCCATACCCTCACCGTCGCAATTCGACCACGTGATCACAGCCGTCCCCGCGGACAATGGCCTGCTCTGGATGGATTCGACGGCAGAAGTTGCGCCTTTCCGGCTTCTTTCGCCTGCGTTGCGGAACAAGTCCGCGCTGCTCGTCCCGCCGGATGGCGCCGGAAGAATTGTCGAGACCCCGATCGATCCGCCATTCCTCTCTACCCAGCGCGTGGAAATCGACGCCGAGGTGAGCGATCTCGGCAAGCTTTCAGCCAAGCTGCGGTACTTTCTTCGAGGTGACAACGAGCTAGCGCTTCGCGTTGCGTTTCGCCGCACTCCGCAAACGCAATGGAAAGAACTCGGGCAGACGATCGCGACTCTGGACGGCATCCACGGAGATATAACCGCGGTGAAACCGAGCGATCCTTCGGATACGCAAAATCCTTTCGAACTGGATCTCGAGTTCTCGCAGGCAAATTTCCTTGATTGGTCCAGCAAGAAAAGCAAAGTCACCGTGCCGCTGCTGATGATCGGCATGCCGGATGCCTCTGAGGATACGGTCGAGCCGATTCATCTTGGAAGCCCGCTCGATGTCACCATGACACTGAAGCTGAAGCTGCCATCGAATTTCACGGCGCAGGCTCCCGTGGCAGTTTCGATCGTGCGGGATTACGCTGCTTTCAAATCAAGCTACCGCTTTGAAGCTCACACGCTCGTGGCCGAGCGCACCCTGAATTTCAAAATGCGGGAGCTGCCTGCGTCGCGCGTGGGCGATTACCTCGCGTTCACTCGCGCCGTAGAATCTGATGAAAGCCAGACTTTGCTCGCCGAGAATTCCGCTCCCGGAGCGCCGGAGATTCCAGAAGCGGCGAAACCCGGCGAACTTCTCGAAGCCGGCCTCGCCGCACTCAACTCCGGAAATTTGAAGGCGGCAATTCCGCTTCTGAAGCGTGCGCTTGAACTGGATCCCAAAAACAAACAGGGCTGGAACGATCTTGGCCTGGCGTATCTGAGGCTGGGACAATTTGACGATGCAGGCGCAGCGTTCCGAAAGCAGATTGAACTGAATCCGTACGACGAGCACGTTTACAACTATCTGGGGTTCACGCTTCAGCAGCAGCAGAATTACACCGATGCCGCAAAGGCTTTCCAAAAGCAGATCGAAGTAAATCCAATCGACCCGGTTGCGCATGCCGCTCTCGGTGCTCTGTACCTCGAGGAACACAAATACGCCGAGGCCGTTCCCGAACTCGATAAAGCCACAATTCTTTCCCCGGAGAATGCCGAACTTCAGGTCAGCCTAGGGCAGGCGTATATCAATACCGGCGAAAAAGAAAAAGCACTCGCTGCGTTTGAAAAGGGAGTCGAGTTAGCGCAGACGCCAGCGGTTTGGAATAACGTTGCTTATAGCCTGGCGGATCATCAACTGGAGCTCGACAAAGCTCAGCAATATGCGGAGTCGGCGGTTGCGGCGACGACGGCAAATCTTCGGAATGTCAATCTTACGCACCTTTCCATGGATGACCTGCAGGCAGTTTCAAACCTGGGTATTTATTGGGACACGCTCGGATGGGTTCATTTCCAAAAGGGCGAATTGGCAGACGCCGAACGCTACATTCGCGCCTCCTGGCTGCTGGACCAGCACGGCGAGGTGGGCGATCATCTGGCGCAGATTGACCAAAAGCGCGGCGAAAAAGATCAGGCTATTCACATGTATTCGTTATCCATGGGCGCGGCCCATTCGGTGCCGGAAACCCGCGCCCGGCTTGTGGAGTTGCTGGGCCCTCACGCTAGGATCGAGGATCTCGTAAACCAAGCGAAACCTGAACTCACAACGCATCGAACGTTCTCCATCGGAAAAAGCTCGGGCGAAAACTCGGAGGCTGATTTTCTGGTTCTGCTGTCGCCGGGAAACAGGGATCCGAAAGTGGAAGCTGTAAAGTTTGTGAGCGGAAATCAAAATTTGCGGCCATTCGCAGAGCGCTTGCGCGCGGTTGATTTTGGACCGATGTTTCCCGACGCCACGCCGGCGAAAATTGTCAGGCGCGGCACGCTGGCCTGCTCGGCTACCACCGGCAATTGCACCTTCACGCTGATTCTCCCGGAAAACCTGCGCACGGTAAATTAACCATCCGCGCCTACTGCAATTCAGATTGTCCTACCGGCCCGCGTACGTCTTGCGCTGCGCAAGAGTTTGTTCCCGCCCTACACTTCTGCACTCATCAAATGACCCAGGCTGCCTGTGACTTGCAATCGATCGGCGCGATCTTTGAAATAGCGCGCATTGATCTCTGCGGCGTCGAGATCCTCTACACGGCTAAATCCGATTCGTCGAAGCCGCTCCTCGAGCGCACTGGGATCGAAAAAAGTGCGAAAGGGCTCGCCCGCAGCGGCTACGCGGTGCGACAAGGCATCCAGAGCCAGGCGTCCGACCCAATTTAATGACGAACGCGGAACTGCATAATCGAAGGCCACACCTCCACCGGGCGAAGTCGAGGCGATGAAACCGAAGGTGGCCGTCACTGCATCTTCGGTGAGATACATGGTGACGCCCAGCCAAGAAAAGAAAGCGGCTTTCGAAGCATCGAACCCCGCTAGTTTCAACCCTTGCGCAAGTGTCTGTCGTTCAAAATCTACTGGCGCGTAGGTCACCGATGGCGGAATCGCGATCCCAGCCGTCGCGAGCCGCCGGCGCTTCCATTCCTGTGTGGCCGGGTAGTCCACTTCAAATACTCGCAGCGCGCAATCTCCATGAGGGTTTCGATACGCGAAACGTGTCGAGGCCGGCGCCGAGTACCACATACTGTCTCACTCCGCGGCCGATGGCTCGCGCCAGTTCATCTTCCGCGAACCGGCTGCGCGCCACCAGGAACGCGCGAAGGTTTCGCGCCACACGGCTTTTATGCTTATTCCGTTCGGCCTTCCAATCTGGCTGCTGCCTCAGGCCCGATAATCGGCAGCGCGATCGGGTCGTCCAAAACTTTGGGGTGATCGAAGAGTTGGTGCGCCGCGCGCCGCATCGCTACGCGCATCGCCGTCCGGCTGGGTCGGGCCTCTTGCATGAATCAGTTATACGGAGAGAAAGGCTCGGCGTTCCCGGTGACTTTCTCTGTGCGGGAAGCTGGATTCAGAAAGGCCGTCACTTGATTTCGAGGACTTCCTTTTCTTTCAAGGCGGAGAAATCTTCAATTTTCTTTGTTTCGGAATGCGTCAATTTCTCAAGCTCATCCAGCGAACGTTTACGATCGTCCTCGCTGATTTTCTTGTCCTTCTCGAGCTTCTCGACCGCTTCTTTAATATCGCGCCGGATGTTGCGCACCGCCGTGCGGTGATTCTCCAGCACTTTGTGAATGTGCTTCACCATATCTTTGCGGCGGTCCTCGGTGAGCGGCGGAATCGGGACGCGCACCACTTTCCCGTCATTCGTCGGATTCAATCCCAGATCCGTGGTGCGAATCGCTTTGTCGATCATCGGCACCGCGCTGGCGTCCCAGGGAGAAATCATGATCATCGTCGCGTCAGGAACGCTCAGCGTGCCGAGCTGGTTGAGCGGCATGGATGTGCCGTGATAATCCACGCGCACATGATCCAGCAGCGACACGTTCGCTCGGCCGGTGCGCACGCCTGCCAGTTCCTTGCGAAAATCTTCCACCGCTTTTTCCATCCGCACCTTCGCCTGTGCGAGTGCGTCTTTGCTTGTGGCAATCGTGGTCATCTAGGAATTGCCTCCGCCAGTTTTATTTATGCTGCTGTGACGACCGAGCCCACCCGCTCGCCCAGCACCACGCGTTTCAGATTTCCCGGCACGTTCATATTGAACACGATGATCGGCATCTTGTTGTCCATGCACAGCGAGATGGCCGTCGAGTCCATCACCATCAAACCCTTTTTCAGCACGTCCAGATAGGTGATGTGTTGGAACATCTTAGCGCCCGGCACCTTTTCCGGATCAGCATCGTAAATTCCATCCACTCGCGTGGCTTTCAGGATCACTTGCGCCTTGATTTCCATCGCGCGAAGTGCTGCGGCGGTGTCGGTCGAAAAATAGGGATTCCCTGTTCCGGCGGCAAAAATCACCACGCGCCCTTTTTCCAGGTGGCGCGTAGCGCGGCGCCGGATGAAGGGTTCTGCCACCTGATGCATTTCAATCGCGCTCATCAGCCGCGTTTGGCAGCCCGATTTTTCCAGCGCGTCCTGAAGCGCGAGCCCGTTGATCACCGTCGCAAGCATGCCCATGTAGTCGCCGGTAGCCCGGTCGATGGCCAGTTGTTTTTGGCGCGTGCCGCGGAAAATGTTTCCTCCGCCGACCATAATCGCGACGGACACACCCAGATCGCGGACTTCTTTCACCTCACGCGCGATTCCCTGAATTGTTTCAGCGTGAATGCCGGAATCCTGCGAGCCCGAAAGCGATTCGCCCGAAAGTTTCAGCACCAGGCGTTCGTAAACGGGCGTGCCGCTTGGTGTTCCTTCCGGAGCGCCTCGCTTTATCGGTTTTGCTTTCGCCATTTTAATGGGCCTGAAATTGGCCAGGGGCATTCTAGCAGACAAACTTCGCGGCGGTAACGCCTCGCAAAACTCAATGTGCACCTTTGGGCAAAAAAAATCCGCCGCAAGAGCGGCGGATTTCCACGCAGGGTCTTAAGCAATTCTATGCGGACGGCACCGCAGGCGCATCCGGCGCGTCCGGTTCATCGGTTGCTCCCGCGGACGACGCCGCGCCATCCATCTCGCCGACTTTGAAGCGGGAGAAACGGCGGATCGCAATGTTTTCGCCCAGTTTGGCGATGGCTTGGTCCACCAGCTCCTTCACCGTCACGCCTTCGTCTTTAATGAAATGCTGCTCGTAGAGGCAGTTCTCTTCATAAAACTTTTCCATCTTTCCATTCACGATCTTTTCGATTACGTTTTCAGGCTTGCCGGTCGCTTTTGCCTGTTCCTTGTAAATGTCGCGTTCGCGGTCGAGCGTTTCCTGCGTCACTTCCTCGCGGCGCAGGAATCGCGGGTCCAGCGCGGCAATGTGCATCGCCACGTCGTGGCCCAGGCGCTGAAAATCAGCGGTGCGCGCAACGAAGTCGCTCTCGCAATTCACTTCCACCAGCACGCCAATTTTTCCGCCGGCGTGGATGTAGTAGCTCACCAGTCCCTCGGAAGTAGCGCGCTGCGCTTTCTTTGCCGCCGCGGCCTGTCCTTTCTTGCGCAGGATGCTGATGGCCTGTTCGATGTTGCCTTTAGATTCAAGCAGCGCTTCTCGACAAGCGGTGAAACCCGCGCCGGTGCGGTCGCGCAGCTCTTTCACGAGTTGGGCCGAAACGTTCGGATTACTAGTTGTAGCCATAGATTTACTCGATTCCTCTTTGATAAATTTGGGCTTTGCCGCTTATGGTGCGGCCTCAGCAGCGCAACGCTCAGGCTGCTTCGGCCGGCGGGCAGAATCTACGATTTTTGCGACGCTCCAGCCACCGAATCTTCTTCTCCGGCAGCCGCTGCGTTCGCTTCAATCGCAGGCTCAACAGGCGTTTCAGCATCCGGCTCGACGAAATCGCCTTCCTGCTTTTCGTAAACCTCGTACGCGCTCGTGTCGACGTAATCCACGCCTTCTTCGCCGGCGCCTTCGCCGGATTTCTGGTCCGCGATCTGCGTTTGCTCAAACGACTGGCGGCCCGACAGAACCGCGTCGGAAATCTTTGAAGTGAAAAGCCGAATCGCGCGCAAAGCATCGTCGTTCCCGGGAATGACCCAGTCCACCAGATTGGGGTCGCAATTTGTGTCCACGATGGCCACGACGGGGATGCCCATGCGCCGAGCCTCGCGAACCGCAATCACTTCCGCGTTCGGGTCGATCACGAACATGGCGTCGGGCAAGGTGGTCATATTCTCTACGCCGGAAAAATTCTGCCTCAAGTGCTTCAACTCGCGTTCGAGCCGCGCCGCTTCTTTCTTCGAAAATTGCGCCATGCGTCCATCTTCCACCATGCCCTTCAGCAGCTTGAATCGCTTGATGGACTTTTGCAGCGTCGCCCAGTTGGTCAGCGTGCCGCCGAGCCAGCGATGGTTGACGAAAAACATGCCGCAGCGGTTGGCTTCTTCAGCGATGGCTTCCTGCGCTTGGCGTTTAGTGCCGAGAAAAAGTACTCGTTTGCCCTGTCCGGCTATCTCGGAAACATATCGGGCCGCATCGCGGAACATCTTTAGGGTTTTCTGTAGATCGATAATGTGGATGCCATTGCGTTCGCCGAAAATGTATTCCTTCATTTTCGGGTTCCAACGCCGCGTCTGATGGCCGAAATGGACCCCAGCCTCCAGAAGCTCCTTCATCGTAATTTCGACTCCCAATGTACCTCCTCCGTTAGAGGGATGCTTTTTTCTCCGCGACTGGCCGGAGCAGCATCCTTTTTTGCCGGTCCTTCCCGGCCGTGAATTTGGCCCGGCCCGACGAATCGAGCCGAACCCTTAAAAATTAGCGCTTGCTGAACTGGAAGCGGCGACGCGCTCCCTTTTGTCCGTACTTCTTGCGTTCCTTCATGCGCGAATCGCGCGTCAGGAAACCATTCTTGCGCAACGCCGGCCGCAGCTCGGGGTTAATCCTTGAGAGCGCGCGCGAAAGCCCCATGCGCACTGCTCCGGATTGGCCACCGACGCCCCCGCCCTTCACGATGCATTTCACTTCGAGCTGGTCGAGCATCTGCGTGAACTTGAGCGGCTCCACCGCGGCCGTATGCCACGCGATGTTGCGAAAATATTCATCTACCGGCCGGCCATTCACGGTAAAACGCGCGGGTCCCATCTTGATATACACGCGCGCGATTGATTCCCGGCGGCGGCCGGTGCCGTAGAACTGCTTTCCAGCGTTGCCTTCCAGCGAACTCGAAGCTGAACTCAAAGTTCCTCCCTCTTTAGTGTCCGTGCTGAACGCTCTTCACTGAAAACTGCGCGGTGAAGCTAGCGGCACAAACGCGCTTCTGGCGAATTTCTCCGCCAAGCGCAGAAAATTTTCGAATCCCTATCGCGTGGTTACAGCGCGAGCGGCTGGGGCTTTTGTCCGGTGTGGCGCGCGAGGCCTTCACTTCCGGCATAAACACGCAGCTTCTTGGCCCGGCGCGCGCGGAGCTTGTTCTTCGGCAGCATCCCCAACACTGCTTCGCGCACAACTTCTTCCGGACGGCGTTGCAACATCACCCGGATCGGAATCTCTTTCAATCCGCCGGGATAACCGCTGTGGTGACGGTAAATTTTCTGATCGATCTTGTTTCCGGTCAGCTTCACGCGCTCCGCGTTAATTACCACCACGTGATCGCCGCAATCCAGATGCGGCGTAAAATTCGCCTTGTCCTTGCCAATCAGAAGGCGGGCGATACGCGTGGCAAGACGCCCCAGAACGACGCCTTCGGCGTTCACCACGAACCAATTCTTCCCTGTTTGCAGATCTTCGGCCTCTCGGCCCTTTGGTACATGCGTCCGCATCAGTCAGTCACACCCTTCCGTCTAGAGACAAACCCTGAGTTTAGATTACGAAGTAGATTCTGTCAACGAGGAGTCATTCGAAGAGCGGCCGCCTAAAATGAAGACGGGCCGCGCTGGGGCGGCCCGCCGCAAATATGGATCGAGTGCGGATGAACTGTACTAGATAGCCCGCCTGGATTCTGCGTGCTTACCCAGCAGCCTAGGAAGACGCCGCAGCTGTGCTGCGCGCACCGCGGAACGCAGGTTTATCGCCGTCAGCCGCGTCTCCGGTCTTGTCGATCTCGATCGAGCCCTTGAAGTAAGCGCCGTCCTCGATCATGATCCGAGCGGTCGTTAGGTCGCCGACCACCGAGCCGTCCTTCTTAATCTCGATGCGATCGCGCGCTCGCAAATTCCCTTTCACGTTCCCGTAGACCACGACTTCGCGGGCGATTATATCTGCGGTCACTTTCGCGCTCGCGCCGATGGTCAGCTTACGGTCTTCGAGTTGGACCAAGCCCTCGACGGTTCCGTCGATGTGCAGGTCCTCATTGCCGGTGATTTCACCTTTAACGTGCAAAGTCGCTCCGAGCCGTGCGATGCCGGTCGATGAAGATGTAGCCGGATACGTCGAATCGATAGGTGCCATTTTCTTAGCCTCCCCAGGAAATACTGGTGCAGTTTCGGTCGATGCAGTTGATCTTTGCAATGGTTGCGGCTGCTGCTGCGGGAGCGGACTCTTTGCCGGAGCGTCCGTTTTTTTGTCTCCCCACATTTACTCCTCCTTGGGCCCGTACTATGCCAGGACTATAAGTAATGAGGACTGGTTTCTAAATGTAGCCCCGCCTAAACACGAAGCCAAATCCAAAATGGTACAGCTGTGCCCGGTGAGGCAACGCTACAGCTGGGGAGTTGGATAGTAAGGCTCCTAGGGCAGAAACTGCAAGGGAATTTGGGAGGCCGGTCGCTTGCCGATTGTGATGTAGCGTCATGAGCAATCTCGCCGACACTGCGAAAGAAACTCGACTGAAGGGTCGACTTTCGAACCCGCGCGGATCGCCTAGTTGACTGTCAACGTGAACGTGAACGTGTGCGTGATGGTGCCGCTGGTTACCGTAACAGTGACGGGTTGGTTCTGGACCATCGGCGTCCCGGGGTTAGCGGGAGGCGTGGTCGTGGTGCTGCCTCCGCCTCCGCAGGCTGCGTTAGCGACGAGCAGGGCAAGGAGCATGATCGGAGCGAGCCAGCGGATACTGCGCTGTCGAAACTGCGTGGCGAGGAGCACGCCTGCGAGCAGAAATACAAGTAGGCCAAGAGGGTGAAGCGCCAGTTGCCCGGAAAATTGCTTGGCCGTAGGAAGTCCCGGACGGCTTAAGGGACTGATCGAAGAACGGTGGGCGGGGACAAGCTGGCTTGGGGCGGTAGTGGTAATGGTCATTTTGGTGGAGCTGCCGACCGGCACCAAGGTCGGGCTAAACGAGACATTACTTTCGCTGGGAAGGCCCGAAACAGTTGCGGTGGCAAAATTGATGGCGGTGTTGAATCCGTTTGTTCCGGTGACAGTTACCATGGTGCTGGCGGAAGCCCCAGGAGATGCAACAGTGACGGTGGCCGGAGCGAACGTGATGCTGAAGTCTGGACCTGGGTTGACTTGCACCAAAACCGACCCAGAGGAGCCGCTGCTGTAATTGGTGTCGCCGTTATAGCCGGTCGAGATCGTTATACTGCCTGCGGGGAGGGCAGTGGTAGTCAGTTGGGCTTGACCGTTCGATAAAGTCGCCGTGCCCAGCTGTCCCGCTGTTGGCCCGGAATCGAAGAAAAACAGGACAGCACCGGTTGGCGCTGGGCCTCCTTGTGTTATTCCAGCTTCGACAGCGGTAATGGTAACACTCTGCCCTTGTTGAATTGTGGTGGGCGAAGCGGTAACCGTGGCGATAGCTGGTTCTTGGGCATCGATCGTGTGGGCGGCCGAGGTAGCCGCAAAGTAATTGGTGTCCCCGCTATACTTGGCGGTGAGAGAACTCACACCCTGAGGGAACGCACTTGTGTTCAGAAACCCGGAAGCCTGAATCGCGCAAGCGATAGGGTTCTGTCCCTGAACCGGCTGCGGGGAGCCCAGCTGAGTGGTCCCGTCAAAGAACGTAATTGTGCCGGTCGGCGGATTGCCGCAGCTAGTCCCTCCCAGTGTTACGGAAAGGTTGATAGCACTTCCGAGCTGCACAGTTTGGGCTGCGATTAAGGAAATTGTCTGTAGCGAGCTTGGGAGATCGTAAACGTGGCAGGGGTAGTGGATGCGCTCGCGTTGAAGCTGGCATCGCCGGCGTAGGTGGCGCTTAGGGAATGGGAGCCGGCGGTGAAAGTCAAAATGGGATTGGTGGGTAAGGCGTTGCCCTGACTGTTAAGCGGAAGTGTGAGAGCTGGACTGAGGGCCTGATTGTTGTCTTTGAAGGTGACGTTTCCGCTGGGGAAGCCGTTGTGAGAATCGCCAGCGACATCGGCGCGAGGAAAGACAGTAGAACCGTAGGTGCCGGAGGTAAACGGCTCGACATTGCCGTTGGAACTTATGGTGATGGCGGATACCGCGACGGTGCTGGGTTCGGGAGTAACGGTAACGGCGACGGGACTAGAGTCGCTGGCACCGAAGACGCTGTCGCCGGGATAATGCGCGGTCACGTTGTAGCTTCCGCCGGGCAGCACGTCGGTTGTGGAACTGACGGCAGCTGCAGTGAGTGGGAACGCGGCGATGCCGGGATCAATTGAAGTGGCCGCTTGCAGGGCGACGTTGCCAGTAGGTGTGCCGGTAGCAGGAGCGACAGCGGCGACGCCAATGGTCACGTTAACCGGAGTGCCGTGGACGATGCCGGAAACAGGAGAGAGAGCCAGAGTGGTGGCGCTGGGCTTGAATCCAGCAAAAAAGGTACCCCAACTTCTGACCAGATTTGCGGCGTTAACCGAACCCAGGCCGGTAGCTAGATCATAGCCTGCATTGGAGGTGTATCCGGTAAGGATGCCAATGCCCTCCGCGCCGGGCGTGCCGCAATTAACAGGGCGCGCCACCGTTCCGTCGCAAGGCATGGCGTTGGTCCCGGTGGTGATGTCATAAAAAACGCAGTTGGGGCCGGGATTAGCAGGCGGAAGCGCAATTCGCGCCAGCCTGAGCGGCGAGGTTATAGAGCACATAGTTGGCATTGCCCTGGCGCGAGGCTGTTTTCTGGTCAACCATAGCCATGATGCCCGCGAAACTGGGAGCCGAAGCGGACGTGCCGCCTACGGCGAGGAATTCGCCGTCCGGCTCATCGCAGGGGACGCCATCGGTTAGGTCGGCCTCGCAAATGATGTAAAAAGTGTCGCTATAAAATCCAGCGCTGGCGAACAGAGCGACGTCGGGAATGTCCCGTTTTCCATCGGCAGGAACTCCAAGTCCCTTCTGCCATGAAGGTTTCGCATAGCCGCCCGAGCAACTGGTGACGTCCTGGCCGTCGCCGACGGTGCAGGAACTTTTCCCCCCGCTTCCACCCACGGTGTCAACAACGATTGAGAGCAATTGGGGATTGTTGCAGTTAGCGATGGCAGTGCCGGGGAAGCCGAATAAGCTGAGGACCGAACTTGTGCAGGTATCGTTCCAGGGAACTTCGGGGATGTAGCCTTTGGCGGACTCCTGGGTGGTTGGATTATTCGTGGTGTTCCAGAATGTTGAAGGAGAGGCGATGTCGTTGAAATCGGTGCCACCGACGGCGACGTTGTAGGGAGTTGAGGCAAACCCACTGACCTGTAAACCGAATTCAGCCGGAGCGGGTGGTTCATTATCATGGCCATCGCAGCCCGCCGAGCCACTATCGCCGGCAGCGAGAATCACCGTGATTCCCTGGGCGGCAGCCTGTTGCCAGAGAGAGTTGAAGAACTGATTGCCGGCGGTTCCAATGCCCGCTTCGCAGATGCCGTAACTTTCGCTAATGATCGGCGCAATATTTTGGTCCACGGCAAACTGAGCGGCGAGATCGACGCCAAGAGTGGTATTCGTGGTCGCAGAGATGACGAACTTCACAGTGGCGCCTTTGGCGACAGAGCCGGACCACTCGATATCCAGATCCGACTCGGTCTCATCGCCCGGCGAGATGCCGGGATCAGGGCCGTCGACGACAACAACGGGGTCCTTCGTGGGAAGGCCGAACAGGGCTTGGAAAGACTCGATGTCGCTGTTAACAACGTCGCTTTCACCGATGACCGCGATAGTTTGGCCGGTGCCGTCGTTGGCAGGAGTGGCATTCCAAAGAGGCAGCACATTGTAAATGGTGGCGAAATCAAAGGGGCCGAGCCCAAAACAAGTGATCGGCGCGCCGGTGTTGGGATTCGTGCCACAACTGAGACTAAAGAGCGGATTGGTGGTTCGCACGGGCTTGATCGCGCCCGTGGAGCGGTTCTTGGTATAAACGCCGGACACGACATGCATCGCCTTACGCGGAAAATTGTGAAGCGTGTCAAGCCCGACGACGACTGGCGCGAGTGCGGTAGGAATAGAAGGATCGCTTGAGTTCGCCCAGTGCTCTGCGCCACTAACATTATATTTGTGAATGGCGGTACGGAAGGCGGACTGAACTTGTCCGGCGGTGCCGGAGAATTCGATGACGGTCGCTCCATTCGATACGCGATTGACGGCGAATCCCTGGGATTGCAGCCAGGATACTACGGTTTGAATGTCTTGCGCGGAAGGGCCGAATTGCGCACCGAATTGCTGTGGCGTGAGCCAATTGTGGTAACTCGCCGATGCGGAATTCTGCTGATCCTGGAGTAGCTGCTCAAGAGCGGATTCCTGATCGGGACCGCGTCGCAGCAGCAGTAGCATGCGTTCCATCGGAAGGGTAGAGGGCGCGGCGCCTACGTCGTACTGGGCCCGCGCAAGGTAATACGTGTTGCCGGTGAGGACGGTCCGGTTCGCTTCGTCAATGGGCTGCACGATCCGCGAAGGAATGGCCAGGGACTGGGCGGAAGCGAAAGGTACAAAGAGCGCGAAAGCCGAAATTATCGCCAGACACACACTGATGGTTCGGAAACGGCTGGGTTGCTTTCGCATGGGTCTCCCTGCCCGGGCAAGCCCGCGGAGCACCGGGGGCAGAGGGAGATTTATCGGAAGTTGACACAGGAGTCAAGTGATATTGAGGGCCTAAGGGGAATCCATCCGGCTCCCCGGGTCACTCGCGATTAGTTACAAATACCGCTCTTGCAGGATTGCGATGTGGTGCGCGGCATGTCCGGCAATTGTATAAGCCAGCGCATTTACGGTAACGGAATTCCCGCTGGCGATACCACTGCGTGCCCAAGCGTCATCGGGCAGATTGCGGAAAAATGCGACGGTAGCCTGTCGGATTTTCTGGAACTCCCGGACACGATCGCCCCATGAATACTCGTCGGCCCGAGCAGCGGTAGCGCTGACGTTCTGATCGAAACTCGGGCAGCGGGTCACTAAAGCCGCGGCCGAACCAGAGTGCTCGGAACGCGAATACACGCTCAGTGTCGTTAACGTGACTCAGGACTTGCCGGATGCTCCACTTTTCGGGGGCGTATCGGTGCAGCGACCTTTCTTCGGAGACACCACTCAACAGGGCAGTTGTATCTCGAAGTTGGGATTCCAGCAGTTCCACAATATTGTCGCCCGAGATTCGATTTATGTAGGTGAAATAGTGCGGCGCAGCTTGGTCAGGTTTCGGAAATCCCATGGCCCCAATGCCTGCTCTAATATTTTCGCAGTACTCCTACTACTCGTCCCTGTACTTTTACATCCGCAGCCAAAACGATGATGGGGGCCATTTGCGAGTTCGCCGGCTGGAGCCGGACCTTTCCGCCCGGTTCGCGGTAAAAACGCTTCACCGTGGCCTCGTCTTCTCCGACGAGCGCCACAACGATTTCCCCGGGGTTCGCCACTTGGGTCTGTTCCACAACTATGTAATCACCGTCGAGAATGTGATCGTCGCGCATGGATTCGCCGCGCACTTGCAAAACGTATGTGTTCTGCCCGCGCGCAAAATCCGCCAGCGAAATCGTCTCGCGTTCCTCAACCGCCTCCAACGGCCGCCCGGCGGCGATACGGCCAGCCAACGGCAGTTCGACCACGTGACGGTCGAGCAGTTGTTCACGTATAGGCTTGGGGAGCTGCATTACCTCGATCGAGCGGCTCTGGTTGTAGCCACGACGGATAAAGCCCTTTTTCTCCAGCGTAGAGAGGTGCTTGTGCACCGTCGCCAGCGAGGTCAGCTTTAATGAGCTCGCAATTTCTTCAAAACTCGGCGAGTAGCCGTTTTTGTTAAGGAATCCGACCAAGTAATCCAGGACTTCCTTTTGCCTCTTCGTCAGTGTCATGCCGCCCCCTATACGTGGTAGCGTGGCCACTGTAGGCGAACTAAAAGCGAAAGTCAATAGTACTTCAGGTCAGTGTACTTTTATCAGCGATTGCGCCTCCCCTTTTCCTCTAGACTTAACGACTCTGCGATCCCAATGCACCATTCGCGAGACTTGACCTTGACGATGTCCAACGATTTCTCGAGCGCTCAATTAGACCCTGAATCCGAATATCGCAGCCGTTTGGAAATATTGCGCGAGACCGAATCGCGTTACAAACAGACCGCTGGGAAACTTGGTCCGGCCACGCTGCTCTTCTTGGCCGTCTCGGTTGTCTCCGCGGGTTGGATTCTCACTACCAGGATCAGTGCGATTTACTGGGTCTTGCTTCCCGTATCGTTGCTTATTTTCTTCGCGATCGCTCACGAGCGCGTGATTCGTGCGATTCGAAAGAGTTCCCGTAAAATCGCCTTTTACGAACGCTGTCTCGCCCGAATCGGCAATAAATGGATGGGAACCGGCGAGACGGGCGACCGCTTTTCTGACCCGTCGCATCCCTACGCGCGCGATCTCGATATCTTTGGCGC
The DNA here is from genome assembly GCA_963830375.1 of uncultured Acidobacteriota bacterium. Classification (GTDB taxonomy): domain Bacteria; phylum Acidobacteriota; class Terriglobia; order Acidiferrales; family UBA7541; genus Palsa-295. The sequence continues at coordinate 72,184 of CAWHMJ010000008.1, forward strand.
AGGATCTCTGTTCGAGCTGCTTTGCACCGCGCGAACTCGAGCGGGTGAGGAAATTCTGGCGAATTGGCTTTTGGCTCCGGCCCCGCCGGACGAAGTGCGCCTTCGCAATGCCGCCGTTACCGAACTAACGAAGCGCCTCGATCTGCGGGAAGACTTGGCCGTCCTGGGAAAAGATTTTCGTTCTGGCGTTCAGCCGGAAGCGTTGGTGATGTGGGGAGAAGGTTCCTCGGCACTCAATCCCGGATTCTTGCAGATTATTTTGCTCCTGCTTGCCTTGTTGTGGATTTGCAGCCTGATCGCCTGGGCGGCTTTCGACCTCCGATATCCAGCTCTCCTGATTTCCATCGTAAACGCCGGCGTGGCCTCGAAATTTCGCCAGCGGACATCGAAAAGCGCCTCCGCGATCGAAGAAGCAGCTCACGACCTGAAATTGCTTTCCCAGGTGCTCGCACGAATCGAGCGGGAGAAGTTTTCTTCTTCCAAGCTCGTGAGTCTTCACGCTGTGCTTCAAAAGGACGGTGTAGCTTCCTCCGGGTCCATCGCCCGCTTGAATCGGCTGGTTGATTTTCTGGTGTCGCGCCGGCACCTGGCTATGCAAGTTCTTGACCCATTCGTATTTTGGAGTTTGCAGTGGACGCTCGCCATTGAGTCCTGGCGCAAGAAGTTTGGCGGCGCGATAGCTCCTTGGCTTGCTTCGCTGGGCGAGATCGAAGCTCTGTCGGACCTCGCGGGCTACGCTTACGAGCATCCTCGGGACGTCTTCCCCGAATTCACCGACGAAGCACCGCTCTTTGACGCCGTGGGACTCGCGCATCCCCTGATTCCCGAGAGCCGCGCCGTTCGAAACGATCTGATCCTTGGGAACAAACTGCGCCTCATTATTATCAGCGGCCCCAACATGGCCGGTAAAAGCACATTCATTCGCTCGGTTGGAATTAATGCCGTGCTCGCGCAGTGTGGTGCGCCTGTGCGCGCAAATAAACTCCGGCTTTCTCGCCTGGCTGTGGGCGCTTCGGTTTGCGTCCTAGATTCCCTGCAGGGCGGAATTTCCCGCTTTTATGCCGAGATCACACGACTGAAAGTAATCGCAGATTTGACGGGTGGCCCCTTGCCTGTGTTGTTCTTGCTCGATGAATTGCTACAGGGAACGAATTCGCACGACCGCCGCATAGGCGCGGAGGCTGTTGTGCGGAACTTGCTGAAGCGAGGCGCCGTCGGATTGCTTACCACTCACGATCTGGCGCTGGCTGAAATTGCTGCCCCCCTGGGAGCCGCTGCCGCAAACTTCCATTTTGAAGACCACCTCGAAGACGGCAAATTGCGCTTCGACCACAGACTGAGCCCGGGAATCGTTCAAACCAGCAATGCTTTGCAACTTATGCGCTCCATCGGACTCGATGTTTAAGCAACGGCATCATTGATGGCCGAGCGCAGTGATCCTGTCGAAGAGAGAGCAATGCTGCCTGCCTTGGCCGGACAACGAGCGTTGGTTGCTATGCATCTTACTGAATGCCCGAAGCGTAATGGCTGCTTCCCAATTTCCGTTTTCCTGTTAGCCGCGTTGTGCTACGCTTTCCTAGGGCAACAGGGTTCTCATCTGCATGAAAAATCTCGACCAAAGAGACCAGAAACTCTCGTATCTCTCCGCATACATGGACGTGGGGTCCTAAAAAACTATGGCTTTGACCACCATTGAGATTCCGAAGCGCAAGCGCGAAGTAATCGAAAACGCGGTCATCCGTTTCTGCGGCGACTCCGGCGACGGCATGCAGATCACCGGCAGCCAGTTCACCAACACCGTCGCTCTGTACGGCAACGATCTGGCGACTTTCCCCGATTTTCCCGCCGAAATTCGCGCCCCTGCGGGCACGCTTCCGGGCGTCAGCGGCTTCCAGATCCAGTTTTCCTCGAGCGACGTTTACACGCCCGGCGATCGGTGGACGTGCTGATCGCCATGAACCCCGCCGCGCTGAAAATGAACATCAAGGACCTGAAGACCAACGGCATCCTGATCGTCAATAGCGACGACTTTACCGAGGGCGACCTGCGCAAAGCGCAGATGACCTCGAATCCGCTCGAGGATCATTCCCTCGACGGCTACCGCCTTTTCGCCGTCGAGCTCGACCAAGCTGACGCACGCCGCCCTGAAGGATCTGGGCCTCGACGCCAAGAGCATGGACCGCTGCAAGAATTTCTTCGCGCTGGGCATGTGCTACTGGCTCTACAACCGCTCCATGGACCACACCTACGCTGGCTCGACGACAAATTCAAGACCAAGCCGCTGCTGGTCGCAGGCCAACAAGCTGGCCATGCAGGCCGGCTACAGCTATTGCGAAGCCACCGAAGCGTTTCAGGTCAGCTACGAAATTCCGCCGGCCAAGCTCGCTCCCGGCATCTATCGCAATATCAGCGGCAATCAGGCGCTGGCCATGGGCTTTGTGGCCGCCTCGCAAAAGGCGGGCATTCCGCTGTTCCTCGGCTCCTATCCGATCACGCCGGCCTCGGACATTCTTGCACGAGCTTTCCGGCTACAAGAATTTCGGCGTGATCACTTTCCAGGCCGAAGACGAAATCGCCGCGGTCACTTCCGCCATCGGCGCCGCCTATGCCGGCGCGCTGGCGCATCACCACCACTTCCGGTCCCGGCATGGCGCTCAAGACCGAAGCGATGGGCCTGGCGGTCGCCGTCGAGCTGCCGCTGGTGATTTGCGACATCCAGCGCGGCGGCCCTTCCACCGGCCTGCCGACCAAGACCGAGCAGGCCGACCTGCTGCAGGCGATGTATCGGCCGCAACTCCGAAGCGCCCATCCCCGTTCTGGCGCCGTCCACGCCCGGCGATTGCTTCTGGATCGCCGTCGAAGCCAGCCGCATCGCCCTCAAGTACATGGTGCCGGTCATCATTCTTTCCGACGGCTACCTCGCCAATGGCGCCGAGCCCTGGCGAATTCCCGACAGTTGAGCGAATCCCGAAATTCCCGTGCACTTCGAGACCAATCCCGAGGGCTTTCATGCCCTACAAGCGCGATCCCGAAACGCTCGCGCGTCCCTGGGCCATTCCCGGCACGCCGGGCCTCGAGCACCGCATCGGCGGCCTCGAAAAGCAGGACGTCACCGGCAACGTGAACTACGAGCCGCTGAACCACGAGAAGATGGTTCGCCTGCGCGCCGCCAAAGTCGAAGCCATCGCGCAGGACGTTCCCGACGTGGTTCCGGCGGGCGATCCTCGACGGCGATCTGCTGATCGTCGCCTGGGGCTCGACCTACGGCCCGATCACCGCGGCGCTGAAGACCGCAGCGCGCCAAGGGCACCGCATCGGCCACGTGCATCTGCGCCATCTGAATCCGCTGCCGCGCAATCTCGGCGAGGTGCTCAAGCGCTACAAGCAAAGTGCTGGTCCCGGAAATGAACATGGGCCAGCTCGTGATGATTCTGCGCGCCAAGTATCTGGTCGACGCGCAGGGCTACAACAAGATTCAGGGCAAGCCCTTCAAGCAGTCCGAGATGGAAGCGCAAAATCGAACGAGATGCTTGGGCTGAGTCCCTTCACATTGCCGGAAGACGATCTTGACGAGCAATCAGGAGAATGGATGATGACCACGGCCACAATGCCGGTCTACACCAAGAAAGATTTTCAGACCGACCAGGAAGTTCGCTGGTGCCCGGGCTGCGGCGACTACGCCATTCTTTCCGCCGTGCAGTCGGTTTTCCCCGAGCTGGGCATTCCGCGCGAAAAATTCGTGGTCGTTTCCGGCATCGGCTGCTCCAGCCGCTTCCCCTATTACATGAACACGTTCGGCTTCCACACCATTCACGGCCGCGCGCCCGCCGTGGCCACGGGCATGAAGATTGCCCGTCCCGAGCTGGAAGTCTGGGTGGCCACCGGCGACGGCGATTCGCTCTCCATCGGCGGCAATCACACCATTCACATGCTGCGCCGCAACGTGGGCCTGAAAGTGCTGATGTTCAACAACAAGATCTACGGCCTCACCAAGGGCCAGTATTCGCCCACCTCGGAATTCGGCAAGAAGACCAAGTCCACTCCGTTCGGCACGGCCGACCGGCCGTTCAATCCCATCTCGCTGGCGATCGGCGCGGAAGCCACTTCGTCGCGCGCTCGGTGGACGTCTTCCAGCAGCACCTGAAAGACACTCTGAAAAAGGCCGCCGCGCACAAAGGCTCGGCCTACGTCGAAATCCTGCAGAACTGCAACATCTTCAACGACGGCGCCTGGGTCGATCTCACCGAAAAAGACGCCCGCAGCGAGCACGTCGTCCAGCTCGAACACGGCAAGCCGCTGATCTTCGGCAAGAACCGCGACAAGGGCATCCGCCTGAACGGCCTCGACCTCGAAGTCGTGCAACTCGGCAACGGCATCGCCGAGAGCGATCTGCTCGTCCACGACGAACAGCATCCGCACCCGGCCTACGCTTTCCTGCTGGCGCAGATGGAGGAGCTGCCCGGCTTCCCCACTCCCATCGGCGTCTTCCGCTCCTGGGACGACGTCCCGCGCTACGAAGACCTGATCAACGACCAGATTCGAGGAAGTCAACGCCAAGCGCGGCCCGGGCGATCTCGCCAAGCTCCTGCGCTCCGGCGACACCTGGGAGTTGAAAGCCTAACTCTGCCTGCTTTAACGGCAACCTATTCCTAAAAAGTGGGTCGGCGCCGCGGGGACAACCCGGCAGCGCCGATTTCATTTCCGACGCTGACCGAATCATCGAGCCCTATCAGAGAATTGTTTTATGTAGTCGAGCCCGGCTGTGCCGCAGGCGCGGAGTTTTTCGCCAACACTGCATTTGGCCGCGTCGATTTCAGCGGCATCTGAGCAAGCGCGTGGTCGCGAAGCGCCACGAATTCGTTCCAGTCGCGTCTTCGCGACGGGTTCGGACGGCGGAAGGGCAGCCGCTCGAAATTCAAAAATTGTCCCTGCAGCTGAATGCGAAAATCCAGATGCGGGCCGGTGGCCAGTCCGGTCATGCCCACGAGCCCGATGCGTCTCCTTGCTCCACCCGCTGGCCGGAACGAACCAGAATCCGCGAGAGATGCAAGTAGTAAGTGGTGTAGCCATTCGAATGCTGAATTTCCACCAGATTTCCCTCTCCGCCTTTCGGCCGGCGAAAATCACGCGCCCGTCGCCAATGGTCTGCACCGGAGTGCCCTGGGCGCGCCGTAATCGATCCCGAGATGCGCCCGATATTGTTTCAGGATGGGATGGAAGCGGCGCGCTGAAATGCGAAGTGATGGGCGCGGCGAACTTGAGCGGCGAATGCAGAAACGCCTTCTTCATGGACTTTCCGTCCGGCGTGAAATACCGGGGTCTCCGGAAGGATCGTGGAACAGCACCGCGCGATACGACGCGGCCGCGCATTGATATATTCCGCTGCAAGAATCCGTCCGTACGAAAGCACCTCGCCGTTCAAGAGGATCTTTTTCTCCACCACGACGCGAAACGTATCGCCCGGGCGAGGGTCGGTGTAAAAATCCAAGTCCCATCCGAAAATCTCCGCCAGCCGCATCGCCAGCTCCGGCTTTTCACCCGCGTCGATCACGGATTCAAAAAGCGAGCCGTGGACTTCGCCGACCACGCCCTCGTCTCCGTTTCGGACGGAATGATTTCAATCGCGGAATGAAAATCGCCGCCTTGCGGCGCGATCGTAAGCACGCGGTCCGCATCAATCCGGTATCGCACGGCGCGCAAATCGCCCATCACGGAGCGTCCCACGCCAGGCGATTTCCAGCGCGCAGATGACGAAGATCGAATACAGACTGCGCGGAAGAAATCAAGCGCGCGGCGTTGCCGGCATCGAATCCCAAGCCTTCCAAAAGCGTGTGAAACGGAACTCCCGCGGGCACCAGACGCTCGCTGAAGAGAACAACTTGTTCTTGGATATGCTGCGCTTCTTCGCGGCGGACTTCGCCTGCGAACCGATTTGGCCCTCCGCTGCATAGCGAACGCAATAGGACGCGCCAACGCAGGCAGCGCCGACGGCCACCAGAACGCACCAAAACAATATTTTGCCGAACTTGCCCATGTCCCCCTATCGCCTTTCTCAGAGAGGTAACAGGATATCTTAAGCGGACCTGCGCGGAAAAGAAAAATGGCGCCATTCTGCTACATGGCAGTAAACCTAGGGATTTCCAGCTGATTGGGTTCTACCGGGTCAGGTCGAACTTCCTACTTCGACCCGCCTGCGGAAGTGGCGTATGCCGGTTGGCGATCTGAGTCCACGAAGTAATTGCGTTCGTAAAGATCGTGGTAAATCCGGCCGGCGATCTGCGAAGCGTGCGGTCCGCTGATGATGCGGCTGCCGCCGTGAAGCAGAACGACGATCACGATTTTCGGATGCGCTTGATCGGCGTAGGAAACGAACCAGCCGAGCCGCCCGCCCAGCGCTTCGTCGTTGCAGGTGCCGGTCTTGCCGAGAGCCTGCTCGCCGTCGGGATCGAAGCTGCGCTTCGCCGTGCCGTACATCACCGCGGCGAGCATGCCTTCGCGCAAATCGGGAAGCAGCGGCGCGATATCCAGTTGCTGCCGGACGCGCGGCTCGAAAATTCTGCGCTCGGTCTCGGTGCGCGGATATTGCAGGTAATACTGCGTGCCGCCATTGGCAAGCGTGGAACCAGCGAAGCAAGCTGGAACGGCGTGATGCGAATGCCCGACCCAAAACTGGACATGCGCGCCACGCCGCCAAACATCGGCGGCGCGGTCGGCAACGCGCCGGGCTGCTCTTCGGGAATGTTGTAGCCACGCGCGTCGCCCAGGCCCAACAGCGTCTCGTATCTTGAAACTCTGCTCGAAACCCAGGCGCGTGCCGACTTCCTGGAAGAATTCGTTGTTCGAGTGCGCCATCGCCTCGGTGAGGTTCATATAGCGGCGGCGGTCCACGCGGATCATGGTGTCGCGCGTGATCACGCCTTCCTGCAAGGCCGCGAGCGCGATGAACGGCTTGATCGTCGAGCAGGGTTCAAAGCCGGAGGAAAATGCCATCTTCTGATTGACGATGGTGAGGATGCGCCCGGTCGTGGGATCGACGGCGACGACCGAACCCTTTTCGTGGCCCAGAGCGTCCACGCGCGACCTGGCGAACGATCGGATCGTCGTATTCGGCTACGTCGCCTTTGGTCTGGATCGGCGTAGGACTTCGACGCGGGATGCGCGCTTGTGCGCGTGGCTGGTGCGACTGGCGGTGCGCGCGAACGCAACGCCAAAGGCGCCCGCAAGAAACAGGCACAGAACAGCGAGACGAATTCGTATATAGGACTGGGCTACTGACGCATAAAACCTTCTGTTCAGCCTGAGCCCCTTAGTCAGGAGCGCGTCCCAGTTTAAGGAATGTGACACGTTCACGCAACTGAAAACAGGCAGCTATTGTCCATCACGCATGACGGCCAACTGGTCTACGGACAGGTGCAAAGCCTTCCGTACAGGTCCCTGATTCAAGTGCCAGGACGAACGAGGCGTTGTTTGAGCGGTTCGAAGCGAATTAACGCCGTAGATGCCGGGCGCGCGACGAGCCGCGGCAATCGCCGCTTGAGATGCATGAGCGCGTCAAGCCATCGGCGCTATCGCGCCGAGCGGCCGCTGCGAGCGGCTGGCGCTTTGCGGCGCCTGTCTTCGGCGACCTTCGCTGCGGCTTTTCGGCTCGGCGGCTTCTTCCATCGGCCGGATTGTGCTCGGAGATGCCGAGCAGCTTGCGCAGCTCGTGTTCGATCTTTGTCGCGGATGTCGGCGTGCTCCTTCAGGAACAGCGCGCGCATTTTCGCGGCCCTGTCCCAGGCGTTCGCCCTTGTAGGAAATCCACGTGCCGGATTTTTCGAGCAGATTCTTCGCCACGCCGAGATCGATCAGGTCGCCTTCGCGCGAAATGCCTTCGCCGTAAATGATGTCGAATTCGGCTTCGCGGAACGGCGCGGCCACTTTGTTCTTCACCACTTTCGCGCGCGTGCGCGAGCCGATCACGCGGTCGCCTTCCTTGATGGACTGAATGCGGCGGATATCCACGCGGATCGAGGAATAAAATTTCAGCGCGCGGCCGCCCGTGGTGGTTTCCGGATTGCCGAACATCACGCCGATTTTTTCGCGAATCTGGTTGATGAAAATCAGGCAGGTCTGCGACTTCGAGACGATGCCGGTGAGCTTGCGCAGCGCCTGCGACATCAGCCGCGCCTGCAAGCCCATCTGCGGATCGCCCATGTCGCCTTCGAGTTCGGCCTTGGGCACCAGCGCCGCCACCGAGTCCACCACGACCACGTCCACGGCGCTCGAACGAATCAGCGCTTCGCGCAATTTCCAGCGCCTGTTCGCCGTTGTCCGGCTGCGAAACCAGAAGATTGTCCACGTCCACGCCCAGCTTCCGCGCGTAGACCGGATCGAGCGCGTGCTCGGCGTCGATGAACGCCGCCTGGCCGCCCAGTCTTCTGCGCTTCGGCGATGACGTGCAGCGTCAGCGTCGTCTTGCCGCCCGATTCCGGGCCGTACACTTCGATCACGCGGCCGCGCGGGAAGCCGCCGACGCCCAGCGCCGCGTCGATGGAAATCGAGCCGGTGGGAATCACGCTGACCGGCACCAGCACGTCGCGGTTTCCCAGGCGCATGATGGAGCCTTTGCCGTGCTCCTTTTCAATTTGCGAGATCGCCATGATCCAGATTTTTAGTTTTTTCGTCGTTCATTGTTGCACCTCGAGAGGGCTTTCGTTTAGGTCCCGCTCGCGGCGGGCGGCCCGATTCTACCAAGTGGCGGCTGGACCGGCCCCGATCTTGCCGCAGCGCAGATTACCACAAGGCGAACAAAAAGCAAAAAGATTTCTTGGGGGGGTAGCCGCTCCCGTCACTACTCCGGGATGCTGGAATCGCAGGCCGCCCTGCCGCCGCGCCTCCTGACCGGTTCCCGTCACCCGTGCGCCGGACATTGTCTCCGACAGCTGCCCGTCCCCATAAAGAAGGCGTACTCTGCCGGAGTTTCAGGTCCCGCTCCAGCGTCAGCCATGGTAGGTGCGAATCCCGACGTGCGCGGCCGAGAAGTCGACCACCTTGTCCTTCGTTGCACAGCAACGCCCACTTTCCTCCCGTGACGCCGCCGAACGACCCGATCTGAAATTCGCGCCGGTTGCTTTTCTTGTTCATAACGATCAGCACGTAATCGAGCGCGTCGGACCCGTCCGGCACATACAAGTAGAACGTCGGCCGATGCTCTTTGACGATGATGCTCGAATGTGGGCCGTCCACGTACGCGCCCAGTGCGCTCATTCCGTCGGTGAAATAGCTGCCGGCCTTGCCGCCGACCTTGGTCTGATCGAGCGCCCGCCCCTGGATCAGTACAAACGGCGACCCGTCCTTCCAATACACGCCCACCTCCGGCGGCGGCAGACTCGGATCCATACTCATCGGCGCGACTGCGGCCACTACCGGCGCAGGAGGCGGCGCGGGATTGATCATCACTTTGATCACGGCATCCGACACGTTGCCGTCCTTCAGCGCTTTCAGTCCGTCGACGCTGGTATCAAACGCGTGCCCGTCCGCTCCCGCGAGCCTGCGGCGCGAATCTTGGCGATGATCACATCGTCGGACAGCCCCAGCTTGACCATGGCGATAACGTCTTGATTGGTCAGGCGCTTGCCGGGGTCCTGCCCGTGCGCGGGAGAAACCACTAGGACGCAGACAATCGCGGCAAGGCATGCAAGTTTCTTCATGGGGGACCCTGCGAGCGAGTCCAAGTCAAACCCACTCATGGTTAGCGATATAGGATGCGAAGCAACCCGGAAGGCGGTTCCGCGCTTTCTGAGCCGAGAAGGTCAATACTTGTAGAATCCGCGGCCGGATTTGCGGCCCAAGCCAGCCGGCGGCCACATGTTGCTGCAGCAGCGGGCACGCGCGATATTTCGGATCGCCGAACCCGGCGGAGCACGTCCAGAATATCCACGCAGACGTCCAGCCCGATAAAATCCGCCAGTTCGAGCGGCCCCATGGGATGATCCATCCCCATCTTCATCACCGCGTCCACGGCTTCCGGCGTGGCCACGCCTTCCATCACGCAAAACGCCGCTTCGTTAATCATCGGCATCAGCACGCGGTTGGAGACGAAGCCCGGCGCGTCGTTCACGGCCACCGGCTTTTTCCCCAGCTTTTCGCACAACTCCATCGTGGTCGCGAAAGTGTCGTCGCTGGTCTGCAGCCCGCGAATCACCTCCACCAGCGCCATCACCGGCACGGGATTCATAAAGTGCATCCCGATAAAACTTTCCGCCCGGCTGGTTTGCGCCGCCAGCGCGTGATCGAAATCGAAGACGTGTTGGTCGCCAGAATCGCGCCGGGCCGCAGCACCGCGTCCGCTTCCTTCAGCACGCGCGTCTTCAACTCCATTTGCTCGGGCACCGCCTCGACGGCGAAATCCGCCGCGGCCAGCGCCGCCATGTCTGTCATCGGCTGAGATGCGCCCAAGTGTGCTGGCTTTTCCGCGGCGCGTCATCTTTTCCTTCTTTACTTCGCGGTCCAGGTTTTTCGAGATGGTTTCCAGCGCGCGGTCCAGAAACCGCTGCTCGACGTCGCGCAGAATCACGCCATAACCCGCGCGCGCAAACACATGCGCGATGCCGTTGCCCATGGTCCCAGCGCCCAGCACCGCCACCGTTTTGATTTCGCCGACGTTCATCGAGCCTCCAGCAACTCACAAACGAAATTGAATATACGGCGGCGAAAAAGAATAAGCGGCGGACTATTCGGAGGGGGAGCTTCGATCAAGCTTCGCGCACGATTCGCGCGAGCGCATCAGTCTTTTCGGAAACCAGCAGACGGACGCACGCGGCATTCTTGCGTCGGCTGCGCGCCGACTTCCAGGCAGATTTTCAGAAGGTCCGCTGACTGCGATGGCGGATGCCACCGCGGAAGGTTCGTCCATGTCAAGTTCGTCGAGGTAGTGATCGTTGTGTAGGCAGGTCTTCCGGAACCGGTATCCGACGCATCAACTCCACGCGGAACTGTTCGAAATTTCGTTCGAACCACCGAGGTCGCCCTCTGTTGCATCGAGCGGAATAGCGCGGCGCTCCGACGGATTCGAACCCCGAGCATCCGGACGTCCCTCTGTCCACAGTTGTACGATGCAGCGCCATCGGCTACGATCTCCGCGAAAGCACGTCGCGTGTTCGAAGCGAATTCCGGCAGCTTCGTTAGCGCATTCGAGGTCACGCGCCGCATCGGACAACGCTGACGTCCACCGCAAGAGATTACTCGGAACGAGCCGCGAGATCGTCTCGGATCACTTCCTGGCGCGGGAAACATCCTCTCGCTTAAGAAAGCATGCGGCATAGCATCGACATGCGAATAGTCGGTGCATGACAGTGTGATCGTGCTGGCGATCTTATTCGGGATTTTACAACTCGGCGCAGAGCGGCTGCAGCGCTCGGCTGAAAGTCACAGGATCATTGCCGCGCCAGGCGAGCCAGAGAGATTCCTTTCAGCTGTGCTTTGGAGGACGCCAATCGGGATGACGCAGGGTTGCGTGAGGATTCCGGCAACGCGATGAATGCGCGCGGACTCAGCTTAGCATACGATTGAGCGCGTGCAGCGGCGCTACGGACGCTCGACGGCGAGCGCTACGGCGTTGCCGCCGCCGAGGCACAGCGCGGCGATGCCGCGCTTCAGGTTGCGCCGCTGCAATTCGTAGAGCAGCGTGACCAGCACGCGCGCGCCCGACGCGCCGATCGGATGCCCGAGCGCCACCGCGCCGCCATTCACGTTCACTTTTTCGGGATTGAGCTTCAGCACGCGCGTGACGGCGATGGCGGCGACGGCGAACGCTTCGTTCAATTCGTACAGATCCACATCCTTGTCGCGGTCCCAGCCGGTTTTCTGCGAGCAGCTTTTCCACCGCGTCCACCGGCGCCATCATCACCCATTTCGGCTCGACGCCGCTCGTCGCCTGCGCGACGATGCGCGCCATCGGCTGCTTGCCCAGCCGCGCGGCGTTGCGCTCGCTGGTGACGACCACCGCCGCCGCGCCGTCGTTCGTTCCCGGCGCGTTGCCCGCCGTCACCGTGCCGTCTTTCTTGAACGCGGGCTTCAGCTTCGCGAGCGCTTCGAGCGAAGTATCCTCGCGCGGCGATTCGTCCGTCTTGATAATCACCGGCTCGCCCTTCTTCTGCGGAATTTCCACCGGCACAATCTGCTCGCGCGAAGAAACACGATTTGATCGCGCGCACCGCTTTCTGATGGCTGTCGAGCGCGAACTGGTCCTGCTCCTGCCGCGAGATGCCGTATTTTTCGGCGACCAGCTCGCCGGTCACGCCCATGTGGAAATTTTCGTACACGTCCCACAGGCCGTCGACGATCATCGAGTCGAAAATTTCCTGATTGCCGAGGCGATAGCCCGCGCGCGCGCCCTTCAGCAGGTACGGGCAGTTCGACATGGACTCCATCCCGCCCGCCACCACGATTTCCGATTCGCCCAGCGCCACCGCCTGCGCCGCCAGCGCCACGGCCTTCAGCCCCGAGCCGCAAACTTTGTTGATCGTCATCGCCGCGACGCGCGGATCGAGCCCGCCGCGCAGCGCCGCCTGCCGCGCCGGATTCTGCCCCAGCCCCGCCTGCACCACGTTGCCCATGATGCACTTCGTCCACCTGCTTCGGCTCGATGCCCGCGCGCCGCACCGACTTCCGCCACCACTTTCGCGCCCAGCTCCGGCGCCGACAGCGGCGCAAGCCCGCCCATGAATTTCCCAATCGGCGTGCGCACCGCGCTCAAGATGACGGGCTGTTCCATGGTTTTCACTCCTAGATATGCATTTCAGCCAGAAACCCCAGTATATGCGCCCGCGATTTCGCGGTCAAACTGGGCCTTGAATTAGGCAACTGCCGTCGATTTTAGTCATAAAAATTTGATTCCAACAGCTATTCTGACGACAGGGAGAGAGCGATCTGATGGGAGTTAAAAGCCTCTTTGGTTTGGGCGCCGCGGCCTTCTGGTTGCCCGAAATCGCTTTGTACGCGTGGCACCAGCAAGAACTCAATCGCATGCTCGTCACTTTCTTACTGCCTGGCACTTTCATCGTCGTTTGATATAGCAGTTCTGTTAATGCGACCGACACAAATTGTAAAACCCTCCGCGGCTGTCTTTATGTTGTTAGGTGTCGTATTCCTTGGCACTCTGGCTATGGCAATCGGCGCGACGTTCTTGGGTGCGGGATTTTCCCGTGCATCCGGTTTCTACGCTACTTGGAGTTTTACTGGGTACCCTGATTCCAATCTACGCCTACATTGCAGCGACATATGACGGCAGTCTGTACGCTCTAGTCCTGGTGTCGATTCTCATGCCCCTAGTCCACTTGGCTTTTGAAAGGCAAAACTGGGTAATCCCGCCTCGAACGAAGGTTCAGAGCATCTAGTTAATTCACTTGTTCGGACTAAGGCAATAACGCCGTGACGGCGGTGGAATTTCAGAATCTATTCACTGCAGCCGTAGCCGAGTATATTATTTCCTCCAGTAGCATCGAGGAGGCTGTCTCATGGACCGCGAAGATTTTCTCCACAATTTCGAACAGGTTCGCGGCCGCACGAAACGCCTCGTCCGATGCATCCCGCCAGACAAAATCGAGTGGACCTGCCGAACAGGGAGAATTCACCCTGGGCGATCTCGCACGGCACATCGCCGCCACCGAGCGCTACGTCTTCGCCGAATGCGCCGTCGGACGCCCGAGCCGCTACAAAGGCTGCGGACGCGAACTTGCCGACGGCTTGGATAACGTGATCGCCTTCATGGAACGCATGCACTCCGAATCCATGGAAATTTTCACCGGGATGACCCAGGCAGACTTCGAAAAAAAAGGCACCTCCCCCGAAGGAGTTCCCATCACCGCATGGAAGCTGTTGCGCTCCATGCTAGAACACGAAATTCACCACCGCGGCCAGATCTACGTCTATCTAGGAATTCTGGGCGTTCCGGTTCCGTCGCTGTACACCCTCAACGAGCGCCAGTTGCAAGCTCTCTCTTCCCAAAATGCAGCGCAAAGTCGGTCGGTTCAGTGAAAGCAGCAGATTTTCGCCGCATCGCTCTGACCATGCCAGAAGCCGTAGAAGGCTCGCATTCGGAAACGCCGACTTCCGCGTAAACGGAAAAATTTTCGCCACGCTAGGCCTCGAAAAGGAAGGCTACGGCGTCCTGCTGCTGACTCCCGAGCAGCAAGCCGGGATGGTTGAAGACGAGCCGGACATCTTTTCGCCCGTACCCGGCGGATGGGGACGCAAAGGCTCCACGCGCGTCCGCCTAGCAAAAGTCGCGCCGGACATCCTCAAAGGCCGCGTTGCGCACCGCCTGGCTCAGAAAAGCCCCAAAGCGCTTATTCAAGCCGTCCAGGTAAAGCGTGAATCCGAAGGGGCACGGCACGCTGTGCCCGCTGAAGCGCATCCAAGCAAATTACATTTGGAAGATGATCGGCGAATGGCTCAGTCCTACAGAACATTCACCGCCCGCGCCGCCAGCAGCGCCACAATCGTGAGCGAAATCAGCGATTGCGTCATCATCCCCGCTTTCGCCCAGCGCGAAAGCACCGCCGTATCCGTCGGCGAAAAAGCCGTGCTGGTATTAAACGCGAGAAACAGATAATCCATAAAACGCGGCGACCACGACGCATCCCCGCCTTCCTGGCTCAACATCTGCGGAAAAAGAAACGAGCTATCCAGCCGGCCGCGCCTAGTCTCGCGATTCAGCGGTCCGCCCGCATCCAGCTTCCAGTACCACAGTGCGAATACCAATACGTTAGTCACCCAAAGCGCGGTCGCCGCACGCAATAGCGTCTGCGCCGGCTCCCGATGATGTGGGATGCCTTGGATCAAAAAAGCCAGCGAAGCAATCATCCCGATGGTAATTGCGCCATTCACAGTGAAGGTCAAGATCCGTGCGACGTTGAAATGCCCTTTATGATTCGATATCACCAGCGGAATAGCGAGCACCAGAATAATTGCCAACAGCAGCCAACTCGGACCTACGGAGAGCGGCTCCGGCAATGCCCAATACACACAACCCGCCGCTAACATCGCCACGATCGCGGGCCATCGAGGTTCACGCACAATTTGAGCGCTCATAAGTTTGTCGCGAGGCAGTATAGGACGTGGCTCGAAGAACCGCAATTCGCCGCACATCTTCATGGCGACCTCCGCTACGCCTGAAAATCTTGCCTCGCAAAAGGGTCCGGTCTATAATCCCGGCATGAAACTCTAGCAGAGTATTGGCCATAGCCCTGCCGCTTTGCGTCGTCGCTCTCGCGCTCTCGATTGCCGCGAAAACAGTGGTTCACATGACAGATGCCCAAGGCAAAAGTGTGGGCACCGTCGTCCTGTATGAAAACCAGGGAGGCGGAGTAGGTCTGGACCTCAACCTCGAAAATCTCCCGCCGGGCGAGCACGCGATTCACTTCCATCAGGTCGCGAAATGCGATGCGCCAGACTTCAAGTCCGCAGGCCCGCATTTCAATCCGGACGGCAAGAAGCACGGCTTCGACAGTCCCGATGGCCACCATGCCGGCGACATGCCTAACTTCACCGTTGGCGCCGACGGAAAAGCAAAGTCCGCCTCACCGACAAGGATGTAAACTTCGGCAATGACGCTCATTCGCTTTTCAGCAATGGCGGCACGGCGCTTGTGATCCACGCAAAAGCCGACGACATGAAAACAGACCCGTCCGGCAATTCGGGCGATCGCATCGCTTGCGGCGTCGTTCATAAGTAGTTTTTTCCGCTGATTCGTGAACCGTATTCCAAAGTAGGGATCAACTTTGCTTCGGCCTCGGCTTTCCTGCGCGTTCGCCCCGCATTCGCTTTCTTCCGCTAGGGAAGTTCCTGTCCTTTTTTCCATTTACGGCCTTCTGAGATTGACACGAGCGTCTGCCGGGCATAAGGTTGTTTGCAAAGCTAGGAATTGAAACCGTAATTCAGGAGTTTCCCATGGCGCGCGCGTCGAAAATCACTCGAAATAGAGACTGGCCATTTCGTGCCCACGAAGAATCTGAGACCAGTCCAAGCACCGAAAAACTGGACTGCGCTGCTACTTGCCGCGCTGGTTCTCGCGGTCTTCGGAGCATTTTCATCGCGGCACAGGCCCAAGAAGCGCGCCCGGACCTCTTCGGTCGTCACCCGGCGAATCTTTCCAAGATAGTAGTCGTCGGTGATTCGCTCTCCGCGGGTTTTCAGAGCGATTCCCTGCTCGACACGGCGCAGCCGCACGGCTGGGCTAGCTTAGTCGCCGCGCAGGCGGATGAGCCGTTGATCCTGCCTCTAATTGCGCCGCCGGGAATTCCCAACGTCCTGGAATTGCTCAGCGTGGGGCCCCCACCGATCATCGAGCCGGCTCCCGGCACATCTCCGGGGCGCGACGATCCTTTTGTTCAGGCCACCGATCTAGCCGTGCCCGGCGCCGAACTCCAGGATGTACTCACAACCGCGCCGTCGCTTCCAATCGACAGTCTGACCGACCTCGTCATCGGTTTGCCCGGCCTTCTGGACGGAGTTTCGAAGACTCAAGTGGAGTGGGCTCGGACTCTGCAGCCCACAACAATCTTTTTGTGGATTGGAAGTAACGACATTCTGGGAGCCGCGTCCGTGGCCGATCCTTCCGCAGCCACGCCGCTCAGCAGTTTCGCCTCAAATTACAATAAATTGCTGAATGAATTGTCTGCAACCGGCGCGACACTGGTAGTCGCGAATATTCCCGACGTCACGGTTATTCCCTATTTCACTCCGGCCAGCACCATCGCACAGGAAGCCGGGCTTCCTTTATTCGTCATCGGACCAATTCTCGGAATCGGGCCGGGTGATTACGTGCTGCCCGACGGCGTGGCGCTCGTTCCCGGCATTCTGACCGGTTCGATAAAGGGCCCGCTGCCTTCCAGCGACGTCCTCCGCGCGCCCCAAGTCCTGGAGACTCGCGCGATCATCGATGCTTACAACTTAATTATCGCCATCGAGGCCTTCGACACGGAGCCGTGCTCGTGGATATCCACACGCTCACCGATCAAATCCGCTCGCAGGGTATCGAAGCCGACGGCCACCACTTGACCAATGCATTTCTCGGCGGCCTTTTTTCCCTCGACGGAGTTCATCCCACGAACACCGGTTACGCCGTGATCGCGAACAAATTCATCACCACGCTGAACCAGACCCGCGGAACTTCCATTCCGCTCGTCAACATCAATGAAGTGGCCAGCACTGACCCACTGATCTTCGCGGACGCGGCCCGGGCCGTTTCACTTAGCAAACACGTTAGTCCGGCAACCGCCGCAGCCTTGCATGCGCTTTTGCTGCACACGTCCTCACAAAAGTAGGAAACGAAATTCCGGTCAAGATGTTCTTGCCGCCTATGCCTGCGATTGGGGCGCTAGCCTCTTCGGCGTGCGGTTCATGATCCGCGCAAAGGCATAATTCCATCGTCCTAACTACTCGTTGTAGTCTTCTCTTCCAGGAGGCACGTCCTTGACTGACCAACCCGGTCCTGACCCGGATGAGAAACTGCAATCCGAGCAGACGCCCGTCGCCGGCCTAGGTCCGCGCAACGCAGCGCTTTCAGAGCAGCCTAGACCCTGGGGACGTACCGACCGTAACCGCCTGCTCATCTGGGTGGGAATAGGGTTCATTCTTCCCCTTCCTTTCATTATGCTGTTGCATCACTGGATCAAACCGACCGGCTCCGTCTTCACAATTCAAAGCGATCTACCTACGAAAGCTATCGTTTCCTTTTTTGTCGTCCTGGCAACCTGGATCGTATCCCGCATGGAGCAACGCCCCCTCGACGATTACGGCATCCCTCCCCGCCAGGCATTCGGGAAAAGATTTTGGGAAGGTTCAGTCTGGGGCTTCGCCGCACTTTCCGCTCTTCTGCTGATTCTCCGCGCGTTGGGTCATTTCCAAATTGATTCCGTAGCGCTCTCGGGAGGCGCAATTTTCCGCTACGCTCTCGGCTGGGCTGCCGTATTTCTTGCTGTATCCGTAAGCGAAGAACTGGCCTTTCGCGGCTACTGGCTTTTCTCTTTCGCCCGGCGCATGCGCTTCTGGCCCGCTGCTTTGTTTACCTCCGTCGTGTTCGGCGCCGCCCACCTGGGCAATCCTGGAGAAAATGTTCTCGGCATCCTGCAAGTCATTGTGGTCGGCTTGCTTTTATGTCTCACCCTCCGCCGCACCGGCAACCTCTGGTTCGCGCTTGGATTCCACGCAGCCTGGGACTGGGCCGAAACTTTTTTTTACGGCACGCCCGACAGCGGCCTTCTTGGCGTCGGCCGATTTCTGAACAGCTCCGTTCAAGGCCCGAATTGGCTCACCGGAGGCTCTGCGGGCCCCGAAGGCAGCATCCTCGTGTTTTTCGTTTTCGCTTTCTGCGCGCTCCTGATCCATCTGCGATTTCCCAAAGTGATTTACCCGGACCGTCCCGTTTAGCGCCGGTCATATTTCGATTTACGCGCGAGCGTCTCTGCCGTGAAGACCGCAAGCCTTCTGAAGAGCGGTTCGGAGAGCGATTCCCTTTCCGTGGTTGGAAGTTTCAAGTGCCGGTCGATTTCCGATTCCACATCCTGCAGTTCCTTGGAGGGGGCGATTTCCGCCAGCCGCCGGAAAAGCAATTTGTGCGCTTGCTTGCGTTCCATCACTTCTAGTCCATCCAGTATCTGGCGATGCGACGTTCCTTCCCAAATTGCGAGGATCATGGCTTCACGAAGCCAGCGTTCGGCGCCATATTCGGCCAGCACGCCCAGTCCGCCGTGCACTTCCATGGCCCACTTTGCCGTATCAACCGCAAACTCGGCCGTCCAGTATTTCGCTAGATGCGCGACCAGCCGAAACAGATGATAGCGGTCGGAGTGAGGCGGCCGCTCCATCCAAACGTCGTTCAGCAGGAGAACCGATTCCCACGCCAGCGAAAACACCGATCGAAGCGCCTTCAGTCGATTTTCAAATTGATGACGAAGCAGCGGATGATCGAGGATGGGCTTGCCGAACGCGGCGCGGTGCTCGGCATATGAAAGCGCATCCGTCATCGCGCGCTGTGCTAACGCGACACTCACCACGCTGTTCGCTACGCGCGAGAGGTTCAACACTTCGAGGATCAGATAAATTCCCGAGTCTGCCGAGCCGAGCAGGTAGGCTTCACTGTTTCTCAGTTCTACTTCTCCGGTAGGGACGGAGCGCGTTGCAATCTTGTCCTTCAGCCGCCGCACAAAATAGTTGAGCTCGCCGTCCTTGCGATATCGCGGCACCAGGAACAAGGCCAGCCCGCGTATGCCCGCCGCAGCTCCGTCCGGCCGCGCAGCTACCACCGCTAACTCTGCGCCCGCGTTGCTTGTAAAATATTTGTCGCCTGTCAGTAGCCACGAATCACCCACGGGCCGGGCAATTGTCTCGACAGCGGCTCCCAAATCCGAACCGCCCTTGATTTCCGTCATCCACGTGGCCCCTTGCCACACGGAATCGTCCTTCCGCAAAAGTTGAGGCAGAAAACGAGCCTGCAATCCGGGGCTGCCATATTTCGCAAGAGGCACCGCCGTGCCGAGCGAGACGGTGTAAGGGCAGCAAATCCCGGGATCGTGGAACGAAATGATGTACATCAGCAAGTACGTGGGGATCAGCGATTTTTCTTCCAGAGCGCGCCAGATTACTCCGGATCGATAACCTCTCTTAAAAATCGTTTGATATTCGCGAGGGTAAAGAATTTCATCTACGCGTTTCCCGCCACGATCGAACATCCGAAGCCAGGGCGTTCCGGCAAGGTCGATTGCGCCCGAAATGGCGACGCCTTCGCTCTTCCACCACTCTTCCTCGGCGGCGAGCAGATCACTGTGCGGGATGTCTTGAAGCTCGCTCCGCAGGAAGCTCAGAGGCGAACGGAGCGCGTTGAGATCTGTCATTCGGCCATGTTAGGTCGCGAGTATCGATGCGTCAAGCATGCGAAAATCCGAGGCGAAAGAAAAGCGTAACCCCTCTGGCTCTGAATTCCGCTATCATGGTTGTCTCATGACTCAGACAACCTCACGTGAGAGACCTTGCCGCGCTCAACGCACAGCAGCGTCGCGCTGTGGAACACGGCGAAGGGCCCGCTCCTCGTCGTCGCCGGGGCCGGAACCGGTAAAACGCGCGTCATCACCGAACGGATTCGCTATCTCCTGGAATCGAATCCGGAGCTTGCCGGCGAAAACATCCTCGGTCTGACGTTCACGGACAAAGCTGCGGGCCAAATGAAGTCTCGCGTGATCAAGGCGATTGGCGAGCGCGCCGAAGGCATCTGGCTCAGCACGTTTCACAATTTCTGCCTGGAAAAAATCCTTCGCGTCGCGAATCCGGATTTAAAAGTACTCGAGGACGTCGATCACTGGATCCTGTTGCGGCGTCACATGGCCGAGCTTGACCTGAAACATTTCAGGCGTTTGGCGGCGCCGGGCGAATTCCTCGACGATTTCCGGCAATTCTTTTCGCGCTGCCAGGATGAGCTGGTCACGCCCGATGATTACCAGAGCTACGTTGACAAATCGTGGCAAGCCTATCTCGAACGTCGAGAATTGCTCGATCCCGACGCGCGCGCTCTCGAAGAAGAAGAACTGGCCCGCCGGGAAGAACTCGCGCGCGTTTACCGCGTGAGCGAACGATTGTTGCGGGAGCGAAACCTGCTCACCTTCGGCGCGCAATTGATGCAAACGGTGCAACTGTTGCGGACCGATGCCGCACTTTTGCAAAGCATGCGCGATCAGTTTCGTTACATTCTGGTGGACGAATTCCAGGACACCAACATCGTCCAGCTCGAGCTGCTTTGGCTGCTGGCCGGCGACCGTGGAAATATCGTTGCGGTCGGTGACGACGACCAGGCCATCTATCGTTTCCGCGGCGCTTCCTTCGGCAGCTTCACGATTTTCCTGAAGCGCTTCTGCGGAGTTACGGATAAAAATCTTACCGACGGAGTCCGCCGGTTCATCGCGCCATTGACACAAAATTACCGCTCGACAACGCGAATCCTGCGCGTGGCGGGCGAAGTGATTTCGCACAACGAAAAATCGCCGCTGCTGCCTCCCAAAACTTTAACCACCGAGAATTCCGACGGCGAAAAGGTTCGTGTTACGGAATTTGGCCGCCCCGAAGAGGAAGCGCACTGGATCGCCTCGGAAATCGAGCGCTTGCACCTGCCCGGAAATCCCTGGCGCAACTTCGCCGTGCTCTATCGCAAACACGCGCACGTGAAACGCCTGATCGAAGCGCTGCAGCAGCGGAAGATTCCCTTCGTCATCAAGAAATTCTCGATTCTGTCCAGTACCGTGGTGCGCGATCTCCTGGCTTACCTGCGGCTTATCGCTGTTCCTTCCGACAATGTGGCTTGCGCGCGCGTGCTCGCAGCGCCGTACTGGAGGCTTCAGCCGCGCGACCTGGTCCGGCTCGCGGAACGCGCGGGGAAAAATCACCGCCGGTCATTGAGCGACGAAATCGACGCGGCGCAAAGCGAATTGCAATTTGCATCCGAAGCGTCGCGTCTCCCGGAACTCGTAGCCTTTTTGGCGCGTTTCCGCAAAGCCGCGCGCAAGGCTTCTGCTAGCGCGTTGCTGGACGAATTGATTTCCTCCTTGGAACTTGCGCCGCTTCCTTTTGAGGCCGACCGCCGGTATCTCGAACGCTTCGTGCAGTTCGTGAAGGATTGGGAACAAAAGAGCGAGGGAAAAAGCCTGCGCGACTTCATCGAATATCTGGATTATTTCGCCGAAGCTTCCGGCGACATTTGTCTGGAAGAAGAATCGGCCGACGATGCCGTGCAGTTGATGACCGTGCATTCGGCAAAAGGCCTCGAGTTTCCGCACGTTTTCATAATGCACCTCAATAAGAACGATTTCCCCTCGAACGCGCGTCCGGTCAAATTCGAATTCCCCCCGGAAATGATGAAAGAGGAAAAACCAACCGGAGATTTTCAGATCCAGGAAGAGCGGCGACTGTTTTATGTCGCCCTGACGCGCGCGCGCCAGCGGCTCACCCTTTCGACCCTTAACAATAAATGGAAAAAGCCTTCGCTCTTCCTGGAAGACTTCTTGCGGAACGCAAAAATACAGAAAGGCGACACGGCGCAGTCGGCGCCGCAGATCACCGTGCCGCCGTCCCAGGAAATCACGGGCTCGGCGCCGGAATCTTCCGATCCCGCGCAGCTTTTTTTCCCGTCCTTCGCGCCCGATGACGGCGGCCGCGCTTATTCTCGCGTCGCGCTCTGGGCCAAAGCCTACCACCCGCCCATCGCAGAGCCCCTGCAACTCAGCGCGTCCGCCATCGAGTGTTACTGCAAATGCCCCATGCAATATTTGTTTCAAAATATGTGGAGCATTCGCGGCGGCCCGCGCGCCACCATGACTTTTGGAAGCGTGATGCATACCACCATCAAGGAATTCGCCGGCGGCATAGCCAAGCGCGGAAAATTCCCTTTCGAAGACGTGATGGCTGTTTACGATCGCGAATGGCGCTCCATGGGTTTTCCCGACGACTATCAGGAAGAGGAATACCGCAAAGCCGGCCGCGAACAGCTCGAGAATTTCCATCGCTCCTACGTGGCCGCCCCGCCGGACATGGCTGCACCAGGAAAAATCGTTCGAGCTTCACCTCGATCATGACGTCATTGTGAAAGGCCGCATGGATCAGGTGAACCGGCTGGGCTCAAAAGAAGTGGAAATCGTGGACTACAAAACGGGCAAGCCCAAGGACGCCAAAAAGGCCAAGGACAGCTTGCAACTCAGCGTTTACGCGCTGGCGGCTGAAGAAGTGCTGGAACTGAAACCGGAACGCCTGGTTTTTTACAATCTGACCACCAACGAAGCAGTCGCGAGCGAGCGCGACGCGAAAGCACTGGCGAAAACGAAACAGACTATCTACGAAGTGGCCGGCCAAATTCGCGCCGGCGAGTTTCCCGCCAAGCCGAGTTTTCTCTGCGTGTATTGCGATTACAGACCGCTGTGCCCCGCGCACGAACAATTAATTTCGATTCAACCGGCAAGATAAATCGACGGCCCCGAATTACGGCGTCGCCCCGTCATCCAAGACGAGTGCCGCTCTGCCTATGCCGCTCGAAACCAACGGGAATTAGTGGAGTCCAGCCTGGAAATACCCTTGCCGCGCGGTCACGTCCAAGTCCGGCCGCCGGACGCGCACTTCGATGGTGTGATAGTCCTTGCTGCGGTCCGATTCTCTCGGAGCGAAAGTGATGGTGTACACGTCGCGAGCCTGCTCGGTCACCGCCGAGTACAGCCGCGACAATTCATTATCCCTCGCCGCGTAAAATGTATCTCCGCCCGTGCTCGCGGCGTACTTATCGATCTCCGAGGCTCCGTGCTGAATGATGGAGCGGCCAATCGGAGTCTGGTGCGTGACGGAAATAGCAAACACGGAAACATCAGCGAGGAGAAGCGAGTGCAGGGTTTCGTTGAAGGAGTGCTGGTTGTTGTGGGTATTGCTCCCGTCGGAAATAAGGAAAATTATTTTCCGGCGATCGCGCCCGCGCCCTTTCAGCATTTGACCCGCCGCATAGATGGCGTCATCCAGAGAATTATGGGTAGCCTGTTTTCCAAAACCGCGAACCTGCACGCCGCCTTGCCCGGTGGTTCCGGTTCCGTCCGGCTGGGTCTGCCCATTGATGATCGGACCCGCGGTCGTAGGGTCGTTAATGATTGTTGTACTATGCGAGTCCAGGGCCAGGCGCTTGAGCGCGGTAAAAAGTTTGTCGTTGTTGAAAGAAAAATCCGCGACCGTCTGGGGAAATTCCGAATAGGTGACCAGGGCCACCTCGTCCGCGGAGCCGAAGCCGGCGGCGACCGCGTCCAGACTTTTCCTGACCTGTTCGGCCTCCTTTTCGGCAAGATCATCGTCGAGCAGGACCACCGCGGACAGCGGATAGGGCTGCGAATCGAACAGCACAATTTGCTGCTCTACGTCGTCGGAGAAAATGCGGAACTCATCCCGCTGAAGGTCGACGACGAGCTGGCCGTCGCGGTTCTTGACCGTGACCGGCACGATGACAAGTTCCGTTCGTACCGAGATGCGATTGCGAGTATCTCCTTGTTGCGCGGGCGCGCCTGACGGTGATGGCTTCGCCGGCGGGGTTCTGCGGCGGCGGGCTGGGTTTTGCCGCCTGTCCCGGTTGAACGGGGGCCGGCGGCTGGGCGTCCTGCTGCGGAGTGCCGGGCTGGATAGGCTGCTGCGCGTGCGCGCAAACGCAAAGAAGTAATACAATGGCAATCGACAGAATGATTCGCGTCATCGGCGTATCTCGTTTCGCGCCCTTCGGCGGCGTTGTGAACTATCGCTCGTTTGCAACCTGCCCTGTGCCGGCGAACTACTCATGCTCCGGCGACACTGGCCAAACATCCGGCCGCGCTCCGATTGCATCGTAAGTAGCGCGGCTAATCTGAGGGAGATTATACAATGCGGCTGACCCGCCTCGTGGCAGGCTTTTTCATACTGGCTCTCGCAGGATACTTGGGTGCAGGCGGAGCCTGGCCTGCGAATGCTACTTCGTCGAGCGGCCTATCGGGCGACACGCCGCAGTCGTCCACGCCCGCTCCGCCGCAACAGGATCAGCAACCTCCACAGTCATCCCAAACCTTGAAGAGAGAGACCACGCTGGTCAACGTCTTTGTGACCGCGCGTGATAAGAAGAACGGCATCGTCTCCGACCTGGTGCAAAACGATTTCAAAATCTCTGAGGATGGCCAGGACCAAAAGGTTGCCTTCTTCGAGAAGGACGTGAATATGCCGATCACGCTCGGCCTGCTAATCGACACGAGCGGCAGCATGTACCACGTGATCGGGGCGGAACAGGATACGGCTTCGCGTTTTCTGCGGGAAGTGATGCGGAAGAAAGACGAAGCCATGGTCATCAGCTTCGACTTTGACGTGGACTTGCTGGCTGACTTTACGGAAGACACCAACGTTCTCGAACGCGCCATCCGCCGGACGAGCATTAGTTCTGTGGCAGGCGGAGGACCAGTAACTCCGGGCACGATTCCGCAAGGAAACAATGCCGGCGGAACGGACCTCTACGACGCGATCTACCTGGCGTGTCACGACGAACTCGCAACGGAAGCGGGACGCAAAGCCGTGATTGTGATGAGCGACATGGAGGACACCGGCAGCAAATTAAGATTGCAGGATGCGGTCGAGGCTTGCCAGCGAGCCGACGGCGTGATTCATGTGCTTCTGATCTCGGATTCCACTTTCGGGGTGACGATGGGAAGCGGTCCGGGAGTGGCGCGAAAAATGACGGAGGACACGGGCGGCCGCGTGATCAACGTTCACAACGAGAAGTCACTGGAAAAAGCATTCGACGTAATCTCAGAAGAACTGCGCTCGCAATACGTGATCGGCTACTATCCCACCAACGAAAAACGCGACGGAACATTCCGGAAAATTAAGGTCGATATCGATCGGCCCGACGTCAAGGTTCTCGCTCGCAGAGGTTATTACGCACCATTTAAGTAGAACCCTGCGTATCGGTAGACTGCTCCGGACGCCTCGGAAATTGCGCTACTTACCAGCTGGCGTTGGAGCGACTGAGTAATAGCCCTTGCGCGTTCGGACGGCGAGACCCTTGCGATCGGTCTGGACATCAATCTTGCGGTATTTGCCCGCTGTTTCCGTATCTTTCGGCGAATAGGCAATGAAATACTGGCTGCGCAACTCAGTTCCGATGTCCACAAACGATTGCGCCAGATCTTCGACTTTGTAAGGATAAAATACGCGGCCGCCGGTTTGGTCCGCGAATTCCTCGAGCACTTTGTCTCCACCTTCCACATGTATCTTCTTTGGTTTGTCGCCGCTGATGGAGAGCCAGTCGGTGTTCGTGCTGATGGCGTAGATGGCGGCCTCGGCGCGGATGGCGGATTCAATGGCGTCACTGAGCGCGTGGTCGCTCAGATTATCATCACCATCGCTGATCACGACAATCACGCGGCGTACTTCGGGATTCGGCCCGTTGGGCGCAGGCGGATTCAGGAGTTTCTCGGAGGCCCGATAGATAGCGTCGTTCAGAGCGGTTCCACCTCCCGCGCGCTGTTTGCGGATCGCGGCGGTGAGCAGGCCGAGGTCGCCGGTGTAATCCTGGATCACTTCGGGCTCGTTATCGAAGGTCATCAGAAAAGCCAGGTCTTTATTCCTGCGGATTACGCCATCGAGGAAATCGATAGCGGCGTCCTGTTCGAACGCGAGGCGGGGCCGGATGCTATTGGAGGTGTCGAGCAGCACCCCGATGCGCAGCGGCAAGTCGGTTTCGCGTCCAAAGAAGCGGATGTCCTGTGGCGCGTTGTCCTCGAGAATTTTAAAGTCGCTCTGTTCGAGATCGGTGACGAAATTATGGCGGCGATCGGTGACGGTAGCGACTAGATGAACCAGTCCGGTGGTGGAAACAATCGGCGGCAATTTGTTCTGCGCCGCCTGCGCGGCGTCAGCGGGACTTTGCGCCGGGGGAGCCTTTTGCCCCGTTTCAGAAGATTGCGAAGCAGGAGCGCTCCAGTCTGGCCGCGCCGGACTGGGAGGCGGTGGCGACTGCTGTGCGTAAATGCAGGTCCCCGAAATACAAACGAGTGCTGCCAGAACGATAAGAATGCGCAATCGTCTCACGTTAATCAATTATAGAAACTCCTGCAATCCAGCATCAACCACGCTGGGAGCCATTTTTACGGCTCGTCCCAAACCCTGAAAGTACGCGGTCAAATCGGGCGGAAGCGGAGCACGGCACTCAATTCGTTTGCCGGACCGCGGATGAACAAAAGCAATTCGCGCGGCGTGCAGGAAATTTCTTTCCAGCGGCGGCAGGAGTTCAGCGCCGATACGTTCCTGGCGCGGCGCGCCGTAAACCGTGTCGCCCACGACCGGACATCCGAGCGCGGAGAAATGCACGCGAATCTGGTGAGTTCTGCCGGTGTGCAAGTCCGCTTCGATGAAAGAAAAGTTGCCGAGCCGCATGCGCAACCGCCAGTCCGTACGTGCCTGGCGGCCTTCGCGGCGCCGTGCCGTCATGCGCGAGCGGCGGCGAAGGTCGCGCGCAATGGGCAACTCGACGATTCCGGCTTCGCCCTTTAGCTTCCCGTGTAGAAGCGCCAGATACGTCTTCTCAATGCGGCGTTCGCGAAAGTCTTCGACCAGCTTTAAGTGGGCCATATCAGTCCGCGCAATCAATAACACGCCGGAGGTCCCTTTGTCGATTCGATGCACGATGCCCGGCCGGAGAGGCCCGCCTACGGTGGACAAACCTTGACCTCCGCCAAAGCGATGCAACAGCGCGGCAACGAGAGTACCGGCGTCAGCACCCGCACCCGGATGAACGATCATTCCCGCGGGTTTGTTTACGACCGCCACGTCCGCATCTTCGTAAATGATATCGAGCGGGATATTTTCCGCTTCCACGCCGGGGAGCGGAGGACGAGGAATATTTACGGTGACCGTTTCCCCAACTTCGAGACGATGTGAGGACTTCTTCGCAAGACCATCCACAAGCACCCGCGCTTCGTCGATCAGAGTCTGCACGTGGGTGCGGCTCACGTCGCTGAGATGCACGGCGAGAAAGCGGTCGAGACGCTGGCCCCCGGCTTCTTCGTTAACGGCGAAAGTATCGTGCTCGGAAGAGTCTTCGTCAGATTCGAAATTGTTTGGCATATCAGAATGTGCGCGCATCGAGGTTTTGCAGATGGGAGGCGAGCAGCATCTAGCGCGCGACCGTAGCGCGGGTGGCAGAAGCAGAGGCCATCGGCGCGCTCTTGCCCTTCAAGCCGCGCCACCAAAGCAATGCGCCGGTGACGATCAGGCCGACGCTTACAATCTGCATCAGCGAGACCGTATCGTGGAACATCATGGTGCGGCCCGGATCGCCTCGGAAGAATTCGATCGTGCCGCGCTCCACCCCATAGAGAAGGAAATACGTGGCGATGATTTGCCCGGTAAAGCGCTGGCGCTTGCCGATCCAAACAAGAATTAGGAAATTGAGAAACTCCGCGGCCGCTTCATAAAGCTGGGTGGGATGCAAATGAACGCCCAGCGGAGTTCCGGCAAGCTGCGCGGCCGCCGGATTAGTGAACACCACGCCCCAAGCAACGGTAGTCGGCTTGCCGTAACAACACCCGGCGGCAAAACATCCCAAACGCCCGATGGCGTGGCCCAGCGGCAACCCCGCCACAATCGTGTCCATAACGGGGAGCAGCGACATTTTCTGAAAGTATGAATACAAAACAATCATGAGTATGGCGCCGACGATGCCGCCATAGAAAGTTCCGCCGGACTGAAATGTGTTCAAGCTGAAAATGTCCCGCGGATTGGCCACGTAGTAGTCCCAGTCGCTCAGAATAAGCCAGACTTTCGCCAGCAGGAGCGCAACCAGGACGGTGTAGATCCCCATGTTCCAGACTTTGTCGGGATCGAGACCTGCGCGCGGCGCTTGCCTTCGGGCCCACCAAAGTCCGGCCAGCACTCCCGAAGCAACAAGCACGCCGTACGAGTAGATATTAATTCCGCCGATATGAAAGAGGATGGGATGCATCGCTAGGCTCGCTCTTGATTAGGATGCCGCCAATCGCGGAAGAGTTCAAGAATCACAAGACCCGCGCCGACAACAATCGCTGAATCAGCAATGTTGAATGTATACCAATGATGGCTGCCAATGTAGAAGTCGATAAAATCGGTCACACTGCGATGCAGAACGCGGTCGAGAACGTTTCCCGATGCGCCGCCCAAGATTAAAGCCAGCCCGCACTGTGCGAGCCTGCCCCCCGCGCGGCCGCTGACGAGCAGCCAAGCAAGTAACGCGATAACGGCGACAGAAAACACAATCAGCACAGGGGCCAGCAAGCGGTTGCTTGAATCGGCGAACAATCCGAAAGCCACCCCTGGATTGCTGGTATGAAGCAGATTCAGCAAGCCAGGAACGAGGACGCGAATGGTTCCCGGGGAGGTGTACCGCTCCACTGCGTATTTGCTGACCTGATCCGCCAATAGCGCGGCGAACGCGAGAAATCCCAGGGTGTACCAGCCTGAACGCGACGCGGAAGATGTCAAACCTTGGCACTCCCGCTGGCGACGCCGCTGTCTCGATCGATTTCGGCAAGAGCGGCGAGGCACCGCTCGCATAGTGTTGGGTATTCCGCGCTCTCACCCACGTGCGTGGAATAATTCCAGCAGCGTTCACACTTTTTACCGAGGGCGCGCTCGATGCGAATTTGAAGTCCTTCCAGGGTGGCGGCCGGCGCAGTTCCCTGGATCGGGCTCGCGGCGATCTCGACCTGCGAGACGATGAAAAGTGCCGGCAGGTAGGCGGAATATTTGCGCAACAGATCGAGCAGTTCGCCGGTTGCTGCGAGCGTGACGCGCGCTTCGAGGCCGCCGGAAATTGTCTTTGCAGCGCGGGCAGGCTCGAGCGCTTTCAAGACTTCCCCACGAACCGCAAGGAGCCGGTCCCAAACCGCAGAGCGCGATTCATCCAAGGCATTTTCGAAATCTTCGGCGGCGGGAAACAAAGACATGTGCACGCTTTCGGTTTTCGAACCGGTAGGCGGCAAGTGCTTCCAGACCTCTTCAGAGGTAAAAGCCAGAGTGGGAGCGATGAGGCGAACGACAGCGCTCGCGATGCGGTACATGGCGGTTTGCGCCGAGCGGCGCCCCAGACTCTTGGGTGCGAAGGTGTAGAGACGGTCTTTGAGAACGTCGAAATAAAACGCGCTTAAATCCACGGTGCAAAAATCATGCAGCGCGTGGTACACGCGATGGAATTCGAAATTGGCGTACCACTCTTGACATTGGCGCACGAGCGCGCCGGTGCGACGCAACATCCACGCGTCCATTTCCCAAAGATTCGCGTCTGGGACGGCGTCGCGCTCCGGTTCGAAGTCGTAAAGATTCGATAGTGCAAACCGGAACGTGTTGCGGATTTTGCGATAGGCTTCGGCGAGCTGCGTCATCATGGCATCGGAAAGGCGGACATCGGCGGTGTAGTCCTGCGACGAAACCCACACGCGCAGCAGGTCGGCGCCCCACTTCTCGCAAATTTCCTTGGGCTCCATCGAGTTGCCGAGCGACTTCGACATCGGCGGCCTTTTTCGTCCAGCGTCCATCCGTGCGTGACGACCTTGATCGTACGGGCGCATGCCATCAACGCCAATCGCAACCATCAGCGAACTCTGGAACCATCCGCGAAACTGGTCCGGGCCTTCGAGATAAACATCCGCGCGAGGCTTCCCTTCCCTTTTTTGCAGCACGGCCAAATTGCTTGAGCCGGATTCGAACCACACATCGAGTATGTCGGACTCTTTGCGCCACTTTGCTCCGCCGCACGAAGCGCACTTCGTGCCGGGAGGCAGCAGTTCCTCGGCGGAATGCGTGTACCAAGCGTCGGCGCCTTCGCGCTCAAAAAACGGAATAACATTGCGGAGCGCGTTGAAATCCTTGAGTATTTTCCCGCAAGCGTCGCAATAGAAAATCACCAGCGGTATGCCCCAGAAGCGCTGGCGCGAAATGCACCAGTCGGGCCTGTCCGCGATCATGTTGTGAATGCGCTCTTCGCCCCACGCCGGCAGCCACTTTACTTTTTTGATTTCGTCCAGCGCTCGGCCGCGCAGCGCAGGCGCGTTCGGGGGAGGAACCGTAGCGCTGCCGCCATCAAGTTGTATGAACCACTGTTCGGTAGCGCGAAAAATCACGGGAGTGTGGCAGCGCCAGCAATGCGGATAGCTGTGCGAAAACTTCTTTTCGCCGACAAGCATTCCGCGCTCCGTCAGCAGCGAGATGATGGCCGGATTCGCTTCGAAGACAGTCTTGCCCTTGTACTCGGGCAAACCTTCGACAAAGCGGCCGTCGTTATCGAGCGGAGCGTAGGCTTCGAGGCCATATTTCTGGCCGGTTGCAAAGTCTTCCGCGCCGTGGCCCGGGAGCGGTGTGCACAATTCCACTGCCCTGATCCAGAGTGACGTAGTCGGCGAGCACAGCCGGCACGCGCAACTCTTTGAGGAACGGATGCTGAAACTGCACGCCTTCGAGTTCGCGTCCCTTTCCAACTTTCGTGAATCGAGCGCCCGGTTCGAGCCCCAGCAGCACAGCCAAGTCCGGGTCGCTCATTCTTTCTTCCGCGAGCAGGAGCTTGCCTGCGGCACTATTCACGACAACGTATTCGTAGTCCGGATGAAACGCGAGAGCGCGGTTCGCCGGCAATGTCCATGGCGTTGTGGTCCAGATCAGCGCGCTGACATCAGCGCCAATCCCGAGCTTCCCGGATTTCTCGCCGGCAACAACCGGAAACTTCACCCAGATCGATGGGCTGGTGTGGTCTTCGTATTCCACTTCCGCTTCAGCGAGAGCGGTGCGGTCATAGATGCACCAGTACACAGGTTTCAGTCCGCGGTAAATGTAGCCCTTTTCGAGAAATGTGAGGAAGGCGCTGGCCACGCAGGCTTCATAACTCGGATCCATGGTGAGGTAGGGCTTTTCCCATTGGCCGAAAACGCCGAGCCGCTTAAATTCGCGTCTGTGCGCGTCGATGTAGCCTGCGGCAAATTCGCGGCACATGCGCCGAAACTCCGCAGCGGACACTTTGCTTGTCTTGCCGCCCAGTTCCTTTTCGACCTTCGTCTCTATGGGCAGGCCGTGGCAATCCCAGCCGGGAACATACGGAGTTCGGAACCCGGCCATGGTCTTTGACTTCACGATCATGTCCTTCAGTATCTTGTTCAGACCTGTGCCGAGATGAATTTCACCCGTGGGGTAAGGGGGGCCGTCGTGAAAGACGAACACCGGCGCAGCCGCCCGCGATTCCATGATGCGGTGGTATAGCGCCATCTTTTCCCAAGCTGCCAACTGCTCCGGCTCGCGCTCGGGTAGCTTCGCCTTCATGGGAAAATCTGTCTTGGGAAGATTGAGTGTACTCTTCAGGTCGCGCGTATTCGCCATCTAATAGGGATTAAAAGCCCTTTCCACTGATGCAGGCCGGGAAAACTGGGGGCCTCAGTTGAACACCGTATGTTACAATGAATCTAGAACGGTGTCAGCCGTCGGACCCGTACATCCTTTTTCGTGGTGGAGCGTCTAATATCAGGTAGAGCCATGACCGGGGAACCTAGGTAAGCCCTATGCCAGACTTTACTTCAAGACTTGATGACGCTGGTCGCTCAACTACGGAGCCTACGCTCAGGATTGGGCGCCTGCCGTCTCCCGTACATACATCTGCTTTCAAAAGTTTCTTTTCCAACGTAAAGGATTTCCTCTCGGAGCGTCCGGCCAAAATCGCAGGTGGAAAGTCCGACGTATTCAAGAATCCCGAATTTGGCGAAGGGCTTGGCGACAATTTCAAGGAATTTTTTCGCGCGGCGCCCCGTGGGCCGGTGAACTCGGATCTATTGGTCAGTTGGAATTCTGAGTTCGGCGGATTCTGGCAAAACGTTCGCGACCTGATTTCACCGCGGAAACTGGCTCCGCTAAAGACCACCAGCTCACCCGTAGCAGTGCCCGAAATTTGGTCCAAGAATACTCAGTTTACGCGGGTGCAGGCGCTTTCGCTGGCATTCCACGTAGTCGTGATCGTGCTGATCATTATTCCGCTTTGGCCCGAACTGATGTCACCGGGAACCACGCAGGCGAAGACCATGAACGTCACGCCGCTCGACATCACCTCGCCCTATCTGCCAAAACTGCCGCCAGGAGCCAAGAAGGCCGGAGGTGGCGGAGGCGGCGGGGCGCACGAATTGTTGCCTGCCAGCCGAGGCAAACTTCCGAAGTTCAGTTTGACGCAAATCGTGCCGCCCAAAGTGAAGCCGCCGGACAATCCTAAGTTTGCGGCAACCCCAACGGTTCTTGGGATGCCGGACATGAAATTGGCCAGCCCCAATATGGCGAACTGGGGCGACCCCATGTCAAAAGTGACCAACGATTCCAACGGGCCTGGCAGCGGCAATGGAATTGGATCTGGAAATGGCACGGGAGTCGGAAGTGGGAGCGGCGGTGGCGTAGGGCCGGGCGAAGGCGGGGGGGCCGGAGGCGGAATATTTAACGCCGGCACCAACGGGTACGGCGTGCCGGCTTGCTTGTATTGTCCGACGGCACAGTTCTCTGATGAAGCGGTTAAGGCAAAGTTCCAGGGAACGGTTTTACTAGTGGCCATCATCACCGCAGAGGGGCACGCGACCGACATCCACGTGGCGAAGGGCCTGGGGCTAGGTCTTGACGAAAAGGCGATCGAGGCGGTTCGGACGTGGCGGTTTAGGCCGGCCCTTGGCCCGAATGGGAAGCCCGCGGCAGTCCGTCAAACTATTGAAGTGACGTTCCATCTTTACTGAGTTTCTCTTTTCTGAGTTTCTCCTGCTGACTGCTATCCCGCGGAAGCTGCTTTCTGCTCTGAACGATTCCAAGGAATCCCAGACTGACGTTTACCTTCAGGACCATCTTATATCTGCGGGCTTGCCATTCTGCTACGATGAACATCATGAAAATTGGAATCTGGACTTCGTGTCTTTCTGATTTCTGCCATTCTGGCTGTGGGGCCGCAAGCGGCCGCACAAAACAGCACAATTGAGTTCGTCGCAAAGACTACGCCTTCAAGCGGCACGGACGAACCGGTGCGCGGGATCACCTTTTACCTGCTACGCAAAAGTTTCGATGATATCGGCAAGGAAGCGGCGGTGACGTACCCGCTGGTGGCCATGGACGCCTTTATCGACAAGCTTGATGTTTCAAAGGAATTAAAAGCGTGGATGAAGAAGAATCAATATGTGAATCTGGCGGGCGAGGACTTCATCAAGAAACTCAAGCCGGATGATGTGATGAATGTGCCGGAATTCCACAAGGCTTATGTGGATAGGATGTCGGGTGACCAGAGCGTTGCCTTTCCGACCCCGAAATACACTCCGGCTCTGAAGAAAAAGAATCCGGAAAAGTATGATGAAGAAGTAAAGCAATATGAGAATGCCATCCGGGCGTTTCTAGTCTTGAACCCGACGAGCACGAGTGGAATCGATCTCGCGCTGGAAGACGTGAACCCGGGGCATAAGTGGGATACGATCGAAGCAAACAGCACGGCTGAGCTGCATCGCCACACCATAGAACTTGCGGAATCGAAGTATCTTGCCGCGCGCACGGAAACGGATTTGGAAGGCCACGGCTACCTGCACGGCATCGCTCCGGGAACGTACTGGCTCAGCACGCTCGACATCGTTGCGCAAGCGGGCGACGTACGGAAGAAATGGGACGTGCGCGTTACCGTACCACCCGGAAAAACAACTTACGTTGCGCTTTCGAATATCAACGCGGTACAACCTCCACACGCCACACCTTAACCGGCTGCCGGGAATGTGACCGACGCCTCCGACATCACTCGCTGGATTGCTCAACTGGCGGATCGCGATCCGCAGAACAGAGCCGAAGCCGCGCTTCGGCTTTATTTGGAAGGTAGCGGGCTGTGCACGCCTTTGCTGAAACAATGGCTCGCTGATCCTGAATTTCGTGCGCTGACTCTGCCCGGGGAAATGAATGCACCCGCTGGATCGAGTTTCGGACCCGTCTCCATCGTGGTTGGAGTTGCCGTGAGACCGGAAACGTTTGAAACGATCCGCGCGGCAAACAATCACCCGGCGCTGGCGGACGTTCCTCCGGACCAGGATGCCCGGGAATTTGAATTGCATTTCGAGACCCGCATCGAGCTCGATATCCTAACTACGCGAGACCTGGGCGGCAAAGGCGCCATCGCCGGTTTTTTGCAGAAATTTGGAGAAGGGATTCAACAAATTGAAGTCTATGTAGGCGATGTAGAGCGGGCGACGGAGATTTTACGTTTGCGATTTGGGTTGAAACCGATTTATCCGACTGCTCGCGCGGGAGCCGGAGGTACGCGCATAAACTTTTTTCTTGCGCCGGCGCAGCAAGGGAAAAAAGTACTAATCGAATTTGTGGAAGCCAAAACGAAAAATTCGTAGGCCGCGGTAGAAACCACTTGCAGAATTTCGCGCTTCATTCTCCGCTCTGCTGCAACAGTTTGGCCACTAGCGCGGTCCATCCCGTCTGATGGCTGGCGCCGAGCCCCGCGCCGGTATCTCCGTTAAAATATTCATAGAAAAGAATCAGGTCGCGCCATTGAGGGTCGGTTTGAAATAACGAAACGTCGCCGTAAACCGCGCGGAGGCCGTCGCGACGCAGGAAAATGTGCGAGAGCCTGCGAGATATATCCGCGGCGGAATTCCACAGCGTTACCCGGCGTCCTGAATTCGTGGGGTATTCCACTTTGAATTCGTCGCCATAATAGTAATGAATCCGCTGGAGCGACTCAATCAGCAGGAAATTCATGGGGAACCAGACGGGTCCGCGCCAATTTGAATTGCCTCCGAAAAGATCGCTGGTAGATTCGGCCGGCTCGTAGTCCACCGAGCTGGAATGCCCGTCCGCGTCGAGCACAAACGGATGGTCCCGATGAAATTTCGATAGAGCGCGGATGCCGTGAGGTGAAAGGAACTCGTTTTCATCGAAAACGTATCGGTAGATACGCTCAAGTTTCTCGCGATTGGCGATAGTGAGGAGCAGGCGCGTGCCCTTGTCGGATTTTTGGCTCATGTCTACGTGCTTGCTGACTTCGGGATTGTGATCCAGGAACCATTGCATCCGTTTGCGGAAGCTCGGCAATCGCTCCAAAACCTCCGGTTCGAAGGTTTCGGCGGCAAAGAGAGGAATCAAGCCGACCATCGATCGAACCTTCATCGACATGGGAGTGGATTGGCCCAGGTGCAGGACGTCGTAATAGAAACCGTCCTTTTCATCCCATAGGCCGACGCCCTGGCCGCCCATGTCATTCATAGCCTGCGCGATGTACACGAAGTGTTCGAAAAACTTGCTGGCGATGTCTTCATAAGCGGGATCCTGATGGGCGAGCTCCATGGCCATCGCCAGCATATCGAGGCAATACATGGCCATCCAACTGGTGCCGTCGGATTGCTCGATGAAATTTCCGGGGCCCAGGGGCTGGGAGCGGTCGAAAACGCCTATATTATCGAGGCCGAGGAAACCGCCTTCGAAGACGTTCTTGCCCTCCGGATCCTTGCGGTTTACCCACCAGGTGAAATTAATCAACAGTTTGTGAAACATGCGGACCAGGAACTTACGGTCTTCTTGCCCCTGTACGCGCCCCGCGATTTTATAAACGCGCCAAGCGGCCCAGGCTTGCACGGGCGGGTTCACATCGGAGAAATTCCATTCGTAAGCCGGCAACTGGCCGTTTGGGTTCATGTACCATTCGCGCATGAAAAGCACGAGCTGTTCTTTGGCAAAGTCGGGATCGATCAGAGCCATCGCCACGCAATGGAAAGCCAAATCCCACGCCGCATACCACGGGTACTCCCACTTATCGGGCATGGATATCACGTCGGAATTGTAGAGATGCGTCCACTCGCTATTCCGGCCGTCAAGACGCTCCGGCGGAGGGGGAGGCTGCGTGGGATCGCCCTCAAGCCAGCGACGAACGTCGTAGTGGTAGGACTGCTTGCCCCACAGCAGGCCGGCGAAAGCCTGACGCTGTACTTCGTGAGCATCTTCGCTGGCGCAACGGCCAACACGCTGAGTGTAAAACTCGTCCGCTTCCTTCATTCTTTGCTCAAACATTTGATCGAAAGCGGGACCGAAAAAATCCTGCGCTGATTTGTGGCCTTGCGCAGGATCTTTGTCCAGCAAGCGAAGGCGGATGGTGAGATTTTTCCCAGGTTGAATTACCTCGGAATAATGTGCAGCCGCTTTCGTGCCGGTCATTGCCGGATTTACGGCCCCACGCTCGCTCTGAACGAGGTAACGATGGAAAGCGTCTTTCACATACGGCGAAGCATTCTTACTGTCAAACAACCGTTCGGTATTGGTCTCGTTGTCGGTGAAGAGCGGTTCGGGCTTTCCCTGGGCGATCAGCCAGCGCTTGCCGTAGTGATATTCGTTTAGGGCGAATAGTTCCCCACCTTGAAGGCCCTGTACCCGCGCTACTTGCGGTTTGTCGTACCCTTCACCCCAGTCCCATCGATTCCGAAACCATAACGTGGGGAGCAGATGGAGAGGAGCCGGATCCGGGCCGCGATTCCAGGCCGTTATGCGGATCAGAATGTCCTCGGACGAAACTTTGGCGTATTCGACGAAAACGTCAAAGTAGCGATTCTCAGAGAAGATGCCCGTGTCTACCAATTCATATTCGGGTTGCAGGCGCGTGCGCTTTCGCATTTTCCTGAACGAGTTGATCGTAGGGGAACGACCCTTGTGGATATTTGTAGAGGCACTTTAGATACGAACTTGTGGGCGTGGCATCCAGATAGAAATAGTATTCCTTTACGTCCTCGCCATGATTCCCTTGGGTATTGGTCAGGCCGAAAAGACGTTCTTTCAGAAAGGGGTCTTTTTCATTCCAAAGAGCAATCGCGAAACAAATGTGCTGGTGGCGATCGCAGAAACCGGCTATGCCGTCTTCGCCCCAGCGATACGCTCGAGAACGCGCATGATCGTGCGGGAGATAGTTCCAGGCATCGCCATCCGGACTGTAATCTTCGCGAACTGTTCCCCACTGGCGTTCTGATAGATAAGGACC
Source organism: uncultured Acidobacteriota bacterium (assembly GCA_963830375.1). Lineage (GTDB taxonomy): Bacteria > Acidobacteriota > Terriglobia > Acidiferrales > UBA7541 > Palsa-295. The sequence goes on from CAWHMJ010000008.1 coordinate 109,733, forward strand.
CCAGCGCTTCCAGTGGACTTCGCGATCCTCGCTGGCCTGCAACCTCAGCTCTTCCGCTGTGGCCGCGCGGTCTTTTTCTTTTGGCTCGTCGGTCATCGAAACCATGCTACCGCGAGAGGGCTTTAAATTCGCGAACTTTGCGCGAATTTGTTCGGCACCGGAGATATCTCACGCATAAAGCGCAGCATAGTAAGACAAGCAGTGTGCAATTCTGTATTCTCTAATGCGTAGCCGGTGACGATAGATTCGGGTGAAAGGGTTCACTCATTCAGACAGCTCTCACAGAAGTCTCTGCGCAGCGAATTGCGGCTGACATCACAGAATCTTCCAGACGTGTCGCGCTGCTGTGCGCAGCGGCGGCGGCATCGGCCGTGGTTTTTCCGATGTTATTTCTGGGAAACGCCTCCGGCCATGATTTTCAATTCCATCTCGCGTCGTGGATGGACGTCGCCGGACAGTGGCGCGAAGGTATCGCGTATCCGCGTTGGGCGGAGTGGGCGAACTGGGGCTTTGGTGAGCCGCGATTTATTTTCTATCCGCCAGGATCCTGGATGCTGGGGGCAGGTTTGGCTTCGGTGCTGCCATGGAGAATCGTTCCAGGAGCATTCATTTGGCTAGCGCTGGTTCTTGCAGGGTTCGGCATGTGGCGACTGGCGCGGGAGTGGCTTCCAAACGGCAGGCCTTGTTGGCGGGAGTGCTATTCGCCGTAAATCCGTATCATCTCGTGATTGTCTATTACCGAAGCGATTTCGCTGAACTCCTCGCAAGTGCGCTATTTCCGCTCGCTGTTCTGGGAGCTCTACGTGTGACACGCGATGGTTGGAATCGTGTGCCAGGTCTTGCCCTGGTGTTCGCGCTGATATGGCTATCGAACGCGCCGGCCGGCAGTAATTGCAACTTACTCGTTGTTCTTGATTTTCGCGGTGGGATGCGCATTGCATCGGAATATATGGCCTGTCCTTCGCGGCGGAGCGGCTATGGCGGGCGGCTTTGGTTTGGCGGCTTTTTATATTTTGCCCGCAGGCTGGGAACAGCGATGGGTTCAGATCTCGCAGGCGCTGGCGGAAAATCTTCGCCCCAGCCAGAATTTTCTGTTTGCACACTCGAATGATCCCGAATTCGTTCTCTTCAACTGGAAAGTTTCAGCAGTAGCGCTGGGAACTATTATGGTGACTGGGATTGCCGCCGTTTTTGTTGCGCGCCAACGCCGGAATCTTTTGGATCCTTGGTGGGTGCTTGTGACGCTCGCTTTAGCATCCTCATTCCTAATGTTTCCGCCGAGCATTTTCTTTTGGGAGCATTTGCCGAAACTTCAGTTCGTGCAATTTCCGTGGAGATGTCTCTTGCCGCTCGATGTCGCGCTTGCGTTCTTCGTGGCGGCGGCTTTGCAAAGCTCGCGGAAACAATGGCTCGGATTGTTTGCAATTCTTATTGCTACCGCGGCAATCGGGACAACTTTCGTCAAAGACGCTTGGTGGGATAGCGAAGACATCCCGGTGCTCGCGGACGGAATTCGTTCCGGGCATGGCTACGAGGGCACGGACGAATATCAACCGCTGGGCTGCGACCGTTATCAATTGCCTGGACAGCCATCTGCCTCAACGGACAGTTCTGATACGCCGGTTCCGAGTCTCAGTAAATCCGCGGAAACCGCAACGCCCAAGATTGCGAAGATTGATCCCGAATCGGGAGCCGTAATGCCGCTGACCGGCGACGACCTCCACGTTAACCGCTGGACCGCCGAAACAAGATTGTTCACCTCGAAGACAAGCCAGCCGGTCGCATTGGCTCTCAGACTTATAAATTATCCGGCTTGGGAAATCCAGGTGGATGGAAAAATCGTGGGTGGCGATTCGCTTCCGGAGACTGCGCAGTTGTCGCTTGAAGTACCCGCAGGCGGGCATTCCGTGAGTGTCCGGTTCCGACGAACTTGGGACCGTACTGCCGGCTCCGCTATCTCGATCCTCTCAGCCTTCCTGCTCCTTGGATTCTCCTTGTACACGCGGCGCAAAACATCACACGTAGCTTAAATATTGCGACTTTACAAGGCTCTTCCCGCTGCCGCTCCTGAAGCCCAAGCCCATTGGAAATTGTGACCACCCAGGTGGCCTGTGACGTCAATAACCTCGCCGATAAAAAACAGGCCTGGGATTTTCTTGCTTTCCATCGTTTGGCTGGACAATTCATCCGTATCGACGCCACCCACGGTTACTTCAGCTTTTTCGTAGCCCTCCGTATCGACGGGGAGCACTGACCACTCGTGAATCTGTTTCTCAGTTAGTGCCAGCGTCTGGTTACTCCAGGTTGCAGGCGCGTGCAATTCGAGCCAGCGCGTCGCAAAACGCTTGGGGAGTAGTCCCTGGAAGGCAGATCGCGACGCAGAGATGTCGCGAATCTTGGCTCTGCTCACGCTAGCCAGCACATCGCGACCGGGCGCCAGATCAATGCTGATCGGTCGGCCTTTTTCCCAATACGAGGAGATTTGCAGAATCGCCGGGCCGCTCAAGCCACGATGAGTGATCAGCATGTTCTCGCGAAATGACTGGCCGTTCGTGGAAGCGATTACTTCGGCCGAGACGCCGGCCAAGTCACAATACTGTTTTCGGTTGTTCGCGCCGAAAACGAGTGGCACAAGCGCAGGCCTTGTTTTTTGGATCTTCAATCCAAATTGACGAGCAACATCATATCCGAATGCCGTCGCTCCCATTTTCGGTATCGAAAGGCCGCCGGTGGCGACCACGACAATGGGAGCATGAAATTCGGCGGACTCCGTACAAACCTGAAACTCGGCTGTGCGTTTAATCTCGCGGATTTTGGTGTTGAGAAATAGTTTGGTTCCTGCAGAGCGACACTCAGCTTCGAGCATTTCCATCACGTCTTGCGCGGAGCGATCGCAGAATAACTGGCCCAGAGTTTTCTCGTGGTACGAGATGCGGTGAGCTTCTACCATGGCGATGAAGTCTGCGGGCGTATAACGAGCCAGCGCGGATTTCTGAAAGTGCGGATTGCTGCAAATGAAGTTCTCCGGCTGGCAGTAAAGATTCGTGAAATTGCAGCGCCCGCCACCGGAGATAAGAATTTTCTTACCGGCGCGCTCGCTCCGCTCCAGGATCGCGACCTTGCGCCCACGCTTACCGGCTTCGATGGCGCACATTAGTCCCGCCGCTCCAGCACCCAAGACCAAAGCGTCAAATTTGTGAATTGTTATTTGCGCCAAGTGCCTTCTCGAATTTACGGATTGACCTGCCTCTGGATGCCGCTGCTGGTATGCTCAAGGGTAAACTAATTGCAGGAGAAGACCGAAACTTTTGGCTCCGATTATCAATGCCCAGGGATTGTCGAAACGATACGGACTCGCGCCGCTGTTCGAGGACATCTCGTTTACCGTATCACGAAGGCGAGCGCATCGGGCTGATCGGTCCGAATGGCTCCGGGAAATCCACTTTGCTGGAAATCCTTTTTGGGCGGGTGAAACCCGACCACGGAGAAGTGGCGATACGCAAAGGCGCGAAGGTGAGTTTTGTCGAGCAGATTTCGCGTTTTGCCCCGGAAACGACGTGCAGATCCGTTATCGAAGGAGCCTTGGAACGCTCGGGCGTGCCGGAGTCAGAGTGTTCATTTCGGGCGGAGGAAGCGCTTAGCCGCGCAGGTTTCGCGGATTTTGAAACGCATGCAGCGGCTTTGTCCGGCGGCTGGCGCAAAAGGCTGGCGATTGTGGAGGGGCTGGTCCAGGAACCGGACATTTTGTTGCTGGACGAGCCTACCAATCACCTGGATCTTGAGGGAATCAAGTGGCTCGAAAGATTGCTCGAGGACGCGGAATTCGCGTGCGTGGTGGTCAGCCACGACCGCTACTTTCTCGAAAATGTGGCGAACGATATGGTTGAACTCGATCGCGCCTACCAGGAAGGATTTCTCCGCGTAAAAGGAAAGTACAGCATCTTCCTGGAAGCGAAAGAAGCGCATTTGCATGCCCAGGGTAACCGCCAGGATGCGCTGGCGAACCGCGTGCACACGGAGATCGAATGGTTGCGGCGCGGTCCGAAGGCGCGGGCGACCAAATCAAAATCTCGAATTGATAAAGCGCATAAGATGATCGGCGAATTGGCGGACCTGAATGCGAGAAGCCGCACGGTCACAGCGAAGATAGATTTCTCCGCTTCGAATAGGCAAACAAAACAGCTCGTCGTACTGGATGGTGTTGGTTACTCGATAGGCGGCCGTTCGCTTTTCAAAGGGATTGATTTCACCGTTACGTCCGGGATGCGCATTGGCTTGGTTGGGCCGAACGGCAGCGGCAAGACGACGTTGCTCCGCTTGCTGCGCGGCGAGATAGAACCTACGGCCGGGACAGTCCGCAAGGCGGATTCGCTGAAAATTGTTTACTTCGATCAGAATCGCGAGCTTGACCCTAACCTGACATTGCGGCGCGCGCTAGCGCCTGACAGCGACTCGGTGATTTATCAGGACCGAATAACTCATGTGGCGTCCTGGGCGGCGAGATTTCTCTTCAACGCTGAAGATTTGAACCGGCCCGTCGGCCGGCTCTCAGGCGGCGAACGCGCGCGCGTTTTAGTTGCGCAACTTATGTTGCAGCCCGCCGATGTGCTGCTCTTGGATGAACCGACGAACGATCTCGATATTCCCACGCTCGAAATACTCGAAGAAAACCTTCTGGAGTATCGCGGAGCGCTGGTGCTGATCACACACGATCGCTACATGCTGGATCGCGTCTCAACAATTGTATTTGGCTTGGACGGCCTAGGGAACGCGGAACGCTTTGCCGACTATTCGCAGTGGGACGCGTGGCAAAACGCGCAAAAGGCCGGGAACGTGGCCGAACTAACGACTGCGACGAAGCGCCCGGCAATAAGAGCCGAAATTCCATCCGGAGTAACAAAAAACAAGCTGACACATGCCGAGGCCCGCGAGTTCGTATCCATCGAAAAACAAATGGCAAAGGCCGAGCAGGCGCTCATAGACAGGCGGGCCGCATTGGAAGATCGCGAAATCGCCAGTGATGCGTCTCGCCTTCAAATCGCATTTGCTGAGATGGAAGCAGCACAGAAGACGGTTGATAATTTATACGAGCGTTGGTCTGAGCTGGAACGAAGGAAAAGCTGAAGTCACAGCTACGAGTTTGGTTCGTCAGAACAAGGCCTGAGACTGCGTCAACGGAGATTTATTTCAGAAGATTGGCTGGGAGGCCTGGACTCGAACCAGGATAATCAGATCCAGAATCTGATGTACTGCCAATTGTACGACCTCCCAGCAGGCCGGAGACAAAAAAAAGGGGTCGTGAGCACGACCCGGAACTACTTTACCGGGCGGGAACGTCTTCGTCAACCGTCCAGCAAAGTGATGCACATTTCCTTGCGTCGCTTTCTTCAAGGCCGGCAAGAATCAAACTGTCGAGCCGTCGAAGTATCCGCCCAATTGCATGAAAATAGGTATGTTACCTGAAATGGTTGGCGCGCGCAGCTCACTGCTAGATGGCACGGACGAATTGGGCGAGCGACCTGCTTATGTTAAAATTGAATCGAAAAATATATATGTGCAGATCTAGAAACTATTCGCGGAGTCTGTGGGCTGTGGGCGCAACACTGTTTCTGATTGCGTCGAGCAGCGCGCATGCCCAATCGCGCCTAGTGTCTCCTCACGAGCCTTCTTCTCCGGAGCGCCAGGATCATCGCCTGCTTCTTTACAACACGCACACCGCTGAGCGGATTGATATTGTTTACCGCCGCGGCGATCAGTACATTCCGGGCGCGCTCGCCAAGCTCGATTTTTTTCTCCGCGATCATCGGACGGGCGACGTCCGCCATTTCGATCCGCGCCTGTACGATATTCTGTCCGATCTCACATTTTCGATCGGACATCCCGACGGCGAGATCGACATCGTGTGCGGCTACCGCACTCCGTCGACGAATGAATCCCTTCGCGCTCACACCACCGGGGTGGCCAGGAACAGCCTTCACATTCAAGCGGAAGCAATCGACCTGCGCATGCCCGGCGTCAATACGCTTCAAGCTGCGCCAGGCCGCGCTCGCTTTGCGTCGCGGGGGCGTGGGCTACTATCCTCATTCCGACTTCATCCATGTCGACACCGGCCGTGTCCGTCAGTGGTGTTTCGATTGTCCCGCCAGCTTGACCACCGGCGACTAACCCGGATACGGGTAACCCTTATCGAGTACTTCTTCGAGAGAGGCGTCGTGCCCGTAGATGTCGTCGTAAAAGTGAACGGTTCCGTCCTCCGTCACGATCACCGTGCCGTAAACGATTAAAACCGGAATCCGATGCGCAAGGTTTACCTGCTGCGTCGCGCTCCCATTCATCGCTGCACGGACCCGATCCATGCTCCAGCCCGGATTATCGCGCAGCACCCAGACTGCCAGATCCGCGGGCTTTTCCAGTCGAATACAACCATGACTGAAATCCCTGCCGGGACTTCGAGAAGAATTCCTGCGCGGGAGTATCGTGCATGTACACGCTGTAGTCATTCGGGAAAATAAATTTCACCAGTCCGAGCGAGTTCTTGGGACCTGGCGCTTGCCGAATGAAGAGCTTGCCGGCCCGCAGTTGCTCGAGCACGTCGCTCGTGACCGTTCCCGACGTGATCACCTCCTGGCGGTTGTTTACCACCTCAAATCCCTTTTTCGCCAAGTAGTCCGGATCGCGAGCTATGCGCGAAAAGTATTCAGCCTTCGCGATGGAATAGGGAACATTCCAGTAAGGTCGAAATACGACATACGCCATTTTCTCTTCAAACACAGGCGTGCTGTGGTCGTACGCTTTCCCGACCACGACATTCATTGTCAAAGCGATATTGAATTTTTCATCGTAGGCACGAAGGCGAAATTCGGGGATATTCACAACGATGGGCGCCTTTTGATAAGCGTCGGGCATCCAGCGCCAGCGTTCGAGGGTCAGTTGCATCTGGCGCACACGCTGCCTCAGCGGAACGTTCAGGTCGGCCAATGTTTGCGCGCCGATTCGTCCATCTGGATCCCGGCCGTGCCGGCGCTGAAAACTCTTGACCGCGTCCACAAGCGGACCTTGATAGACCGTTTCATCCTCCGGAACATTGGCGTCGGCAGGAAGGTCGCCCACCAGACGGAGGAATCGGATCAACTGAGGGACGCCCGGATAGGAATCGCCCGGTGCGATCGTTTTCTTTACGGCGGGAAGCGGTTGGCCGTCGTATTCCTTCGCAAGCTCCAAATAGGTATGCAGGGCTTTAATCGTGCGCCGGTAACCCGGATAGGGTGGTTCCACTTGTGCCAGGATGCCGGCAACATCGGATGCGTCCACAACATCCTTTTTCAGGAATCCGGGCAAATCGTATTTCTTGGCCTCGATGTCGAAACCAAAGCCAAAATGCTTCGGATTCACTTTGCCAATATGAAGGTCCGATACATACCTCATCACGCAAACGGTCAGCGCAGCGTCGAATCGCACCGCGTCTGCTTCGGATGGCTGCGGAGCGGTGGGTTTGAGTTTTGCCACCCGGTCGCCCCAACGCGGCCCGTCGTAATCCTCCGCGGATAGTCCCTCTTGATCCGCGTTCTTCAGAATGGCAATCACCTGCTGCGCCTGGGCGCTCGGCTCCATTCCCCTGACCCACGGCAGGGAATAGCCGTACGATTGATAGAATTCCGTCATCAATCGGCTGTAATCGCTGAAATCGGGCCAGCGCAGGTCCGAGAGATTTCCTGCTTGGATGATCGCACGCAAAGAAGCTTGGCCCTCGGGGCTGAGCTGCTGAGGTGCAGCGGCGGATTGCGCGGAGGTTTCGGCTTGCGTGCGTGCTTCTCCCGCCGATCTGATGTCGTGACCCCACAATAGTGCGATGGTCACAAGCGGCAGCAAGCACAGCAGGCTCCTGGAAATCCACGATTTCTTCATTGAATTACTCCCGGCTTAATCGCAAACCCCAACGGCTGGCTCTCGCAAGATAGAGACGCGAAGAGCCGTTACTCAAGTTACGCACTAAATTCTCGACTTACAACTTTTCGTTGCGGCCCCGGCATCGTTCCTCGTATTTCACTTCGATACATTGCCCGAGTCGCGCTTGGGCGGTTCAGTTGGTTTTGGCTCTACCGTAGTTCACGTGGCGCCACAGGAATCAGACGCTTATCGCGGACGCGAAACTGACGGTCGCGCCAGTGAATGCGTTGTGGGAAGAAGCTTGCCAGCCAGACCACGAATGCGAACGCATCGCGCAGCGGGAGCATCCAGAGATCTTGCCGTACGAGACGATCTCGCATTCCGCGTAGTCCTACGGAAATTGCCATCATGATGCGAAAAAAGAGTGCGATCGCAAGGTAAATGGCAGCGACCCTCAATGTTGCAAGCGCGCAAACGAGCACGGCCCACGGTAGCGCGTTGGCGAAGATCAATCCAAGATGTCCCCAGGGCCGCGAATAGCGGATGCTCAGGTTCCAGCGAAGCTGATGGCGAAATGCGTCGGCAATCGTTTCTCGCGGGTAAACGATGTCCACGGGGAAACGGCTGAGCTCGACGCGATAGCCGCGTGCGGCGATGCGATTGCCAAGCTCGTAGTCATCGCAGAAGTAGTCCGCCAGCGATTCGAATCCGCCGATTTCGGCCAGATGCTTTTTCGTGGTGGCCATCACGGCGCCGAGCATGAAGTCGAGCCCGCCAAAAAGACGAGCGACGAGCACGCCAGGCGCGAAATCGGCGCTATTGCCCAGAGCTTCGAGATCGGCGGCGAATCCGCCGTCTGTCAAGCCGCGGTAAAGACACGTCACTCCACCCACCTTTGCCTCGGAAAACGGACGCACCACTGCGCGAAGAAAACCCGGCCCAACGCGAACGTCGCTGTCGCTGACGATCACGGTGTCATGGCGCGCTTCGCGCACCATGCGGCAAAGCTTGTTGACTTTATCGCTGGCGCCCAGCGGCTCGGAACCGATGAGCAATCGGATCGAGCGCTGAGGAAAATCGGCGATTATTTTCTTGATTACAGGAACCGCCGCATCGCGCTCATCGCCCACGCAAAGAAGAATTTCGAATTCCGGATAATCTTGATTGCAGAAGCTCGCGTAGTTTTCGTAGGTTTCGCGATCCAGGCCGTGAATGGGTTTCAGGATACTGACAGGAGGAGCGAAATCCGTAGGCGCTTCGGAGGAACGGGCAGGCCTGACGCGAAAAAATTCCGTCGCTGCAAAGATCGCGATTAAGTAGTAGATGACAGGCGCAACCGCCAGCACCAGGAGCGCGTCGCGGACCACCATCCACGCCATAAAACCGCTACCCTTTGCCCTGCCATACCAATACAACGCCGAGACAGACCAGAAGAATTCCAGCCCAGCGGAGGGGGGTGACGCGCTCGCCCAGGAATAAGCGGCCGCCGTAGGCCCCGGCAGCGTAGCTGAGAGCCGTGACCGGTACGACAAAGCTGACGTTTTCCATGGAGAGCATCGTCAGCATAGCAAAAAAACCAATGCCCATCAGCGCAAGGCCGAACCACATCCATCCTACCTGCATCGCCCGGCCAAAAACGCGCAGCAGAGCGAGGGGTCGGAAATCCTTCACTTCGCCTATGACTTTCATGGCGCGCGTGATGCAAAGCTCCCCGGCAGTGCCGCCCAAAACGATGAGCGAAAGCAAAATCCCTTCCAACCACATCAGCGGCGCTCCGTGGTATTCAGAGCGGTATTGCCCACGAAAAGAACGCCGACACAAATAGTCACAATTCCGATCCACCGCCAGGTGCTGACAAATTCACCAAGCAAGAAATGGCCCATCAGAGCGACGATGGCGTAGGCGATGGCAGTTGCAGGCTGCACGAAACTGAAATCGGCCCAGGACAGCACCAGGGTATAACAAATCAGAAATGTCAGCAGCGAAGCGATCCCAAGCCAGACCGTACCGGAAGAAAAGGCGCGGAGGAAAAAGCGGAGGAGCTCAGGCATCGTCCAGGCAAGAGGAACGCCCACGAGTTTCATGCCTTTGCCGAGCAGGATGTCTCCCACCGGGCCAAAGGTGACCATCAGAAACAGTAGGAAGTAGGTCTTGAGATGGAGCCCTTCGGCCGACTTCATGCGCTCTGCGATTCGCTGGGCACTCCGACGTTCGAACGCGGCTCCATGGGCGGCGCTGAGACCAGAACCTTTTTCTGCACGCCTTTCTTGGCAACCTTCCGGCGCTCGTGACGAAGTTTCATGAAGTCCACAGCTTCGTGGAACAGGCGTTTACGCTCGTGCGAATCCCAAAGTGATTCACGAACGATGCGCCAAGCGACTCGCGGGCGCAGATAATAGCTGTCGTAGAAACGGTTGACCGAGTCCACCATGTACTCGCGCGAGAGGCCTGGATACTCGAGATGCGGAAGCTGGTGGCCGTTCACGTCCGTGGCTGCTTCGCCGGCTAGAAAACCTTCGCGCATGCCCTGGTCGTAAAGTTCGGTGCCCGGATAAGCATGTGCCATGGAAACCTGAATGGTTTCGCAGTCAATCTCTTTTGCGTACTCGATAGTTTTCTCGATAGTCTGCTTCGTCTCGCCCGGCAATCCGATGATAAAGTCGCCGTGAACGTGGATCCCGACTTTCTTGCAGTTCTGCACGAAGGTGCGGCCCATTTCGACCGTCGCGCCTTTCTTGATGTTCTTCAGGATTTGCGGATCGCCGGATTCAAAGCCAACAATCAATAAACGAGCTCCGGCGTCCGCCATTGCCTTTAGCGTCTCGTAGTCGCTATGCACGCGAGCAGTGCAGGACCATTGGAAGCCGACCGGTTTGAATTCCTTGCAAAGAGCCAGAACCCGATCTTTGCGGATGTTGAAGGTATCGTCGTCAAAGAAAAATTCCTTGGCCTGCGGAAACATTTTGTGCGCCTGCTTGAATTCGCGCGCCACGCTGTCCACCGATCGCACGCGCCAAGCGTGGCCGGAAAGCGTTTGGGGCCAAAGGCAAAACGTGCACAGAGCCGGGCAGCCTCGCGCCGTATAAAACGAAACATACGGATTCAGCAGAAATGGAACGTTATAATTCTCGATCTTCAAATTCTTCTCATAGACCTCGGTGGCGAAAGGCAATTCATCAAGTTCCGCGGTTTGAAGCAGCGCGCGCGGAGGATTGTGGACTATCTTGCCGTCCTTCATGTAGCTCGCGCTCAGGATTTCCGAGAGCGGTTTGCCTTGCGCGTATTCCACAACAGCGTGATCGAATTCGCCACGAACGACGAAATCAATGTCCTGGCTTGCCAGCAGACTTTCCGCCGGCTTGATTTGCACTTGGGGCCCGACGAAGCAGATCTTGATGCCTGGCTTCTTGTCTTTCATCGCGCGAGCCATGCGCAAGTCGCTGAAGAAACCCACCGTGGAGGTAAACAAAACGACGAACTCGTAGTCCTGCGCTATGCGAACAACTTCCTCGGGCGTTATGTGATGCGGCGGCCCGTCGAGCAAGCGGCTCCCGGCAAGCATACCCGCCGGGTAGGCCAGCCAAACCGGATACCAATAGGATTCAATCTCACGTGTGGCGGGCCAGCGAGAACCCGCTCCGCCATCGAACTTCTCGAAGCTTGGCGGATTTAGAAACAAAGTTTTCATTACTGACGGCATGTTTACTGTTACCCCCTCAGGGTTACAAATGACCTTATAATTTCAGGTTCTACTCGATATGTATAGTTTACCCGGTTTCGCCGACAAGCCCAAGCACAGCTTGTTCGAAGTTCGTTACTGAAACACCTTCGCCAGCTGGCCCGTTGCCTGCAATAGACTTAGCTGCCCTTGCTGACGCGCAAAATCGGCGTCGAGGAATGCCACCCACTTGTCGCTCTCATCCAAGCGCGCTCGTTCGATATCTCGAAGCGTAAGGCGTCCTTCGTCAAACTTCGGACTGGTTCAGTTGCAGGGTTTCTTGGGCCAGCTTTAAGTCCAGGCGGGCAACCTCGCGAGTCGCATCCAGTTCGCGAACGGTGCGGGCTTTTTGTTGGATGTCCAGCCGGACTTCCTGGCGCTTGTTCCCGAGAGTAAGCTCAGCGACGTTCAATTCGCTTTTCGCCAGCGCGACAGTCGCTCTCGTCTTCGAAGCGAAAAGCGGAATTGTGATCTGAACGCCCACGCTTACATTATTGCGCTCGAACTTCTTGTAAAATTCATCGTAATTATTGAACTTGCTCAAAATGCTGTACTGGCCGACTAAAGCCACCGTGGGAAATAACTAAGATGCGCGCCGCGCAACAGCTGTTGGCGGGCCAAACGCTCGTTTTCCGCCTCCTGAATGCCGGGATCGGACCGGATAGCGGCGTTCATCATGTCGTTTACCGAGAGATCATTTTCGAACGACGGCTCCGACGTATCCACTTCAATGGCCTGCCCTCGGAAATGCCCGTGAGGTCGCGAATCTGTTGCGTCAGAGTTTCATCGCGGCCTTCGAGCTTGATGATTCTTTCCTCCACGCGCGCTTGATCGAGTTCGCCGCGAGTCACTTCGATAGGCAGCTCCTGGTTTGCTGCAACGCGATCGCGCGTCACACCCAGAATTTTTTCTGCGCTGGCTTCTTCCTTTCGCATCAGTTCCAGCGAATGGCGCACTTCGGCCAGTTCGAGATAAGCCGTGGCAGCCCGCACGATGACGACGTCATGCATTCGATCTATCTCGAGTTTCATATTTTTCGCGCGGTCTTCCGCGGCGCGTTGCTGGCCCTTCAAGCAGCGGATTGAAAACTGCTTCGTTGTAGCTCATTTGAAAAACAGCGGGCGGCCCGCCGGCAATGGAAGGAAACCCGGACGTGTACGCGGCGCCAGAACCGGTATAGAGGTTTGGCAGGAATGCGGACCGGTCAAGACCAGCCTCGTTGAGGGCAACGGTGTACTGCACCCGCGCGAGAGCTAAATCCCGGCTATTCTGCAGCGCCAGGGTGACAGCTTGACGCATCGTCAACTTCCCGGTGTCCTGCGCCCTCGCAATTCCGGCAAGCAGAAATGCCGCCAACGCGACCGGTCACAGCCAATCTTCGCAAGTTTTTATTCATAGCGCAGTGATTCCGTAGGATGAAGACGCGCCGCGCGGTTCGCTGGGAGATAACCGAACAGCAGGCCCGTTGAGCAGGATACTACGAACGCCAGCAGTACAGAGATCCACGACACAGGAATAGTAACTCCCCGCAGGTCAGGAATGAATCGGATGAAGGAATTGATGATGATGGGAATGGAAACTGCGATCACGATTCCCACCAGCGCTCCCGTGCCGCTTATCAGCAAAGCCTCCATCAGAAATTGATACAGGATCGAGTCGCGACGGGCGCCAATGGCTTTGCGAATCCCGATCTCGCGTGTTCGTTCCGTCACGGTGACCAGCATAATGTTCATGATCCCGATGCCGCTGATGGTGAGAGCGATCAAGGCCACCAGAATCAATAAAACTGTCAGCGCCAGCGAAATGCTATGGGCGGTCTCAAGAATTCCGGAAAGATTTTCTACCCGGTACCTGGCCCCGGAACGATGCCGGCTCAGCAAGACCTGTTCGACCTGAGTTGTCACCATCGGGACGTCCTCAGGCTTGTCTGCCTGCACGTAAAACGATTTGAAGAATTCAGTGCCCGTGTAGTACTTGATCAGCGAAAAAGGAACGATCACGGATTCAGGGCGAATCTCGGACAGGCCAAAGCTACTCACTCGTTCCTTGTAAACACCGATGACGGTGAAGTGCAACTCCCCGATGCCTATGTCTTTCCCCAGCGGACTCTCAGAGGGAAATAGCAGATTGGCGAGAGCTGGTGTCAGCAGACAGACTTTGCTTTGCGTTCTTAAGTCGTCCTGGTCTAAGTATCGCCCTTGCAAAACGAGCAGGTTACGGATCTTTTGAAAACCTGCCGTCACTCCGACCAGATAAACGGGATGCTCCTCGCCATTTACGCTCGTGAACAACGAAATATCATTTGTCCCTGCCGCTTCCACCACATTGGGGATACTCGATTTCACCGCTTCCATGTCGGCCGGCGTGACTTCGTCCGCGACCGTCACCGCGCCGGAATGGATTACCGACGCATGCACGAGATTCGCTCCTACTCCCTCTATCTGTCCGATAATGTAGCGCTTCCCTGACAAGGCAACGGTTACCACCAGCACGATGCAAGCGCTTCCTATAATCACGCCCAACATCGTGAGCATGGCGCGTACTTTATTGGCGCGCAGCGCTTGCAGAGCAAGCTGCCAGGTCTCGCGCCATTCAGTTGGTGAGCCGCGAAGAGGTTGCATAAGAGTTGCCTGTTAGTGGGATGCGCTTGGGCGAATGAGAGTTTCCAGCCATAGGCCAGCTTCAGTGCGCTGACTTCTCGAGTTTTTCCAGCCGGGATTTTGCCTCTTTCTGTCCCGGATCCAAGTTGCAGAGCGGCACGATATTGCTCTGCCGCTTCCGCACGTTTTCCTTCCGCTTCGTAAAGCCTTCCCAGCCACTGACGCGGGCGGCTGCGTGCGAAGGCCAATCGCTTCGGTCGGGAGAGCTCGCTAGGTAGGACTTCAAATATTCTTCTCCGCGCGGTAGCTCTGTTCCGGAAAGCACCCGTGATACTCCGCGGTAATAGACGAGGCGTGGGTCATTCGGACTCACCTGCGCCGCTGCCTGAATCGTCGCTTCTACATCGGCAGGCTTGTTCTCATGGATAAAGAAACGAATGACGTCGAAATAGGACTCGACGCGCTTGGGCTTTGCTGCCAGCACTTCACGATATTCCTTCTCCGCAAGGTCGAACTTCTTCGCGTTCATCTCGTAAGCGGCGTGCGCTAAATGGCCTTCTACCGGGTCGATGGCCTCAATCGCCGTCACTTGTTCGCGAGCTTCATCTTTGCTGCCGCCGACCACCCAGGGAGCTTCCATGTCATATTGTTCAAGGTCCCGGCGAGCTTCCACATTCGACGGATTCAGTCGAATTGCCTCTTCAAATTCCTTCTTTACCTTCCGCGCATACGAAAAACTGCGGTCGCGGTCTGCTTTGCCTCCATAGATCGTGCCGAGCCATTGATGGTAGACGGAATTTTTCGGATCAAGCTCGACGGATTTCTCACTGGCGGTTATCGCGTTGTCATAATCGTGGAGTTCGTAATAGCTGCGTCCGAGCCAATATTGTGCCTCGGCGTTGTTCGAAACCTGCGGCACGGATTGCAGCGTCTTGATTGCAGCAGCGTAATTTCCCAAGTTGAACTGATGCTGCGCGGTTTGAATCGTCCCGGACGCATCCGATGCCGCTACGGAAGGAGACTCTACCGCCTCTGCAAGCGGTCCGATTGTCGCGAGCATAGCCATACCGGCGAAAAGCGCCATTGAAAACCTGGGAATACAGGGGAACCGCCGGTTCATTTGGCCTCCGTGGCTCGAACTTCCATACCGTCCATTCAACTCTACTTCGCCGGGCAATGCGATTTTGTCGCCCAGTGCCAACCCCGAAATCACTTCATAATTTTTATCGCTGGCTACGCCCGCTTCAAACTGGCGGCGGTGAATTTTTTCACCGTCGAACACAAAGACATAGTGCTGTCCATTTTCGTAACTTACGGCTCGCCGCGGTACCACCAGCACCCCCGGCCGTTGGCGGACGAGGATGCGCACTTCAACATTTACATTTGGAAGAAGCTCGACCTTGTCATTCTGCACCGAGCATAGGACTTCACCTACGCTGCGGGTCCCGCGCGCAACCACTTGCTTGGGAACCTGTTCGACTTTCCCGGTCCATGTGCGGTTCGGCATGGCGTCCCAACTCACTTTTACCTCTTCGTCTGGTGCGAGCGAGCCGAGATCGGGCTCGTCCACAAATGCGCGGACGCGCACTTGGCGCAAGTCGGCCATTTCCGCCAGAATGTCACCCACCTTCACATAATCGTTTGCATGCACAGGCAATGAATAAACTGTGCCGTCACTTTCCGCCGTAACCGTCGCCGAACGCAATTTTTCTTCGAGTGACTGAACCTGACCTTCCGCCTGCTTTACGCGCAGACCAGCGGCTTCTGCGTCGATGTTTGTTTGTTTCTTTAATGCTGCGGTCTTCTGCTCGAATGCTTGCAGGTTGGCGCGAGCCTCGTCGAGAGCCTCCTGGTTCTTTGCGAGTTCGTCCTGCGTGGCGGCTTGCTTTGTCACAAGTTCAGTGAGCGCCGCTTGCGTGCGTTCAAGGTTGGCGACCTGCGCTTGCGCCTTCTGCAGGTCTCCTCCGAGCTGCGCTACTTCATTGGGAGGGCCGCCCGCGCGAGCGTTTTGCAGAATGGTTTGAGCGGAAAGCAAATCTTGTCGCGCTTGCGCCAGCTGACTTTGGATATCTGCCGCATTCAGGCTCAGAATAAGCTGCCCACGATGGACATTTTGCCCTTCGGTGACCATTATTTTATCCACGAAGGTGCGGAAACTGGGCGCGAGCCGTGACTGGCGAAATCGGTTCGATCTTTCCGTTACTGGTAATGGACGCAGTCAGATCCTCGCGAGACACTTGGGCGATTGCCACCGTGGGAGCCTGATCGCGCCCCGCGAGAACCACTAAAACTATGACGACAAGCGCCACAGCAAGCGTTATCACAATCCATTTTCGTTTGGTATTTTCCGCCATCATCGGCCGCGCGGTCGAACGCGCAGCTACCCCCGAAGCGTAAAATTGTAGCAGACCCGTTTGCTGCATGCCTACGCAAACACCAATGCGTGCGGGATTCGCACCAAAGCAACTGGTGCCCTGCTAGGTTGGAGGCCTTCTTGCACTACCCGTAGAGCGTGTTAGAATTCGCTCATGAACGAGCCGCACTCAACCCCGCATTCTGGCGCCACAGACGAGACCAAGCCGGGCAATAAACCGCCTAAAATCCATCGCGTCTGTATAGGCTGCAATAATATGTTCGAAGTCACCATGGAGAACTACGAAGCCAAACATTGTGCTGTTTGCCACAAGGGTTAGTGCGCTGCCAAGTCCGGCTGGAAGTATGTTTGCCTGGAGTCCACGTATCCGATCGTGCGTTGCCGAACCCGAATCCCGCGGGGAAAACACCCTCACACTTTAGGAAATCTCCAGAGCGACTAAAAGAAATTCTGTGCGTCTAATCTCGGCAGGGGTGCCGGCTAGACGCGCATGTTCGCGACGCTAATGTTAGAATCCAGTGATTCATGAGCGCTGATTCGCTAATTTACGTCCACGAATTATGTAAACACTTCCGTACCTTTAAGCGCCGTGAAGGCGTCTGGGGCTCAATTCAAAACCTGTTTGTCAGGGACTACCGCACGGTTGCCGCTGTGGACCGCGTCAGTTTTTCGATCGAGCGCGGGGAAATGGTCGGCTACATCGGCCCGAACGGCGCCGGAAAATCGACAAGCATCAAGATGCTGACCGGCATCCTGGTGCCTTCAAGCGGCGAAATCCGGATCAACGGTTACGTCCCGTATCGCCAGCGCCGGCAATACGTGAAGACGATCGGCGTGGTATTCGGCCAGCGCACCCAGCTATGGTGGGACATCGCCGTAATCGAATCGTTCAAACTCCTGCGCCGCATTTACGACGTCTCCCAGCGTGATTTTGATGCGCGCATGGAACGCTTCGACGAAATCCTGGGCATCCGCGATTACTTGCATACTCCCGTACGCAAGCTTTCCCTCGGAGAGCGAATGCGCTGCGACCTGGCGGCGGCGTTGTTGCACAATCCCCCGTTGCTTTTCCTCGATGAACCGACCATCGGGCTCGATGTGGTCGCGAAAGACCACATCCGGCATTTCCTCCGCGCCATCAATCGTGAATTTCGCACAACCGTCTTGCTCACAACCCACGACCTCGACGATATCGAAGAATTGTGCCGCCGCATCATGATTATTGACCATGGAAAGTGCTCTACGACGGTCCCCTGAGCCATCTGAAAGAAAAATTGTTGCGCACCAAGCAAATCAAATTCGCGCTGAAAGACCGCGCGCAAGCGGTGGGTGTCGAGCAGTTTTCGCGAGAGGGCCTTGAAGTAGAGCAAGTGGACGAACTGACTTACCGTATTCGTTTCGACCGGGTCAAAGTGGCGACCGCCGACCTTATCCGCCAGATCCTCGGCGCCGTCGAAGTCCGCGACATTTTGATAGAAGACGAACCCATCGAAGAGATCATCAAGCGCATCTACGCCGGCGAAGCCCTCCCCGAGGTAGTGGCATGAGCAGTTGGGCCCAGGCGCTGGTGCCCTACGTCGAATTCTCGCGCGTAGGATTCGTCAACATCCTGGCGTTCCGCCTACGCTATTTCACCGGCATCATCACCTATTTCCTGAACGTCACCGTGTATTACTTCATATGGACTGCGGTCTACAGCGGCGGCCGGCCGATCGCGGGCTACAGCCTTGCGCAAATGATCACGTACGTCAGCGTTGGCTGGATGATTCGGTCGTTCTATTGGAATACCATCGACCAGGAAATGGCTTACGAAGTGATCGAAGGCAAGATCGCCATGGACTTGATCAAGCCGGTATCCATCCAATGGATGTGGATTTTTCGCGCGATGGGAGAGTCGGCATTTCGTTTGGGTCTTTTGACCTTGCCGACTGCGGTTGTCGTCGCCTTGGTTTTTCCCGTTCAAGGCCCAGCATCGCACGGAGATTTCTTCCTGTTTTTGGTTGCTGTGCTGGGCAGTTTCTTCCTGATGGGTGCGATCAACTTTATGATCGGCACTTGCGCGATTCCGTTGAAATCGATTTTGGCGCTCATTCGCGCAAAATATTGGCTGATCGAACTGCTCTCCGGGCTGCTGATTCCTATGGCGTTTTTCCCGGAAAGAATCCAGAAAGTACTGGCGTGGCTGCCCTTCGAGCACATCGCCTACACACCGCTTCAGATTTATCTTGGCAAGCTCGACCGCATCCACGCTCTACGCGCGCTGGCAACGGAGTGGTTCTGGGTGGTCGTGCTGCTGGTGCTCGCGCATCTTTGGTGGAACCGCTCGCTGCGCGACATCACGATTCACGGGGGTTAGGTTGATGAATCGTTCCTTGCCCGCCGGAGATGTGGCGGAAGAAAAAATCGGCCTCGCCGACCTTGTTGCCGCCGCAAAGCGCCACGCTTTGCTTTTCTTCGATTACTTCACGCAGTACGCCAAAGTGCGCGTCAGCTATCGCGGTGATTTTTTCATTAGCCTGGGAACCAGTTTTGCGGCCACGGTTTTCGCGCTTTGGTTCGTGGTTATTTTGTTCCATAAGGCAACGCAACTGGCGGGCTGGCGATTCGAGGAAGTCCTGTTTCTCTACGGTTTCTCGCTGATCCCTTACGGCATATTCAACATCGTCAGCATGAATCTCTACGACTTCGGCAACAATTTCATCATCGAGGGGAAATTCGACCGCGTTCTGCTGCGCCCGATTTCTTCCCTCTTTCAAGTGCTGTTCGAGACGTTTCGCATCGAGTCTTTGCAGGAAGTCGCCACCGGCATTTTTTGTCTGTGGTGGGCTTCCAGGCACCTGGGCCTCGCGTGGACGCCCGCGAAATTCGCGATGCTTTTCTTCTTCGGTCTTTGTGCTGCAATTATTTACATTTCGCTTTTTTTGCTGCTGAGTACAGTTTCCTTTTGGTTTGAAGATCGCATAGGCGTGCATCCGCCAGTTTGGAACGTGATCGCATTCGGACGCTACCCGCTCTCCATCTACAGCGGAGCCGTACAATTTTTCCTGTGCTGGATCATTCCCTTCGGGCTCGCCTCGTTTTATCCCAGCGTGCGCATGCTCGGCCGCACCGTGCATCCCGAATACGCGCCGCTCGTTCCGGTTGTTGCGCTCGTATTTCTCACCCTCGCAATCTCCGTGTGGAATATCGGCACCCGCCACTACTCTTCCACCGGCTCGTAGCGAACAGGCTTTTGTCCGGTAAACATTCGCGCATTGCTGAACAAGAACACCCGTCAGCGCGTATCATCTGCATGGAAAGCTCGATGAAACGCTTCCTCGGTCTCGCCGCCGTCGCATGTTGCTGGCTGCTCCCGTCCTAGCCGCATTCGTGGGAAATTCTCTAGTCGACGGCATTTTGCATCCTGGACGTTTGCCGCTCACACCCGAAAGAATCGTTCGCATCAACGAAATGCTGCAACGAACGGACGCATCAAAGCAGGATTTCATTGTTAGGGCGCGCGACGGCGCCGAGCTGGGCGGATGGAAAGTCCGTCCGAGGAAATCAAACGGCGACTGGGTAATTCTGTTTCACGGGATCGCAGACAATCGCACCGGAGATTCCGGTCACGCGGAATTCCTTCTTCGACACCGCTACAGCCTAGTTATGATGGATTCCAGAGCCCAAGGTGAAAGCGGTGGTGAGATGGAAACCTATGGCTGGAAGGAGCGTTACGATACCGTTGAAGTCACTGACGCCCTTTACGCTTCTGAACAGGTGCGGCATCTATATGCTCTTGGCGTTTCGCTGGGCGCCGCGATTGCATTGCAGTCTGCGGCGGTCGAACCACGGATCGAAGCCGTGGCCGCCGAAGCCCCTTTCTCCAATTTGCGCGAAGTGAGTTACGACTACGCCGGCCTTCACGCCGGTTCTTGGCTGGGAAAGAGTCTTTTCCGCCCAGCCTCCATCGTCACCATGAAGTCGGTTGAAAAAGATGGCGGGTTTAGGCCGGAGGACGATTCTCCAGAAAAAGCGGTCGCTGAACGGCCCTTCCCGGTTTTGCTAATTTGTGGCACGCGGGACGCAACTATCCCCTGCCGCCATGCGGAACGAATCTACAAAGCAGCCACCGGCCCCAAGGAATTGTGGATTGTGCAAGGTCCCGGCCACGCCTCGGCCTTGGGCCAAGACCCAACGGAATACGAAAACCGCGTTGTCAGTTTCTTCGAGAAATATCCAGGTAAACCCTGAGGCTCTGCAATATCACACGACTTTGAGGATCATGATCACGCGGTCGTCCTCATGCGTGCCGCCACGAGAGAAGAGGTCCACTTCCTTGAGCACGATGTCGACAATTTCCTGAGCAGGCTTCGCGCGTTCTCGCACGGCCAATTCCACAAGCCTGGGCTGCCCAAACTCTTCGGACTCGGTATCCATGGCTTCGGTGATACCGTCGGTGCAAGCCACCACAAGATCGCCCCGGTTGAGCCGAACATGTCCGCGATCGTAATGCACGCTCGGAAAGAGCCCGACGACCATTCCGCCTTCCCGCAGATATTCAACTGAGCCGTCCGCGCGCACCACCGCAGGCGGCACATGCCCCGCATTCACATAATGTAACGTGCGATGCGGCTGGTCCAGCAAGCCGACAAACATGGTCATGAACTTCTGCCCGCGCGTATCCGCGAGAATCATATCGTTGAGCGATTCAACCAGCCGCTCGAGCGAATGGAGGTGTGCCAGCAGCGCGTGAAGCGTGGCCTGAAGGTTTGCCATCACCATGGCGGAGCCCACGCCCTTCCCTTCCACATCCGCGACCACCGCTAGAATCGTGTCCGGAGCCAGAGGAATGAAATCGTAATAGTCACCACCGGCTTCCAGCGACATTTTGTGCGAGACCGCGATGTCAAAGCCCTCCAGTTGCGGAGGGTGTTCGGGCAGCAGGCCCACCTGAATGCTTCGCGCTAGCGCCAGGTCTCGCTCCATCCTTTGCTTGTGGATCATTTCCCGGTGAAGCTGAGCGTTTTCGAGCGCAAGTGCCACATGATCGGAAATTGCCCGCAGCATGCCTTCATCGGCGCGCGTGAATGGCCCCGCTTTCTTATTCAACAGCTGCAGCACACCGATGGTTTCGCCATCCTTATTCCGAATGGGAAGACAAAGGAGCGACTTCGTGCGGAAACCGAGACGCAGATCGACTTCCGATTCGAACCGCGGGTCCGCGTAGGCGTCAGCCAGATTTATTGTGTCGCCGGTCGCCGCCACGCAACCCGCAATCCCCCGGCTAATCGGTAGCCGGATTTCATGCTGGTCGAGGCCCATTCCCACCAGCGACCAGATTTCATTGCGCTCGTGATCGATCAAGAAAACTGTCCCGCGCTCTGCCCCCGTCTGGCGAGTCGTGAGCTGCAGAATGATGTTCAGCAATTCGGCAAGATCGAGCGTGGAATTCAGACGCTTGGTAGCTTCGACAATCGTGGAGAGTTCGATAACCGCATTGCGACGTTCGCTGCTTTCCAGCGCGACCTCCGCGTATCGCCTGAACAAATCCAGCCAGATTCGCGTTTTTTCGTCGAGCGGCTCTTTCATCGACGCCTCAAGAACACCAACAGGATCTCCCTGGCGTCCCAGGAGCCACGTGCGGCTCTTTCCGTTCTTGGCGGCAGCTTTGCCCCTTAGAATCTTTTCTATCCCGGCCAAGTCCGCTGCAGGAAGCTCACCGCTTTCTTGCCAGATCGTCGGTGTGCCATTGACCACGCGCCAGAGGCGTGCGCCATCGAGCCGGCCGGGCGCCGCCAACACGCGCACCATCTGCGCAGCAAGCTCTCCCGGCTCGATCTCCGGGTTCAAAACCGATACTACTTGTTCGAGAGTCTCCAGAGCCGTCGCCGGAGTTATCCGCGCTGTTGTCTTTCGCTTCATCCGGCATTTCCCTTATATTGAATTACCAAGATCGTGACATCGTCGGACTGCGGTGCGCCTTCGGTAAAGGCTCTCATGCCTTCCCGGATCGTGTCTCCCAATTGTTCGACCGTGGTGCCCTTGAAATCTTCCATGATGCGCCGCAGCCGCGCCTCTTCAAACAATTCGTTGCTATTGTTGGACGCTTCGGAAACCCCGTCCGTGTAGATCACCAGAAAATCGCCGGCCTCCACCTGCACGCGGGTACTCTGATACTCCGCCTCCGCAAACATTCCAACTGGAAAATTAGCCGATCCCAATCCTTCCAACCCTCCCGCCTTGCGCAGCAGCAATGGCGGGACATGGCCGGCATTCACATATTCAAAACGGCCCATTTTGTCCAGAACACCGTAGAAAACGGTGGCGTAGCGGTCGTCGCCGCTGCGCTCGCACAAATACTGATTCACGCGCGAAAATACGCCGGGAAGCGCGATGTCCATCGCAGCCGTGGTAAAAAAGACCCCTTGCAACAAGGTGGCAAGCAGGGCTGCGGAAATTCCCTTGCCGGACACATCTCCGACGAAGAAGCCATAACGTCCGCCGCCAAGGCCAATCACGTCAAAACAGTCGCCGCCGACGGAGTGACACGAAAGCGTTGAGCCCGCCACCGACAGTTCCGCTGTATTAGGCAGCGCTTTCGGAAGCAGAGTTTTCTGAATCTGGCTCGCGATTTCGATCTCGTGATCCAGCCGCTGTTTGGCTCGCGAAGAAGCAAAAAGGCGCGCGTTCTCGACAACCGTCGCCGCCTCCCGCGCCAGGCTGCGCAGAACCTCTCGATCGAGATCCGTAAACGCGCTCGAGGGAACGTGGCTGTCAAGGTACAGGACTCCAAGCAACTCCCCCTGGCGCGTGGAAATTGTCGCATCGAGGGTTTCAATCATGGGCAGCTTGTCGATCGGGATTGCCACGACCGTATGTAACTCAAGCCGCGCGACGCTTTCTTGCTGGCTCATTCCGCCGTCTTCGCCCGTATCGCTCACGATCAACTCGCGGCGAGTTTTCGCCACGCTCTTCACCACACTTTGCGACACCTGCAACTGGTCGGGCCGCAGCGTGCCGCGCTGCGCGTCGCGCGCCACAATCATATTCAGTTCGCCGCTTTCGTTGGCCAAAAGCAGCACGCCGCGTTCTGTGCGCGTCACCTGAATCGCGGCATCCACGACCGCGGTCAGCACATCCTCGAGCGAAAGTCCCGTGCCCAGAGTCCTCGCAACTTCAAGCAGAACGCCTAAATGATAAAGTTCGCGCGACCCGGCATGCGTGGGCGCGGGGGCTTCCACACGCTCCACCAACTCCTCAATCGTTGCTCCCTGCCCCAAAAAAGTCAGCTTGTAGGAATCGGGCATCCCAAAATCTATGGAGTCTTTGGGCTGAAGCTCGTGTCGGAGAACTTTCTCGCCGTTGACGAAAGTCCCGTGGCGGCTGCCCATGTCTTCCAGCACCATAGTGCCGTTCACGGAAATAATCTGCGCCTGCTGGCGGCTGATGCGGCTATCGCGAAGGGTCAGCTCGTTGCCCGCCTGGCGGCCGATTCGAAACGGCGTGGTTCCCACGGGTACTTCACGATGGGCTCCATTCGGTTCAATTACAACGAGTCGAGGTACACGTGGCATAGGTTTTGGCTTGCGCAGCCTAACCCGGAACGAATCGCGCCCAGGCGCAACTGGCAGTCATGGCACATGGTAGGTAAAGTCGGGGCCGAAGTAAATAGCAGACGATGCGGTTTTTGGGAAAACATCGTAAATCATGAAGCTGCGTCGCAGGCATCGATGAAGAGGTTCGGTTAAACCGATTTAACCGGATGCGGTTGACTTTGTAATGCCGGGCTGAGGCGGCGAATCGTTTCGCGTAGGCGCACGGCAAGATCAACGATAGTCCGCAGTCTTTGCGCGTCAATCACCGACATGCGGTCCCCGTGGGCCAGAACTAATTCGGCATTGCCGAGAATGCCGGTCAAGGGATTGTTGATCTCGTGCCGGAAAATTTCCGCGATATCGCGTGACGCCTCGCCCCATAGAGGCCCTTCTGCGGCGTCCGCGCGTTCCGCCCAGCGGGATCTGCGTTCAAGCAGACTCACAGCCAAGGGCAAAAAATCTCCGACCTCAGCCACAAATTCGACATCCCCCTCGCCGACGAGCGCTGCCACTTCCGTCTGCCGTTCTGGAGGCGCAACCAAGATGACCGGAGCGACATCAACTATTTGACGCAGGATTTCGCTGAGCGGCAAGTCTTCAGTAAGGTCGTTGGCCATTAGAATCACCCGCGGGGCGGTTTGTTTCATCTGCTCGTACAGTTGCACCAGTGTGGAGGTCACCAGAACGCTGCCTGGGTTCACAGACCGTTGCACCGCAGCGAGGAAACGCTTTGCGAGGTCTTCATCGGCGATGCCCAGCAGGACAAGCCGCCCTTCGCTATTTATGGCCACGCTTCCCCCGTGCTCATAATCGTTTACTCTTTCTCCAGCCAGGGCGGACACTGTCTAAACGCGTTAAATGTTCCGTGTGTTGCGGCTGCCGATTTCGTTCCAGCCTGCAATTCACCGCCAGCTTCAGTTCTTCAACCAAAAAAGGCTTCGAGAGGAACGG
Organism: uncultured Acidobacteriota bacterium; assembly: GCA_963830375.1. GTDB lineage: Bacteria > Acidobacteriota > Terriglobia > Acidiferrales > UBA7541 > Palsa-295. Next base: position 134,837 of record CAWHMJ010000008.1, read on the forward strand.
CAGATTGTTCGTTTTGAGAAATTCTAGAGTGCGCGGAGCCAGGGTATCCCCGGTGACGAAAATTATCCGCTGCTGCGCCGGACTGCCGGTCCGGACCAGCGTCTCGTAAAATGCCGGGCCGTCAAGACGCGGCATGCGGAGATCGCAAAGAATCAGATCGTACGTGCCGCGCGAAAGCAGCGTCAGTCCCTCCTGGCTGTCAAGAACGGCTTCCACTTGATGACCTTCCTCGCGCAGAACGTCCACGATTAGCTGCGCGACATTGGGCTCATCTTCGACTACCAAGATTCGTCCTCTTGTTATATTGAGTTCCCTCTTAGCCCCGAGAGACAAGCTCGACTCTGGACCTCCAGGTGGAACGGCAACCAGCGGCAAATCAACCACAAATCGAGCGCCTGCCCCGGGTTGGTTTTCAAACGTAACCTCGCCGCCGTGCTGATGCACGATGCCGTACACGATGGAGAGTCCCAGGCCGGTTCCAACATCAGAAGGCTTAGTGGTAAAAAAAGGATCAAAGATTCGTGACGCAACTTCGGTTGGAATGCCCGGACCATCATCGGAGACTTCGAGTGAAATCCGGTTGCTGCCGATGCGATGTGTGCGGATCCATACGTGACCCTGGCCCCGGTCCTCCAGCAAGGCTTGTTCCGCGTTCGCCAGCAGGTTCAAGACCACCTGCTGAAGTTGATGAGGATCGGCCATCGTTTCAGGCAGCTTCGGCGCAAGGTCGCATTCGATAACAATGTTCTCGACTCGCAGCTCATAACTCCGCAATGCCAGCGTGCGCTCAACAATCTCGTTCAGATTCACGCGCGTGCGCTCGGGCTTGTTCTCCCGCGCAAAGTACAGCAAGTTTTTCACAATCCTTCGAGCCCGCTCGGCTTCCTGAAATACCTTTCTGGCTTCTGAAAGTTGAGGCGAGGTGAGACCATGGCCAAGCAGTAGCTGCCCGTAACCCATAATCGTAGTCAATGGATTATTTAATTCATGGGCGATTCCGGACACCAGTTGGCCCAAGGCTGCCATTTTTTCCGTTTGCAGCAGCTTCGACTGAATCTCTCTTTCGCCGGTAACGTCGCTATAGAGTTCCAGCCAGCCTATGGGCCGGCCTTCGCGGTCGAGCACGGGCCGGGAAAAGCGTTCGAGAACGCGTTTTGAAGGCCGCGTCATTTCGAGTTCATCGTGCCGTGGCGCTCCGTTTCCTCCGGTGAACGACCGCCACGGCGCAGAAAAAAGTTCGGGGTCCCGGAATCGCTTGGCGACCAAACTCTCCAGTTCTTCGAACCCTTCCAGTTTTCGGAGTTGCAGCATATCCAACGAGAAATATTGCGCGAATCGGGCGTTGGAAAATCGCAACCGCCCGCTCGGATCAAATAGGACGATTGCATTTTCCACTGCGTCAAGGACGCTTGAGATTTCAGCTTCCATCTGCCGCGCCTTTCTTTCGGCCCGCTGGACGAGAGATCCGTCTTCAAGACAGAGCAAGACACTTTGGGAATTGGGCAGAGCGGCGCGCAGCGTGATCCTTATTGGAAATCCGGTCGCGAGTACCGCATCGCGCGTGGCGAGAGCGCTGGATGTATCGGCCTGTGTGGGCATTTCGCTAAAATCCATAGTTGTCGGTGCGGCGAAAAAATCCAGCAGTCCAGCGCGTGAAACAAACGGATCTTTTAGACGCAGAAGTTCGCGCGCTCGTCGGTTAGCCTGCTGGATCAAGCCCTTTTGATCTACAACGACTAAAGCCTCTCCGCTTGTGTCGAACACGGCGTTGAATCCGGCGTCCGCAAATAGTGGAAGCGTGTTCGACTGCGAAAGGGGAGGAGTCGAAAGAGTATGCGAATCTCCGCGCGCATTCCCTTCCATCCCGTCGCCGCTTTTCATCCCGGACTTCACCAGCGCCCCGAAACAATCCAATAGCTGCATAGAAGTGCTGCGCCGACCGTGACGGCGTAATACACGGCTCGGCGCACAAACCTGACCCAGGCGACACTCTTGGTTTCTGCCAGTGCCATTCGCATGCATGGCCCAGTGCATAAGCTTGACCATGTTTAGGATATTTTTATGTCATGTGTTTTCACTATGTTGGAAGAACTTGCGGAGAATAGATCGGGAGGCCCATTCCCACTTTGAAACAACCCTCCCTCTGCAGGAATGTCGTCTTAATTCAGCGCACGGGCGGATCGTAAGACTAGCTGGACGCAGGATAGTTCTTTATGAACTTGATTGCGACTGGACGTCATACTGCTTCAACTTGCGGTAGAGGGTGGTTTTCCCAATGCCTAGAAGACGTGCCGCGGCGAATTTGTCGCCGCCAGCTTCGCGGACCGCGCGAAGAATTGCCCGCCGTTCGAGTTCCTCAAGCGGCAACAGCTCATCATTTTGCGGCAAGCGATCGCCGCTGGCGTGTTGAAGATTGGATGGAAGATCGCCCACGTGCAGAATCGGGCCTGACCCCAGAGCCATGGCTCGTTCAATGGCATTTTCAAGCTCCCGCACATTGCCAGGCCAGTCGTAACCCATTAAACGCGCAATGGCATCTTCAGAAATTGTGCGAGTCTTGCCGTGGGCCTCGGAGTATTTTTCGAGGAAGGAATTTACCAGAATAGGAATATCACTCTTCCGTTCGCGCAGAGGCGGCAGCTTGATTTGAACCACGTTCAGACGAAAATAAAGGTCCTGCCGGAAACCACCCTGCCGAACAGCCGTCTCCAGATCGCGATTTGTCGCGGCGATGATTCGCACCGAAAGCGGGAGACGCGCGGTCGAGCCTACCGGCCTGATTTCTTTCTCCTGCAATGCCCGCAGCAGTTTTGCTTGCAGGTCCACTGGAAGATCCCCGATTTCATCGAGAAACAGTGTGCCGTTATCCGCCACTTCCATTAATCCCGGCTTGGTCTGATTTGCGCCGGTAAATGCTCCTTTTACATAGCCGAAGAGTTCCGCTTCGATTAATGTCGGCACCAACGCGGAGCAATCCACCGGGACGAACGGCTTGGCCTTCCGCACTCCTGAAAAATGGATGGAGCGCGCCACCAACTCTTTGCCGGTTCCACTTTCACCCAGAATGAGCACCGGGTAGGTATGCTGGCTTACTTTCTCGATGAGCCGGTACACCCGCTGCATCTTGGGCGAAACGCCTATCAAACCGGCGAAGCCCGGCCGCGTCCGAAGCTGTTCCCGGAGTATGCGATTTTCCTGGTTTACCTCGAGCAAGCGCACTACCCGCTCCAGCTTGCTGCGCAATTCAGGAATATGGAAAGGTTTCGTCACATAATCTGCGGCGCCCATGCGCGTAGCCTCGACGGCGCTCTCAATCGTTCCGTACTGAGTCAAGACCACTACGGCTGCCTGCGGATAGGTCTCCTTCACTCGCTTGAGCAATTCAATTCCGCCGAGTTGCGGCACCCGCAAGTCTGTGATGATGATATCCACGGCCGATTGATCAAGAATATCGAGAGCTTGCTCGGTCGTAGAAGCCAACTTTGTGCGCAACCCAGACTCGCTCACCACATCCCGGCAAAGATTCCGGGTTGTGTCCTCATCGTCCACAATTAGGACTGTAACCGGCACAGGTCGCTCGGCCGCGAGACTGGCCTCTGTTCCACTCGCCATGTGTCTAGACCCCCTCCCACCTCTTAATGCTGCGTTTGGCCATGCAAAATACATACCATTTAGGAACGATCGAACGTATCGCTCAAATCAAAGGTCTTAAACGGCAAAAGGAACGATCGCGGTGCGGAGTCTAGTACCAATTTGGGAATATTAACAAGTCGTAATAATACGGAATCTTCGTAGCGGCTGCCACCAACTCCAAATGTATGCTGTACCACATTGCAACATGCATCCCATTTAGGAACATATGACCGAATCACTACAATCAAAGGCCTTAGATGGCGAAAGGAACGACCGTGGCGGGTAATTTGGTAATGACGTGGTACAAGTACTAAGCTAGTAAACGACGGAATCCTCGTACGTGGTGACACCGGTACCAAAGACCTGTTGTGCCACACTGGGAAAGATTAAGGTCAGAAGATTCCAAGAAGGTGTTAATCGACAAATCACCTTAGCTCTATTTCCCGGCCAACGCTGATTCGAACCTTATGGCCGCAGTCTGGCCGAGCAAATCCAAGATATACAAGCCATCGTTAGCGGAGCCGGCGTAAACGAACTCCCCGTTCATCCCGTTTGCGAGCATGGTGAATTGATCGTCAGCGCTCCAACCATCTAATTCCTTCACGCGCGTCCAACTCGCTCCCTCATTTCGAGAAATAAATAGCCCACGGTCCCGTACTGAAACTAACCAGACACCCGGACGAATCAGCAGATCGTCGGGGGCGGCCGCAGGCAATCCATCCTGGAACCTTTCCCAGCTTGCCCCATCGTCCCGGGAAATGTACAGTCCGTTCCTCGCCGCAGCTAAAAGTGTATTGTCGGCCGTCCATTCAAGACGGATGGCGCCCCCTGAATCGAGCGGCAAATCATGCCATTTCCAGGTTCGACCCGCATCGTCCGAAAAAATCATCGCGTTAGAAGAAACGATTCGCAATCGTTGCGAGTCGCTCGATACTCGAACTGAATTCACCGGCAAGTTGGCAGAGCTGAAAGAAAGCGCTGACCACGCCTTGCCATTATCAGACGTGAAAAATAATCCCTCTTGGGTCGCGGCAAAACATTCCGCCTCGCCGCATGCTAAGTCGTTAACCACTGCGTCAAATCTCCGGGCGGGAGTTGCACGTCGTTCTGTGCTGCCGGTTACAACTTCGGGCAGTTCTATAAGCGCTCCCAGCCGCGTCCATTTGTGAGTCTGCGAGTCAAATCGGGCGAGACCGCCGGACGCTAACGCCGCTAACCAACCTCCGGGCGAAGAAAAAATCCGTGTCACGGCGTTCGCATTCAGCCCCGCGCCGATTGCCGACCAGGTGCGACCTCCGTCTTCCGACTCAACGGGAGAATCAACTGAATTCGCAAGAACCGCGGCAATGCGCCGTGGCTTATCGGCATCGATCGCCAGTGAAACGATCCGCCGGTGATGAAATCCTTCGTTCAGCTCCCGGAAATGATCTCCGCCGTCATCGCTTGCCAGAACTCCACGCTGCTCCGTTCCAATCAGCACGCGGATTTGGTCTTTAGAAAATTCCGGGGAGGAAGATTCCGCTGTGTCGCCGCCGGCGGGCAAAGTCCCGGCACTGGCCTCAACCACAAGCGAGTTGATTACCCAATCTCCAGGAGAAACGCGCCACCATCGTGCGCCGCTATTGGTCGTCTTCCAGAGCCCTTCCGTAGTCCCGGCAAATAGCACCGAGGGATGCAACGGGTCCTGGCGAATAACCGGCGTGCGGCGCGACGAAAACGGAATGCCCTCTATCTTCTTCCAATAGGAACCGGCGTCTTCGCTTCGATAAATTCCCGAGCATGCGCTGGCAAATACTCGCTGCGGGTTCGAGGTGTCCACGGCCAAGCTCAGAACATCCGAATCGTCAATCATCCCGCTATGGATGGGCGTCCATTTTTTCCCCCCGTCTACTGTTTTCCAAGGCAGATGAAATGTTCCGGCATAAATGATCCCGGGATCCCGCGGGTCCATCGCCAGCGAATCAAAATTGCGCAGCTCCGAATCTCCTGCAGGTGTGATCTGCTCCCAATTTCTGCCGAGATCGTTCGAGCGGAAAACGCCATCGAGCGCCCCGGCGATAAGAACGTTAGAGTCGGACTCCGATTGCACCAGCGCCCGAATTGCGTGACCCGCAAGACCCAATGCCTTCCACGTCCCGCCTGAGTCAAGGCTTACAAAAACTCCGCCGCCCTCGCCATTTGGTTCCCTGGTCCACAGGGATGCGAAAAGCGTGCGGGAATTGACCGGATCGACGATGATCGCGGTGATCACGCCATTCGCAGGTCCTACTAGCCCAAGTGACTGCCAATGTTCACCTGCATCCTGCGAGCTGAAAATGTAGCCGTCCACAGTTCCAAGGTAGAGCACGTTGGGCCGGGAGGGATCAGCCGCGAGCGACCGTACGTCTCCGCCCAGCGGCCCTAACGATGTCCAGGTCTGTGCAAACGTGTTTCCGCAAAGGGGAAAAAAACTGAAGAAAACGACCATTACTACTAGGCATCGATAAATTCGGAGACTCATGTCATTTAGATGTCGAGTCTTGTATGCCGGGCACAATTTGCTTCGGGGGATCGAGGATCTGCGTTGCAATTTAGGGACCGAACGCCAGAAGCGCCCCGCGTCAGGAGTGCCCCACGACCGGCTGGCGATTTCGAGCGCGGAGAAGTGTGATCCTCGGCTCCGTCTGCAGCCGTCTAGAACGGAGCATTTTCGAGCCGCCTAGATGTTCAGAACGTTGCGCCGTCCGGCACCAGGATAATTTCGACACGACGTCCTTGCTTTCCCGCATCGGTGTTCGTTCGAACTTCAACGCGCGAAGTATCCACACTCTTTTTCTCGCTCAGATACTTTTTGGCGCTATCCGCTCGCTCGGTCGCCAGTTTCTGAGAACGCCGCTCCTTAGGTTCTGCGTAGCCCACTACTACGATGTTCGCCTTCGCATCGGTCTGTAAGCGCACGGCCACATCATCGAGCGTTCGTTTACACACGTTATCCGCGCGGGCGCTATTCGGCGCGAACGCGCATTCACTGATTTTACTGGCTTCCGGAGCAGGCGCTGGGGCCTGCACCGTCACCGTCGTCGAGCAATCGCACGCGCTGTGCACACCGTTTTCCGCGCGGCCCGTCACCGTATAAGTTGCGGGAGGCAATCCGGAGGTGTCGAACTGCACGCTGGCCCCGCTTCCAATAATCTGCCCCGCGTTAGCCTGCCAAGTGTAGGTGATGGGCGTTCCAGACGGATCGTTCACTGTTGCCGTGATCGTTGGGCGTTCGCCCGCGATTACCGTGGCCGGATTTGCAGAACAACTCATCGTGGGCGCGGCCGCAGCCGGTTTCGGCTGCACCGCGACGGAACTCGAACAGCTCGCGCCTTTGCCCGCGCCGTTATCCACTCGCGCCGTCAGGCTATAGCTCCCTCCAGCGACGCCCGTCGAATCCCATCGGACATACGGACCGGTGCCGATGATTTTCCCGCCCGAAGCCGTCCAGGAATAATTCAGCGGACGTCCGTTCGCATCGGTCGCCGGCAACAGTCGCCGTGACGAAGTCGTTCGAGCCTTCCATCACCGACGTTTTGTCCGCCGAGCAGGTGGCCGTCACGTTGTCCGGCGGCAGCGGCTTTTCGGGCCAGCGCGCGAACGCAAGTTTCACTACAAACCCGTTGCGGTCCTCGTGGTTCGTTAGGTTCAAGTTGTAGCGATAGCCAACGTCCAGCGCCAGATTCTTCAGCGCGTATAGGCGGAAACCCATCACGCTATCTACCGGATCCCGCGCGCCTTGAGTCGTGTTCTGAATTCCTTTGCCCACATAAATCAGGCCGTCATATTCCGTGATGATCTGGAAGCGCTTGTCGGGAAATATCTGCAAACCTACTCCGATTGGCATTTGGTCCGCGAGTTTCAAGACCCCTGGCGTGGGAACGCCGTTAAATATCTACGGTGTAATTCGACTCGCGCGTGAAGCGATACGCCCAGTTGATCGTCGCCAGAATGCTGCGATGGAACAGGGTCTTGCTCGCTTCCAGGCCGACACCGTAGTTGAAAGTTCCCATTTGAACTTGATTCGAAAGCAGAGTCGAATAGCCCGTCTGCGTGGGAATATAAAAGTCATTTCGAATCGAAAGGCTGAATGGTTTCCCGCGTTTTTCGGAGAGCAAACCAATCTTGAAACCCAAATCTATTTCCCCAATGCCTCCGCCATTGTGCGAAGCAAACGGGAAGTCCTCTACATAAGCGGGTGCGCAACCGGTGCATGGGAGAAAAGACTGATAAATCGTATTCCGGTATTGCAGGCCGTTCGTGGCGTTTAGGCTCAGCAAACTCGGCTGGTCCACGTGGATATGCTCGTCTGCATCGATCGAAAGGAAGGCGGTAAACCAATTCGTGATTCCCACTCCAAATGACGGGATCACCTGAAGTACCGTGATATCTCCCGGCATCCGCGAGATTTTGTTCACACCCGCGACGATATCGAACCCACCCTTCGGAAGCGTGTCACCCGTCCCGAGCGTGAATAGCCCCGGCGTTCCATCCAAAGCAGGCATCGGAACCCATTTGCGTTGCTGGGGTACCTCGTCATCGGCGGAAGCGTTGGACGCAACAGGCAGGGGCGTAGCCGCTGCCGGAGTTGTACCGGCGTCTGGCGCAGCCTTGGCATCGGTCGACGCGGCATCCTTCTTGGAGTTTGGGTCGCTAGCGGACGATGCCGGTGTGGCGCCGTTCTTGTCCTTCGGCTTATCGTCATCAGCGAAGCTCGCGGTAGAAATAAGTAAAAGTGCCGACAAAGATAGAATCGCTGCACGCGCTCCCAATTTCATTCCCCCTCCTCACATCGGTTGCATCGCCTTCTGATTTAGCGGGCGTTGAAGCGGCAATCTCATAATGGCAGCACAATTCGGGAGCTCTATGCACCCGCAGATTTGACGCCGGGACCCAACAAGGCCGGCAGCGAGGCTACCCTCAAGCAAATCGCTGAAAGCTGGACGAGTATAATTCACGCCTGCCAGTTCCAAAACTATTTTTTGCGACTTCTTGGCCCCGGCCGGGTTCATATTCATGGATGGCCGGGCCTCTCAAGGTGCTCAAACGTCATCTGAACATAGTAGTCAAAGTACTATCCGCTTTCTCTCCAGCGAAAGCGTTACACCAAATAGAATGGGGAGGAGTTCATGCCACGCGCAACACTGCTTCTGGTGGTGGTAGTTCTTTTGGGTTTCTCAGGATTGCCGGCTTCTACTCCGGCGCAAGATTCCAATTCGCAAAATCCCGGCGTCGCGCCATACGAAGTACATGCCGGAACACGCTTTTTGGTCTCGCTTCACGACAAACTGAGCACGAAAGAAGACAAGGCTGGGAAACACTTCACCGCCCGAACGTTGGATGAGATTGTGACCGCGGACGGAACAACTCTGCCGGCGGGCGCGGAAGTTCGCGGGCATATCGACAAAGTGCTCGCTGCGGGCAAGACTGGCCGCGCGAAGCTATGGCTCGCTTTTGACGACATACACACCAGCAACGGCTGGGTCCCTCTAGTCGCAGAGTTAATTGATACGCCCGGAATTCATTCCATTCGAGTGCTGTACCAGCACGAAGGCGAAATCGAAGCCACCTCCAGCAACCATCAAACCGAGGCCGAAGCAGCGGCTGCCGGCGCGCTTGCTGGTGGTGCCGTAGGCATGGCCGCCCACAACAATAAGGACGCGGCGATCGGCGCGGCCATTGGCGCCGCTACCGCATTTATGGTCACCTCCGGCATCGGCCAGGAACTGACTCTCGACGCGAATACAAAACTCGAGTTGATACTCGAACGTCCGCTCCGTGTCGGGCGCACCTAACGCAGCCTTGAACAGCGCCGCCGCGCGTGCAAGCCGGCCTCGCCGGAATGGTGTGTTTCCTTGGATTTACGAGGAACTGCTGATAGATTCAGTTGTTAATGCCTCCCGAGAAGCCATCGCAACAGCGCATATTAATCGTTGAAGACGAGGACAACGCCCGCAAGGGCTACGAAGCCCTTCTTCGCAAGTGGAGCTTTGAGGTGCTAGGTGTCGCCAGCGGCGAAGAAGCCCTGGCCAAGTTCCAGGATTTTCAACCCAGCGTCATTCTTGCCGACGTCGAGCTTCCGGGTATGAATGGCTTGGATTTGCTGGCTCATCTCGGCGAGGAAATCCAGCGAATTCCTGTGATCATCATAACCGGGCGCGGCAGCGACGAACGCGTAGTGCAAGCAATAGACGCCGGCGCTTATTGGTATATTGAAAAGCCTCTGAAGCCGCCTGTTTTGCGGGCTCTGCTCGATCGCGCGTTTGGACGAGTACGCGACCAGCAGGCCGTGGCCGCCTTGACGCGCGATCTGCGAAGCGCCGGGAAAGCTGGGCGTTCTTGTCGGCACTTCGCCCGGCCATGCAGGATGTGATGCGCCAGGTGGAGATGGCTGCACCTTCCACTGCCTCCGTGCTGATTACGGGGGAGACCGGTTCAGGAAAAGAGATGGTGGCCCGCTCCATTCACATGCTCTCTCCGCGCGCCGAACGTCCGTTCGTGGCCATCAACTGTTCGGCCATCCCTGAATCGCTGATGGAAAGCGAAATCTTCGGCCATGAAAAGGGAGCCTTCACCGGGGCCGCAGAACGCCGCATCGGATGTTTCGAGCTCGCCGACGGCGGCACGCTGCTGCTTGACGAGATCGGCGAAATGCCCGCGCAAACACAAGCTAAATTGCTGCGTGTTCTCGAAGACCGCAAAGTTCGCCGGCTCGGCAGCAAAGTAGAAACCCCTGTGGACGTGCGGGTCCTCGCTGCTACGAATAAAAATCCCGAGCAAGCAGTCGCCGACGGCCATTTGCGCCAGGACCTCTACTTCCGGCTGAATGTCTTTCATATTCATCTGCCGCCGATGCGCGAGCACAAAGAGGACCTTCCGTTGCTCGTCGAACATTTGTTGGCCGATATATCCACGAAGCATCACAAGAAAGTGACGGGCGTGGGCGCGGACGTGATGGATCTTTTCAAATCCTACCCCTGGCCCGGGAACGTTCGCGAGCTGCGCAATGCGCTCGAGCGCGCCGCCATTGCCTCGGACCGCGGCACCGTGGCGCGCCAACATCTCGCCGCGGACTTCGGCCGTACGCCCGCGACTACGAACTCCGGACTCGGCGGAATCCGCTTTCCGGTTGGAACCACCGTAGATGCCGCCGAGCGCGAACTTATCTTGCAGACGCTCGCGGCCACCAGCCAGAACAAGACGCGTGCGGCCGAATTACTGGGCATTAGTCTGAAGACGCTTCATAACAAATTAAAAGAATACGAGGCGGGGCGGATCAATGCGTCTCAGCCTGAAAACTAAATTCACGCTGGCGATCTCGCTTCTGGTCCTGGCGGTCGTCACAGCCGTATCGGCGCTCTATATAGCGCGGCTCACGCGACAAACCCTGCGCCAGGCGGACGAGCGCGCTCGTTTTATCGCGCAACAAGTATTTCTCGCCTGTCAGAATGCCTTAGCGGACGCCGCCGAGCGCGGCGAATCCCCTCCTTCCCTCAGCGCCGCCGACCTGCGCGAGTATGCCCGCCGGACGTTCGACAATAGCAGTTCGCTGAATTCGGTGATCGAATCCGCCATAGGATATTCCCCGCTGATTTACGAGATTACGATTAGTGACCGCGATGGCGTGGTCCTGGTGTCCAGCGATGCCGAGCTTCGGGGAGAAAAAGTGCCGGTGCGGCCGGGGGTTTCCTCCCTCGTGCGCGGCGGATTTTTCCAGCAGCTTCGCACGCTTTACGGGCCTCCTCAGGTCTTCGAGGATTCCCTGCCTTTCAAACTCGGTCCCGGACCTTTTGGCGACGTTCGTGTCGGACTTTCGTCCGCCTTGATTCGCAATGAGATCTCGTCGCTGCTCGCGTCCGCCGGTTGGTATGCCTTAGGCTCGGTTCTGCTCTCTACCATGCTCGCCTTCGTCGTTAGCCGCGTTTCCCTTTCACCTATCGACCGCATTTCAGCGCAGTTGGACCGCATCTCCGCGGGTGAATTCGATATCGAACCTGTACAACGCGGCGATGAACTCGGCGTGGTCAGCACGAAAATCGTCGGCATCGGTAAGCAACTCCGCGACGTGCGTGAAATCTTCAGCACCTTGCGAGAAAATCTCGATCAAGTAATGAGCGGACTGGAAGATGGGTTACTCCTCTTCAACGCCCATGGCCGCGCCGTACTGGTCAGTCCATCCGTTGAGAATTTTCTTGGCGGGCGTCCCGACGAACTTCGCGGCTGCCGCGCCAGCGAGATTTTTCCTGCCGGGCATCCCATTCGCAAGGCTCTGGGTATCGAAGGAGACGAGATCGTTCCAGTAGAAAACACCGAAGTGACGCTGGAAGGCCACAATGGAGTGCAACGCATGGGGCTGAGCGCTCAGGTCATCCGCGAGCATGGAGTGCGCATGGGCACGCTCGTGACCCTGCGCGACGTTGAATCAATCGAGCGCATCGGGAATCAGCTTCACGTTTCCGAGCGGCTCGCTGCACTGGGACGTGTCACTGCTGGCGTCGCGCACGAGGTGAAAAATCCGCTTAATTCCATGCGGCTGTGGCTGGAAGTCCTCAAGGCTAATATGCCTGTGGAACCCGAAGCGCAACAGGCCGTCAAGATGCTGGACAGCGAAATCGACCGGCTCGATCGCGCGGTGAAAACATTTCTCAATTTCACCAAGCCGGTCGAGCTTAAACTGGAAGAAACCGACCTTCGTTCGTTGCTGGACGAAGTTCTGGATGCGGCACGTCCGTCTATCGCGCGAGCCGGGGTGGAATTGCGGGTGGATTTGCCCACCGAATTTCCGCCCGTGCTCGTGGACAGCCAGCTGATTCATCAAGCGGTTCTGAACTTATTGTTGAACGCTTGCGATTTCACCAGTCCCGGCGGCCGCATCACCCTGAGTCTTCGCCGAAGCGGAGAATCCGCGGTTGTCGCCGTAGCGGATTCCGGCAAAGGAATCTCCCCGGAGGATCAAAAGAAGATCTTTCAGCTCTTTTTTACCACCAGGCCCGGGGGTACCGGAATTGGACTGGCCAATACATTTCGGTTTGTGCAGTTACACAGTGGTCGGATAGAATTTGATTCGGAGGTCGGGCGCGGAACTACCTTCCGTGTCGAACTGCCGCTAGCTCGCTCCATAGACGCTTCGGCCGGAAAACTCCGCGACTTCAGCCAGCCCTTCGCTGAAGAGAAAAGGTAAATGCCCAGCCGCAATACGAAAGTCACAAGCCTGATCGCTGTTTTGGCTTGCGGGTTGTCGCTCGCGCTGACCGGATGTGAAAAGACGGTCAAGGCGTCGCCGCCCGTCGCTGCGACGCCGATGCCGCAACCGGCGGATTCCAAGCCGATCACGAATATCGCGCCCGATACTACCGCCACGCCCCCGGAAGTCGCAGAGGCTCCCCCGCCGGCTCCGCCTCCTACATCGGAGGCCACTCTGCCTGTAACTTCAACTCACTCAAAGCCCGCTCCTCCGCCTCGTAAACAAGCCGCGGAGCCACAAACAGCAGAGGCGCCTGCTGAGCAGACGCGTCCGCCCGCGCCTCAGATATCTCCCGAAATGTCGCCGAATGACCAGGCCACCTACTCCCACAAGACGGAGGAAGACATTGCCGCGGCGGAAAACAATCTTAAGCAAGCCGCCGATAAGCAGCTTAGCGCTGCGCAAAACGACCTGGTCGAAAAAATTCGCAGTTTCTTGTCCCAATCGCACGAGGCTAGCAAGGCAGGCGATTGGGCGCGGGCTCAAAATCTCGCACAGAAAGCGCGTCTCCTTTCCGTCGAACTGGTTGGTTCTCTGTAACGGAGACCCTCGCGCCAAAATTCCATTCTTCTAGCGGTGCTCCGTCCAGCTCACGCTTCCCAAAAAATTCCTGCTAATATGATTGCGTGAAAGTCTTCGATGTTGCCATCATCGGCGGCGGGGTTATAGGCAGCTCGATTGCGCTTGAGCTGGCCGCTGAAAAACTCAACATCGTTCTGTTGGACCGCGAGGACTCGGGGCGCGGAGCCAGTTGGGCCGCGGCGGGAATGCTCTCACCGGGCCCTGATTCTCCCGAAGCTCTACCCCTTGTCCCTCTGTCGAAAGAGAGTTTGCGCCTATACCCGCAGTTCATCGCCGCCGTCGAGGAAACGTCCGGGCTCCACACGCACTTTGCTTCGAAAGGGGCCCTCCATATTTTTTCCGGCTCCCAAGGAGAACTTGAACGCAGCAAAATGATCGCTGAGTTCCGGGCATTGGATATCGCGATTGAGCTCGTCCCGATTGAGACTGCGCGCAACATGGAAGCCGCGATCGGTCCGGGTGCCGCTGCAGTTGCCTGGCTGCCGGGAGAAGCAACCGTCGATCCCCGCTTGCTCATGGACGCGCTTTTGGCCGCACTCCGTCACCATGAAGTTGAGATTCGCTCAGGGTGCAACGTAACTTCGCTGCTGCGCCAAGATATGAGGTGTACTGGATTGGTCGCGGGGAGTGAAGAGATTGCCGCGAAGATTGTCGTTCTCGCGGCGGGATGTCATTCCTCCGCTCTCACTGGCGAAAATTCAATCGGAAACGGTTGGCTCTCGCGTTACGCGCCCACTCGGCCTATACGCGGACAGATGCTCGCCCTGCACTCCGCCGAAGTTGATCTAGGACGTGTGCTCCGCTCCGAGCGAGGCTACCTTGTCCCGCGACTCGACGGACGAATCGTGGCCGGCAGCACGCTTGAAAATGTGGGGTTTGACAAACGCGTCACTGCGGGCGGGATGCGCAAAATTCTGGACGCTGCCATTGAACTGGCGCCAAGTCTCGCCGGCGCGGAAATCGTGGAGACGTGGGCTGGTCTGCGCCCCGGCACTCCCGACCACCTACCGATTCTGGGGCCGGCCGATGTGGAAGGCTTGTTCATCGCCACCGGCCACTATCGAAGCGGAATACTCCTTGCTCCTGTAACCGCCAAGCTCGTTCGCGATTGGATTCTGAACAAAGAGATGCCCACAGCCGCCGCAAATTTCTCCCCACTTCGGTTCTCGGAGCGAAAGGCTCAGACCAGCGCCTCTTAAAGGACCGCGGCTGTTTCGTGGTTAGAAAAAAATACTAGAAAGGAATGCTCTCACGGGGTGGTTCGCGGTTAGGTGGGCCTGCAAGTGTGGAGGCTTGTCCCGGTGTTGTGAATTGAACTTTATCTGCATCGAGCAGAATTGCACGGTCAAGAACGGCTTCAACAGTTGACCCTCGCGGCAGTTCGGCTTCGGGCCCGCGAGTTAGCAATACGGCCATCAACCCCGCGGCGGCTCCCACGCCTGCGCCAATCCCAGCGCCTTTAGCTCCTTGGGCGATGGCGCCGATGCCCGCGGCTGCAGCCGTTGTCTTCGCCACTGTGCCAACGTCTCCGCCCTTATTGGAATCACCGATGATCTTGCCCTCATTGTTCGTGGTTTCGTTGCCGCCGGATCCTGCATTGCTGGGAACGGCATTCAAATCGACCATGTATGCATTAGGAAGGATCAGCGTCTTCAATCGGATCATCAACTCGCCCCGTCCCTTCACGCGCCCCGGGCGTTTTGATTCCGTCACTTCGCCGCTCACGTACGATCCCGCCGGAATTGCCACATGCCCGTTAATCATGACCGGGAATAATGTCTCAAAATATACGGGATCCCCGGGTCGCGCGCTGCGTGTTGAAATAGCGTTATGCAAAACCAGCGGAATGTGCGTGCCACCAGGGACTTCTACTTTCATATTCGCATTTCGTGAAACCGGCGTCGCCGCCGGTAGCGCTGCGTTGCCAGCTCCTGTAGAGGCCGTACCAGCGGATGAACTCGAAGGTTGCGCGGAAGCCGCGTCTGTCGAGGGCTGCGCGGATGATGACGCAGCCGGATTTTGTCCGGCGGGACTTTGCGCTCCGGGCTGTACGGGCGCCGCGGGAGGCAAAGGCCCTTCCTGCTGCGCGCGCGCAGAGCTTGCAAGCACCAGGCCCAGAAACGCCAGAGCAACCGCTCCTGCGAATCGCAGACGGAGCGAACTATTTCTCATGTATTGCCCCCAACCACTTGTCCAAGTGATGCCTCCCGGCGCATCCGGGATGTACCGGGAGGATACCCCTTGTAAAGGGCGCTTTTCCAGCCCTCTCGCGATGCCCTCAGCGAAATCGCGTGTACGACTAGGACACGCTTAAACCAGCATTCTCTCGTCGCCGGATATACTGAATCAGAGGCTGGCCTTGGGCTCGAAAGCCATTGGATTGCTTCACCTTCCGTCTTCGCTGCGGCAGAAGACCCTGCTGATTATTGGGCTTACGATGTTCGCAGCCGTCGGCAGTTTACTTTTACTTTCCCGCATTCTTTTGCTGCGGGGATACGCGCGCCTGGAAGAAGATTTTGCCGGTCAAAACCTGCAGCGCGCTGTCAGTGCACTCACAAACGAGATGAATGCGCTCGATCGGACCACCAGTGAGTACGCCGCTTGGGATCAGACCTACGCTTACCTGCAAGGAAAGAATCCGGGCTACGTCAAATCCGAATTCCCGGCCTCCACTTTTCAACAACTCAGGGTAAGTTTCGTCGTCATCCTCGACAACTCAGGTCACAAAGTTTTCTCCAAAGGTTTCGAC
This sequence comes from uncultured Acidobacteriota bacterium, assembly GCA_963830375.1. GTDB lineage: Bacteria > Acidobacteriota > Terriglobia > Acidiferrales > UBA7541 > Palsa-295. The sequence continues at coordinate 151,063 of CAWHMJ010000008.1, forward strand.
TTAGCTCGCGGCGGTGAAGCGCCGGTTCCCGATGGACTGGATGATCATCTTAAGACTGGTTCGTCGATGCTCAACCATACGAACCTGGAAAGCAGAGTGATGGGCATCCTGATTCTCCGGAATGGTCCGGTGCTCGTGGATTCCCGGCCCGTGCTTACAAGTGACTCCCACGGACCCATTGCAGGAACGTTGATCATGGGCCAGGCGCTCGACTCCGCGGAGATCCAGCATATTTCGGAAATGGTTCATATGCCCCTAACAGTGGAGCGTCTGGACAACAAGGACCCAAACGCTCCCTCCTTGCACGACCCCAGTACGATTTCCGCGCAATCTCCCGCGCAAATTCGCGCGCTGGACCAGGACTCCCTAGCCGCATATGAACAACTGGATGACATCTACGGACGCCCCGCCGTTCTTCTTCGCGCCATCCTTCAGCGAACGATTTATCAACAGGGCCAAACCACTTTGCTTCAGTTCTCGCTATTGCTCCTCGCTGCCGGCCTGCTATTCGGCGCCGGAACCCTTTACCTCTTGGAACGCGTAATACTTTCGCGCGTCGCCGAGTTGAGCGATGGGATCACCCACATCGGAGCCAGCGGCAATCTTTCGGCTCGTCTGGCCATCCGCGGCACGGACGAACTCGCTTATCTCGGCACAGCTATCAACAGCATGCTCGAAGATCTTGAAAAGGCCCAGCTCGAACAGCACCAGGGCCGCACGCGCCTTGGCTTGATGATCGAAAGAATGCCGGTCGTACTGTGGACCACGGATAACGAGTTGATGTTCACATCCGCGATCGGCGCCGGTCTCGAAACGCTCGGATTGCGTTCAAACGAATTGGTCGGAAAAACGCTTTTTGAATACTTTCAAACCGACAACCCCGAATTTCCGCCTGTTGCCGCCCACAGGAAAGCTCTGAATGGCGAATCAGTGACATACGAACTTGAGTGGCAAGCTCGTGTTTTCGAAGCGCATGTGCAGCCGCTGAGAGGCAGCGAAGGAGAATTGACGGGAGTCATCTGTGTAGCTCTGGACATTACCGATCGTAAGCATCTCGCCGACCAGTTGCGTCAGTCGCAGAAAATGCAAGCGGTGGGCGAGCTTGCTGGCGGCGTGGCCCACGATTTCAACAACCTGCTCATGGTAGTGAAAGGACACGCGGAGCTGTTGATCGACCGGCTCCCGCAAACGTCTCCGCAAAGGTTTAACGTGGAGCAAATTCAAACCGCCGCCGAGCGTGCCGCATCGCTCACACGCCAGTTGCTGGCCTTCAGCCGAAAGCAAGTGCTGCAAGCGCGCGTGCTGGATCTCAACGAGGTAGTCGGCGGAATGATTCAAATGGTTTCACGCGTAATCGACGAGAATATCGAGCTGGCCTTCTTGCCGGGAGCGAAGCTCGGTAACGTCAAAGCCGATCCCAGTCAGATTGAGCAGGTCGTCCTGAACCTGGTGGTCAATGCTCGGGACGCGATGCCCGGCGGCGGCCGCCTAACTATCGAAACCTCGGGTGTCGAGCTCGACAAGAATTACACGGCCCAACGCTCCGTCGTCGACTTTGAACCCGGACCTTACGTGATGCTTACCGTAACCGATACCGGCGTCGGCATGGACGCACAAACCCAGGCTCGCATCTTCGAACCATTCTTTACCACCAAGGAAGCCGGCAGAGGGACCGGGCTGGGGCTCGCCACGGTGTATGGCGTGGTCAAACAGAGCGGCGGGTACATCTGGGTCTATAGCGAACTCGGCCACGGCACCACCTTCAAAGTTTACTTGCCGAGAGTCGCCGCAAGTGCCGAAAATACCGCTGCTGAAAAAAACTCTTCCGCTCCTGCGTCAGGGACAGAAACGATTCTCTTCGTGGAAGACGAGCAGGGAGTGCGCGAGTTGGTGCGTGAATATCTATCCGGCTGCGGATACTCCGTGCTCGAAGCGTCAGACGGCATTCAGGCCCTTGAGATCGCCGCCATGCATCCGGGCGCTATCCAACTGCTGATCACGGACGTCGTGATGCCCCGTCTTAGCGGCCGCGAACTCGCAACCCAAATTGCTTCCTCGCGGCGCGGTTTAAAGGTCCTCTATATTTCCGGCTATACGGACGACAGTGTGTTTCGCCACGGCGTGCTCGAAGGCGGCATGGAATTCCTGCAAAAACCGTTCAACCTAAAAGCGTTGGCCCAGAAGATTCGTGAAATTTTGGATGGCGCGACCCCGACACCGGTACTTGCGGGGGCATTCCAAGAACGAGCGAGACTCCATTTAAATCCCAGCGCTAACCGCGCGCAGCCCCGCAGTGGCCGCAGTCTTTTGTCACTGAATTTCGAAGCTAAATCAGAAAAACACTCTGGCCGGTAAGGTCAAACCTTTTTCGGCAACGGATATTGCGGCACGCAACCATGTTATCCACGCGAACCATATACGACCGCGCCTTCGCAAATTTCGCGCGATCCTCTTCGTTACCGCCCGGAGGCACTTGCGCCTTCTTTGTGCGCACGATATAGCGCACCGGGTACGCGTTTTCCTGGCGGCAGTGGACGCACACCAGCGTCATCTGCTTGGTTTCTTCTTTCTCGTCGTAATACCTTTTTTCATCCATCGCTCAGCCCGCCCATGATTCTCTAAGTTCTCATCTAAACTTACGCAGCGCAAGCCTGCATCTCTCCAAGCGGGTCAGTCGTACCCAATCGCTTCCAACGTATGGCGCTGATCTCCGCTGAGCTTCCGATGATCGCTATCGTGCAACAAAACGATATCGCCACCCCGCACGCGGCGCAAGTGCTTAATCACCGCCGCACAGGTCACCTGGTGTGCTTTCGCCGGATGTTCTGTTACGATTCCGCCGAGTCCGCAAAAAATGGTTTCACCTGCTCCAACCCGCGATCGCGTTCCGGTTTGGCTGCGATGGAGCGCTCTCCTCTGGCTGCTCGTTTGGATCCCTGCTTATTGGCATACCTGGGGCGCGGCAAATTTCCTGCATCTGTGCGACGTTGCTGTAGTTCTAACCTGCGTCGGCTTGTGGAGCAATAATTCGCTCCTGCTTTCAAGTCAGGCTGTTTCCTCCCTTCTTATCGACACAGCTTGGGCCTCCGACGCTGCCTGGAGATTTTTCACCGGTCGCCATCTTATCGGCGGCACCGAATATCTTTTCGACGCAAGCTTTCCGCTGTGGGTGCGCCTGCTGTCGCTATTCCATGTATTGATGCCCTTCCTGCTTCTTTGGGCCTTGCATCAACTTGGATATGATCGCAGAGGCTGGATTACGCAATGCATCATTGCTGTTCCGGTCGTTTTGTTGTCCCGGTTGGCCTCAACGCCCCAGACGAACATCAATTATGTATTCACCGATCCATTTTTCCACCGCGCCTGGGGCTCGACTCCTTTGCACCTCACCGCGGTCCTTCTCTTTCTAATGCTCGTGGTGTATCTGCCCACTCACCTGCTCCTCGCGCGCGTGTTCCCTCCTCCGCAAAAGGATGCAACATTTCCGTAACGTCGCACGCAGCGTGTGTTTCGGCTTCGCTCCACAGGTACTGTGCCAAACGATTATTGAAAGGAGTCCCATGCGAAATGATGCCGTGAAGCTTCTGTGTGCCGGATTCGCTCTTGTGGTCGTAATTTCAGCGCAGCCGCAACGTCGCCGGGGTCTCGCCGGCTCTTTTGACTTCTTTGGCTATGTTTCTGAGCGGATCGCGCGCAGGTCAATTCCAAGCTGTTGGCATTTCTTGTAAAGGTGGCTGCGCTCCAGTCCGAGCGCTTTGGCCGTGTTGGTCATGTGATTGTGATTCCGCTTAAGCTCCGCAAGCAAAGTCTCGCGTTCAAACGCCTCCACACGCTGCCCCAGACCGCCGGTCATAAACGCCGCAGGCCTGCTGAAGTTTCCTCCGGTTCCCTGGTCCGGCGCCGGCAGAGCGCGCGCGACCGTAGCCGCTTCCACCACATCTCCCGCAGCGAGTAGCAGCACGCGTTCGATCACGTTGCGCAATTCCCGCACATTTCCCGGCCAGGGATAGCGCTCTAGTTCCGCAATCGCATCCGGCGAGAAACTCTTGGGCTTCCAATTGTTCTGCTCGCTTAACTGGCGCACAAAATGTTCCGCCAGCGCGCGAATGTCTTCCCGCCGCTCGCGCAGCGGTGGCACCACAATCGGGAACACGAACACGCGGTGGTACAAATCTTCGCGAAATGTTCCCAGCCGGACGTGTTCTTCCAAATTTCGATGGGTCGCTACGACGATCCGCACGTCCACAGTGATCGGCTTGTCGCCGCCGATTCGCTCCATTTCACCTTCTTCCAGCACGCGCAAAAGCTTGGCCTGCATCGTGATCGGCATATCCCCGATCTCGTCCAGGAACAGCGTCCCGCGATGCGCCTGCTCGAATTTCCCGATGTGACGCCCGGCCGCGCCGGTGAAAGAACCTTTCTCGTGACCAAAGAGCTCCGTTTCCACCAGCTCGGCGGGAATCGCCGCGCAATTCAGCGATACAAAGGGCCCGCCGCGCCGCGCGCTTTTTTCGTGAAGAGTGCGCGTGATAAGTTCCTTGCCCGTTCCCGTTTCTCCGCGAATGCATACGCGCGTTTCGCTCGCCGCCACATGCTCCACTTGCGCCATCACTTCGCGCATCGCCGCGCTGGCCCATACGATATGGTGCCGGCCCAGCCTTCGCTTCAAATCGCGGTTTTCTGTCTCCAGGCGCTTCAAGTGCAGCGCGTTTTCCACCGTCAACAGCAGCTTTTCCGTGGAGATCGGTTTCTCCAGAAAGTCGCTGGCGCCCAGCCGCGTCGCTTTCACCGCCATTTCGATGGACGCCTGACCGGACATCATCACAATCGTCGAATCCACTCCGGCGTTTTTCAAATCCTCCAGCAGCGCGATGCCGTCGCGTCCCGGCATCACCACGTCGGAAAGAATCAGATCAAAGCGCTCGGCCTTCGCCAGTTCCACGGCCCGCGCCGCGTTGTCGCACACGCTCGCTTCATGCCCCGCCAGACGAAACGCGCGCGCCAGCGACGCCAGAGTATTCGCGTCGTCATCAATGACTAGGATATGAGCTTTCGCCGGCACGGCCGTTTATGCCTCTTCGTTTTCTTCTTCGATCACAACGGGCGCGGCTTGATGATGGGGTGGTCTGGTAGGGAGTTCGACGTGAAACGCGGTGCCCATCCCCGTTTCGCTCTCGACCGAGATGCGCCCGCCATGATCCGCGACGATAGCCTGTACGATCGCCAGGCCAAGCCCCGTGCCATGCTGCTTCGTGGTGTAGTACGGAGTAAAAATTCGCTCGGTCTCTTCCGGAGTTAGTCCCGTGCCGGTGTCGGAAACCTCTAAATGAACGTCGCCGTCACCGTTCGTCGTCCGCAGCATCAGCACGCCGCCGGCGGGCATGGCATCCATGGCGTTCAAAATTAGATTCTCAACCGCGCGGCGCAACAGTGTCGCGTCGGCTTGAATCGTCGGCAAACCCTCCGCTAAATGAAGTTCAGGCGTGATCGGCGGACGCCCCACCGCGCTGAATTGCGCTTCAAACAATTTTTCCACGTTGCGCACGATGGTATTCAAATCCACCGGACCCAGTTCGGGCTGCGGCATTTTCGCGAAATCGCTGAATCGTCCTACGATGGCTTTCAAATTCTCGATTTCGGAAAGCAGGATGCCGGTGGACTCGCGGAAAACTTCTTCAAATTGTTCGGGGTTCTGGCTGCTCGCCCTCTGCAGGTTTTCCACCGTAGTCTGCAACGGAAACAGAGGATTCTTCAGTTCGTGCGCCAGGCGCCGCGCCACTTCGCGCCATGCCGCCACACGTTCTGCCTGAATCAGCCTCTCGCGCTGGTCCACTAGCTGTTGCGTCATCTGATTGAACGACTGGGCAAGCTGGCCGACCTCGTCGCGCCCTCGCACAACCACACGCGTATTCCAGTTCCCTTCGGAAACCTCGCGCGCCCCCGCCGCCAGTTTTTGTACTGGACGCGTCACACGCGCCGCCACCCACCAGCTCAACATCAACCCGAAAAGGATGCCGATTGCCGCCACTCCTATTGCCAACCATAAAATATGGCGCTCGAGCGTGACCACGCTGCGCTGCGAATCTCCTATCAACAGCACGCCCAGCAACTCGTTCTTTCGCCCGAACTGCGGAATCACATGAAATATCTCCGCGCTTGCCGCATCAAACGTCCAATCTATTTTCGCGGTTTGCACCACCGGCTGCGTTCGCTCTCGCTCGATCACCGGCTCGAAACGTTCCGCTTCATTTACCGGGCCCGCGCTATCGATCAGGTTCGCCGGCTCAAACTTGGGATCGAGATTCAGATAGAGCAACGCGCGCATGTTGGACGGAAGCACGAGCGAGGCCAGAAACTCTTTGCCCAGCCGTTCGCCGCCGACCACATACAAATCTTTGTCGCCCACGCGCACCGTGGCCACCGCCATCAGCGCCAGGGCCGGCCCATCCTGGGTATCGAGCTTCGTCAGGAACGAACCTCGTGTCGCCCAATCTTCCTTCTGCGTCACCCATTCCATTTTGTAGCCAAACCGCGCTGACCATTCCGCGGACGAAATGATCGAACCGTCCGTGCCCACAAAATCGAGGAAGTCCAACTGATGCGATTGCGCTACGCCGCGCGCGTCGTTCACGTACACGGAAATATCTGCGTTCGGCCGGCTGAGGTCTATCGCCATTCGCACGGTCGGCTCCGCGTCCGCAATTCCCTGCACGCGATTTAAAACATCATGCCCTCGCCGCTCGAACTCTTTCTGGAATTGCGACACCAGCGCGTCCGTGTGCTCCCCATTTAACTCGTCGAAAGCGTGGCGCGTTACCACCGTCACGCACGCGGTCACCAGGCCCACGGACAGCAGCAGCGCCAGCATGAAGTTCACGAACAGTTTGGAGCGAAACGTCACGATTCCTCTTCCCGCGAAGCACAAAAGTTTTCGTCTGTGCTTATCACCGCAATTCTTTCACGTCGGCAGCTAATGCGCGTCCGTCGTCGAGTCCAGCCATACATCTGCCAGCGGCCAACTCTCTCCTGCTGCTGGCTGCTTCCAATCGCGCACCCGGGCGCTCAGTCCATAAACCTGCGGCAGCCAGACAAGAGGCACCACCGAGCCGCCATTTATGATGCTCCGCTCGCTATCGTAGACGTCCTCGGGCGACGCGCTCTTCGGAAGCGGACTGCCATTGATTCCCGCCAGCGGCCCCAGTCTATCAATGAAAGCTGCCAGCGAAACGCTCGGAAGTGGCGACGGCATTCGCAAACGCACGAGCCGCGCATCAACATGGATCGCCTCACTATGCGGCGTTGGGCTCTCGCTTCCTCCGTGCACAATTGCCTTTTCGGAAGCTGGGATCGCTCTCGACACTAAGGAAATCCCGGCCTCTTTCGCATCCACCACGATTCGTTCCGCTACGCTTTGCTCCAGCGTATCAGCGGAATCATATCCCAACACCAACTTCGGTGACGGCGAGATTTGCGCCCAAATTTCCTTTGCGCCGCGGGCATCCGCCTCCGTCGAAAAAAGAAAAGCCGTGCCGCTCGACCATTGCGGCAGAAGGCCGCCGGCCGGCTCGCCTTCCTTCTGCAAAATAAAATTTACAATCGCCGCGCGATCGATGCACCGCGCAATCGCTTCTCGCACGCGCGCATTCTCTGTGGCGCCGCGTCCCGTAAGAAAAACCAGCGCCAGCAATTCGTTCGGTCGCGACGCGCTCACCCGCACACCGCGATCCGCCGCCTGGCGCGCCAGCTCCGCGGGAATTTGCGCGAAGTCCGCTTTATTCAATTCCAGGTCCAGCACGCGATCGTGAGCCGAGCGTCCCATCTGCACTTCGATGGAATCGACAAACGGCCGGCCTTCGCGATAATCCTCATTCGCTGCAAATACCGCGCTCTTCCCTGCTTCCCACGCGGACAAGCGAAAGGGACCACTCCCTGCTGTACCAACAAATGCCCCATCCTCGCCGCGTCGATCGTAGAGCAACGCATCAAGCTCGGCTTTCGCGCCCGCTTCCTCCGGATTCGCAGCGGCCACCGCTGGATCGAGCGAATGGATGATCGCTCCGATTTCCACACGCAACGTTCCTCCATACCGCGGCCGCCGCGCCGGACGCAGCGGCGCAGCGCCCGCTAGCACCAGACTAATCGCCGCAAGAAACAGAAACAATCGAAGCTTCATACGCTCCCGTTTGCAGATTCCGCGAAACCACTCGTGCCGATTTGCCATCCTCCGAAGCCCACAACGCCAGAATCGGCCCTGGAAATTGAATCGGTTGAGCTATCGGCTCTCTTTGATTTTTGTCCTCATAGGCCTGAATGAAATCCCGTACTGTCCAATCCCCGGACCCGGTACTCAACATGAGCGGACTGCCGCTGCAAGTGGACGCAAGAGCAGCGTCGCTCTCGACGATGTTTCCTTGCATCATGGCAAGATCGGCATCCGGAGCTGAGCGGCACGCTTTTGCACGTCACCGTTTCCGGACGCTGAAACTCCCCGGCGCACACGGCATCCGCCAATGTTGCTGTACCAGCCTGTAGATCGATCCGGCCATCCACGTTCCGTTGCACGGGACGCGCGTGCGAGATAGCGATCTCGCGATTCAAGTGCCACGCCTCCGCTCGATGATCGTAAAATGCAATCTTGTCGGGCTGAAGTACCACAAGGATCGAAGCCCCCGCCGCGTTGCCATCCGGCACCAACCCAAAATCAAGAATTCTCTCGTCCTGCTCCCAGACCAATTTCCGCTGTAACGTGAGCGACGGTTCCCTGGCACCCGCTTTCTTAGCACCGTCTCGCGCAGCCGATACCATCACTACTTCGTGAGCTTCACCGCGCCGAATCTCGGCCACCCACACATAATCCTCTGCGGATTCGGAAAGCGTCAGTTGCAATTGCGCCTCTCCCGGCAGCTTCCGCGTCATGCTGAATCCAAGACCCGTAAGGTCTTCCACCAACGTTTGCCGAAGTCCGGTAACGTCTCCAGCATTCAGTGAGGAAATATTCTGAACGTCGAGGGAAAACGTTCTAGCAGGTTTTGCCGCGGCTGCGATTTTCTCAGCGAGCGTGTCCAAGGCTTTGTTCCATTCAGGCGGAATCTGCAGCGCCGACTGCGCCCGCGAAGGCCAGCCTGTGAGCGTAAGAAACGTTAGGACGATGATTGTTCGTAGGAAAAAGAGTCGAGGAAGACGCCGCATCGGCTTGTGCCAGTTGCACAAAGCGTTGAGAAGCCATCATAGCACACCTCCCAAAACCGCCGCCGAATCGCGAGGAGCAAACCGGAATTCATTTCCCCTTCACCGCCGGATCCATCGCCGCCGAAGCCGATTTCAACACGTCATTCGTAAAGAAAAACTTTCCGTCGTTCGGCACCATCATGATCTGCACCCGATCGGAAAGCCGCTCCGCCACCGTGTACTGCACCAGTAGCGGATTCGTCTTCAGCGCCGCAGCTTCGAGCTGGAGCTGTTCCCCCTCGGCCTGCGCCGTCACGCGAATATTGTTCGCTTCCGCGTCAGCCATCAAATTGCGCCGTTCAAGTTCGGCTTTACCATCAATCACTTTAGCCTGCGCCGGCAGCCTCGGCGTTCTTCACCGTCAGAATGTTCTGCGTTTCCGAACGCAACTTGCTGCTTTCATCTTCCGCCTTGCTGTTAATCACTTTCGCCTGTGCTTGAGCTTCGGCATCCTGAATCGTGGTCTCCTTGCGCGCTTCGGCCTCCAGCCGCGACTGCTCGATCAGTTTTTGTTTCAAAGGCAGCGTGTATTGCATCGAATCCGATTCCGCCTTGGCCATCAGCACGCGCGTCTGCGCATCGCCCTCGGCGTGCTTGACCTGCCGCACCTTTTGCGCTTCGGCCTGCGACTCCGCGATCTTCACTTTCTTCTGCTCGATGCTCTGATCCACCGTCACGCGGTCGTCTTCCTGCTCCTTCAGCAGCAACCCTTGCAGCCCCTGCGCGTACTCCTCCGGAAGCTGAATTTTGCGCAGCAACACTTCTTTCACTTCAATGGCATCGCTGCCGAGCCGCGTCGTGATGATTTGCGTGGCGCGTTGCCGAAACTCCTCGCGCTTGATGGCGAAAATGTCGCGCACCACATAATTCGGCGCCACCTCGCGGAACACGCTGGTCACCACCGGAGCCACGATTTCCTGATCGATCGGCTGCGGCAAATTCGCCTGCACGTAATCAAGCCGCCGAGGATCGATCCGGTACCGCACCGTCACCGCCAGCCCCACTTCCAGCCCTTCTCGCGTCTCCACGTTCAGCACTTCCAGCTTCTCGCGCGTCCCTTCAGCGGCCGACGTCGAAAACACTTTGTCCCGCACATCATAGAGCTGGGCGCGGTCTATCAGCGGCAGGATGAAATGCGTCCCGGAGTAAAGCGTTCCAGGCCGCACCCCGGAAATCTGGCTGATGCGCACGGCCGCCTCGCCATCCGGCACAACCAAAATGCTCGAAGCTGCCAGCGATAAGAGGGCCGCCACCGCCACAAGCTTGGCGGCCGCCGCCCAGCGAATCGCCCGTCGCGTTCTGGCAATCCTCACCGGAGATCGAATCGCGTCCAGAGCCGCCGCGACGGTGCAGCCGAGACGGGAGTCTCGCTCGAGTGCCCTTCCACACCTTTTTCAGGCGGACGCTCGTCCGAACGCAGCAACCGCCCAAGTTCGAATGCGAGAAATAGATCGTAAATCACCAACCCCACTGCGACGGCTACAAATGTGGCGCTGATTGCAAAAAACAAAAACCTTAGAAATAGCATGACGCCTCCTGTTCACTTCAATATCTAACCAAATCAGCCCTCTTTTCGCGGCGCCGGTTGGCTTTTCGGAACAAAAACCCTCACGCAGCGTTCTTCCGCTCCCGCGGCACGAGTGACAGCTCACCAACTTTTCTCTGTGCCTCGTGCTCCGCCACCTTTGCCGTTGCCAATCCCGCCTTGCGGGCTGGCATCAGACGCATCAGCGCCACCAATCCGATCCACTGAACTGTCAGCGCCACCGCAAACGACGTAAAGATTGCTATTGCCACCTCGCCGAAACCGATCACGTTTTCCATGGCTGCCTCCCGTTACTTAGCCGGGCACAGCGGTGAAATGCATGGGCGTGGCCAACAATCACTTCATTCATAGCAGGAGGTTTAGCTGCATAGGCGTATTGCCAAAGTAGTGGCGCCCCACACACGCCGTGGAAAACGGACGCTACGACCCAGAAACCGAGAGCGCTCAAGCCAAGAAAAGGTTGCTGGCAATCGGCTGGTTTCCCGGACGAGGTTCATTGCCGAGGGCAAGCTTTGCAAATCATCCGCGTAACACGGACAAAGTTCTTGAGCCGTATGACTAGACGATAAGCCGGCCTCTCATGCCAGCTTGCAATTAGTGAGTATTGATATCTCTCGGCTTCATAGGTAACCTCCTTTGCGGCGTTTACCGAGACTACACACAAGAGGCCTTTATGCGACTTTTGTATTTTGCTCTGGCAGCGATGTTGTGCGCTTCCTCGCTTTGCGCGCAGGACAAGCCCTTGCACGGGATCGACCTCAACGACCTCGATCGCAAGGCCAGCCCCTGCCAAGACTTCTACGAATATTCCAATGGCAACTGGCGCGCGAACAATCCCATTCCGCCTTCGATGGTGATATGGAGCAAGCGCTGGGCTGCCGGAGAGTCCACCAAGGACGTGCTCCGCGGCATTCTCGAGGAAGCCGCCGCTCATTCGTCCACTGCTCCTCCAAAGTCCACAGACCGTTTAATCGGCGATTATTACGGCGCTTGCATGGACGAGAAGCGAATTGACGCACAGGGTGTAAACGCGCTCAAGAGCGAAACCGATCTCATCCAATCCATCGCCACGGTCGCCGATCTCACGCACGCCATCACTCGTCTGCACGAGGAAGGTATCTTTGTTCCATTCTTTTTTGGTTCGAGCCAAGACCCCCACAACCCGCAGCAAGTGATTGCCGATGCGGGCGCCGGCGGACTCGGCCTTCCCGATCGGGATTACTACTTCAAGGACGATGACAAGTCCAAAGAGACGCGCCAAAAGTACGTGGAGCACGTCGCGGCAATGTTCGTGTTGGCCGGTTCCGACAAGCCCGCCGCTGCGGCTGCGGCACAAGTTGTGATGCGCATGGAAACTGCGCTCGCCGGCGCAACGCTGACGAATGTGGAGTTGCGGGACCCCTACGCCACGGATCACAAGATGAAACTGGATGACCTCCAGAAAATTACGCCCGATTTTAACTGGGCCGAGTATTTCAAGGCTTCGAATCTCGATCCTGCCGTCGCCGTCAACGTCGATCAGCCCAAATTCATGCAGGAGTTCCAGCGGCAACTGCAGCAAACTTCTCTTGCTGACTGGAAAACCTATCTGACTTGGCAGCTGCTGAACTCCGCTGCTCCCTCTCTTTCCGCGCCTTTCGTCCAGGAGGACTTCGCTTTCTACCAGCAGTACCTGGAAGGCGCCAAAGAAATGAAACCCCGCTGGAAGCGTTGTGTCGAAGCTACGGACGGAGACCTGGGCGAGGCCTTGGGCAAAAAGTACGTTGAAAAAACATTTTCCCCGGAAGCCAAGGCACGCATGCAAGAGATGGTGAAGAACATTCTGCTGGCCTTGCATGACGACATCTTGACGGTTACCTGGATGAGCGACGCGACCAAGCAGAAAGCCCTGGAGAAACTTTCCACCTTCAATCCCAAAGTCGGCTACCCGGACAAATGGAAGGATTACAGCAGCGTGGAAATCACGCGCGACTCTTATTGGAACGACGTAGTTGCGGCGCGGCGTTTTGCCGTCCGCGATGACGCGCAACTCATCGGCAAGCCGGTCGATCGCCTCCGCTGGGGCATGACCACGCCAACTTCAAACGCCTATTACAATCCGCTGCTCAATGAAATCGTATTCCCGGCGGGGATTCTGTTGCCGCCCATGTTTGATGTGAATGCCACCGATGCAGTCAACTACGGCGGTATTGGCCCGGTCATCGGTCACGAGATTTCCCACGGTTTTGATGACCAAGGCGCGAAGTATGACAGCACAGGCGAGCTCAAGAGCTGGTGGACTCCCGCGGACTACAAGGAATTTCAGAGCCGTGGACAGTGTGTCGTCGATCAGTTCTCCAGCTACACCGTGGAAGGCGGCATGCACGAAAACGGGAAATTGGTACTGGGCGAAAGCATCGGCGACCTGGGTGGCGTAAAGCTTGCCTATCTCGCCTTCGAGAAATCAATGGAAGGCAAGCCCCGCCCGCCTGACCAGGACGGCTTCACGCCGGAACAACAGTTTTTCATCTCCTGGGGACAAGCTCGAGGCGACGAGATTCGTCCCGACGCGCAACGCCAGTTCGTGCTCACGAATCCTCACCCGGTCAGCAAATATCGCGTCATCGGCCCGCTTTCGAATTTGCCTGAATTCTGTAAGGCCTTCGGTTGCAAGGCCGGTGATGCCATGGTGCGCGCGGCTGAACTGCGTTGCTCGGTCTGGTAAGCTGCTTCGCGGCATAATTCCTGGAATCTGCTGTCGCGCCGAAGAGGGTTCCGCCAGTCGCCTCAGTGCAATGCGTGCGGAGGCCTGTTAATATCGCGCTAATGGCACAGTCACCAGAGTCTCGATCCTCTGACCTGGCATCGCCGCCCGGCCCGCCGCCGGTTACCGCTCAGGATTCGGCTCCCGCGACCGGCTTTCGGATCGGTCGTGTTTTCGGCATTCCTATCTACCTGCACGCCAGCTGGTTCATCATTTTTTTTCTGATTACGCTTTCTCTGCGAACTCAATTCACCTCTCAGCACACGAATTGGTCCTCGGCGCAGCATTGGGCCCTCGGCATCATCACCAGTATTTTGTTTTTCGCTTCGGTGGTCTTCCACGAACTCAGCCATAGCGCGGTGGCCAAGCACTACCGCATTCCCGTCGCTTCCATCACGCTTTTTGTTTTCGGCGGCCTGGCGCGAATCACTCGCGAGCCCGACAATGCCAAGCAGGAATTCAACATCGCCATCGCCGGCCCGCTGTCCAGCATATTTCTATCCGGCTGCTTCTGGCTCGTCGCGCACTACCTTCACGGCAACGATATGGTCCAGGCTGCAGCCACCTGGCTCTGGGAAATTAATATCGCACTGGCCGTCTTCAATCTAGTCCCGGGATTTCCGCTCGACGGCGGTCGCATTTTCCGCGGCATCGCCTGGGGCCTGACCGGAAATTTCACCCGCGCGACGAAAATTGCCTCAACCGCCGGAAAAATTTTCGCCTACTTGATGATCATCCTGGGTGTCTGGCAAGCGCTGAACGGAAACTGGGTCGGCGGCCTGTGGACCGCTTTCATCGGATGGTTCCTCCTGAGCGCGGCGCAGGAAAGCTTGATGCAGGTAGCCATGCGCCACACACTCACGGACATCCGCGCTGCCGATATCATGACGCGCGATATTCCCACCGTCCCGCGCGACATGTCCGTGGAGGATTACGTCCACGAAGTTTTGCGCACCGGCCGCCGTTGCCATATCGTCACCGGCGCCGGCCGCCCCGTGGGCCTTGCCACTTTGCATGCCGCGCGCGCGCTGCCGCGAGAAGAATGGGCCAACACTTCGATCCAAGCGGTAATGATGCCGCTCGAGCGCATTCATTCAGCCTCGCCGGCGGAGCCCGCGCTGGCCATCCTGCAGCGCATGCAGAGCGAGGACATCAACCAGATGCCCGTAATTTCCGACGAACACATCGTCGGCATGATCGATCGCGACACCATCTTGCGCATGCTGCAAACCCGCTTGCAGGTTGGCCACGTGGTCGGCCAATAGGTCCAGGTGCTCGCCGCGAAGCCTGAAACTGTTCGGGTGTAATAAAGTTTCACTGTCCGGCAGAAGTCTCATCGGGAATCTTGACAGGCTGAGGTGCAGCCATAGGCTCGCGGAGCGTCTCAACGCAGGAAGATAAAGCTAGCCGGAGCGGCGTCGGCCGGTTTTTTCTGGTTCTGTTGACTCTCTGGGCTCTGGCGATGATTGTTCCCGGGCTGCAGCGAGTTATCGACTCGCTCAGTTCGTTCGGCCTGTCCGTGGACAACGACGGGATTGTCACCGGCGTTCTTGCCCCGTTTCATTCTGCTGCGGACTCTCCAGCCGCCGCTGGCGGCATCGTCCCAGGCGACCGCGTAGACCTGAAGGCCATGCGCTGTATTCCGCCCGGCACTCCTCAATGCGCCAGCTTGGTCGCCGTCCTCGGCGGCTTGGGTGGCATGCAGGCAGCATTGCCAAACCACCAGATCACCCTGACCCTCAAGCCGAGCACCGGCGCTGCACCAAAAACCGTGGAGCTTCAGTCCGTTCCAGCTCCGCTGAATCCGCCGGAGAGAGTTGTGCTTTTCCTCGACACTGTCGTGGGGATTATTGTAATCATCATTGCATTCTGGCTCGTTTGGACGCGCCCCAGCTTGATGACCTGGGGATTGTTCCTCTACGTGGTCTGGATAAATCCGGGCCAGACGTTCACCTACTACGCGTTGTTACAACGTTGGCCGCTTGCCGTGCTCGCTCAGGAGTTCGCTGAAGCGTTGGCGCAAGGCGCGGCTTTCGCCGGCCTTATGATATTCGCGCTGCGGTTCCCCGACGACCGAACCGAACCGCGCTGGCAGAAAGTGCCATGGGCCGTGCCGCTGCTCGGCGCTGCCATGTTCGTGCTCACGCTGCTGTGCTTTGCCAACTTGTTCGGCTTTCCGACGGAGAGGATCACCGAGATCAGCTTTCTGGCGGGCTACGCAATCGACGCCGTTGTCCTGCTGATTCTGCTGGAACGTCGTCGCTCGCTGCCACCGCAAGATGAGCAACGCATGCGCTGGGTAATCTGGGGATGTGCTATCGGACTTCCGGCATTCATCTTGGCTGAGCTTTGTCAGTCCTCTGACCTGATTTTCCATCTGTTCGGCTTCTCACCCTCCCAAGCTTTTATCGGTCTTCTGTATTTGCCGAACGGAGTACTCGTCTATTTCGCATCGCAGGCAGTGTGGCAGCGCCGCGTGGTGAGTGTATCCATCCCGCTTCGCCACGGCACGACCCTGGTTGCATTGACGTTGCTCATCGGCGTCCCAATCTTTCAGCTCGAGCAGAAACTCGATATCGTTAAGGAGACATTTCGACTGCCTGCTTGGGTCTGGCCACTGCTGGTGGCTCCCGTCGTTTTGCTCCTGGTGAATCGCTTGCACGAGACCGCTGTCGAACTCGTCGACCGTATCTTCAATCGCCGGTTTCACTCCGCGAAACGACAGCTCAAGGACGCCAGTGAAGCTATCGCACAAGCCGAATCCCTCGCCGAGATCGACCGCCTGCTCGTGGAAAGCACGGTCCGCGCCCTCTGCTTGTCGTCCGGCGCGGTTTTCCGAAGCGAGGGGAACGTGTTCCGGCGTACGCAGGACACCAAAGGCTGGAATGCTTCCATGAAGAAAGAACTGCGCCCGGAATCTGATGCAATCGCACTGCGCAGTTTGCAAGTCGGCGCTCCCGTTCGTCTAAATCACGATGACTGGGATTCGGACGAACTTCCCCCCGGAATGGACGCGCCCTGCCTTTCGGTCCCGGTGCGAAGCGGAATCACTGAAGCCACTGCGGTAGTTCTGCTCGGGCCGCACGAGACTGGCAATGACATCGACGCCGACGAGCGCGAAATGCTCGACCGTCTCGCCGCGCGCGCCGCAGCCGGGTACGAGCGCGTGGTTACCGGAATGCTGCGCCAAGAGGTGGCGCAACTGAAGGCCCAAGTTGTCGAGCTGCAAAGCGGTGACCGAACCGCGCGCGCAAACTCGTAGAAAAAGAGCACGCGACCTTTTCGCGGCCCAGGAGAATTCCCATCGAAAATACTGACAACCAACAACTCCCGCGGCGCCAGTTCGCAAAATATCTGACCGCCGTCGGCCTCGTCGCAGCTTTCGGAGGCTTGGTGATCTTCATCCGCGAGCGAAAGAATTCCTACCCGGTCAAAGTTGTCGCGAATGTGGGCGACTTCCCCGTCGGCGCGGTGAAAATCATCTCGTACCCCAATGACGAGCACCCTTGCTTCCTGCTGCATCCGTCGGAAGGCATATTCCTCGCGTTCAGCCGCCTTTGCACGCACGCAGCCTGCCCCATATTTTACCGGCCGGAGCAGCAAGTATTCGCCTGTCCGTGCCACGGCGGAGTTTTCTCGGCAGCCGACGGCTCCGTCCTCGATGGCCCGCCCCCGAAGCCGCTTCCGCGCGTAATCCTGGAATTGCGGGGAGAAGATTTGACCGCCACAGGAATGTTTCCGAGTTGAACCTCGCATGAAGCGTTAACGCAACGACTGGCAACAATCAAATAGAATAGTTAGCTAGAAACCTTTGAGTGAAATCTAAAGCAATAGAAGCATCTTTACTAAAATACTGAGATTTGACGTAGTCAGAAAACCATGAAGCATCCATGCATCGAAAACTGCCAATTGTTGGTACATCAACATTCTCTGAAACAGCAATGACGGCCATTTCCCACGAGATTCTGTCGCAAAATATTCCCCATTTCAGCGAGGAGCCCCAAAATGCCCCCACATCTCCCCCACGGGATCGAAATGAATCAACGTTCCCCTCACGCGACATTACTGGCACATATCTTTCCATTACACGAGACGGCTTAAAAGAAGCCAAGCCAAAAAAGGACAAGTTCCGGTAGTAGTAATCAATCGGATGAGGATCGAGAGTCATGTAATTGACAGATTCGTCCTCAAAAATCTTCGATAACTTGAAGAGAAATGACCCAAATTCTTTCTTGAAAATATTGGCATGCTCAATCGCGAAATATTTTACGAATGGACGCTGAAATACGAAATCCGGCAGGCGCTTTCGAGTGTTTATGATCTTTTCGCATTCCCCACTTAGAACGGAAAATGCCTCTTCATCGACGACCAACTCAATCGGTTCATCGTTCCTTTTCTGGCCCAAACTTTATCCCCCGCCATCCTAGCTATTTCGGGTGTCGCTGTGCGTAGCGCACCGCTTTCGCCTCCGGATTGCCTTCCTGCACCGTGAGGAAATAGTCCACGGGAAGATTTTGCAGCACGTCCACGTGTCCGCTTGGCCAGCGGATTTCGAGCGTATCCACGCGCTCGTGTTTCCCCAGCCCAAAAAAGATGCGCGGATCCTGCGCCGAGCAATAGCTCATCCCGCCTTTGACCTGGTCGTAACTCCTGAAATCTCCCGCGGTTAATTTCAGATACGCGCCATTCCCGTCGCGATTGCTTTTCGTTCCCACCAAACGCACCGCCAGCCAGTGATTCCCGGCCGCAGCCGGCTCGCTCCCGCCATCGTTTCGAAATAGCTGCGCGTCCTCGCCGTTATTGCTCACCAGAAAATCCTGCCAGCCGTCGTTATCGTAGTCTCCCACGGCGAGCCCGCGCCCCACGCGCGGCGAGCGAAAACCCGCATTCTGCGTTTTCGTTGCATCCATGAACACAGCATCGCCGAGGTTCCGGTAAAGCACCTTTTCTTCCGCGTACTTCACCTCCGGATGGTACAGCGGGATGTTATCCAGAATGTGCCCGTTCACCACCAGTAGATCGCGCCACCCGTCATTATCAAAATCGAACATGCGCGCCCCGAATGCGCTTCTCAAAATATTTGTTTGCCCCAACCCGGAGGCGATCGTGTCGTCCGTGAACGTGCCGTCTCCATTGTTGCGATAGAGCCTGTTCAACTCGAAATCCAGGTGGCTGACGAAGAGGTATAACAAGCCATTGTTCATCACGTCGGCGGCGTCGGCGCTCATCCCCGCCTCGGGACGCCCCTCCTCGCTAAATCCCGCGCCGGATTTGTACGACGCATCGCGAAATGTGCCGTCTTCATTATTCAAATACAGAAAATTGCGCTGCGTATCATTGGCGACGAAAATGTCCGGCCAGCCGTCGCCGTTAAAGTCCGCTAACACTACCGCCAAGCTCTTCCCATCGGTGTTCACCAGCCCGGCCTTAGCCGTCATATCCGTGAACGTCCCGTCCCCGTTGTTGTGATACAGCCGCATGGACGTGCCGTGAAAACTGTCTGGGTGGCAATACGCACGATATCCTGGTTTATTTTCTCCGCACGACACCGGATGGTCTTCGTCGTACTGCACGTAATTCGTCACCAGCAGGTCGAGCAAGCCGTCGTGGTCGTAGTCAAACCACCCCGCCGCCGTGCCCCAGTTTCCGTCGTCTCCCACTCCGGCCTTGGCGGTCACATCGGTGAAAGTGCCGTCTCCATTGTTGTGCAGCAGAACTGAATGGCGGTATCCCGTCATGTAGATGTCCGGATAGCCGTCGTTATCGTAATCACCCACCGCTACGCCAAAGAAAAAAGTTCCGTCCGAATGAATCTTGCTCGCCGCCGTTACATCCGTAAACGTGCCGTCGCGATTGTTGCGATACAGCGCCGGCTGGGGCGGGTGCTCCGGATGAAAAAATGGGGTGTACCCGCTGTTTACAAAAAAACGCGTCCAGGTAGCCATCCTGGTTATAATCGATCCACGCGACGCCCGCCCCCATCGTCTCCAAATACAGTTTTTCGGGCGAAGCCGCGCGCTCGTGGTGAAAATGAATCCCCGCATCGCGCGTAACGTCTTGGAATTGCACGTGAAAGGGGTTAGCCACCTCCGAACGCCGGCGCAGTATCTCGCCTTTTGTTTCTTGCACCAACGGCTGCGCCACTAAATCCCAAGTTGCCACCAGCAGAACGCCCGCGGCAACCAGCGCCAATCGTCCGGTGTAGAATTTCCTTCGGTTCATTTCGGGACTGATTCTAACAGGATGCGTCTCTCGCAGCACAGGCGCTAGAACTCCAGGCAATTTCTTAGACTTTTTTAAACGCAGCGCATTCAGACTGTGGAAATCTTTGCGCGCAACGCCAGTTTTTTGTTGACTCTACATAGCCCGAGAGCTAGCCTACCGCCCATCTTGGGCTGGGGGCCGCGTCCTAAAAGTGAATCGCAACGATCGCCTGCATTTTGGACTGGCTCACTTCCAAGCGGCTATTCCGCCGGTCCTGGGACGTACCACCTATAACGCACACAGCAATTTTTTCAGCAATCCGTCCGCTCATTCAAAGTGTCGTCTCGCATCGGGAGAGTCGCAATGAAAACCTGGAAGACCGTGTTCCTGGCTGTGCTGCTCGGGTGTTCTCTGTTCGCGGCTGCGGCTGCGTTCGCGCAAAACACCCAGAACGGCGCCATTCGTGGAACCGTGTTTGATACCTCTCACGCCTCCGTCGCCACTGCCAATTGACGCTCACAAATCCTTCCACCGGCATTCGCCGTGAACTGCCGGTAGAGACCGACGGCACCTACTCTTTCGACAACGTTGCGCCCGGTGAATACACCATTACTGCCCAAGCCGACGGCTTCGCGGTTACCACCGTAAAACAAATCGTCGTCAACGTCGGCGGTTCCTTGCAGCTGGACATCACCATGCCGCTCAAGACCCAGTCGCAGACCGTCGAAGTCATCGCCAGCAGCGGCGCGATCGTGGACACCAGCACTGCCGGCATCACTCAATTGCTCAACTCAACCAGCGTCGAGAACCTGCCCTTCCCCGGCCGCGATTATCGCGATATGGCTCTTCTTTCTCCCTCAGCTCAGGTTGTTCCGGGGTTGCGCGGCGGCATCCGCCTCGGCGGCCAGCAAAGCGACTACAGCGGCCTGGTTATCGACGGCGCGGACTCCACCAACAATTATTTCGGAGAAAATTTCGGCTCGCTCGAAACCAAGAACCTCACCGTCCCTCTCGAAGCCGTCCAGGAATTTCAAGTCGTCACAAACGGCTTCGCTCCCGAATTCGGCCGCGCAACGGGCGGCTTGCTCAACGTAGTCACCAAGTCCGGCACCAACGCACTCCATGGCGAAGCGCACGAATATTATCGCGGCGGCAACCTAACCGCGAATGACGGCCTCGGTGAACCTTCCAACATCGACAACCAAAATCAGTTCGGCGGTTCCGCCGGATTCCCCATTCACAAAGACCGCCAATTCCTTTTCCTCGCCACCGACATCCAGCGCGAAAACGGCCCCCTCAACACCGTCTTCTGTCCGCCTACCGCAATTGATTTCGTCGCCTGCCAAGCGTTCGAAGCCTCTTCCGGTCCAGTTATTGGGCCCCAGGTAGGCGTCTTCGGATACGCTGCCGTCTGCTTGCCCCGGCGCCGTCGGCGCAAATTTATTGCCCGCATGCTACAACGCCACAACCATCGGCGCCCTCACCGGCCCGCACAACCAGTATCAGAATTTTTCACCCTGCTGGGCCACTACGATTATCAATTCAGCCCTATCAACCATTTCAGCGTTCGCGGCCTCGGCAGTCGCAACCATACCAACGGCTTCACCGGAGGACAGGGTCAGACCGAAACTCCCTACTCCATCGGCGCCGCGGAAAACTTTGTAAATCAGGGCATAGGCGGCGTGTTTGCCCTCACCACCGTTTTAGGCCGTAAGGTGAACGAAGCTCGCCTCGAAATCAGCGGCGAAAACCGCAAGCGCCACGCTATCTGCAATGGCGCGCCCAGATCCTCATCAACGAGAACGCATCTCCTTCGTAGCGCTCCTACTTACCCGGAAACAACGACGCCGGCAAAATCCAAGCCGCCGACAACTCTCCTACTCATTTGGAAGACACGACATGAAGTTCGGCGGCGATGTCGATTCGTTTACCGACCGCAAGGACATTTTTGCCGGTTGGAGCACGGGCGAGTACGAGTTCAATACCCTTTGCGATTTTAGCCCAGCCCGACCGCTCCCTGGTGCGCGAACTACACCGCGAACACTGGCCAACCCATTCCGGCTGCTCCAATCCCTTCTTCTTTATTCAAGGTGTCGCCTGACAACGAAAACGTCTTCAAAGCCAACACCCTGAAAAATAATTATCAAACCGGAATCGGCCTCCACTAGCAGGACAAGTGGCAGCTGCGCCTCGCGCATCACTTTGACCTATGGTCTCCGCTGGGCCGGCACCACCCATCCGACGCCGCAATCTGCCATTCCGGGAAACACCGTTTGGATCCGAAGGCAATTCCAGCAAAATGGTTGCGCCGCCCCAGCACGTTCCTAACGATTTCACGCAGTTCGGTCCCGCGTAGGTTCGCTTGGAACGTGGGCGGCACCGAACATCCCACCGTCGTCCGCGCCGCTCGGGGTGTCTACTACGCCCAAACGCCTTGATTTTCTTCCCAACCAACGATACTCCTCGCAAACCACTAATTCTGCCCGCCTGTCTTCGGTTGTTCACCGTCGAGTAATTTGCCGTACCTTTTCCCCTCAACTCTTGCTATCAGCGCGAGCGGCCTCTGCACTGGCGTCGCCGGATGCCCGGGCATAAGCTACGTGGACCCGGCCTTTCGCAACCCGCGCGTCTCGAACTTCACGTCGGCGTAGAGCACTCGTTCACGAATACTCGGACCGTCTCAAGCGAACTATGCCTGGGTGCATTCCGCGGATTTCCCACGGGCGGCTTCAGTACCACCCGATGGTTCCGAAACTTTACCCCTGGGTAGGCATTGACTGGGTAGACCCCGTTGCTGGGCACTCCAGGTTTCGCCACTCCTCTCGACCCGACCCTCTTTAGCTAGCGAAATTGGCAGCTTCGGCCATGGGAACTACAACGAGTTTGTTCTTGGTGTGAATAAACGTTTCTCCCAGCGCTTTCAATTCTTCGCCAATTACACTTGGTCGCGCAACTTCGCTAACGCGTCGAGCGAGCGAGACACCGAAACCTTCTTACGGCCCACAGGATCCCTTTAATCTCAACTTGGATTACGGCCGCGACGGCCTCGATATCACTCACCAGTTCAAGGGCGGCATGGTCGTCGATCTTCCATGGGGCTTCAACTGGAGCACGAACTTCATCCTTCACAGCGGCCTCGCCTACCCCGCGTATTCCACCGTGGACATTAACGGCGACGACGTGATCAATCAGTTTTCGAACAACGACCGTCCCACGGTTCAAATCGGCGGTGGAAAACCGTTTCTTGATGCCCGAATATCCCGGACGCCAGCCCGCGTTCTACAACTGGGATATGCAGGATTGCGAAGGACTTCA
Source organism: uncultured Acidobacteriota bacterium (assembly GCA_963830375.1). Taxonomy (GTDB): domain Bacteria; phylum Acidobacteriota; class Terriglobia; order Acidiferrales; family UBA7541; genus Palsa-295. The sequence goes on from CAWHMJ010000008.1 coordinate 174,099, forward strand.
ACTTTCAAGGAGCGCTACGTCCGTTCGCTTCTCGGCCGATCTATTTAATGTTACGAACTCCAGCAACCTTGTACTCTGATCCCGACGTTTCTGCGTTCGTCACTCCCACGGGTATGCGTTCCGATCAGTCCGACGCTGTGCGAACTTGCAGTGCAACCCGCTCTACGGCGTTGCCAACTCCGCACAACACGCCGGGATATCGCACGGTCGATCAGCTAGCTCCCGGCGCCACCGCGTTCGCCGCTCAATTCGGCGCCCGCTTCCAGTTCTAGATAGCCTACTGAGTCGCATCGCGGCGTTCGTAGACGCGTTAGCAATCTGGGTTTCACATTCGGCGAGTTGCCCGGCCGCCTTCAGGCGGACCGGTGTCCACAGCATGCACATCCTTCCAAACCGCGCTTCTCCGTGCTAGCGTAATTCTGGAGCTATGACGATGGAGCACAAACGAAAGGCAAGCGGGCCCGGCGCAATGAAGTCGCGGGCCAGCTATTGGCTGGGAGTGTCGGAGCCACGCTCGGCCTCTACTCTGCGCCTGATCGCCAACTCCTTAGGGGGTCGGAGCTTCAGCTCCGACTTAAAGCTGGCTCACCCCTCGAGGGTTTCAACCCGTGAGGCTTCCCGGTTGATTGCTTTCACAAACTCAACAGGACAGCTACTCAAATGGGCGAGCTTCCCAGCAAATGGTGGCGAAATCGCCAGCCGATTCGAATCGCTTCTTGCCTCGAATCTGCGGCCGTTCTACGGATATTTCTAATCGAGAACATCGTTTATTAGAACACCCGCGAACTCGTAGAAAACAAACAGCGGCATCCCGTTCTAATCGAGAACTTTCAACCAATCGCTTTCGTGACATTTCACTGTCAACGTCTCCCGCGAAACCGCGCTTTTCCGCTCACCACTTTCTCAAAATGCGTTCTCTGCGCGCTCCTGATTTTTGCCGTTGTCGCCGCCGCATCCCCCCTAGCGGCCCAGGAAAAACGCAAAATTATCATCGACGAGGACTGCTCCGGCCCCGGCGGCACCAACACGCAAGCCATCCTCGCCCTCGTGCAATCGCCCGACACCGATGTTCTCGGCATCACCATCGTCACCGGTGACGCTTGGCGCGACGAAGAAGTCCTGCACGCTTTGCGCCTGCTCGAAATTATCGGCCGCACCGACATTCCCGTGGTCCCCGGTGCGGCTTTCCCTCTGGTGAACGGCAAGGAGTACATCGCTCGCTGGGAAACGCTCTACGGCAAGGTCAGTCTATCAGGGCGCGTGGAATTTCGCCAAGCGGCATCGCAGTGCACGGCCCGTCGGAAATTCCGCCCATGCCCGAAGGCGCGCCCACCACCAAAGCTCCGACCGGAAGACGTCGCGCATTTCCTGCTGCGCATGGTTCATCAATATCCTCACCAGGTCACCATTTACGAAGGCGGCCCGCTCACAAACCTCGCTCTCGCGCAGGCCATCGACCCTGCAATTTGCATCGCTCGCCAAGGAACTCGTCCTGATGGGTGGCAGCCTGAATCCGCAAACCGACGACCCCGAATTCACCATGACGCCGCGCCGCGAATTCAATCTGTGGATGGATCCCGAAGCGTTCGCGCATCGTCCTCCACGCGCCTTGGCCGCGCATCGTGCGTAACCACCGTGGATATTTCGCGTGAAGACCAAGATGGACAAAGATCTGATTTCGCAGATTGGCAAGAGCCAGTATCCCGCCGGGCAATACACCGCCAAATACGCCGAGGACAATTATCTGTGGGACGAGTTAGCCGTCCGTGGCCTGGCTCGATCCTTCGATCATCACCAAGTGGAAAAAGCTCTACCTCGACGTTTCCATCGACCACGGCGCCTCCTACGGCGACACGCTCGTCTGGACCGAAACCACCCGCCCGCACATGGGCGAGCGCGAAGTGGAAATTCAGGACGACCTCGACAAACCGAAATTCTACAAGGAATTCGCGGACCTGCTCAACCCGCCCCACCCCGGCAGCCACGACCCACCCGGCCCAATAGCGATGACTCGACATCAGAGGGCCCTGAAACTAAACTCGACACATCGCCGGCGAGCTTTGCCGCGCGTAGCGCCGGCTTGTCCTGAGCGCAGCCGAAGCGTTGCCGCTATTTTCGGTTCTTGCGGCTTCGAGTGCCAGTCTCAGCCCACTCTCCGCCATGCCCTCGACGACTACCCCGTCCACCTGTCATTCTGCTTACCCTGACGAAGGAAGGGAGCGCAGCGAGGAATCTGCTCTTGGCTTTTTTGGCCGACACGGAGCGAACCGGCTAGCCGCTGCTGCGCATTGCGAAGGCGATCAAGGCGCGCGACGTGTCCGGAAAGCGCCGCCAGCGCGCGCTGGTACTCGGGATCGTCCGGCGAAAGCTGCTGCGGCTCTCTTGTACGCCGCCAGCGCGCGTGCGCGCGGTCGTCCGCGCTGCTGGTAGATCGCGCCCATCTCGAAATACGCGTCCGACTCCTTCGGATTTACCATCGCTGTCCGCTTTCGCAAATGCACGCGAGGGCCTCGTCCGGCTTCTCCTTGCTTCTCCGAACACTCTTGCCCTGCACGTAGAGAAACTCCGGCTGGTAGGGATTGCGCGCGCAGCGCCTGCGCGATCGACGTCGCTGGCCTTCTCGATGTCGCCCGCGGAGTAGTATGAGCTTCGCCAGCTGCGAATAACGCCGCGCCGTACGTGGCGATCGTGCGCAATGGCCTGCTGCAGCAGATCGAGCGAGCCGGCGAAATCATTCTTTCAACGCGCAGCTCGTTCGCTTGCTGCACCAGGTGCTTGGCCTGCGTCTGGTTCTCTTTCGTCGCGCGGTCGTTCTGCGAAGAGGCCTCGAACGCCGCCAGTGTTTTCTGCGCCTGCTTCGGATGTCCCCCGCGCATTCGTACGCGCGGGAAAGCAGAAAGAGCGTCTCCGAATCCTCTGGCTGACGTTGCCGAGCAGCGGTTCGAGCGCCGCAACCGCTCGCCGGCAGCGCTCCCCGGCGTCTGTTCGGCCGGCTTCGCCCTGCGGCGCGCGCAGCAGAATTTCACGCCAGCAGGAGTCGCCCTCCGCGGATTCCGCTGGCTGCAGCTCGACAACCTTCCGCATCGGCCAGCGCCCGCCGCGTCCTGGTTTCCGGTCGCGAATAAATTTTCGCCGCGCGTGTAATAGGCGAGAGCGTTCTTGGGATCGCGCGCCAGAACCTTCGCGATCTGCGCCAGCGCGCCGTCCAAGTCTCCCTTGGCCTGGTAAGCGACCGCCAGGCGGTTGCGCGATTCGATGTGCAGATGGTGCCAGTGCCAGAGACCGCGCGCAGGTGCTCGATCGCCGCGTCGTAGGTCTGCAGCTCGATATCCGAGATCGCCGAGACGCCGCGAGCGGTTTCGCGCTTTGTGGATGCTGCGTGCGGGCGCGCTCGAGCACTGCGCCTGGCCTCGTCGTAGTTGGGCGCGCCGCGATAGGCTTGCGCCAGTCCGATCTCCGCGCGCTCAGAATTTCGCGGCGAAACCCGCAATGCCTCGTCGTAACTCGCAATTGCTGCGGCCCAATCTCCCGCAAACGCTTTGGCATCCGCCTGCCGCCTCAGTTCCTGTGCTTGCTGCAAAGGCGCCTGTGCGTTTGCCGAGCTCCAAGCGGCAGAGAAATCCGCAGAAAAGAAATCGATGAAACATGGGCGAAGTATAGCATTCGCAGTTTGCCTTTTCGCTTGACGCGCGTAGCGCGAGAGAACTATAAGCAGCCACTGCGCAACCCCGATCACGCGCTTGCGCTCCCAAGAGGAATTAATGTTCTCGCCGCATGACGCAACGCTGGCTTTGATCATGATGGTGACCAGTGCAATCTGCTGGGGCTCCTGGGCCAATACTTTCAAAGGCGTGAAGAACTACCGCTTCGAACTGTTCTACTGGGACTACGCTGTCGGAATTTTTCTACCTCCCTGGTTTTTGCATTCACGTTGGGTAGCAGCGGAAACGACTCTTCTAGTTTCTTGAACAACGTGCACGCGGCCGGCGCTTCCAATGTCGGCTGGGCCTTGCTCGCAGGAGTGATCTTCAACCTCGCCAACCTTCTCCTGGTCGCTGGATTGATATGGCAGGGTTGGCCACGGCTTTCCCCGTCGCCATTGGCATTGCCTTGGTAGTCGGCGTGGCTTGAGTTACGTTCAGCAACAAAAAGGCGATGTAAAGATGCTGGCGGCAGGCGTATTGTGCGCCGTAATCGCGGTGATTTTCGACGGAAAAGCGTATGGCGAGGTAAGCAAGGGGAAAGAAGTCTCGCGAAAGAGCATCATCACCTGCGTCGTTTCGGGCGTGCTGATGGGGCTGTGGGCCCCCTTTTCCACTCGCGCCCTCACGCACGGAAACACGCTCGGACCCTACAGCATCGCCGTGTTCCTTACCGGCGGCGCGCTGCTGTCCTGCTTTGTCTGGAACGTTTACTTCATGAAGAAACCCCTAGTGGGCGAGCCGGTAGGCTTCGGCGGATATTTTCGCGGCCCCACCAGCGGCCATTTGCTCGGCCTCATCGGCGGAGCGATATGGACCACCGGAACTGTTTTCAACCTGGTGGCCGCAAACTTCACCGGCGTCGCAATTTCCTACGCCATTGGCCAATCTGCGCCGATGGTCGCCGCGCTCTGGGGCATCTTCGTGTGGAAGGAATTCGCCGGCGCGAACAAGCGCGCGACAGCCTTTCTCGCAATGATGTTCATTTTTTATATCCTCGCAATCCTGCTAATCGCCCGCGCCAACACCGCGAGCTGAGAATGAAGACTCACCCTTGCAAGTTAGACCGGTGGCTGCCTGAAGCCACCGCATGCCTCTTCAATCTTCGCGGCGACCGCGAGCACGGCTTCTTCTTCCCAAGGCCGGCCAACGATCTGCACGCCGATCGGCAAGTCCTTCCGGAGAGCGCCCTACCGGAACGACTGCTGCGGGATTCCCCAGCAGGTTAAACCACTGCGAATAGCTCATCGCTTTCAAATATTCGACTTTGCGCCTTTGTACCGTCCATTCCCGTTCGCCGTGGCGAAACGCCGGCACGGCACACGCCGGGCATATAAGGATGGGGAACTCTTCCATCTTTGCCAGCAGGTTGGCGCGGAGCACGTCGCGAGCGAGAAGCGTGTTCAGAAGTTCCTGTGCCGTGAGCGGCGGCGCTTCGGCAACTTCGGCGCGAAACGCGCGAAGTATCGGGCTCAACTCCGCTTCGCGGCCTTCGATTGTAGGCGCAAAGGCCATCTGACCCGCCCGCCCAAACAGATTCCACCAGAGTTGCCACACCCGGTCGAGATTCTGCGGCCGCCACTCTGTCACGTGAAATCCTTGGGTCCGCAAAGATTCGGCCGCGGCGCGCACGGCTGCGACGGTTTCAGAAGTGACAGGCGTGACGTCGTCATCCACGAAACACGCCAAGCTAAGCTTCCGAATTTCCCGCTCGCTCCAGCGCCGCAACGGGACGGGAGCAGACAGCAGGATCGCCAGGATCCGGCCCAGCCATCACCTGAAACAGTCTCTCGACATCTCGAATCGTGCGCGCCATAGGACCAACGACTCCGAGTTGCGCAAACGGACCCGCCGACCCGGGAAAATGCCCGGTGGAAGGAATGCGGCCGGGTGTGGGCTTCAGACCGCAAATTCCGCTGTAATGCGCCGGGATGCGAATGGATCCCCCTCCGTCACTGCCCACTCCTCCGGCGGAACAACCCGCCGCGATAGCCGCTGCTTCGCCGCCACTTGAGCCGCCTGGCGTGCGCGAAAGATCCCAGGGATTATTCGTTCGCCCATAGAGCAGGTTGTCGGTTTCATATCCCATCAGAAATTCCGGGACGTTTGTATTTCCCAGGATGATGGCACCCGCCGCCCGCAGCCTTTTCACCAGGGGCGCATCTTCCGAGAGGAACATTTCCCTTTCGCAGAGATGCTGCCGCATTCGCAGGGCAGTCCGGCAACGTCGATAGAACTCTTAATGGAGATCGGCACGCCATGAAGAGGGCCGAGAGAATTTGATTTTGCGCTGGAGCTGAGCGCGGCCTCCGCCGACTTGGCTTGTTCGCGCGCTCGCTTTCCATCGACCGTGACGAATGCGTTCAACTGTGGATTCAACTGCGTGATTCGGGCCAGGTGCGCGTCGACTAATTCGACCGGAGATAATTTCTTGGCGCGAATGCGTTCAGCCATTTCAGTGAGCGAGATGTAAACGACGTCGTCCACTTCGACCTTTCTCCTATTTCGCGAGCCGCCGAGTCTAACACGCGATCGATGCATTCGGCTCCATCAGTGAGAATGAACCGCGATTGACAGGCCTCCAACTTAGGGTGAGAATTTTGCGTTCGACTGGAATCCAAGAACCTTGCACACTTCAAACATTCCATTAATGGCCCGCCATCGCGGATCGCGCGATGAGACGGCTTACGATGATGTTGCTCGCCGTTTTGTTCGTGACGGCCGCGTATATTTTCGTGTGGCCCGCAGCGAACGTCCCGTACTTTGCTGCGGTGATACTGCACCTGCTGGCGGGCATAGCACTTCTGATTTTTCTGGTGTTCGCACTGCGCGGAATTTTACGCAGTGGTTCGACGACGTCCCGGATCGGCTGGATTTTAATTGCGATCGGAGGTGTCCTCGGAGCCGTGCTAATAAAAACCGGCACGCGCCGCGACGAATGGCCGTTGCTTTACGCTCATATCGGGGCGTGCGTGGCTGGCGGCGCATTGCTGGCATCTGCGTGGGCGGGCAAGCGCGGTTTTTTCGCGAGGAATCCAGCGGCCGGATTGGTCCGCAGCGCGAGTTTTTACTTGCGGCGAGGCTTGATTGTTTTCGGGCTCGCTGGATACGGACCACTTCCTGGGAGCGCGGCACCGGATCGAAAATCCTGCGATGGCGCCGGCTTCCATGGACAACGAAGGCGACGGGCCGAACGGGCCGTTTTTCCCGAGTTCCGCGCAAACAGCCCATGGCGGACAAATTCCCGCGAATTATTTCACGGAGTCCGATTCCTGCCAGCGCTGCCACGCAGACATTTACAAGGAATGGCAAGGTTCGGCGCACCATTTTTCTTCCTTCAACAATGCTTGGTATCGCAAGAGCATCGAGTACATGCAGGACACCGTCGGAGTAAAACCGTCGAAGTGGTGCGCCGGCTGCCACGATCCTGCGCTGCTTTATAGCGGCATGTTTGACCGGCCGATCCGCGAAGTTGAAAATACGCCCGCGGGCCAAGCCGGCCTCGGCTGCATGATGTGCCATTCGATCGCAAAAGTGAAAAGCACGATGGGTCAGGGAGATTTCCAGCTGGAGTATCCGGCACTGCATCGCCTGGCCGCGAGCAAGAATCCGTTAGTCCGGCGGCTGCACGATTTTCTGACCGAGTTGAATCCCGAGCCGCATCGGCGCGTTTTCCTGAAGCCGTTCATGCGGACGCAGACCGCGGAATTTTGCTCGACGTGCCACAAAGTGCATCTCGATGTCCCGGTAAATCACTACCGCTGGGTGCGCGGTTTCAATGAATACGATAACTGGCAAGCGAGCGGCGTTTCGGGCGAAGGCGCGCGGTCGTTTTATTATCCGGCCAAATCTCAGTCGTGCGCGGACTGCCATATGCAGATGACGCCTTCCGGGGATGCCGGAAATGTCGCCGGCAAAGTGCATTCGCACCGCTTCGTCGCCGCGAACTCGGCGCTGCCATATGTGAATGATGACGCCGCGCAGTTGAATGAAACCGAAAAGTTTCTTGCGGACCAGGAAGTGAGCGTTGATATTTTCGCGATATCGCCGGAAAGCACGTGGTGTCGACCGGTGCACGAACCAAGCGAACGCGGGCACTTCGGTGAGTCCGGCCCCGGCCTACACTTGCAACGACTTTTGCCGTAGGCGAAGAAGCGGAGGCGTCTATTCCAGCGAATGCTTCGCAAGAATCCGCGACGCCGGTCGCATTGCTAACTGCTCCACTGAACCGCACTACCGCGTCGGTGCGCCGCGGAAAGACATATCGCGTGGATGCAGTGGTACGCACGCGCAAGCTGGGGCATTTCTTCCCCGGCGGCACGGTGGATGCGTTCGATTGCTGGGTTGAGCTAAAAGCTGTTGACGACGCGGGCAATACAATTTTCTGGAGTGGCCGTGCCGAAGATGATGGAAAAGGTCCGGTGGATCCCGGCGCGCATTTTTACCGTTCGCTGCAAATCGACGGGCATGGCAACCCGATCAACAAGCGCAACGCTTGGGCTACGCGCGCGGTGGTTTACGTCCACCTGATTCCGCCGGGCGCCGCGGACACGGTACATTACCGGCTGCAAATTCCATCGAACGCCAGCGGGAAAATACATCTCACCGCCGAAGTGAACTACCGCAAGTTTTCCTGGTGGAATACGCAGTTTTCTTTTGCCGGCGCTCGCGATCCGAAGGAACCAAGCGCTGAGCCATCGCCGAATTTCGACGACGCTCATTATGTTTTCACCGGCGACCCAGCGAAGATGCCGGGGGGCGCCAAGGGCATCCCTGCGCTGCCTATTGTAGTGATGGCGAAAACTAGTGTGGATTTAAATGTATTGAGCGAAAAAGCCGCGGAACCTGAACCCAAGGTGGTTCTGAGCCGCGAAGATTGGACGCGGTGGAATGATTACGGCATCGGGTTATTTCAGCAGGGCGACTTGACCGGCGCCGGCGGAGCATTTGAGACAATTACGCAGATTTTTCCCGACAATCCTGACGGGTGGGTAAATGTCGGGCGCGTCCGCGTCCAGGAAGGAAATTTGGCGGCTGCTCGCGAAGCGCTCGAGCACGCACTAGCGCTGAGTCCGCATCTTGCGCGGGCTCATTTTTTCTACGCGAAGGCGCTGCGTAACGAAGGCCACTATGATGAAGCCGCCGAGCATCTGCGCGAAGTCCTGGCGCAATATCCGCGCGATAGAGTGGTGCACGACGATCTCGGGCGCATCTATTTTCTGCAACGGCGATATGCTGATGCGGTAAAGGAATTCGACGCAACCCTCGCAATCGATCCCGAAGACCTGGAAGCGAACTACAATTTGATGCTGTGCAATACGGGACTCGGCCACCCTGACGTTGCAAGCGAGTTTCAAAAGCGCTATTTGCGTTTCAAAGCCGACGAGTCGGCGCAAACGCTGACGGGGCCTTACTTGCGGACGCACCAGGACGACAATGTGGAACGGCAGCCGATACACGAGCACGTTTCTGCACTAGAGCCAAAGCGGAAAAATAACCGGCGAAATATCAGGGCGCCTCCGGCCGGGCGAAGGATTCCGATTGAAGAACGAGCGCCCGCGCCGGAAATGGATCTTTGCACGTGCGCTGCGAGCGCTCTTGTGATTTTCTTTGCGGCCACCGAGTTAACCGTAGCGGCGGGCGCGCCGCAAAAGAGCACGCCGCCGTCCGCCGTGGATCTGCCACGCAATTTGAGGACGTGACGCGTGCCGCGGGAATTCATTTCGTTCACAATAGCGGCGCGTTCGGCAAAAAGTGGCTACCTGAAACGATGGGCCCCGGCATAGCGTTTCTGGATTACGACAACGACGGCTGGCAGGACATTCTCTTTGTGAACGGCACTGCGTGGCCGGGGCACGCTCGGCCGCCACACCACTCTCGCGCTGTATCACAACAATCATGACGGAACTTTTACTGATGTCACGCAGAAGGCCGGACTCGCGACGGAAATCTATGGGATGGGAGTGGCCATCGGCGATTTCGACAACGATGGCTACGATGATATTTTCATCACCGCGCTCGGGCAGAGCCATTTGTTTCACAACAACGGCGATGGAACGTTTACGGATGTGACGAAGAAGGCCGGGCTGTGGGGGCCGAACGAATTCAGCACCAGCGCTGCGTGGGTGGATTACGACCGCGACGGTCATCTGGATTTGGTAGTCGCCAATTACGTGCAGTGGTCGCCAGAGAACGATATTTATTGCGCGCTCGACGGAAAAACAAAATCGTACTGCACGCCGGAACCTTACAAGGGCACCTCCGTTCGTCTCTGGCACAATCGTGGAGATGGAACGTTCGAGGATGCGACGCAGAAAGCCGGATTGTACGATCCGACCTCGAAGAGTCTTGGCGTGGCAGTACTCGACGCGAATCAGGACGGCTGGCCGGACATTCTGATAAGCAACGACACGCAGCCGAACAAGCTTTACATAAATAACGGAAACGGAACATTTTCGGAAAAAGGCGTGCAGGCGGGCATCGGATACAGCGAGGACGGAATCGCTCGCGCCGGAATGGGCGTGGACGCCGGAGATTACGATCGCTCCGGGTATCCGAGCGTGCTCATCACGAATTTTTCGAACCAGATGCTTGCGCTTTACCATAACGAGCGCAACGGGCTGTTTGTGGACGACGCGCCTCAATCGGACGTGGGCCACGCAAGTTTGCTGACGCTTGGATTTGGGTGTTTCTTTTTTGACTACGACCTCGATGGCTGGCTGGATATCTATATTGCGAACGGCCATATCGAAGACGCCATCGAACGAGTGCAACCTCGCGTGCGGTACGCGGAACCGCCGCACCTTTTTCATAATCTCGGCGATGGGAAATTCAAAGAGGTGACGACATCCGCTGGGGCTTCTTTTGCGCAGCCTCGCGTGGCACGAGGCGCGGCCTACGGCGATATCAATAATGACGGCGCGCTCGATGTGCTGGTAGCAACCAATGGCGGGCCTGCTGCTTTGTTCCGCAACGCTGGTACGAACAATCATAGTTTGCGAATCAAGCTAACCGGAACGAAATCGAATCGCGACGGAATCGGCGCTGTCGTGCGTGTGACCGCTGGGAATGACACGCAATCGCAGATGTTGCGCAGTGGGTCGAGCTATTTGTCCTCAAGCGAGCTAATTGTGACTTTCGGGCTCGCCTCGCATACACAGGCCGACGCCGTCGAAATTCGATGGCCGAGCGGGCAATCGGATCACTTAAAAAATGTGGCGGCGGATCAGGTCGTGACCGTGGAAGAGGGCCGCGGCGCAATTGCGGCAAAGCCGCTCGCGAAACGCTAGAATGGCTTGGATACTTCCTCTGAGGATTGCATGACGCGATTGAAACCGCCGGTGCGTTTGGCCCGCGTACTTTTTGCTTTGCTCGTGATGGCTGGCGCGCCTGCGGGCGTGCTTGCCGGTGCAGGGCAGCAAACGAAGCGCGCTCGCACGCCGAAATCCGCTGACGCAACCCCCGCCGAGCAAGAAGAAGCACGGGCCGCTTCGCACGCGCAAATCATACGCGAAAATAATTTCGGCGTGGCGCTGATGAACCGCCAACAATTCGAACAAGCGCTGGGGAAATTTCAGCGTTCTTGCATTCTGGAACCGCAATCCGATATTGGCTGCGTGAACGCGGGAATCGCGCTGCTGAATATGCAGCGATTCGACGAAGCGCGGCCCAATCCTGTCGAAATCGGCCGAGCGCGATCCTCAGAATCCGCGCGTTTGGTTTAACTTGGGCCTTCTCGAAAAAGCCCTGGGCAACTCGGACGCTGCAATCGAGGATTTTAAAAAAGTTGCGCAGCTCGATCCATACGATGCCGATACGCAATATTTTCTTGGCTTAATGTATTCGCAAGAGCACGAATATGACAAGGCGATCGCCGCATTCACGCACGCCATCGAGTTAAATCCGTTCCAGGTTTCAGCGGAATTCGGCCTGGCACAAGCCTTTCAGCGGAAGGACGATACGCCGCACGCGAAAGAGCATTTCGACCGTTTTCAGCACTTGGTCTCGGAGAAACTCGGCAAACCGATCAGTTTCATTTACGGCGAGCAGGGAAAATATTCGCTCGCGGAATCGATGATGCCCGCTCCGGAGCCTGTGCCGCCTGCTGTTTCCGTGCATTTTGTGAACGTCACGTCTCTTTCTGGGTTGCCGGTGCGTGTGGAAACCACCCGGAGCGGAACAGAGGACGCCTTCGAATGCAACGAAACGGCGCGGAAAGGTGGTTCGCGAAGAAGCTGTACCCGAATCGGTAGCGTCTTTTCTTGGCAGCGGGGCGTGCATCATCGACTACGACGGCGATGGGCGGCCGGATATTTTTCTGGTCGATGCGGACGGCCAGGGAAATGCAGCGCTGTACAAAAACGAAGGCGGCGGAAGATTTGTAAACGTAACGAGACAGGCCAAACTGGAAATTCATGGCGAGGCGATGGGATGCGCCGTCGGTGATTACGATAATGACGGAAAGCCCGACCTCGCGGTCAGCACGAATGGCGGCGTTTTGCTTTTCCATAACGAAGGCAAAGGTACGTTTAAGGACGTCACCAAAGAAGCTGGAATTGAAATGGACGGGCTCGCAATGGGCGTGACGTTTATCGATTACGACCACGATGGCGATCTGGATCTTTATGTGACACGCTTCAATGATTTTCCGCTCGCGAATCCGGCAGAACCATTTTCGTTTCCGGCTGACGCCACGTCTGCCGGAAATATTTTGTGGCGAAATAATGGCAATGGAACATTCACCGATTGGACGGCCGAGACGGGACTATCCGGTAGCGCGCCTTCCGTCGGGGCAATCGGAAGCGATCTGAACAACGACCGGGCGATCGATTTCGTCGTTACCGGATGGCAGAAGGCGCCGGTCGCATTCATGAATCCGCGCGAGGGACTTTTTCAGGCTACGACTCCATGGGCCACCGATATGCCGGCTCCGACGGCGGGCGTCACGGCTCTCGATTTCGACAAGGATGGTTGGATGGACTTGGCATTCACGCACTGGGGAACGCCGGGGCTGAGCTTGTGGCGCAACGTCCAAGGAAAATCATTTGAACGAGTTCTGCTCCCGGATTTGGAGTGGATGCGCGGCTGGGGCGTGGCGGCATTGGATTATGACGACGACGGATGGGTGGACCTCGTCGCCGTAGGCGAGAATTTTTCCGGAGACGGGCGGATCGTCTTGCTTCGAAACGAAGGTGAGAAGGGGTTTCGCGACGTGACTTCCGACGTGGGACTCGACAAAATTGTGCTGCACAATCCGCGAGGAGTGATCGCGTTCGATTTTGACGGCGACGGTTCCATGGATTTGCTGATCACGCAGAATCATTTGCCGCCCGTGCTTTTGAAGAACGAAGGCGGCAACCGTTACAACTGGCTGCGAATGGCATTCAAAGGCACGAATGACAACAAGACCGGGATAGGCACAAAAGTTGAGATGAGCGCCGGCGCGTTGCAACAGAAGTGGGAGATCACGGGCGCGTCAGGCTATCTGGGCCAGGGTTCCACGGATATTTTGGCGGGGCTTGGACCGGAACGCGGCGCGGACGTAGTTCGGCTGCTGTGGCCCACCGGCGTCCTGCAAGATGAGATGGAAATTCCCGCGCTGAAAACGGACCGTATTACGGAGATTGACCGGCGCGGCAGTTCGTGTCCGATCGTGTTCGTTTGGAACGGCCGGAAATTCGAATTTCTCGCGGACATGATTGGCCCGGGAATCGTCGGACATTGGATCGCTCCAAACCAACACAACACGCCCGACCCGGAGGAATATTTCAAAGTTGCAGGATCGCAGGTGGAAGCGAAAGACGGCCTTATTCAGTTTCGTATGGTCGAGCCGATGGAAGAGCTGGACTACCTCGATCAGGCGCGGCTCATTGCTGTAGATCACCCTTCGGACGTTGAGGTTTATCCCAACGAACGTTTCATGACCAATCCGCCGTTCCCGAAATTTAAAGTGATTGCGAGTTTCGAAGCGCATCCGCCGCTGGGCGCGTGGGACGACCGTGGGCATAACTTGTTGCCGTTGCTCGTCGAACGAGACCATAAATATGTGACTGGCTTCTCCGACGCGCCGTACGCCGGCTTCGCTGTGATGCACACGATCGAACTCGATATCGGACCATGGGATCCGTCGCGTCCGCTTGCGTCTGCTGATGGACGGCTTCACCGATTATTTCAGCGCTAGCTCGATGTACGCGGCGTGGCAGGCTGGAATACAGCCGGTGCCGCCCTACGTCGAGATGCTTGACGATTCGGCGAACTGGGTTCGCGTCGTGGACGATATGGGATTTCCGGCCGGCCTTTCGCGAACGATGGTCGCGGATCTGACTGGAAAGCTGCCGCCAGGGACGCGGTTCATTCGCATCACCACAAACCTGAAAATTTATTGGGATCGCATTCGCGTGGACAATTCGGCGGAGGATACTCCGTTCAAGACGACAGAAGTTCCGCTGGCTAAGGCGTATTTGCAGTTTCTCGGCTATCCGCGCGTGGTGGAAGGAAATCCCCGCAACGATTTGAGCTACATCTACGAGGACGTAAGCGAAACCGGGCCGTACACGCGGCAGACTGGGAATTACACGCGGTACGGCGACGTCACGGATCTGGTTCGCGCGCCGGACGACGAATACGTGATTTTTGGTTCGGGCGACGAAGTGGTGGTCGATTTCGACCCCACGCATTTGCCCGAACTGCCCGACGGCTGGACGCGCGACTATTTCTTCTATGCCAACGGATTCGCGAAGGACATGGATTTTTACGCAGCGCACGGCGACACTGTCTCGCCACTTCCCTTTCACACGCTCGTGCCTTATCCGTATCCGCAGGGAGTCGGCTATCCCGAGGATGAGCGCCATCTGAAATATATGCTGGAGTACAACACACGCGGCGTTGCAGGCCCAGCCGGCGACAGCCTTCCGATTCGATTACCCGGAAAAGCAGCCATGATTTAGGGCGGTGTGATTTAAATCGGGTCGCCATTGGGAAATCTCTAAGGAGTTCCAACTCGACGCACTTTGCCGTTTCCACTACGTCCGCGTGGCTTGATTGCAGGCGGATGGCGTGATAATTTTGTATCTTCATTCGGATTTGCAGCAAACCACTCCGATGTTGCCGTCGAAGCCAAACGACCACATTTCGAATATTTCGCAGGGCGAGCAAGACGCCTCCGCTGCCGGTGCGCGTGAACGTGTGTTCTGGCGGGTGGAAGGGAGCCTGCTGAATCTGACGGCAGTGCGGCCCGTCGGCTTTTTCGCGTGGAACTCGCAGAGCTTTTTGCAGCGATGGACGCGCCGGGGAGGGATGGCTTTTCTCGCTATTGCGCGGCCTTTCCTTTACTGCACGAATCGCGTGTTTGCGACACGGCTGTTGCACAGCATTCTGCGTGGAGTCAGCCGCGACCGGCTGGACTTGTTGGGCGAAGAATTCTTCGAATATTTCCTGAAGCCGCGCCTGAAAAAGGAAGGGTTGGAAGACTGGCGAAAACTCTGGCTTCGGGCGCGCCTGTGGTTCTGGTGAGCCAGGGCCTGGACCACATCATGCGGCCGCTCGCAAAGCATCTCGGCGTGCGGCAAATTGTTTGCAACCGTCTGGATTTTCGCAATGGCATGGCCACGGGACGCCTGCTCGATCCGGTAATCCGCCCGCGAGGCGCTTTCGCGAAAATCACGGGCAGGCAGCCGGACGGCAGGGTCTCGCGCAAAGCGCTGATACGTATTTTAGGATTCGCGAAACACCCCGAAGCGCTGGATGAAGCAATTCAAACGGACGAGCGCGCAGCACCTAAGGTCCATTTGCCGGTGGTTCATTTTGATTCCGGCAATGGTCTCGGACCATTTTCTGTACGCGAGACGTTGCGAGGGAAAAATATTCTGCTGATCGGAGCCACGGGATTTATCGGCAAGGTTTGGCTGTCGAACTTGCTTACGGACCTGCCGGAGATTGGCCGAATTTACCTGCTCGTTCGCCATAATCGGACGGTAACAGCTCTGCAGCGATTTCAGCGCAAGATTGAAGAGTCTCCTGTCTTCGAGCCGCTAGCCGAACGATACGGCAGCCGCTTTGCGCAATTTTTGCGCGAACGGATTGAAGTGGTAGATGGCGACGTCAGCAAGCCAGACCTCGGGTTTTCGCCCGAAGTGCGCCAGCGGCTCGCGCGGTCGGTGGATGTAATCGTCAATAGCTCCGGACTGACGGACTTCAATCCGGATTTGCGCGACGCGCTGGCGATGAACGTTCGCTCGACGGTACACCTACTGAATTTCCTGCGTGAATGCGATCATGCTTCGCTGCTGCATCTTTCCACCTGTTACGTGATCGGGCGCCGCGACGGCCGAATCCTGGAGACGCTTCCGAAGAATTACACGCCTGTCGGACTGCGCGATTATGACGCCGAAAAGGAATGGCAATCGCTCGAAGCGCTGGTACTCCAGACGGAAAAGCGCGCGGAATCTGAAGGAGTGGCCGAAGAGCTTCGCCGCGCGGCGCTGAAAAAAGAGCATGCCGCAAAAGACCTTCACGGGGCGGCGCTGGAAAATCAAATTCGCAAAAACCGCGTCCGTTGGCTTCGCGATGCCTTGACCGATGCGGGCTCGTGCCGCGCGAACGAACTCGGATGGCCGAACACTTATACGTTTACCAAAAGCATGTCGGAATCGTTGATCCGAAATTTTCTGGACCAGAATCCCGGCGCGGCGATTGCGGTGGTACGGCCAGCCATCGTGGAATCGTCCATCGAAAAACCTTTTCAGGGCTGGAATGAGGGCATCAATACTTCCGCATCGCTTTCTTATTTGCTCGGAACTTTCTTCCGCCAACTGCCGACGAATGAGAGTAAGTCTCTCGACCTGATTCCGGTGGACCTGGTGTGCCGGGGGATGACGCTGATCGCGGCGGCGCTTGTCGCGCGACGCAACGCTCGCGTCTATCAACTGGCAACTTCCATCGCCAATCCGTGCGACATGCGCCGATCGATCGAGTTGACGGGCTTGGGGCACCGGAAGTTTTATCGCGCGCAGACGGATTTGAATCAGCGGCTGCGCTTGAAATTCGATGCGATACCAGTTTCAAAAGCGCGGTATGACAAGCTTTCGGCGCCGGCGCAGAGAACTATCGTGCAGGCGATTAATCGCGCCGCGGAACCGTTTGCTTCGCGTCCGCCTCTCGCGCGGCAGGAACGCGATCTTGAAAAAGTAATCAAGCTAATTTCCCTGTTCGAGCCATTCATCCTGCACAACGACCACAATTTCGAAGCGGTGAACGTCGAACAGTTAAGCGCCGCGCTGCCCGCCGCGGAACAAGCCGATTTCGGCTATGACGTTCGCGCGCTTGATTGGTGGGACTATTGGATCAACGTGCACATTCCGGCCCTGCGAAAGTGGTGCTATCCTCTCATCGAAGGACGCCAACTGGAATCTCGTCCGCGGCGCTCCGTGCAACTCGCGGGGCACGCTGAGGCGAATGCCGCGGAAGCGGCGAGTTCGGCTTCCACAGCGGCGTCCTGACACACAACGTGGCCATCCTTCTGACCGGATCCACCGGCTATATCGGCGCACATATCGCGGCGAACCTGCTTGCGGACCATTCCGAGCCGCTGAACCTGCTGGTTCGCGCGCGCAGCGAGCAAGAAGCCCGCGAACGTCTTTGGCGATCTCTGCAACTGCATCTGGAATTCGCGCGTTTCGAAGAGTATTTGAATTCGCGCGTCAGAATATTTCGTCGGCGATTTAACGGATGCGCATTTCGGTCTTGCTGACGACGATTACACGCGCCTGGTCCGCACCACCGATTCGATCATTCATTGCGCTGCATCGCTGAATCGCAAGTCCGAAAAAAGCTGCCTCAACGTGAATCTGCGTGGGACGCTGGAAGTGATTCAACTCGCGATGCGCGCTCGCGACCACCATGGGCTTCGTAGGTTCAGCCACGTGAGCACAGTGGCCGTCGCAGGGCAGCGCTTGGACGAAGTGGTTCAGGAAGACACCGCGATCGATTGGAACCGCTCGGACTACGATCCTTACGCGCGCACGAAAAAATTCTGCGAACACATGGTCCGGCAGTTGCTACCCGACGTCCAGCGCACGATTTTCCGGCCAAGCATCGTGCTGGGAGATAGCCGCCGGCCGGAGACGAACCAATTCGACATGGTTCGCGCGTTCGTCTTCTTGGCCGGGCTTCCGGCTCTTCCCTTCCGGCCTACGGCGCGCATCGATATCGTGCCGGTGGACTTCGTCGCCGATGCGGTTGCCACGCTGCATCAGAAAGAACGGCCCGGCGCACGAGATCTATCATTTATCTTCGGGCACGGACTCCGAGACGTTCGTGGAATTGACGGATGCGCTTTCCAAAGCACAGGGAAAACGCGGTCCGGTCTTCGCGCCGAGCCTCGAAGGCCCGTCGTCCAAAATGGTGAACGCACTCGCGGGCCGCGCAGGAAAAATCGGCGGACTGGCCACACTAATGAAAGTATTTCTCCCCTACCTGGTGTGGAACACGGTGTTTGACAATAGCCGCGTGGTTGAAGAAATGGGCCGCCGCCCCGCGCCATTTTCGCAATATTGTTTTCCCCTGCTGAAATTCAGCCGCGAAAATAATTTTCTGTATAAGTACCGCGACTGGCCGCCGGACACTTCCGCACATAACGCGTCACCTGAGGCCAGCGCCGCGCGGGATTCCGGCCGATGACAGACCTTCTTCTCGAGGGCTGGGTCAGCGGCCTGATTGAATTGAACAAGCTCGAATGGATGCTGGGTGCCGGCGAATCGTGGAAGCCCGGCACGAAGCTAAAACTGCTGTTTGCAACCTACAATGGCACGCGTAACACGGGTTCTGATGTGCGCGTGGAAGAAATCCTGCGGCAGGTGCGGCGCATCTTGGGCCCGGAAAACGTCGCTCTTAGCGTGATGTCGCAGAATTTTGATCTTACGCGCGGTTATTTTGGCGATGCGAACCAAGTGCACCTTCCCGACGTCTTCCCTCCATTTCTGCACTCTGAAGTCAGAAAAAATGACGGCGTGGTGGCGTGCGAGGGCTCGATGTTCAAAAGCAAATTCGCCAATGCGCTCACGACGATGATGATCGGCGCTCTGGGTATCGCCGCGGCTCAAAACAAACTGAGCGTCGGGTTTGGCGCCGAAGCGGGCGAAATGGATCCGCTGCTGCAGAAGATGTGCAGGCGATATTGCCGCGATTCGCTGGTGATCACCCGCAATATCGAATCCCAAGACTGTTCTCGGGAAACTTGGGGTTCCTACGGAACTGGGAACCGATACAGCGTGGACCTTCGAACCACTCGGCCCGGAATACGGACGCAAAACGCTGCTTGATGCCGGCTGGGACGGGAAATTGCCGGTGCTTGCGATATGTCCCATTAATCCATTCTGGTGGCCGGTGAAGGCATCGCTCGCAAAATGGATGGCGCATTCGTTTGCTGGAGCTTACAAGGACAGCTATTACCGCACGATTTATTTCCATCGTTCGGGACGCGCAAGTGGCTGCGGCGTATGAGAAATACTTGACGGCCATGGCAAACGGCGTTGCGCGCTACAAACAATCACGCTCGGTATTCCCCGTTTTGATCGCCATGGAAATGCTCGACCGCGATGCATGCGAGCGTGTGGCGCAGAAACTCGGCGGCGCTCCCATTTTCGCATCGGACCGATATAACATGTACGAACTCGTGAGTATCTTGCGGAGCTGCGATCGGATGCTGTCTTCGCGTTACCATGCCATTGTGACGTCGATGCCGGCGGGTGTTCCTTCGGCGGGCGTGACGATGGACGAGCGTATACGCAATCTGATGCGCGAACGCGGGCATGAGAATCTGCTGTCGCGCGTGGACGACCCTGATCTGGAGGATAGGATTGTTGCGTCGCTCGATATCCTTGATTCCCAAACCGAAGAAATTCAAGACGCCATTGGGCGCACCGTCGCGCGTAATCTGCAATTGATGGCGCGCATGGGCGTCTATTTCGAAGAGCAGGTCGCGCGACGGTATCCCGAGTTCCCCGTCCGCCGCGGCGTGCTCGCGTGGCAGGATTACCTCCCGCCGCTCAGTGACGGCCTGTGCAGATTGCTCGAAAAGCACAGCGGTGTGCCGGCATGTTGAAGGCTGCGTAGCATGACCTTTCTAGAAAACATTTTCGAAAGACTTCAACAAGCCGGCCCTGCGCCGGTCTTGCGCGAAATACGACACGGCAAAATGAATTCCGTATCGGGAGATGAATTGCTGGGTATGGTGCAGGAAGCCAGGAATTTCCTGATCTCACGCGGCATGAAAAGAGGGGATCGCTGCGCTCTGCTTGCCTCGAACAGTATTCGCTGGGTGGCGCTGGATCTCGCCATGATGGCCGAAGAGATCATCGTTGTGCCGTTGTATTCGCGGCAAGCACCGGCGGAGCTGGTCGCCATGATGAAAGATTCATCGCCCGTGCGAATCTGCTGCTCCACTGCTGCGCGTTCCGCGGAAATCAAGAATCACTGGGCGGCCGCGCCGCACATTACGCTGCTCGATAGCATCTTCGCCGGCGAGCCTCAGAAGCCCACGCCGCCGAAACATCACGCTGATTCAGATATTCTGACGATTATTTACACCTCCGGAACCTCGGGCGAGCCAAAGGGCGTTGTGTTAAATGCGGGAAACGTGGCCCACATGTTGGGGTGTACGAACGCGCGCCTCGACCAGCTCATGGGGCAGCACGCTGCCGCCAAGGCGCCGGACGAAATCTTCCATTACTTGCCATTCTGTTTTGCGGCCTCTTGGATCCTGCTGCTCACCGCTCTATCGCGCAGCAGCGTGCTGACGCTTTCGACCGACGTCTCGAAACTTTCCGACGACTTAAAATTGTGCACGCCGGATTATTTTCTGAACGTTCCCACGCTTCTTGAGCGAGTGCGCGGCAAAATCACCGAGACGATTCAGAAGCGCGGAGGTTTTGCGGCCTTTGTTTTCGCGCGCGCGCAGCAGGCATATCTGCGTCAACGGAATAACGATTCGCGTTCGTTCGACCGGCTGTGGTTAGGGCTCGCAAAAAGGATAATGTTTCCGGAGATCCGCAAGAGCATCGGGACAAAATTGAAGGCGTTGATTTGCGGTTCCGCCCCACTGTCGATCGAAACGCAACTTTTTTTTATGATGCTCGGAATACCTGTGCTGCAGGCATACGGACTCACGGAAACGACGGCGATCTGCACGCTGGACGATCCGCTACGGGCCGTGCCGGGACGCGTGGGGCCGGCGGTCCCGGGGGTGGAAATGAAGCTGGCCGAAAACGGGGAGATCTTGGTTCGCGGTCCGAATGTATTTCCAGGCTATTGGCAGCGCCCCGAGGCCACGGCAAAGGCCATCCAGGACGGCTGGTTTCACACCGGCGATCAAGGTGACGTCGATGCAACAGGAAACTGGCGCATCACGGGACGCTTAAAAAATCTCATCATCCTAAATTCGGGGCACAACGTTGCGCCCGAACCGCTAGAAGAAGAGATGGCGCGTCATGTACCGGAAGCTCAACGGATCATCCTGGTTGGGAATCAGCGAAGCTTTTTGGCAGCGTTGGTGACTGCTACTTCTTCGAATGGCTTAACGGATGCAGACGTGCAGTTCGCAATCGAACACGTAAACGGCGATCTGCCGCACTACAAGCAGATCCGAGCGTTTGTTATTCTTCCAGAGCCGCTCAGTGCGGAGAACGGGTTGTTGACGACAAATGGTAAGCTCAAGCGCGACGCAATCGCAACGCGCTTCGCGGCTGAGATCGAGCAGCTCTATCAGAAGAAACCTGCATGAAGACCTTTCAAGGCAAGACACTTTCGTGGCGGATTGCCGATGGCGTGATTGAGCTGACGCTCGATCACGCCCCGTGCAACGAAATCGGCTTGGCCATGCTGGCTGATCTCGAACAATTCGTCGCCGCCCTGGGCACATTAAAAGACGAAGCGCACGCGCTGATCATTTTCAGCGCTCGCAGCGAAGGCTTTTGCGCGGGCGGCGACCTGCGCGAACTCTTTCGTCTTTCCCAAGAAGTTACCGGTGCAGAGCGGCTCAGCGGCCTGCGCAACTTTATCGAACGCATTCATCGCGTGATGAACGCCCTGGATGAAGCGCCTTTCACTACGATTGCCGCGGTCAACGGACTCACGTTTGGCGGCGGCTTCGAACTTGCGCTTACGTGCGATCTGATCATCGCGGATAAAATGGCGCGTTTCTGCTTTCCCGAGTTGCGGTTGGGGCTGATACCGGGGTTCGGCGGTATTCCGCGCCTCAAACGGGATTTGGGAAACGCCGTTGTTCGCGACCTGATTCTCACTGGCCGCAGCATTAACGCTGCCAAGGCGCAATCTGCCGGTATCGTCAGCCAAGTAGCGGCCGAAGGAGACTCGCTCCGTGTGGCACGTGAAACAGCCGCCCAATTGAAAAAGTTTGACCGAAACACGGCTTTGGCCGCCAAGCGTTTTATCAAACAAATCCCGCACGAAGAGTTGCGGCGCGAAATTGATATCTTTTGCGAGCTTTTCATGCGGCCGGCCGTTGAAAAGGGACTGCGAAAGTTTGTGGAAAGCAAAGACGCGTTGCCCTATTTGCCGTAGCTTTTAGGACGGAACGCAGCGGCGGAATTGCGGCTCTATTTGTGGCAACATAGAAGCTATGAGCTCCTTACAGAGCACAACCGAAGAAGTACTACGGCTCGCAGCTGAACATTTCAAGGTGCCGCGAGAGCAACTTGCTCCCGACGATGATTTCTTCAAGAAACTCGGCATCAACAGCCTGCAGGCCCTCGATTTGCTCACGCGAATCGAGCACCACTTCAAAATCGAGCTTCCTGACTACGAGCTTCAGGGCGTCAGCGATTTCCGCACGCTCGCCGAGCGCATTCAGTTGCGCCTCTGATGCTTGACCTCCGCGAATATCGATCGTTGGGCGAAGCTTTGCGCGCGGCGTTGGAGCGCTGGCCCAACGAGGTTTGCCTGATCGAAGCGGACCGCGAACGCGAGAACGCGCGATTTACCTATCGTCAATTCCAGGAAGCTGCGCTGCCGCTCGCGAGCGCGTTGCAGGATGCGGGGTTTCAGAGCGGCACGCGTGCTGCGATTATCATGACCAATCAGTCGAAATGGCTGATTTCCGCCTATGCAATTTTCTTCTGCGGTGGCGTACTTGTCCCGCTCGATTACAAGCTCACCGCTGCGGAACAACTCCAACTGCTGGCGCATTCGAAAGCTGAGTTTCTAGTCGTCGAATACCATCTCTGGCGCGCGATCATGCAGGCGGAGCGATTTAAGGATTTGGCTACTCGTGTAGTGCTCGTGACCGAAGCTCCCGGCGGCGCTGATCTTGGCGGCGCAAAACGCTGGGAGGAATTCATCGCGGCTCGCGAACCGGTCTTTACGCCGCGAAGCCGCCAAGACCCGGCCTGCATCGTCTATTCGTCGGGCACGGGGGGGAGGCCGAAGGGCTGCCTCTTAACGCACGAAAATTATCTTGAACAGTGCATGGCGCTGACTGCGTTGTACCCTTTTTCGCCGGGCGTGCGTTATTTGAGCATCTTGCCGACGAATCACGCGATTGATTTCATGATCGGGTTTATCGGCCCTTTCACTTGCGGCGCGGCCGTGGTGCATTTGCGCACCCTGCGCCCGGAATATATTCGCGAGGCTTTTACACGCTACAAAATTACTTACATGACTCTCGTTCCGATGATCTTGAAGAATCTGGAACGCGGGCTGCGCCAGCGATTCGCCGATTTGCCAAAGGTTCGGCGTGCGGTTCTGAATGCTCTCATTGCGACAAACCGTGCGCTCACGCGCCGGCGGCCAAATCTAAGGTTGAGCCGAGCTCTGCTTCGCCAGGTGCACGGCGCTTTTGGCGGCGAATTGCGTGCGCTCTTTGTTGGCGGAGCTTTCACCGAGCCATCAACGCTTCAGTTTTTTTACGATCTGGGAATCCCGGTAGGAAACGGATATGGCTGCACGGAAGCCGGCACAGTCATCACGGTGAACGATTTCAAACCGTTTCGCGCTGACACCGTCGGAAAGCCGCTTCCAGGAATGGGAGTTAAGATTCTAAGCCCAGACGCCGAAGGAATCGGCGAAGTGGCCGCGCGCGGCAAAACGATCATGTCGGAATACATTGACGACCCTGAAATGACGGCGCAAACGATCGTGGATGGCTGGCTGATGACCGGCGATTTGGGCCGCATCGACGCCGCGGGTCACTTGCAGCTTTTCGGCCGCAAGAAAAACATGATCGTCACCGAAGAGGGCAAAAACATTTATCCCGAGGATATTGAGACCGCGTTCGAGGGCCTTGCGGTCAAGGAGTTTTGCGTGTTCGCGGCAAATTATCTGTGGCCGGCGCGTACGCTGTCGGGGGAGCAATTGGTTATCGTGCTTCATCCCGAAGCTGGGCAAGCAATCAGCGAGGATTTGGTTATGAACCTTGCCGGGCGCAATCGCCGGCTGCTGAATTACAAACGCATCAGCGGCTACCTCGGATGGGACCGAGATTTTCCGCTGACGGCATCTCTTAAAATTAAGCGCGGCGAGTTGGCGGAACAGATCCGGGCAAATTTCGACCGGTCTGCCGTGGTGTCTCTGTGAGAGCGATGCATCGCCGCGTTATGGAGCCGGCCTGGTGATCCAACCACACTTTCTCGCGATCGTGAATCCGGCAGCGGGCGGCGGGCGATGCGGCAGATTTGAACGCGCTACTTTAGGCCGGGTTCGGCGCGCTGGGATTGAGATCGAGGTCGTTGAAACTTCACGCCGCGGTGACGCTACCGACATCGCTCGCAAGGGTTATAACAAAGGGTTCCGTAAATTCTTATCTGTGGGCGGAGACGGAACTTCCTTCGAAATCTTAAATGGGCTTTTCCCTGAGGCACTGTCTTCCACCGCAAGAGTTGCTCTTGGTTTTTTGCCCCTGGGAACAGGAAACTCGTTCCTCCGGGATTTCACCTCGCAAGGTGTCGAATATACGATTGCAGCCTTGAAGTCCGGAAAACGCCGCCCATGCGACGTGATTCGCCTTCGGCACTCTCAGGGCGAGCTCTATTTTATAAATTTACTTAGCCTGGGGTTTCCGGCCGAGGTCGGGCGAGACGGCTAATCGCCGATTCAAGCGTTGGGGTCAGCTCGGGTATATTTTCGCGGTTTTCACACGCTTGTTAGCACTGAAGCATTCCTCATTTCCCCACCGTCTGGATGATTCGAGCGAATGGAACAGCAATCGCGCGCTGTTCCTCTCGTTTAGCAACAGCAAGTTCACGGGCGGTAAAATGATGATCGCGCCGCAAGCGGACTCCACGGATGGCTCGATCGAGTACGTTCGATGGGGACCGATCGGCCGGCTCGGTTTGCTCAAGGCGCTTCCCACGCTCTTTAGCGGAACTCACATCCAGCATCCGCTCGCTTTTCGCGCCGGCGCGAAGAAAATTGAATTTCGCTTGAATGGGCCGGTCAACGTGATGATCGATGGTGAGATTCTGCGCCTCGAATGCCGCTCAATCGAAATTCTGCCCGGCGCATTCGACGCGATCGTATGAGAAAGATCTACCTCACCCTTCGCGCGCTTCTTTTGTGGGCCGTCAGCGGGATTCATTTTGCACTGGTCTGCACATTCCTTCTTTTTCTCGCGCTTTTCATAGATCCGCGAAAGAATGACTTGCCGCAGCGCGTTTTCTTCCGCAATATTCTGCGTCTCATCGGCGTGCGATTTGAAGTCCATCGCTCGCCGGGCTTTGATCCCCAGCGAACGAGCATCTTTCATTTGTAATCACGTCAACATTTTTGATCCTTTCGTGGTTTACTCTGCCATTCCACAATTCTTTCGCGGCTTCGAACTCGAATCTCATTTCAAGATTCCCATCTATGGCTGGTTGATGGGCCGGTTCGGAAATATTCCCGTTCCAGATGCGCCCAGCCGGCAAAGCCTGGAAACCATGACGAGCCGTGCCAAGAAAGCGCTGGATTCAGGAGTCAGCTTGATCGTTTTCCCCGAAGGGGCGCGGACGCGCGACGGTCACGTGCACCTTTTCAAGAAAGGGATTTTCAATCTGGCGCACAAATTCGGAATTCCCATTGTGCCGGTGAGCATCGCCGGCTCGTACCAATTTTTTCGAACCGGCAATTGGATGCTGTATCCGGGGAAGATTACGGTTTACGTGCACGACACCATTGAAACGGCAAACGTCGAGCGAACCGAACTCGATAATCTACGGCGGCGGGTTCAGGAAATCGTGTCGATGCCGGCGGAAATATCGTTACAAGAGAACCCGCCTGAAGGCTAAGTGGCGTTGATGTCGGAAAGCGTCCGGCCGGCGCGCAGTTCTTGCCAGGTGTAAGCCACGCGGTGGATAACCGTGATGGTCGAGATTGTCGCGATCACCCACAGCACTTGCGCCATGCGATTGAATACGCCTCCGATGATCAGCAGGACCAGCCGCTCCGGCCGTTCCATAAAGCCGACTTTACACAGAGGGATGAGCGATTCCGCGCGCGCCCTTGAATAACTCACCATAAACGAGCTGGCCATCGCCACGGCGGCGAGTGCCATGTAAAACGATCTGCCAATAAGCGTGTAATAAACGACCAGGCCCATGTAAAGAGCGAGATCGGAGTAGCGGTCGAGCGTTGAATCCAGGAAGGCGCCGAAAGCGGTCACGCGTCCAACGCGGCGCGCCACTTGTCCGTCGGCCATGTCGAGAAACCCAGCAAGAAAGAGTACGGCTGCTGCTTGGCGGAATCGTCCCATGGCGAAAAGCACAGCAGCCCACGAATTCACGGCCAGCCCTGAAAATGTAAACATATTCGGCGTGATGCCGGTCGCGGCCAGCCCGCTTACCACATGGCGTAATAGCCATCCGCCGCCTTCGCCGATCCAATATGTGATTGGACGCTTCCGCCCTGCCTGCTCGGTTGCCATGGTTTGAAAATAATACACTGGAACCACGGATACGGATACGACCGCCCCGATTCACGACTTGTATTGAATTGAAGAAGAGTGAAATTAGCGCGGCTGTAAATGCATTGCCGGGACATTCGTGGAATGGCGTAATTTCGGTTCCGTGAACTTTTGCACTTCTTCCGGGGTGAATCCCGGGGCAACCTCGCGGAGAACCAAGCCTTCCGGGGTCACGTCAATCACCGCAAGGTCGGTAATAATCGTATCCACACAATCAATGGCTGTGAGCGGGTAGCTGCAGGTCTTTACAATTTTAGGCGAGCCGTCTTTTGCAGTGTGTTCCATCGTCACGATGAGTTTTTGCGCGCCGACTGAAATGTCCATCGCGCCACCGATTCCGCCGGCGCCCTTCGCGCCCGGGATGCGCCAATTCGCGAGGTCTCCATGTTCCGAGACCTGAAGGCCGCCGAGAATACAGATATCGAGATGGCCTCCGCGTGTCATCACGTGAGCATCATCCTGTGAAAAATACGACCCGCCGGGAAGTAGCGTGACGGGAACCTTCATCGCATCGACTAGATCGAAATCCTCTTCGCCGGGCTTCGCGCGCGGACCCATTCCGAGGATTCCATTTTCGCTGTGAAAATAGACGGTCACTTGCGACGGAACGTAAGCCACGATCAGATTCGGAATGCCCCAGCCTAAATTCACGTACGCGCCATCCGGCAACTCCAGGGCAGCTCGTTCGGCAATCTGTTCCCGTGTGAGCCGTGCTTTAGGCATATCGCTTCCCCTCGGCCTGTACGATACGATCGACAAATATGGAAGGCGTAATGATGGCTTCGGGATCGAGCTTTCCCGTACCGACGATCTCTTCCACCTCGGCAATCGTAAATTTTGCCGCCGTGGCCATAATCGGATTGAAATTCCGCGCCGCCTTGTGATAAATCAAGTTTCCCATGTGGTCCGCGCGGTACGCCCGAATGAACGCATAATCCGCGCCCAGCGCCTGTTCCAGGATGTAGCGCTTACCTCGAATCACGCGTTCCTCTTTACCGCTCGCAATCTCGGTTCCCACACCAACCGGCGAGAAAAATGCGGGAATTCCCGCGCCGAACGCGCGCATGCGTTCGCACAGAATTCCTTGCGGCACAAGTTCCAGCTCGATTTCCCCCGCGTCAAATTGTTCCTGAAAATATTTTGCGCCAGGCCCGGGAAACGCCGCCACGACTCGGCGAATCTGCCTGTTCTTAAACAGGAGCCCCAGTTCCCCTTCGCCGGTTCCGCAATTATTGCTGATCACGCTCAGATTTCGCGCGCCCTGCCGCGCAAGTGCTTGGATCAGGTTGTTGGGAAAGCCAGCTCCGCCGAAACCACCGAACATAATCGTTGCGCCATCGGGAATGCCCGCAACCGCAGCGTCTGTTGTGGGATAAACTTTTTCTTTTGGTGTCATCTTGGCGGCGTTTGAGTCTTAATCATGGAGGGCCCGGATTCTGTGTCCTGCGATAATACGGCAAGTTGCACTTTTTTTGAAATGCTCGGGCGGCGCCCGGTAGTTTATGGGCGCCTGCCCCGGTTTTTCGGTTCTAAGCCCTGAAATCCCTCTCGCGATATTCGAAACCTCATGGAGTTTGGTGCCCGGGGTGGGGGTCGAACCCACACGTCCCGTAAAGGACAGGGGATTTTAAGTCCCCCGCGTATGCCATTCCGCCACCCGGGCTTTGCCGCTGTAAACCTATACTATCAAAAGTCTTACTGCAACATCACTGCTTCAGGCGCTGACTCCCGTTAAGGCCCGGTGGCCGTCTGGTTGCCCTATAGGCGGTCCACCAGCCTCGCCGCAAGCGCGTAAGGCGAGCGCACCGCACCGTCGTGGCAATAACCTTGTGCCCGAGGGCTTTTGGTCGGTCCCGGGGCTCTCCCAGGTCATTGGCCCCTGGAAGCAAAGGCGACGCAAGGAGTGGCAGACAAGAACCGGCATAGCCAGCAACCCAATATCGCGCGTTGAGGACTATCGTCAGAAAATAGCTTTCTCACGGACTCTTGCGAGGAATTTGAGATCCGTCGCCACGGGGACATCGCCGGCAGTTGTCACGATCGCGGGACGCGACTTCTTGACGAAAGCGTGGAAGAGTTCCAATAAGGTTTCCGCAATTGATGCCTCCGGCTGAAATGCTTCGGGGCTTAAAGCAATACCCAGATTGGCGAATCCCGACGAAGGAACCATCTCCCCTGCGCTGAATGCTGACGCGGCCAGCGTCGGACATATGACGCAGTCCCAATTCTGCTGAAAGATAACCTGCTCGTTTTGGGTGAAGGAATGGCTGTCCATGATCTGGAGAACCGGAAGTGCTTCATAAAACCTCACGATGTTAATCACCGGCGCAAGCAATGACGCCCAGGCCTCTCGATCTTCGGCCGATAGCACCGGCAGAATATCTTCCTGGATGAAGATCACACTGGCGCCCGCCTCCACAAATTTGGAAGCAATCTGCGTGATTGTTGCAGCCGCCAGTTCCAGCGCTGCATCAGAAAAACCCTCGCGACGTGCCGCATTCCCTTGCTGCAGTCCAGTGATTCGCGCCGCCAGCGTGAACGGACCCGCGACTCCGGCCATCAGGAGTGGCTCATCGCGCAACAGCGACTTTAGCCGGCGAATCGCTTCGACAGCGACGTTGACCCGGTTGCTTTTCGCTGCGTCTTCCGGCGATCGAAGACCTTCCGGCATTTCACCTTTCTCCGCGGAGTGCGGCCATTGAATCGCGGGCGGCTCGTCGCCGGTCTTCCACTGGAGCACCGCTCCGAGCGCCTCCACTTCTAGATAGGGATCGAAGTAGCACGCGACTCCGTCCGAGCGCAGGTGGCTGCGGATTTGCCTAAGGGAGTTAGAGATTTTCGTGGCGTTCCCGAGAAATTCGGGCAACGGAAGATTTTCTACTTTGGCGCCGAGCGAAAACACGATGGGCAGGAAGAGCGGCCGCGCCTGTGGAATTCCTTGCAGCAATCCTTTGAGCATCTGACGCGGAGTGGAGTTCTCCGTCATCGCCTAAGGCCGGAAGCAAGGCCCGGTGGACTTCGCGTCCGGCCAAGTGCCGTAATACTGCAAGATCTCTTTGGGGGGACTCAACTTGCTCCATTGCTTCTGGAATTCGTCGAATGGCTTACCGCGCGCCAGCCGAGCGCGCCGTTCTTCGTCTCTAAGTTGCTTGGTTTTTTCCGCATCCAGCTTGCGCCGCACGGGATCGTATGCAATGCGATAGACATTTTGCGCGGTCCCATCCGAGATGATCTTTTTCTTCACGTCTTCCAGAATCTCCAGCGGATCGCGTTCGAGCGGATCTCCGTAGCCCGGGCCGCCGCCGCTGAAACCGAATAGCAGATCGCCCTCCTCATATACCTTGGGAGTGCGCGCAATTAGTTCCATGGTCCAATTGCCTTCGATGGTGTGCCCTTCCAGGATCGTGCGGGAGTCCATGGTGAGGTTCGGATTGGCTTCCGCCATCTGCTTCAGCAAATCCGCCTTGCGTATGCTGATCCCAGGGATGGGCGGAGAAGCGTATCCGCCGAAAAGCGGCTGGCCTAGCGGTACCTTGCTTCCGTTCCCCATGCACAGCGAAACCAGGTTGGGAACTTTGTGAATCATCCATTGCTGCACACCGCCGGAACCGCCGCGATGAAGCCCCGGGCCGCTCGAATCTTTCCAGTGCTGCGATAGCGTCACCGTGACGGGCAATTCGCTTTCCACCTGCTCGGAATCCGGCGCCCGGCCAAACGCGCACCACGCAAAGCCGTAAGCGTCCATGCCGTCTTCAGCGGAGCGCCCGCCTTGCCCTTGCGTATTCAACGAAAACGAAAGCACATCCGAAACGGCGAGGTTCCACTGTGAGTGCCCCGCGCAAATTTGCGCTGTGTGCTGGCTACCAGGCGCCGCAGCCACTTGTCTCCAAAGTCCGGCACTCGAAAATACCATCTTCGCGAAGCTGTTATGCGTCGCGTTGCGCGCCTGCATTCCGATATACACGCAGCAACTGGTGGCCGCCATTTTGTCCGGGTTGAGGATGATTCCTTCCGGAAAAAGAAAATCGATGGGCGCGAACGTGGAGCTGGATATCGGCAGGTCGTGGAAAATATATTCGTACATGAAATTGGCGATGTGTCCGACAACCGCTTGCGGATGCACGTTGTAGGAAGAGGGATTTTCCGGCGAGGTGCCCTCAAAATCAAAAACAAGCCCGCCGTCTTTCTTGGTGAGCGTCAAATAGCAGGCGCGGACCAAAGCGGGCGTCCAGCCGATCGCATCATTAAATACCACGGCTCGGAATTTACCGTCGGGAAGAGCTTTGATTTTCTTTCTGGCTCCCGCTTCGGCTGTTTCACTCATCTTGCGCATCAAGCCGACGACAAAGTCCGGCCCGCGTTTTTCAGCGAGCTCCAACACGCGGACTCGCACGCGGTCAGCAGTGGTACAGCGCGCGCGCAGATCGGAAATGAACATGGCCGGCGCCCGCAGACCGTACACCGTGTAAAATTCCAGAAAATCGTTGCGAATCTCGAAGTTCTCTCCGATTTTGATGGGAGGAAGATTCAGCCCTTCCTCGAATCGCGATTTCGCGCTCACCGGCATGCCGCCCGGCTCAATGGCGCCGGTTTCCGTGGTGTGCAGCGCCGCAGTCCCCCATGCCAGAAGCTGCCCTTTATAAAAAATGGGCATGAGCGCCACTTGATCTGGATTGTGAATGCCGCCGTAGAGAGCATCGTTGGTGTACCAAATGTCTCCGTCGCGAATCCCTGGATTTGTTTCGTAATATTTCAAAATAAACTTAATGACGATAGGCTGAATGATGGCGTGCAGGTAGGTGCCGCACGATGCGTTGATCAAATCCCCGCCGGCAGTGAACAGCGCCACCATGGAATCGCCCGAGACGCCGAAATAGCTGCGCGAAGCTCGTACGAACACTTCCATGGCTTCATCGAGAATGTCGTTGGTTACCTGCACACCAATTTCGTAATCGCCCTGCGCGATTTTCGCCGCGCACTGTTTTTCATAAGGCGTGGCTGGGGCCGGTTTGAGCCAAGCCAGTTTTTCGGCAAGTGTTGGAATAGGCATCTGTCTCCTCTTCTTCTCGGCGAACTAGCTTTCCAGTATGCCGAGGCCTCGCTCATCAATCGAAAAACGCATCGCCGGCGGAACGACAAGCGTGGTGTATTCGCTCTCGACGATTGCAGGTCCTTGCACCACGTTTCCGGGACGCAGCAATTCGTAAGTAAAAATCGGCGTCGTGCGAAAATCTTTCTCCGGCGGCCAGTACACTGGTCGCTCGGCTTTTCGCGCGGCTGCCGGGCTGTGCCCTTCCAGCGTCATCTTTGGCATTTCAACCTTCTTCGTCGGAACGATGGCCTTCAGGATGAAACTCTCGATGAAGATTCCACCTTCCGGGTTCACCACAAACGGGCTGAAAGCTTCGCTGAATTCCTTGTTAAACGCGTCACAGATGGCGCGAACATCTTCTCCCGAGTGAATCGCCAGCAGTGGGGAAAGAGCTCTTTTTACGTGGAACTGCCCGCCATAGAGCATGTCCAGTTCGAGAACGAAAGACGCATCATTCAGATCCAATCCGTCGCCGGTCAAATCCCGGCGCGCCTGCTCGATAAGGTTCTCCACCGTCTCGTTGAAGACTGAGAATTCGTTGGAAAGCTTTTGTGTACCGGGCTCCATGAGCGTGAGCTTTTTAGACACTTCGTAAACGTGCATGATATCCATGGTCGAAGACCCGAACGCGCAGAACACGGGTGAAAACGCGAAGGTCACGGCTTTCGGAATATCGGCCTTGTATCCTTCCGCATGCGTGGGGCCCGCGCCGCCGCCGACGAAAAGAATGAACTCCTCGGGGCTGTAGCCGCGGAGATGAACTTCCTTCATGATCGCGGAAGCCATGTTGCCGTTGACGATTTTTCGTATGATCACTGCGCCTTCTTCCACGCTGATTCCGAGCGGCTTGGCGATCTTGTCGCGCACCGCCTGAATCGCGCGATTCTTGTCCAGTCGCATCTTCCCGCCGAAATAGTATTCTGGGTTTAGGTAGCCGAGCACCACGTCCGCGTCCGTCACCGTGGGTTCGCTTCCGCCGAGATTGAAACAAGCCGGGCCGGGAATCGAACCGGCGCTCCGCGGACCCACCTGCACGCGGTTTTCGAGCAGCTTATTGATCGACGCGATCGAGCCTCCCCCGGCGCCGATGGAGAGCGTCTTGATCATCGTGATGCCGACCATCCAGCGGTCAATGATGGGCCGGAAATCGTAGCTGCGCACGCTGTCTTTCACCACCAGGCCCACGTCGAAGCTGGTGCCGCCCATGTCCGTCATCACGACATTTTGGTAACCGAGAGTTTTCGCCACATGATGCGCGCCCATTAGCCCGGACACTGGTCCGCTGTTGAAGGTGCGGCTGGCAGCGGTGCGAAACACTTCAGCGATTCCGCCGGAGCTTTGAATCATGAGCAGTGGTTTGGAGTAGCCTTTCTCCCGCAGCTTGTCCCACATGGCCGAAAGTTCGATTTGCATGGAACGCTGAAGGTAGGCATCGAGAATCGCGGCCATGGTTCGCTCGTATTCACCGAGCTTTCCAACCACTTGTCCAGCGAGGACCACCGGCAGATAGCCAATGTGAAATTCTTTGTACTCGTCGCGAATAATTTCCTTCACCCGCCGTTCGTTTACCGAATTCAGAAAACCCCAAAGCAACGAGACCACAAATCCGCGCGCGCCACGGCTGATGAGATAGCGAACTTTTTCACGCAGGTCGTTTTCATCCAGCGGCCGGATCACTCTGCCGCGCGAGTCCACGCGCTCTTTTACGCCGACTATCATGTCCCGCGGTATCAGCGGGTCGGGCTTGTTTTGAACGGCAAGATTTCTGCGCTCGGCAACTCGCGTACCGTCGATCCACTGCGCACCACGCCCGATCAACACTACGTCTTCATGCCCTTCGGTGGTGATCAACCCCAAACGCGGGCCTTTCTTTTCGATCAAGCGGTTCAGCGCAATGGTCGTCGAGTAGCGGATCATTTCGATGCCCGGCAATAGGTCTTCAATCTTCATGCCCAGCGCTGCCGCACCGTCTTCAATCACGCGCGTAAAGCAGACCGAAAGATCGTACGGAGTCGTCGGAGACTTTTTGATCAGAGCCTTCCCGTTGTAGTTCAGGACCAGATCAGTGAAGGTTCCGCCGACATCGATATCGATGGAATTCATTCGGCGGCCTCCAAGCGCTGTTCGCGAATCACGAATTCCCCCTTCTGCAGCCTTTCTTTCAACCGGTCCACGTCAATTTCGATATCGTGCGTGATGGGATGCCCAGGTGGCAGGTATTCCGTCTCCACTTGAGTGCCGCAGCCGGGACAATAAAATTCGACGATGCGGACCCAAAGCGGGTCGGGAGAAAAATTAAATGGCCCGGAAACCAGCGGTGGATGAATCTCCCGCGGGTCGCGATCGTGAACCAGGCAGCCTTTCTTGTAATTTTCTCGGGCTGGGCCGATTACGCGATGGCAACGGTTACACACCCACTGTTCGCTATCGAGATCCAAATCGAGGTACTCGGTGATGCGCAAACGGTTCTTTTGTGGTGTCGCCATTGAGCTTTCCTCTTTCGGAGACGCCGGCTACGGCTTCTTGGAAATCCGGCTGAGCGAGCCGTTTCCGAAACGGTCCATTATCATTTCCCAGCCCTCGGGAATAAAGTAGGTACTGTTCACGTCTTCGAGCACCGCACACCCATTCACTCGGTTGCCGGGCCGCAACGCTTCCCAATTGTAAATTTGCGCTTCGCCTTTGCTGCTGCCCCACAAAACCTTGCGCGTCCCTTTGCGCGCGTGCGACGAATCAGCACCTTGCAACGGGCGTTCGATCAGCCGCGGCTTGGACATCCCCTTCTTCACCGAAACGCGGATTAGCTCGAGCGAAATCGGGGCGTCTGGCGCGCCTCCGGGATTCCCGAGGGCCTTGGCGAGCGCCGCTTGCAGATCCTTCTCGCTGCGCAGAGACGACTCCGAGCAAGCCACCGAGATTGAGCTATAACCGTTTCGAGATGCATCCAATTCGTAGGAGTAACTAATTCCATCAGGACGAATGCCTTCACCGAGAAGATCTTTCACTCCTTCGGCTTTCATTTCCTCGATCATCTGCCGAATCCGGACGAGGCCGGCATCTGAAATCGCCACCCCTGCCAGCGAGCCTTCGTACAGATGAGAAATGTCGGAGACAGAAGAGCCGAAAGCGCTGAATACGGGTCCCAGAGAAAACAATTGCACGCGATTGAGCCCCGCTTTTTCCGCTACTCCGCACGCGAACAAGCTGCCGTTACCTCCATACGCGAACAGAATCGATTTCGACAAATCTTGCTTCAGCCCGTTTTTTGCGGCGGCGATCAGGTTCCCTACGGATTCAAAGGCCCGGTCGAGAATGATCCGGCAGGCTTCTTCGATGTTTACATTCAGCGGCCGCGCCACTGATTCAGCAATCACTTTGCGAGCCAACTCCAGATCGATCGTTTTGGCTCCGCCAAGAAAATAGTCCGGATTGATTAGTCCTGCGGCGACGAACGCGTCGGTGAGCGTCGGCTGATCTCCTCCTAGTCCGTAGCACGCGGGTCCTGGAAATGAACCCATGCTTTCCGGCCCCAACTGAACGTTTGGCTTGTCCCCGTTTGCATTAGGTTTCACCACGCTCCCACCGCCCAGCGCGATCGAATGCAGGTCGGGAAGCGAGATCGCCACGGGAATGCCGAAAAAATCGGACGGCCTGCGGTATATCGGCTCGCCGTTGAGCAGCACGCTGATCTTCGCGGTGGTTCCTCCGATATCCATGGAGATCACATCATTGAAACCGTAAGCCTTCGCCAGGTAGGCGCTGGCATGAATTCCCAGAATCGGCCCGGATTCGATCGTGTCAATCGCCTTGGTCTTGGCGATTCCCGCCACGCCACCATTGATATGACTTACCAGGAAAGTGCCGGTGTACCCGGCAGTTTCGCGGAGGTCGTCCTCGGCCTTGAAGAGCGTCGCCGCCAGCGCTCCATGCGTGTACGTATTGATCAGCGCGGAATACGTTCGCGTTTGGTCCTCCGCGGATTTGGAAATATCGCTCCCGGCTAAGACCGGCACGGAACCCAGGAAATGGTCGGGATACTGTTGGTCAATGATTCGTTTGACGGCAATTTCCCGCCGGGGATCACGATGCGAACCTTCCAGGCTGACGCAGATGCGTCGCACGCCGCTTTCCAGCAGTCTGCGCGCGGCATTCATGATCTCGGGCTCGCCCGCAGAATCATTCACGCCGATTACGTCCTGCTCGGAAATCAGCCGATTCAAAACGCTGCTGCGGGGCTCTTGGCCATAAAGGTCTTTCTCGTGACCTTGGGAGACCAGCAAGCCGATGCGGGGGCCTCGCGATTCCGCCAGCACATTGGACGTGATCGTAGTGGACCAGCGAATCAGCTCCACGTTTTCGAGAAATTCGTTTGTGCCGGGGAAATCCAATTTCGCAGCTCCTCGGGACAGGCAGTCAAACAAGCAAACAGTCAAGTCGTGCGGTGTGGTATCCACTTTCACGCAGAAGATTTCCTCGCCGCTAGTGAAGATGCCGTCTGTTAAAGTCCCGCCGACGTCGATGTCCACTGTCCACACGGCATCCTCACCTGGGCCTGAAAATTATTTCTTTTTGATCCGCAGAATTTGCGAAGACGTTTCTGCTGCGTAAAGCTGATCGACAGTCGTAGTGCGCCGTTCGAGGACCGCGCGCTGGTTCAGCGAACCCTTGTCGGTGATTTCCCCGGCATCCAGCGAAGGCGGCTCTTGCGCCACGATCGCTCGCGTGACGCGGTTGGAACTCCCTGTGGCATTCACAGCAAAGCTCTCGAGCAACTCTTGAAAGCGCCGATGCACGTTTGGATGTCCGAAAATCTCCGCTGCGGATGAGGAGCGCTCAAGCCCCAAGCAAAGAGCGCGACATTCATCGATATCTCCAAAGATCATCAGGCCCACCTCATCTCGATCGTGGCCGGTTACAACCACGTCGCGGACAAATGGGGCGAAGTGGCTCAGAATCTTGCCGCGAAGAGCACCCACGTTGACCCAAGTTCCGCTCGAAAGCTTGAAATCCTCTGAAAGTCGCCCATCAAACTCGAAACCTTTGTTCACATCGGACGGATCCACGAAGCGAAGCGCATCTCCGAAGCTGTAGAACCCTTCTTGATCAAATGTCTTTCGCGTGAGTTCCGGTTGGCGCCAGTAACCTGGAGTTACATTTGGTCCGCGAACTCTCACTTCGAGTTTCTTGCCACGCGGCACAAGTTTGGCCTCAACTCCAGGAATAGGAATGCCGACGACACCTGCCCGATCCGTTTCCCAGGTGGTTTGGATGGCCATCGGGGAAGTCTCCGTGGCGCCGAGACCGGAGACCATCACGATTCGCTCGCCACAGGTCTCAAGCGCCATGGCTCGGTAAGCATCCCAGACCGGCTGCGATAAGCCTGCGCCCGCATAAAACAAGAGACCCAGGCGGCGGAAGAAATTTTCACGAAGCTTTGTTTCTCCGCGCAGGGCCGGCAGCAGATCCTCATAGCCTTTAGGAACGTTGAAGTAAACTGTCGGAGAGATCTCGCGCAGGTTGCGAATGGTTTCTTCGATGAATCCGGGACCTGGCTTGCCGTCGTCAATATAAAAACTCCCGCCATTGTAAAGGGCGATGCCCACGTTGTGGTTTCCGCCGAAGGTGTGATTCCAGGGAAGCCAGTCCACCAGCACAGGAGGCTCGTCCTGCAGAAAACAAAATACCTGCGCGATCATTTGCTGATTGCAACAGATCATCCGGTGCGTGTTGATAACGGCTTTGGGCATTCCGGTCGAACCGGAAGTGAAAAGAAACTTGGCCACGCTATCAGGCTGTATCTGCTCGTGCGCGGTCTCCACGCCGGCTGTCGGCGCAGTAGCCAGGAGGTTGGCAAACAGGGTTGCCTTTCTGCCCTTTGGAGCAGCGCTCGTGACCACAAGCTCTGTATCCCGCTGACAACTGCCTCGATAGCGCGGTCATACCGCTCGCCGTTCGAGGCAAATACTAGGCCCGGCGTGAGGATGCCCAGCGTATGCCGCAGCCGGCCGAAATCCTTGGAAACCAGCGAATAGGCAGGCGAAAGGTGCGCTGTAGGAACTCCGACGTGCTGTCCAGCCAACATGAGCACCAAATGCTCGAGATCGTTCTCGGAGAGAATTGCTACGGGCCGCTCGGCCGAGAGGCCTCGATCCAGCAAGGCTTGTCCGACGCTTTCCACTGCCGCGAGCACTTGTGCATAGGTAAGCCTTCGCCATTCCCTGCTCACATCCCTCTGAGCGGCGCAAATTCTTTCCGGAAACGCCTTCGCCCAATGGACCAGGCGATCCGTAAGAACTTTCGGATACGGACCTAGCGCTTCATCTGGGCGCACCAGCAATGTTCCGTCGGCCAGCTTTTCAACGGACGCTCCGGAAGTCCGGAGCCGCACTTGGCGGACGCCTGCGCCCCTAATCCCGTGCTGCACGCGCGGGCTGTTCTTGGCGTGAGTCGAGTTCATTGTTTCCATAATATCAGTAGGAATGGTTTTGCAGACCCCCGGTTATGGGCAGGCACAACTGTTATGCGGTACAAGATAAGCAGCACACAGAAAACTGTTATCGGCCGGGAAGTGTCCCGGTCGCAAATCGCAGGCCGGACCCTCCGCCGCCGACAGGCGCTAGAACGCGAACTTAGCCGCGAACTGGAACTGCCGCGGGTTCAGCATGGTCCTGGGGGCGCCGAACAGGCCGTTCGGAACCGGCGGGCTTGGTACCGGTGCCAGGTTCGGACAGGTGAACGTGGCCGGATCCGTGGGATTGAAGTCCGCAGCTTGGGCCTGAGTCTCTCTGGTGGCCCTATCTTTGTAGTTCGTTGGAGTCGCAGTACCTCCGCATATCACCGCAGCACCGTACACTGAAGTCACCTCGTCCACGTTCGGTCGATTGAGCAAGTCGAATGCGTCAACCATCAGATCGAGTCTCAGACGTTCCCGAATCTGGAAGTAACGAGAGATACGCATATCCCACGAGTAGAGAGGGTCGCCGACGTAGGTGTTCCTGCCCAGGTTTCCAACGCGGTCAGTGACCGGATTCGTATCGCCATTGGCATCGAACCCGACGAACATGGTAAAGGGGCGTCCCGTCTGCAGCGTAACGATGTTGCTCATCGTGAAGTTGCGGAGGATGCTATGGATAGGACCAGTTCCGGTAAAGTTCGCTACGAATCGCTGACGCACGTCTTGGTTCGAATTCGCCCGTTCCAGCCCGCGATTGTAGAGGTCCTGCGGCGTGCTGACGAAGGTTGTAAACGTGCCATCATCGAGCGTGTGTGAGAAAGTGTAGTTCGCGTTGAGGCTGAAATACTGTCCGGCCCTCTCCGTCACCTGAAGCGTCATGCCGTTGTAAACGGAATTGCCGGTATTATCCGTCGTAGTACAGCAGCCCAGCGTTACTATAGGCCGGGGAGCCACCCGGGTTTAGCCCATTGTAGAAAAAAGGCCTTCCCCGTTCGGCCAGCCTAAGCTGGCGGCGCTTCGGCCGGCGGACACGCAGGTATACCAGGGTTAATGCTGGGTACAGTGGTGCCTGCGGCAGCACCGAAAGGCGGGCAGACGTTCAGGTTCTCCGCGCGGACCAGATGGTGCGCCGCAACCCAGAGATACCCCGCGCTAACAGTAAGCCCATGCCCAATTTCCCGGTCGATCTCAAGATTGGCCTGTTCGGAATAAGGGATTTTGCTGTTGTGCTGCACCATGCCCGCACCCGCCGTGCACGATGGCGGGCAGGGCCCGTGATGAATTGCGCCGGGACAACTGCCCATGGTGACCAAGTGGCCGCCGCGTGTGCAGGAAGCAGAATGTCGGCGGCCCGGCCAATGGCCCCGGCGTCAATTGGTTCAGAACCCAAGTCGCCGTGTTTGCACCATCTCGGATTCCCGGCAGCGTCTCCCCAGGAATTATTACGGGTCTTTGCGGCTGCGTAATGAACAAGAAAGAGAGGTTGTAGCGATCATCGAATAGGCCCGCGCCAGCCCGGACCACTGTCTTGTTGTTCGGAGACCAAGCCAAACCGAGGCGAGGCTGGACGCCGTTATAGTGAGGGTGAATTTGCTTTTCCAATCCCGACTCGAAATCGTACCGAATACCATAATTAACCGTCAAACTGGGCCTGATCCGCCATTGATCCTGCGCGTAAAATCCATAATAAGCGTGATCGAGAGTTTCGGAAAAGTTCCCCGTTTCGGACGGGAGATATGCATTCTTCCAATTCGTCGGAATTGGCGGTGGCGTGCGGCAGCTGGCCGCTCGGAGGATTGGGTGCATTTCCAACCGGCGCTCCCCAAAAGACGATTGGAACGCCGTTCAATGGATCAAGCGGATTAGGCCCCGGAACGGCAGGGAAACCGGTCGAAGTCGGACACTGTCCGTCGGCAGGATTCGACGGAATATCCGCGGTCGTATCTACAAAGTTGGCAAAATCCACCAGGCAATTGAGACCGGGCAACACGATCCTCATCGGGGTGAATCCAGGCCAAATCACAAAATTGTTGACGTAGTTGTAATCGACACCGAACTTCGCAACGTGGTTACCTTTCACCCACGATACATTATCCGCGAGTTGGAAGCGGCTTTCGTAGATGGCGTCGAAAACTCCGAAGTTGTGCCCGAACAAAAGCGTGTTAGGGATGTCCAGATTGGGTTGGCCCGTGACGCCTGGAAAATTATAGTGGCGTCGCGCGTATTGAGCCAGAACGCTATTCACCAGGTTGGGCTTAATTATCGTGCTCACCGTACCCACCAAAGATTGATCCCGAAGGAATAAATTATGGCCGCTGCTGGGGGCGCCAATGCCGCCGCCGTCCAGCGTGCTGCCTACTAACTGATTCAAATCGCGTCCATCTTCGATGTTGTAACGCAGACTCAACCGGTTGTTGGAATTGATCTGATAATCAGCTTTGATGATCCCGTAATCGTTATCCTTGGTCTTCAGGACATTGGGATTCTCCGGCGCAATTCCCAGGGCCGCTTTTGACTCATTGATCAAATCCAGGTTTTGATAAAACACGCCCGGAAAGGTCGGCGATTCTCCGCGCCTCTGGCCTTCGTAATTCGTAAAGAAGAAGAACTTGTCCTTTTCGATCGGGCCTCCGAGCGACGCGCCGAATTGATTTTGACGCAGTGTATCGTCGTCCGGCGAGGGCTGGAGAAGCGACCGTGCATCGGTTGCGTTGTTCTGCAAATAATCATATACCGTGCCATGAAATTCATTTCCGCCCGATTTCGTAACAATGTTGACGATGCCGCCCAGCGCGCGGCCGTACTCCGCGCCAAATCCGTTGTTGACCACACGGAATTCCTGTACCGATTCCTGCGGCGGCGTGGACCGTTGCGAACCAGTCACCGTATTGACGTTGTCTGCGCCGTCCACTGTGACTTCATTGCTCAGGTCGCGCATACCGCCAAATGAAACTCGGGTCACCTCGAATTCGGTAATGGTGGACTGCAGGCTGGTGCGGCCCGTGGCCACGCCAGCGGTCAGCAGCGCAAAATCGGTGAATAGCCGGCCACTGATTGGCAAATCGTTGATCTGCTTCGTGTCAATCACTTGGCTGATTTCTGTCTTGGTCGGCTCAATAGTCGGCGCTTCCGTGTTCACTATTACCTCTTCGCCGTGCGCCTCCACTTTTAGGGTGATATTGACCGTAGCTGTCTGGCCCACGCTCAGTATGGTCCCCGTCTGCGTGTACTTCGAGAAGCCTTTGAACTCGGCCTTGAGTTCGTAGCGCCCGGGAGGGAGATTGGGTATGGCGTAATAGCCGGATTGGTCGGAGGTAGCGCTGTACATGGTATTCCTATCCATTTCGCGCAGGCTAATGGTGGCGCCACTCACAGTACCGCCGCTTTCGTCAAGCACGGTTCCGTTTAACGACGCTACGCTGGTTTGCGACCACGTTGGATCTGCATAACTAAACAGAATCG
Source organism: uncultured Acidobacteriota bacterium (assembly GCA_963830375.1). Lineage (GTDB taxonomy): Bacteria > Acidobacteriota > Terriglobia > Acidiferrales > UBA7541 > Palsa-295. The sequence goes on from CAWHMJ010000008.1 coordinate 215,756, forward strand.
CAATCGCTAAAATAGCAAACAGCCCAGTACGTATCCTCATCGGTCACCCCTTTTACTTGCTCCGCCTAGCTGGAGCAAACCCCCGCTCGCATTGGTGTTCCTAGCCAAATTTGCAGCAGGTCTAACGCCTGTGCCGCGGTTTGTCAAGCACTTTAATCGTCCGGTTGTGCGAATATCGGTCGCGTCCATAATTCGATTTTATAACCTCGATAAATCAGCCCTTCGCAGCCAAAGGGAAATCCGGACCGCTAGTAACTCTTCGTTCGCCTTCTTCCAATCTTCGGCTACCGCCGGTTCAATGCACACTCCTGTCTCGGCTGACCCAAAAGGGCCTGCGGAGCGCTTTCTTATCGGTCTTCCCAGCCGCAGTCTTCGGGATCGCGTCAGTAAATGCCACCGACTTGGGCGCCTTCACGCCCCCGAGTTTCTCTTTGCAGTGCGCGATGACGGCATCCTCACTTAACGATTCTCCTGCATGCAGCACCACAATTGCCTTCACCGCCTCGCCCCATTTCTCGTCCGGCACGCCGATAACCGCGCACTCGTGAACTTGCGGAAGCGCCATCACGCCGGCTTCTACTTCCGCGCAGTACACATTGAAGCCTCCGGTAATGATCATGTCTTTCTTTCGGTCGACGATGTAGAAGTAGCCGTCTTCATCCCGGTAGCCGATGTCGCCGGTGTGATGCCATCCATGGGTGCGAATTTCAGCGGTGGCGTCCGGAAGTTTGTAATAGCCACGCGTCACCAAAGAGCCGCGCGCGACAATTTCGCCGGGTGTGTTAGCAGGCAGAATGCGCCCCTCTTCATCCATTATCGCAAGGGTTACAGCAGACGTCGGCTTGCCGCAACTTCGCAGCCGCTCGATATGGTCTCCGCCGGCGGCCGCGGCGACAGTTTTCTGATCTAGCCAGGTCAGCAGCATCGGCGCTTCCGTCTGGCCATAGCTTTGGCACATGCATGGTCCAAACACTTCGACGGCTTTCTTGAACTTGTCTGGAGAAACCGGCGAAGCCACGATTAAGAAAACGCGCAAGCTCGAATAGTCAAAATCACTCAATTGTGGATGGTTGAGCAGCGCATACAGCGCAGTGGGCGGCAAGAACATGTGCGTGACGCGGTATCGTTCGATGTTCCTCAAAACGTCAAGCGCGTCGAATCCCGGCATGACCACATTGGTAGCGCCGAGCGAGGTCATCACAAAGGCCACCACGCCTGCCGCGTGTGAAAGCGGTGCGCTCGTCAGGCAGACCCGGTCAGTCGTGTCGCCCGCCCAGTATTGGCCGGCCATTTCCGTCATGGTTCCCCACGCGAGATCAGTAACCATCACTCCCTTGGCCGCTCCCGTAGTTCCGCCGGTGGGAACCAGGCCCATCAGACGTTCTGGATTTCCGTATGGATCTCCCCAGTCGATCTCCGCTGCGTTCGAACCACCTTGCATAAATTTGTCTAGCGACGGATTCGGACCATCCTCCGCGTCGATGCAGATCCAGTGTCGCAGCGTCGGAACTCGCGCTTTGAGTTCTTCCACTTGATCGCGGTAGCTGCTGTGATAAAAAAGCCAGGAAACCTCCGCGTAAACCATGTATTCAGCATTGGCTTCCGGAGCATTCCGGGAGTTGATCGGAACCCATACCGCGCCTGCGCGCAGAATCCCCAACATACAAAACAAGACACGCGCGTCATTTGGCGAATAAATCGCGGCGCGTTCTTCCCCGTTCAATCCATTCGCTCTCATCGCGCGCGCGATTCGGCGCGTGATCTCCCGCATCTCCTGATATGTATAACGGCTCTCACCGTCGATGATCGCAGTCCGCCCCGGGCACGCGTCTGCGCCTTTGTCGAAATAATCTATCGCGCGCATTTTTACTCGTCTTCTCTTGATACTCCAGCCATTCGCTGCATCACCCGTTTTGCTCAAAACTCCGCGATGAGGACGATTCGTCCAAACCAGCCCTCACGAAAGGAGTCTTGCCTTCACGAATCCGTGGCTTTCAAGCGCCCCGAGAAGTTCGCGATGTCCAAATGCAGACGTGGGCGAAGCGAAACCGACCTTCCGCGGCGCGGCATGGATCAAATGGTGCGCGGCAAACGCTTGCAAGAGCCCAGTCTGCCGATAAGCGCAGGTCCCAAACATCACGCACTTGGCGAAAGATGTCGTTCCGCGCCCGACGACCACATCGATCGTTCGGTGCTCTCGAGTGTTTTCCCGCGGCGGGGTTCCAGCTTGCACAGAGTTCGCCATCTCCGAAAGCTTTCGCTCCTGCTCTTCTTTGGGCAAAGGCCGAATCTCTTTCTCGTAATGTATTTCTGTGGCCAGGACATTCTCCATGAGCTGTCGATCCAGTATCCCGCCCATCGACCGCACGTTCGCTACCTGCGGATGATCCTTGTACCAAACCGGGTGCGGGAAACCTCCCCACGCCAGCGCCAGTTGCGTTTCGACTGAACTCGGCAAAATCGCCTCATGCCCCCGCGCGCGCACCCAAGGCTTATAGCGATGCTGTTCCAGGTAACAAGCCTCCGTTTGTATCACGGCAAAAATCGTTTGCGTGGAACCGAACGTCGGCGCACCCTTGAACATTGACAAAGTCTCGAGCGTGTCGATGCCGCTAGTCTCGAGGCATATTTGAGCGGCAATATCGCTCGTGGCTGACATATATGCCGTCGCTGGAGCGGCTAGCAGCCCCGCGCGCGCGAACTTCTCGCCCCACTTCTCGGAAACTTCTCTTAGCCACGCTTGTTCCCCGCTGATGTCAATGTAATGGCATCCCGCACCGAGGCAGGCCTCGATCACGCGAGGCCCGTTGTAAAGAAATGGACCGACGGTGTTGCACACCACTTTGGCGCCTGCGAACAATTTCTCCAACTCCGCGGACGAATTGCCGGCTTCTGCGATCTCGTAATCCGCGGTTTCAATACCGGGCACGTGACTCAACACTTGCTCGATCTTGCCTCGATTGCGGCCGGCCGCCAGAAACGGAACGTTATATTCTCGAAGGAATTCCGCGACCAGGCGTCCTGAAAAGCCGCTTGCTCCGTACAGAATTACGGGTTTCTTGTTGGCCATCACATTCCTCGCTTCGGTGAGCGCTTTTGCAGAAGGTTCCCGGGAGATTTCGCCCGCCCTTCCGACCTCGTAAACTCGGCATACTATGCTAAAGTCGCTTTTTGGCTAGTAGGAACCTTTCAGAAACCTGGTATCGGGAGCCCCACCATGCAAGACAAATCCTATTGCGCGGTAGAAATCACAGCTGACATCATCGGCGGAAAATGGAAACCGATGATTCTCTTTTACCTTCAAGATCAGACCCGCAGGTTCGGCGAGATTCACAGGTTGATACCGAGAGTGACGAAGAAGATGCTCACTCAACGGCTCCGCGAACTGGAAACCGGAGGAATCGTTCATCGCAAAGTGTTTGCGCAAGTTCCGCCTCGCGTGGAGTACTCACTCACGAGACATGGTCAAAGTTTGCGGCCGATTCTGGAATTGATGTCGAAGTGGGGAGACCGGCATCGCTCGCGCTACGGTGGCGCTCAGTAACTGGTTTCTATTGAGCGCGGATCAATGGAAGTAACAATCAGTTCAACAGCATGGAAAGTTCCTGAGCTGCAGCGCGAAGTTGCGGAAGGAATTTAGTCTGCAGCTCCTGGATGGAGAGGCGATGTGCGTGCGCCCCAACGTTCAGTGCCGCCACTACTTTTCCGCTTGGATTCTGGATGGGAACCGCCATGGAACGCAGACCAACTTCAAGTTCCTGATCGACGAGCGAGTAGCCGTTACGCAGGACGAGGCGCAGCGCCTGCCTCAATTTCTCCACGCTCACAATCGTTCGGTTCGTGTGGCGGGTGAGCCGAACGCGTTCAAAAAAAGACTCCAACTCGGCAGGCGGCAGGTTGGCCAGCAACACGCGGCCCATGGAGGTGCAAAACGCAGGCAATCGGCTGCCCACTCCCAGGTCGATGGACATGATGCGGGTTACGTTTGCGCGCGCCACATAGATGATATCGAGGTCTTCGAGAGTCGCGATAGAACAGGATTCGTGCAACACGTGGCTGATATGTTCCAAAACGGGCTGGGCGGATGCCGCGAGCGGCATCGAGGAAATGTAGGAGTGGCCGAGTGCCAGGATACGAGGCTGAAGAAAAAAGTGATGGCTGTCGTCGGAGCCGGCAAAACCAAGTTTCGTAAGCGTGTAAAGACACCGGCGCACCGCTGCTCGCGAAAAACCCGTTTTGGTGCTCACTTGCGAGATGGTAAGCTGTCGTTTCTGCGTCGAGAAAGCCTGTATCACCGCCAAGCCGCGCGCCAAAGAGGTCATGAAGTTTGGATCTCCCGTGCAGTCATCGAAGGGCATGGATGGCGTCAGCAGTTCGGCAGCCGGTCTTCGAGCGGACGGTACACCTCGTGATTGTTTCTCGGCACCTGTGCGAGGATTGGCTGGGGACATGGGCTCTCCGCTCGGAAGTCGGGAAGGATACCCTACTCGGCCGATATGCGCACGGAATTTCGATAATCGGTCTTGACAAAATATCCCTCCCTTGCATTAATTCGTCTTAACTTCTGCGTTTTCGCCTGTGCATTAAAAGCGGTGCGGAGACCACCCTGCTTTTGTAACATCGCAGGAAGACTCGCGTTCCGTGACTCGTCAGTTGCAAGGAGGAAGTGGCGTGGCCAAGACTGTTACATACCGGAGGCCAAATCCGGACACGCAGCCCCCTTATCTGCATCCAGCGTATGTCTCCTCTATTAAACGCGCGCCCTCAAAATCTCTGATTTATTTGCCGCACACGCTCTCGGAAGTCACCGGGCCAACCTTCGCGAACGAGCCGATGGATGTGAAAGCTTGCGACCTCACCCGCCAGCATTCCGGCGAACCGCTCGGCGAACGTATCATTGTCAGCGGCCGCGTACTGGATGAAGAAGGAAGGCCGCTGCGGCACTCGCTCATTGAGGTCTGGCAGGCTAACGCCGCCGGCCGGTATTTGCATAAGCGCGACCAGCACGATGCTCCTCTGGATCCGAACTTCACCGGATGCGGACACACTCTTACAGACGCGGAGGGACGCTACCGATTCGTGACCATCCGCCCCGGAGCGTATCCCTGGGGAAATCATCACAACGCCTGGCGGCCGGCACATATCCACTTTTCGCTTTTCGGTGCAGCATTCGCATCTCGCTTGGTCACGCAAATGTATTTTCCCGGAGATCCGCTTTTGCCCTTCGATCCCATCTTCAATTGCACCGCGGATGAAAGCGCCCGCAAGCGACTGATCTCGCTCTTTGACTGGGAGACCACAATTCCATCGCAAGCGCTAGGCTTCAAATTTGACATTGTATTGGCCGGGCGCGAAGCCACGCCCATGGAGACTTAAAATGAGCCGGCAAGCTACCACATCGCAAACCGTCGGCCCGTTCTTCTCCATCGGTATGGGCACGGCCATTCACGATAACTTGGTAAGCGCCGGCACATCCGGAGAGCGCGTGACGATTGAAGGCCATGTGCTCGACGGCGACGGAATATCGGTACCCGACGCGATCCTTGAGATCTGGCAGGCAAACTCATATGGGAAGTACGCGCATCCTGAAGATCATCAGGACAAGCCGTTGGAGCCAAGCTTTTCAGGCTACGGGCGCATCCCGACCGATGACCAGGGAAAGTTTCGCTTTACCACGATCAAGCCCGGGCAGGTGCCCGACCTGGACGGAAAGTTACAGGCTCCCCACATCGTCGTATCCGTTTTTGCGCGGGGATTGCTCCGACGTTTGGTGACGCGGATTTATTTCCCTGATGAGCCGGCGAACGCGACAGACTTTGTGCTGAATTTGGTTGAAGCATCGCGGCGCGATACGTTAATTGCCAAAAAGATCGCGGGCGTGAGCGGCAAGCTCGAATGGAATGTCGTCCTGCAGGGACCAAACGAGACCGTTTTTTTAGATTGTGGACTTTGACGCTCTCAGCGCGTGCTTTCCTTTCTTTTTAGTTCCAAACACGCTTGGCCGTTTCGACCACCAGCCGCAGCTTGGCCCACTGTTCGTCCTCGGTTAACAGATTTCCTTCCATCGTAGAGGCGAATCCGCACTGCGGGCTCAGTGCGAGGTTGTCGATCGGAAAATATCTCCCAGCCTGCTCGATTCTCCGGACGAGATCGTCGCCATTCTCGAGCTGCGGTAGTTTCGAGCTAACCAGCCCAAGCACGACCGTCTTGTCTTTAGGAATGAAACGCAGAGGTTCAAACGTTCCGGAGCGTTCATCATCGTATTCGAGGAGGAAGCGATCCGCGGCCATGGTCGTGAACAGCTTTTCAGCGATCGCGTCGTATCCTCCTTCGGCGTACCAGTGGCTGCGATTGTTTCCACGGCAAAGGTGCACCGCTAGCGTAACTCCAGGGCGCCGCGCTGCTTCAAAACAAGCATTGTCGGCGTTGATGGAATCGTCGAGCAGCGCGTCCGGATCAACTTTCATCTCCGCGCGGATCCATTCGCGCCATTTCGGGTCGAGGTAATAGCTGTAGCGCGGTGCATCAATCTGAATATATTTCACGCCCTCGGCGGCTAGCCTGGCAAGCTCCGTTTTCATGATGCCAACGATGTCCCACAACAGCGCGGAATGATTTTCGTACACTTTGTCGGTGACACCGCGCTTGAAGGAAATAGCCGGGAACTGCGTAGCGCTGGGCAGGGTCATTTTAATCGCACCGGGGCTATTCGCTTTCAGGAACGAGAGTTCATGTCCGGTGAGCGGGCGCACCTGGCGCAGTTTTGAAATCACGATACCGGTTACGCTGCTTTCGCGAGCGCCTTTGGCTTCGCCGGCTTTCCAAGAGCGCGCCACAGCATCGCCCATGTCGAAGCCTTCGACCGCATCGGTGAAGTCGCTCATGAAATTTTGTCGGCGCAGTTCGCCGTCTGTGAAAATCTTCAATCCCAATTCCTTCTGCTTGGCGAGAACGCGGAGGATTTCGCGGTCCTCGATCTCACGGAGGCGCTGCGGATTTTCCGCCGCATTTCGCCGAGCCTCCAGAAGCTCTTGCGGACGCAGAAAACTCCCTACTTGATCGGCTCGATATTCTGTGGACATTCGTTGCCCTTCCCCGGAGTTTCGTTTTACGAGTTGATGAGCGTAGCGGCTGCGGCGCGCAGTGTCAAATAGGCCGGCGCGAGGAACACGGAAATCCGCGGAGAGGCGCCGGATTGTCGCTGGACTTGCACTTATGGCAAGATGCGCTTGCATATCGTGGTACGAAACACGAACCACTGCAAGGAGCGCTGCGATGTTTCTGCGAGACGCTTGGTACGCAATCGCCTGGGATCACGAAATCAAGCATGCGCCGTTTGGGCGAACCGTCTGCGGCGAGCCCATCGTGCTCTATCGCCAAACCAACGGAGCGCTTTCTGCTTTTGAAGACTGCTGCCCGCACCGCCTGCTTCCGCTCTCCAAGGGCTATCTGAAAGGCGACCACCTGGTCTGCAAGTATCACGGCCTGGAATTCGACGAGTGCGGCCAATGTGTTTGGATGCCCGGCCAGCAAGGGATTCACAAGGAAGCCAAGATGCGGATTTATCCGGTAGCAGAACGCCATCGCTTCGTTTGGGTGTGGATCGGCGATCCCGCGCTGGCGAACGAAAAAAAGATTCCCGATCTACGCTGGTGCTCCGATCCCAAATGGATCTTCGAAGGAAGCACCTATCACGTGAACTGCAATTACCAGCTTCTGGTCGACAACTTAATGGACTTGTCGCACGAAACGTACGTGCATCCTTCGAGCATCGGCCAGCACGAGATCGTGGAGGCGCCGATCAAGGTTGAATCGGACGACACTTCTGTGACCGTGACGCGATGGATGTACAACATCGATCCGCCGCCTTTCTGGGCCGCAAATCTGAAATCGCAGGAAAAATGCGACCGCTGGCAGATTTGCCAGTTTTCGCTGCCCGCGAACGTGATGATCGATGTGGGCGTGGCCCTGGCCGGCACGGGCGCGGCGCAGGGAGATCGCTCGCACGGCGTGACCGGAATCGTGGTAAATCTGATGACGCCGGAAACGGAAACCTCAACCTGGTATCACTGGGGCATGGCACGCGATTTTCAGACTGGCGATCGTGGTCTTACCATGCGCATCCGCGACGGACAAGCGGCAGTATTCACCGAGGATTTGGAAATTTTGAACTCGCAGCAGGAAAACATTCTTCGCCGCACCGACCGCGATCTGCTCAATTTGAAGATTGATGCCGGCGGTGTGAATGCGCGTCGAATTATCGAGCACGAGCTTTCGCGGCAAGGATGAGGTCTTTGAGGTAAGTAACGCCGGGTCTTGCTTGCCATGAGGGTCGAAGGGCCGGCTCTTTTCTTCCACGCCGCCGAGACCTCTGATTTGCTCGTTCTTCCGAGGTCGAAATCCCACACCTCTGAAGAGGCGAGCTACATTCCACGCTCGGCGATTTAGACCCAGAGCTTTTCGTTTATCTTCAGACCATGCTCGCGACAATACGACACGTAATGGTTGATGAACCAGAAAACGTCCAGAGTTTCGAGCAGATTGTCTTGATCGTCGTAGAACTCAAGAGAAGCGTTCAGGTAAAAGAAAGTTTTCATGCCATTCGGGTCGTCTGAAACCAGCGTGTGAATCGCTCCCGGATTCTCGCGGACGTAGCTTCCCGGCCTCGCCACCCAATCGTATTCGAGGTAGCGCCAACTGCCTTCGAGCGTGCAGGCGAAAACAGGCCCGCGATGCCGATGGCGCCCAAGCTTCCCTCCTTTTTTTACCCATAGAATGTTGGCAAACGCTCCGTTGCGCACATCAAAAGCCAAATGCCGAATGTAAACGTTCTCCATGAACGGCACGTATGGAGATTCTTCCTCGCTCCCGCCGATGTGCACGTCAGGACGGCCAAATTCGAGGGTTATTGCTTCAAGGCTGCTCGTTGTATCTATCTTCGGCATGTTGGCCTCCGCTTGATGTGCGCCAATGGATTAACGCAGTGCGGCACGAATGTCAATTCAGCAATTGTTGATGGCTTATTTCGCTGCGTTGTGCGCGCTTTCCGCTTTCGTTTCGTTAGCTCGTGCAATCACATAGGCGCGGATAGATTCTGCGTCTCGACGTGATATTTCCTTTGCGAAAGAAACCATGCCGTTTGGTTGGAGCAAGCCGTTCAGCACGATATTGAACCATTGGTCGTTCGCGAGCGCGCCCGAATATCGCAGGTCGGGAAGGACACCGCCGCTAACGGCAACATCGCCATGGCACCCGGAACAAAATCGCTGGTACAGGCGCTTACCGTTCTCGATAGCTGCCGCACTCGCCGTCGATTTGGGAGGATTTAGAACTGGCATCTCCGTTTCTTGCACGGGCGGCAGACTCGCGTTGCCGCCCAATTTGAACGCAAGCATGCGTCCGATGTTTGGCCGCCTCCCAGCTTTCAAAGCGATCTCGCCAGTGGCCAACGCAAACACTCCGCCCCAGCCGGAAAGCACCGCCACGTATTGTTCGCCTTTCACTTCGTAAGTCACAGGGCCCGCCATTACGCTGTTCTGAACCGCCATCGACCAAACCTTTTCGCCAGTATCTGCGCGATACGCTTCAAAATGCCCGTCCGCAGTTCCTTCAAAGACAAGATTGCCTGCCGTCGAAAGCACGCCGCCGTTCCACGGCACTGGGCGCTGCACGCTCCAAACTTGCTTCTGCTGAATCGGGTCCCACGCCACTAAACGACCGGTAACGCTCTTGAGAATGGCCGTTTTGACTTTTGGATCTTGAGGCATGCCCGCGGCTGCGAAGTCGATGCCATCATTCGTCGCGAGCGATTTCCATTCGAAGTTCGGATCGGACTTGTAAACGAATCCAGCCTCCTGGATCGGGATGTAAACGAGTCCCGTGAGTGGGCTGTAGGACATGGGCTGCCAACTGTGCGCGCCCAGCGGTCCCGGAACGACAGGCGTGGGATTCTGTCCCCTGGAATAACGCGCACTCGCGTTTTCCACCGGCCGCCCGGTCTTTATGTCGATCGCGCTTGCCCAGTTGACGAATGTGTACGGCTTCGCGGAAATGAGCGCGCCTGTAGCGCGATCGAGCACGTAGAAGAATCCGTTCTTCGGCGCGTGGAACAAAACTTTGCGAGCCTGCCCGCCAATTGGAATATCGGCGAGGATGATTTGCTCGTCGGAATCGTAATCCCAGTCATCCGCCGGATCTTCCTGGTAATGCCAGACGTATTCTCCCGTCTCCGGTTTGAGCGCGACGATTGAGCAGGTAAGAAGACCGTCTTCGCGCTTCGGATTCCGATACTTTTCGTTCCACGGGCCGCCGTTCCCAGTCCCGATGTAGAGCAAATCGAGTTCAGGGTCATAGACAATCGCATCCCAAACTGTGCCGCCGCCTCCGTGCTTCCACCAATCTCCGCTCCACGTCTTTGCAGCCGTTTCGAGGATCGGGCTTTCAAAAGGTTTCGACGGATCGCCCGGCACGGTGTAGAAACGCCAAACCAGATTGCCCGTTTCGGCACTATACGCGGAGACGTAGCCGCGGACTCCCATCTCCGCGCCGCCATTCCCGATGACCACATTTCCCTTTACGACTCTGGGCGCGCCAGTGATCGTGTACCGCCATTTAGGGTCGATGGTCAGAGTCTCCCAGATTTTTTTTCCGGTCGCGGCGTCGAGTGCGATCAGCCTGCCATCGAGTGTGCCGAAAAAGATTTTTCCGCGCCACGCCGCTACCCCACGATTGACAACATCGCAGCACGCGTTCACGCCCCATTCCGGTGGAACCTTCGGATCGTAGCTCCACAGCAATGAGCCGGTGGCGGCATCAAGGGCGAAAACTTTGCTCCATGCGGAAGTAAAATACATGATTCCGTCAACAACTAGAGGTGTCGCTTCCTGTCCTCGACGCGTATCAAGGTCGTAGTGCCAAGCGAGTCCCAATCGTGCGACGTTGTGGTCGTTGATGTCTTTCAAGGGGCTGAAGCGCTGTTCGCTGTAACTGCGTCCATAGCTCATCCAGTTCCCCGGCTCGCGATCGGCATTCATTATTCGTGCGCCGTCGATGTCTGCGGCTTTCGCGCCGCTCGCTGCCGGCGATTCCGCCGGCTTGCGGGAACTGCGGCTGCACCCTGAAATCATCGCCAGCGCGAAAAAAATCGTGACCGTGGAGGAAATGCGGATGGTAGTGTAAGTTCGTCTCATGCAATTCACGTCGGGTGCGTCGCGATCGCGGCGAGCTTCCGTCGCCGCTAGGAACCCGAGAGTGTACACCAACAGCCCTAGCCGGGTTTCGGACGCCTTGACAAGGATTATGTGACTGGGAGAAAAGCTAACACACGCAGAAATCAAATCCTGCTGACCTAGGAACGCCATGCAAACTGCCGGACGACTTAAAATCGAAAATCTCGTCGCCATCGATACTCACGTTCACATCGAGTCCGATGGCGGCCACGAGGTGAACGAAGCTGCACGCAAGTATTTCGGCGCGACCGGCGATGTTCCTAGCGGCCCGGCCATCGCTGAATATTATCGATCCCGAAAAATCGCGTGTGTCGTCTTCTCCGTTGACGAGCGGCTGACCGGCAGGAAGCAGATCCCCAATGACGAAGTCGCCGCGTTAGCCGCAGCGAACAGCGACATCATGATCGCGTTTGCCAGTGTTGATCCAACCCGCGGGCCCGAAGCCGTGAGCGAAGCGCGTCGCCTAATCGCTGCCGGCGGAATTCGCGGTTTCAAACTGCACCCGCCTATCCAACAATTTCATGCCAACGACCGCATCGCCTATCCGTTCTACGAAGTCCTCGCCGAAGCGCGGATGCCTGTGATTTTTCACACCGGACATAGCGGCATCGGCACCGGCATGCCTGGCGGCGGAGGCGTACGTTTGAAGTACGGCAATCCCATGGACATCGACGACGTCGCGGTGGATTTCCCGGATATGCCGATCATCATGGCCCATCCGTCCTTTCCCTGGCAGGATGAAGCCATTTCCATCTGCTTGCATAAACCCCAGGTCTATATCGACCTCTCAGGTTGGTCGCCAAAATATTTTTCGCCCACGCTCATTCAGTACGCAAACACTCTGCTCAAACAGAAAGTGCTTTTTGGTTCGGACTTCCCTCTCATCACGCCCGACAGGTGGCTAGCCGATTTCGAAAAAATTGCCATTCGAGACGACGTTCGCCCTCTGATCTTGAAACAAAACGCAATTCGTCTCCTGAGGCTGGATAAAGCGGATTAGAACGGAACGAGCATTACTACGCGGCGAATTCGGTGAGCAGGGCAGAGCGCAGGCTGGTCTGATGGTCGGCGGAAAGCTTCGCGCCGGAAGTGGTGAGATAGAAGACGTCGATGGCAGTCTCTCCTTCGGTCTCGATGATGGCGATTTCGATGTTGCACCCCTCGCGCGAAAAAACTGAGCTGATTCGATGAAGAAGGCCGGGCTGATCCTGCGCGACGATCTCGACAAGCGTGCTCTGAGCGGAGCAAGTGTCGTCTATTTTGACCCGCGTCTCGACCTTTACTTTTGGTTGGCGGCGTTTTTCTGAGTGCAGCCGGTCGCGCAGCATTCGATTCAGGTCAACTTTTCCCGCCAGCACGTCCTGGATGCTCGATTGGAACCGCTCCCACTCCGGCAAGTTCAGTTCCAGCGTCCGAAAGCGGTCGGTGAAATAAAAAGTATCCACCACAATCCCGGCCTGGTTTGAAAATGCGGCGGCTTTGACGATGTTCATCCCCCAGGCTGCCAGAACACCAGCCATGGTAGCGAAGAGAAACGCGCGGTCGCGAGTGACCAGAGTGAGTTCGTACCAGTGGCGTCCACGGCGCAGACTGATCTGCACAGGGTTTTTGTCCAGACGCGTAGCCATTTCCAAATGCGCCAGGACTTCCGCCGCCGGATGAGTGAGCAGATAGCGCCGCGGAAGTCCTTCGAGAAAAACATCGAGCCGCGGTCCAACGGACACCGCGAAAGTGCCAAGGTGCGCCAGCACTTCGTCATGGGCGTCAACGTGGAGGCGCTGGTCCAGGCTGCGATTGAGGTAATTTGCGGTAGCGATGTAAAGCTGCCAGATGTTTTCCGCTTTCCATGGCGTAAGAGCCTCGGGATTGACGGCTTTGATGTCCGCGTAAGTCAGCAGGCATAGCATTTTCAGGCGTTCGGGCGTTTCCACTTTTTCGGCAAAAGCGCGCACCGTTTCCAGTTCGAAAATGTCGCGGCGCAGAGCGGCGCTCATTTCCAAATGGCGGCCGATTAGAAACAGGACAGTTTCGCGATCCGGCGCATCCAGTTCAAGGCGGGTCAAGGCGCTCTCAGCGATATGCGACGCTGGCTCGAACGTGATCGCCGGATTTCGCGCCTTTCCCGACATCATGGAAAAGCAGCGCAAGGTAGAGCAAGTCGGGCTGCTCGAGTTCCTCCAGGAGTTCGGCATAGCGCTGATCCCATTTGGACTGAGACTGGCGCAGAGCATGGAGATTGTCGATCGCTACGAATGTGTGTTCATCTACCGTGAAGCGATGAGAATAGTCACGCACCACCAGCGCGTCGATTCCCTGGAATTCGGGGAACAGGAGCGTAAGCAAGCCGAGCGAATGCATCGAACGCAAAGCATCTGAGGCGTGAGGAGCGGTGAGAATTTCTTGAAGCGGGTGCCACAGCTCGGCGCCTTTAGGGGGCGTGACTGCAAACGATGGAAGTGCTCGTTCGATCTGCAATTCCGTGTTGGAACTAAGACTCAACCCGTGGCGCGCCAGAAACCGAAAGGCGCGAAGGATGAACTCGGGATCGTTGAGCGCCGCAGGATGGCGCAACGAAAGCATTCCGTCCTCGACGGAAAACTCCGCATTTGAAAGCCGCGATCGCAATTGCTGAAACTGGTGGTGAAGCGAAAGCCGCGCGGCGGGAATTTCCTCCAAAAGCTGAATGCAGACGTGATGGACTGCGCGCGCGTGACCGAAATACAGGCGCATCCAATCGGAAGCAGTAAGCGGCTCATTGCCTCCATCGTTCGACGGTTCAGCCGCAATGCGTGAATTTGCAACGCCGATACGATGAGCGGCCGCAGCGTCCTGAGATTCCCAGGTGAGCATGTTATCGTCGCGGTTGTGCCGAAAATGCAGAAAGCATCGGATGGACACCAGAGAGTCCAGGGCCGCTTCAAACTGCTGCTGAATCGAGACAGGTAGGATCGCGTTTTCGACAGGCCAGACGTGGTACTTCTCAATCGCCGCTAGAAGTGAAAGCCAGCTGACTACGTTGTAGTCGCGAAGACCGCCGGGGCCATCCTTAATATTTGGTTCAAGATGAAATACGGTACTGCCGAATTTGCCGTGGCGAGTGCGGGTAAGTTCGGCCAAGCGTTTCACAATCTGGTCTGACGCATGCGAGATGAGTTTCGGAATCACGTCATCGTGGAGTCGCGCGAAAAGCTGGCGGTCGCCGGCAAGAAAGCGGCAATCAAGCAGGGAGATTGCAAACTCGGGATTCGCCGTGTCGAACTGGCTGCACTCGGCAAGCGTGCGCGTAGCCGGGCTGAGTTTTAGTCCTAGGTCCCAGAGTCCCTGGGAAAATCTCCGGATCGGATCTTTGAGCTTGGCTTCCGTCGCATTTCCTGCGTGAAGAAATAGGATGTCGATATCGGAATAAGGGAAAAGCCAGCGGCGGCCGAAACCGCCAAGAGCGACGACTGCAAAATCCGCCGGACCATCCGATTCGGAGCAGATGAATTCCTGCCAAAGGCGCTCCATCATGCCTTCGATGAGTGCGGTGCGGCCCAGCAGCGCGGCGCAGCCCGAACCTGTCGTAACAAATTGCTCGCGGATGCGCCCTGATTCCTTCTCATAAGAATTGCGCAACTCAGCAGTGAACGACGAGTTTGTTGGCATCGAAGTTGGTTTTAGAATTCTTCGGTCGTGAGCCTTGTGAGTTCGCCCGCCTAAACTCCCCGCTGCTGTGCCTGTGACCCCGCGGTCAGCATTTCAACAGCGTCCTCGGGATACGCTAACATGCCGAACTGCGGCACATCGAGACCCGCCAGCTCGACTTCCCGTGTCACGCGCATGGAGCGCCATGCATTCACGGCGGAGAAAATAATATAAGTCGCTCCGAATGCATAAATCGCCAAGAGCGTAGCGCCACCGAGCTGTACCAAGAATTGTGACGAGTCGCCATGAAGCAGACCCGTGACACCTTGGCCTGTTTTGCCGAGGTACGCCGCCGTGCCCACGCCATTCCACCCGGCGCCATATGTCCCATCGGCGAAGATCCCTAAAGAAACCGCGCCCAGCCAACCACAGTAGCCGTGAACGGAAATGGCACCGCACGGATCGTCGATCTTGAGGATTCGTTCGTTGAAGAGTACGCCTCCACAAACCACAATGCCTGCAATCACGCCGATGATCACCGATGCCGTGGGACTTACGAATGCGCACGGCGCAGTGATAGCTACCAGTCCCGCAAGCATTCCATTGCAAGCCATGGTGATGTCCGGCTTGCCAAAAAGTTTGTACCACAGAAGCATCGCTGCGGCAGAGCCTGCCACTGCCGCGAGATTTGTATTCACCGCTACAACCGAGATGCGAAGGTCCGTTGCACCGAGCGTCGAGCCGGGATTGAAACCCATCCACCCGAAGAGCAAAAGAAACGTGCCGGTAACGACGAACACAATGTTGGAAGCTGGGAATGCTCGCGGCTTTCCGTCCGCACCATACTTGCCAAGCCGTGGCCCAAGGATCAGTGCCAGCGCCATAGCGCAAAAGCCTCCGATACTGTGGACCACCGATGAACCGGCAAAATCCACATAGCCGTGACCGAGGTGCATGCTGGAACCCAATTGCGAGAGCCAACCGCCTCCCCAGACCCAACAGCCGGAAATAGGGTAAAGGAAGGCGCCAATAAACAGCTCACAAAGAAGGAAGGCCCAGAAGGTAATTCGCTCGCAAATCGCGCCAACGATAATGTATCCGGCAGTCTCCATAAACACGACTTCGAAGAGCGTCAAGCAATTGCTGCCCGCATCGTACGCCGGGCCCGTAAGAAAAAATCCCCTGCCTCCCAGAAATCCCCATTGAGCCGCTTCCGATCAGGAAATGATTCAGTGTTGGTACGCCGCCGAGATTTGTAGGAGCAGCATTCACAGCGACAGCGCCGAATTGGAAAGCGTATCCGACTGCGTAGTAAGCAAGGAATGCAAAAACGTATGCCGCGAAGTTCAGCATCATCAGGTGCGCGGCATTCTTCTTGCGCACCAGCCCGCATGTCAGCAGAGCAAAGCCCGCTTGCATGAACAGGACAAGATAGCCGGTAAGGAGTGTCCACGAAAAGTTCGTCGCGATACGTGTGTGGCCTACGCCATCAGCAAGCTTCAGCGCCAGAGGTTCTCTTGCTGCCTGGGCTTGGAATTCTTCAAAGTCTTTCTTGCTCTTGGCGTAATCGGGCGCGCTCTTGTCCGTCGGCTCCGGCACGACAAAGGGGTTGCCGGCCGCATCGGCGACCGAGAACTTATCGCCCGTCGCAGTGCCCGCGGGATCAGGTTGCGATTGATCTGCAAAAACGAGACTCATCGAGGCACAAAGAATTTGTGCAAGGACCAAGGCCGCAATCGACTTCGACATCCACTTTAAAGTGCGCCGAGGGAGTGCATATTGCATCTCGAGCTCCTTTCCTGATTGAGGTAATGGCGGCGTTCGCTACGCCATTCGTCAAGAAAATGTTCAGATTGCGCCGGGGCCTCGTTCACCTGTGCGTATGCGGATTACGTCGTCAAGAGACGACACGAAGATCTTGCCGTCTCCGATCACTCCCGTTCGGGCACCCTCCACGATGGCATCCACAACTTGTTCGACAAGATCTTCTGCCACCGCAATGCTTACGAAGATTTTCGGCAAAAAATCCACGGTATACTCCGACCCGCGGTAAGTCTCGGTGTGCCCTTTTTGCCGCCCAAACCCGCGGACTTCTGACACTGTAAGGCCGGTCACCCCCAGCGCGGTCACGCGCTGCTTCACTTCGTCGAGCTGTGAAGGTCTGATCACGGCATCAATTCGCTTCATTTTTGGTCACTCCTTTTGCTCCCGATCGGAAAACCCACCGCTGGCAAGAAGGTATAGAACCTAGAAATGCACAATCAGTCAAATAAAAAACGCTGATTGGTCGCATCAGGTTCCTGACTGTTGGCCGTGGTTCGCCAAACCGCGACCGGCGCCAGAATCCGCAAATTACTTGACCGTCCGCGATTCCTTGTGACATGGATCTCACGCATGGTGATAGCCTTGGCGTGGCTGCAACGGGAACAAAAAAATGCGTAAGCCCATCGTCGTGGTTGGAAGCATAAATCTTGATCTGGTTGCGACTGCGGAGCGCGTGCCTCTACCGGGCGAAACTCTCACGGGCCGCAGCTTTTCAACTTTCTACGGCGGGAAAGGAGCTAACCAAGCTGTCGCGGCGGGCAGGCTCGATTACCCCGTCAGCATGGTAGGCAAGGTGGGCGATGATTCATTCGGTCCCTCCCTGAAAAGCGCCTTGCGCAAAGCCGGTGCGGACGTAAGAGCGGTTGGGACGGTGAAAGGTTCCTCGGGCGTCGCTCTGATCAATATCGGCGAGGACGGGCAGAACAATATTGTTGTGGTTCCCGGCGCGAATGGAAAGCTGCTCCCCAAAGATATAGCGCGGTCCTCCGCTCTCTTGCGCAAGGCTGGGATGATTTTGACCCAACTAGAAATTCCGCTGATCACCATGGAGACCCTGGCCGTCTTCGCACACAAGAATGAAATTCCACTAATGCTGGATCCCGCTCCGGCGCGCGAACTTCCGAAGGGATTGCTGCAATGTGCAACATGGATCACGCCGAACGAAAGCGAAACGCGCATCCTCTGCGGCCTTAGCGCCGGCGAACCTGTAACCCCGACGACGGCGGCGCGTTGCGCCGATCTGCTTTTGCAGCGCGGCCCCAAGAACGTTGTGATTAAGATGGGTTCACAAGGCGCTTTTCTCGCCACTGCCTCGGGAATTCGGGAGATGATTCCGCCCTTCGTAGTGAAAGCTGTGGACACTACGGCTGCGGGAGATGCCTTCAACGCAGGCTTCGCGGTTAGTCTTCTCTCAGGTGCCGCGCCGGTGCAGGCGGCGCGCTATGCCTCGGCGGTCGCAGCCATTTCCGTCACGCGCATGGGAGCGCAGCCTTCCATGCCGTCCGCCCGCGATGTGGATCGGTTTCTGAAGCTGCAATAAAGCATTACGGCTTGGGCTCTGCGGTTAGTTCCGGTTGCGGCAGGGCCTCACCGCTGAGTTCGCTTTGTCGGCGTGCGCGGCTGGCGTTGAGCAAACGCGTTGCGGTATCAAGCTCTGCCTGCCCTTCTTTGGATCGGCCCACGCGCAACAAAATCTGGCCCTTCAAATTATGGTAGTTAGGATTGTCCGGCTCGATCGTAAGGGCGGAAGTCGACCGCAATTAAAGCCTCGTCGAATTTCTTCTCGTGCTGGTACACCCTGGCGAGCCCGAAGTACGAACTCGCTAGATGAGCATCCCGTCGCAGCGCTTCCCGAAAATTTCGCCCGGCCTTTTCGTCATCCTGCAGATACAAGTAAACAAGACCGAGCTGGTCGTAGTTGAACGCCACGTCGGGTTCCAGCGCGATATCTTTCTCAAATTCTTCTTTAGCGCGAACAAAATCCGGGCGAACCAGGTACGCCAGTCCCAAATTGAAGTGGACGAAAGGAAGGTTGGGGTCGGATTGCGCGGCTTGCTCGAGCTCCGCAAGAGCCTTGTCATTTTCCTCGCGGTTCAAAAAGGCCTTGCCCATCAGCAGGTGGTACTCCGCGGTGTTCTGCCCCAATTCAACGAACCGCGTCAGCGCGCGTTCTTGCAAGGCGCTATTCCCCGCTTTGTCCGCGGCGTTGCCGAGTACGTAGAGATAGTTCAAGTCCTCTGATTCCTGCGGCCACAAATCCTGAAGCGCACGCACCGCGTCGGCGTCGCGGTCCGTGAAGAAATAGCAGAGGCCGAGTAGGTAGCGCGCCTGCACGGAATCCGGATGGTCGCGCACAACAGATTCAAAGGGCGCAATCGCGGAACGAAATTCGCTCTGGCGGTAGTAAACCAGCCCGATGTTCAGGCGGATTCCGGAGACGCTGGGCGCGAGCTTTTCCGCCTTGTTCAGCAAATCCAGCGCCTGGGACCAGCTCTGACGGCGCATTGCGATCACGCCAAGATTTGCGTAAGCACCAGCCGAGTCGGGGTCCTGCACAAGCACTTGCTTGAATAGGCTTTCGGCTTCGTTCAAATTGCCGGCGCGAAGGGCAGCTTCGCCGCTGGCGAAAAGCTCAGGGATACCCGGTCGCTGTACATTGCTCCGAGCAGCTCGCGATGAGGCTTGCCGGGGACCGGAAGACGAAAAGCAATAAGACAAATGCCCTGTCGAGGCGCGGGCTGAAGAGAAAAGGAACAAAACCGCGAACCACAACCTGATCGCTGAACGCGCGATTCTAGAGCCGGTTAGAAGTGCAGCAGGAACGATGGATTTCGAAGGCTGGAGGCATAGCTTCGCTGACCATTGGTAGGGATTTCGAAGCTGTTCCATTTTAATCACGAAAAACGCTAGCACTCTGTTTGGCGAATTTCAAGGATGTGTGCCTTGTAGACAGTCTAGTACCGCGACGCAGTTCGAGCACACTCTGACGCAAGCCACGGAATTTCGCGACGTAGGTCCTATGAGCGCAACCTTAAAACCAGGACGCTTTAGGAATACGTGGCGCAAGCGGACGTCCCGTGATTGCTCTGCTGCACGCAGCGCCGTCATACCAGAGCGGCACAAAGCTTTTTTCGCTTGACATACGGCGGCCCATGAATTTTAATTCGTTTTAATAAATTTAATAAAAGACACGGGTGGGGTGCCCAAGGCATTTGGACTCTGAAATCCTGAATCCGGATTCGGGGAATCCCTGTTCTCAACGCTGCCAGAATCTCGCACGGCGAGCGATCTAATTGCACTTGCGTGACCTGTTGACTCTGAGATCGACGGAGACGGCCATGAAATTTCTTCGCACCGCTTTCTGCTTGCTCATCTTTCTTCTGTGCGTCTCAGGGGCCGCGTTCGCCCAGGACACCGGCACGTTCACCGGAACGGTCCATGACAGCTCGGGCGCAGTTGTGGTCGGCGCAGAAGTGAATATTTCCAATTCCGCTATCGGAATCAATAAGACGGTAACAACGAATTCGAATGGAGATTGGGTTACTCCCTACATTCCGAACGGCACATACAATGTAACCGTCACCGCGAAGGGGTTTAAGAAATACGAGGCCAAGGGTGTAGTCCTGCGAGTCGGGCAGACGGCGAAAGTGGACGTGACGCTCGAGGTCGGGGCGATTACAAACGAAGTTACCGTTGTGGGCGAGGGCCTGGCGCAAGTCGAGACAGAATCGGCCCAGGTCGGCGGAGTACTC
This sequence comes from uncultured Acidobacteriota bacterium, assembly GCA_963830375.1. Classification (GTDB taxonomy): domain Bacteria; phylum Acidobacteriota; class Terriglobia; order Acidiferrales; family UBA7541; genus Palsa-295. The sequence goes on from CAWHMJ010000008.1 coordinate 236,184, forward strand.
ACCGGGACGGAAATCTCGCAACTGCAGTTAAACGGCCGCGATTTTGCGCAACTTATTACCCTGACGCCCGGGGTAAATAATCAAACGGGACAAGATGAAGGAACCGTGGGAATCGCCGGCAACACGATCTTTTCGGTGAACGGAGGCCGCGGAGAAAACAACAACTGGGAAGTGGACGGCGGCGACGACATGGACAACGGCAGCAACAACTCGCTGAACGTTTTCCCCAGCATCGACTCCATTGCCGAAGTCCGCGTTCTAACTTCCAATTACGGCGCGGAATACGGACGAAATGCCTCCGGAACGGTGGAGACGGAACTCAAGTCCGGAACGAACTCCTTTCACGGAGACGTGTACGAGTTCGTGCGCAACGATCTTTTCAATGCAAAGAATTATTTTGACGGACCGGGTCCGACTCCGGAATACAAGAAGAATGATTTCGGTTACACGCTGGGCGGCCCAATTTACATCCCCGGCCACTACAACACGGATAAGAGCAAAACATTCTTCTTCTGGTCGGAGGAATGGCGGCTGGAACGCATTCCCAATACGTTCAATATCCCGGTTCCATCAAATGCCGAGCGAGGTGGGAACTTCAGCGATGTATGCCCGGGTCCGGATTGTCCAAACTTGCCCGGCGGCGGAACCCAGATTGCAACACCGCTGGATCCCAATGCCCTGGCTATCCTCGCCGAGATTAACGCGCCCAATAGCACCACCGGTTGCCCTTCAACGATTAGTTCCTGCTACAACGCCGACGTCATACAACCCACTTACTGGCGTGAAGAACTTCTGCGAGTGGACCACAACTTCTCCAGCAACCTCCGCGGCATGTTTCATTACATCCACGACTCCTGGAATACGGTTACGCCCACGACGCTGTGGTCCAACGCGACGCTGCCTTCGATTCAGACGAAATTTGTGGGTCCGACAACCAGCGCGGTCGCGCGCCTGGTGTACACGGCCTCACCAACGCTGGTGAATGAATTCGTCTTCAGTTATACCTCCGACCACATTTTTCTCACCAACGTGGGACCGTTCGCGCGCCCCGACAGCATGACCATGACCGGTATTTTCCCCGACTTTGGCGGAAAACTGCCGACGGTGAGTGTGAGCGGCAACCAAGCCTACGGGCAGGGATTTACCGCTGACCCGTCGGATGAGCCGTGGAACAATGCGAACCCGACGTACACCATCCGGGACAACGTCACCAAGATCATCGGCAAACACACTTTGAAATTCGGGGCCTACGCTGTAATCGCGCAAAAGAATGAGTTTTCGGGCACGGGACTGGAAGGCTCGCTTTCATTCGATGCCACGAATACGAACGTCACCACGGGAAACGCGTTTGCGGACTTGCTGCTCGGAAATATCTCGACTTTTTCGCAGGTAAATCTGGAACCGAAGTATTACAGCCGCTATCAATTCGTGGAACCGTACATCAACGACGATTTTCACATCACGCCGCGGCTGACTTTGAACCTCGGGCTGCGCCTAAGTCTGTTTGGCACCTACTACGAAAAAGAGAAGAACACCTACAACTTTGAGGCCGGCGCTTTTAACCCTGCGAACGCGCCCGAACTCGATCCGGCGGGCTCGGGAGCTCTCGTGAATCCCATCACCGGGGCATTTCTTTCGCCGACAAACCCCGCCGACGCTCAGTTTTTGTACAACGGACTCGTTCAGTGCGGAGCTTCGGGCGCTCCGCGCGGCTGCATGAAAGGCCATCTATTCAACCCGGCGCCAAGAGTTGGGTTCGCCTGGGATATTTTCGGTGACGGAAAGACCTCGCTTCGCGGCGGCTACGGAATTTTCTTCGATCACGGAAATGGGAACGAGGGAAACAGCGAATCCTTGGAAGGAAGTCCCCCCGTTTGTGCTGAACCCTCAGCAGCCGAACATCGCTCCGGGCATCAATGGCTGCACGCAGACAACCGGGTACACCTGCATCGGCGGTAGCGGAGCATTGGCGTACCCGCTTAGCCTGGTGGCCATTCCTACCCATGCCGTATGGCCGTACATGCAGCAGTGGAATCTGAGTATCGAACGGGAAGTGCTCAAGAATACGGTTCTGCAGGTTGGATATGTGGGCAGCAAAGGAACCCATCTGGCCTTGAACGTGGACCAGAACCAGTTGCAACCGACCGCGGCGTCTCAAAATCCTTACAATCCCGGCGAACCAATCGTGGTTCAGAACAGTACCGGACAAGTGGTAAACACAAACTGCGACACTCTGGCGGTGAATGGCATCGCTCTAACGGGGCAGGCTGCCGTTAATCTGGGAACCGCCTGCGGAAACGATCCGTCGCCATTCCGTCCTTTTGTTGGTTATGGAACGATCACTCGCAAGTACTACGGGGCGGATTCGAACTACAACTCGCTGCAAGTTTCCATCCGGCGGACGATTGCGCCCTTGGTGGTGTCTTTGTCCTACACCTACAGCCATTCGATCGACGATGCCTCCGACTTGGCAGACCAGAACTTTGTGAACTCCTACGACTTGGCCGCGAACCGAGCGAGCTCGAACTTCGATGAACGCCACATTCTGACTTTCAGCTACGTGTATAGCCTCCCTTCGCACTGGGCGAGCGGATGGAAGAAGGTCGCGTTGTCAGGGTGGCAGTATTCCGGGATAACGTCGTTCAATACCGGACAGCCCTTCAGCGTGTTGAATGGCGTTTTCGGCGACAATGCGGGAGTAGCCAACGGTGTGGGAACTAACGGCTCTTATGCCGACTTGGTTCCCGGTGTGAGTCCCTACAGCAAGCCTTCGGCGGCCGCAGTTGCAGCGTTGGTTCCGGGGTCGGGCCCCCTGCTCTTCAACCCCGCAGCCTTTGAAGCCCCGACCGGCTTGACCTTCGGAGATTCCGGCAGAAACCTGCTGAATAATCCGAGCCGATTGAACTTCGACATGGCGATGTTCAAGAATTTTCCGATTCACGAATCCATTTCCATGCAATTCCGCGTGGAAGCATTCAACATTTTCAACCACACGCAATGGGCGAGCAACAACGGCACGGCAAGTACGACGGGAAGCGGTGGCGTCGCGAACAATACGATCTCCTGCTATGGAGGACCGAGCAATTCCGCTGCGTATTCTGCGTGTCTTGGAAGCGGATTCCTGCAGCCGGAGGGGGCGCACAATCCCCGGATTCTCCAGCTCGGGTTGAAGCTGCTGTTTTAGGCGACAAAAGACTTTACACGGGCTGTTCGAGGGCGTCCCGAGAAATGGGGCGCCCTTTTTTATTGGGTGCGAACTTATAGTCTGCGAGAGTCCTTCCAACTAATCTGCGGACTTCGGAATAAGGCAGGCCGAAATATTTCAGGGAGCTGGCAGGGGTTTTGTATCGCGGATTCCTTTCCCTTCAACCAGCGTGTAAATGTTGTCCGGCGCTACATTCTGGAGCTTCTCGACCAAGCCGCCGGGCCATTGAACTTCCACAGAATCCAGGGTTGCTTCCTTGCCCAACCCAAAATGCAGGCGCAGATCGTTTTGCGAGAGGTAGCTCGCGCCTCCGCGGACTTCGTTAAACTGCACGAGTTTGCCCGCCCGCACGGTGACGCGCGCGCCAATCGCGGCGCGGTTGCTCTTTGTGCCGATGAGCTTGAAGAGAACGCGGTGATTTCCGGCGACGCCGTGATTCAGCAGCAGCGAAGCCGGCTCGCCCACATTCAAAAGCAGGATATCGATGTTTCCATCGTTATTGACGTCGCCGAATGCCGCGCCACGACGCGAAGCAAGCGGAATCGCATTGAGCCCGGCGGCAGCAGCGGAATCCGTGAACGTGCCGTCGTGATTATTCATGTGCAGCAGCAGCGGCTCGCGATAGCGCGGGCCGGAATCCAGCGAGTCCATCTGCGGGTAAACGTGCCCGCTGGCGACGAAAAGATCGACCCATCCATCGTTGTCGAAATCGAAAAACCCCGTACCCCACTTCACGTAAGGGTAGCTGGTAGTAGCCACGCCTGCTTTCCAACTGACGTCGTCGAAGCCCGTGGCGCCGAGATTGTGGTACAGGCTGTCCCCTTGGTCCATGAAGTTGGTGACGAAGATGTCCAGCCGGCCATCGTGATCGTAATCGCCAAAGTCCACGCCCATCGATCCTTCGGCGTCTCCTTCGGCGCTTAGGGCCGTGCCGCTCTGCATGCCGACGTCGGTAAACGTGCCGTTGTGATTGTTGTGGTAAAGATAATTGGGGCCTGTATCGTTAGCGACGTAGAGGTCCGGCCAGCCGTCATTGTCGTAGTCACCCCAAACTACCCCGAGACCGTAGTAGGCGTTGGAATCGTGCACGCCGGCTTTCTGCGAGACTTCTTCGAATGTTCCGTCACCACGATTGTGATAGAGCAAGTCGGTCTCGCCCATCATGCCCCAGGGACCGCATTGCACGACGATGCCACGGAATTTGCAGGAGCCGAATGCAGCGGCGTTGGCGAGATCCACGTGAACGTACCGCGCGACGAAAATATCGACGAAGCCGTCTTTATCGTAGTCCGCCCACGCGGCGCCGGTCATGAAGCCGCTTCCGCGGACGCCGGCTCTGTCGGTAACATCTTCAAAAGTGCAATTGCCACGGTTGCGGTAGAGCGCATTGCCGCCGTAGCCGGTGACGAATATGTCGGGCAAGCCGTCATTGTCAAAATCGGCGACGGCAACGCCCATGCCCCAGCCCTTGCGCGTGAGCCCGGCTTGCTTCGTGACGTCCTCAAATTTCAGTGGCGCGGATTGGCGGTAGAGCGTGATCATGGGATCGCCACCCTGTCTGTAGCGCTCGACGGTCGAGCCGTTGACGACCAAGGCAGAGAGGGTGCCGCTATTATCGCAATCAATAAAGCCGACGCCACCGCTCATCGATTCGACAATGTACTTCTTGTCCGGCGAGGAGATGTGGGGGATGGTGAGGCCGGCACGCGCCGCTATCTCCTCAAAAATCGGCACCGGCGCGCGAGGTTTGCCGGTTTGCGCACGGGTCCCGATACATAACAAGCCGATAAACAGGAATTGGAATGTTTTCTTCGTGGGCCGTAGTCTCAATGCACGTGATGTGCGAATCGCGTCAGGCTAGGAATCGGCCGCGCCGCTAGGTCTTTCCTGCAAGCAATAAAGCACCAACTCGACGCGAGAAGAAACTCCCAGCTTGTCGAAAATCCTAAAAAGGTAGTTCCTCACGATTTATTGTTGCGGCTGAACTGGTCGCCAGAAATGTAGCTCTGACAACCTATGGACTGACCACGGGGATGTGCATCATTGCATGGCTTGTTCTAAGAAGCGATTTCACACCGGCTTTTTTGCTGTGCGCTACCACTATCGGTGCATTGGTGGTCGCCGCTCTGCGGCTCGGATCTCTTCGAATGAACGAAAAGTTACGCCCTCACTTCGATCATCGCAACATGGAAGATGGCGGCAGGAGTTTGCGAAACGTTCTTAGGTCTGACTAATGATGATCGCACGCGTACCGCGCCGGCTGCGATCCTTCGGCGTGGATTGTTTTTGAATGTTTCCCAGCGCAACGAGCAACCTGCGCAGCTTGGCTCGCTCCTCGAGGTCCATTTCCACCACCTCGAACGCGCGCGCCTGCGTGTTCGCATCGCGAACAATGGTTTGCGCTTTCACCGGCTTTTGTCCGGTGTTCAGTTTCATGTTCACCAGGCTGCCAGGATGCAAACTCTGGTCGCAAATTGCCACACCGCCGCCCAAAGTCAGTTCCGGAATATCCAACCTGCAATTTTCCTTCAGATTCGTGGTCATGCCCGACACGGCGTGTTCCAGCCGCAAGCGCGGGTAGCGTCGTTGCCGTATTGCCGAAGAATTTGGATCCGCGTCGAGCGGCTCAATCGAAAGTTCCGCAACACTTAGACCGCTTCGCGGAATGAAATTGCGTATCCATTCAGGGTCAATTTTCTCCATCGCCTGCGCCGCCACGAGTCTCAATTCGCTCGGATTGGCCCAGCGAAATGCCTTGCGGGCCTCGGCGATTTTTCGCAGCACAACTTCCGCACCCCCGGTGCGAAGGCGGCCGAGCGCTTCAATCGCTTTTAACCGCAGGTATCCCGTGCCGTCTTTTGGCAAATCGCCTTCAGCCAGGCGCAATAAACGCATGTCCGACCCCTGCTCTCCGCTCATTCCGATCTCATCGATCGCAAGCGGGCGGATCAGCGCGTCAAGGCTGTCAAATATCGTCAGAAGCAATCGGCCCCTCTCAGACCCGCCGCTGGAAGAAATCTGCCGCACCACTCTGTCGTGAGTCGTGCGTTTCCATTCGGACATTCGTCCTGGAAGCACTTCCACCACCAGGTCCGCGTCCAGACGCGTCAGAATGCCGATCGCTTCTGTCACTTCTACGGCGCCGCCCTTGCGAAGTTGTTCACGTAAATGCTGCAGTCCTTCCGGCCCCAGCACTTCCATCATTGAAATCAATAAATCGCAATCTTCGCGAAAACCGGAACGGCTGAATCGGCCGGCCAAGTGCTCGGATGCGGGTGCCGGCATGCGTCGCAGAAGATCCGCCAACCCGCTCGGAACGTTCCCCGCTTTCAGCGCTTCTTCGATGAACTCCGGCAAGCGGTTCTCAATTGCAATCCTCGGACGCAGATTGTTCCCCAGACCGGGCCGCTCGGTTTCCACATATTCCACTAATTCGACCGCGCGCTGGATCGCCGGGTACGATCGCTTATTGGCCGCTTCCTGCGACAGGCGAACGAATGCCGCGCCTACTAGGCTTTGCAGTTCGGAATCCCGCTCTTCGGCAAGTTGAACGCCCACTTTGCGGATTGTCTCCACCAGCAACCGTTCATCACTCTTCGCGTAAAGTCCTGCCAGTTCGGAAAGACCCATGGAAGTTTGGCGTCGCTGCTCGGGCGATTTGTTCGTGATGCAATTCGCATAATTGCGCAGAGTATTCTCTGCCGCTTCCTTTTCACCGCGTTCCGTCAATCCTTCCACGTATTCCCGGATCTTCGCAGGAGGAACGCACCAGGCCTCGGGAGATTCGAGCACGGCTTTCTTCTTCTCATCTCCCACCTGAGCCCAAAACTGCTGAGCCAGAAGGTCCACGTGAGACTGCACTTCGATTCCGTGGCGACTCATCTTCTCTTCATACACACCCAGAATCTTTCGCAAGCCGTCCAGCTCCAGGCTCATTTCGTCTAACACTTGACGCACCGCGTTTACTTCGATGTCCCCTTTCTCGTAACTTTCCAGCGCGAAACGGACGGCGATGTGTTCCGCAAGCTTCATGAGCGTAGGTTTGTCCGACGTTTCCGATGGCGCTTGCGCAGCCAGCGCCGACAATGCTTGGCTCACCGTAAAGCGAGCGCGCCGCGGCAGCGTGGATAGACGCGATTGAAAAGAAGCCGGATCAATTCTGTCTTTGGATGAGTCCGTCGTCCGGGCAATCTGTGCAAGAACCTGCAAAATTCCTTTTAATTCATCTTCATGCAAAGTCATGAGCCCGGTTTCTACGGCCATTGAACCGGCGGCGCCGCGCGCGGAACGGCTGCCGCGAATTCCAGCCGTTGCGTTTCCCCAACGGCTCACCTCGCCGGGTTCCGAGCTGCCTGATTCGGGCACTTTCCAAATGTTTGGGCCGGATCCACCTGTGTTTCGGGCACCCGCGCCACGGTTCCCGCCTCCGCTCTGTCCCGCTGGAATGCTGCCAACAGAACCGGAAGGCGAAGAACCCAATCCACTGCTTCTATCGCTTCGGCCTGGACCACCGGGCCCGGAGCCTGCTCCGCCAGAACCTGCGCCACGCGTCGAACCGATGTCACTTCCGCCCCGCGCAGCATGACCCGGAGCTACCGGGATTGCTTCCCCGCTGAGGCCACGCGCGTTCGATCCGGATTCCGTCGAATTTTCTTTGTTGAGCCAAAATCCGCCGGCATTGGGATCAAGAGGAGTGCCCTCTTCGCTGCCTCCTACAATATTCCAAGTGCCGAAGTCGCTGGAGCGGCTCTCGCTCGCGAAATTTGATCCGTGAACAGGAACTCCGCCGCTGATGCGCGCTACCGATCCTTGTCCCTCGCTCGACGATTGCTTCGAACTGTCTTTGTTAAACCAAAAGCCGCCGGCGTCCGGTTCCAAAGCTGCTCCACCGCCATCGCCGCCGACAATGTTCCACGTTCCGGCGCCAGACGATCCGCCGCTCCCGGTTCCGCCTTCCGAACCGCCCACGGAACTGACCGGACCTGACATGCGAACACCATCAGCACCCCGGCTCGCCGTGTCCTGCAGGAATCCCTCGAATTATTTCCGACGAGTCGCCTGCGTAATATCCGGGACCGCCGCCATGTCCGCTCGTGCCTCGCCCGTCTCCTCCGCGCGACTCGGAACCGCCGCCGCGACCGGAACCAGACCCCTCGAAACCATTTCCGGAGCCGCTGCCGCTGCTCCCATCTCCGCTTCCACCGCCATTGCCGGAACCACTGCCGCCGCTGCCGTCTCCGCCTGATCCGCTTCCGCCATTGCCGTCACCGGAACCGTCTCCGCCCAGGCCGCCAGCCCTCGGCCCGCTCCCAGACCCAGACCCTTTTGTTCCTTCCGCGGCAATGATCAACTGCAAAAGTCTCTCAGGATCGTTGAAGAGTTCGTCGGATTTTTCGGAATTCAAACCCAGCGTGCGCGCAGCAAGTTGCGCGGCAATTGTGGATTTGGCGACTGCGGAGTCAGCTGGCACAAAACACACTTCGTTCACGTGGATGTGCGGATCGCCTTGCAACGCAGTTTTCAATTGTTCGGCTAGTTGCACCGGCTTTGCGCCAGTGCCGGTGGGGAAAGCACGCACGAACCGTGCCAGGCTTGCTTGTGTTACTTTTGGGGAAAAGTGAATGCTGGCGATGCCCGCGGATGAAAGCATCTTTGCAAAACTCTTCTCCGCCGCTGCCGATTCCAATGGTGTGCCATCGAGCAGAAGTTGATCCCCTGACACGCCCAGCAGAACGCCGGCTTCATTCTCCGAGCCTGAGCCGAGCGCGGTGCGCAGCTCGCCCCAGCCGGTTTCGAATTGCTTTACCGTGCGCGGGTGGCCAAAATCGTACATCCGCGCGAATTTCAATAAAATGTTGAGGCTGCGCACGAAAGCGCGGGCCGCTGCGGGCCGAGTGTTGGAATTTGTGGCCATAGTTATGGGGCTAGAACCCCGCCTCTACAGGAAAGTATGTAGGTTAGGGACTGGCGCCGCAATGGTACGGGTGTCGTGATTAGTACTAACGGTTGGGCTATAAATATCGTAGGTGACAGGTAATAGGAAGAACCTAGCGCCCGCGCCGTCTTTTCAACCATCCTTCTAACTCTTTGATATCACTCAAGATAGTTACGGCTCCCAGCTCCCGGAGCCGAGTACCACGCTGTCGGCGTTCTTCGCTCCGTCGGGGCAGGATTCCCACGAACGGCATCTTCGCGGCCCGCGCGGCAAGAGCATCATCCACATTGTCGCCCACGTACAGCGCGTTGCCCGGATCGCGGCCACTCAAAATCTGCAGCAGACCATCTGGAGCCGGCTTTGGCCGCTTCACGTTTTCTACGCTGACTATCCCATGGAAAAAGCCCCGGCATCTGCAGCGATCCAGAGTGTAATCAAGTTCCCGTCGGATCCGGCCGGTAAAGATATAGAGCTCCGCAAGTTTTGAAAGGCGCCGCAAATTCGCAGCCGGCAGCAGCCATTTTTCTCGCGTCACATTTCCTTTGCCGTTCTTACCCCAGTAAATTTCCACAAACTTGCCCTTCACTTCGTCGTATTCGATCTTCTTTCCGAGCGCATTTACCCAAGCTGTGGACAGTTTCCAGTCGTCATTGAACCCCGGTCGATTTTTCCAGCGATGGAGTTCCCGGCGAGTGACTCTCTTGCCCACAAAGAATTTTACAGTTTCAAGCGTTGTGCGTTGAAACGAGCCTCGCGTGTCCACCAGAACGCCGTCCACGTCGAAAATAATCACAGCGGGCTGGAATGTCATGGACTGGGAGTGTGGAATATCAAGTTCGATTTACTGGTATGCGATACGTTCAGGAAGCCGATCCATCCGATTCGCTGGAGGATGCCGCTCGCCCGACGTCGTGGCCGCCGGAATCGGGTCCGCCGGAATCCGACTCGTTCTCAGTGTCGAGCGAATCAGAGGACCAGGCTTCTCCTGTCTTCGCAGAGGTCAAGACCGGCTCGTCGATTCCGTGGGCGGGCGCGGCACTTTCCGCAGAAGGCTTTGGTGCAGACGCGCTTGCGGGGGAAAGATCGGGAACCGGAGCCGCTGCCGCCGACGCATTCAACGCGTCCAGCCTGGCGCCAAGCACTTCAACCAACAAATCGATAATCAATTTCGCGCCGCGCCCGTCCGAATCTTTTGCCGGGTTGTAAGCAGTTACTTCCATCGCCGCAAGATGTTTCTGCTGCAGGAACACTAGAAGAGCCTCGCGAACCTCTTCGATAGTCAAGCCGCCGGCGCCGGGATAATTCGTCGCCTGAAAGTCTGCGATCACGTCCACATCGAAGTGCAACAAGAATTCGTAGCCATTTCCGCGAATTCGATCGACCGCTTCTTGTGCCGCCGCTTTCGCGCCCATGCGCTTCACGTCTTTCGCCAGATATCGCCGGAGCGGCGATCGCCTCAGCAACTCCTCTTCGGCGGGATCGAGACGCTCCACTCCAAACAGCGCGAGGTCTGGCTCGCGGACCAGAGGCGGCTCACCCCAAAATCGCACAAGCTCCGGAGCGCCGCGGGCAGTCAAATGCGAAACAACCATGCCATCTAGGCAGCCCGATGGCGTCGTAGCCGGCGTGTTCAAATCGGCATCGCGGTCCATATAAATCATGCCCACATGGCGGAAATAGCGGCGCACGCCTGCTACTGCGGCCAGCGCGATAGAGCAATCCCCGCCGAGAATCAGTGGAAGCGCGCCGGATTTAACGGCCAGCTCGACGCGCGGCTTCAGCGCTTCGATTGCGGCAAGTACTCTCGGAAGATTACGTGCACGGGGACTGTCGTTGTCGGGTTTGTATTGCTGGGGAGGATCGTCGCCAAGATCACTTACCACGTAACCAATCGAGTTTAGTCTCTCGGTTAATCCCGCTGCACGCAATGCAGCAGGCCCTCCTTCGTGCCCGAGCGACATTGCGGCCGCGCTTGTGGGCGCGCCGAGGAGTGCGATCTTATTCGGCTGGCGGACTACTTTAACCGCCACTCAAGAGCTCCTTAAATTGCCGGCATCCGACCGTCGACGGATTACTGCGCCACCGGATTCTGCCGCGCTGCAAGTTCCGGCGGCAACGTAAAGCGCACGTCTTCGCGAATTAGGTCGAGATCGCGGTGATTCGTAAATCCGAAATTCGAGAGCCGCTGGCTCACTTGCTCCACCAGAATCTCCGGTGCCGACGCGCCCGCCGTCAATCCCAGAGTGGTCACTCCTGTGAGCCAGGAAGCGTCTATATCGTTTGAATCTTCAATCAAACGCGCCGCTACGCCCGCGCGTTTCGCCACTTCCACAAGCCGGTTCGAATTCGAGCTGTTCGCCGAGCCGACCACGAATATCAGCTCCACTTCGCGCGTCAACGCTTCTACTGCTTCTTGACGATTTTGCGTCGCGTAGCAGATGTCGTCCGAAGCAGGTCCGACGATAGCCGGGAACCGCTGGCGCAGGCGCGCAACTATTTCCTGCGTGTCGTAGAGCGACAGGGTCGTCTGCGTGAGGAATGCGAGGCGATTCGGATCCTGCACTTCGAGTCGGTCCACTTCCTCGACGCTGCCCACAACCAGGGTCTGCTCCGGAGCTTCTCCCGAAGTTCCGACGATTTCCTGATGATCGCGATGGCCGATCAGAATCAGCGTGCGCCCTTCGCGCGCAAATTTCAGAGCTTCCAAGTGCACCTTCGTCACCAGCGGGCAAGTGGCATCAATGACCCGCAACTGCCGCTCCTGCGCTTCCGTGCGGACCCGCGGTGGCACCCCGTGAGCGCTGAAAACAAGCACAGCGCCGACCGGAACTTCATCAATCGATTCCACGAAGATTGCGCCGCGGCGTCGCAGTTGATCCACCACATAGCGGTTATGAACGATTTCATGATGAACGTAAACCGGGCGGCCGTAAGCTTCGAGCGCGAGCTCTACGATGTCCACTGCGCGAACCACGCCCGCACAGAATCCGCGCGGCCGGACGCGCACCAGCGTCTTGCCCCCGTTCGTTGTGCCTTGTATATTCGTTAAGGTCAATTCACTCTCCGCAAAGAGTCTTATTTTACCTGAACTGGCGCTTCCCTTCCACTTCGTTCCTTCGCCGAGTTCCTCATGGATGGTCGAAGCCCGGCCAGGCCTCCAATGCCAAAATGTCCAATCAATCCACGTAGTTGGAAAGGACGAAACGCTCCTGGCCCAGGGAAGGTGCCGGAGACCAAAATGTCGCAAGAATTGCGACGAGGATTGCCGGGTATTTTCACGCCGGTGGCGAACGGCTATTTGAGCAGACATTGCGAGGTAACCAGCAGGACAGGCCGCAGATGGTAGATGAAATTGCATCCGCGGCCCTGTTTTTAGTGTCGAACTAATCGAGCGCGATTACTGGGCAGACTCTGACCGTGGATGGCGGAATGACTTTCTACTAAGCTCGTCCACCATGTTGTATCCCCGGCGCGCCGAACGCGCGACCACGCGAATTCCCGCTTCCGTCAAATCCAACCCTCGCTCACCGATTGCTCCCAGAAGATAAGCGGTTCCGCCAATAACCAGCAGTGCGCCAAACGCAACACCGAACAACAGCTCAGCAGCGAGCAACTCGCGCACGAAATAGATTTGCAAGAAGAAGAAAATTCCGATCGCAACTAGCATCCACTTGCGCAGTTTCGCCTTTTCGATAGCCCCGACTGCAAATGCATTCAGCCTTTCCAGGATGATTTTCATTAGCCCTCGTTTGCCTCATTCGTGTAGAAGCAAGCAGGAGACCAAAACGAACAGCCCATAACTCGTTGAAAACCCGCCAATGTCGGGGAATCAGGAGGCCAAATGGAGGGAAAAGAGAAAAGGGTTTCCGTAATGAGAGCAAGTGCCGATTTGATACAAGGTCGACCTACGCTGGACGTTTTTTGTTGCCCCTTTTCGGCTACAGGCTATTTCACTTGCGTTTTGTTTCGCCTGAAGCGAATCAGTTTTTCAGGCTTAACGCCCTTCGAACGGATAGCGATCCTGGGCCAGCACCGCGGTCGCAACACGCGCTCTTAACGCGATCGTGTCGATGGGAGCATGCTTTGCGAAACGCCGCAGCACCGCGAGCTGCGTTATCAGCGTGTCACCGGCGACCGTCGCGGCTAATGCTGTGCGAGCTTGTTTCTCGACGCGGTCCATCGCGTCATATATAAACGCTCGGGCTGCGTCGCACATAACACTCGCGGATTCTCCTCGCGCTGCCGACGCCTTCTGCGCCCTGCGCAGCGAAGATTCCATGGCATACACATCCATCACCACATTGGCCAGCGCCGCCATCACTTCCTGCTCGTCGGCAAGTTTTTCGCGGAATTTCTGCACCGCGGTTCCCGCGGCAAGAAGGAAAATTTTCTTCGCCTGCGCCAGTGAGCGCTCTTCTTCGGCAAAAGCTCCGCTTTCAGACTCCTCATACGACGGACCTGCCAGCACTTCGTCCGCCAGCTTCATCGCCGCCGGAATCAGGGGCAAAATGCCGGCCATCGAACGCTTCATCAGCATTTGAATGATGAGCATGCGATTGATTTCGTTCGTCCCTTCGAAGATTCGGTTCACGCGGCTGTCTCGGTAAGCGCGTGCCACCGGGTAGTCTTCGTGAAAACCATAGCCGCCGAAGATTTGAACGCCCTCATCAACACAATAATCCAGCATCTCGCTGCCAACCACTTTGCTTATGGAACTTTCGATCGCGTATTCCTCAAGCACTTGCATGGCTTGCTGCGTTTTGTCCACGCCAGCCTTCGGATTTGCGACGGCGGCTTCAACCATTCCTGCGGAGCGGTAAATCATGGACTCGAGGGCGTACATCCGAATGGCCATTTCGCCCAGTTTCGCCTTGATCAGCCCGAAATCGCAAAGCCGTTTGCCAAATGCCGTTCGCTCTTTGGAATATTTCGCAGAGGCTTCCAGCACTTTCTTCGATCCGCCCAGGCAGGAGGCGCCCAGCGAAAAACGGCCGACGTTCAGTGTGTTGAATGCAACGATATGGCCGCGTCCCGCTTCATGCAGCAGATTTTCTTTGGGAACCGGAGTGTTCTCGAAAAATATCGGCACGGTAGAGCTGCCGCGGATGCCCATTTTCTTTTCTTCCGCGCCCACCGAGAAACCCGGAGCGCCGCGTTCCACGATGAAGCAGGAGAATTTTTCTCCATCAATCTTTGCAAACACGATATAGACATCGGCGAAGCCGCCATTCGTAATCCACATCTTTTGGCCGTTCAGAATCCAGTTTTTTCCATCCGGCGAAAGCACCGCGCGGGTGCGCGCAGCGAGCGAATCCGATCCGGCCTGCGGCTCGGACAGGCAATAGCAGGAGAGCAGCTCGCCGGTCGCGATTTTCGGGAGATACTTCCTCTTCTGCTCCTCCGTACCGAAGTACACGATCGGAATCGTTCCGATTCCAGCGTGGCCTCCGTGCGAAACCGCAAAGGATCCATAACCAGAAAGCTTCTCTGCAAGGACCGTAGTGGAGACTTTGTCCAGGCCTGAACCCCCGAACTCTTCGGGAATCGCGCCGCCGAGCAGGCCGATTTCTCCGGCCTTCTTCAGCATCTGGGCCATAAGCCCTTCTTTGTGCTGTTCCAGCGCGGCGATTTCCGGCACCACTTCTTTTTGTACGAATTCTTCCGCGGTTTGGCCGATCAGTCGCTGGTCGTCAGAGACGTCCGCAGGAGTGAAAATATCTTCGGGCAGGCAGGATGTAATCAAGAATGCGCCGCCGCGATTCAGCGCCGCCGAAACCGATGTAGTGGCCATGATGCTGTCCTCCGTCGAATGACCGAACGATGCCTTAATTCTACGACAAAATTGCAACTTTGTGACCCTTGATCGCCATGGACAAATGCCGCGTTGCGGAACGAGGCTTTCCGCAGTTATAGTGACGCGCATTATTCAAGCTCGCTCGCATGCACCGCGATTTAGCGCCGGGGCAAAACAAGAGCGTCGAAGAGAATTTTGTAAAGCGAAGGAGACTCATGGGAAATCCAGTGGTTCACTTTGAAATCGGATGCCGCGACACTAAAAAGACTCAGGAATTTTACTCCAACTTGTTTGACTGGAAGCTCGAGGCCATGGGTCCGGCTGTGATGATCAATACCGGAGAAGCGGTCGCCGGCCACATCACCGCGCTCGGCCACGAACCCCATCACTACACAATTTTCTACGTCAAAGTCGACGATGTACAAGCCTGTCTGGACAAGGCAAAAGCGCTGGGTGGAAAAATGCTCGTTCCTCCCGTAGACATACCCACCGGAAAATTTGCCTGGATGCAGGATCCCGAAGGAAATACGGTTGGGCTTTTCAAACCGGCAAAGCGCGAGTGAGCCGGTATCCTTACGAGAGGCGCTCGAAAATTCCCGCCGCGCCCATGCCGCCGCCCACGCACATGGTCACCATGCCGTAGCGTCCTTTGCGCCGATCCAGTTCACGCAGAATCGTGGCCGTCAGTTTCGCGCCGGTGCAGCCGAGCGGATGGCCCAGCGCTATCGCGCCGCCGTTCACGTTGACGCGCGCGGGATCCAAACCGGCAAGTTTGATCACCGCCAACGACTGCGCGGCAAACGCCTCGTTTAGTTCAATCACATCAATTTGATCGATCGTCAGCCCTGCAATCTTCAGCGCTTTCGGAATTGCATACACGGGGCCGACGCCCATCTCTTCCGGAAGGCATCCCGCGGTGGCAAACGCGAGGAACCGCGCGAGGGGTTTCAATCCAAGCGCTCGTGCCCGCTCGGCGCTCATGACCACCGCCGCTGCCGCGCCGTCACTCATCTGCGAGCTGTTCCCCGCAGTCACGACTCCGCGTGCGTGGAACGCAGGCTTCAGCTTTCCGAGCACCTCAACGGAGGTATCGCTCCGAGGACCTTCATCTGTATCGAAATTGATCTTTACGTTTTTCGCCTTCGAGTTCCCGTTTCCGTTACTTTCGAAACTGACGTAATTCACTTCCACCGGCACGATTTCGTCCTTGAATTTCCCTGCAGCGATGGCAGCGATCGCTTTCTGATGGCTAGCGAAAGAAAACTCATCGGACTGCTCGCGCGTGATGCCGTATTTCTTGGCGAGATTTTCGGCAGTGAGCCCCATACCCAGATAAGCATCCGGATAACTGTCCATCAGCGAAGGATTTGGCGATATTTTGTTTCCACCCATGGGAACCATGCTCATGGATTCAGTGCCGCCGGCCACCGCAACATCTCCCTGCCCTGCCATGATGCGCTCCGCTGCCAGCGCAATCGCCTGAAGTCCAGACGAACAAAAGCGATTAATCGTCATGGCGGAAGTTTCCACAGGCAAGCCGGCACGCAAGGACGCGATCCGCGCCACATTCATTCCTTGCTCAGCTTCGGGCATCGCGCAGCCCAGGATCACATCTTCAATCTCTTTCGGGTCCAGCCCGCCGGCCCGCGCGATTGCTTCCTTGATCACCACCGCAGCCAGATCATCAGGACGCGTGGCACGCAGCACTCCCTTGGAAGCTTTGCCCACTGGAGTTCTCACGGAACTGACAATTACTGCTTCGCGCATCTAGCACCTCGGCGTGCACATGAATCCGATTGCAAACATAACGATACTATATTCGATGCGTGGACGATCGAAAAGAAGCGGCGCTCGGCGATAGGCAGGAATGCTAAGGATCGAAACTAACGGTGGAACTTGATTGTTACGAGCATCTGAACGGATACCGGCTGTCCATCGAGCTTCGACGGCTCATACCGCCATCGGCTGAGAGCGTCTAGCGCGGATTGCCGCAACATCACAGGTCCCGAAACCACCTCCGTATGGGTTACGCGTCCATTCTTGTCAATCGTTGCTCGGATGACAACGTCACCTTGCACATTGGAATTCTTGGCAGCGGGAGGATAGATCGGAAGACTGGAGTAAATAAGCTTGGGTTCCTTCACGAGTCCGCCGACTTTCACCGGGCCATCCGGCTTGATCTCCGGTGCGGGAGGCGACGCGACATCGGATGAACCGATAACTCCAGGGAGTGCGCCGCTCGCGGACGCAAGTGGCTCCGCTGCTGCGTCGAGCGACGGTGCGGCATCCGCTTCTTCGCCGCCGGTCCGTTGCGAACTCACTGGATGGGAATTCAAAGTCGCGTTCATCATATCGGACGTGACATGCGGTGCGTCCTGCTTAGGTGCCGGCCCGGGCCGGTTTCCAGAAACCGGTGAATCGTGTTTTTCCGCCGGGGCATTTCCATTGACGATTATAGAAGGAGCTGGGTTTGCTATCGCGGCGCGAGTCGGATTCGGGACCTGCGAAGGCGCCGCGCTCACTTCTGGTGTTTTGGGCGCGTTCAAATTGGCCGCAGAAGGCGGTTGAGTGAGTGCCGGCGAGTTTGACTTTGCGCTGTTTCCGTTCGCAGGCTGCATTCGAATGTAGAAAACGCCGGCGCCTACCGCAACAAACAGCAGGGTTATCACCGCGGCTACCAAAATCCAGTTCTGCCCTCCTGGCGTTTTTGATTTGGCGGAAGCCTCGGTGTAGGAATCCAATGCAACGTCAGACGCTGCAGCGGACGCCGGACGCTGGGCGCTAAGAGTTGCCCCGCCGGAGAGATTTCCGAATGCACTGCGCACACTTTCGTCGGACGTCGCGGCTGCGACTTCTCCAAGTTCAGCAGAGCCGGCGGGGCCGACATGGACTTCTTGCCCGGACGACACTGTCGGCGCTGGCGCATGCGAATCCGGGTGTGAAATGGCCGAGGGAGGCGCCACCACGGAAGCGGACGGAAAAGTAATTACATTGCCTTCATTGGCTCTTTCCGGAGCCGGCGCTTTCTTCAGAGTTTCAAAACTCGGTGTGATGGGCGCTGGCGGCGCGGGCGTGATCGTGGACGCTGCAGGCTGCACTTGTTCCTGCAGACCGATCGAAATGAAAGACGGTTCCGGTTTAGTTGGCGAATCAATCTGCGGATCAGCAACTGCCGGTTTGATGGCTGGCGAAAATGACGTTGCTTCGGCCGGTTTTTCCGTGACCGCGGTAGCAGGTGCCGGCGCCCAGGAAATGTCCGAAGCCGACGCAGCTGGCGCCTGCTTGACGACGGGCACCGCCGGTGCTGGTGCAGCCGGTTGCGCT
The DNA here is from genome assembly GCA_963830375.1 of uncultured Acidobacteriota bacterium. Classification (GTDB taxonomy): domain Bacteria; phylum Acidobacteriota; class Terriglobia; order Acidiferrales; family UBA7541; genus Palsa-295. The sequence goes on from CAWHMJ010000008.1 coordinate 254,442, forward strand.
GGTTTGTTTGCAGTTGCGGGTCCTTCGGAAGGAAAGTAAACGCTCCAATACCCGGGCTGTTTGTGCGTGAATTCAACTTCGACATAGCCCTGCAAATTCGAAAATGTGCGAACCTTCACCACGCGGCAAATCGCATCTTGACGCGATTTCAAGTTGGTCACGACCAACATTTGGCCCACGTTGACGGACGTGGACATTCGAATCACCGCGCCCTGAGGGAACACGATCATCGTGCTCGTTTGTTCCTCGAACGGTTCGGTATGCGGCGTGATTTCGCGCACCACTTCAGTCACGCGCGAGCCGTGCACTTTGACCGGAATTTCCAGGGACACAGCATCGGACCGGAGATGTCCAGCCGGGCTCGCCTTCGCCGGAGTGCCGCGATTTGAGCTGCCGGCTTCCACAGCTGAATTTGTCGCTTCTGACGTGTCCTTCGTTAGTGGTGCCATTGTTATACCGGCGGTACGCCGTCCCCCCAGAAGGTATGGTTCTTCTGATATAAGCATTTTTTAGGGGTGTCGTTAGGTGCGGCAATGGTACGAAAGTACTCAGGGTGAACTTTTTGGACACGCCGGGACCCAGGCGCGTTTCAAAGGTTTGGTCCAACGAAATTGGCGAAGCTGCGCTGGAAAGGTCTAGGTCTGGCACACCTGTAACTTCATTTCGCCCGGGCGTGCCCAAAAAACCCAGCACTGGCGGACCTAGCGAGGCGGCACAGGACGTTTGCGATACTCCTCGTAGAGATCGCGATGGCGATTATCCGTGCTGGTGAGTTGTCCTTTGATGAATAGGTAGCGCACTTGAGTTTGAATTTCGAGCGGATCGCCGCTCGTCACAATAATGTTTGCCAGCTTTCCTGGCTCCAGAGTGCCGACTTGATCTGCAAGCCCCAGGATTTGCGCGGCATTCAACATTACGGCTTTCAGAGCTTCGTCATGCGGCAAACCATAACCCACCGCTGTTCCAGCATACTGTGGAAGCCTGCGCGAGAAAGACGTGCCAAAACTCGCAAACGCAAATGGAACTCCGGCCGCGTTTAATTCGGCCGGCTGGGTCATGGGCTTGTCGTACGGAGCGTCCTCTTGTTCGGGGAGCCGCTCGGTAGGACCCAGGATCACCGGGATCTTTTTTTCCTTTAGCAGGTCTTTCACTTTCCAACTCTCTGCGCCGGAGGCCAGAATCATTTTCAGATTTTGCTTCGTGCAGAAATCCACCGCGTTGCGAATGTCTCGGGCATCATCCGCCACCACCAGTACGGGAAGTTTTCCTTCCACCACCGGCACGAGCGCTTCCAGCTTCAAATCGCGCACAAAAAGATCCGGCGAACCTTTTTCTTTCGCCTGCGCGTAGTGCCGCGCGCGCACAAGCCAGTCACTGAGTTCGTTCACCGACTTGTCGTATTCTTTTTTCGCTTCAGTGTACGGTTTTTCCTTGAAGCTGAACGTTGAAAAATCGAACGAACGCGCCTGGATCGAAGGCCAATTAATCACCATTACGACCGAACGCTTGATTTGCATCTCGTCCATCGTCCAGCCGGCCAAATTGAACGCCGAGGCCTGGCCGGTGATCACTCCGCCGCCTTCCGAATCGAACCCTCCGATTCCCGGCACCGCGAGCACTTCCGTTATCCCGTTCGCGCGTGTCACCGGAATGTGTGCAGTCGCCGGGTTTACCGCCGTCGCCGCGATCAGCTCAGGATTGAACGCACCGAGCTCACGCGTATCCACGGTCGCTGAAACCGCACCGATCTCGTTCAACCCCATTTGCGTGATTGGGTCGAACATGCCGGGATAAACCTCCAGCCCTGCCGCATCGATCACTTGCGCATCGTCGGGAACTGCAATATTTGCGCCGACTGCCGCGATTTTTCCGTCGCGAATCACCACAATGCCGTTTTCAATCGCGGGCCCCGCCAACGTGTAAACCTTCGCGCCCTTGATGGCGTAAACATTCGCGGCCGGTTGCGACCACAGAGGAAACGCCAGCGACAGCGCCAAACAAAATGAAATTAGCTGGAAGCTCACGGACTTCACGCTGATAGCTCTGCTCACAGCCCACCTCCGGCAACGTTGCCTGCATTGCTAAGGCTGGTCGGCGGTTGTTTCTTTTTTGCGTCAGGCTTCTTCTCTGGCTTACCTTCTGTTTTCCCTTCTGCTTTTTTCTCTTCGGCTGCTTTCTTTTCCTTTGCCAGCAGGTCTTGCTTTTCCTTTTCAAGCGCCGGACGTGCATCAATATCGCGCTGCCGGTCAAAATAAACTTGCCCGTCGATCAGTGTTTTTTGCACCACCGCGTACACGCTCAAAGGATCGTGATTGAAGATAGCCAGGTCCGCGTCCTTGCCAACCTCAATCGAGCCCACGCGATTGTCGATTCCCAGCTGGATTGCTGGATTCAAGGTGACCAACTTCAGAGCATCGTTGGCTGATAGGCCGCCATATTTCATGCTCTTGGCCGCTTCCTGATTCAAGTGACGCGCTTCTTCGGCGTCGTCCGAGTTGATCGAAACAATCACGCCACGGTCCGTCATCAGCGCAGCGTTGTACGGAATCGCGTCATAGGCTTCCATCTTGTAACCCCACCAATCCGAAAACGTGGAGCCTCCGGCGCCGGACGCCGCGATTTCATCTGCGATTTTGTAGCCTTCCAGCACATGCTGGAAGGTACGGATCTTAAATCCAAATTCATTTGCCACCCGGATGAGCATCAGAATTTCGTCCGCGCGGTAGCAGTGCGAGTGCACGTACCGTTTTCCTTCGAGCACTTCCACCAGCGGCTCGAGCTTCTCATCCCGCCGCGGCGGGATTAGATTCTGGTTTCCCGCTGCTTTCTTCTGGTTGTAATCGTCCCACTCCTTTTTGTACTGGCGAGCTTCGATGAAAGCTTCGCGAATCGTTTCTTCCACGCCCAGCCGGGTCGCGGGATATCGAGGTTCCACTCCGGGCGGCGGCGAGAAATTCGAGCGCTTGGGATTCTCGCCCAGCGCAAATTTAATTCCAGGCAGCGCCCCTTCGAACGGCAGTTGGCTGGCAGGTTTGCCCCACCGTAACTTGATCACCACCGTTTGCCCGCCGATTGCGTTCGCGCTCCCGTGCAGAATGTTCGCCGCGGTCACTCCGCCGGCGAGGTCATCGTAAATACTCATGTCCTCAGGGTCTAAAACATCGGCGATGTTTGCCATCGACGAAACGGAAACGCTGCCTTCATTCACGCCGCCATCTATCGCGATGTGCGAGTGGCAATCGATGATCCCGGGCATCACGTATTGGCCGTTCGCGTCAATCACCGTCGCGCCGTCGGGGACTTTCAAGTCGGTGCCCACCCCCGCTATCTTCCCGTCACGAATCAGGATTGAACCGTGCTCGATGTTCCCGTGTGTAATGGTGAGGATCGTGGCGTTCTTTATCAGAATCGTGTTGTTTTTCTGCGTGCTCGAATCCTGGGCGCAAACGGAAAACGGAGCGAGCGCAGCAAAGGCAACCGCCGCAAGCAGCAGGGCGCGTTTCATCGGCCTACCCCCTCGCCCCTAGCCGCATCTTTGGCAGCCGCACCGGGTGGTTCGTCTGTTTTATGATCGCCCGCCTTTTCTGCGGGCGGCTCTTCATGAATTTCGAACCACCGTCCGTCCACAAAAACGTGCTTCACTTTCGTCTTCTCGTCGAAGATCTCGCCATCCGTCACAACTAAGTTTGCGATCTTTCCCGGAGCGATGCTGCCCATGCGGCCGCTTACCCCGAGAATCTCGGCCGAGTCGGATGTAAAGGCACGCAAGGCCGCATCCGGCGCGAGGCCGGCAGCGATCGCTTTCCTGGCATTCTTGAGAATGTCCTTTGGTCCCGATAAACCGCCGGAATAAAACGCGAACTTCACGCCTGATTTAGACAGCGCCGCCGGCGTCGAAGGCGCGCGGTCACGGAAGCGCAACTCCCGCAATGTTTGCTCGCCCTCCGGATCAGCATCCTTCGCCCGCTCCGGCCATTTCAGGTTTACCAGGACTGGAACTTTCTTAGCCGCAATCGCGTCCGCAACTTCGTATCCATGCTGGCCGCCATAGATCACCGCATTGATTTTCCATTCATCCGCAAGGCGCAGCGCGCGCAAAATCTGGACTGAATTGTTGGCCGGCAGCAGAACGATTTCTTTGTCGCGTAGTTGGCGAGCGATAACTTGCTCGGTGCGGTCATACGGCAAACGCTCAAACTTGGTTTCGTTTGCTTCGTAGATGGGCTCCGCCTGTGCATACCAGTTGCTATCGTCAAACACCTGGCGAATATAAGCGATCGAGCCCATCAATGAATCCGGGAACGCCCAGAAATTGCCCACAGGTGTGAACGAAATCGGAAGCGTGGCCACTGCTTTCACAATGTAGTCGCCACGGCGATCGCCGGCGAGGTCAACCACAGTCGCTTGCCCAGGGAAAATTCCGCCATCGGGCATCGTAAGAGCCGTTGTAAAACCCGCGTTGCGCCAGGTTTCGATTCGCTTATCGTCCGTCTTGAATTCGTCCGCCGCCACTCGCCACGGACTTGTGCCCGGCCGATCCTCCGGGCCCTTCGCAATTTCTCCAGACGGCGCCGCGCGTCTTCGTCCTCGCCCCGCCGGCGTGCTTTCAGCAGGTTCTTCCTTCGGCAGACCAAGGTCGGTGCCCGCATCGATGAGCCCGGGATAAACGGTCAGGCCTTTGCCGTCGATTACCCACGCTTCCGGCGGAATCGCGACACTTTCTCCTACCGCCTGAATCAATCCTTTCGCCACCACCACGGTTCCATTATTTATCGGCGCGCCCGATCCGGTCACGATACGCGCGTTCGTAATTGCGAAGTATCGTGGTGCGCCCCCGGCTGCTCGCGCCGAGTGTGCCCAGTTAATCAAGCTCACGATGCACGCCACCATGAGAATTAGAAGCACGTGTCGAAACTCGAATCGGTTTTTCACTTCACCCTCCCCGACAGGACACTGCACCGCCACGCGTAATCGGTGCTTACGAAAGCGACTGATACTAGCCGCCAGTCAACCCAAAATCAAGGAAACTCGCGCTGCGCTTCAGCGATGGAATCGCGATGAAAAAGGTCGCGTGCGCGCCAGACAGTTCCGATTGCAGACCGCGATTTCTTATAGGCAAGAACACCAATGCATAGACGCAGCAGCTTTCGAAAAATTATCGGAGATCGAGTCAATTCAAAATGAGAAACCCCCGGCCCGCGGCCGCGGGCCCGAGGAAGTTCGGAGCGTCTTCCGGATAAAGACTTAAAACTGACGCGCTATCGTGCCCGTCATCACGCGGGAGCTGTCCATTTCCAGCAGCAATGCAGTATTGTCGTCAACGACGAAGTAGGAGAGAGTATTGCTTTGCAACGGTTCGCTAAGCACCAACGGATTCCCTCGGCCATTTAAGCCGACTGTGGGCATCGTGCTGGTGTTTGCCAACGCTTGACCGGGAACCACTTTTCCGTTGGTGGCAATGTTATTGATGTCCAGCGTGCCGCTCACCGACCCAGCGCTTCCGGCGCTCATCTGCCCTTCGATATCCTGCTCGCCTGCGGAGGTAAGCTCCACCCCTGCCAAGTTCAATGCGAAGCTTCCTTGCGGTGTCGTCGCACCGTTTTGCGTGTAAGCCACTCCAGTTCCCACTCCGACGTTGGTATCCGTTTCCAACAGCACGGCGCCGGTGGAGGGTGAACCGTCTGCTGCGACGTAGTTGAACAAGTAAACGGCGAACGACAAGTTCTTACTGTTCGTCAACGTGATGCTCAATCCAATTCGGCCCGTATTGGTGTCAGCCAACGAAGCAGTCGCCGACGTAATGTTTGGCGTCGTGATGTTAGTCGAACTGGTAGTGGGGCTAGTCAGGCTGCCGTCATCGTTAAGGTCCAGCACACCGCCGCCGCCCGTCAGGAAAGCTGCACCTACTCCGTATGGATTGCCGCTATTGTCCGAACCCCTCACAATAAACACTTGCGACCCACTCATGTTGGTCGTTGCGGATGGCGCTCCATAGAAATCGCCGGCGAAAAGCGTGCTCGAACCGCCTTCAAGCACTTTCAAGTGCGTAGCATCCACAATGTAATATACAAAAGTCAGAGTGCCGGATGAAGCGCCGCCGTTATTCCCGAAATCTGAGTCGAATGTCGGACAATCCAGAAAAAGCGTCCCGCGCCCGGTCGCCGGATCTGCGGGGCCGAAGCCTCCCTGAACTTGTAAATCCGTCACAGAGGTTCCAGCGTTGTTCAAATCCAGAATCCCATTATTCAGTGGGAAAGTATTCTCGTTGTTTGCCACCACTCTTCCGTCCATGCCTAAGTGAGCCCCGTTCTTTTCGAGTCCGGAGACACTGAAGGCATAAGCCCCCAGCGAAAATGGCGCGCCGAACTGTGAAGGATCCTGCATATCAATGGTGCCACTGCCCGTCGCGGCTGTGTCGAAACGGATTACCAGTGCATGCTGATTTGAAATAAGCGCAAACTGCAAAACGTCAGTGGAAGTGCCAACATTCAGATTTGCGGTTGCGCGCCCATCCGGCCCTACGATGTACGTACTCCCTGCCGCAAATGTCGACATTGTGGGCGCAGCAAAGCCGCTGTTGATATCCTCGGTTCCTCCCGTAATATTTCCATTCCCGTCTGCCGCAAAAGTTCCGGCCACGGACAAGAAACCTGATTTATCGTCTCCCAAATAAGAAAACGCATACGGCCGGGGATTAGCTTGGTTCACAAGCGAGTTCAAAGAAGCGTTCGAGAAGAGGATCGTCACCGTTGCGGTGCCGGAATTCCCGCCTGAAGAGGCGCTGATCGTCACCGTTCCGCTAGCCGGAGGCGTAATCGGAGCTGTATATAGTCCGCAGGTTGCTCCGTTCGTGATAAATCCGGGACTGCCCGAGTTGCCGTTTAAATTTGCTTGCCAAATTGTCGCCGCGCATCCTGCAGCAGTCGTGAATTGCAGGGTTGCGCCCGCAGGCACCGCAACCGCCGCAGGACTCACAGCCACCGGCTGCGACGCCACAACATTGATGGTGATCGGTGGGCTCGCGTTTGAACCAGACACAGCCTGGATCGTATCGGTCTCTGGCGCACCGGGAGCCGTGAATACGCCGCCGGCGGAGATGGTACCTGTTCCGCTGAGCACAGACCACGTGGCGGAAGTGATCGTCGCCCCCGAATACGCCGTAAATTGCGCGATCGACGGTTGGCCGCCATTCGCAGATTCTGGAATGGTCGCCGATCCCGGGTATACCACCAATCCGCCGACTACCGGCTTGCCGCCTCCGCCCCCGCCGCTATTCGAGCCGCATGCAGAGAGAAGTAAAGCGCCCGCGATCAAGGCCACAAAAACTGAGCAGCGTCCATATTTCCCGGGCACTAGTTGCCCCCCTTCATTGTCGCCTTCGCGGGGATAAAGTTCCCGCGCGAAACGACGCCACGAATTGGGACGCCTTGCTCGCTCCGCAGTATGAATATGCGGTCTGGGGTCGTGAGGATCCGCGCCAGCAACACGCTGCTGCCGCCTTCTTTCGCCATCATTCCGGTAATCTCAACGGCATCGCCGGTTGAAAGGTCTAGAGTCTTGGCGTTCACATTCGGACTGACTCCCAGGTGTGCATCCACCAAGCCCTGCGCCGTTGCGATCTGGGCGTGCATGCCTCGCAGCGCGCCACTGCCGGTTTGTTCGATACTTTGAATCGTGCCCTGAATCTTAATTTCCTTCGCCACGCGATAAGTTCGTTCGGGCAGCGGTCGGCTGACCGCAGAAACGGCTCCCGAAGTTGTCGCCTGCGCGTTCGCGCGCGGAGCGGAAACAAACGCCGCTGCCAATCCGGCGAGGAAAATTGCATCGAACAATCGATACCGCATCATCATTTCTCCTTAAACCTAATAGGGTATTTCTTTTTTTGCTGCGGAAAGTTCCGGGTATGCGCCGAATTCCACTATTGCGGGTTCTAAGTGTACCCCGGACCGCTTAGATTCAATCCATGACACACGGGTTTCCCGGCGTTGCCGCAAACTCGGACCAATTGGGAAGCCGCGCAATTCTTGTCAGATGATTCGATTTCTTCTGCGAACTCAATTCCGCAACGGTTTGCCGGTTTTCAGCGTGTGCGCCACGCGCTCCTGGGTCTTGCGCTCGCCGCACAGGCTGACGAAAGCTTCGCGCTCCAGATCGAGAATATATTGTTCTGAAACCATTTGGGGCGCGCTAAGCGCGCCTCCAGCCAGTATGTTCGCAAGCTTGCGGCCGACCACGCCGTCGTATTCCGTCGCGAACTCGCCGCGGACGAGCATATGAATTGCCAGTTTTGCCGCTGCAAGAAACTCATCGCCAAGCACGCGGATTTCCGCGGGCGCCGGTGGATGATATCCGGCGCGCACCATCGCCAGCGCGGTCTGCTTTGCGTCCGCCACTTGCCGGTCGCGATTCATGGAGATTAGGTCTGAGGGCCGCAAGAAACCCAGCGAGCGCGCTTCTTCTCCGCTGGTGGATACTTTCGCCATCGCAATCGTTTCAAAAATGGGCTTGAGCGCGTGAAATAAATCCAGGTTTTCGCCCCCGGCCGAATGCTCGTTCGCGCGGATAAGCATTTCTTTCGTCCCGCCCCCGCCGGGGACCAAACCCACGCCCGTCTCGACAAGCCCGATGTAGGACTCGCCCGTCGCCTGAATCCGCGCTGAGTGCATACTGATCTCGCATCCGCCGCCAAGCGCCATGCCTTGGGGAGCCGCGACTACCGGACCCGGCGCATATTTTATGGCCATGTTCACGCGTTGGAATTGGCGTACGGCCATGTGAATCTCGTCCCACTCGCCCTCTTGCGCGCCGATCAGCAGGAGCATCAAATTCGCGCCCACGGAAAAATTCGGCGCCTGGTTCGCGATCACCATGGCGTCAAAATCCGAACTCAGCCGCGCAATGCCGGCATGGATCATGGCCCCGATATCTCCGCCAATCGAATTCATCTTCGAATGAAATTCGCAGCAAATGACACCGTCGCCGAGATCGATCAGGCTCGCACCGGCATTGCTCTGCACTACCGGCGTGCGGTCCTTCAGCGACTTCAAGAAAATGACTCCCGCCGGCTCCTCCACCGGTTTGAGCGCTGCCGTCGCGACGTCGAAATAGTGCGTGCTGCCCTTTTCCGTTTCGTAGAAAACTTTCTTCGGCGTGGCGAGCACTTTCTGCGGCTAATGGCGGTAGCTCTTTGCCCTCACGTTCAAGAGCTTGGGCCATCCGCTCGACTCCAATCGCGTTCCACATTTCGAATGGCCCAAGCTCCCAGGCAAATCCCCAGCGCATCGCGCGATCCACATCCACGATACTGTTTGCAATTTCCGGCAGGCGTCGCGCGGCGTAAAGGCACATCGCGCCAATTCCGCTCCACAAAAATTGATTTGCCTTGTCGCCGCCTTTGCCTTCCAGTGCCGGGCCTGCCAGCGCGCGCAATCGCTCGCGTGTGTCTTCAATTCCCTTACCCGCTTCGATCGAACCGAACTTCGCTTTCTGGCGTGGCCGGTATTCCATCTTCTTCCAATCCAGCGTCAGAATTTCCGATTCCCCGCCCTTTTTCACGCGTTTGTAAAAACCGCCGCCCGTCTTATCGCCAAGCCATCCGCGCGCGACCATCTCTTCCACAAATTTGGGCACGCGATACAACTCGCGCGATTCATCGTCAGGCGCGTTTTCATAAATGTTGCGCACCACATTAACCAGCACGTCCAATCCCACCAAATCCGCCGTCCGAAATGTCGCCGACTTCGGCCAGCCCACCGCCTGCCCCGTGCACACATCCACTTCCTCAATCGTCATGTCCATCGCCTGCATCTGCCGCAGCGCATTTAACATCGAGAAAGTGCCGATGCGGTTGGCGATGAAATTCGGAGTGTCTTTCGCCGGCACCACACCCTTGCCCAGCCGCAAATCGCAAATTTCGCTCAGCGATTCCAGCACCTCGGGTTTCGTCTTTGGTCCGGAAATCAACTCGACCAACTTCATGTAGCGCGGCGGATTAAAAAAATGAGTGCCGGCCCAATGTTGTTGGAAGTCTTCCGAGCGCCCTTCGGCGATCAGTTTGATGGGAAGTCCTGATGTGTTCGAGGTAACGATAGTTCCCGGCTTCCGAATTGCATCAACTCGCGAGAAAAGGCTCCGCTTGATCTCCAGATTTTCCGCAACAGCTTCGATAATCCAATCCACTTCCCCACACCACGTCAGGTTGTCTTCAAAGTTCCCTGGCGTCACCAATCGCGCTGTCTCTGGCGTGAAAAACGCCGCCGGACGCGATTTCTTCGCGCCTTCCAGCCCCGCGAGCACGATCCGATTTCGCACCGCAGGAGTTTCCAAAGTCATGCCTTTGCGTTTTTCTTCGGCATTCAGCTCGCGTGGAACCATGTCGAGCAAATAACACGGAATTCCAGCGTTGGCGAGGTGAGCCGCAATACGCGCGCCCATCGTTCCAGCGCCCAGCACAGCCGCTTTTTCGATTCGATGCTTCATCCGTGCCTCGCAGAGGCCCAAGCGTGCGCGTCGAGGTTACAGAAGCGGAAACCCGCGGTCAACCCGAAGCCCTTGCAACCGCTAAGTGCGTTACAGTGTCCTATAGAACTAGAGGCGCTACAAATGGGAACTACTTCCAATTGGCTTGGGAAAGCCATTCGCGGTCTGCGTTCATTCGCCTACAACTCCGGCGGTCCGCGGCCCAAAGTCGGAGTCGCGCTGGGCGGCGGATTCGCGCGGGGCATCGCCCACATCGGCGTACTGCGCGTCCTGGAACAATACGAGATTCCCGTTGATTTCATCGCCGGCACCAGCGTTGGCGCTCTGATCGCCGCCGCCTATGCCAGCGGAACAACCCTCGACGAAATGGCTCGCCAAGGAAGTCTGACTCGCTTCCGTGATTTTGGACGCTGGACGCTTTCGCGCATGGGCATGGCTTCCAACGAGCGCCTGGATGAATTCCTCCATCGTTTCACTACCGCGAGAAGTTTCAGCCCAGATGAAAATTCCTTTGGCTATCGTTGCCACCGACTTGCTTTCGGGCGAGTCCGTCCATTTCACCAAGGGAGAGATCAGCCCGGCGCTTCGAGCTTCTTGCGCTTACCCCGGCCTTTTCCTGCCGGTTGAACATGACGGCCATTTTCTCGTGGACGGATTTCTCACCGAACAAGTGCCCGCACCCGCCCTCCGCGAAATGGGCGCTGAAGTGGTCATTTCGGTTCACTTGGAGCCGGGAATTCTGGATTCGAAGCCGCGCAATACCATCGAAGTGATCAGCCGGGCTTTCTCCATTATCCAAACGGCTGCGAATCAGCCCTGGCGTGGCGAGACCGACGTACTCATCGAACCCGGAGTGCACCACATACTCTGGGATGAATTCGTGAAGACCCCGCAACTCATTGCCGCAGGGGAAGACGCAACGAACGCCGCCATGCCCCAAATCAAAGCGGTACTGGATCGCGACCCTCAACAGATAGAAGAGGCCCGACAAGCTTCCCAAGCCTCCGAGGAAATTTGAACCCTGTCGGCTTGCCCTTCCGCTAGTAAGAATACGCCTTGATTTTACTGTGTTCGAGCGCTCGCCCTTCGAATACCCGCGTTGCTAACTATCCAATGGATTCCACGTCGAATGAATTGTGAAGGGCCGAACTTCTCCTGCGATGACCGCTGCAACGCCCCAATCATACGCAGGAAGAGTTCGGCTCTTCTTCCGCTAACAATATTCTTTGATTCATATCTGGCGATTCCGAATTTTGGAAGACTCCTAAAGTCCTCGTTCAACTCGCCGTCGTAATCTCCACGATCACCGGTTTGCCATTCCCTTTGCCCCGTTTTGTGAGCCATTCGCCCAGTGCCGTCGCCAACCGGCCGCGTTCGACGTTCAGCCCCGCCTCCAGCTTTCCCTCGCCCGTTGGCAGCGTATCGTCGAACTCGGCCGAGCCCGTGAAATTCCGCATGCAAAAGCTGTCCAGCCACTCCAGTGGCGCCGGCATTTTCTCGCCGCCGATCAGGACATCCACCCGAAGCTTTTGCGCAAACATTCTGTGGCAAGTATAACATCGGGCACTCTAAGGCCATCTGCACGAGGCCGCTGCCTTGCTTTTCCTCGCTCCGTGACCTAGAATTTTTGGGTAGCCAAACGCAGAAATAAACGCGACCTGCGGCTCCTGCGAGCCTTGCATTTTCGCGCTCGAAATCCTCGGAGGTTCGGTGTCTACACCGCTTGAAAGATGGGTCGATGAATCCGCTCGCCTCACCAAGCCCTCAAAAATTGTCTGGTGCGATGGTTCGAAGGCGGAGAACGACCGTCTGGCGGATGAAATGCTGCGCGACGGCACCTACATCGAGCTGAACCAGAAAACCCGCCCGGGCTGTTACCTGCATCGCAGCAATCCGAATGATGTCGCGCGCACCGAGGGCATAACCTACATATGCACTCGCCAGAAAGACGACGCCGGTCCAACGAATAATTGGATGTCTCCGCTCGAAGCCAAGGAAAAAGTCCGCCCGCTGTTTGACGGTGCGATGAAGGGCCGCACCATGTACGTGGTGCCTTACATCCTGGGTCCCGTGAACTCTCCCTTCAGTAAAGTGGGCGTGGAGATCACGGACTCGGCGTACGTTGTCGCCAGCATGCGCATTATGTCTCGCATGGGCCAAGCTGCGCTTGACCGCCTGGGCGGCTCCGACGATTTTGTTCCCGGCCTGCATTCACTCGGCGATCTGAATCCCGACCGCCGCTTCGTTCTCCATTTTCCTGAAGAGAAACTGATCTGGAGCGTCGGCTCCGGCTACGGCGGCAATGCCCTGCTGGGCAAAAAGTGTTTCGCCCTTCGCATCGCCAGTTATATGGCCCGCGAGCAGGGATGGATGGCCGAACACATGCTCATCCTCGGCCTGGAAGATCCTTCCGGCAAGGTAACCTACATGGCCGCAGCATTCCCCAGCGCATGTGGAAAAACGAATTTGGCCATGATGGTTTCGGCGCTGGAAGACAGAGGCTACCGCGTGTGGACTGTTGGCGACGACATCGCCTGGATGCATATCGCCTCCGACGGCTCCCTGCGCGCCATTAATCCGGAAGCGGGATTCTTCGGTGTGGCGCCCGGCACCAATGCAAAAACGAATCCGAACGTCAGAACTGCGCTGCAACACGACGCCATCTTCACCAATGTCGCCATGACCGCCACTTCGCGGGAACCTTGGTGGGAAGGCATCAATGGTGTCCCGCAGGAAGAACTCATCAATTGGAAAGGCGAAGATTGGAAGCCGGGTATGGGCCCGGCTGCGCATCCGAATTCGCGATACACCGTTTCGGCAAAACAATCTCCCTCGATTTCTGCCCATTGGGAAGATCCCGAGGGCATCCCCATCTCCGCGATCATATTCGGTGGCCGTCGCGCGCACGTCGCCCCGCTTGTGTATCAATCTCGCGACTGGCAACACGGCGTATTCGTGGGCGCCACCATGGCTTCTGAAACCACCGCCGCCACCACCGGCGCTGTGGGTGTGACGCGGCGCGATCCCATGGCCATGCTTCCGTTCTGCGGTTACAACATGGGCGATTATTTCAGGCACTGGCTGGAGATGGGTTCCAGACTCGAAAACGCTCCCAAAATTTTCCATGTGAACTGGTTCCGCAGGGATCAGAGCGGGAAATTGCTCTGGCCCGGCTACGGCGAAAATGTACGCGTCCTGAAATGGATGCTCGACCGCATTGAAGAGCGCGCGGATGCCACCGAAACACCCATCGGCGATGTTCCGGCTCCTGGTTCGCTCGATCTCGACGGCCTTGCAATCTCGCGCGAGTCCCTGAATGAATTGCTTCGCGTGGATCCCGGCGATTGGGCGGAAGAAGTAGCTGCTACCGGAAAGTTCTTTGAGAAATTTGGCAACCGCCTTCCGGACGAAATTCGCACCGAGCACAAAGCTCTGGCCGATCGCCTCCAGCGCTCCAGCGTTGTTACCAAGTAAAACTCCATCGCTCCTGTTGTTGTGTCTTCATCGGCGAGATCTACCGACGGCTTCCGGTTCGGGTCGCCGTCATAAGCTAGCGCGCAAGGCTTGCTGCTGTTATGCTCAGCCGTTCTTCGGAGGATTCCCTTGGCATTCAAGAAAGCCGTATGGATAACTGCCTTCTTCGCCATCACAACTTGCGCTCAGCAGACAAAACCCGCAGCTCACCACACCGGACACGGCCGCCGCAACCGCACAGCAGCATGCGGAACCCGTGCTTCCGTACACGCCCAGTCTCGATCCCGCGGCCATGAACCGCACCGCCGATCCTTGCGTGGACTTCTACGAGTATTCCTGCGGCGGATGGAGAAAAATGAATCCCATTCCCTCCGACCAAACTTCCTGGAGCGTTTACGGCAAACTCTACGAAGATAATCTGAACTATCTTCGCGGCATTCTCGAAGAAGCCTCCACAGCCAAGAACCGCGACGCGGTTACGCAGAAAATCGGCGACTATTACGCCTCGTGCATGAATGAAACGGAAATCGAAAAGCTGGGTGCCAGCCCCATGAAGCCGGACTTGTCGGCGATTCAAGACCTCAAGAGCACGAAAGACCTCGCCGTCTTGATCGCAACTCTCCAGCTTAAAGGCGACTCAGTTCTTTTCCGCGCCGGGCCCACCCAGGACCCCGATAACTCTGATGAAGTCATCGTCAACGTTTCCCAGGGCGGCCTCGGGCTTCCCGACCGCGACTACTACCTTACCGACGACGCCAAATCGAAAGAAACTCGCGAGCGTTATTTGCTGCACGTTCAGATGCTGTTTGAATTGATGGGTGATCCCCCGGATACCGCCAAGAACAACGCCGCCGTGGTGATGCGCATGGAGACCAGTCTTGCGAAGGCCTCCCTTACCCGCGTCGAGCGCCGCGATCCCTACAAAGAGAAACACAAGATGAGCGTTCCGGACCTTTATAAAATCGCGCCGGACTTCGATTGGAACGCCTACTTCGCCGCCGGCGGCGTCCCCAAATTCCAAATCCTGAATGTGGGCTGGCCGGATTTCTTCAAGGACGTCGATGCCCAACTGAAATCCGAGTCACTCCAGGACTGGAAGACCTATCTTCGGTTTCATGTCGCCAATTCCCGCTCGCCATATTTGTCCGCTGCCTTCGTAAACGAAGACTTCGACTTCTACCGCAAGTACCTCCGCGGCGCCAAAGAGATTCAGCCTCGCTGGAAACGTTGCGTGCGCAACATTGACCGCGATCTCGGAGAAGCTTTGGGACAGGCATACGTTCGAAAAACGTTCTCGCCCGAACTGAAGGCTGCCACCGTGGACATGACCAGGCGCATCGAAGACGCTATGGCGCTTCGCATTCAGCAGTTGGATTGGATGAGCCCCGAAACCAAGCAGCAGGCGCTGGCCAAGCTGCACGCCATTCGTAACAAAATCGGCTATCCCGACGTTTGGCGCGACTACAGCTCGGTGAAAATTGTGCCCAATGATTTTTATGGTAACAACCTGCGCGCCACCGAGTTCGAAACTCATCGCGAGCTAAACAAAGTCGGGAAGCCCGTGGACCGCGGCGAATGGGGCATGACGCCTCCCACCGTCAATGCCTACTTCGATCCTCAAATGAACGACATCAATTTCCCCGCTGGTGTTTTGCAGCCTCCTCTCTACGACGCCAAATTGGATGACGCTCCGAACTACGGCAATACCGGCTCCACCATCGGCCACGAGTTGACTCACGGCTTCGACGACGAAGGCCGCCAGTTCGATGCCAAGGGGAATTTGAAAGACTGGTGGACCAAGGAAGACGCCGATCAATTCGTGAAACACGCCGACTGCGTCGTGGACCAGTATGCGCAGTACATCGTCGTGGACGATATCCACATCAATTCAAAACTAACCGAAGGCGAGGACGTTGCCGACCTCGGCGGAACGATTCTGGCCTACATCGCCTGGAAGGATGCCACCAAGGATATGACGCTGAAAGACCGCGATGGACTCACGCCCGATCAGCGTTTTTTCGTCGGCTTGGCGCAATGGGCTTGCGAAAATAATCGCCCCGAGAATGAGCGGGTGAACGCGATAACCGATCCACACTCCCCGGGAAAGTACCGCATCAACGGCGTGGTGGTGAACATGCCGGAGTTCGGCGCCGCCTTCTCCTGCAAAGCGGGACAGCCTATGGTGAAGCCGCCTGATAAGGTCTGCCACGTCTGGTAGGTGACGCCGCCGGCGAAAGCTCGCGGCACTAAAGAATGTCGCGGATCTCGGCGTCGATCGAAATGTGAGTCTGCGGAAATCCGTTAATCTGAAAACTCGCGCCGGAACCGGCGCCGGCCGCATTTTGAAAATGAAAGAACCGGCTGATGTGGTAGTCCTCGTCCAGAAAGTCGAAAACCCGCTCCGTTTCTTCGCGTGAAATTCCCAGAGCAGCAATCGACACCGGCTTCCCGTAGCCGCCCGCTGCTGCCACATATTTTTCAACCAGTTCTTTCAAGCTCATCGTTAGATCCAAACGTACGTGCCCGCGTCCCCGTACGGAAGATTCATGTAAAAAATGTTGGCCTCAGCGAATTTCTCGAATGCAGATAATAGCTTTCTGGCGCCGTGTTTTCCGCAAAAAACTTCTCCTGGCGCGGTCGAAATGAGCTCAACCTCATCCAGACTCGGAATTTGCTCCTGCGAAAACCACAGCCAAGTCGCTCCCCGGGAGCATTCGCGGCACGTCTCGGTGCTTCGCTCCAGGCGCGCGTTAATCGCGGCAGCCGTTTCCGGCGCCAATCCCGCGGCCTCGAAGTCCGTCGTCGCCACGAAAAAATACTGCGTGAAAATTGCCGGGTCCGGTTCGAACGCTACCACTCGTCCGGGAAACGATTCGAGTTCTGCGGCGAACGTGTCGCTTAAACATTCAAAGCAAAGCGAAACTTCTGGCCGCACCGGCTCTCTTCTATTCGCCCTTTTCCCGCGCAGGTACAACGTGTCCGGTAAAACCGCCGCAATCCAACTTATATTTTCGTCCAAATGGATGCATTCCGGGGCAGCTCCCTTCAGCCGCGCCCACCAGTTGCGGCTGCGCGGCAAAATCTGAAGGCTCGGATACGCCTCGCGATATGAAATGCGAGCCAATTTGCTCGATACGCTCCCTTCGCAAATTCCGCAATTTCGTATCCTAACAGATTGCAAAGCCCAATGGCGCGGGACCAAACTGCGAACGTTTGTCTGCTCCAGCCGCTTCGGCTATCATTGTCCACTGGATGAAAACCGTCCTTATTTAATTCGCGCGAGCGAACAGGAGGATTTTGCATGGCAATCTCAGTGGGTGCTGCGGCTCCGGATTTCACGTTGAAGGATCAGAGCCAGAAAGAAGTAAAGCTTTCGGAATTCCAAGGCAAGAAAAATGTGGTCATCGTGTTTTACCCTCTCGACTGGAGTCCGGTCTGCACGAACGAGCACATCTGTCTGGTGAACGACATGAAGCGTTTCGAAGAGCTCGACGCGCAAGTGTTGGGCGTGAGCGTTGACAGCGCTTGGTCGCACAAGGCTTTCGCCGAAAAAATGGGAATTAAATATCCGCTCCTCGCCGATTTTCAGCCGCGCGGCGCCGTCGGCGAAAAATATGGCGTTTATCTGGCCGACAAAGGGATCACCGGACGCGCCATCGCCATCGTGGACCGCTCGGGGAAAATCGCCTGGTTCAAGAACTACGACATCCCCACTCTGCCGGACGTCAAGGAAGTTTCTGAAGCGCTTGCCAAGTTGAAAAATTGACGCAAGCCGCGACGCACTAGCCTGATGTCGGCTATTGCCGTTTCGGCGCAGCGCCTGTTTGTGGTGCAGGAGCATTTGTGGCAGGCGCGGCGCCGCTGGCAGGTTTTTGCGACAGCGTGCGAATGTAATCCACCAATTCCCACCGCTCCTGCTCCGTGAGTTTGTTCTGAAAGCCGGGCATCGGACGCCGTCCGTGCGAGATTTTCCAGAAAACCTCGCCGTCCGTCATTTGGCCCATCGCGTGTGCATCCGTAAAATCCGAAGGCGCAATGGAGAGTTTTTCCGCGCGCTCGCCTTTACCATCCCCTCTTTCTCCATGGCAACTCTGGCAATGAGTTGAGTAGCTCATCATTCCCGCGGTGATGGAGTCATCCGTCGGCGGCACGGGATTCTGAAGATTTCTCGCCGCCGCTGGGGCGTTCCAATCGCGCGTTGCATACAAAATGACGGAGCCCGCCACGGCCACGATCACGAAGACAACGGAAACCCCTAGCAGCAATTTCCGCTTTGGCGCTTCTGGATTTTTATCGGGATTCATGAATGGGGTGCAAACCGTCGTGCAGATTTAATGTACCAAGAATAATTGTTCATGCAGGCTGAGGACTTCGAATTGTAACAGACAACGCAACCTGCCCGGGAAAACGCGCCCCGCAGGTCCGCTGGAACCTCCCGCGCGAAATTGGCACTCAGTGCGCCGCTTGGATTGCGTGAAGCACCGAAATGAAGACAATCACCAGCATCACCACCACATAAATGCGCAAACCCCAAAGCATCGCTCGCACTCCCCCCGAAAGTTTTTGACGGCCGAAACGCATTCGCTGTTTGGCCGCTACAACTTGGTCCGCTTCGAGCAGCGACAAGACCACCCGCGGGTCTTCGAGATGCGGCTGCTCTCCGTTCAGGGCAACCGGCTCAACGTTAGGTTTCAATCCTCGCTTCACTATTTCTCCCTCGTTTCAAAAATAAAGCCCGCGTTCTCGCGCCCAGCCTAGCCTCCCAGCAACTTCGGGAACACCGTCGCAAGGCCAAATCCGATTCCCGCGCAGATCAAAAGCACGGTCACGGTAACACCAGCCACGTTGGCCCACGTTCCGTTCACGTGCTCGCCCATGACCTCTCGATCGTTCACCAAGAGTAGTAAAAACGCCAGCGCCGGCGGCATGGCCAGAACTGCGATCACGTTCACGGTAAGTACGACAAACTCGAGTGGAAAACGCGGAATCAGCACGAGTGCCGCTGCCGCGGCGGCCGAACCCAACAAAACCAAGTAAAATGGCCACGCATCGCGCAACGGGCGATTCAGGCTATGCCCCGTTTGCAGAACTTCGCCGAACGCGTAAGCCGAAGAAGTAGAAATCGCAATGGCCGCCACAATTCCCGCTTCAAAAATTCCCAGCGCGAAAAGCGCCGCGCCGGTGTGTCCGATCCAGGGCTCGAGCGCTTCCGCGAATTGCGCTCCTTGAAAGTTCGAAGCATCAATACCGTGGTGAAACAACGGCGCCGTGGCGAGGATCGCGGCAATGGCGCATACGGATGCCAGGACAACTCCTAGAATTGTGTCGAAACGGCCTGCGTTGATGTCGCGCGGCTGCATGCCCTTGTCCACCACCGCGCTTTGCTGGAAGAAAAGCATCCACGGGGTCACCGTCGCGCCAATCGTTGCCAGAATCAGTAGCAGAATTTCGTAGTGGCTTCCGCTCGGCAGCGGCATCCATGTCAACAGTGCGTGGCCCACTGAATGCCAATTCGGACGCGCCAGGATCGCCGCCGGGATGAAAAGTCCGTTGAAGATCGCCAGCGCCAGCGTGATTCGTTCCCAGGTCCAATAACGGCCCGTCGTGATCGCGCCCGCCACGATTACAAGCGCTCCCACAACCGCGACCACGGGCGGGATGCCGAAAAAACCTAAACCTGCGCGCACCCCGATGAACTCCGTCACCAGCGTCAGAAAGTTGCCGAACACCAAATCGCCCATGGCGAAAAAACCCCAGAACTTTCCGAAGCGATCGAAGATTAGTTCGGCGTGACCCCGATGTGTGACGGCGCCTAAGCGTACTGTCATTTCCTGCACGATAAATCCCATCACGAACGTCAGGATGACAAACGGTATGAAAAATCCTATTCCGTAGCGCGCGCCGTCTGCCGAATAGGAAAGCATGCTCGGAGCATCGTTCTCGCCCAGAAAGACCAGAACTCCGGGCCCGATCAGGAGCCACAGTACGCGCAAACCCCCGAATCTTTTCGACCCTCGACCCTCCCGGCGGGCTTGGGACACTTGCCAGCGGTCGAGAGCGCGATCCACATCCTCATGAGTTAAAAGACCCGCGAGCTCGGGTGCCGTGGAAGACGCCGCGGCAGATTCCGTGGTTGGATGCGCGTGGATAAACGGGGCAGCATTGGGCTCGGGTTTGCGCCTGTCCATGAGTTAACCTAGCTAAACTCCCCATATAAACTACGCTTAACTAAGTTTCAGGTCAACTGCCCCGGCGCTTACGCATTCCAAAAATCGCCGGAAGTGTTTCTTCGCCTCTGCTATAGTTAAAGTGGTTCCCAGGAGGGTAGTGATGGCTGAAACACCGAAACCGCAGCAACAGCAAGTCCAGATTAAGGCTGACGAGAAGGAATTACTCGGACAATATGCAAATCTGGTAGTCGTTCACCACAATGCGGAAGAGTTCACCCTGAATTTCATTTATCTTTTTCCCAGCGTCCCCCACGGAAAATTGGTCGGCAGCCTGATCCTAAGTCCCGCCCACGCCAAGCGATTGGCAAAAGCTCTGCAGGAAAATGTGTCTCGTTTCGAAGAGCAGTTTGGAATGCTTCCGGAAGGTCCGGGCCCTGGTCCGGAACCCAACGTCGGATTTGTGCAGTAATCACGCGGCGGACATACTTCCTATTACCCAGCCGTCCCTGGATTCCAGGAATTCGACCCCGACAGCAAAGCCCGCTTCCGGGACTAACTGACAGTACGCCACGCGCGCTAAGGACTTGAATGAACCGGTGAGCGTCGCGATGGTGAGCCGGTCACCCGGCGTCCACCGGCGAGTGCTCCACACCCGCGCTCCCCCTGCGCTGACATTATCGGTGAATGTGGTTTCGGTGCCTGGCAGCGCGAGATGCCCGGTTATCTGAACGCTTACTTCCATCGGAATTCGCGACTCGCGCCGCTCTGCTATCGTCTTTGGGACCCCCATCCCAAGTCGCATCGCGCGACCTCCTTATTTTTAAATACAGGCCGCTACATGCCTCAAACGGAATTTCTTCTCACTGCGGCCCTTCATCCCATAGAGCGCGCGATCGGCAGCGCCCAACAGCTTTTCAATCGTCGTACCGTCGTTGGGATAGACAGCCAAACCCGCACTAACGGTCACCGGCGGTTCCTGCCCATCGCGTGCAAGCCGCTCGCAGATCCGCAGAGCGGCCTTGCGGCCTTCTTCTTCTCCCGATTCCGGCAAAATTAGCACGAATTCGTCGCCGCCGTACCGCGCAGGCGTGTCGATGGATCGGCAATCATTTCGCAAGGCCACGCCCAGGCGCTTGATTGCCCGGCTGCCCGTCAGATGCCCGAACATGTCGTTGATCTTTTTCAACTTGTCGAGGTCGAACAACACCACCGCGAAACTGCGGCCGGTGCGCCGGGAACGCTGAATTTCATTTTCCAGAACTTCGAGAAGCCGCCGATGATTTGCAAGTCCAGTGAGCGAATCAGAGGCAGCCAGCCGGCTGACCTGATCGAATAGTTGCGCGTTATCCAGCAGCGTGCCGCCTAGAACCACCACATAGCTGAGGTCCATCGTCACATGCGCGATCGTAAAAGCGGCATCGAAGACGTGTTGCGACTGGCTGATCGTGATATGGCAAATCACATTCATCGCCGCCGCGATAAACAATGCGCGGTCGAGCGACGATTCGGAATTCCCGCGCCGCAAACGCCACGCGTATCCCACCGTGGCCGCAGCAAAGATTGCTGCCGGCAGCAAATCCCAAGGACGCGGAATAATTGCCCCGGGATGAATCTTGGGAGCGTCCGGCAGCATGAAATAAAAAACGCTGGTCAAATAGGCGGCGGCTCCGACCAGCAGCGTAGAGCCGGCCATTTCTTTCCCTGGTTCTCGCGCCACCGGAATTCGGCGCTCCACCACCAACGCAGCCAGCAATAGAATTCCCAGAAGCGTTCGCCCCGCGAGCCACCCGATTGAAATATCATTCCCTGCGCTGGCCGTGACGAGCATGCCGCGATAAAACGTCATGCTGGTTCCCGCCTCGATCAGCCCCGCCATCACAAAGCCGAATGCCAAAATCAGAGAAATTCGATCGTGTGTTCCGCGAAACCGAACCAGCGCGTTCGCCGCAAACGTGAAAGCGATCAGGCTTCCCGCCATTTGAAGATAGGTGTCAAGAAGGGGATCCGCGATATAAGAGGAATTTCGAACTACCCAAAGGAGAATGAGGTACGACGTACCGGCTATCGTCCAAAGAAGGACGAGACGAAAACGATGCAGAAAACCCCAAATCTTGCTCGGACGACCCACCACTTCCCCCAAGAGACAAACCTCTGCCCGTGGAGAAACTTGCAACTGGTGTACCGTTCCGAAACATAGTTTTAGTACTAGTTAACTATTTGAAATAACGCAGTTTAGCAGATAACTACGCCTGAGGACGCCGGACATACTACGTATATAATTTTCGCCCCTGGGGTAGGATTGTTACATTACCACCCAAGAGCTGCCCAAATTTGGATTAAGGCTTAGGTTGCGGAGGGGGAAGTTCGTGGGCCTCGACCAGGCTCTGAAAGTTCGACTTTTTGTGCGAACCATCACAGAAAGGCTTCCGCTCGGACGCGCCGCAACGACACAGTCCGATCTTGGTTCGCCCTCCCAGACCATAAGACTTGCCTTCCTGATCGACAATCTGCACTTCACCATCTATAAGCAGCGGTCCATTATTAACGACGGTCACTTTGATATCTGGCACTCGATCCTCCGATCGAAACTTGTGAAGTTTTAACGCGGTTTCTTTAGTGAGGTCTGATGATCTCGGAACCCGTCAATACTTTGGAACAGAGGCATCTACTTCATCCGACCATGCAAGGATACCACCCTTCAGGTTTAACACCTTGCGGAAACCTGCGCTTCGCAGAAACTCAACCGCTTCCGCGGAGCGCTTGCCGCTGCGGCAGTGCGCGACGATTTCGCGCGAACTATCCAACTCGTTTACCCGGCGCGAAAGCTCGCCCAGCGGAATCAAGTGTCCGCCGAGATTGCAGATTTGAAACTCATGCGGTTCGCGCACATCAAGAATAAAAAGATCGTCGCCGCGATCCAGCCGGGCTTTGAGTTCGCGCGGAGCGATTTCGGGCACCGACGTTTGAGCCGGGCTCGCAGATTCTTCCCCGCGAATTCCGCAGAATTCCTCGTAATCAATTAGCTTCGTAATTGTCGGGTGTCCGCTGCAGACCGGGCACTCCGGATTTTTCCGCAGCTTCAATTCTCGAAAACGCATCGCCAAAGCGTCAAAAAGCAGCAAGCGCCCAACCAGCGGCTCGCCTTTCCCGATGATGAGCTTCAAAGTTTCAGCGGCCTGTATCGCTCCCACAATTCCCGGAAGCACGCCGAGCACTCCTCCTTCGGCGCAAGAAGGCACCAGCCCCGGCGGAGGCGGCTCAGGATACAAACACCGGTAGCACGGGCCGCCCGGATAACCGAAGATAGTGATTTGCCCCTCGAAACGGAAGATAGAACCGTAAACATTCGGCTTGCCCAAAATCACGCACGCATCATTCACCAGGTACCGTGTGGGGAAATTGTCTGTGCCGTCCACCACGATGTCGTAATCCTTCAGAATATCGAGTGCATTTTCGCTCGTAAGGCGCGTTTCGAAATTGTCGATCTGAATATCCGGGTTTAGATTTCGCAGACGATTCGTCGCGGCTTCGATTTTGGGACGTCCAATGTCGTTCGTGTCGAAAAGAATCTGCCGCTGAAGATTGCTCAGGTCCACCTTGTCGAAATCGACTAAGCCGATTCTCCCCACTCCCGCAGCCGCAAGGTACAAGCCCAGCGGCGCTCCCAGCCCGCCAGTGCCAATGCAAAGAACTTTTGCTTGTTTCAGCTTGAGCTGCCCGTCCATACCAACTTCGGGCATGATTAAATGGCGGCTGTAGCGCGTTATTTCCTCCTTTGACAAGGCCGCGCTCGGATTTCCCGTCTCCGGCGAATTAGGAATTTTTATTTTTGATGCCACGAAAATTCTCCTGATTTACTTGCCCGTGCCCCCGGCAATCGAAGGCACGATACTGACGATGTCTCCATCACGAAGCTGCGTCTCTTCCTTCTCCAAATAGCGAATGTCTTCATCGTTCACATAAACGTTCACGAAGCTCCGCAGGCGCCCATCGTCGGAGTACAAATGCTTCTTCAGCCCCCCGAATCGAGTGGTAAGCCCCTTAAGGGCTTCGCGAACGTTGCCGGCTTCCATTTCGACACTCTCCTGCTTACCCGCGTAGGGCCGTAGCGGCGTAGGAATGATTACTTTCACTGCCATTCGGTGATCTCCCTTTCATTGTTTCAATTAGATGCTTGCAGACTGTGCGATGGATTCAATCACTTCCGCGTCGTACGCGGAACGATCGTCGCGCAATCGCCACGACTTCGTATCGCGCGGCTCGCTCGCTTCAACACTCACGATGACGTAGCTGTACCACGGCCAAGCGTGTTCGCGATCGAATTCGCTGGGACGCGCCGGAGCATTCGGGTGCGAATGGTACCAGCCAATCACCTCAACCCGCATATCTCGCGCCTTCTTCTCCGCCATTTGAACGTCACCCGGTGTTACCTCGAAACGATTGCGCGGCGAATCATCCCGCCGATTCGCCAGCGGAAGCAGTTCGACAACTTCGCGAGACGTTTCGCTATCCTTTCCCAACAGCGCGCCACAGCATTCGTAAGGATATGTCTCCACGCCGTGCGCCTGAATTCGGCGAATCAGCGCGTCTGAGATTCGCAGCGTCGTGCCGCTCACTCTTCGCTCCAGAATTTCTCGCTCAGATATTTTTCGCCGGAATCTGGGAAGACCGTCACGATCACCGCTGGCTGGCCCTTCGGCAAATTCTGCGCTACCTCAAGACACGCCCACAGCGCGCCTCCCGAACTGACTCCTGCCAGGATTCCCTCTTCGCGCGCCAGTCGTTTCACCATTCGGTGCGCATCTTCCGTGCGCACCGCCATATCCTCATCGGCAAGTTTTGGGTCATAGATGCTCGGCACAATCGCCGTGGCCATATGCTTCAGTCCCTCAAGCCCATGAAATCCGGAATCAGGTTGCATGCTAATGCAACGAATAGCTGGATTAAGTTCCTTCAGCCGCCGTGTGGTGCCCACGAAAGTTCCGCTTGTTCCCAGTCCTGCCACAAAATGTGTGATCTGTCCGCGCGTCTGCTCCCAGATTTCCGGAGCCGTAGTGAAATAGTGCGCCGCCGGATTCGCAGCATTACTGTATTGGTCAGGGTAAAAATATTTTGCAGGCTCTGCTTCATAAATCTGCCGCACGCGGCGAATAGCTCCATCAGTTCCTTCGTCTCCGGGCGTCAACACGATCTCCACGCCGTAAGCCGCTAGGATTTGTTTGCGCTCGGGCGAAGCACTCGACGGCAAGCACAGCTTCACTTTATATCCAAGCGCCGCGCCAATCATAGCGTACGCGATTCCCGTATTTCCGCTGGTGGCGTCGAGGATCACTTTGCCGGCCTGCAGCGCTCCCGTTCGCTCGCCTTCGCGGATCATGGAATACGCCGCGCGATCCTTTACCGAACCGCCTGGATTGAACCATTCAGCCTTGGCATAGAACCCAGCATTGGGAAACTCAGCGCCAATACGCCCAAGCCGGAGCAAAGGCGTGTTCCCGATGCGCTCTAACAATTCCTGTCCGAACCGTGCCTCCACCCCGGAGGTTTCTCGCGATAATGATTGTTTGTTCGCCGAGCTCATGCTTCGTTCGTCCGCCAAGTTCCCTGTCTCCACGCCTCTGTCGTCAATGTGGCTTCACTCCTGCAATCGGAATGAACTCAAACAGCAAATTAGATGCGGAGAAGACCGCCGCGTATGCAGCGAATTCAGGACAGTTTAGCAGATGCCTGGCAACTCTAGCGCGATCCCTGGCGCCCAATCCGGGCTTGCCAATTTTTGACTTTACAGAAGCCCTGCTGACTCACTAGTCTGATGGCATGTGGTACGTCAACAAGCTGTTCGGCCAGTCGCAAGTGGAATCGCTCGCGGCCAAGGGGTTTCTCGTCCGTAGCTCCGGCGGAGTCGTCCGAATCGAGAAGTACAATTGCGGCGCGGAACTTCGCAAGACATCCGGCGACAGTTTTCAAATGACTGAGATTCCCTGCATCATGCTGCAGGGTCAGTTCACATTGCTATGGGATGCGGGGTATCAGAAATTCCTGCTTACCCACGACAAGAAAAAATTCCCGGCGCACAAGGGCCAATTGGTTGACTTGCGCAAGTTCAATGAAGAACTGCGAACCGCCTTGGGCGTCCCCACCTATTACAACGAAGCTATCGGATCCACCTGCCACATCAGCGAATATGACCGCGTGAAAGGCCGCCCCGGCGATGTGCCTGACGAAGGCGTAGGCGTGGAAGCGGAAAAATCAAAACACTAAGCCTTCGGCGAAGCTCTCCAGCTCTGATAACTACAAACAACCACTCTAGAACGTTTGTTGGGGAAGCAGACGACCGTTACAGTTCCTTCGTCTGTTCCAAGCGCTGCCGCAAGAGAGCCGGATCGATTCGATGCTGCGCAAATAATAGTCCGCCCAGGAAAATCACCGGCACGTCGTCATTGTAGCGTTCCAGCAGGACAGCATCTTCGTCGATATCCACCTCGCGAAGCTTCGCGTCGAATTCAGAAAGCAGCGGAGTCATCGCCGCTTTCGCTTCATCGCACAGATGGCATCCCTCCCGCGTGTACATCGTAATCTCGCGCGGGCCGGCGATGATCAGTCTTCCGCTTTCCATGCGACTGTAGTAATCGGCGCCATCTTCGCGTAGCAAACCTCTCTGCGCCAAATCTTGCACCGCATCCAGCACAACTTCCCGTTCCGCCGGATCATTGCCCCCCACAAACTCAAACAGCGTGTGCAGATCCAGCGATTTTTTTTCGAGCTGATCGAAGGTAGAAAGAATTTTCTTGCTGGTTATCGTCTCCATTTGCTCGGTCGCTCCGTCTGGGTTACGGTTTGATCGTATAATATTTCTGGAAAGGCCCCATCGACGGAAAGAACGCGCGCGACCGGAAAAGCTCCGCGATCTGCCGGATGTGGCCCAGATCGTGGAACGCCCATTCATTCATCAGCTGCCCAATTGAAATCTGCCCGATTTGGCCGTGTTGCCCGATTCGCGCGATTGCCTGCGCCGGGACGTAACGAAGCATCGACAGCGATCGGTCGCGTTCGTGGCAGAATGTTTTCAGGTGTTCACGCGCCTTGCCGCTCGAATATTTCCCCGCGGCATAAGCGGCGTTTTGATCGTAGGGCTCCAGTGCCGGATTGTTTTTTTCTAGCATCTTCTGTATGCGTTCGCGGAAGCCAACCACTTCCACGTCAGCCAGATGTGCCAGCACTTCGCTGATCGACCAGCGATCCATCGCCGGCTTCCAGTGCATCTGCTCCTCACTGGCTGACCACACGATTTTCTCGATGATGATGGGCGTCTGCTCCAGAACGGCCAGTCCCGGCAACGCATCCGGATTCGACGGTGCGGCCATCAAAACCTCCGTGAAGTCTTTCCCGGGATATTTATACCTTAGCGTATAGCCGAAGTGGAAGAACTGAACTTGTGCAGTCGCGAAGTGCATGATAAACCGGAAAGGGAGGTAGCGAGCTTGGCAAACGTATTAGCTTTGGTGGATGATCTTTTTTTTCAGGCAAAGATTGTCGAAACCGCCCGCCATCTGGCAGTCGACTTGCGCATTTGTACCACCCCAGACGCGCTGCTCGCCGAAATCTCCAAGGCAACTCCCAAACTGGTAGTCGTCGACCTCAATTCGCGCAACCAGCCCCTCGAGGCCATCCAACGCATGCAAGTAACAGCTCCGGATGTGCCCCTGGTTGCCTTTCTCTCGCATGTCCAGACCGAACTGGCAGATAAAGCCCGCGCAGCAGGTTGCCGCGAAGTGATGCCTCGTTCGAAATTCACCAACGACCTGGCAACCATCCTTGCTCGTGGGAAATCCGAGTCGAAATGACAAAACGTTTTTTCTTTTCCGCTGCACTCGCAGCGGCCACCATCGTCTCGCTGGCGCTTTCCAGCGCTCCCGCGATGCAGGCTCAAGAAGGCTCGGATCCTGCAGCCGCGCTTTCGGCCGCTATCGTTGCCGCCTGTCGCGGCAATGAAACACAATTCTCAAATTATCTCACTGCGGACAGCGCCGCTGCTTTCCGTGGGCTGCCCGCTGAACAACGCACGGCGTTTTTGAAAAGGTTTTCGCTTTCTGATATGCCCGGCAAGCCTCTCAGTTCCACGGACCCTCAGAATCATGCCGTGCTTCTTTGCCAAACGCCGAGCGGCACGGTGCAATACCGCTTTGGCGCTGCGCGCGTCCATGAAAACCTCGCCTTCATTCCCGTCTCCGTGGTGGACGGTGAGCAAGCCGAGTTCGGACTCGTGCGTGAAAACGGAGGATGGCGCCTTCTCTCCCTTGGGCTCGTTCTGCTCGATATTCCACAGCTCGCAAAGCAATGGATAGCGGAAGATCTGCGTGCCCGCGAAGACACTGCTATTGAAACATTGCAGAATTTGGCTGCCGCGATTCAGACCTACAACCGCGCATTCGGAAAGTTGCCGGAATCGCTTGCGGAGCTCGGTCCCGCGCCCAAAGGCCAGATCTCACCCGAGCAAGCGTCGCTCGTAACTGCGGATCTCGCTGCCGGCAAAGAGAATGGATACTTGTTTCGATTCCGCATCGTGCCGGACCCGTCCGGAAACGATACGAGTTTCGAACTCGCCGCCACACCGGAATCCTACGACAAGCTTGCTCGCCGCTCCTTCTTTCTTGACGCAGCCGGAAAAATTCACGCCGCCGACAAGCATGGCGCGGTCGCAACCTCCGACGATCCACTCATGGAAGGCGAAAAGTCGCCCTAGCAAAGCCGCTCCCTCAGGTATAATGGCCGCCAGATAGTTTGAGCTAACCAAAATTCCGAAGAGGAAGCGGATGTCACAATCAAAAGTTCTCGCCGATAGAATCTTTCCGGCAGAAGGTCTCGCCGCGGATGTCGTGAGGATTGCCGCTGCAAACATTTTGCTCGTGTTGTGCGCGCACATCGCGTTTCCTTTGCCCTGGACGCCGGTCCCCGTCACCGGCCAAACTTTCGGCGTTCTTCTCGTCGCCATCCTTCTAGGCTCCCGCCGCGGAGCGCTTACTCTCGGGTTGTATCTCTTGGAGGGAATGGCCGGTCTGCCCGTTTTTCAGCCTCTTGGCCTGCCGGGCCCTGCGCGGTTCCTCGGTCCCACCGCGGGTTATTTGCTGGCGTATCCGCCCGCGGCATTCGTAACAGGATGGTTGATGGAGCGCGGCGCCTCCGGCGCACGAACGCATTTTGCATCTCTCCGTGCAAGTGGCGCGAAACTTATCGGTGCGCTCGTTTCCGGCGAGGTAATAATTTTCGCGGGTGGTTGCGCTTGGCTTGCTCTGGTGACCCGATCCGGCTGGGCGAATTCCTTCCGCCTCGGCGCTCTGCCCTTCCTGCCCGGTGAGATTATCAAGATGGCGCTAATCGTGGCTGCCGTCGGCGGATTGGAATTCGCGCGGCCCAAGAATTCGAACTGACGGCTCGCGTTTCCTGGTTTTTTGAGTTGATTGTGGATCTGTACATCCCAGCTCGCCCTTCAACATGTCGACACCTATCACGCCCCAAAAGCCAACAGTCGAAGATGCTCTTCGCGCCGCAAACACCCGGTTCTATTCCGCTTTCGAATCGCTTGACATCGCCCAGATGGAAGCTGTCTGGGCCCACGACGACGAAGTGGAATGCGTTCATCCCGGCTGGGAGCTTTTGCTTGGATGGGATGAAGTGCGCGAGCGCTGGGCCCGGCTTTTCGCCAACGCCCGGCGCGTCCGCATCGCTCTGAGTTCCGTCTGGCTTCGCATCGAAGGCCGCGTCGGATGGGTCGCTTGCACCGAACACGTCACCACCGCGTTTGCCGATAGCTTTGACGATGCCATGGTTCAAGCCACCAACATCTTCGTGCTCCAGGAAGAGGGCTGGATGCTCGTAGCTCATCACGCCTCGCCGCTTCCAAATCCGGCTCACTCCACCGTCCAATAGCGCGCGTTTTTATTCCGGGACACCGATTCGTCTGCATACCTCCGAACTACGCGGGGATTAATTCCGCGTGAATTCTGCGCGCCCCGGATTTCCTCGCTACTTCTGTACCTAAACCATACCGTGTGCTATTCTTTCCCTGCACTATTCGGCACTCACGCCGGAACGTCCACACCGTTCGTACTTTTCATCGCAGCGGGCACGAGTCTCTACGGTCTCTATTCAGCCCTGGGCGAATGTGACCGTTTCCGTGAGCGCCAGGACGGACCCAGCATGTCCACACCAGCAGCCGTACCAAAAACCGCAGAGATTCGCCTCGCGCATTCGCCCGACAGCGATGATGCTTTCATGTTTTACGCTCTGGCCACCGGCAAAGTCCGCTTGCCTGGTGTGAAATTCACCCACGTGCTGTCCGACATCGAATCGCTGAATCAGGCTGCCCGAAAAGAAGTCTATGACGTCACCGCCATCAGCTTTTACGCCTATCCGTTCGTCGCTGACAAATATGTTCTGCTCGATTGCGGCGCTAGCTTTGGCGAAGGCTACGGTCCCATCGTCGTCGCCGGCCACCCGATTAAGAAAACGGATCTAGCCGGACGCAAAATTGCGATTCCTGGAGAGCTTACAACTTCGTATCTCGCCTTGAAGCTCTTCGAGCCCAACGTCGAAACGGTGACTATGCCGTTCGATAAAATTCTCGCGGCCGTGCAGGCCAAGGAAGTCGAAGCCGGCCTCTTGATTCACGAAGGCCAATTGCTTTTCTCCCAGATCGGACTCCACCGCGTCGTTGACCTCGGCCAATGGTGGCAGGAAATCACGGGACTGCCCTTGCCGCTCGGCGCAAATGCCATTCGGCGCAAGCTCGGCCCCGATCTCGGGCGTCAGATCGGCCGTGTCATTCGCGAAAGCGTTTCCTTTGCTCTGGAACATCGCGAAGCCGCGCTGAATTATGCTCTGCAATTTGCGCGCGACATGGATCCGGTCTTGGCCGACAAATTCGTGGGCATGTATGTGAATCGCTGGACGCTGGATTACGGCGAAGAGGGACGCCGCGCCGTCCGCGAACTGCTCGCCCGGGGCGCCGCAGCCGGTATGGTTCCCAAGTCTGTCTCCATAGAATTTCTCACCAGCGACGTGAGTGAAACTCGATTGCGATCCGCATAAAGTTGTAAGTTCGTACCGCAGCGCGATTCCTTCCGGTCTCGTCGCCGCGTCCCCTGCTAGAATTCTTCTAGGATTATTTTTGCTGGCATGAGGAACTTCATTCAACAGGGCTTGGCCCTCCGGGAATTATTGCGCGAACGCATCCTCATCCTGGATGGCGCGATGGGCACCATGCTGCAGCAGGCCAATCTCACTGCCGCGGATTTTGGCGGCCCGCAGCTCGAAGGTTGCAACGAGTACCTCGTCGTCAGCAAGCCGGAGGTTGTGCTTTCAATCCACCGGAAATATCTCCAGGCCGGCTCGGACATCATCGAAACAAACTCCTTCGGCAGCACCCCGGTGGTATTGGCGGAATATGGCCTCGGCGCGCGTGCTCGCGAAATCAGCCGCATAGCCGCCGAACTGGCGCGTCAGGCCGCTGACGAATTCTCCACCCCCGCAAAGCCGCGGTTCGTGGCTGGCGCCATGGGTCCCACAACAAAAGCCATCAGCGTCACCGGCGGCATCAATTTCGAACAGCTTCAAAATAATTACCACGATCAGGCGCGCGGCCTGATTGAAGGTGGCGCAGACCTCCTTCTGCTGGAAACTTGCCAGGACACTCGCAACATCAAGGCCGGCGTCCTCGCCATTCAGCAACTAAGTCACGAACTCGGCCAGCCGATTCCCCTGATGGTTTCCGTAACCATCGAGCCGATGGGAACCATGCTTGCCGGCCAGGGCATCGAGGCGCTGTGGTCCTCGCTCGACCACGTGGATTTGATTTCGCTGGGCCTCAATTGCGCCACCGGGCCGGAATTCATGACCGATCATGTTCGCACCTTGCATTCGCTCACCAGCGGCTTCGTCTCCTGCTATCCCAACGCCGGCCTGCCCAATGAAGAAGGCCTCTACCAGGAAACGCCCACGTCACTCGCGCAACAGCTCGAGCGTTTTGTCGATCGCGGCTGGCTGAACATCGTCGGCGGCTGCTGCGGCACCACCGAAAAACACATTCGCGCCATCGCTCAGATGGTCGAGAACAAGTCTCCGCGGCGCCCGCCTGATTCGGCTCATCGCGCCGTGTATTCCGGCATCGAAATCATCGAGGCCGAAGAGAGCACGCGCCCGCTCGTGGTCGGCGAACGCACGAATGTAATCGGCTCGCGCCAGTTCAAGAATCTCGTGGCCGCGGAACTGTGGGAGGAAGCCACCGAGATTGCGCGGCGCCAAGTGAAGAGCGGCGCGCATATCGTGGACGTCTGCTTGCAAAGCACCGACCGCGACGAAATAAACGACATCCCGCCGTTCTACGATCAGCTCATCCGCAAGATAAAAGCTCCCATCATGATCGACACCACCGATCCGCGCGCGGTCGAGCTCGCCCTCACTTATTGCCAGGGCAAAAGCATCATCAATTCGATCAATCTCGAAGATGGCGAAGAAAAATTCGAGCGCATTTGCCCGCTCGCCCGCTCCTACGGAGCAGCAATTATCGTCGGTTGCATCGACGAAGATCCGGTGCAGGCGCAAGCATTCACTCGCGAACGCAAACTCGAAATCGCCGAACGCTCCTATCGCCTGCTCACCGAACGTTTCGGCATTCACGCGGAAAATATAATCTTCGACCCGCTGGTTTTTCCTTGCGGCACCGGCGACAAGAATTACATCGGCGGCGCGCTGGAAACAATCGAAGGCGTTCGCCTGATTAAAAAACAAATCCCCTACGTGCGCACGGTGCTGGGGATTTCCAATGTTTCGTTCGGCTTGCCTCCCGGTGCGCGCGAGGTAGTGAACTCCGTCTTTCTGTATCATTGCACCAAAGCAGGCTTGGACCTCGCCATCGTCAATGCCGAACGCATCGAGCGCTTCGGCTCCATTCCAGAGCCCGAAAGAAAGTTGGCCGAAGATCTTTTGTTCAACACCCCGCCTTCATCGGTTCCCGAAGGTCACCCGCAAGCCGAACATTTGCGAAACGCTCCGCCTGATTGGCGCGACCAAACGCCGGAACAAAAAGCCGCCATCAACCAATTTCATATCACTGCAATCACCGAGCACTTTCGCGCTTCCGGCTCGCGAAAAAAAGAACGCGCCGCCGACCTTCCGCTCGACCAGCGCCTCGCCAACTACATTCTCGAAGGCTCCAAAGACGGTTTGGTTGACGATCTCAATCGCAAGCGCGCCGAAGGAAACGCGCCTCTCGACATCATCAACGGTCCATTGATGACCGGAATGGCCGAGGTCGGCCGTTTATTCAACAACAACGAGCTGATCGTCGCCGAAGTCCTGCAATCCGCCGAAGCCATGAAAGCCGCCGTCAGCCATCTCGAACAGTTCATGGAGAAAGCCGACACCGAGAAGCGCGCAAAAGTAATGCTCGCGACGGTAAAAGGCGACGTGCACGACATCGGCAAAAATCTCGTCGAGATCATCCTGAAAAATAACGGCTACGACGTGATCAACCTCGGCATCAAGGTTCCTCCCGAGGAATTGATTCGCGCCCATCGCGAACATAATCCCGACGCCATCGGCCTTTCCGGCTTGCTGGTGAAAAGCGCGCAGCAAATGGTCATCACCGCCACGGACTTGCGCGAAGCCGGTATTGACGTGCCCCTGCTCGTGGGCGGCGCCGCGCTATCGGAAAAATTCACGCGCCTGAAAATTGCTCCGCAATACAGCACCGCCGTCTGCTACGCGAAGGACGCCATGACCGGCTTGCGCTTGATGAATCATCTCAGCGACCCCGCGCAACGCCAGGCAGTTCTGCGCGACAACACACATGCCGGAACCATCGCCGTGGAAGAAGCCGCCCCTCTCCCTCTTGGTTCCGCTGGAGAAGAGCGCTCGCCGCGGATTCGCACCGACATTCCAATTCCGCCCGTCGCTTATCTCGACCGCAAAGCCCGCTCCATTCCCGATCGAAATGAAATTTGGAGCTATATCAATCCCTTCATGATTTTCGGTCGTCACATGGGCTTTCGCGGGAATTTCGAGAAGGCGCTCAAAGAACGCGATCCGCGCGCGCTTGAACTTTTTCACAGCATGGAAGAAGTGAAACGCGAAGCCGAGTCGTTCATGAAAATTTCAGCCGTGTGGCAATTCTTCGAAGCCGAACGCGAGGGGAATTCCATCGCCTTGTTCGAGCCGGGAAAAGTTTCGCCTATCCACAGATTCCATTTTCAGCGCCAGCGCGTCGCAGACAAACTCTGCTTGAGCGATTACATCCTGCCCGCCGAGCCCGCTATCGCCGCTCACAACGCTGCAGACAAAAATCCCGTCCGCCGCGATCATCTCGCGCTCTTCGTCGTCACCGCCGGAGCCGGAGTCCGCGAACGCGCCGAAGAAGCCAAAGCCGCCGGCCGTTATCTTTTTTCCCACGGTCTGCAAGCGCTCGCCATCGAAACCGCCGAAGCCTGCGCCGAATGGCTGCATCGCCGCATCCGCGAAGATTGGGGTTTCCCTGACCCGCCCGCGTTGACCATGGCCGAGCGTTTCACTTCGCGCTATCGCGGCAAGCGCTACAGTTTCGGCTATCCCGCCTGCCCCAATCTCGACGACCAAGCCGGCATTTGGATGCTCCTGCACCCCGAAGAAATCGGCGTGCATCTCACCGAAGGCATGATGATGGACCCGGAAGCCAGCGTCAGCGCCCTCGTCTTCCATCACCCCGATTGCACCTACTTCTCCGTCGGCGACCAACCCGACCCGCAATAGCCGCACTTCCAAAAACCTTGAGCAGGCTCTTGCGCCGGAGCCGATCAATCAGCGTGTGGCCTACGGCAAAGGGATGCGATACAAGTTGCGGCGGGTGTTGTGAATGCTGTAGGCGTAAACGGATGGGCTAATGGCAGAATCCACGAACCGGGGAATCACGGCTGCGGTTTTTGCGTTGGTGAAATCCTCGATTCGTTCAATTCCTGCAGGGGGCAAGCTCGGAAGGCCCGAGTCGTGCAGCACGGGTAGCGGGAATGTGTCGTCGCGCGACATCGACAAGGTAACGTACACGAATTTTCCGGTAACATCCCAGCTTGCCCGGCAGTAGAGCAGGCAGAACGGTACAGTCTTGCTTCCATCCGTAGCGATCGCACTAATCTGAGCCGTGTGCTCCTGATCCGGGCCTGGCGAAGAAGCAATGACCCAACGGCCGTCCGGCGACCCTCCTACAAGATCGAAAATACGTCCGGGGATTACCTTGTGCCGGCCGCTTCCATCAGCTTTCATGCGATACAAAAAGTTCGATCCATTTTCGATTGCCCGAAAAACCAGGTCTCCATCGGGGAGGAAGATGGGGAAATCGTCGTTCCCGTTAGAAGAGATCCGAACGGGGGAGGAGCGGCGACTCATCGGCGCGACCCACAGACTGGACTGTCCGTTCTTGTCGTCGATTTCGAACGCGACTTCTTTTCCATCAGCAGCAACTGAGTAGTACGCCAGGGAATAGCCCGGCAAGACCCTCTCAGTCTTGCCGTCGCTCAAATCCTTGACCCAGAGCTCGTAATCGGAGGACTTTCCGTTGCCCATCAAGTAATAAAGTCTTTTTCCGTCAGACGAGAAGGACGCTCCGTACGCATTCCCTTCCGAGGAAATCTGATGGTCGCCGTCCTTGTCGTGCAGCCACACGGTGCTGTCTTCCGAGCCGACCGAGGTAATGAGCGACTTGCCGTCCACGGACATTGCAATTCCCTCCTGGGTAGTCGGGCCAGGAGTCACCTGCTCAGGCTCCCCGTTCGGAAATCGTTGCCGCCAGATGTGGGATTTGTCACTCTTCGTCACCGTGAGGTACACCCATTTGCCGTCAGGCGACCACGCGCCCGAAGTGCAAAGACCATCGGGGGGACCCACGACGCGCGGGTCAGCCAGTTCCCTGGAAAGGAACCACACGGCACGGGAGAAAGTCGCCACGAGCTCCCATCTCGACCACCAGCACCCATCGCCCGTCCGGTGAGAGATAGGAATGATGGATCATGCTGCGCTCGCCGGGGGGTGCATAAACTTCCCGCCGCTGCCCTCGGCCTTCGTCGGTAGTCACCAGCACCATGTGCAATCCTTCTTTGATCTCAGAAAAAAGTAGCCGCTTTCCATCGTCGATCCAGCTCAAAGAGCTCGCGTTGGGGAACATCAGATGCGGCTCGCCGCCGAGAACCGGCACTTCCCACACGCTCCATGGTATGGCCACCCCATAGGCGATGCGCGAATTGTCAGCGGAGAAGACTGGATTTAATTTCTGCGAGGCGTCATGCGTGAGTTCCACCGGCTGGCCGTCCGGCAAGAACTTCACGCAAACTTGTCCGGGGCCGAAAAACGAATTGCTTCCGCGTATGAATGCGAGCATCCGTCCATCCGGCGAGAGCGCCGGGTACACCGCGGAGTCCGTGAAAAAAGTGAGCTGCTCCCAATCCTTGCTTGCGGGAGGGCTGCTCCTCGACGAGCGATACACGAAAAATGCTCCCGCCGCTGCCGCCAGCACAAGAATTATAGCCGCGGCATAGTAGTAGCGTTTTCTCCCCGCGCCCTTCGGCATCACGCCTGAAGCCACAGCCTGTGATTCTGCTGTAACCTGTTCCGCTTTTCCTGCAGATGACGCATGCGAGCGGCCCGACGTGCTGTCGCGTTTCAGTCTCTGTAATTCTGCTCGCACGTCCGACGCGTGCTGGTAGCGCAAATTCCGGTCTTTCTCCATCGCCCGGTCGATAATTTCTTCCAGCTTTGCAGGCAGATCGGGATTCAGGCGCACGGCTGTAACCGGCTCTCGATTCAGGATGGCGTCGAAAATGACGCCGGAAGTATCTCCGCGGAATGGCAGAACGCCAGTGGCCATCTCGTACAACACCACGCCGAACGAGAACAGATCCGTGCGCGAATCCAGTTGCTCGCCTCGCACTTGTTCCGGCGACATATACGCCACTGTGCCCAGTGCTGTGCCCGGGCTTGTCAGGAATTCTTCCGCAGTTGCAGTGGGCAACGCGGAAACGCCGGGACCTTCGCCGCCGGAGCTCTGCTTGGCCAAACCGAAATCCAGAATCTTGGCATGTCCGCGCGCGGTCACAAAAATGTTCGCAGGCTTGATGTCGCGGTGCACGATTCCTTTGGCGTGCGCCGCATCCAGCGCGTCCGCTATTTCAATTCCCAGCTCTACCATTTGTTCCAGGGGCAGCGGCTTGCCCGAGATGCGCTGTTTCAGCGTCTCGCCTTCCAGAAACTCCATGGCAATAAATTGCTGGCCGTCTTGCTCGCCGATGTCGTAAATCGTGCAGATATTCGGATGATTTAACGCCGATGCCGCCTGCGCTTCTCGCCGGAATCGTTCGAGAGCGCCCGGGTCGTGAGACATTTCGCTAGGCAGGAATTTCAAACTGACTGCGCGATGCAGCCGCGTGTCCTCCGCTTTATAGACCACGCCCATCCCGCCCCCGCCCAGCTTTTCGACAATGCGATAGTGGGAGATTGTGCCGCCGATGAAAGAGGAGGAGTCCGTCACTTTACGCGCATCTTAAGGTCTTATGAGACGCCAAGTCAACGAAGCCCGGCTGCTTCCAAAGCAGTATTGTTAGTACTTACTTCGCCGTGGAGGTCTAACGCGAGTCGCAACAGTTGTTAATGTCTCGCAGCGTCCTGCGCGAGGGAACCTGCAAATTGTGGTGCCCGAGAACTATTTCTGCTGTGCTGTTCTGCCGTTGCCATCTGCTGAGTGCGCCATGATAGATCGCAACACCGACTCGAACTTAGCTGCGTTGGCAGTCTGAGCCACAGAAGCGACTTTGTCATTCGCGCTCAAATCGGAAATAGACAACGTCTTCGTGCTGCGCGCGGAAATGTATTCCTTCCGAGAATCGCTTTCCAAAGCACGGAATATTCCTGCCTTGAGGTGCTCGAACACCTGCTCGGCATCCGCCGATGCCTCGATCACCTCAAACTTATATTCTTCGCTAAGCCGATCGAACTCCGCCATTAGCGCCGTCTGATAATTGCAAAAGCAGTCGAACATATCCTGCCCCGGATAAAGATCCATCCCCGATTCCCAATAGTCAAACCCACGGGAAAAAACAACGCGGGGAATGAGCTGGTCGATGCTCAGCCGCAAATAAAATGTCGCATCCGGTTTTAACGCCACGCTGTAAATGCTGCGAATCCATTTTGAGTCCATGCCGCGAACGAACGCCCTCGCCATCAGCGAATAAACGTACCGGTCGGTCAGCACGATGAACCCGGACCGCAGCGCCGGAACGATCTCGTTCTCCAGGCGATCGATAAAATCCGTCGCATAAAAAAGGCTTTGCGTCACGCGTCCCAGGTTATTTCCTTCTTTCGCGCGCTTGAGTCCTTCACCCGCCAGCGTCGAACGTGCCATGCCCGTATCCAGCACCGCATGTCCTAACTCCTCGAGCCACGGTTTCAACAGATCAATCTGCGTCGTGCGCCCAACGCCATCGGTCCCTTCAATCACGATCAGCTTGCCGCTCAGATCGGAAATTCGCATCCCCGGGAGAAGCTTTCCATATGTCTGCCTCATCGTTGCACCCTCACGTTCACCGCTTTCTCGAGTTGCGTTTTTACGATTTGTCTCACTTGCGTTTGCTGCACTTCGATGGGCAACGTGGCATCAATCACCGTCAGTCCAAATTCGGAAATCATTTTTTCGTATTCCTTCAGTATCAGACCTTGAAAGAGGCGGAAACTTTCCTCCGGGTCATCGCTCAAGTCCAAATCCATCCCCGCTTCGTAATATTTAAGTTCATCGCGCCCATCCATCAGCCTCCCGATGGCGGTCTCCAGCGGCACTCGAAAATAAAATGCCACCGTCGGCTTCACCGCAAACCCATAAAGCTCGCGAACCCACTCGCGATCCATTCCGCGTGCCACGTCTCGCGCGAACGCCGTATAGATGTAACGGTCGCACAGCACCACCGCGCCCGCTTTCAACAGCGGCAGAATGCTTTTCTCCGTTCGGTCGGCGAAATCGGTCGCGTGAATCAGCGAAAACGTCGCCGCGCGTCAGCATCTTCTTTTTCTTTCCGAATTTCGTCGTGTGTTTCACCAACGGAGAAGAATTCCACTCGCTGAACACCACTCCATACCCTTTCGATTCCAGCCATTTGTGCAGCAAGCTTAGTTGCGTGGATTTTCCCGACCCGTCGATGCCTTCAACGATGAATAATCGTCCGGGAAATCCATCATCGCCGCGCGGCTGAGCCTCTCGCGCAGCAGAACGGACCGGCAAAAACACTTCGAAAGTTCCCAATCGGTTGCCAGGAGTAATCTCCATTGCCCTCTCTCGACGCAGATCTACGCTTCAATCGGTTTTCTAGATCGCTCCAGGCTCTGAGTTCCCGGAGCGACCCAATAAAATCCTTCATCTAGTCGCCGTTTGCAGCAACATTCTCAAATCCCTGTATCGAACTGGAGACTAGGAGCCCGGTCTCGGCAAGTGATTGCGGACAGTGGTGCCATTGAGCACCGCACAAATTAGTTTTCCACGCCTGTAGCCCCAGAATGTTGCAGAATGTATTGCAAGAGGGAGTGGAAATGGGGAATCATCGCCCTCTGCAACCGGCACCAACCCAGCCTGATTCGCCGCAGGAATACGCGCCGAGTCCGATCTCAGGCGCAATACAGTTCCATTCCTTGGCAGGTCGAACGCGACCGCTCGGGCAAGATTCCGCCGATTATCGCTCGCGACGATGCAGGGGGATTACATGACCGAGGCCGCGACAAAACCGATGGGCCAAGTCGTCGACGGGAAATTCCGCCTCGGCCAATTTGTCGGCGGAAATGACCGCAGCTCCGTATTTCTGGTTGATTACGACGGCCAGGAAGTCCCCAAAGCCGCAATCAAGCTAATCCCGGCCGATTCAATTGACGCCCCGGCTCAACTCGCCCGCTGGAAACAAGCCGCAAAGCTTTCTCATCCCCACTTGATCCGCCTCCTGCAAATGGGACGCTGCGAGTTGGATCACACGCCGATGCTCTACGTGGTGATGGAATACGCCGAAGAGAACTTGTCCCAGGTAGTTGCCCGCAGGCCGCTCTCTCCTGCGGAAGCGCGCGACATTCTCGGCCCTGTGGCCGACGCGCTCGCCTACGTTCACTCCAAGGGCTTCGTTCATTGCCGCCTGAAACCCGCCAACATCATGGCCGATGACGATCTCCTAAAAATTTCGAGCGATGGACTTTGCCGCATCGGCGAATACAGTGGCAGCTTGGGAAAGCCCGGCGCCTACGATCCTCCCGAAGCAGCCGGCGGAAGAATTTCTCCGGCTGGCGATGTTTGGTCGCTGGGAATGACCTTGGCCGAAGTTTTGACCCAGCGCTTGCCCGCGTGGGAGAGAACCAATCAGGCCGAGCCGTCGCTGCCATCAAACTTCCCGCCGGAGGTTCTCGATTTGGCGCGCCACTGTTTGCGCCGCGACCCGCAATTGCGCTGGACTGTTGCGGACATCGCCGCGCGCCTGCAACAAAATTCTTCCACACCGCCAAGACAGATCACTCCCAGCCCGCAAACTTCGTTTGCCAACCCGCGTGCCATTGGCGGAGTAGTGCTAGCCGGTGTCGCGTTGGCGGCGATCCTGGGAGGACTTCTGCTCTTTAGGACCCACTCACAAAATCAGCCTGCTGCTCCGGTCGCTGTCGAGCAGCCCGCGCAGCCAACAGCCCAGCCGGCACTTCAGCCAAAAGTTCCGCCGCAAACTCAGCCGCCAGCGCAGTCAAAAGCTCAGTCGTCGGTTCCTGCAAAAGTTCCGCCAAAACCAGTGAACAAGCCAGTGCTGTCCGCCAAATCGCCTTCACCCGTGCGGACGCCGCAACAACCTCCGCCCATCGCGAAGCCGGCTCCGCAGCCCGTGGCAAATTCCGTGGAAAAACCTAGCGAGAAAAAACCGGCCGCGAGCAATCCCGCTCCATCACCAATCCCAGTTCAATCCGCCGCGCCCGCCACAACATCCTCCAGCGGTGTTGTCCGCGGCAAAGTCCTTCAGCAAATCCTGCCCGACGCGCCGCAGAAGGCCCGAGACACGATTCGAGGCAAAGTAAGAGTCAGCGTCAAAGTTCACGTAAATGAATCAGGCAACGTGACCCAAGCATCGTTCGATTCTCCCGGCCCCAGCGCATATTTCGCCGACCGCACGCTGGCAGCCGTGCAACTTTGGAAGTTTTCCCCCGCGAAAATCGACGGCCGCAACGTGCCAAGCGATTGGCTCCTGCGTTTCGAGATCGACCCTGCCGCCATCACCGTCTATCCCAAAGAAATCGCTCCATAGCCGTGCGACGAGCACGGATTAGTCCGAGCGAAGGGTGTCAGCCCCATTCCTCTTTTTCAAGTTATTTATAATCTTACAGTTAGAGACAAATCTGTAGGTACTCCAATACTGCTCTGAGCGCATCTTATCTATAGGGCCGAAACGCTGTTCTTCGGCTCGCGACTCTAGGCCCCGGCAAGAGCAGCGCTATCTGCAGTTGAAACTCTCAGATTCTGAGAGAAGGGATGAGACGATGCAAAACTTAAAGATGGGGAAAAACTCGATAACGAAGCACTCTATAGCCTTGGGAGCCATGCTTGGTCTTGTTCTCGGCATGATCTCCGGACCGACACTGGCCGCACCTCACAAGCCCAACACTTCAACCGATGTCCCAGTGAAAATGGTCGTGACGGTGAAGCCGCACCGCGGCGCAGAAGTGCCAGTGGTCGCAGAAGCTGACGTGAAAGTGTATCAGCGCGACCTGCAAAATAAAGTGACAAGCTGGATCCCGCTTCAGGGTGACCGTGCCGGATTGCAGCTTTTCATTTTGATCGACGACAATTCCAGAGATAGCCTCAGCTTGCAGTTCACCAGCATCGCGAAATTTATCGACGAACAACCGCCTAGCACAGCCATCGCCGTGGGTTATATGCACAACGGCATGGTCACTACGGCCCAAGAGTTGACGACGACCATGCCTTGGCACAAAAAGCATTGCGGTTGCCCATCGGCGCTTCGGCGGGATACACCAGCCCTTACTTGGCGCTGTCGGACCTGATGAAGAAATGGCCGCAGACCCAAGACCGCCGCGAAATCTTGATGTTCACCAACGGAGTCGATCTTCTCGGCGGCGGATCTTCGAATGATCCATACACGAACCCCTACCTCGATGAGGCTTTGAATCGCGCGCAACGAGGTGGCTTTATCGTCTATTCAATCTATACTCCCGGAGCAGGCCTTGCCGGCCGTGGTGCTTTCCGCACCAATCTGGCGCAGACTGGGTTGGATCTGCTTGCTCAGAAGACCGGTGGCGAGACCTATTATCTCGGTCTCGGCGCTTCGGTTGATTTCACTCCCTACTTGCAGGATGTAAGCTACAACCTGAAGCACCAGTACGAGCTTACTTTCCTTGCCAAGGGTGCCAACAAGCCGAGTCTTGAGCCCGTAAAAGTAAAAACAGAAATGCCAAACATGGGCCTCCGAACCGCCGAAAACGGCTACGTCGGAACCGGTATCTAACACCAACCTGCGCACCGGCGCAGCAGCCAAAACTGCTGCGCTGGCCAGCGCAGGCTACAAAATCAACTCTCGGGCGCGCCCGGTCGTGTTTGCTTACCCCTGTTTTTTCGCTCCTCGATTCTCGAATCTCGCGTTCAGATTTCCGCCGTTCGGTTGCATTTCCTTGCTTCCCACGCCCAATTCTGATTACATTCTCAGTTTGCTTTATAAGGACAGAGGGTGGCTGATGGAGGCTGTTCGAATCGAAAAGGTGGCTGCAAGACGCGCTGAGGGCGCTTTCCTAACCGGCTGTGCCGGGATTAGGAATCGTGCCGTCGTCTCTCCCAAGGAGGGCGTGGTCAGGGCTGAGGCCCCGCAAGCGCGCGACAAGTCTTGGTCCGCCTACGCGACAATGCCACGATCGCAGGTACAACCATCCAGCGAATCCAGCCATTTTTGCAGCAAGTTAAATCGCCAAACTCCAGAAGTAGAAACCACTCTAAACCTCAGAAAACAAAGAACCGCGAACTGCTCAAATCGCCAAAAAATCAAATTCTGCGAATCCCAAAATTCGAGCCTGATTTTCGCTCGGAACTCACCCATTTCTAATCGCGAACTCTTGGAATTAGAAATTCCGCAACATGCTGAAAACAAACACCGACCAACCGTTCTAATCGAGAACTTTGAACCAAACCCTTGCTCCAATTTCCGAGCATACGTAGCGGCCGCGTTTAGGCGGGAGCAGTTTCCTCGCCGGTCCTTAGAACAGGCGGGACAGTCATGAGCGCCGCCCCCGGTCTCTTCCTCTCCAGCACCGGAAGCTATCCGCGCATCGGCGATTCCCCGGAATTGCAGCTCCTGCGGCGAACCATCGCCGCGCTCGATCGTGGCGACCGCTCCACCGCCGATCTTCTCGACGTGCAGAACGACGTAACCCGCTTCGTCATCGCCGAACAGGTGAAAGCCGGCCTTGACCTCGTCACCGACGGGCTGATTCGCTGGTACGATCCCATTTCTCACCTGGCTGGCAAACTCGACAACATTCAAATCAAAGGGCTCGTTCGCTTCTTCGATACCAACACCTATTTTCGCCAGCCCGTCTTCACCGGAACGCCGCTCAAACGCGGACATCTTGCCGCCGGTGATTACAGCTTCGCGCGAAACGCCCTCGGCCATTTGCCTACTCCAGCCGGCAAAGCGGGGAAGCTCAGCATCAAGCCTGTTTTAACTGGCCCCTACACCCTCGCGAAATTTTCGCTTGGCGAACAACACGCCAATGGCTCATCCGGACCATTCGCCGCTCTCGAAGACCGCGCCCAGGCCTACTCCGAAATTCTTGCTACCGAGATCGAGACGCTCGCGCAATTGGGCGCCGAGATAATTCAGGTGGACGAGCCTGCCGCCATCAAGTACCCCAATGACTGGGCGATTTTCGAGTCTTCGCTCGCCCCCCTCGTTAAAGCGCGCGACAATTTTACGAAGAGCGGACGCAAACTCGAGCTGGCCCTCTACGTTTACTTCCACGATTGCGCGCCGTTCTACGAAAAACTGGTGGCCCTGCCAGTGGACATCGTCGGCCTGGATTTCACTTACTACCCGAAACTCGTGGATATGGTTGCCGCAAAAGGATCTCCGAAAGCGCTCGGACTCGGACTCGTCGACGGCCGCAACACGCGGCTGGAAGATCCCGCGCATATCGCGCGCCAAATTGAACGCATGCTTCCAAAAATAAAAGGCGAACGCGCCTTCCTCGGAACTTCCTCCGGTCTTGAATATCTTCCGCGCGATCGTGCGTTCGCCAAACTCGAATTACTCTCAAAAGTTCGTGCTGAGCTAAAGGGCAGCCGCCCATGAGCCGTCAAAAATTGGAAAAGCTCGGC
Organism: uncultured Acidobacteriota bacterium; assembly: GCA_963830375.1. GTDB lineage: Bacteria > Acidobacteriota > Terriglobia > Acidiferrales > UBA7541 > Palsa-295. Next base: position 298,962 of record CAWHMJ010000008.1, read on the forward strand.
CTTAAGTTGCCGCTCTTTCCCACCACTTCAGTCGGCAGCTTCCCCAAGCCCGATTATCTGGTGAAAGCCCGCTCGGAATTCACGAAGGGCCAAATTCCGGAAAAAGATATTCACGATCTGGAACGCAAGGCCACCGCTTTCTGGATCGAGCAACAGGAAAAACTCGGCCTGGACGTCCTGGTGGACGGCGAAATGTACCGCGGAGACATGGTCGCCTACTTCGCCGAGCGGCTGCCTGGATTCGCAACCAGCGGCTTGGTTCGCAGCTATGGAAATCGCTACTACCACAAGCCGGTAATTACGGGCGAAGTTGGATGGCGCGGCCCGGTCACCGTTGACTGGTGGAAATACGCTCAAAGCCTCACCAAGAAGCCGGTCAAGGGCATGCTCACCGGCGCCTACACCATCATGGACTGGAGCTTCAACGAGTTTTACCCTGACCGCCGCGCAACGGCCTTTGCGCTGGCGAAAGTAATCCGCCAGGAAGTGGAAGCGTTGATCGCTGCAGGCTGCAAAATTATTCAAATCGACGAGCCTGCGCTCTCCGTGCGTCCTGAAGAATTGCCCATCGCCATCGAAGCCATGGAATTCACCACCAAGGGCCAGGACGCCTATTTCATCACCCACGCCTGCTACGGCGAGTTCGAGCATATTTATCCCGGCATGCTCGATCTGGCTGTGGATAATTTCGATTTGGAAATGTCCAATAGCGATCTCGACCTGCTCGAACTTTTCCGCCGCCATCCGTTCACGAAAGACATTAGCTTCGGAGTGGTGGACGTGCACTCGCACACAAACGACAGCGCAGGGGCCGTGCGCGAAAGAGTCGAGCAGGCTCTGACCATTCTCCCCAAAGAGCGGGTGTGGGTGGACCCGGACTGCGGGTTAAAAACTCGTACCGTTGAAGAGGCCGTCGAAAAGCTGCGCTCTTGTGTCACTGCAGCCAAATCATTTCGCAGCGCTTCCGCAACCGAGAAGAAATCGTGATCGCCGACCCGCGTCTCCCTGAAATCGTTCAGCCGCCCGCGGGGTTGATGCGAAAAAAGCGGCCTGTCTATGTTTGGATCGGCCTCGCGCTTTTCCTCGGAGCCTTTATTGCGCTGCTTCTACTTGTTTTCGCATCCGACTAGCTGATATGAAACTGCACGGGGGCTGAATGCAACGCGTACTTTCGACATATCGTTACATCAATCAGCCGCTCACCCCGGCGTTGCTGGCCGAGATTTCTCAGGCGGGGGTCGCCGGAGTCGAGATTTTCTGCGCGCCGCAGCATTTCACCTATCGCGAGCCGCAAGCCGTGCGAGAACTGGCCGATGCACTTGGCGAATATCATCTGGAGGTACACGCTCTGCATTCGCCCACCGAGCGCGATCTTTCGCCGGGACGCGAAAGCGGCGTGCCCATTTCCATCTCCGACCCGAGCGCATCCGGCGCGTCGACGCCGTGGATGAAGTGAAGCGCGCGCTCGAAGTGGCCGAGCGGATTCCCTTCCGTTATCTGGTGCAGCATATGGGGCACGGCCGCCAAAGCGCAGACCCCGCAAGCTCGATGCGGCGTTCAGTTCGCTGGAGCAACTTTCGATTTTCGCCAAGGAGCGCGGCGTAACGATTGCGCTGGAAAACACGCCCAGCGAGTTCGGCGCGCCGGCTTCGCTGCAGCAACTTGATTGCGCGAGACGCACTTGCACGATTTGCGGTTTTGCTTCGACACCGGGCACGCGCATATCGAAGAGGGCGTCGAAGAAGCTTGGAGCGATGCGCGAACGCGTGGTGACCACGCACATTCACGACAATCACGGCGAAAAGGACGAGCATCTGCTGCCGTACGAAGGCAACATCGACTGGGAGGCGGCCTCGCTGCGCTCGCGAACGCTGCCGCAGCCGGTTGCGCTCGTGCTGGAGCTGAAGGAGCAGCCCGGCGGAGAACCCGCGCTCGATCAAATTCGCGCAACCTTCGACAGGCTCGAAAAGCAATTCGAGAAAGGCGGCACGCCGTAAGCTGGCCATCGACAATACGTCACCGACATAAATGACCATGAGAAGCAGCAACGCCGAGCCATCATCGCCATCGAGCAAGCCGGGGAACACGCCGGCAGCAGCGTCACCATTCGCGGCTGGCTCTACAACCTGCGCGAATCGGGCAAGCTGCTTTTCCCGATTTTTCGCGACGGCACGGGCGTGATGCAGGGAGTGGTGTCGCTGAAGGAACATCCCGAAGCGTTCAGCGCGCTGAAGGGGCTGACGCAGGAATCGAGCGTGATGGTTACCGGCAAGATTCAAGCCGAACCGCGCGCCCGGGCGGCTACGAAATGCACGTGAGCGGCGTCGAAGTGGTGCAGCGCGTATCCGGAATCGGAGCCTTATCCGATCCAGCTGAAAGAGCACGGCGTGGATTTTCTGCTGGACCAGCGGCATCTGTGGATTCGCACGCCGCGGCAGGCGGCGATTCTGCGGATTCGCGCCGAAGCGGAGCGCGCCGCGCGCAATTTCATGGACAGCCAGGGCTACACGCTGACCGACGCGCCGATTTTCACTCCCGCGGCCTGCGAAGGCACCACGACGCTTTTCGAAGTGAACTATATCGACGACCAGAAGGCCTATCTGACGCAATCGGGCCAGCTTTACATCGAAGCGACGGCCGCGGCGCTCGGCAAGGTGTATACCTTCGGGCCGACGTTTCGCGCGGAGAAATCCAAGACGCGCCGCCACCTGACGGAATTCTGGATGCTCGAGCCGGAAGCGGCTTATCGCGCACCTCGAGGACATGATGCAGCTCGGCGAAGGGCTGGTGAGCGCGATGGTGCAAGCGGTGGTGAAGAATCGCGCGCGCGAACTGGAAATGCTGAGCGCGACACTTCGAAGCTGGAAAAGATCGCGCCGCCATTTCCGCGCATCAGCTACGACGAAGCGATCGAGGTGCTGCAGAAGGCGGGCAATCCGGCGAAGTGGGGCGACGATTTCGGCGGCGACGAGGAAACGATTCTCTCGAAGGAATTTCGACAAGCCGGTGATCATTCACCGCTATCCCGAGCGCGATGAAGCCTTTCTATATGGCCACGCGATCCCGAGCGGCCGGAGCTTTCGCTGAGCTTCGACATGATCGCGCCGGAAGGCTATGGCGAAATCATCGGCGGCAGCGAGCGCCAGGCGAACTACGACGCGCTGCGTCGAGCGCATCCGGGAGCAAACTGCCCGAGGAAGCGTTCCAGTGGTATCTGGATTTGCGCCGCTACGGCAGCGTGCCCCACGCGGGGTTTGGGCTTGGGCCTGGAACGCACCGTGGCCTGGATTTGCGGAACCGAGCACATCCGCGAAGTGATTCCCTTCCCACGCATGCTTTATCGCGTCTATCCTTAAGAGTTCCTTCGCCGCTGAAATCCAGGAGCCGCGAAGAGACACAACCAAAATGCCAGAAAAAATCCGAATCATCGGCGTGCCGATGGACTTGGGCGCGAGCCGCCGCGGCGTGGACATGGGGCCTTCGGCGTTGCGCGTCGCTGGCTTGCAGGCGCGGCTGAAGCAACTTGGCCGGCAGGTGGAAGACATCGGCAACATGATCGTCCCGCAGCCCGAAGAACAGCCCTACGGCGAGAAAAACGCGCAAGATATCTCGACGAAATTGCCGAAGCCTGCAAAGGCCTGGCGGAAATGGTGCGGAAGACGCTGGACGAGGGCCTCCTGCCGCTGGTGCTGGGCGGCGACCATTCCATTGCGGTGGGCACCGCCGCCGGCGCGGCGGCGCATTTCAGCAAAGAATCGAAGCGCATCGGATTGATTTGGCTGGACGCGCACGGCGACATGAACACGCCGGAATACCTCGCCTTCCGGCAACGTTCACGGAATGCCGCTGGCGGCCATCATGGGTTACGGTCCGCCGGAGCTGACCGAATCGCCGGATTTAAGCCCATGGTCGAGCCGCGCAACGTGGCGCTGGTCGGCATTCGCGATCTGGACTCGAAGGAGCGGCGCCTGGTCAAGGAATCGGGCGTGCACGTTTTCACCATGCGCGATATCGACGAGCGCGGCATGCGCGAAGTGATGGCGGACGCGCTGCGATTTGCCGGCGACGATACGGCGGGGATCGCGGTGAGCCTGGACATGGATTTTGTCGATCCCACCGATGCGCCCGGCGTGGGCACGCCGGTGCGCGGCGGCGTAACCTATCGCGAAGCGCATCTGGCGCTGGAAATGATTGCGGACAGCAGATCGATGGTCTCGCTTCGAGCTGGTGGAAATTAATCCGGTGATCGACTTGCACAACACGACCGCGCTCCTGGGCGTCGAACTGGTTCTTTCCGGCCTGGGAAAGAAAATTCTGTGAGTTCGAGTGCAGTATGCTTTACTCAGGCATGCGGAATGCCCAATGAGTTCCGAAAAGGTTGCGCGTTGGCGTTCTGTTCGGCGGGCGCTCGGGCGAGCACGAAGTCTCGCTGGCGTCCGCGGCGTCGGTGATTCGCGCGCTCGATCCGGAAAAATATGAAGCGGTGCCGATCGGCATCTCGAAGGACGGCCGATGGCTCGTGGGCACGTGGCGCGCACGAGATGCTCGCCGGAAGTGTTGAAGTCGGGCGAGCGCGTGTTCGCTGCCGTCCGATCCCACCGCTGCCGCGCTCGTTCCGCTGGCGCACGGCTGCCGGGCGATCCGAGCGTAATGGTGGACGTGGTGTTTCCGGTGCTGCACGGCACATTTGGCGAAGACGGCACGGTGCAGGGGCTGCTGGAACTGGCCGGACTGCCGTACGTGGGCGCGGGCGTGCTGGCTTCGGCCGTGGGCATGGATAAGGATGTGCAGAAGCGGCTGTTCGAGCAGGCGGGATTGCCGATTGTGCCGTTTCTGGCCATCCGGCGCTCGGAATGGGAACACAAGCGCGCGGCGGTGCTGACGGCAGATCAAGAAGAAATTGCGTTTCCCGATTGTTCGTGAAGCCGGCGACGCTGGGTTCGTCGGTGGGCATGACGCGGGTGAAAGCCGCGAAGAGATTGTCCGCCGCGATGGATCTGGCGGCGGAATTTGCGCTGAAAATCGTCGTCGAGCGCGGCGTTGATGCGCCGCGAAATTGAAGTTGTCCGTGCTGGGCAACGACGATGTGCGCGCTTCGATTCCCGGCGAGATCGTGCCGCATCGCGAATACTACGACTACGCGGCGAAATATCTGGAGGAGAGGAACACGTCTGGTGATTCCCGCGCCGCTGACCAAGAAGCAGGTGGCCGCTTTCAGGAATACGCCGTGCGGGCGTTTCGGGCGATTGACGGTGCGGGAATGGCGCGTTGCGATTTCTTCCTCGAGCGCCGCACCGGCAAAATATTCGTCAACGAGCTGAATACCATCCCGGGTTTTACGTCCATCAGCATGTATCCGAAACTGTGGGAAGCTTCCGGCCTGTCCTATATGCAATTGATTGATCGGCTTATAGACTTCGCGCTCGAGCTGCATGCGAAAAGGCCCGCACGAAATATTCCATCGATCTTCCGGAAGGCGCCGGCGGGGCTCTCGACGCGTAATCTTTTTCCCTCTGCAGGCGTATCAATCTGAGGACCCCTCCCCTTGACAGACGGGAGCCATGCTAATTAAACTAACTAGTTAGTTAAAGAATTCCTCTTCAGCGAGATCGAACGAGACATGCGAACCGGACGCAAAAAAGTTGAAAACCCGTTAACCGCCCGCCGCATTTTAGCCGCGGCGGAAGAGCACTTTGCCGCCCAAGGCATGGCTGGCGCGCGAACGGAGGAAATTGCCGCGGCCGCCCATGCGAATAAGGCCATGCTCTACTATTACTTTGGGGATAAGCGGCGCCTGCACCGCGCCGTGATGGAAAATCTTCTGCGCCAACTTCGTAACGTCACCTTTGGGGCCGCTGCGGCCAAGGCCAGTTCACGCGATCGCCTCATCGCCTGGGTGAACGGATATTTCGATTTTCTCGCTTCGCATCCGAACTATCCGCGTCTGGTTCAACGCGAGGTGATGGAAGACTTCCAAGATCGAATGGATCGTCCGCGAATATTTTCGCCCGTTTCACAAGCGGCTTACCGGCATTGATCGAGGACGGAGTGGCATCCGGCGAATTCCGCAAAGTGGACGCGCATCAGACTGTTTTTACGCTGATAGGTATGACCGTATTCTATTTCGCCTCCGCTCCGGTAATGAGCCGGGTGGTGGGCCACGATTTTCTTTCCGCGCAAGCACTGAAAATACGGAAACGCGCGCTCCTTGATTTTCTGGAGCACGGATTAATGCGCAGACAAGCGAGGTCCCGATGACCGGCCGCAAATTTCTTTCATTTATCGGAGTGATATTGCTGATTACCGCCGTGGTGTATTACTTCACGACTCCGAGCGGGAAGTACATTCCCTTAACCGGCGTTATCGACGGCAACGAAGTGGTCGTGAGCCCGCAGATCACCGGGCGGATCGTCAATTTGACGGTGGACGAAGGATCGGTCGTGAAGAAGGGCGACCTGATCGCGGAACTCGATCCGAAGGAACTGCAAGCGAGCCTTTCCGCAGCGAAGGCGAACGTCGATAGCCTGGAAGCGCAGGTCAATGAGGCTAACCACAATTATTCGTGGACGAACGACCAGACGGACGCGTCGTGACGGAGGCGGAGGCGAGAGTGGCGTCCGCCAAGGCGCAACTCGGACCAGGCGCGCGCGCAACTTGGTCGCGACCAGGACGAATTTGAACCGCATGCAGCAAATGTTCGACAAAGGAGAGGTTTCCGCGCAGGACCGCGACCATGCTGAGGCCGCGGTAAAGATTTCGCAAGCCAATGTGGAAGTCGCTGGAAGAAGCGGTGAAGGCCGCGGCTGCGACGCAGACCGTCGCGCAGGAAAACCGCAAGCAGGTGGCCGCGCGAGAGAGCGCCGTAAACACCACAATCGCGCAACTGGAGCAAGCGCGCGCAACAGCAGCGCAAGTATCGGCGCAACTCGGTTATACAAAGATTTATGCGCCGATTGACGGCATCGTCTCTGTGCGAGTGGCCAAACAGGGAGAAGTTGTGGCGCAGGGGTCGCCAATCGTAGTGATCGTGGATATGGACCACTTGTGGGTTCAAGCGGACGTGGAAGAATCGTATATCGATTCGATCGAGTTCGGGCAAAAATTGCGCATCCGGCTGCCGTCAGGGGACATACTCGAAGGGCCGGTGTTTTTCAAGGGTGTGGAGAACGACTTCGCCACGCAGCGCGACGTGAGCCGCACGAAGCGCGACATCAAAACTTTTGCAATCAAAGTATCGATTCCAAACCCGGCTCGGCGTTTGTTTACGGGAATGACGGCGACCGTTTTGCTTCCTCCGCCCGCCAGGAAGAGCTGGTTCGCACGCTTGTGAAGCGGACTCGGAACGAACAATGAATGCAATCGAAGTAGATCACCTCACGAAAAAGTTCGGCGACCTCGTGGCCGTCAACGACATCAGTTTCAATGTCGCGCAACAGGAGATTTTCGGTTTGCTCGGTCCCAACGGCGCGGGAAAGACCACTCTCATTCGCATGATGACGACACTTACGCCGCCGACTTCCGGAACGGCGCGCATCGCCGGACACGATATTCGCGACGACGCGAATGGCGTCCGTTTCGCCATGGGCGTGATTCCCCAGGCGCTGACTTCGGATCCCGAGCTTACTGCCGTGGAAAATATGGAGGTCCACGCAAAACTCTACGGCGTTCCCCGGCAGAAGCGCGGCCAGATCATCCACGATTTGCTGTCGGATCGTGGATTTGCTCAAGTTCAAGGATGCGCTGGTTCGCACTTTTTCCGGCGGCATGAGGCGGCGGCTTGAAATTGCGCGCGGATTGGTCCATTCGCCGAAGATTTTGTTTCTCGACGAGCCGACGACCGGCCTGGATCCGGTTTCAAGGACGAATGTCTGGCAAATGATTCGCGCGCTGCGTGAAAAATCCGAACTCACCATCTTAATCACCACGCACTACATGGACGAAGCCGACAAGCTCTGCGACCGCATCGCGATCGTGGATCATGGAAAGCTCGCCGCTCTCGATTCGCCGGCGCGGCTGAAGGACAGCATTTCTGGCACGGACACCGTCGAAGCTGAATTTGAAAAGGCTCCGCCTGATTGGGCCGAGCAGTTGCAGGCACTGGCTCACGTTTCCAGCGTAACGCGACCGCGACGGCGTAGTTCATATTGCGTCGAATGACGGGCCGGCAACCATCGCTGCGTTGATGGATTTGACGCGCGCGCGAGGCGTGGTGGTACGCAGGGTTTCCGTGCAGAGCACGACGCTCGACGACGTTTTCGTGCATTACACCGGAAACGATTTGCGGGATGCGGCGAAAGAAGGAGCGCGCTATGACATTGGCCACCTTTATCGTTAGCCGCAATGCGCCAGACGAAACCGCGAAAGGCTTCCGGCGATGAATTTCGGCCGCGTATGGGCGCTGATCGAGCGCGATCTCCGCAAATTCTTCCGCAGCCCGGCCCTGATGATGACTTCCATGATTTTTCCGCTGATGCAGTTGATCGTGCTGGGCTACGCATTTGGCGGCAAGGTCACCGGCGTCCAGGTCGCTTTTGTGGATATGGACAATTCGGCGGAATCGCAAAAGATTCGCGAAATGTTTAACGGGATTGCCGCCGGACCGCGAACTTTTCACGTGATTGATTATAATTCGCCTGAAAAGGCGGACGAAGACCTTCGCAACGGTTATGTCCGCGCGGTCATTTACGTGCCGCAGAATTTTTCGCAGCGCTTCTACCACCGCGATCGCCCGCGCATTGCTTTTATGGAGGACAATACCGACCAATTCATCTCCAGCGCGGTTCTGGAGCGGGTCCAACAGATGGTGGAGCAGCTCAACGCTCCGGACGTGACGCCGCGCCTGGCGAACCAGATAGAGTTGGATACCGTGGAAATCTATCCGTACATCGATTACATCAAATATCTGCTGGCGGGTTCGATCGCGCTTTCCATCTTTGTGGTGGCCATGATCGGCGGCGGAATAACTTTCATTGACGACAAGGCGCGCGGCCTGCACGAAGGCTATCTTGTAACTCCCATCAAGAAAACAGAACTGGTGACGGCCTAATCGGCGCAGGCACAATAAAAGGATTAATGGCTGGCATGGTGCTGACCGTCATCGGCGGGATGATCGCTGGAATTCCGCGAATCTGGGATCCCGTGCGGCTGTTTTATCTGGCGATCGTGGTGACCGCAGCTGCCATCGCCATGATGAGTTTGATGTTTCTGCTGATGGTCCGCGTGGACGATCCGCTGGTGCCGCGCGCGACGTTCGGCGTTCTCAATACGCTGTTATTCTTCCCTTCCGGCGCGGTTTATCCGATTCAAGCTTTCCCGCGCTGGCTTCGGTGGATCTCGATTATCGACCCCTTCACGTATACCGTGCACGCGCTGCGGAACCTGACGCTCAAAGACACGGGCATTGGAGGAATTTACAAGGACGTGTTAGTTTTGTTGGGCATCTCAGTCGTCATGATTGCGGGGTGCCTGGCGCTGTTCAAACGCCAACTGTAATTCCAAGGAGCGTTCGTGGGACTTTTTGATTCAACCGAGGAGCATCCGCCCGCGAAGATGATGCGCTACATCATCACGGGTGTGGTCTTCATCGTACTTGTTGCACTCTTCGCTGCGTATCAACTTCGCTTTCACCACGAAGAAAAAACCGTCCGGCATTTTATGGACACCGTTGCTGCAGGAAATATGGATGAGGCCTATCGAATCTGGAAGCCGACCCCGACGTATTCCTTTAAAGATTTCTTGGAGGACTGGGGTCCGAATGGCTATTACGGCCCGATCAAGAGCTATCACGTAGACCACATCGAGCGTATGGCCGCGGCTTCAGGCGGCGAGGCTTCGGGGGTAGTTGCTACGATCAAAGTAAGTCCGTATCAGCCTTTTCCTGATAGTCATGACGAAGCAAAACAAAATAAAACGCAGGAAGTGCGCATTTGGGTGCAATTTAAGGATCAATCGCTGGGCTTCCCGCCATAGAGCAGGAAGATTCGCCGGCCTGCCCTGACGGATTATTTCGTGTCGACACGCGCTTCGTCGATCAGCATCACCGGAATGTCATCGCGGATGGGATAGACGCGCCTGCACGCCGAGCATTTCAGTCCATTTTTATCGGCCGTGAGAACTACCGGCGTCTTATCTACCGGGCAGACCAAAATGTCGAGCAATTCCTTGGATACGGCCATGGATTCCTCCATTTTTTCTTCTGGCGCACTGTAGCAGAGCCTAGCGATTCACGGCAACTGAGCTCGCGTTGGGCAATTGCTAATTCACGCTTTTGTATTCTTGGCCAAGTGTTCGACTCTCAGCGAAAGGCTTCCCTTCCAGTCCGTGCCCGGCGCCAATTCCACGGGCCAAACTGCGATGATCTGCGACCCTTGATAGATGCGCTCGAAACCGTCTTCTGATTCCGACACGCTTTCTATGGGCGTCACCCAAAAATCCTGCGCGTTCGGCGCGCCGAGAGTCACACTAATTCCCTGCCACTCATCTACCACGCGCAATTCCGAAGCAGGGGTTGCCGCGCCCCAACGCAACGGATAGCGCTGGCCATGGGTTTCAAAATATCGGTCCGGCGCGGAGGGCGCCAGAAAATTCATGACCGCCTCGATTCCGACGAAAACGGAAGCAGCGCCGGGCGCGGTTCGCCGCAATTTGACTTCACACGCGATTTCGAATCCTTGGGGCGTCGGCGCAAACGAGAAGGCCTTCTCAGCGGGCCAATCCGCGCTTTCTTCCGACGCAAATGTTGCTTTTGCAGGCGAGAGGTCCACCAGGCGATATCTGCCGCCAGCCAAGCCAGCATCTTCGTCGAGCCGCACGGTTGCGCAATCTTCATATTTCTTGCCGCGTCCGAAAAGCTTCAACCGAAAAGCATTCTGCGGCCAGCGATCGTAATTCAGAAAGCGCTCCAAGCCCGGTTCCTTCATGCGCGTCTGTTCGTGAATGGACTGAACACCCTCCGTGCTCTTTGCAGTTAAATTCTTCAAAGCCGCGTGATACGCCTCCGGCTTCCGGCAGAGCGAATTAACCAACGCGGCATTGGACTCGCGGCAATCGATCGCGGAAATCGTAGCGCCATCGTGTGGCACAAGCACTGCTGCGTAGCGGTCGGAGTAGAAATAGATTTCATCGCGGCCGTCAGCGTTGAAATCAATCGTTGCTACATCGGCGTATCGCCGGCCGCGATGCGCAAGAGAATCGGCGATAGCTTCTGCCTGAACCAGCGCGCGCCAAAGCGCAGTCCGTAAATGGGGCGAATACAGGCCGCCGAAAATCCCGTGCCAGTAAGCATCGTTGCACTGGCCGCGCAGCACGAGCGTCTTGGCCTGGTCGCGAGCGGCGAGAAATGCCTTGTCGTGCCGGCGGCTTTGGTCCAGGCGGCGGACTTTCGCCGAAACATGCTGCATTTTCTTGTGCAGAAGATTCGATTCGCAATACTTCGAGAAGAAATTTCTCCAAATTCCGCCGCGCAGGAAAGGTAGGTCCGCCGGACGGTTCGCGAACTCCACGCTCAGTGCGTGGTAGCGATTTCGCGCTGGTGTCGGCAGCGCCCATTCCATCATTTCGCTATAAGAAGCAGTGGGAAGGTCGGCGCGGCCAAATGGCAAGTGCGAAGAGACGCTACCGCCGGGCGTGCTGGTCTCCAGCCAATCGACATTGCGTTCAAGCTCGGAGAAAAACTTTTCGAGCCAGCGATCGCGATAGCAATGATCGTACGTTCCCGGCCACACGCCGAACTTCTCCATGTCGTCTCCCATGGAGGCGAAACCACCCGGATGCTCGGCGGCAGCGCGGCGCAGAAATTGCGTGGTCTCTTCGACGCCGCGGAACGGAATCAGGTATCGCAGCGATTTCAGCCCGGGAAGTAGTTTCACCCAATGGCATTGATCTTCGGCAGTGTAGTCGCCGAAGAGCTGCTCCAACTCAAAGCCCGCGCCGAGGAAATGGTTGTCGTCAACCAGAGTGTATTCAACCCCCGCGGCACCGAGCGACGACGGAAGCTGAGGTTCCCACACTCGCTCTGCAAGCCATGCTCCCTTCGGACGCTGGCCAAAATGCTTCTCGATGTAATCCGCGAGCCTCGTGATCTGTTCCAAACGGTCTTCGGGAGGGATTACTACAAGGATTGGTTCGTAGAAACCACCTCCTACGATTTCCACCTGGCCCCGTTTCACGAGCCCGCGAAGTTGCGCGAAATATTCCGGATGCGCACGCTCCAGCCACTCCAGCAACGCACCTGAATAATGCAGTCCCATGCGGATCAAGGGATGGCGTTCGAGCACTTGCACGAAAGGCAGGTAGGATTGCTGATAGGCGCGCTCCATCACATCGTCAAAGTTTCCGACGGGTTGATGCGCGTGAATGAGTAGCGCTAGCTGGAATTTCGCCACTACTGAACCTCTTTGACCTTCACAGAATAACCTGAATCCGGCGAACTTCCCAGGAAACGGGGTGCTGGCATGTTTCTATGGTATTCACGGGAACGTCTAAATTGCGCAATCCAAGTGCGTCAAGCCGGGCGAAAGATGCCGAAACGCGTTACCGCTGCTCCAGCAAACAGCGTGAGGCGCTCGATAAGCCGCTTGATTGCCACTTCTAGGGACGCGTCGGCAGCGCCGGCGGGTACGTAGAGAACGATCAGGATATCCTGGGCGCTCTCCGTGATCATGCTGCGCGTGGAATCGCTTATCGGGCTGCCGAACGGACCCTGAGAATCGGCGAGCAACGGACGGCCGTTAAGATGCCATGTTTGTTTGCCGATGCCTTCATAGCTCTCGCCTGAAATACCATGTCGAAATTCGATGGGTTGCTGAATTCGCGAGCGGTCGTAACAACCGAACGGCCATCCTGTTTCGATAGATCCGAGGTTCCCGACGTCCACAACATTTGAAACGCGATAAAGGCCCTTCCCTTGCACCACTCGCCGCAGCAAAGCTTCCGACGACGGACGATATTTCGAGGGGTCCATTCCCCACTCGCGGAACATCGCGCGCACCTCTCGAACCGGCTTCGCGTCAGCTAAAGTTTCCAGAGTAAATTCACGGCGCTTGCGTTCGCAGACTTCGTCCAGCAACTGGACGAGTCCGGGATTGGCAGGCGCGACGCGCAGGCCATCGGCTTCGACCATACCCAGTTTTACGCCGGGCAGCTTGATATTGATTTCCACGAGTGTCCTCGCTCGCGCGATAGCCGGCTGCTATGATGGCTCGCGATTTAGAGAGTTTAAAGGGAAAAGGATTTCCAGGCGATGAATTCCGGGGAAAAAGATGAGAAATTTCAGCGCGGCATTTTGCATTTTAACGCGCAGGAATTTTTCGAAGCTCACGAAGTGTGGGAGGAGGTTTGGCTGGTGGAACCCGAGCCGGAAAAGACCTTTCTGCAGGGCATCATTCAAATCGCGGCGGCGTTTCATCATTACCTCCGCGAAAACCCCGATGGAGCGGAATCGCTGCTCGCCGCCGGTATCGTCAAACTGTCACGTTTTCCCGCGCATCATCGCGGTTTGGCAATCGGGGACTTGCGCGCCGCAGCGAAACAGTGGGCAAGGATCATCGGCAAAGGTGAAAAAGCCGGTCGCGCGCAGATTCCACGTTTGCGGCGAAGCGATTGACACCTGGATGCGGCTATGAAACGCTGGCTTAGGGCTTATTAGCGACGCCTCAGCTCCAGCGGCATCAAATATCGTGGCCCATTCAAGCGAGGAGAAATCTAGATGGCGGTAGAACGAGAACGTATCTTAGACGCGCTGCGGCAGTGTTACGACCCGGAGATTCCCATCAATATTGTGGATCTCGGGCTGATTTACGATGCGCACTCCGACGAGGCCGGCAACGTGGCAGTGAAAATGACCCTGACCACGCAAGGTTGCCCTTCTGCTCTGGCCATCCCCGAGCAGGTAAAAGCCCGGATTGCAGCCATTGAAGAAGTGCGCGATGTGACCGTGGAAATCGTGTGGGAACCGGCCTGGAATCCGAGCATGATCAGCGAGAGCGGGCGCAAAGTGCTTGGTCTCGAAGTCTAACCACTCTGCAAAAGAAAACGGCGAATCTCTCGATCCGCCGTGGTAAATCTCTAGGCGAGCTCAACAGACTTGCTCGCGCAAAAAGCCTTAGCCTAGGGTTTCTTGTTCGTATACCAGTCCGCATTGATAGGCGTGAAGCTTGCCCACTTTTCCGGCAAATCCTCGAGAGCGAAAATGGCTGTTACCGGGCAGACCGGAACGCAAGCTCCGCAATCAATACACTCAACCGGACTGATGTAGAGCATTTTTTCTGCTTCAAAATCCGCTTCGTCTTTTCGCGGGTGGATGCAGTCCACCGGACACACGTCCACGCAGGCGGTGTCTTTCGTACCGATGCAGGGTTCAGCAATTACGTAAGCCATATCGCATTCTCCTCGAAGCAATCACATTTCCCGGATGGTCCCGGAGTATTGCCAATAGCCTTATGCATTTTTTATACCATCAAATAATAGCAGGCACAAGCGCAAGGCCTTGCTCCTGTTTTCTCCAGGCTTGCCGCAGTTGCCGCTCGCGGAGATAAACCGATAGAATGGCATTCTGAGGGAAACGGGCTTGAAACGAAAATGGCACTATCGCCTTCTGATTTTCGCCTCAGCTTTGCCGCTTTCGCTGGCGGCGGTTCATCCGGCTCGAACGGAGAACGCCGCGGAGAAGGCAGAGCCGGGCGCTGCGCAGGCCGCAAAAACTCCAGATCCAGCGATAGTTGATCTCGCAGGCTACCAACAAATTCTCGCAAAATACCGCGGCAAGCCGCTGGTCGTGAATTTTTGGGCTACCTGGTGCGAGCCTTGCCGCGACGAATACCCCCTGATCGTTGAGTTGGCTGCTGAGTTTAAAGCACAAGGCGTGAGCGTCGTCGGAATAAACATGGACGACGATTCGGACATGAATCTGGTTCGCCGGTTCATCGCGCGCACGCAGCCGCACTTCCCTAATTACCGCCAGAAACCAGGAATCGATCTTGACGCGTTCTATCAAGGAGTGAATCCGGCATGGAAAGGAACCATGCCGCAGACAGTTTTTTACACGCGCGATGGGCGCATCGGCGGGTATTTCCTGGGCACGCGGCCGCGCCCCGTTTTCGAACAGGCTTTCCGCGATCTGCTGGCAAAACCCACCGCAAGTAACGACATAACTGCCGGTCGAAGCATAGCCGGACACAGCTAGTTCTTATTACGAGGGAATGATTGATGCTTCACACGCGAGGAAATAAACTGACGTGGCTGGGCCACGCCACATTTCGCATCACCACACCGTCCGGAAAAATAATCGTCATTGATCCGTGGGTCCAAACCAATCCGATGTGCCCTGAGCCGCTAAAGAAATTCGAGCGTCTCGACACGATGCTTATTACCCACGGGCATTTCGACCACATTGCGGACGCGGTGGCGCTCGGGAAGCAGTTTAAGCCGCAGATTGTTGGAATTTTCGAGACGTGCGTGTGGCTGGAATCGAAAGGCGTTTCGAATACGAATGGAATGAACAAGGGCGGCACTCAGCGAGTGGATGAGATCGAAGTCACCATGGTGAATGCCATTCATTCCTGCGGGATTCAAGATGGCGACAAGATCGTGTACGGCGGGGAAGCCTGTGGTTACATCATCCGCCTCCCCGGTGGCCTGACGATTTATCACGCGGGCGACACCGCGGTTTTTGGCGACATGAAATTAATCGGCGAACTGTACGCTCCTGATCTCGCTCTTCTGCCGATTGGCGATCACTACACGATGGGTCCGAGAGAAGCGGCAATGGCGATCAGGCTTCTCGGCGTTCGCCAGGTGGTTCCGATGCACTTTGGCACTTTCCCGCCGCTGGTCGGGCGGCCCGAGCAGCTTCGTCAAATCACGCAAGACATTTCCGGGCTTGAGATTCACGCACTGAAGCCCGGCGATTCGCTTGGTTAGCGATTCAGATAGAAGCTGATGAGAAAGGAATAAAATGCCCGGTATTTTGAACGCAAAGGTGGAACGGTACCTTGCGGGGCTGTTGCCCAAGCGCGACGCCGTAATCACAGACATGGAGCGCTACGCCAAGCAGCATGACGTTCCGATCATTGGCCCTATGGTTGCACGATCGATCTATCTATTAGCGCAAATTTCCGGCGCAAAGCGAATGTTCGAGATGGGTTCAGCGATCGGATATTCCACCATCTGGCTGGCGCGCGCCGCGGGCACGGATGCGGAGGTTTATTACACCGACGGCGATCCGGCGAATGCGGCGCGTGCTCGCGCGTACTTTAAACGCGCCGGGGTTGAACAGTGTATCCAGATCATGACCGGAGATGCCGTGAATCTGATCGATCAAGTTCCCGGCGAATTCGATCTCATCTTCATCGATGTTGACAAACACCAATATCCGGAAGCTTTGCGCAAAGCGATTCCCCGCCTGCGCTCGGGCGGATTATTAATCACCGACAACGTACTGTGGTCGGGCCACGTTACCGCTAAGGCGAAAGATCCGAATACGCGAGCGATCCAACAATTCAACAAGCTGATTTATTCTTCGCGTGAACTCTTTCCCGTGATCATTCCGCTGCGCGACGGAGTTGCTGTTTGCCGCAAATCCTAGAATTGTTTCCGACTCTCTGCGATCGTGCCTCCGGGAGCTCGGCCTTTGAATTCAGGAAGCGGAATTGCGCGAAGACCTCGGGAACAGGTTGCGCAAAAAGAAGGTCAGGTTAGCGGGGCGCTCCGCCAGGCGGCGCATGAAGTAAGGAAACCAGTCCGTGCCATAAGGGATGTAAATGCGGAGCCGGAAACCTTCTCGAACAAGCTGCTTCTGCAGATCCGTACGAATACCATAGAGCATTTGAAACTCGAAATTCTCGCGGCCGATATTTTTCTCGCGAACGAAATCCTTCGTAGCGTCAATCATCGCAGGATCGTGAGTTGCTATGCCGTGGTAAATTCCGCTGGGCAATAGGAGCTTCATCAATTTCACATAGTTGGCGTCCACATCCGACTTTTTCGGAAATGCAATGTCTGGCGGCTCTTTGTACGCGCCCTTGCAAAGGCGCATCCGGCAGCCCGCGGCAATCAAATCCAGGACGTCCTTCTCCGCACGGTAAAGATAGGCCTGCATCACGGTACCCACGGCGGCATACTTCGCCCGAACGCGCTTTGCCATTTCTACCGTGCGCTCCGTGTAGGCAGAGCCTTCCATGTCAATGCGCACGAAATTCTGTTGGGCCGCGGCGCGCGCGACGATTTTTTCGAGTAGCTCCTGGCACAGATTCTCGTTCAGATCGATGCCAAGCTGCGTGAGCTTGAGTGAAACGTTGGAGTCGAGCTTTTCGCGTTCAATGCGCTCAAAGATCGCCAGGTAATTCTCGGCGGCCTGTCGCGCTCCGGCTTCATCCGACACATTTTCGCCCAGCAAATCGAGGCTAGCCAATTTCATCGCGCTGTTTACCTGGCGGGCGACTTCGATGGCGTCTTCCAGGCTCTCACCCGCAACGAATCGCCGCGCAACGCGCCGGCTCAGTGCGTTGTGCATGATTAGCGGCGCGAGCCGCTTATTCTCTGAAAGATGCAGAAGGAATGAGCGCATCAGAAGGCGGCAGTGACGAATTGGCGATCAGAGATTGTTGGAACTTGCATCAACCCGGAATTATGCGCAGAGCGAAGCAGACGCATCAGTCCTTAAGTCCCGTAAGGAATTTTTCAGCATCGATCGCCGCCATGCAGCCTGAGCCCGCGGCGGTAACCGCCTGTCTGTAATGATGGTCTTGCACATCGCCGGCGGCAAAAACGCCTTCCACATTCGTCTGCGAGCCGTGGTGCGTGAGGAGATAACCTGCATCGTCCATCTTTAGCTTTCCCTGAAAGACTTTCGTGTTGGGGTCATGGCCTATGGCCACGAAAACACCTTCCGTAGCGATGGTCTTCTTCTCATTGGTATCCACGTTGCGGACGGTAACCATTTCCACCGACTTCTTGCTTACGTCGTGGACTTCGTCAATGACGTAGGGTGTGAGAAATTGAATTTTTTCATTCGCGCGCGCACGATCCAGCATAATTTTCGTAGCGCGAAATTCGTTACGCCGATGCAGAATCGTGACGCTCTTTGCAAATTTCGTAAGGAAGGTAGCCTCTTCCATCGCGGTATCACCGCCCCCAACAACTAGGATATCGCGCCCGCGAAAAAAATAGCCATCGCATGTAGCACAGGTGGAAACACCGTGCCCAAGCAAGTGGCCCTCCGATTCAATACCGAGCATTCTCGCCGAAGCGCCCGCTGCGACGATCAACGCCTCGCATTCGTAACTTTCTTTTCCTGCTTCAATTTTGAATGGCCGCTTCCTCAAGTCCACGGATGTCACCGCGCCGGAACGAAACTCAGTTCCAAACCGCTGGGCTTGCTTGCGGGTGTTTTCGATCAATTCCGGTCCCAGGATACCTTCCGGAAATCCCGGAAAATTCTCGACCATGGTGGTCAAGGCGAGCTGGCCCCCGGGTTCATAGCCGTCAAGAACAAGCGGTTTCAGGTCAGCACGCGCTGCATAAATTGCGGCGGTCAACCCCGCGCATCCGCTTCCGATGATGATCACTTTGTGCACTGAAATCTCCTCGAAAAGTCCCCGCCGGCCGCCGATGCGACACGCGAAAAGTTTAATTGTATCATTCCATGTCCGCGATGCCATGGCCCGCGAGTAGCGGGATGTCCGGCAGCTCGCGCGATGTATCAGTGGCCCAAGGCGGCGGGACCATGTTGAGGACCGGGTAAGAGGAACGCATGCTGACGTCTGCAAAGCTTTTCCAGCTCCTGAATGAATCCATCGTTTTGCTCCTCGGAGCTCTTCTGATTCTGCTGGCCGTTTCCGGGCGCGTGGGATTGCCAGCGCGGCCGGCGGCTTTGATTGCCGTGGGAATTGTTTTTTTGTACTGGGGTGCCCGCGCCTGGACGCGCCACGGACCTGCGGCACCCCGCTGGTCCTCAAGGATACGCGCGGGCTCGCTTGCGCTGGTTGGCGCCCTTATTTTGGGTGTCCCGCTTCTTCCCGTTCGTTGCATTCCATTGCTTCTGGGGCTTGCCGGAGCGGTGCTTGTACTGCGCGGGATTCTGGGCGCCATCCTCTTCGCTCGAAGTGAATGAACTCCCCTAGTTGCATATTTCGAGACTCTCGATAAACATCCTTCGCTCTTGCCAGTCCGTCCGCTTCCCGATAATCTCACTCGCATGTCTGGGGCCGCCGGTTCAGTTGAATCGACGAACCCGAGCCAGAGAATTCAGATTTGAGTTTCGAAGAGGACAAGAACATGCTGAAAGAATTTAAAGAATTCGCGATGAAGGGCAACGTACTGGACATGGCCATAGGCATCATCATCGGCGCCGCCTTCGGAAAGATCATCACCTCACTGGTAGGCGACGTCATAATGCCGCCGATTGGGCTTCTTCTTGGACGAGTCGATTTCTCCAGCTTATTTCTGAGCCTGTCACATACTCACTACGATTCACTGGCTGCTGCCAAAGCTGCGGGGGCCGTGACGATCAATTACGGGTTGTTTCTGAACACCGTAATCGATTTTTTGATCGTCGCATTCGTAATCTTCCTGCTGATACGCCAGGTGAATCGGTGGAAAAAGCCTGTTCCCGCTGCGGCGCCGGCAACCAAGGAATGCCCGTACTGCTTTTCTGCAATCCCGATCAAAGCCACGCGTTGCCTTAATTGCACTTCAGAGCTTCGAGCCTGAACAGTCTCGGAAGAGCGGGCACCCGTTCAACGGTCTGATCAATTTGGTTTCGGTGGCAAATTTTTCGGGTCTATCGGAGGATTCAGCCTGCGGGTCTGGATGTCCCGAAGATGCTGGCGAAGCCTTTCGAGCACCTCGTCGCCTTGACCTTCCGCGATTTCCCGTTCCAGTTCGGTCAGCGCGAAATGAATGATGTCGTGATGGTGGAGTTCCTCGCCGGCCAGCTTTTCGCTGAACTTGAGCCACATCTTGTGCAGTACGTCAATTTCCTTGGGTGTGAGGCGAGGCGCGTGCGGCCCGAGGTAGAAGATATATTCCTGGCCCGCGGGCGTGAAAATCTCCAGGGCCAAACGCGGCCGGGGTTCCGGCATACGCTCCCAGGCTAATCCGATCTCGCGCGCCTGTTCCGTAACAGGCATCTTCGACGAGCTGCCGCTCACAATCGTGCTCGACTGAAGGTTCATCGCCGTACGCAGAATGCCTTCCCACAAATCGTTGGCCGCGGCCACGGCCAAGCGCACCGGCTTTCCTTCTTTCTCCGCGATGGCGAGCACCTTAGTGAACAGCAACTGCTCGATGGTGCTGAAAAGCTGGTCGGGATCCAGATCGTATTCGCCTGACGCCGCTCGGCGCAACATACGCACGTGCAATACCACTATTTCCGCGTCCAGTCCTTTCACGCGTTTCAACGCAACTTCCAGGTGATACAGCGCGTAGTAGGTGCTAACCGGAACAAGGATGCTTCCTGGAGCAACGCCCACGCTCGTGGGAGTCAGCTCGGCTTCCTGCGCAAGATTGAACTGATCGAGTTCGACGTGAGCTGCGCCGGCCTGGCGCTTGTGCATTCGATGTTCGGAGATTTCAAAGACAGTGAACAGAATTAGAGTGAAAGTAATTCCCGCCATGGTGGCATCGGGTTTTGTAAATAGATTGATCACCGCAATCGAGAGCAGAACCAGAGTGATTATTCCCAGGCCAATCGGAATTTCCACACCGAAAATAACGGGATTGAGCGGCACACGATATTCGCGATCCTGGGGATGCGTGTAGCGCAGCACCAGAACCGCAATGCCTTTCATCGCAAAACTCCAGATCACGCCGAACGCGTAGAGGTTGCCCAGAAATGTTACGTCGCCTCGGCTAGCCAGAATGGTGATGATCTGGAAGGCTACAACCATGTTGATGATGCGGTGAGTGGTTCCGAAGCGCGAGTGCGGGTGGCGGAACCAGTCGGTCAGCACTCCGTCTTCCGACACGCGGTTGAGCACTCCGTTCGAGCCCACAATCGCCGTGTTCACAGCTCCCGCAAGGATCAGAACACCCACGACCACGACGAACACATGAAACGCAAGCCGTACGGGAAAACTTCCGACCAGATGCATCGAGAGTCCGCCGATCAAGTTCTCGGTGAATTTTCCCCGCACGTTGTCCGGAATGATCATCACCGCGAAGAAGGAAACCAACGAGGTGAAAACCAGGCTATAAATGAATATGATCAGCCCGGCTTTTTTCAGGTTGGGCAGCTTGGGATGTTCAATTTCTCGATAGACCTGCGCGAGTGATTCCTCGCCGCTCATAGCCAGCACGGAATGGCCCAGCCCGACAAAAATCGCAATCAGCGTGATCGTATGCGCCCATTGATAGCGATCCAGCCAGCCAAGCGAGCCCTTGTCGAGCTTCATGTTCTGGGGCAGCGGCGCGGGAGGCAGATGCCAGCCGCTACGGGCATACAAAGTGTAGAAGCACCAGCTAATCAGAACGATCACCATGATGGTGGTGAGCTGCATGATCCGCAGCGCCTTGCCGCTGGATTCCGGCACGCCCTTGATATTTTCCCACCAGAAATAAAGCGTGATCACGATGGCGACCGCTGCAGCGGTGCCGTTTACGTGAAGATGAATCGGAATGTGAGCGTAAACGAATAATTCGTTTA
Organism: uncultured Acidobacteriota bacterium; assembly: GCA_963830375.1. GTDB lineage: Bacteria > Acidobacteriota > Terriglobia > Acidiferrales > UBA7541 > Palsa-295. The sequence continues at coordinate 320,602 of CAWHMJ010000008.1, forward strand.
GTACGCCGACCAGATATTGGCCCGCGGACACGCCGCTGATGGGCCCAGTAAGGACGTAGTCGAACATCAGCGCTGAAACCGAAAACTTCGCCAGCGTTCCGCCCAGGGCTTCCTTCACCACGCGATACACGCCGCCCCGAACGAACATGCTGCAGCTCTCTACGTAAATCGCCCGTACTGCGTATGAAAACAGCATGATGCCCAGGATGAACCACGGAGCCGTCTTGCCGATGAACTGCTCTGCTTCGCCGCCGGCGTAATAAGCCGAGGACGCGAGGTCGTTCAGGACAATGGCTGCGGCCCGCCAGAAAGAAATGAACGCCAGCATGGCCGTAGTGGCCACGAGGACCTTGGCTACGGGGCGTACCCTACCAGGTGTGAAAATGTGGCCGGTGGAGTCGGATGACATACGTTATAGAGATGAGGAGAAGAACTATACGTTGAATTTATCGCAAAAACAAAGAGTTGCTCGTCCGGGATTTCTTCCCCGCCGCGCGATCGCGCAGCGAGGCCGGCCGCAAAGCCCTGACCTGCCTTTCAGGAAAGCTTTTCTACCGACGCCGGCCCAAACTCGCGCACGCAAGCCTCGCAAGGGCAGATTTCGCGCAAATGTTCGAAGCTGTAGATGCCCGTTGCGTGGCTGTCCGAAAATTCAATCTGGATTGCGTAGTTCCCTACTGCTATTGCGCTCTTGGCGGTCACGCGCGGCTTAAACATCGGCAATACTGCACTGGGAGCGCTAGCTCCGCTCGGCGATGTCCCTATGCGAGCCTTCTTTTCGCGCTCGTCGTTACACAGCGCGCACGGACAGTGGTCTCGCAGATAGGGAAAGTCGTAGCGGCTCGCGTGGCCGTCCGACCAGGTGACTTCGACACCTTGGCCCGTCGATACGCGTACTTTCACGTCCATCGGCTTTTTTCGCAAATCGTGTGGTATCGGCATTTCTTTCTATTCTAGCAGACCTGCTTTGACGTTTGATCTCAACGGGGCCGCGTCACAGGTGAGGTTTTTAATGACGCCGGAACTTCCACCAACCTTCCATGCGCGAATTCGATGCGGCGATCAGCCAGTCTTCCGATGGAGGGCGCGTGCGTGACCATGAGAATAGTGTGTCCTTCGCGGTGCAATTCGTGGAAAAGCCGGAGCACGGTCTCCTCATTGGCTTCATCCAGATTTCCCGTAGGTTCGTCGGCGAGTATGAGCTTCGGATGATTGATCAGCGCCCGGGCAACAGCTACACGTTGCTGTTCGCCGCCGGAAAGTTTTCCGGGCAGATGCTCGACACGATCGCCCAAGCCCACGCGCTCGAGCGCTTCGCGCGCCTCTTTCTCATCGGTGGTGCTGTGAAAATATTGCGCCAGCATTACGTTTTCTAGCGCGGTCAGATAGGGCACCAGGTGAAATTGTTGAAAGATGAAACCAATCTTCTGCGCCCTGAAACGCGTGAGCCCGGATTCGTCGAGCCGGCCAACGTCAATGGCATCCACAATCGCTTGCCCTGAAGTGGGCATATCGAGCCCGCCCAGAATATTTATCAGCGTGGTCTTTCCGGAGCCCGAGGGCCCCATGATGGCAATCCATTCGCCGGCTTCCACGCGGAACGACACGCCTGCAAGCGCGCAAACGTTTCCGAATTCCTTGCGCAGATTCTCGACTTGCACCAGAGTCGCCACTATTCCCCTCGAAAAATTACGGCCGGTTTCACTTTTCCCAGCAGCCGCAAAGGAAGCGCTCCGGCGAGCGCGACCGCAACCATAAGAGCGATAGTCAGCGGAAAGATTTCCCAGCGCAGCGAAATTGCCGTGCCAAAAACGCGCTGGCCCATCCAGCGCGAAAGTTCAATGCCCAGGATGGCGCCGACGAACCCTCCCGCCGCGCCGAGAACGCCCACTTCGGCCATAAACAATGTAACGATCCGCGCAATCGAGCCGCCTAGCGCCTTCATCAGCCCCACGTCCTGGCGCCTCTCCATCGCCAGGGCCGCCATCGTCGCAAGGACGCAAAGTGCCGTCAGTGCCAGAATCAGAACCACCATGGACCCGATCAGCAGCCGGATGCGATTTAGAAGATCACCCTCGGCTTCGGTTACCTGGCGGATTGGCCGCACTTCGTACGACGGCAGCGCAGCCGCCAGCCGCGCCGCGTATTCCGAGATGTTCTTAGCGGTTCCCCTCACGCTCAATTGCGCCAGACCGATCTGCCCAGGAAGTCCCGCGAGCCTCTGAACTTCAGCCAATCCCATGAAGACCTGATTGTCTTCCGCGCCGCCCGCATCCACGATGCCGACCAGCGTAGCCTGCGTAGTTTTGCCCAAGTAAGACAAAAGCAGCGTGCTGCCCAGAGCGAGATGGAGTTGCCTCGCGACGTTGCGCCCGACTATGCAAGGTATCTGATTATCGCCAGACGAAGTCCACTGGCCCTCGATCCTCCACGCCGGCTCAAGCTTCGGCAGCTCTTCCAACTCCGTTCCGGCAACGACTACGGGCGTGTCGCCGGCGCGCTCGACAACGTAGAGAAATGGCGCCGCCGCCACAACGGCTGGGTCCTTCAAGCTCTGAATTGCGGCGAACGCCTCGCTCTCATTCATAAGCGCAGCGGGAGCCGCTCCGTTGATCTGCGCGTCGTGACCGGGCGAAATCACTAGGTTTGCACCCAGCATGCGAAATTCTTGGGTGAGCTTGTGTTCGACGTCGAATTCAAGATTCAGCAGAGCAGAAATCACCATCGCACCGCTTACCAGAGCCAGAATCGCAACGACCAGCCGCCCGCTGCTGCCGCGCAAGAGTTTCCAGAGCAAGCGCCAGAACATTACTCGCCCCGCAGAATCGGCGCCGGATTGAAGTGCGACGCGCGCCGCAAAGGAATCAGACTGCCCACGAATGCCACGATTGCCGCGATGCCAAGGATCACCGGAAACAGAATCAGCCGCGGCGAAGCGGGCGTGCCAAACACGCTCGCGCCCAGGCTCCGTGCCAATGCCGCACCCACTACGAACCCAATGGCGCCCTCCCGCAACCGCGAGCAGCAACTGTTCCGCCAGGAAAATCCCGGCAATCAGAGAATTGGTCGCGCCCAGCGCCTTCATCACGCCGATTTCCGCGCGCCGCTCAAGAACGGTGGTAGCCGCCGTAGCCGCAACCGCCAGGGCCGCAGCGCCCAGCGCCGCGAGCGTAACAATCCAAAGCAGAGTGCCTACGCGCGAGAGGATGCGCCCTTCCGTGTCCGCCACGCGGCGAATGGTGCGCACGTCCGTGCCGGGCAACACCGTTTTTATTTGGAAGCTGATCGAAGAAATGTATGGCGAGCAGAACCAGCGATCGTATTCCGTCGGCGTCATTTTCAGCGGATCGCGTTCGGAGAAAGTGTCGGCCGGCTTCGTCAGCGCGCTTACAAAAAGCTGACGAAATTGGCTCTGGATGATCGCCGACAATTTTTGCGCAATCGCGAGAGGCACGAGCAACGCATTGTCTTCCGCGTCATCCGTGGACACAATACCCACTCACTTTGAGAGCAATCGCTTGTGTTGCGCCGGAATTGGCCTCGCATTGAGTCACCAGGCGACCGGCTAGACACGTAAATAACTTTTTCGCGGTCACACCCGGCATGGTCGCGGCCAGCGCCGAGCCCACGACGCATTCGTTTGCGTCATCGTGAAACCAGCGGCCCTGAATTTTCCACCAAGGGATGGGTGAGCTCAGCCCGTCTTGAAAGTTCGTGCCGTCGGGGACCGGACACTGTCCTGCTCGTACCAAGTCCCGATCAATCATGAGCTGGCGTCGGGTCAGCGTTCTCCGATTCCTGAAGGTAGCCGGGAACATCAAGGAACGGCGTGAATCCCAGAATATTGTGGCGCCAGAAAATTGTTTTCAGTTTTCCGAGGTCGGTTTCGCTGAGGTAGGCGCCTTCGTTCACCGGTCGATAATCAACACCGCCAATTTCGATAGGAAGCGTATCCGCTTGCGGCGTAACCAACAGATTCGCGCCCAGGCTGCGAAATTCGCGTGCCAGTCGGTCGCCAACCTCGAGTGCAATAGTCAGGGTAGAAGTCGCGACGGCCATGCCTACGACCAGTGCAGCCGCCACCAGAACTTTACGTCGCGGATTACGAACGAAGGATTCTCTTACCAGCCGGCCAAACATCGTTCAGGGGTGAATCGTAGAGGTGGCATTGGCGAGCGCCGAAACATCCACAATCACTTGTCCCCCTTCTACTCGGGATTTCACCGCAATCGGATTGCAGCCGCCGGATTCTCCGATGGAAGGAATGTAAATCGCCGCGCCGCAATTTCTGCAGATCACGTTCTGCCCTTCCTGGCGATAGCCGGCCGTGCCGCAGATCTGGCAAGCGTCCAGCGCCGTGGCGAAGTCGCCGTTTTGTTTGTGGATCACCAGAAATCGGATTACGGTCCCGTTCACGTCCGCGGTGTAAAAATGCAAACTCGAATCTGTAAGCTCAGAAAGCGGAATGTTTACCTGGCCGTTTTGCGCCACAAGCACCTGGGCACGCACCGGCGCCGTTACCGCCCGGGCATATACGTACTCGGCCGCGAAAGACAGAACGACGGCCACGCACAAGATTGCCGCCGCAAAACTCCAGCGCTTCTGACGCCGAAATTCCCACTCGCGCATCCGCCGATCGGCCGAATTCGCCGCTTCCGCAGGCGCAGGGCTCTTCGCGCTGAACCATTCGCGCAGCACCACCAGGGCCGCAACTCCCAGAATCACCACAAAAAAGAATACTTCGTTCCGCACGATCGGCCCTATTGTGGCCATTTCACGTTTACTTGACGGCAGCCACATGGCCTCGCTTAGCTCGTGCAGGCCGGTGAGCAAAAGCTGGAAAGCGACCACCATCAGAATCGTGCTGGTGGCCGCAAAAAAACGATGAAGAGGTATTCGCAGGGTGCCTTGAAAAAAGAAAAGACCGACGGCCACCGCGATCGCGATTCCAAGCCCGGTTCCAATCCAGACTTGCACGCCGGCGCTGGAAAGCTCCACGGCACGCAGGATCAAAACCAGCTCCGCGCCTTCCCGCACCACCATCAGGAATACGAAGAATCCGATTCCCCAGCCGGCGGCGCGTGTGGACTGCTGCGCGTACGTTTCCACCCGTTGCTCGATGTGCTTCTTCAGGTGCCGCGCCACGCGGTTCATCCAGACGATCATGGTTACCACCAGAACGCCGGCCGCCAGCATCAGCAGCCCTTCAAAACCATCTTCGCTTACATGCCAGCGTTGCAAGAGCAATGCCGCGGCGATGCTGGCGGCGACAGCCAGGATCACTCCGGCCCAGACATAGCTCGTAAGCGCGCGCCGCCCTGTACGATTCAGATAGACGAGGACTATACCGACGACGAGCGCGGCTTCGACGCCTTCACGAAGTGCGACAAGAAGAGCAGATAGCATGGAATTCTAGTTGTAAACGTGTGTCAACTAGCATTCCCAGTGTATCTCAGCACAACGGCAACAGCAAGGGAATCCAGACCTTGTTCGCAGGCCCGCGCTTCCCTGTACAATATACGGGTAAGCTCGCAGCCCGCGCTCAATCCTTGATAACTCAAGGAAGGGACGCAACGTCTAACCACTTATGCCACCTGCAGTTCGTTCAAGATCGCCTAAGCTCTTCGCCGCCGTCGCGGCCCTGTTGGCGATTTCTTTCTTGGGTACCTTTCATGCCACTTCCGCCCGCGCAAGGCTGCCTGCCGTTGTTCAGTCTCAATCGGACAGCGCCAAGCCGGCGCAAACGCCGCAATCGCAACCTGCCACTACCCCTGATACAACCAGCAAGACAACTCCCGCGCCGGGGGCGAACTCTTCAAGTACTCCCAGTTCCCCGCTGGTAAAAGCCGACCTTAAAAAAGCCAAGCAGGCTAACAAGCAGGGCCTTCGCGCAGAAGAGCAAGGTGACTGGGAAGCGGCCTACGAAGCCTATTCCGACGCGGTTAACTTCGCGCCCAACGATAGCGATTATTTTTCTCGCCGGGAAATCGCCAAGAGCCATGTGGTCCAGATGAAAGTCGATCTGGCGGAGCGGCATGCTATTTCCGGGGAAATCCCCGCTGCGCTACATACACTGCGTGAAGCTCGGGAACTCGATCCCAGCAACAAAGTGATCCGCGACCGATTGACGGAACTCTCCGCTTTGGATCCCCGCCAAGCAAGGCAAATTCTTTCCGGCCCCGAGCTTCCCCGTGAAGTGCACCTCGAACACTTGCCGGGAAAGCAAAATTTCCGATTGCGTGGCGATACGCAAAGCGCTTATGAAGAGATCGCGCGGAAGTTCGGCGTGGACGTTGCATTCGACGTGGATTTACGCTCGCGGCAGGTACACATTGACGCGAATGACCTGGACTTCGCCACTGCCACGCGGATCCTGGGCGAACAAACCCACACTTTCTGGCGGCCGCTTACCAAACACCTGTTTTTCGTGGCCGACGATACAACGCAGAAGCGGAAAGATTATGATCTCTCGATCGTGCGCACAGTCTTGTTTTCATCTACCGAGACTCCGGAACAGATGACGGAAATCTCGCATCTGGTGCGGGAAGTTGCAGGAATCACGCGAAGCCAGTTGGACACCCGCAGCCGCACGCTTACGATGCGTGCCTCTCCCCAAGCGATCGCCGTAGCCAGCGGAGTAATTGATGACCTCGACCGACCGGTCGGCGAACTGGTGTTGGAAATCGAAATCCTCGAAATGGATCGCAATTATGCGGAGCAGCTTGGCATCCTGCCGCCGCAGAGTGGCCATGTTTACACCATTCCCTCGAACGCCGTAACCGAGGCGGAATCGGGGCTTCCCGGGCTGCTTACTGTCCTTACGCAAATATTCGGAAGCGCCGCGACCGCCGGTCTTTCGCCGACGCAGCTCGCCACCTTGCTGGCCTCGGGTCAAGTGGATGTCGGCGGGCTGATTCCGCCAATCGTCGCTTTCGGAGGCGGAGCGTCAACTTTTCTGGCCACCATTCCCGGCGCGGCCGCAAGTTTTTCGGAGATGCTTTCGCTGGTGCGCCATGGCCGCCGGATTTTGCTTCGCGCCGAGGATAACCAGCCTGCGACATTCTTTGTGGGCGAGCGTTTTCCCGTTTCGCTTGCGCAATATTCCAACAGCCTTGGAACGGGGGCGACTACGGGCGGAACGAGCATCCTGGGCCTGAGCACTTCTGATTTTCCGGTAACGAACTATGCCACGGGAAATGCCCCGAATTTCGTAACAACAGCCGATTTGAACGGCGACAATTTTCAAGATCTCATCGTCTCGAACTTCACCGACGACAACCTTTCTATTTTTCTCGGCAATGGCGATGGAACCTTTCAGAATCCGGCTACCCTTAAACCCACAACCGGCAAGGGACCGATTTCCATCGCAACGGGCACCTTCAACGCAAAGAACAATACGAATGTGGGCTTGGCTGTAGCCAACGAAACTGACAATACCGTTACAATTCTACTGGGTAATGGCGACGGCACCTTTACGGCCGCTTCCGGTTCGCCTATCAAGACCGGAAACCATCCGGTCTCCGTCGTCTCCGCAACGCTGATCGCGGGCGGACAATTCGATTTGCTCGTTGCGAATCAGCAGGACGACACGGTTTCCGTCTTCATGGGCAACGGAGACGGAACTTTCGCGGCCCCTGTAAATTTAACCACCGGCAAAGGGCCCACCGGCCTTGTGGTCGCGGATTTCAATAACGACGGCAAGTTAGATCTGGCGGTTACCAATCAAACGGACAACTCCGTCTCCGTCTTTCTGGGAAATGGGGATGGGACGTTCAATAAACCCTTGAGCTATCCGACCGGCCAAACCCCGATCTATGTGGCGGCGGCCGACTTCAACGGCGACAACATCCTGGACCTTGCGGTCGCAAATAATGGCCCGGGAACGGACACGCTTTCGGGCGCCTCCGTTTCAATTCTTCTGGGTGTTGGTGATGGCACGTTTGGCGCAACAAACAACTTTCCTGCGGGCAATGGCCCCACTTCGATCGCCATCGCGGACTACAACATCGACGGCATCCCCGACCTGGCCGTCACGGCGCAGACTGACGATGCCGTATCCCTGCTGATTGGACTCGGCGACGGAACCTTTACTCCATTTTTTGAATTCCCCGTCGAGACGAATCCGGTTTCCCTGGCCACCGCCGCATTCACGGACACTGCACAACCTGACTTGGCAGTCGCCAACTTCGGCTCCAATACCGTATCGGTCATACTTAATTCTTCGCAATTTCTGAGCGGCAGCTCTTCGGCCATCGGTACGCAGTTCCCCAATGCCGAGTACATCGACGTGGGAGTCAAGGTAAAGGCTACGCCGCGCATTCACCAAAACGATGAGGTCACGCTGCAGCTTGAATTCAATATTACTAGCCTCACGGGATCAATTCTTAACAACATCCCGGTTGTGGCGAACGAGGAGATCCATCAAACCGTACGCGTAAAGACGGATCAAACGGCGGCCTTGGCAGGATTCCGCTCGCCGCAGTACATGCGTGGCCTGAACGGCACGCCTGCGTTTGGAGGCGCAACTGGCGCGGGGTTGTTAGGAGCGGCGGAAGACGTGCAACAACAAGATACCGAGGTGCTGATTCTTGTGACCCCGCGTATGGTCGCCCTCGCGCCGCGCAAGGATCATCTGATTTACGCGGGTCGCGGTGCTACCGAAGGTCCAGGCTCACAGGGACCCACGCACCAAGAGCGCCAAGAGCGGGTGCCAGGCCTACCCCAAACGCAACCACAAGCTCCGCCCCAAACTCAGCCATCGCCCGCTCCTGCTCCCGAGCCTGGGTCTCAACCGCAACAACCGACTCCTTTCGAGCAGGGAGCGCAGCCGCAGCCACCTCCGCCTCAACCGGCCCCGCAGCAACAACCCGCACCACAGTAGCCCAGACACGGCTACACTCAACCGCTGTCCAATAGCTAAGACAGAATAAGAAGTGTCAGGGAATCGCTTCGAGGACTACGACCGGCTGGTAGGTACGTGGCACGACCGGCTCAGCAATAGCGATCAATTGTCCCTGCTGGTTAAACACGCGCAATCTGGACGGCTTCCAGTCATCCGAATCCAGCTGCGCGGGAGCCCCAGGGACCGATGTCACCTGGCCAGGTTGAATCTGAGCTAGCGACACATTGAACTTTGCGCCGTGGCGCACGCGTTTTTCGACGATGGGCAAAATAGTTGCCCGAGGCAGCTCAGGCAATAAACTTTCCAGGCGAATGATGCGTTTTTCCAAACGTCCCGTCTTGGCCTCCTGGTCGAGTTCCAGCAGTTGGCCGGCCTGGTCCAGCGTAAACTCGCCGACCGCCGTGCGTTGGATCTCCGCCAGGTGCGCGCCGGAACCCTGCAGCGCTCCGAGTTCGTGTGCCAGCGAACGAATGTAGGTCCCGGCGCCGCATTCCACCACGAACCGCGCGATCGAACCTTCCACGCCGGTAAGCCTGAATTCGTACACATCCACCTCGACGGGTTCCAGCTTCACCGGCTTGTTTTTTCGCGCCAGTTCATGCGCCGGCCTCCCATGAATCTTTTTCGCGGAGAAAGACGGCGGAGTTTGCTTGATCTTGCCCAGGAATCGCGCTGCGTATTCTTCCAGTTCTTTCGGGTTCAGCGCAGGAGCTGCATCAGGTCCCAAGGCTTCGCCGTCCGCGTCATAGGTGTCAGTGGAAAATCCGAATCGCACCGCGAAGCTGTATCGCTTCCGGCGTCCGCTGTAAAACCGCGCCAGCCGTGTGGCGCGGCCCAGCGCAAGAACCAGGACTCCGGTTGCCAGTGGATCAAGAGTTCCGAAATGTCCAATGCCGCGGAAACCGACCAGGCGGCGCACAACTTCCACCACGTCGTGCGAAGTTTTCCCGCGCGGCTTGTCGACGATAAGAATTCCGTCGTAGGGCAAAGGCTGAGGAGATCGGGGCATCTTTTCGTTTGCTGCTTGGTTCTGCCGCGTTTTGAAAGCGGCATATAGCGTTTTTTGCTTACAAGAAAAATCACAACGAAAGCCCGGCTACAAGGTCTCCGGCGGTTTCGCCTTTCTTAGGAGCTGGTCGATATGCTGGCCGTATTCTTCCGATTCGTCGAGCAGAAAAATCACTTCCGGCGCTCGCCGAAGCCGCAAACGTTCCACCAGCTCGTGGCGCACGTAGCCCGACGCCGCTTTCAGCCCTTCTAATGTTTCCGCGCGTTCGTTGTCGTCTTCCGCGAGTTGCACGAATACACGCACGGTGCGCATGCCTGCGCCCAAGCGGACCTCCGTCACCATCACCGGTCCCGCCAGCCGCGGATCTTTCAGCTCGCCCGCGAGCATCAGACTCACTTCGTTCCGAATTTCTTCTGCGATCCGTTCCGAACGGTGTCCGCCGAGCATTATTCACTGTCCTCGAAATAATCTATTTCCTGCGAAACCAAATCACGGCCGAGCAAACGCTCCGATTCCGCGGCGACTGCTGCGAGCGATTCTTCCAGATGTTTGCCGTCCCCCGAGATGCTCACTACGCCGACCTTCGAGCGTTGCCATAACTCCTGATGCTCCAGTTCCGCCACTGCCACGTTGAAATGCGCGCGCAGGCGGTCTTTCAGGCTGCGCAGGACTTGCCGCTTGTCTTTGAGAGACTGTGCCTCGGAGATGTGAATTTCAAGAGTGAGGAGACCGATCGGCATTTTCGCCCCCGTAATTTCAGCTAAAACGGGCGAGTAGAAAATTCATTGGAAACGATTTCGCCGCGGTTACGCGCTTTCCTGCCGCCCCGCACGTTCCTGCCGGCGCGGGCGTTCGCTGGGAGGAGGCATCTCGAGCGCTACGGTCTTTTCCATCTTGAAGCATTCGAGAATGTCCCCCACTTTCACATCCGCAAAATTCGACACGCCCACACCGCATTCAAAACCCTGGCGCACTTCGTTGGCATCTTCCTTGAAACGCTTCAAGGAAGTGATCCGCCCAGTGTAGATTACGACGTTATCGCGCTGCACGCGGACCTCCGCGTCGCGCTTCATGATGCCGTCTTGTACCGAACAACCGGCGATGGTTCCCACGCCCTTGACTTTGAATGTGTTGCGCACTTCCGCCCGGCCCAGATACGTTTCCTTGATTACCGGTGCCAGTAATCCGGACATGGCTTTCTTCAATTCGTCCTGCAACTCGTAGATGATCGAGTAGGGGCGAATGTCCACGCCTTCGCGTTGCGCTAGATCCGAAGCTTTTCGCTCCGGCCTCACGTTGAACGCGACGATCACGGCGCCGGACGTCGACGCAAGCAGGACGTCGCTTTCGTTCACTGCTCCCACGCTCGCGTGAATTACTTTCAGTTTCACCTGCTCGGTTGAAAGTTTCGGCAGCATCTCGTTGAGCACTTCGACAGACCCCTGTACGTCCGCCTTCACCACCACGGGCAGTTCCTTCACTTCGCCCACTTTCAGCTGTTCGTGCAACTGGTCCAGCGTCAAGCGGCCACTGGCCGATTTTGCAAGCGAAGCTTCGCGCTGCTTACCCTGCCGGTACTCAACGATGTGTCGGGCTTTGGCTTCATCCGCCACCTGAAATTGATCGCCGGCTTCCGGCACACTCTGCAAACCGAGAACCTCCACCGGCGTCGAAGGACCGGCTTGCTTGATGGCCGCTCCGCGATCGTCAAACATGGCGCGAACTTTTCCGTACACCGCGCCGACGATGAACACATCTCCCACGTGCAAAGTGCCGTTTTGAACGAGCATGGTGGCCACAGGGCCGCGGCCTTTATCCACGCGCGATTCCAGTACCGTGCCGCTCGCGGGCACGTCGGGATCAGCTTTCAACTCTCGAAGGTCGCCGACCAGGAGAATCATTTCGAGCAGCTTCGGAATATTCGTCTTCATTTTGGCCGAAACTTCGACCATTACGGTGTCGCCGCCCCATTCTTCGGGCATGAGTCCTTTGTCCGAAAGCTGGCGCTTCACGCGTTCCGGCTGCGCGTCCGGCTTGTCGATTTTGTTGATGGCGACGACGATCGGAACTCCTGCTGCACGAGCGTGCGAAATCGCTTCTTCGGTCTGCGGCATAATTCCATCGTCCGCTCCTACCACCAGCACGACGATATCTGTAACTTTCGCGCCGCGTGCGCGCATGCGAGTGAACGCTTCATGACCCGGGGTATCGATAAACACGATGCGCTTACCCTGTACGTGCGCTTCATAAGCCCCGATGTGTTGTGTGATTCCTCCCGCTTCGCCACCCGCGACGTCGGCTTCTCGAATTACGTCCAGCAAGCTCGTCTTCCCGTGGTCCACGTGGCCCATCACGGTGACTACAGGCGCGCGCGGCACTTCGTTGCCCGTGCGCTCTTCTTTGATCTTCTCTTCTTGAACAACCTGCTCTTCAAACGTGACAACTTGAACGATACCGTTGAATGCCTCGGCCAGGTTCGTCGCTGTCGGCACGTCGAGCGCTTGATTGATGCTGGCGAAAACGCCTCGATCGAGCAGTGTCTTCAACAATTCCTTGGCGCGAATGTCCAGCTTCTCCGCGAGTTCGCGAACCGTAATTCCTTCCGTGACGGTAACGGCTCGCGGTTCGCGCTTAACCGGCGGGGCCTGTTCAATCTGTGCAGCGCGTCCGGGGCCTGCGCCTGCGCGAGGCCGCACGGGATGAAGTTTGCGCTCTCCTTCGGCGTATCGTTTTTCGATCAGCGGGCGCCCGCGCGAAGCGGGAGGCTTGCGCGCGTACAAAGGCTTACCTGGCTCGGCCTTGGGAATGCCGGCGCCTGGTCGTTGCCCTCCTACTGGGTCTTGTCCCGGGCGGCTGCTGCCAGGGCGTTGTGGAAACCGCGAAGGCGGTCCGCCCGGCCTGGGAGCGCCAGGACGGCTTTGTCCGGGAGCACCACCGGGACGACTCTGACCTGGTGCAGCAGGACGAAATCCCTGCGAGGGTCGGCCTTGAGTAGCACCGGCCGGACCTCCAGAACTGGCCGGATATCTTTGAACGGATGATGGCGCGCCAGCTTGTCTATATCCACCGGGCGCGGCGGAGGGACGTTGCGCTGTCGTGCTGCCCGCCCCGGGAGTGCCACTGGCAGCTACAGGGCGTGCGGGAATGGAAGATCCTGGTGTGGGCGCAACGCCGGGCTTCGCAACGCGAGAAGGAGGCGCTGATCCGGCTGGCGCAACCCCCGGTTTCGCTACGGGTGGCGGAGCTTTCGCGGATGTTGCAGCAGGTGCAGTAGCGCCGCTCGCCGGACGCGTGGCGGGTGTCGTTGCCGCCGGAACCGAGGCCGCAGGCGCCGGGCGCGCGGCAACCGGTTGCGTTGCAGCGGCCGGGCGTGAAGGCTTCGATTTCGCCGCCGCTGTCTTCACCTTCTCCGCTTCAGCAGCGGCTTCCTGCGCCGCTAACCCCAAGAAATGCTTCCGCACAAGCTCGGCATGAGAATTATCGATCGAGCTCGAATGCGTCTTCTTCTCGGTGACGCCAACTTCCGGCAGGTACTCGATCAGGACCTTTGCCTTGATCTCGAGTTCCCTGGCCAGCTCATTTATTCGGACTTGATTAGGATCTGCCATCAGCCTCTTTCGCTACAAGTTTCACTGGAATCTACTTCTGTATTTCTTCTGAGTCCCCGGCTTCTTCTCCGCCCTCAATTGAATGGCGTGGCGTTTCTTCGCCCGTGAGTTCTCTAGTGTCCGCGGTGCCGGGTGAATCCAAAGGATCCGCCCCGCGCGCGTCTGTCTCCTCGGCCGCCTGCGGAGCGTCACCTGCATCGGACGCTTCAGAGGATTCGAGTTCCTCGCCTACTTCGGGTTTTTCAGACGCTGCGTCCGCCTCAGGAGCATCTTGCACTTCAACCGCTGCCTCCGGTGCCAGTTCGACTGCGTCAACCTGCTCGCTCGGCCCGGCAGCTGCCTGCGTTTCCAGCATTTCGAAATATGCTGCTACGGACTGGTGAATCTTTTCAACCATCTTCTCGCCGATACCCGGAATCTCGACCAATTGTTCCGGCGTCATATCCGCGAGCTTCTCGACAGAAGTGATTCCAGCAGCTTCGAGTTTCTCGATAGTCTTCGGACCCACGCCCGCTAATTCGGTGAGCGGCGTTCCGGGAGCGGTAAGCGCGGCCATCTGCGCTTCGATCTCCCGGCGCTTCTCTTCTTCGCTCTTGATGTCGATATTCCAGCCGATCAATTTGCTGGCCAGCCGCACGTTCTGGCCTTTCTTGCCGATTGCGAGCGAAAGCTGGGTGTCCTCGACAATCACTTCCAGTCTTTTTTCTTCCGGATCCACCACCTGCACGCGCGTAACTTTAGCCGGGCTTAATGCCTTTTGCGCGAACGCGATGGTCTCTTCGTTATACGGGATGATGTCGATCTTCTCGCCGCGCAATTCACGAATGATGGACTGTACGCGCATTCCCTTCATGCCTACACAGGCGCCGACGGGGTCCACATCTTTGTCGCGGCTCTCGACTGCTATCTTCGTTCGCTCGCCCGCTTCGCGAGCCACCGCTCGGATTTGCACGGTGCCGTCATAAATTTCCGGCACTTCCATTTCGAAAAGCCGCTGCACCAGCGCAGGATCGGCGCGCGAAACAACTACTTGCGGCCCTTTCGCTGCGCGTTCCACCGCGCGAATCGTAACGCGCAGCCGGTCGCCGACGTTATAAGCTTCCAAACGTGACTGTTCGCGCTTTGGTAGACGCGCTTCCGTGCGCCCCAGGTCCACCACGATGTCCGGACCTTCCATGCGCTTCACAACGCTATTGATCAGCTCGCCGACGCGCGTGTGAAATTCGTTGTAAATCGTATCGCGCTCAGCCTCGCGCACTTTCTGCAGAATCACTTGCTTCGCCGTCTGCGCAGCAATTCTTCCGAGGACGTCCGTCGGTTTCGTCTCGATCACTTCGCCGCCCACCTCGATTTCAGGCTGGCGTTTCTTGGCATCTCCGAGCGAGATTTCACGCAGCGGGTCAGTAACTTCTTCGACCACAGTGTGCACGGAAAACACGTCTACCTGGCCGGATTCTGGGTTGAACTTCGAGCGGATATCTTCCTCAGTGCGGTAATATTTCCGCGCCGCGACCACCATCGCGTCCTCAATGGCCGCGACGATGATCTCGGGTTCAATGTGCTTCTCCCGGCTGATCTGCTCGATTGTCTGGTACAGCAGACTCGCCATTTGAGTTTCTCCCGAACATCAGTTCCAAGATATTTAGTTCCAGGTCTTGCAGAAATTTCTCGCGCCGTAACTATGCCGCCGTTCAAATGCCTATAACTCAACGACCAAATTTGCCTTCTTAATACCGGCGAAGGGCACCGCCATCTCGCGGCCCTTTACATTCAGCTTCACAACGCCATCCGCATAGCCGGCCAAACGTCCCTCGAAATAATTCTGATTCTCGATTGCCTCAGTAACCCAAATCCGCGCCAGCCGCCCAACGAATCGCTCGTAATCCGCGGCCCTCATCAACTTTCGATCCAGCCCCGGAGAACTAACCTCCAGAACATAAGCCGGACCCGGCACCAAATCCTCCACATCTATAATCACGCTGAGCTGCTCGCTGACCCGTTCGCAATCCTTATGGGTGACACCGAGGCCCTCCGGGTTCTGGGGGCCGGGCAAACGGTCAATATAGACCCGCAGAAGCCGCTGCTTGCCAATCTTCCATTCCACGTCGAAAATCTCGAGTCCCAGCGAGCCCGCTACCCGCTCCGCCGCCTCACGGATCTTTTCCAGTTGCATTCGATTCAACGGGCCGACTAAGGACCCTGATCTTAGGTTCCAGTACGATTCGGCCGGCATCTCCAGCCGGCTTCCACAGGCAGTCCGGCCCTGACGCCGTTCTCGCGCCCAACAAAAAAGTGGGCTCGCGCCCACTGGGACATGCGACCTTTCTGGAAGCACACTAGTATAATTTCTCGCCCCCGAAAACGCAAGGCCGCCCTCATCCGGCCCCGGACGCCGGTTGTATCGCACATTTGACTTAACAGGGCGGCAACCATTCTTCGCGGTAGCCCGGCCCCCTCTGTGCGGCAAGTTGAAACCTGCGCGAACCCGATGTTTCGCTTTCCGCGAATGGCGCCCTACGATTGCGACATGTCACGACCGAAGAACTCTACTGTCAAATACTTAAAACTTACTTGCCTTACTGTGTAAACTCACGTACATAGGCGGCTAGAAAGTTTACCTGGACACTTGGGAGGTGTCTTATGTCGCAACGCTCATCCATCAAAACTGCGATCGTAGTGGCGATTATCCTGGGCGCTCTCTCCGGAGCAGCCCTCCGTTCACAGCAGACCAAATTAGACGCCACAAACCTTTATCGATCGCGGGCCATCCTGCACGACGCATACGATAATCTGAAGAAGCACTACTACGACCCCAAGTATCACGGCCTGGACATTGACGCGCGCTTTCACGACTACGACGCCAAGATTCAAAATGCTTCATCGCTTAGCGAAGCGTTCGGTATCGTGGCCGGCTACCTGGACGCCTTAAACGATTCTCATACATTCTTCAACCCGCCGTCGCGACCCTACCGCATCGACTACGGCTACCGCATGCAAATGTTCGGAGAGGATTGCTTTGTCACCCGTGTCCGGCCGGGAACTGACGCCGAGACCAAAGTGCATCCGGGCGACCAGGTTATGGATTACAACGGCTATCCCGTGAACCGCGGGGTCTTTTGGAAAATGAACTATTACTTCAACAGTTTGGCGCCCCAAAAGGCGACGAGTCTTGTTCTGCGCGACCCTCAAGGCCAGCAACGAAAGCTCATCGTGGATGCCAAAGTGCGCGAACTCAAGAGAGTGCTGGACGTCTCCGGTAGCAGCGGAGATACCGACATATGGCAGATGGTCCGCGATCGGGAATCCTACGACCATACCGTCCGGCAACGATACTATGAGGTCGAAGACGTCATGATTTGGAAGATGCCGGAATTCTTTCTCGCCGACAGCGAGGTCGATCACCTGTTTGGGATCGCGCGAAAGCACAAGACCCTGATCCTGGACCTCCGCGGAAATCCCGGTGGTGAAATTCTTACCCTCGAGCGCATGCTCGGCAATGTGCTCGATCATGACGTCAAGATCGCCGACCGGGTCGGCCGCAAGGAATTGAAAGCGGAAACAGCCAAAACACGGGGCAATAGTGCGTTCTCTGGAAAGCTGATCGTGTTGGTTGACAGCGGTTCGGCGTCCGCTGCCGAACTGTTCCCGCGCGTTGTGCAGCTTGAGCACCGCGGCACCGTCATAGGCGATCGCACGATGGGGGCCGTGATGGAAGCGCTGGGCTACAGCGGTTCTCAAGGAACGGACACGAAGATTTTCTACGGATTCTCCATCACCGAAGCCGATCTCATCATGAAAGATGGGAAGAGCCTGGAGCATATTGGCGTTACTCCGGATGAAGTGATCATTCCCACCGCCAAAGATCTTGCTGGCAACCGCGATCCCGTACTTTCGCGAGCCGCGGAGCTCGCGGGCTTGAATATCGAGCCTGCCGCCGCTGGAAAGATGTTTCCGTTTGAGTGGCTTCCGAATTAGTTCCAGTCCTCGTCCGACGGCATTGCGCAATGACAAAACAAAAAGGCCTCGCCTTTTGTTCGGCGAGGCCTTTTGTCGTTAATCCAGAAGCTATCGAGGAGCGGGTTGCTGTTGAGCCGGCTGCGAAGCTGCTGGCTTCGGAGTCGTTGACCGCGGAGCCGCAGGCCTCGCGGTCGCCGCGCTCTTCACCGGGTAGTTCTGATCGAAGAGCTTGATGATGTCCTGCGTGACGTCAATCGTGCTCGCATTGTAGATCACCGGAGTGTTCTGCGCCGAGGTATCCAGGATTAGGCTATAGCCGTTCTCCTTCGAATATTTGTCGAGGACGTCGATCATCTTGCGGCCGATGCGGTCCACGACTTCACGCTCCGCCTCCGTGTAATCATCCTGCGATTCCTGCTGCTTGCGCTGATAGGTTCGCGTTAACTGATCGCCCTCGCGCGCCAGCCGCGCTTTCTCTTCGTCGCTCAAGGTATTGGATGTAGTGCGCAGACGCGTCTGCAAATCCTCGATCTGCTTGCGCAGGTTATCGAGTTCTGTCTGCCGCGGCGCAAACTGGGATTGCAGTTCAGCGGCAGCTTGTTTGCCTTCTGCCGTACTCTGAATCGCCGCCTGAACGCTAATCACGCCTACTTTCGCAGGTGACGCTGCGGCGGCGCCGTTCGATTGCGCCCAAACTGTGGGCAACATCAACAGGGCCGCCAGGGCCGGAACTCCAAATCGAATCTTCATTCTCACTCCTTATTCGAATATTTCGGTAAACACAAATCAGGGATTATAGCTGTCGCCGCAGAAACAGGTCAATCGGATTTCGTAACCGCGCCCGTTTACTTTCGGATGCCACCGCTCGCGCAGGGGTTGGCCGAACGATCCAGCCTCTCAACTTCGCAACCGCTGCCGAGCATTAGTGCGGCAGCGGCACAAGCAAAACGCGATTATTGCTCTGATCCACTAGCACCCCTAGATTCAGCTTAAGGTCGATCGCGATCGAGTTCGGGCCAATCACCACCGAAGCAGGCTGCAACAAGCCCCCCACACCCAGTACGTCGCGCACCCGCGGACCAGCACAGCTGGACGGACCATTCGGATTCGGCGGGCATACATAACCCACAATTGAGATTGTATTGCTCGCGGCGTTGTTCGTTACCAGCGTGCTCGTCTGATAATTGTAATCTAGTGACGTAGGCCCAATTCCCACCCGGAATGAAGTGGGAATGAAGGTAATGGGATCCACGATCACCACGTTGTTAATAACACTGTCCACCACCAGGAAATCCTGATTCACGGGATCGAACACGACTCCTGTGGGCAATTCGAACGGAGAAACCCTGTCGATAATTGAGTCGGCGGAGACGTTCAGCAAATCGACGCTGCTCGCCGACGATGCCGTATCCACGGCGGCATAGTTCAGCGTGGTGATGATCCCAGGTGTGGGCGGAGACAAGAGTACTGGCGCCATCGCAACCGCCACCGGAAACTGATCAACCAATAGAGTCGTCCCAAGAGTCGCGCTCGTACCCGTAGCTGGTAGGGAGACAAAACTGACGTCATTCGACGTAGTATTGGCGGTCCCTGCCGTGGCCGTGTCGGAATTGAGCCCGACACCTGCCGGCGCAGTACAGGTGCCGCAAAGCGGCACGGTAGTGGGAGGCGTAAAGACTCCATCAATTCCCGCCTCGTCCACGACGGTGACGTTGTTACTGCCAGTATTCGCTACCACCGCCAACCCTAGCCGGTCGATCACCGCGACGCCCGCTGGGTTGAATCCTGCCGAAACGGTTGAGCCGGATAAGATTGGCGCACCCGTGAGCAAGTTCAAAATGGATATAGTGTTATCCGCATTATTTGTTACCACCGCCTGATCGAGGTTCTGGTCCACCGCCACTCCCACCGGCGTGTTACCTACAGGAACCGGTTGAATCAAGGTGAGTTCGGTGGTGTTAGACCATTGTCCGCCGCTTTGTACGTACACGATGAAGTTGCGCGCGTTCGTGAGCATACTTGCAGGGATCGTTGCGAGAATCTGGCGGTTGCTTACCACCGTCACGTCGCCCGCTGGGAGCGCTGTTCCATCAACGACTACTTGCGGCGCCCCTGAAAACCCAATGCCATTGATTGTCAGAGTCAGCGGAGTCGTGGGACTAGTCACAAACGCCATCGCGGGACTGGACTCCACTATTTGCAATGCCCGAAACTGTCCCGATATCCCGAGCGTAACAACCGAGACTGTATTGTTCCCCGCATTCACGATGTACGCCTGGTTCGTAGCCGCATCGATCGCCACCGCCTGTGGCGAGTTGAGCCCTGTAACGGTTTGCAAGACGTTGCTGTTTCCCATGTCCACAATCGCGGCCGTTCCGGCAAGCCCGTTAACGGCGATGCCCACATTCGATAGTGGATTTATAGCTGCCCCGATAAACCCGGGCTGGTCAATCGGGTTGCCATTTTGCAGGAACGGGATGCTACTGACTGTATTGTCCAGCAGGCTATAAGTGGTAAGGGTGCCGCTTGGATCAGTGAGAAGCGCCTTATGCGTCTGAGTGTTGATGCCTACGCCCTGAGTTGACGTGAACACCGAGAGACTCCCGATTACCACCGGAGCACGGCCGACCACATCTCCCGGAGTCGTGTTGGGAGCGCGGCCCAGATCTACGATATTGACCGAGCCCCCTCCGCCAGGCGTCACGATTGCCCAGTTCAAACGCGGGTCAATCGCCACGGACGGAGTTGGCCCAGTGCTATAGGAAGTTAAGCTTCCCCCGATTTGCTGCACCAGCACGGGCCTACCGGTGGAAAGGTCCAGGACTGTGGCCAGATTCGTCGATTGCTGCGTGACGAGCGCCCGGTGAGTCGACGAGTTAATTCCAATCGAGAATGGCAACGCCACCGTATTTGGTGGAACGGCCGTGTTCGGCAAAGTTAGAGTGGATATTGCTATGTTCGTGGTTAGGTCAATTGCAGTAACGCTGTTGCCTCCGGTGCCGCTCCCGTTGTTTACCACCACCGCGATGTGGTGCGCCAACTGATCATCAATCGCGACTCCCGTGGGAGTCGATCCCACCGCCACCGGCACGACTGTATTCGTTGACCAAATTGATGATGCTGACCGTGTTCGCCCCCGTATTCGCAACCACCGCAACATCCAGCGCAGGATCAATCGCGATTGCCGACGGGCCGGCTCCCACGCCGATGGAGGTGCTGGGCGCGGTCGGAAACGACGTGGGCTCTATGGATAGGTTCACCGCGGAAATTGGGGGATTAGGCGCTACGACATCGGTGTTCTTTACCACGATCGGATAAAGACCAGGGGGACCAAAGTCCGTATCCGAAATAGTAACCTGCAACACCCTTGAGCTTCCCCCGGCACTCACCGTCACCGGCTGGGCATTAAAGAATACCGACGTGCAGGGCGAGAAATATCCGCCGGTTAGAGTCACGCCTACATCCGCAGCGCTTGCTACCGTGCTATCCGGTGACGAAGCGACCAGCGCCGGACGCGATGGGTTGATAATCAGATTCGCCTGCTGCGTACGATCGCCATTCTGGCGCTCCACTATAATCGGAATTTGCGGCGCTGCTGTCTGCGGGGTGCATGGCGCCGGTGAGACCAGCAGATCTGCTGGTATGGTGGCGCGCAGGAGCGTAGGGCTGATAAATATCGTGGGGACCGGAACGCCGCCTGCAAGCACTGTGCTGGTAGAGAAGAAATTTGTACCATTCAGATAAATGTCTTGCTGCACCGAGCCTTCTTGCGCCATCGTCGGCAGGATAGAAGAGAGCGTCGTTTGACCCGTCGAGGTTCCAATAGTCACTGATCGCCGTGGCAGATTGGGAGCTGTCCGCGGCCGATGTGGCCGTGATGGTCACCGTACCCGGCGAGGTCAATGGCGCGATATAAGTCCCCGCGGGGCACGGCTGCGGCGCCGCCGGATTCGGGCAGATAAACCCGATGGTCGAGTTGCCGCCAACAACTGTCATGCCGTCGCCGGTTACGCTCCACGTGACGGCCGTATTAGTAGTGCCGCTAACTGTCGGCGTGAACAGGATGTTTTCGCCTGGAGCGATGGTGACATTGGTCGGTGCTATCGAAACGCGCACTCCCGAGCCCACCTCAACGAAACTGATTCCGTAAATATTCTGGTTCACCGTGCTTTGCGCCGCGACAACAAAAATATTTGGTGACGGCGGCGTAGGTGGAGCAACGTACAGTCCGGTACTGCTTATGGTGCCAAAGCCGGTGAGCTGCCCGCAATTTAGCGGTATCGGATGTTTCACCGTCAGACTCGGAGGGGGGAGGCAAATTAGCCAGTTCACCGTGGAGGTCGAAGTGCCGGTTACATTAGCCGTGAATTGCTGCTGGCCGGGAGGCAAGCCAGGCTGGTTACTGATAAGAACGGAAATGGGTGAAGTAGCGGTGCCCGTCGGTATCACGATAACCCCAACTGGCGTGCTGTTTCCGCCGCACCGTGCCAACCCGGCGGCCAGAACTATTACCGCCCCTATTTTCCAAGCTCGCATCCTCACTCCTCCGTCCCGTCTCGAACGATTTATCTATCTCGCGCGTAAAAAAATTTCCCGGGCGCTGTACCTCGATCTCTGAAGACTAAAGGTTCATATTAAAAGGTCTTTCCCACGGTAAACCGGAAAGTTTGTTTCGGCTCAATCAGTCCCGACGGAACATGCTGCACTTGCTGAAACAGAATGGATTCTAGTTCCGGAGCGATCTGCGTCTGTAGCACTCCGGGTGGCAAGCTGTTTTTCACCGCATCGCTCAAAGAATAGGCGCCCTCCGGCGCCACGATCGTCCCCGTCAAGCGCAAATAATTGTATGCGTAGTAAATGCGAAACGGCGCGTTGACGATCGGCAGAATAACCTGCAACTCCACTCCCGCAGAAGTGCGCGGATGGAAATTCGTGCCGTGAATGATGGGCAGGTCGTTCGTCACATGTACATTTGGGAAATCAGGATTGGGATACTGTTCCTGGAACAAGGCCACCGCCGCGGGATTTAGTGACAATTGCGATTGCCGCAGGATGCCATTCACTCCCAGGTCGTTGAACATCACCAGCGTCACCGGGCCCGCAATGGGGATGCGATATTCCAGGTTTAAAACGTTTTGATAATCCCCTCCCGGACGAGTGGGAATGAATTCCAAAAGCGGGACGATGAGCTGTTGCGGCGTGGGAGCTCCCGTTGGCCCGAGCTTTCTGGGATCGAAGTAAATGATGCTGGTACTGGTCGAAAACGGAATCGCCACAAAAGGAGAGATCGTGTAGAAATTAAAACCCCGCACGTCCTGTTCGCCACCCAGATAAAAGCGGTTGAAAGGCGGGATATCTTTCCCGCCATAGCCCGTGATTAACGCCGTCTGGTACTTCACCGCAAACACGTTACGGCGCTTATTGACGGCATGAAAATAGCTCGTCGAAAATGTATTGCTGAAAGTGTTCACGTTGCCCCCGATGGGGCCGCCCTCGAACGACAAACCGTAATAGAAGCTTCTACCGTGTGTGGGGTTTTGTGGGTTGTTCACCGTGCTGTAGCTGATCGTCGGCGTGATTTTGCTGGAATGAATGCCAGTCAGCGCGGAAGGCCCCGCCAGACTGGTGAATTGGATGCTATCGAACAGCAACTGCGCCGACTGGCTGAAGGTAGTGATGTCTGTCGTGGAAAATCCATACGTCAGCCCCACGCGCGCGAAAGAGAACCTTCGCAGCGGCTCACTCAAAAAAATGGTGAAACCCTTTGTGTTCGTGTCGTAGTTTTGCTGCAACGCCGGATTCAGGGCCACGTTCTCGCCAAGCAGAGCGCCAAATTGCTTTTCCTGGTTAAAGGAGAGTTTACTGGCGAAAATAGTGAAGCCGGAAGTGATCGGCCGATCGAAAAGAAACGGCTCGGTGAATCCAAACGTGTAGCCCCGCTGGAAACTGCCCAACTGCGCCGACAAGGTGAGTGTTTCACCCAATCCCAGGAAATTGTTCGTTTGGTAAGAGGCGCTGACAAAGGTGCCGGCAATTCCGCTCACGCCACCGGAGAAGCTGATGGATTGTTTTCCTTTTTCATGCACCTTCAGCCGGATGTCGACCGTGCCGGCCTTCACGTTGCGCTTCAACTCCGCGTTTTCCGGTTTGATGACGTCGAAGTAGCCGAGTTGGTTGAGCCGCAATATGCTCAATTCCCACAAGCGATTGTTGTACACTTGGCCTTCATCCAGCAGAATTTCCCTGCGGATCACTTTATCGCGGGTGGTAGTGTTACCGGAAAATTCGATGCGGCGCACGAAAAACTGCTTCTGCTGATCGAACTCCATGGTCAAATTTACGACTTTCTTCACATCATCGATTTCCGTCACCGGCTCGGGCACGAAATCAATGTAGCCATATTCCCCGTACAGCTTCTTGTAATTGTCGAGCGCCTTCCGTATTTTGTCGGCTGAAAAAACCTCGCCCTCTTTTATCGGGAATACGCGGGCTAGCAGGTCGGACTTGAAGACCAAACCCACTTCCGGGTCGCTGCTGCGAAATTTCAGACTTCCCATCCGGAACTGCGCGCCTTCCTCGATCGGAATCTTTATATTCACTCGTTTACCGTGTTTGGATCCCAGCATCGGCCAGGGCCCTTTGATGCCGCTGCGGTCTTCGTCAACCGTATTCAGGACCGGATCGCCGACGTTGACCTTGAAATAACCGTGGTCGCGATACAGCCCCTTAATTCCTACCTCCAAGTCTTCGTCGAGTTTTTGGCGATCGTAGGTTTTGTCCATAACGGCAATATTCGTTATATAGAGAGGAATTGCATAGGGCCGGTCGTGCCGCATGGCGCGCAAAAGTTTTCCGTCCGAAAAGACTTTATTCCCGGTGAACGTAATCGTGCCAACCTTCACCTTGGGGCCTTCGTCAATATTGAAGACCAGCTTGACCGCGTTGGTCGCAGCGATACGTTCGTAGGTCGGCTTGACGGTTGCGAATTGCCGGCCGTGTTCGGCCAGTAGCTCCTTGATTACCACTTCGGCGTGCTTGATTTTCGTCGGATCGAACTGGCTTTCCACCGAAAGACCTACCTTCTTATCCTTGAACGCGTCGAGAATATCCGACTCCGAGATCGATTTGTTCCCCTTGTACTCAATCCTGCGGATGATCGGCCGCTCTTTCAAATAGAAAACGACAATTTTACCGTCGGGCTGGTCCGGACTGTCTTCCACTTCGAGCCGCACGTCCTCGAAGAATTGTGTGTTCCAAAGCGCCTGGAAATCGCGGCGAACCGCTTCTTCGCTGTAAGGATCGCCCGGCCGCGAGAAAATTCGCGCGCGCAGAGTGTCCGCCTGGATGCGCCGGTTGCCGATGAATTCGATTCGCTGGATTACGTATTGAGGGCCTGAGGATCCCTGTCCCTGTTGAGCCCAAAGAAGATCCCCATACGAGATTATGCACAAGCACACAACGGCAAGGGGTTGAAACAGGCGCACAAAAATTTTCGTGCTCGCGGCCCTAGTCAAGGCCGCAGATTTCCGCCCAAGATTATGTGCTCCCCCGCCGGAACCGCTCCCGTCCGGCTTGCGCGTAGGATTCTTAGTGGGCCACCGGGGTTGCTTCAACTACGGGACGGAAGGAAAGACCCTCACTGGAGAGAAAAACCTCCAGCGTAGCCGGCCTTTGCAGTCCGCCCTGTATCAAAGCTTCCGACAGTGGGTCTTCGACATACTTCTGTAACGCGCGCCGGAGCGGCCGCGCGCCATAATTTCGATCGCCGCAGGTTTTTTCCAGAATCCACTGGCGCGCTTCCGGTGTCAGCGCAATCTGCACCTGGCGATGCACCAGCGTCTCGTTAATCTGGCCTACCAGCAAATCAATAATGCGCAACAGATCGTCGTCCGTGAGCGAGTTGAACAGTATCACCTCGTCCAGACGATTGAGGAACTCGGGATTGAACACCCGCTTGACCTCGCTCATTACCATGTCGTCCTGACTCTTGGCCATCGAGTCGAGTTCTTTCGATGCAAATCCCAGGCCGCTTTGCTTTTGCAGTTGCCGCGCCCCCAGGTTCGAAGTAAGGATGATGATCGCGTTGCGGAAATCCACCGTGTTTCCCAGGCCGTCGGTCAGTTGCCCGTCTTCAAAAACTTGCAACAGGATGTTGTATACGTCCGGATGCGCTTTTTCAATCTCATCCAGCAAAATTACGGAATACGGAGTGCGCCGTACGCGCTCCGTCAGTTGTCCGCCTTCCTCGTATCCCACATATCCTGGAGGCGCTCCGATCAGTTTCGATACGGAATGCTTCTCCATGTACTCGGACATATCGAAGCGAACCAGCGATTTCTCGCTGCCGAACAAAAATTCCGCCAGCCTTCGCGCCACTTCCGTCTTGCCCACTCCGGTCGGCCCCAGGAACAGGAAACAGCCTACCGGACGGCCCGGCGCCTTCAGGCCAGCGCGGCTTCGGCGAATTGCCCGTGCCAGGGCGGTGATCGCTTTGTCCTGGCTGATGACCCGCCGGTGCAGTTCCTCTTCGATTCGCAGCAGCTTCTGCTGTTCGTCTTCTTTGATCGCGGAAACCTGGATTCCCGTCCAGCGCGCTACAACTTCTTCGATATCTTCGCGCGTAACGATGCCGGTGGAAGAATCGTCAATCTTCAACTTCTCTCGCAGCGTTCGCAGGTGCTCTTTTTCTTTTCGCTCTTCTTCGGAATAGAACCGCGCCTTTTCGAATTCGTGATTGGCGATGGCTGTTTCCATGCGGTGCGTGATGAACTTCACGCGCTTCTGCACCTCGGACACTTCATCTGGAAGCATCGCTTGGCGCAACTTCACGCGCGAACCCGCCTCGTCCAGAAGATCGATGGCCTTATCCGGCAGAAAACGGTCGGGGATATACCGGTTGGACAGATAAACTGCATAGCGAATGGCTTCGTCCGTGTAGCTCACCGCGTGAAATTTTTCGTAGCGGTCTCGAACGCCCTGCAGCACACGAATCGCTTCTTCTTCGTTAGGCGCGGAAACCTTTACAGATTGGAACCGGCGCTCGAGCGAACGGTCTTTCTCCACCGACTTGCGATATTCTCCCGGCGTAGTGGCGCCGATGCACTGAATCTCGCCGCGGCTCAGAGCAGGTTTCAAAATATTGGCGGCGTCAAGAGAACCTTCGGCCGAGCCCGCGCCCACCAGCGTGTGCAATTCATCGATAAACACAATGGCGTTCTGGCTCTCCATCAATTCCTTCATGATGGTCTTCAGCCGCTCTTCAAATTGTCCGCGGTATTTCGTTCCGGCCACGATCAAGGAAAGGTCCAGCGAAAGAATGCGCTTGTCGGCAAGAAATGGCGGCACATCTCCATCGGAAATTCTCTGGGCTAGCCCTTCGACGATGGCGGTTTTCCCTACTCCCGGCTCACCAATCAAGACCGGGTTGTTCTTCGTGCGCCGGCAGAGGATCTGAATCGCCCGCTCGAGTTCTTTATCTCGGCCCACCAGCGGGTCGAGCTGACCTTCCATCGCAGCCTGCGTCAGGTCGCGGCTGAATTCCGCTAATAAGGAAGCTTCTTTGGGCCGGTTCACTGGCACTTTCTCTCCTGCGCCGCGCGTCAATTCTTCACGCACAGCCGAAAGCCGCAATCCACGCTCCAGCAAAATTTCCGCGCCAAAGGATTTCTCCTCGCGCAGCACTCCCAACAGCAGATGCTCGGTGCCTACGTGCTTGTGCCCCAATCTCTCCGCTTCTTCCGCGGCAAAATTGAGAATGCGCTTGCACTCTTGGCTCAGAGGAACTTCCACCGAAGTCGAAATGCGCTCGCGCACGGTGATCCGTGCTTCTATTTCTTTGCGAATGGATTCGATCGAGCCGTGCGAGCGCAGGAACCGGTTCGCCAGCGCCTTATCCTCGCGCAGCAGTCCCAAGAGCAAGTGCTCCGTCTCGATGTAGGGGCTTCCGTATTGGCTCGCCTCGTACCGCGCAAAAAATATCACGCGCCGGGCTTTCTCTGTATAGCGTTCAAACACGGGTCACCTACACTCTTCCCGGGGTCTTGGTCAGGCCCGCAGATGCTACAGAAGGGGCTGCGGAACCTGCCAGTGTGTTTCCAATCGGCGCCAGCTTTCCATGTTCCAGAATCAGAACGCGGTCGGTCCGTCGCGCTAAGGATAAATTGTGTGTCGCTAGAATAGAAGTTAGATGGTGAGATCCATGGAGACGCTGCATGAGTTCAAAAATATTTTCCGCGCTCCGCTCATCCAGATCCCCGGTAGGTTCATCGGCGAGTAGCAATGCTGGGCCGTTCACCAGCGCTCGTGCAATTGCTACGCGCTGCTGCTCGCCCCCGGAAAGCTCCCCGGCCCGCTGTTCGGTTCGACTGGCCAACCCCACCTCTGCAAGCCACTCACCCGCCGTTCGAAGCGCTTGCCCCAACCCTACGCCCCGAACAAGAAGAGGCATCGCTACATTTTCCGCCGCCGTGAAATCCGGCAAAAGGTGATGACGCTGCCAGACAAGACCAACGGCGCGATTGCGATACTCTGCCAGCTCCGCCTCGGAAAAA
This sequence comes from uncultured Acidobacteriota bacterium, assembly GCA_963830375.1. Lineage (GTDB taxonomy): Bacteria > Acidobacteriota > Terriglobia > Acidiferrales > UBA7541 > Palsa-295. Next base: position 348,628 of record CAWHMJ010000008.1, read on the forward strand.
GACTGGAGCGAATTCCCGCCGAAGTATACTGTACCGCTCGTTGGAGTGTCCAGCGCAGCCAGCATGTGCAGCAACGTACTCTTGCCCGTGCCGGAAGGGCCTACGATTGAAACTGTCTCGCCGCGCTCGATCGAAAAATCAAGCCCGTCAATTGGAGTGATTTCCTGCGTGCCGGAGCGGAAAGTCTTTCTTAGGCTGTCACAACGTAGAAGTATTCCAGATGCCCGGGGGTCTACGGACCGCGAGTCGTCCAAGATAGCGACACTTGAATTGGTCTGCGTCTGCATGTTCTCGCTATAACCTAACTCAATTTAGATGCCGAAGTCGTAGTTCTGTATGTCCTTCCGTTACATGCTGCTAGCCCGCGCCGGAATTGTACTAAAGCGGGTTGATTCTAATGTATTTCTCATTTTTGCCGTACTGTTACCTCTAGCAGCCTCCCCCCTGCGCTTCGCCTTGCTTTCGATTCTAGCACGTCTCGCGGATTAGCACGCCTCGGGGAGATCATTCGAAGCGAAGAATTTGCACTGGCAGGATTCTTGCCGCGGAGCGTGCCGGAACCATCTGTCGCCGCTATGCTGATCGCCAATGCAGCAGCGGCGATCCATACCCCATCCAAAGCGTTCGCGTGGAATGGAACGTATGCGATCGCGTACAGCTCTGGATTCAGCGGGATCAATCGCCATCTATCGGCGATCCATGCGAATGTATACCCGAGCAGGAGTCCGAACGCTGTCCCCGCCGCGCTGACCACAATCCCTTGCAAGATAAATATCTTTCGTATTTGGGCGCTGCGCGCTCCCATCGCCATCAGGACGGCGATGTCGCGAGCCCGATCCGCTACCGTCATCGTGAGCACTACAAGAATGTTCAAGCCGGCAACGAAGGTAATCAGCCCGATGAATATTGCTGTAACAAGTTTTTCGAGACTCAGCGCGCGAAACAGTGCGCGGTTCTCGTCCATCCAAGTGGTAGTGGTAAAACCGTTCCCGGCGCGACGCAGGAGTGTATCGGCAATCGTTGCGGCGTCGTCCATTTGCGCCACTCGCACTTCGAGCAGGCTCACCACATCGCCAATTCCGGCAAGCCCCTGCGCCGACTCCAGCGTCACGAATCCCCAATTTGCGTCGTAATCATAAAATCCGGAATCGAAAATTCCAGCCACACGAAATCGTCTGGACCGCGGGAGCATTCCAAAAGGCGTCAGGTTTCCCTGCGGGCTGGTCAATGTGACGTAGTCCCCTGCGGAGATTTTCATGTCTTCGGCGAGGAAGCGCCCCACAAGCAGCGCCGGGATTCCGTCGCTATCGGCGCCGAAATCGCCCGATCCTGCAACCAGATTGCGCAGCGCTTCGCTGGCCCGGCGCTCCAGCTCCGGGTCCACCCCTTTGAGTACGATTCCGCGCGCGTGTGGTCCGGAAGACAGCAGCACCGTATCGTAAATTGCCGGCTCGATCGAGAGCACGCCGGGTGTGCCGGCCAAACGGCCTATCAATTGTCGGTAATCGCGGATGCCGTTCGCACCGATGGGCTTGAGGTTGACGTGCGCCGTAACGCTCAGCAATCTGTCGCGAATCGCTTGGCGGAATCCGGTGTTCATCGAAAGCGCGATCACAAGTGTGGTCACGCCCGACGCTACTCCCACCACCGCCAGCAGCGTGACGATCCGCAGTACTGCCGGCCGGTTCGGCGAGCGCAGATACCGCAACGCCACTAGCCATTCAAATGTCATTTTGCTTCCACCGCTCGTTTCAGCCGGCGGCTCCGCAGGCTCGCCTCCTTCGTTGCGTAGCAGCGGAAAAAGGACTACTTCACGGATCGCATGAGAATCGGTTAGCAACATTACCAGGCGGTCGATGCCGACGCCTTCGCCCGCGGTCGGCGGCAGTCCATGCGAAAGCGCGCGAATATAATCGGTGTCCACTTCCTTGGGTGATTCCGGGTCGCCTTTTTCAACTTGTGCGCGAAAGCGCCCCTCTTGATCGAAAGGATCATTCAGCTCCGAAAAGCCGTTCGCAAGTTCCATCCCCGCGATGAACAGCTCGAATCGCTCGGTCAACGATGGGTCATCGGGCTTTTGCTTCGAGAGCGGCGAAATGGCCGTCGGAAAATCATAAATAAAAGTCGGCTGGACCAGATGTGCTTCGGCAACTTGTTCGAAAAGCTCTCCGGTCAGTTCCCCGTCAGAAAGCTTGGTGACGTTGGCGAAGGGTACCAGACCGTGCGCGCGTGCAAATACGTTGTAGCGTTCGGCCAAGATGCGCGGTCCTCCTGCTGCGGCGAGCTCGGATGCGTTCGGCGCCGGGGCTGCGGCTCGGGGCCAGAACTTGCAAATGGCTTCTCGCATCGTCAGGCGTTCGAAATGTCCAAAGTCGATCTCGTCATCTCCGAACTTTACTTTCGTGCTGCCGCAAATCTTCTCGGCGAGCACGCGGAAAAAATCTTCCGTCAGGTCCATCAGCTCCGAATAGTCGCTATAAGCCTGGTAAAACTCCAGCATGGTGAATTCGGGCTGGTGAATCGCATCGATTCCTTCGTTGCGGAAATTGCGGTTGATCTCGTACACGCGATCCAGCCCGCCGACAACCAGCCGCTTCAGATAAAGTTCCGGCGCGATGCGCAGATACAAGTCCATGTCGAATGTGTTGTGGTGCGTTACGAAAGGGCGCGCCGTGGCCCCGCCAAGGATCGGATGCATCATTGGCGTCTCCACCTCAAGGTAGCTTCGCGAGTCAAAAAAATGCCGTATTTCGCGGATGATCTGCGCGCGGCGAATGAAAATCTCACGGCTGCGTTCGTTCACGATTAAATCGAGATATCGCCGGCGAAATCGCTGTTCCACGTCCGCCAGCCCGTGCCATTTTTCAGGCAGCGGAAGCAACGCTTTACTCAGCAATTCAAGTTTCTCAACCCATACCGTCAACTCATTTGTTTTCGTTCGAAAAAGGTGCCCCGAAATCCCAATAATGTCTCCGAGGTCCAGGAGTCGAAATAATTGGTAGGCCTGTTCTCCGACAACATCCAGTTTGATGTAAAGCTGAAGCCGCGCGCCGTCTCCGGTCACATGCGCAAAAGCCGCTTTTCCGTGCGGGCGTAGCGCGATAATTCGTCCGGCCACGCGCACATTCACGGGATCGGCGGTAAGCTGCTCGGCCGTGCGAGTTTCGAACTGTTCGCCGATCTGTCGAGCCGTATGCGTCCAAGCGAACTTCCGCGGGTACGCAGAATGCCCCAGAGCTTCAATTTCACTTAGCTTTTTACGGCGCTGCTGGAACTGGTCGAGCGGTTCAAATTCCAATGGGTCACATTCCTTTCGGTAAGCAGGCCTTCGGCAATTCCGCTCGTTCGAGGAGCCGCGCGCAGTATAGCGGTCGGCTTCCACGAGCGTCAAGAAAACGCCTCTGGCGAAAACCGGTGTATAATCCCGGTCACTACTTGGGGGGAGCGTGTTCGGTCAACAGAGGCGGAAGGCTGCCGCCGCACGTCGGACTGTTTCTGAAGATTGGATTGCTGCGCTGCCGCGGGAAAAAAGCAATCTGTTCCAGGCGGTAGTTCGGCAATGGGAATCCTCGTATGCCATGATGAGTGTGGCTCTCGACGGAGCTCTTTCGCTTCGCTTCCGTGGCGAACTGGTCTGCGCGCGTCAACAGGTTTTTATTTCCGCTGACCTCTTGGTGCGCCTGGGAGCGACCTTGGTCGTAGCTTGCGGCGCGGTTTCAAATCGCGCACGCCCCCTCACTGGGCTTCCTTTAGTCGAACCATTGAATACTGAGTTTTTCCGCGGCCACACAGCGCAGAATGCCGCTCAATGGAACGGGCTTCTGCACCATGTCCTATTCGCCGACCGTTCTCGGTTCTTCCAAAAGCTGCGAATTCTCTCCGATACAGTCGAGCATGTCGTCCGGGAGTTCGACCAGACGGCTGAAGATCTTTCGCTAGGCCTTGCCGTTCAGCCGGCCAATTGCTGGAATATGCTCGATTGCCTGCATTACGACTTCAACACCTGTTTATGCGAGTCCGAAATAATATTGAAGTCTTTCCTGGGAGCGCTTCCCGCCGAGCAGCTAGCCGCTTTCGCTCTGGAATTGGATTCTCTTCCCGCCGAAACCCGCGTCCGCCACCGGTTGCGGGAACGGCCGCACATGTCTCGTGCTACCGCTTAGCGGTCATCTGATTTTCCTGGTAACTACTCGATGCGTTTTAGCATCACTTAACTCGCCCGGCTCTCCCAATCTGCTGGTTCTGGCGGCCGCCGCAAGCCCGAACAATGCTAGACGTTTGAGCGAATTACGACGAAAATAGCTGGGCACCATGCGCGCGTTTCTGCGCCACTGCCGGTATTGCGGCTGCTTTTGATTGCCGAAATTTGTCCAGTAATCGATTTGTTAAGCAGGAAGAACCATAGGTACAACTTCTAAGGCGACCGACGCATCGCAGCTAGGGATGCGTCCCGACGGGTAGCGTGGCCCGAACGAGACGAAACGATACGGACGAGATGCCGGAGGCGGAAGCCATCCGGCTCGCCCAGCAAGGCAATGCGGCGGCGTTTGAGCGGTTGTACCGTTTGCACAATCGCCGGGTCTATTCGCTTTGTTTGCGGATGGTTGGCAATACGGCAGGTGCCGAGGACTTAACGCAGGAAGCGTTCCTCCAGCTCTTCCGAAAAATTGCTACTTTCCGCGGAGAATCGGCCTTTTCCACTTGGCTGCACCGCCTGGCCGTAAATGTCGTTTTGATGAAATTGCGTAAGAAGTCCGGAACGGAAACCTCGTTGGATGAACTTACGGAGCCAGACGAGGAATCCGGCGGTCCCCGGCGGGATTTCGGGGCACCGGATCTGAGGCTTAGCGGCTCGATTGACCGCGTCCACTTACAGCGTGCCGTCGAGCAGCTCCCTCCGGGCTACAAGGCAGTGTTCGTGCTCCACGATGTACAGGGTTACGAACATAACGAAATTGCGGAAATCATGGACTGCTCTATCGGGAATTCGAAATCGCAGTTGCACAAGGCCCGTATGCGCCTTCGCGAACTCCTTCACGAAGCCACTCGTGAGAAGGCTCGCGAGGACCGTAAGGCTGCCGGTGCCGATCCTGGCGGCAAGGACTGAAAGAAATGGCCACGATTACTTGTAAAGCTTTCCTGAATCACCTGCCACTCTGGATGGAGGGCAGCCCTCACCCCGATGCACAGGCTCACGTTCGTGATTGCCCCATTTGCCGAAACGTCATCGACGATCTGAATGCCATCCACACCGAAGCGCGTAGCTGGAGCGCCGAAGAAACCGAAGCGCCTCCGCGCTTGTGGGCCTCTTTGCGAGCGCAACTCGAACAGGAAGGGCTTATTCATGATGACCGTACCGCTCAACTGGAACTGTCCCACCCGCGGTGGTTCAGCGGATGGTTCGCCGGCTTGCCGCGCCCGGTTCTGGCAGGCGCCTACTTGGTATTGTTGATTGCAGTAGCCTTCGGCTTGAGCAGGCCCATTAATAAACGCACCAACGAAGCACGCTGGCTGGAGGGCACTCAGGACTCCACCCTGCCGTTGAGCGCTCAACTCACTGCCGAGCAGCATTCTTTCGCATCCTTCAACGATTCCAATCCCGTCGTGACTGCTTCCCTCAACAAAAATTTGGCAATTGTTGACAACTACATCGCTTTATGTGAAAAAAGTGTACAAGAAGAACCCCAGAACGAAGTGGCGCGGGATTATCTCTACGAAGCCTATCAGCAGAAGGCGGATCTGCTAGCGCAGATGACGGAACGCGGAGAAAACAACCGATGAGCGCCTCTCACTTTGTTCGTCAACGATTGATGTCTAACGGCAATTGGAAAACCGCTAGTTTACTGGTCCCCGGTCTCCTGCTCTGCAGCATGGCGTCCGCGGAACCGCAGCCTCGCCGCCAGGAACAGCATTTCAAGGTTCAATCTCACCCGGTCATCACCCTTCACAATCCAAACGGCATGATCACCGTGAAGGCTTGGACCAAGTCCGAAGTGATGGTGATTTCAACCCGCGCGAGCGATGACGTGGAAGTGGACGCCGAACAAATGGGAAACCGCGTGGACGTTTCCACTCATCCGACTTCCGATAATGTCGCGCCCGACGATATGCGCGCCGACTATCAGATTAACGTCCCGGAAGACGCCGAGCTTCAGATCCACAACGATTCGGGAGAGGTAAATGTCGCGAACGTTCTTGGCGACATGAACGTCGAGACCGTGGCCGCGGCTGTTGACCTCGAAGACTCCGCCGGTTACGTCACCATCAAGACCGTAGGCGGCTCTTTTCAGTGCACTCGCTGCGCCGGAAAACTTGAGATTTCTTCCATCAGCGGAAATCTCCGTCTTACCGACATTCACAGCTATCACGTCCACGCGCAAACCTCCACCGGCAATATCCTGTTCTCCGGCGAGTTTCTGCCCAACGGACTTTATCGCTTGAAGAATTACAGTGGCGTCATCGAAGTTCGCTTTTCACCGGCCGATTCTTTTGACCTGAGCGCCACTTCGCTGAAGGGCAAGGTAAATAACGAAGCCAGCCTCACGCCCAAGGCCCACCAGCAACATCTCTACAGCCGGTTTGGCAACAGTTTGTTCGGCACCTTCAATGCCGGCCGCGCCAAAGTCGAATTATCGACCTTCGATGGTACAATCAACATTCTCAAACGTGATTGATTGCTCCATCCCGCAATTACACCAACCCGCTCTCGGTGTTCAGCTCCATGGTTAGTGAAACTCGCGCGCGCACGCTCGTTTGCCTCACCGGATTTATGGGCACCGGCAAATCCACAGTTGCGCGGCTGCTTGCTCGTCAGGTCGGATGGCAGCATGTGGATCTCGATAAGCGCATCGTGGAAGCCACCGGGCAGACGATCCCGATCATCTTCGCCAGGCTCGGCGAGCCGGAATTCCGCCGCGCGGAACACGACCAGCTTGCGCGCATTCTGGGCGAAGCCGCCGAACAACAAAAACCTCGTATCGTCTCTCTAGGCGGCGGCACTACGGCCCAACAACAAAATGTTGCTTTGCTTCGGCAGAGCGGCGCGGCGTTGATCTGGCTGCACTGTCCTATTTCCGATCTTCTCAAACGCGCCGCTCACATCACCGATCGTCCTCTGTTTCGCGACGAAGCCAGCTTCCGAAAACTCTACGACGAACGCTTGCCGTCCTACGAACTCGCCGACTATCGAGTCGAAACCAATACCGAGCCTTTGCGCGTGGTGGAACAGATTCTCGCGCTGGGAATCTTCCCCAGGGTGACTGCATGATTCCAAAGCTGAACTCTTCGATTTCTCGGCTGACGATGTTTCTAATCCTAACCGTGATGGCCGCCATGGTCCTGCTTGCAACCTCGCCGTCCCATGCAAAACACCGCCAGTCGCCGGCATCCGCCTCGCCTGGCTCCGCCAATGCTTTTGTGGCTGACAAAGGAAAATTCCGCATCATGGTTAACGGGCAGAAAATCGGCACGGAAGAATTCGAAATTGGACCGAGTGGAAACGACTGGGTGGCTCACGGCACATCCGAAATCCAGTCTCCGCAAGGCTCCTCCCGCGTGAAGGGAACGCTGAATCTCAAACCCGACGGGACGCCCATCCGATATGAATGGTCCACGGAAGGCGCGAAAAAAGCCTCCTCCGTGATTGTCTTCAATGGCGTGGAGGCTAATGTGGAGCTGCGCCTCGAAGGTGCCCGTCCTTATACCCAGCAGTTCACCTTCAATTCTCCGCGCATCGTCGTGCTCGATAACAATCTCTATCATCAGTACGCGGTTCTTTTCCGCCTCTACGATTGGGACAAGAAGGGTGCGCAATCCTTTTCCGTTCTGGTCCCGCAGGAAATAACGCCCGGTAGCATCACGGTCGAATCGCTCGGCAAGCAGGATATCGGCGGCGCCAGCTTGGAAGAATTGCGTGTCAAAACGGAAGACAATGAAATTGATGCGTTCTTCGATGGTCCCAAACTCATGTGCATTTTAGCTCCCGCCGCAAATGCCGAAATAGTCCGGGAATAGCATTCGTATCCCCGGCGCGGGCAGCGTTCCCTACCAGCAAAAATTCATTGCCCAAATTAAAAGGCCCGGGAGCGTGCCCGGGCCTTGGGGTGGAATTACAGGTGGATACCGATTCGCTTCTAGAGTTGCGCGCGACGCATCATGTGCGTTGACTCCATGGGTTGTGGCTTCTCAATTGTGATCGCGACGTTCATCTCCGAGCCCTTGCGAAGGATCCCGAGGCTTACCGATTTTTCGTCTGTTTTGTCGCGCAACTGCTGCCGCAGCTCGCCCAAAGAACTGACCGGCTTGCTGTCTATCTTGATGATGACGTCGCCGGCCTTCAGTCCCGCTTTGTCAGCTGCGGTTCCCGCACGAACTTCGCGCACCAGAATGCCGCCGCCCTCAGGCGCGCCAAAATAAGCCCCCAGTTGCCCGGAAAGGTCTTCGGCGCTTATTCCCAGCAGAGGCGTGCGCCCGTCCATCGCGCCGAAAACCTCCGGCCCGTCCAGACGAAAATCAAAGTTCGGCGTCGCCACCGCATACGCGGCGTCAAAATCCCGCATCTTTCCTCTCATTTTCTTTTCCAGCAGCGCGCTGCGATCGCCAAGCTCTACGGAAATATTTTGTGCTGCGCCGTTTCGAGAAATCGCGAGCGGGATATTCCGCCCCGCTGGCGTCTCGCGTACCAGCCGGCGGAACTGCACGGTGCCTTCCACCTCTTGTCCGTCATACCGAGTAATAACGTCATGTTCCTTCAAACCAGCTTTCGCTGCCGGGCTATCTGGTTCGACGTCAATCACCTCGACTCCGCGCACTTCCGAAAGTCTCAAATCCTTGGCCTTGTCGGCGGTCACTTCGCCGATTTCCACTCCCAGCCATCCGCCGCCCTCCTCCGAAAAAGAGCTGAATACTTTCGGCTCCTGGCCCCAAACCTCAGCCGCCTTATCCTGCGCTAATGCCGAAAGCTCGTCGGCGTGAGACGCGAGCTCTTCTGCGCGGGTCTGCCACTGCCTGGCCGCAACCTGGGCCGAGAGACTCTGCAGTTTCCCGAGTTCCGGTGCGCTCATCTCGACCTCCTTGGCGATCTTCTCCTGCAGATTTGCAAGCTGCGCCTGCAGTTCCTGTTCACTAGTACGTGTGGCGTTGTTCAATAGTTCCGTTAATGTTTTCGAATCCGGGCATGCCTCCGCCGGTCCGGAAGGAATAGGCGAAGCGGGCGTGGCGGCTGGAGTCTTGCCTTGGGCTTGGGATTGGCCGTTGAGCGTTCCCGGCGCGCTGCCCAAAGCCAGTAGCAACACGCCTGCAAACGCGAGGTTCGAGCACACCAAGTTCTTCATGTAGTTCCTCCTCACTCGAAAGTTGCGCCCCCTCAGACGCCTGGCCGCTGCAGGAACAGGTGAATGCCGCCATTGATTGTACGAACTGAAATCTGGCCCCCGCCGGCTCCCAGCTTCGCTTGAAACGCACGAGCGCCTGGAGATCCCGCGGTCGATGTTACCGGCAACTCCGAATACACGTCGCCGTTCATGCTTAGCACTTTCAAATTCGCCCGTGCAGTAGAAGGCAATCCCAGCACTACGGAGCCGTTGACCGTCTCCAGATTCATGGGACCGCCGTCAAACAATTGCCGCAGCTCCAGGCGCACATTTCCATTTGTCGTTTTTTCGCTGAACCGCCCCGTGCTCTCGGTCACTTCCACATTCCCATTCACCGACCGCAGTTCACCGCTGCCTTCCACGCCGCGCACAGTCACGCTGCCGTTGACCGTTTCCACGTTGCCCAACAGCACGCGATACGGCACATGCACGTGATACTCGACAGCTACCTCAACCCCCTGGCCTTTCGGGTAACACGTATGCACCGCGACCTGCCCGGGTTTACTGTCGACTTCAATCTTCACCAGATCGAGGTCATGTTGATCGCTCTGCGCTGTTTTCACCGCGCTCACTTCCACTTCATCTCGTTCCCACCCGTCTACGTGAACCGACCCGTTCACGTTTTCGAGTAAGAAGCTCCCGCCAGGCGGTAGCGGATACGTCTGCTTAAAAAGTTCGTCAGCCGCAGAACAGCGGAGGGAAATACAAAAGAGTCCGGCCAGCAACAAAAATACCGTGGCCGCAACTTTGATTGGCCGTTGCAGAGTAGGATTGATACCGAAAGTTCCGCATCGTCGTTTGCACAGTACGCCCCCTTCAAATTCACTTCCTTCCCCTGTGAACGTTCGGCCCGCCTGCGGCCGGGAATCCTCTCGCCTGCCTGGGCGTAGCATCACCCTTTACTGCTCAGGCTACGGCGCACTCTCATGCGATTGCGATTGTTCTAGTAGCTGCAATTGCAATCGAACCTTTTCATCAAGCTGTGCCATCTGTTGCTTGTAAAGCAGCACTTGTTTAGCGGCGTCACTTGCGACCACGCGAATATTGCCCGCCACCGTGCGCAGATGCAGAATCTCTCCGCCGCCATTCAGCGGGCCCTCGGCGCGAGCCAAATGCCCGCCGTTCGACGCGGCGTCAAAGCTCATCTTGAGTTGGAACGCGGGATCGACAATCACGCGGTGCTCGTCTCCCAACTGAACTTGGGCGTCAATCGTCACCGGCATTTGCCGCGGGATATACACCACGATATCGCCATCATCCGATTGAAGCTGGCACTGGCTCGGCGACTTTACTGGCCCGACAAACCACGCCGTTATCAGACCAGCTCCTGTGGAAGCCTTCACAGCGCTATCCACTTGCGTCAGATAAATGCTGCCGCCCACCGTCTCGAGGTCCGTCGGGCCCGACACGCGCACCACCCGTATTCCGCCTCCGCCCGTCTTCGCACGCACCAGACCCGTCGTTTCTCCCACCTCAATTTGTCCGCCGGTTGTCTCCGCGTTCAGCTCACTCCCCGAATGCTCCACCGTCACGTTTCCGCCGCCCGTGCTCAATCTTGCTATGCCTTCCACAGAGGCCATACGAATATGGCCGCCGCTCGTATGGAGCGTCGCTCCGCCGGAGACCGCGCCGGTAGTGATATGGCCGCCCCCTGTGTTGGCGAATAATCCCCCTGCGACGTTCTTGACCGTGATGTGTCCGCCACCAGTTACCAGCCGCGCCTTGCCACTAACATTTCCTACCATGATGTTGCCGCCCGAAGTTAAGACTGTCTCGGTTCCGTCAACGTTGTCGCTATCAATATTTCCGCCGCCCGTGGAAAGTTCCAGGCTATAGCTCTTCGGTACGTTGACAGTCACGGTCACCCATAGCCGTCCGCTGGAGCCGCGCAAAGTCTGTCCACGCAAATAGACGCCTTCGGGAGTCTCGTGTGCGCTGACCGAAAAACTTTTCAGTAGTTCTTTCGCGTCTTTTTGGGAAGAGTCTGCCTCCAGATGAACGGTGTAATCAATTTTGCCGGAATTCTGGGTGTGGATGACGATGTTGCCGAGATCGAGCACCAGATGAATTCGCCGGCCGTCGCTGGTTGGAATTTCACCCCTTAAATCGGACTTCAGCCGCGGGCCGGATTGGGAGCTGTCTGGTTTCCGGTTGCCGTCGCGGCCCGCAGCCGCATAAGAGGACGCTGGGAGGCCGCCAAGAATCAGCAAAAGAAAAACTGCCGGCATACAGGTAAGAGAACAAGCGGAGAACGCACCGAAGGATTTTCTCGCAGCGCGCTGGAGCGGAAGAGCAAGCAATGCGCTTTCCATTTTAGAACTTTTGTCGCGGGCCTAGATCGCGAATCGCAGCCGCGCTTTGAAGCCGAATGTATGTGCTGGGATCCTTTTGCATGCGGTCGCGTAAAACGGCGAGCATGTGGCCGTCGGATTCCACCTGCCCTTTCGCTGCCATCTCTCGCAGCGCATTGATTGCTTCCACACGTACGCCGGGGTTTTGATCGTCCACCAGCGCATCGAGCAGCGTCTGTTGGATGATGTCCTGCGGCTCCGCGCCGTCCAGCGCTTCCAGAGCTTTCAATCGCACCGCGGCGTTACGGTCCGTGTGCACCGTCTTGCAAAGTGCCGCGCGGACATCCGCATCATTGTTCCGAATGCGAAGCAGCTCCACCGCGTTCATGCGCACGTCCGGGTCGAAACGCTGGCCGTTGTCCAGGAAAAAAATTAGAACGCGTTTCACTTCGTCGTCATTCACGGTTCCCTGCACCGTGATCGGCTGCTGCGCCCTCAGCTGCAGTTCTACTTGTGGCGGCTGATTGTTGCTCGACGGAAACACGTTGATCCCGGCCACGTCGGCCGTGTGCAGGTCCAGCGGACTCAAAGAAGAATTTCCGGCATCAGCCGGAGTTGTTGGTCCCGTAAGCGTACTCGCCGAATTCGAAGTCCCGGATTGGCTGGCGCTGTCTCGGAGCAACGGAATGTCTCAGAAACCTCAGTCCCCAGGATCCCCACCGAAAAACCAATCACAAGAAGCAAAGCAGCGCTCCACGCCGGCGCCGGTGAAATCCAACTCCCGGGCATCCATGTGCTCACGGCCCGTCGCAGCCAACCCCGCTCTTCTTCCTGATCCAGAGCATCTTCCAGACTCGCTCGGCATCCACCCAGCAAAGCCGCGTCTGGCTCCCTGCGATTCGAGGAAAGCAGCGCAAGCAGCGCATTCTCTTGCGCCAGCGTTGCGTTGCAATTCTCGCAGTGCAGGAGATGCTCGTTCATTTCCGCCACTTCCGCCGCGTCGAGTTCGCCCGCGGTAAACAGCGTCCAACGCGGCCCAAATTCTTCGCACTTCTGACCCGATTTATTTCCGTGCTGCTCCGGCTGCATTCTTTTCATCCTCGCCTACTAAACTTGTTGAGCCTACCTCATTCCGTCCAGGCTGGCGCGCAGCTTTCGAGTCGCGCGAAACAGCGAATTTTTCACCGTTTCTTCCGAAGTTCCCAGCATGTCCCCGATGGCTCGCAATTTCAGTCCTTGATAATGCTTCATCTCGAACACCATTCGCTCCCGCGGAGAAAGCCGCTCCAGCGCCGTCGCAATATGCTCGCCCAATTCCTGCCCTAGCAAATTTCTTTCCGGATTCGCAGCTGGCCTCATCTCCGGCTGGCGATCGAAGAAATCTCGCGTCCCGCCTTCCGCTTCTTCCGGCACCGGCGCCTGATCTTCCCGGCGGCTCGTGCGACGGCGCAAATGATCCAGCGCCACGTTCGTCACGATCCGGTAAAGCCAGGTATAAAAACTGCACTCAAACCGGAAGCGGTGCAAATTCCGGTAAACTCGCAAAAAACTTTCCTGGTAAATATCCCGCGCATCCTCGGGACGCTTCACCAAATTCAACGCCAGACGCAGCACTTCGCGGTCAAAGCGCCGCACCAGTTCCTCGAACGCCAGGCGGTCTCCCGCTTGTGCGCTCCGCACGAGTGCTTGCTCTTCCGCAAGCTTCACCGTCGCTGCCGCGCGCGCATCACCTTCAAATGCGACGCTCATCCCCATGGTGTTTACCGCCGGTTTAGATTCGCTTCCGACCGCTTTTTCGGATTCGCGAATCCCGCTTTGCCCGGTATCTAGCCTTTCTGCGAGATTCGGATAAATAGACGGCTGTGCTGGCCGTTGGTGAGCACCCGCGGACGTTGATTTCCCACTATCGGACATTTGCCCCACAGCTAGCATTTACTTGCGATGCGTCTTTTTTGTAATCTGTTGCAAACCCAGCCCTTAAATGAACAGACCCCTAGCCAACCGGTCGTTCTACCTTTGCGCGAATTAATCCGAAAATTGGATTGCACGGTGTGCGCCAATCAGAGCTTTGCCCCCAATCGGAGCAGTCCATACACAGCCAGACAGACCACGAAATCGATCAAGCTGCCCCAATCCAGAAGAAATCCTTGGTGTCGAAGCGCCTGCGGAAGGTGAGGAACCAGCGAAAAATAGTAAATTGCATTACCCAATAGAATGGCTACAGTGTATTCGATCCATCGCCTAAAGCTGACTCCGAGAAATTTGCGTTCCATAAGCATCGCATCGCGTCGCGTGGCGGCAGCTAATAAACAAATATAGAGTAGCCTGTGCAAGCCGATGGGAAGTAGAGAAGGTTCAACCGCGGGCCGCAACCAGCAAATCTTTCTGTGGACCGAGCTTTCGCTTTTGCGGCTTCTTCCTCTCGATTCCTAGGCGATGAATTCGTTTGCAGCGAACGGAGAAGCCGGCTTGAGATTTCCGCGATTTCATCCACCGCACCTTGAAACGGAGCTTCGTTTGCCTTCGACGGTTTGCTAAACCCACTGATCTTCCTCACGAATTGAAGCGAAGCATTCCGAATCTCCTCTTCAGTAACGGGCGGATCGAAATTGAAAAGAATCTTGATGTTTCTGCACATTAGCTGTCACCTCAAGATGTCGCAACTCTCGACTTGCGACCGCAGAAAGACGGTCCCTTCTTATCTGGCAAGACCTGGAACATGCTCCGAGGATTGCCGCTCTCAGCATTTTACACGTTCTTTTCTTGCACGAAAGGCGCGCGCCTGGGTATTTGTCCGGCCACGTCCGAACTTTTCTCAATCTAGAGTCTGACTCTGCGCATCAGATACTTGATCGCGTTTACTTGATCGCGTAAGTCGCGAGCACCGCGATTGTAAAAAGGCCAAAGGAGATTTTATGTCTACACTAAATAAGAAAGTTGCACTCGTCACCGGCGGTTCGCGTGGTATTGGCGCCGCGATCGCGAAACGTCTCGCTGCTGAAGGAGCGGTCGTGGCCATCACCTACTCGAAAGATGCAAATGCCGCCTCTTCGATCGTCAAAGCGATTGAGCAGGCGGGCGGAAAGGCCGTCGCGTTTCAAGCGGATGCCGCCGACGCCGAAGCAGTTAAGAGCGCAGTGGAGAAGACGGTCGCCACGCTCGGCGGGATCGACGTGCTGGTGAACAACGCTGGCACCGCTATTCCGAAAAAATTCGAAGACACCTCCCTGGAGGAAATGGACCGCGTGTTTAACATCAATGTCCGCGGAACAATGATCGCGACACAGGCCGCGCTGAAGCACATGAACAAGGGCGGCCGCATCATCATGATCGGCTCCTGCGTGGGCGAGCGTATGATGACGCCCGGTTTGGTCCCCTACTCGGCAACCAAGGGAGCCATCAAGATGTTTAGTCAAGGCTTGTCAAGAGAGGTCGGCAGCCGCGGCATCACCGTCAACAATATCCAGCCGGGTCCGATCGACACCGACTTGAACCCTGCTGCAGGCGAATGGGCCGTGCCGCAAAAAGCCGCCACAGCGCTCAACCGCTACGGAAAAGTTGAGGAAGTTGCCGCGTTAGTCGCGTTCATTGCCGGCCCCGAGGCGTCCTATATCACCGGTGCCAACCTCACCGTCGACGGCGGCACCAACGCGTAACCAGCTATCCGAATATTCGGGAGTTCGTCGCGCCATATGACGATAAGTTCCAAGTAGGTGACCACTCGTCCGCAGGGCGGATGAGTTGGAAAGGCGTAAGCTTCTTGCAGTAAGATTGGCCCGCGTCGCATCTCAACTGAGCGACGGGAGGCCGCATGGGTACGTTGCTTCAAGACCTGCGCTACGGCGCTCGGATGTTGCGGAAGAGTCCGGGATTTACAATTGTCGCCGTACTCACGCTTGCGCTTGGTATCGGCGCGAACACTGCCATCTTCAGCGTGGTGAACGGCGTGCTCCTCCGCCCGCTTCCTTTTCGCGACCCATCCCGACTGGTTCTGATAGCGGAAAAGAGTTCCTTTCCTATTATTTCCACCTCCTATGAAAATTATCTGGATTGGCGCGACCAGAGCCACTCCTTTGAATCGATGGAAGCGACTCGCGCCGGCTCCATCACGCTGACTGGCGCCGGAGAACCCGAGCGCCTGAATGTTCGGATGGCCACGGCGGGCCTTTTTTCAATGCTCGGAATCAACGCGCAGATCGGCCGGACTTTTCTCGCCGGAGGAGGATCGCGCCGGCGGCACGCCGGTGGCATTGCTTAGCTACGGTTTGTGGCAACGGCGCTTCGGCGGCTCTCCAGACATCGTTGGAAAAACCGTCAACCTGGACTTGCAGCCTTACACCGTCGTCGGGATTTTGCCGAGCGGCTTCCAGATTCTTCAGCCCGCGGATGTGTACTTGCCTTTTACGCCTTGGGCGAAAACGCTCCCTGATGATCGCAATTGGCATCCTGGCATCATTCCGCTCGCGCGGCTGAAGCAGGGCGTGTCCAAGGAACAAGCCCGCAGCGAAATGATCGGAATTACGAAGCGGCTCGAGCAGCAGTATCCGGATTACAACACGGGGACCAGCGCGGATGTTGTCGGGCTGCAGGACCAGATCGTGCAGAACTCGCGTCCCGCGCTCCTGCTTCTGCTTGGCGCG
Organism: uncultured Acidobacteriota bacterium; assembly: GCA_963830375.1. GTDB lineage: Bacteria > Acidobacteriota > Terriglobia > Acidiferrales > UBA7541 > Palsa-295. The sequence goes on from CAWHMJ010000008.1 coordinate 364,930, forward strand.
GTGAGTTTTGTTCTTTTGATCGCCTGCGCCAATGTCGCCAACCTCTTGCTGGCCCGGGCAGCCTCTCGCGGCAGGGAAGTCGCCATCCGCACGGCGATGGGCGCGGTCCGTGGCCGCGTTATCCGGCAACTTCTGACCGAGAGCGTTCTTCTTTCCCTGGCGGGCGGCCTGGTTGGTGTGCTCATAGCTTGGGCTGCAGTTGGACTCTTGCTCAAGATTGCGGCCGGCAGCGTCCCGCAGGGCGCGCCGATTGGATTGGATCCATGGGTCCTGGCTTTTACTGCGGTAGTTTCGCTGTTCACCGGATTGCTCTTCGGCATTGTGCCGGCACTACGCACGGCAAAGCTGGACTTGCGCGAGGCGCTTAATGAGGGCTCGCGTGGCTCGACGGCCGGGCCCGGCCAGCATGTGCTTCGTGGTGCGCTGGTCGCTATGGAAATTGCCCTTGCGATGTTGCTGCTCGTTGGGTCTGGGCTGCTCTTGCGAAGCTTTTCCCGATTGCAAGAAGTTCCGCCGGGTTTTCAGCCCGATCATCTTCTCGTCGCTGACATTCCTCTATCGCCGACGGCCTATGCCAAGCCGCAAGATCGCTACCAGTTTTTCGACCGTCTCGTCGAGCGCGCCAAGTCGCTCCCTGGCGTTCGATCTGCCGCTGCGGCTTCTTTTCTTCCCGTCAGCGGAGGCGGTTCCATCATCCACTTCAATATCACCGGGCGTCCTCCGAAATCGCCGCATGAGTTTGTCGCCGCAGGGTACCGCACCATCACGCCCAATTATCTCGAGACCTTAGGCGTACCGCTTCTGCAAGGGAGATTTTTTGGACGCGGGGACAATGAAAAGTCGCCGGCGGTGGTGATAATTAACGCAACGATGGCTCGCACTTTTTTCCCCAACGAGAATCCGCTCGGAAAGCGGCTGCAGCTCGGCGCGCTGCCCGACCAGGAAGTGCCGACCATGGAAATCGTCGGCGTTGTCGGCGATGTTCACTCCGGCCTGGACACTGACCCGCAGGCGGAAATGTACTTGCCCTATCGGCAAGCGGATTTGCTTTTGCCGGTGTTCCAGCTTTCGGTGGTGATGCGCACAGCAGGCGATCCCTCGCTCCAGACGTCGGCACTGCGCAGCGCGCTCGCGGAGATCGACCCGAATCAGCCGCTCGTAAAGGTTCGCACCATGGAAGAAAACATGAGCACGACGGTGGCCCAGCCCCGTTTTCGCGCATGGCTGATCGGAATCCTTGCCATGCTCGCTCTGGTGCTCGCTGCGGTGGGTGTCTACGGCGTGATGTCTTATACCGTGACGCAGCGGACGAGTGAAATTGGCATTCGTGTAACACTTGGCGCGCAGCCCCAAGATGTATTCCGCATCATCGTTGGCGAAGGGCTGCGGCTCGCGCTGTTTGGCGTGGGCGTTGGCCTGGTAGCAGCTCTGGTACTGACGCGCCTGCTTCGAAGCTTCCTCTTCGGCATCAGCGCATACGATCCGCTTACATTTATTGCGGTTTCGCTTCTCCTGACGCTTGTTGCGGTCGCCGCGTCCTATTTTCCGGCCCGCCGCGCCACCCGCGTCGACCCCATGATCGCCCTGCGATATGAATAGGTCTTGGCTCCCAATCGTTGATAGTTTAGTAGCTAGGCCAACTTGGACATCTTAAGTTGTATCTCGGCAAGTGATGCCTGATCGACGCGATACTCGGAATCTAACCCGCTACCTCGAAAACCGCCGTCGTAGCGATCGTTCCATTAAGCTCGCCACGGAAACGATCAGAAGGCGAAACGAACACCGATTGTCGGAGCGAAGTTGCTGTGGTGGTTATAGGGGACGCCAGGACCATGAGGAATGGCGATGGCCAGACCGCCGTCCACGTAGGAATACGCAATTCCGGCAAAACCGTCGAAGCGCTTGGTGAAGTGATGGTCTAGATAGGTTGTCACCTCGTTGAGCGTGCCCGCGCAGGAAGCGCGGAAACCGGCTGAGGCCGAGCACTCCGGCGGAACACGGAAGTCGTTCTGCCGCTGTTGATACCAGGACAAAGTGACGTCGGTTTTGCTGCGGTAAGTGTACTTCGCGCCCATCCACCAGATATTCACCAACTTCTCAGAATCAAGATTGTTGTCTTCGACCCCGCTCATGATATAGCCGCCCTGGTCCGAGGCGCCCACGCCCAACGGGTGCGACGGGTTATTCTGCCAGATGTATTCGTAGCCGGCGAAAAACTTGAACGGGTCCCACTTATACTTGGCAGCAACCATAATTGCGTTATTGTCGGTCACGATGCCGTATACGGTGCCGTTCGGGTCGATCAGATTGGCGAAGGTGATGGGGTTTGTATTGATGCTGTCCGTGGTGGACTGATATGGCGCCGAGAGACTCTGAGGCCCCAGCAAGGGGTTCAATACGCTGATCGCCTGGTTGTAATGTTGGTAGACGGCGTCTGCGGAGAAGTTGCCGTGCTCTCCGCCGAGGTCGAATCCAAAAGCGTTGTTATGCGGCACTTTCGGCGTACAGTCGGCGGCAGTCCAGATTGTGGCGGCCGAGAAGCAGCCGCCAGAACCATTGGTGAATTTATACATCGCGCCGAAATGGACCGGGCCATAGGTGAGGCGATACTTCAGGGCGTCGTCCCAACGGGAGTCTTCGGTGTCGCCGCCGCCGGCCATCGTGCCGTTATACCCGATGTACGAAAACGCATAGCTGCCGCCGGCCGGATCGTACTGGAGCATCGCATCGGTGCCGAGAGAGCGCTGGCGACCGAAGGTCAGCGTACCGAATTGCGTGGACGATATACCGCCATAGTATTCGTCATTGAACGGTTGGCCCGCGCGCGCGCCGTCGATGGCTTCCGAATAGCTGGCCCTGGGAAGGCCGTTGTTCACGATATTGGTCTGGGACGCGTTGGCCATCAGGCCGGAGTTCGGATTGATGCCGGTGGAAGCGTTGAACACCACGGACCAGCCAGGTAGAAACTCTTCCTTGCCCTTGATGCCCACACCCGTCTGCTGCAGGTTGTTCGGCGCGACGAGGAATCGAGATCCGGCGCCGTTTCGGTTCACCAGAGATTCACCTTCATAGTTATAGCCGCTTACCGGCAAGCCGTGGCTGACCCAGCCGACGCCGATGTCATACGCACCGTACAGCGTGACGCCGTGCCAAGTCAGCGTGCAATCGGTGGTGGCGAACTCGCTGGGGCTCGTGCAGGGATCGATAGTCCTCGGCTGCATCTTAATGTCCACCGTGGCGGCCTGGCCAGCCGCCAAGCGTGATTCGCGCGGGCGTTTCATCGGCGAACCCGTGTTTTGCCGCTCGAATCTCGAAGCGCCCCGCAGGCAGGCCGGACGTCTGATAGTGTCCCGCGCCGTCGGTTGCGACCGTGCGCGTTTCAGCTTTGTCCACGCTCTTGATTGTCACCGCGACATCGGGAAGGGCTGCGCCGGTTTGGTCCGTCACCACGCCGGAAAGGGCCGCGCCGGTTTGATCCGTCGCCACGGCGGAAAGGCTCGCTCTCGTCTGGGCCCACGCCGGGAACGCCCCCATCGCAAGCCACAAAAGCAGCAAGAAGGATGGGCACCGAAGCGTAGATCGCGGAAGAGCCGGTGCGCAGATGTATTTCCCGTGGATCTGCGAGTCTCACAGTGAGCGTTTCACAGGGTTCTCCTTGCGTCTTGCGGCTGCGCAGATTTGATTACCGATCGAGACGGCAGCGATTTGCGAATCTATACGATTGGTACCGAGATGTCAAACCTATTTGGTGCGGTTAGGAGAGTGTTTGGCGGACGCGGCGTCGAAACAACGGCGGGCTTCAGGAGCAAGCGCGGAGAGCAGCGGAGGATTGCGTTACAGCCGGACGATCATGACCTCGGTGGATTTTACCAGGGCCGCGACGGTCTGGCCGTTTTTCAAGCGCATTTCGCGGACGGCATCGGCGGTGATGATGGACGTAATCCGCTGGCCGCCTATGGAAAGCGTAATCTGGGCGATCAGGCCGCTGACCTTGATGTCGGTAACACGCCCGACGAGCTGGTTCCGGCCGCTGATGCGTCGAAAGTTCGTGCGACGCTCGGCGACTTCTTTGCCTTCGGTCGCTCGATACAGAAATCGATCGACTTCCTTCTCCGGAATTCGGTGGTGGCCGCCCGCCGTCTTCACCGTGCGAATTTGTTTCTTATAAATCCACTGTTTCAGCGTGGGGTAGCTGATTCCCAGTACCTGTGCTGCATCGCGAGGCGTGAACAGTTTGGCTGTGGGCATAACGATTTACTCGGATTCCTTGATTGGGATTATGGCCCGCGGACGCGAAGCGAGCGATTACCGATGCTAAGCTCCCGCCGTCCGAGGTGTCAATCCATCAATGGCCGATCACATTAGCCCCTGGGCCGGTTCAACAGCAGTCGCAAGATCCTCGAAGCAGCTAGGGGCAACGAGGCGGTAATGAATCTTGCGTCGGCAACTGACTGTAGGCATGGCGAGGGAATCACAGAACGCCACGTCGATGCCACGCAGTTCGATACGTTCACTCTGGGGTAGCAAGAATTCTCGAAACGTGTGTCGCCGCCCGATCGCTGGAGCAAACAGGCTGCGTGCTGTCTTCAGCAAACTTTCACTGACGGAGACGGCTGCGATGATAGACGGTTTTTTCAGGCTACGGATCAGATCGAGATGCTGGTCTGCCGCCGGAATATGTGATCGATATCGAAGGGCGGCTCTGCGGAACGCGTGACTTCAACTCTCCGATGATGTGATTCGGGGCGAAAACTTGGGCACCGACGGCCAGCCCCGGTTCCTTAGCAAACTGTTCTGGCGAGCAACTCTCCACCGGCCATCCAAGTTTTTCTTGAACCTCCTGACGGATGACCTCGCGAAGACCCGGCTCCTCCTCTACGACCAGAAAATGATCTGCTGGTTCGGCCAGGAGGCGGTTCCGAACACATTCGGTGAGTGCCTGCAGCGAATAGCCCATTTGCTTGGCATGTTGAATACTTTCGTTGATTAGTTCGTCGAGGCTAGACGGTGACTGCTGGCTCGAGCCTTTGCGGACTCCCACGATCAGTCTGCTGCCGCGCTGTCGGGTCACCCAATTGCGACGGACGAGATCCTGATACGCTTCACTGACTGTATTGTGGTGGACTTTTACGCGTCGTGCGAGCGACCGCACACTCGGCAGTTGCTGTCCTGCGCGGAGCTGGCCCGTTGTGATCAAAAACACGATCTGCTCCGCGAGCTGTTGCCGCAGCGGAACGTCGCTGTTCTTACTAAGCGAGATCTGCATTGGAAATGGGGTGATTCTACCTCTTTCTAGTTGCCCCGATATCGCCGAACTCGATCGGAGATTCTAGGTGTCTTTTCTGGATCGAGTGTGACACTAACGAAACTGTCACCCCCTTCGTTGTGCCAACTGAAATGTCCACATAAGCTCACCACCAGAAATTCGCTATTGCAGCGATGGACGAATTCAGGAGGCGCACATGATTCCGATGGTCATCATCGCCACAGCAACCCTTCTCTTCTTTGTCGCCGAACGCATACTTCCGGGGCGAGAGTTGCCGGAAGCTCCTGGCTGGTATGCCCGCGCCGCCTTCTTGAATATCTGCCAGCTGGGCATCATCTTGATGGCGGGGCTGGCCTGGAATCGTTGGTTGCAGCACTGGTCTCTTTTCCACATCTCGGATTCGATGCCTCCCGTTCTGCAAGGCTTGTTCGGATGGTTTGCCGGTACGTTCGTATTTTACTGGTGGCACCGTGCGCGTCATGACACAGATTTCCTCTGGCGCGTGTTCCACCAGATTCATCACAGCCCCAGCCGAATCGAGCTTCTGACCGCCTTTTATAAGCATCCGATCGAAATAGCGGCTGACTCGATAATTGCGAGCGCACTGCTGTTTTCCGTATTAGGAGCGTCTCCCGAAGGCAGCGCCTGGTTCAATGTATTCGCAGTACTTGGAGAATACTTCTACCACAGCAATCTTCGCACACCGCACTGGTTCGGCTATTTCATTCAGAGGCCGGAGCATCATTCGATCCACCATCAAATAGATGTTCACGGATTCAACTATGGAGACATCACCTGGTGGGATCGCCTATTCGGCACATTTAGAGACACTGATGAGTTTGCTGCACAGTGCGGATTTCCAAACGGCCACGAACGGAACTTGGGTCGGATGCTTTTCTTCCGGGACGGCTATTAGTCCGATGCGTCGCGTATCCCATGGTCACTTCATGAACCGGGCGAGCGTGTTTCTGCTTGTGATTGGATTGTTACAGATGACCGGCGATCTGCTGCGAGTACCGCAGGTGAAGGGACTCGCAGCCGCGACTGGCGCTTCACCGGCTCCGAGAGTTTTCTCCAGCGTCCAGGGACTGGAAACATTCTCTTCCGATTTCTACATTGAGTGGAAAGATCGGAATGGCGCCACGCATGCGATCAAAACTTACCCCTGAGATGTACTCACGCATCCAAGGCCCTTACAACCGGCGCAACGTATTTGGTGCCGCGCTCTCTTATGCGCCGGTACTCGCGAGGGATCTTCGTACCAGACCGATGTATGACGCGGTCGTTCGCTACGCTCTTTGCGGACCAGCCCCTCTTCTTCGTGAAATGGGAATCGATCCCACGGATCTCTCCGAACCCCCAGTCATTCGCCTCGTGCCTCGTGCCGATACTCGCTTCGGCGACGCACCGTTTCTAATCACTCCATCTTGCCAATGAGAAACGGATGGACTGGCGGACAGTACAGCATCTACCGCGCCATTTTCGGAGTCTATCTAGCCATCCATTACTTCCGCCTCGTGGCGTGGGGACAGGAACTGTTCTCGAAAAAGGGTCTGCTACCTATTCCGTCACTGAGTCCGCTGGCTCACCTCTTTCCGAACATTCTCGCTATTTGGGATTCGCCGTTTTTTGTTCAGCGCTCCTGGTCGCGGCGACCTGCCTTTCCTTCCTTTTCGCAATCGGACTCTGGGATCGGGCTGCTGCGGGATTGCTTTGGTATCTTGGCGCGTGTTTCTTGGGCCGCAATCCGCTTATCGCGAATCCTGCGCTTCCATATATCGGATGGTTGTTGCTTGCGCATACCTTTCTTCCGGAAGCGCCTTACGGCTCTCTCGATGGCTCGCATTCGGGGAAAATCGAACGATGATTGGCGGATGACGCCTTCCATTTACCTAGTCGCTTGGATAGTCATGGCCCTTGGCTACACATATAGCGGCGCTATGAAAATGACGAGTCCGTCATGGTGCGATGGCAGCGCTTTGGAACGGATACTCTCAAACCCGTTGGCGCGGCCCGGGTATCTTCGGCTCTGCCTCCTCGCGCTTCCGCCTGTATTATTGAAATGCGCCACATGGGGCAGCCTTGGATTGGAAATTGCATTTGCGCCGCTGGCGTTGTTGCGGCGCGCTCGCCCATGGATTTGGAGCGCTATGCTGTGCCTCCATCTTGGCCTGCTGCTACTGATCTCGTTTCCCGACCTGACCGCTGGAATGGTTCTTCTCCACCTATTTACGTTCAACCCCGCTTGGCTCCGCTCCGGCCGCCGTTTCAAACGAATTTTACTTGGCTTGCGCAAAGGACGAGGCGCGAATGACTCTCTCGTCCTCGCGACGTTGATTCCAAATGGCGAATAGAGATGCTCATTGTCGTCGGTAAAGAGGAACTCCGCGCCTGATTAACGCAGCGCGAATCGAAAACTGACCCACTAGCTACAAAGCCGCCATCCGTAACGAGGAACATCTGCCCCGCCGACAGTGGTATAAAAGTCCTGCGAGTCCCGTTGCGCGAAGCCATCCGCAACTGCCCGCTGCCCTTGAACGCATGACCGTCTCTTTGACAAATCCGGTGAAATATCTTCGAGGCGTCGGCCCGCATCGCGCCGCAATCCTCGAAGAGCGCGGCTTGCCCACCGTCGGCGATTTGCTCGGCTATCTTCCCTTCCGTTACGAAGACCGCATCCGTTTCACGCCCATCGCGGAAATTATTCCCGGCCAGGTGCACACCATCCTCGCGGAAGTCACCGCCGGCGGAGGCGGCACGGTTCGCTTCGCCCGCGGCCGCCGCGCTGCGATATTCCACGCCTCCTTCCGCGACGGCTCCGGCACTCTCCATGCCCGCTTCTTCCACGGCGCATACCTCGAAGCCACCATGAAAGAAGGCCGCCGTTTTGTTCTGCACGGAAAAGTGGACGTGGATCCTTACCGCCCCGCTCGCCTTGAAATGGTAAATCCGCAAATCGAATCCGTAGGCGCCGCCGAAACCGCCGCAACCGATTCCACCGAAGTGGGCCGTATCGTCCCAATCTACGAAGCCCTCGGCGGCATCAGTTCGCGAATGCTCCGCCGAATTATTTACACCGTGCTGAACAATTTCGACGGCAACATTCCCGATCGCGCTTCCTCCCGAAATCCGCGAACGTTATCGCTTTCCATCGCGCCGCGACGCCCTGCTCTACGTCCACTTCCCTCCCAAGAACGAAAGCATCGAGTTGCTGAACAGTTTTCGCAGCCCCGCGCAAACCCGCCTGATCTTCGAAGAGTTTTTCTACTACCAACTCGCCCTCGCCCTGCGCCGTTCGCGCGATCACGTTCAAAAAGGCATCGCCATGCGCGTCCGCGAGGAAAAAATCCGTGCCGCCGTGAAGCGCATCCTTCCGTTCAAGCCAACCTCCGCCCAAAAGCGCGTCCTTGTCGAAATCGCCGCAGATCTTGAGCGCCCCTATCCCATGCACCGTCTCCTCGAAGGCGATGTCGGCAGCGGCAAAACAATTGTCGCGTTCGAAGCCGCCACAATCGTCATCGAGAACGGTTACCAAGTCGCCCTGATGGCGCCCACCGAAATTCTTGCCGCGCAGCATTATCTTTCCGCCCGCCGCATCTTTAAGAATGCGGGTTACGGCGTTGAATTGATCGTAAGCGGCAGATCGAAATCAGTGAAAGATTCCGCACTAGCTCGCGCGGAAAGCGGCGAAGCACAAATTATCGTCGGCACGCATGCCTTGATCGAAAATCCCGTCATATTCAAAAAGCTCGGCATGGTCATCGTGGACGAGCAGCATCGTTTCGGTGTCCTCCAGCGCAAGCGCCTCACCGAGAAGGGCGATTCTCCGCACGTTCTTGTGATGACCGCTACTCCCATCCCCCGCACCCTCGCCCTCACGCTCTACGGCGACCTCGATCTCTCCGTGATTGATGAAATGCCACCCGGACGCACCCCCATCGAAACTCGCTGGAGCGAAGAGACACAACTCCCGGGCGTCTGGGAATTTCTGCGCCGCGAAATTGCGCGAGGCCGCCAGGCTTATATCGTTTATCCCGTGATCGAGGAATCGAAGCAGGAGTTAAAAGCCGCCACCGCGGAATTCGAGCGCCTCGCGAAAAACGTCTTCCCGAAATTGCGCGTCGGTTTGCTTCACGGCCGCCTGAAGAACGACGAAAAAGACTCCGTAATGGAACAATTTCGCCGCAACGAAATTCAAATCCTCGTCGCCACCACCGTCATCGAAGTCGGCGTGGACGTCCCCAACGCAACTATGATGGTCATCGAGCACGCCGACCGATTCGGCCTCGCGCAACTCCACCAGCTTCGCGGAAGAATCGGCCGCGGCACCGAAAAATCTCAATGCATCCTCATCGCGCCGAAGAAAATCACGGGAGACGCGCAAGCCCGCCTGGAAACCATGGTCGCCACATCCAACGGTTTCGAAATCGCCGAACGCGACCTGAAGCTGCGCGGCCCCGGCGAATTCTTCGGCACACGCCAGCATGGCGATGCCGCCTTCTCCGTCGCCCAGCCTTTGCGCGACCACGAACTCCTCGACCTCGCCCGCCGCGAAGCCTTCGCCCTCGCCGAAGATCCCGCCAAAGCCGCCGAGGTGGTCGCGCGTCTGGAATCGCTCAGCGCCGCCTGGCACAAACGCTACCTGCTCGCCTCCGTCGGCTAGCGCGCAGAAATGCCGAGTTCGCATTCTTCCGCTGCGTTCATCTAGGTCCAAGATGGTTATGTAGCGCCGGGCTTCAGCCCGGCATCTTTCCCTTGCCCACGCCCCACGTCTTGCCACTGCCTGCGCAACGCCAGCGTCTCACCGCCTGTCTCACCCGCGAACGAGTCGAAAACGGAAGGGCGGGGTTTCAACCCCGCCGGAAACAAGGCCCCGCGAGCGGGGCTTTAGCCCGTCTCCCTGAAGCCACATCTTCTGCCTTCGCAGCGCTACTTCTTGAGCTGTGTTTCCGCGGGAGGCCGAAAACGGAAGGGTGGTTCAAGCCACGAGATAAAGCCCGATCGCCCGAAGCCATCTTTGGTATTTGGATTTGGGCTTCGCGGCTTCAGCCGCTGAAGTTCGCTTCCACAATTTCCACGCCGCCTATAAAGTCTCCCGCAAGCATTCTTCTGTGTTATGAAGTTGGTGTAAATTGTCGACCGCCGCGTCTAACTAGATCATGCGCGTAATCGCCGGAAAATATCGCAGCCGCCTCCTAAGAACTCCAGGCTTCCTGGGCATCCGCCCCACCAGCGACCGCCTGCGCGAAACGCTCTTCAACATCCTCGGCCCTTCCGTCGAAGACTCGCTCTTCATCGACTTGTACGCCGGCACTGGCGCAATCGGAATCGAAGCCATCAGCCGAGGCGCACGCGAAGTTTTCTTCATTGACCGCGATCCCGACTGCATTAGCCTGGTGCGCCAAAACCTCGAATCCCTCGATATTCGCAGCGGCGTAGAAGTAATCTCAGCCAATGCCCTGCGTGGCCTCGATAAACTCGCCGCTCGCCACCTGGTCGCCGACTTCATTTTCTTCGACCCTCCCTATGCCGACGCCGGCTATTCGGACCTCCTCGAATATCTCGACGCATCGCATCTCGTCGCCCCGCGTGGCATCGTCATAGCCGAACACAGCTCCAAGATCGACCTGCCCGAGCGCTTCGACCGTCTCGAGCGCACCCGCCTCCTCGAACAGGGCGATGCCGCACTAAGTTTTTACCGCCTCGCCGCCGCCGCTTAGTAAGATGAGTCCTCGAAAAGTGACGCTTCGAGCAACATACGGCGCGCCTTCGAAACGGGGAAAACAAAACATGACTTCCTTCGTTCGTCCCGTCATTACCTTGATAGTTCTGGTCTGCGTCTTCACCCCGGTGCCGGTGCAAACCTCCTCACGCTCAGAACCACGCCTCGACTCCGGCCACCGCCGAAAGCCCCCGCGATCAACTCCGTTCCCTGTTCGACGAAGAGTGGCAATACACCTTGCGCACCAATCCGGAGTGGGCCACGGCGCTAGGTGACCCCCGTTACAACGATCGCCTCAGTGACAACTCTCCCCAATTCTTCCAATCCGATTTGGAACAACGCCGCAAATTCCTAGCTCGCTTCGAAGCCATCAACCCCGCAACGCTTCCTCCGCAAGATGCGCTCAGCCGTCAGTTGATGATTCGCGCGCTCCGCGAGCAAATCGAAGGCTCCCAATTCAAACATTGGGAGATGCCTGTCAATCAAATGGATGGCCCGCATCTGGATCTCCCGGATTTGGTTGTACTAACTCCGTTCAATACGGTCGCCGACTATCGCAACTACGTCGCGCGCCTGAACCAGGTCCCGCACTTGTTCGGTCAAGTGATCGCGAACATGCGCCAGGGCATGCTGGACGGCCTGATGCCTCCGCGCTATCTCCTCGAGAAAGTCGCCGCCGAAGCAGACGACATCGCCGGCAAGACCTGGCGAGAGCAGTCCATTTGCCACGCCGCTGAAATCGTTTCCTTCGAGCGTCACCGCACCGGAGCAGAAGCAGCTTCGCGAAGCCGTGCTCGCAGCTATCAACGAGCAGGTCGTTCCCGCTTATCAGCGTTTCGCAGACTTCGTGCGCAAGGACTACGCCCCGCATGGCCGCACCGAACCCGGCGTCTGGTCCCTTCCCGACGGAGCGGCACGCTACCGTTTCGAAATTCGCCAGATGACCACAACCGATCTGACGCCGGAGCAAATTCACGAAATCGGCCTTAAGCAGGTGGACGAAACCGAAGCCGAGATGCTCGCCCTTGCGCACAAACTCGGATTCAATGATCTGGCCAGCCTCAACGATCACATCAAAAACGACCGCCGCTTCTACGCCACTTCCGGTCAGCAGATTCTCGACCTCTACGCCAACTATGTGCGCGAAATGGAACCCGAACTCCCCAAGCTCTTCGGCCATCTTCCCAAGAGCAAACTTACAGTCATTCCCATGGAAGCTTCGCGTTCCAAAAATGCCGTGCCCGCCGACTATACCGACGGCACCGCGGACGGCTCGCGCCCAGGCCACATCAACGTAAACGAATGGGACCCCGAGCACCGCCTCACATTAAATATTGAGGCCATCGCCTACCACGAAGGCATTCCCGGCCATCATCTGCAGATCTCGCTCGCTCAGGAATTGCCCGACCTCCCTGAGTTCCGCAAGCACGCCGGTTACACCGCTTTCGTCGAAGGCTGGGCGCTCTACGCAGAACGGCTGGGAAAAGAGGTCGGCCGCTATCAGGATCCCTACAGCGAATACGGCCGCCTCGAAAACGAAATGTGGCGCGCCATCCGCCTGGTCATCGACACCGGCGTCCACGACAAGCACTGGTCCCGCGATCAAATGGTCGCCTTCTTCCATCGCTACACCGCCATGGACGAGCCGAATGTTCAAAGCGAAGTCGACCGCTACATCGCCTGGCCCGGCCAAGCCCTCGCTTACAAACTCGGCCAACTCGAAATTCTGAAATTGCGCGAGGCAGCGCGCACAGAAGCTTGGCGACAAATTCGATCTGCGCGCCTTCCACGACGAAGTCCTCGGCAACGGTGCCCTCCCACTTGATGTCCTGGACTCTCAGGTAAACGCCTGGATCGACGCTCGCGGAAAGCAATAGCTGCGTCGCGTGTGGAAAGGGCGAAACGCGGAAGCATCCTTCGAACTCTCGCCGGGCGCGTAATGTCGGGACCTGAAACGCTTCAGGCAGAGTAGTCCGGCCGCCGAGCCGGCGCCCGACGCCGCAACTCGCTCGACACCTTCCCAATCCACCGCAATTCCGTGCGAAATTGCGCGATCACCAGCTCGAGCATCCACACGGCTTCGTGATACCGGTGCCCAACTTCCCGGCGAACCGCACGCAGCGTCATTTGTTCTCTGGCAAGCTCCGCTTGCAAAAATTCTCGCCTCCGCTCCAACTGCCGAGCGGTAATTCCCGGCCGCGCCTGCCAGGAAAGTGCCAGCCAAGTGAGAAAAGCCGGCCGGTCGCGCTGCACGGCCCAGTCTTCGCGTTCGAGTGCGCCCGCCAGCGCCGCGCGGCCCTTCGCGGTAGTGCCAAACACCCGCCGGTCCGGTCCTCCCGATGGCTCATCGCCGTCCGCGGCTGCAATCATTCCCGCGCGTGCTAGCTTCTCAATCGAGTAGTACACCTGAGGCCGCGAAACCCCCACCCAATCGCGCCATTGCCGCCGTTCAAGTTCTGCGTTGGCCTGATACCCGTGCATCGGCCGCTCGGCAAGCAAACTCAAGAGCACGAGATCCGGAGTCGTAAGATTGCTCTGCTTATTTTTTCGCATCGCGACCTTTCCGCCTGCGGCTCCAATACCACCACTGGCACTTTTCCGCGGGCAACAAAGGGTTGCGAGCCTGCGCCACCGCCGCTTGGAATGTATCGAGACAACAAACGTCGATGCGCTGGCCCATAATCCGGCAAAGCCTGTCGTACATTTTGCGCGGATTCTGCCGCGCGAGCTGGCTCATCGATCCCACGCCCAGCAATTCGAAATCGCGAAGCATAGCCGGCCCCACGGAAATCAGATCCCGCAAACGGCGCCTCCGAGCTTGCATAAATTCCTCCTTGACAAGCATACAGTTTCCGGATAACCTTCACTAGTCTAAACAAGACTAGTTGTTTAGACAAGGAGAAACTTCCAATGCGCCCACAAATTTTCCTGCCGATTCTGGTGCTCTTGCTGCTTCCAACCATTGCTTCGGCACAAGGAGACGAACACGTGAAACCCATCGCAGTGAAAAGAGTCACCGCCCTACTTTTGGTGGATGAAGTCGAGCCCTGTCTGAATTTCTGGGTGGATCGACTGGGATTCACCAAAGCCGGTGAAGTTCCCGAAGGCAACAAGCTGGCTTTCGTCATGCTGCAGAAAGGCACAACCGAGGTGATGTATCAAACCTACGCCAGCGTCCAGAAAGACGATCCCCAAGCCGCCAAAGACGCGCGCAAAGGCCCCACCTTCCTCTACGTCGAAGTCGACGATCTCGACGCCGTGATTGCCGCGCTTAAAGGAGTGCCGGTGGTGATGCCCGTCCGTACCACCTTCTACGGCGCCAGGGAAATCGGCGTCAAAGACCCCGCCGGCCACATCGTCACCTTCGCCCAATACGGAGCCGCCCCGAGCACTAAATAGAGGTGAGCCACGCGGCGCGCCCGGTCCGCGGAAACATTCGTCCGTTCCAGCGATGAACGGCGGGTGGCTGTGTTGGTTCCTCCAGGATCGAGTTTTCGTCCGTAATTCCGCTTTTCGGAATGGGAGCAGTTCAGTCGGCTGCCGGGCCGGCAAAGAGGATGAGATTCTCATCTGGATCCGAAACTACAAATGTTCTGGCACCCCACGGCTCCTTCTTAAGTGCCTGGTCAAGGGAGACTCCTGCAGCCTGATAACTCAGAAACAGCTGTTTGATTTCGTTCGACGTGGCAACCGTGATGGACGCGGATAGCAGATGTTCGCGCTTTCGAACATCCGCAACGAACACAGGTTCGCAGACCAGCCTCAAGTTGAGTCGTGCATTGTCGCGGAAGACCTGCCCGTAGTATGGCGGATCGCCATAGATAAATTTGACCGCGAAGCCGAGCTTTTTTGTATAGAAATCACACGACTTCTTGACGTTCGCAACGAAGAGTTGCGCCTCAATGGAATTGAGAATGGGACGTGGCGTCGCCTGTCTGGGTTCATCGGTCATGGCATCTGCTCCTGATTTGAGCGCCTGCCACCCGTCGAAACCCATTTGCCGCGCGACAAGCTCCTGAGCATCGGCGAGCTTGAAGCTTGACTCCAATATCTGCACGTCCCCGACGTTCCGAAATCGGGGTAACGCGGCCCTGATTTGGGCCGCGACGGGATAGTACCGTTCACGATGCCAGCGCAGATATTGTTTGGCTTGCTTTTTCAGGTTTTCGATATTCGGCATAGGCGCAGTGGAATTTACTCATCGTAGGTGGGCGTTGCCCTTTCGATCTGCACCGATGCGCCCTACGCAGCACCCAAAGGTTGCCTCGGTCGGCGCGGGATTGTCAAGAGGAGGGCGGCACATCCTTTCGCTTCGCACTTCAAGTACGCCACGGTCCGAATTTTCGGGTGCCGCATACTTTGCGATTTTCTTTTCTGCAAAGGGTGCGGGTTTAGACGTTGCGCTCTAAAATCTTTGTGGGTCGTGGCTTCCAGCCACGACATAAAAGAGCACCAAAAGACGCATTTCCTTTCGGCGGAATTTTCGCCGAGCCTTGCGCCTGACGAGTTTGACTTGCGGTCTGCCGTTTTGTCCCGAGCGGGTTTTCGCTTTACGATGCAGAGATCTTGACCTACTTTCGCGGGTCAATGTTTAATTTAATTATGTCGTCATCGATGTCCGGAAGCGAAATCTTCGGAGCTTTTACGCTGTAAGCCTGGTCAAACTGAAGCAGCTCCAATAAATTCCCGGTGAATTCTTCGCCCCACGCATGCTCCACATCCAGAGCCACCGCATAGGCGCTGTACTTTTCGAGAATCGCCGGGGTCTCTCCGGGTTGGTTCTCGCGATTCAGTCGGTCGGTGTCCGCGCGAGAAAGAAATTCCTTGAAGTTTTCCAGCTCCGAAATCACTTTTCGTCCCGCATCGGTGGGCGCTTCCAGCAGATGCCGAAAAACAAAATTCATCAAAATTAGAGCCACCGCCAGCAGCACGAAGTTCAGCGAAGTCAAATATGTCAAGAAACTGAACCCGAGAAAGATAGGTGCGATTAAAATCACCGGGATAGCGTCATTCATGTCGAACGGACGCCGCGGCCGCTTATTGCCCGGGAAAAACGAGCTTAGTTTACGAAGAGTCGCGGGCCAAACTCGCAACGCCGCAACCAAACTGGAGCCGCCAATCAAAATCCAGAGCCCCAAATACGCTATCGATGCCAATGGTGACGCAATGTCAAAAATTGGAAGTGAAACGACCACGACTGCGATAATGAGCCACGAAATAGCCAGCCCGCACCACCAAGCGATCGAGTGCGCGGAGATCAGCCTTGGATCTGCAATTCCCTCAACCGTTCCACAGAATTCTTTGTAAGCTTTGCAGAGCCAATCATAATCGCGGCCGTTGAATTTGTACGTGTGGATGCTCGCCGGGAAGAAAAGCGTGGTAAGGATGACGGACTCATCCAGCGGCAGCGACCCGTCAGGCTCCCGCAACCTCTCCAGCACAAACCAATCTTTCTCCTGCTGAATCTCGATATATCTCTTTGCTGCCAGCGAGATTAGCGCAGCAGCAAACGCCCGCTCGCAACGCCCAGCTTCCGTCAGGTACGCAGCTACGCCAGGCGAAATCCCTTGCGGAGGTTCGTACCGCGTCACTCCAACATTTCGCCGCCCGCTCCAATGAACCGCGATGGTCATTACGGCGAAATAAGCGCAGACCCCCGCTACACCAATCCACGCCAGTTGATAGATAACGGCTGGGGCATCGGAGACGTCGGGCATCACATTTACCTTCTAACTTCAAGCGTGCGCCACTTTTATCTGAATTTCAATTGCAGATCCCATTGGTTTTCCGTCTTTGACTCCGCATTCGCCTCTCAAATGAAAAATATCACTCGGGGAACTCAAACTTTTCCTTGACTTTATGTTTACTCATGTGTTAACATGCCTCTGCGGGTTATCGAGTCCCCGCCAGGAGGCCATATGCATGGCCGCGCCGAACTTAGGCGTGCAACGGAGTTTCTGCAAGACCTCGCGAAGAAGCTCGACTCGCCGCTGACCGATACGGACCCAAATTCCTTCCTCTCCCTACCCGCTCGCAGAAACGCGCAATCCAACAATCCTCAGGAGACTCACAGTGCCCCACCGCTCGCAACCGCTCAACCCGCCAACCTCGTCGATCTCCCCCGCCGCGACTAAAGACCGCGACTCTCGATGTGAAACAGCGGGCCCTTCGCCGAGTGTGAACTCACTTCTACCCGGTTCTGCGCAAAATGTAGTATGCGACGTAACTCACTCAAAACAAACCATCGGGAAGTTTCTACCCGGTTCTAGAATTGGCCAATGCCGCTCGCGAACGTCAATCGCAAGACCTCTTTCTAATCGAGAATGCAAATTATTAGAACCCTCGCTAACCCACAGAAAACAAACGATCGCGTCCTGCTCTAGTCGAGAACTTTCAACCAATCCTTGTCGGGGAAATTCTCACGCTCTGATCCCTGTTCCGCAATTTCTAACCGGTTCCGGCTCACAAACAGAATTCGCTGTAACTCACTCAAAACAAAGCACCGACCAAATTCTAACCGGGGCCAGAATCGCGCATTACGGTTTTCGTAGCGCCGGCTTGTCCCGAGGGCGGTCGAGGTGCGTCTCGCCGGCTCTCTTAGGTTTAGATTTTGCACGTTCCTTGGCACTCTCATTCCGTCCGACTCAAAATGCAGCCGCTTCCGCACTCATCGCATCCCATCCCTTCGGGTATAATGCCACGCACATGCCAACAAGCTCCTCTCAGGGTACTCAGCGCGCACCCAAAGTTCCGGCCTCTAACGAGCCTCATGACTCAATGGAGGAGCTGCCTGTGCATTCGCGTCTGCCGAGGCTCGATCTTGGCGTGGATTGGGAATCCCCCTGGGAGGAATTCCGCTCCAGCGTGCGCGATTTTTTCCACGGCCCGCGCGCCACCGTGGACGCCGATGCCCCTCAAGATTCCCAGCTTCGGGTCCACTGGATTGATGGGCACCTGCCGCGTCGCGCGTTTGCGGCGTCCTTCGTTTGGCATGTCATCATCGTAACCATCCTGCTGCTTCCCATCTGGGGTTTTCTGGCCAATGCGGAGCCGACTCTTCCCATGCCGCGAATCGAGCTGACTTACGTTCCGGCGCAGGATCTTCGGCCCATCTCTTTGCCCGGGAATCACCCTAAGCCCAGCCCAACTGGCGATCCTGCCAAGCCGCTGCCGCGCAGTGGAGCAGACGCATTTCATCCACGCCAAACGATCCTTTCGCAGCCGGTGAAAATCACGCATCCGCGCCAAACGTTAATTCAGCCCGACGCGCCGGCGACGCCGCCAAAGATGGTCCCGCAAATGCCCAACATCGCGGAATGGGCTGCCACTTCGCCCCAGCCGGCCGAAGCCGCGACTTCGAATTTCTCCTACCGTTGTTGCTCCGCGAGTGCAACATCGCGCCATCGCTGATCTAACCGCGCCGGATGTGGCCAACACTGAACGAAACGAAGGCCAATTGAACATCGCTTCGTCGCCCAACGTGAACGCGGAGCCGAAATTGCCCGTGAATCCAGTGTCCAAGCCCGTCGCCGAACGGCTTAACGCGCACGCCGACGCTGGTGCTGCTCCTGTAATCGGCCCAGCAACTTCGCCTGGCGACGAAAGTCTGCACCGTTTGATCGCAATTTCTGCAACGCCCGCGCCGCCAGCGCCGGAAGTCAGCGTGCCGCAAGGAAATCTTGCCGCGCGCATCGCGATTTCTCCCGAAGGAGCCAGAGCTGGCGTTCCTGGTGGTTCGGAAAACGCTACTGAAAGTAATGGAGGGTCGGGGGGAACGGCGGCCAGTGCCGGTGGCGCCGGAACAAATTCCGGAGCGAACTTAAATTCGGCTCCGGGTGGCGTAAGCATCAGCGGCGGCAACGAACATGCCGGCAGCGCGGGAGCTGGAACTGCAGGAAATCATTCCGGCGGAATAATTTTGAAGCCGATGTCGAAAATTCCATCGCGGCCTGATCCGTCGCATGAACAACCCATTGTTTTGAGTAAGATCGATCCCAGCCTCCCGCCGGAAAAAATTCTCTCCGGCAAAGAGGTCTTCACCATGCGTGTGGACATGCCGAATCTCACGAGCGCGACCGGAAGCTGGGTCCTGAATTTCGCGCAAATAGACGATAATTTGCCCGTCTATGAACGGCCGAAGGGAAAGCTGTCCGGTCCCGTTCCTCTGCGCAAAGTGGATCCAAAATATCCGCAGTCAGCGATTAAGGAGCGCATCGACGGCGAAGTGATTCTTTACGCCATCATTCGTAAAGACGGCCATGTGGACAGCATTCAACTGGTCCGCGGGGTCGATCCCTTGCTCGATCAAAATGCCATGGAAGCGCTGGCGCGCTGGCAATTTCGTCCGGCAACCCGCGAAGGCCAGCCTGTGGACCTCGAGGCTGTCATTCACATCCCATTCCATTTCAATCCGCCGGAGTAATTCCAGATGGAAAATCCGAATATTGCTGCGCGGCTAACGTCACGCTATTTTGAGGAAGCCTGCGCCGTTCGCGCCTGCTCCGCGGCTTTTTCTTCCAGAAGCTTGACTAACGCGACAAGCGTAAAGCTCACTGGCGTAGCGATTCCGAGTTCCTTGCCCCGTCGAACCACGTACCGGTTCAGCGAATCAATCTCCGTGCGCTTGCCGCGCGCGAGATCCTGCGCCGTGGAGGAAGTCGCTTGATCGCTGATACTCTCGAGGAACTTCAAACCCATGGAAATAAAATCCACTTCGGGCAGCGCTACTCCGGAGGCGCGCCCCACCGCCACGGTCTCCGCGATCGCTTGCCTCATGACCTCGCGCGTGTGCTCGTTTCGCGTCGCGCTGGCGTAACTGGTTTGGGTAATCGCGGTCACCGCATTTCCCGCGCAGTTCATGATGAATTTCGTCCACAGGTCCACTTCGATGTCCGGAGAAACCCGGCAAGGCACCTTCGCTGAGGTGAAGAGTGAAGTGACGCGCTCCGCCCGCGATGGCTGCGACGCGGCAGCGGCTCCGCTGCCCTTTAGTTCGCCGACAACAAGCTCACCGCGGCCCGAATGCTTCACGTGGCCCGGTTCAGGGAGCGCCGCGGCGACATACACCACAGCAGGCAGGGCCTCAATTCCCGATGCCGCGCGAATCCGCGCGACGTTGTCGACTCCGTTTTGCAAGCTTACAACAACGGCGCCCTTGGAGATATGCGGCGCAAGCGATCGAGCAGCTTCCTCCGTGTCCGTGGTTTTCACGCAGAATAGAATCACGTCTGCGTCGCGCGCGGCGGATACTTCCACCGAGGCTCCTATCGCGACACGTTCCTGGAAAGAAACTGCGTCGAGAAAAAGACCGCCCGCGCGTATTGCCTCCACATGGGCCGGTCGGGCAATCAGCGTAACTTGCGAGCCTGCGCGCGCCAGCATGCCGCCAAAATACGATCCCACCGCGCCGGCGCCGAGCACGGCAACTCGAACCTGCGGATCTGTGGAGTTCATTGGCATGATTCTCGGCGCGACATCGTTGTATTCATGGATTGCTATGCTCTTTAGCGTGCTAGAAATGGCTTCGCAGTTCCCGAAAGCTGGTAAGGATCAAAAGTTTTCCCGCGCCGCTCTCCAGCTCGCATTTTTCAAGCTCCCAGGTGGCCGAGTGCGGAATGAATACCGCGCTCAGTCCGGCATGAAGAGCGGGATTGATATCGCTGCGCGGGCTGTTGCCAACCATCCAGCCGTGTGTTTTCACAATTTTAAATTGTTCGATCATGCGTTCATACAAGCTGGGGTCTTTTTCCAGCACGATTTCGATGGAGTCGAAATACGGTTGCAAACCGGAGCGCTCGACTTTTGCAGCTTGTTCGGCGGGCTCGCCCTTGGTCAACAGAATCAAACGATGATGTTTCGCGAGATACGCAAGGGTTTCGGGGACGCCATCGAGAATATGCGGCGGAGTGGCCTCGAGTTCTGCAGCCATTCTTTCGATTTCCTGAACCAACTCGCGCTTCGCGGCGTTCCCTGCAAGTTTCAGATAAGTCTCTTCCAGAGAGCGGCGAAAACTTCGAACACCATAACCGTGCTGGCGGATATTGCGGCGTTCGGTTTCGTTCAGGATGTGGCGGATATATTCGCGGGTGTAGCCGAGATGCTCGAGCTGGGTAATAAAATGGTCGATGGTCTTTTCAAAAAAAATATTGTTTTCCCAGAGGGTGTCGTCCGCATCGATGAGTATTGTATGCCTTGCCATACGATTCTCTTTTAAGAGCTCTCCTGCGTTAACAAAGACAAAGAACCGTCCAAGCGACAAAAGCTAATTTGCTTCGCGGGCACACGGAACCAGGATTCTTCTCGCTGCGCCCTGGAGTCTTCAAGCGGAGGCTTTGCGCGCGCCGGAAGCAATTTGCTCCAGAATTGTGCGTGCGATTTTCTGCATCTCGCCGAAACGCGTGAGGTAATCTTGGAATTCGCGGTTTAGATCGAGAGCTAACGTCGCATCGAGCTTTGTCCGCAGGATCATATCGCGCAGATGAACGGGGTGCGGCAACACCGCGTCGTCCCTCAATTCATCCAGCGCCAGATTCGGATCGTAGTGATACATGTGCCCTCCCACGCGGGACAGCGGAAAACACATTCTACCTCGTTTCGATAAAATCGTACGACTTTCGGAAATCGTCAGGCGGAGGCGGGAAGAAATTCGTAGCGCTCAATGCGGGCGGCGATGCCGCGGCGCCCCTTTTGTTCCTCTACGCGCAAGACGCGCGCGTAGCAACGGATGTGAACGTCGCCGGCAAGCGTGATCTGCTGCGGAAGCGTGAGGACAAACTCGATCGGGCTGCCGGCCTCCACGATCGCTTCCATCACGAAGTAGAGACCGCGGAAGCTAACGTCGCGCGTTTCTCCCTGTTTCTCGAGGATGCCGGTTTCCGCCGTAAAACGAACCTTCATGGGCAGCGTTCATCGAAAATCTTCGTGCGGCGCGGCGCTCAACAGCGGATTCCATCAAACCTCCAGCGAACATGTCCGCTTCGGCCAAAGCTACCACTGCGGAGCGTCTGCCGCAACGAGTTTCAGGGCCTACTCAAGCGGGCACAGCGTGCTTCAACTCTCTTGGCCTTTGCGCTGCGCAAAACTCTCCATTACACTCGCCAGACCTAAGAACATGGCGGAGATATTCCATCGCAGTTTTTTTCTAAGAGGACAAGCTGGCCGAATCGAGGCGATGCTTTGGACCACGCCGCAAGCAAACCCGCGCCTTGCCGCCGTTGTGTGCCATCCCCACCCACTGTTCGGCGGCACGATGCACAACAAAGTGGTGTTCCAGTCGGCGAAGGCGCTTCATCGCCGCGGTGTGCCGGTGCTGCGATTCAACTTTCGGGGAACGGGATTGAGCGAAGGCGTCCACGATCGCGGAGTAGGAGAACGCGAAGACATTCGCGCGGGGTTGGACTACATGGCGAATGAATTCCATGGTGTGCCCATCCTACTGGCAGGATTTAGTTTCGGCTCGTTGGTCGGCCTGCAAGTTGGCTGTGAAGACATCCGCGTAACGGATTTGATCGGTCTGGGGATTCCGGTCGATAAATCCAGCATGACGTTCTTGACGTGAATGCACGAAGCCGAAGCTTTTCCTACAGGGAGCCAACGATCAGTTTGGATCACGAGAGAATGTCGAAAAGCTTTTCAACACACTGCCGGGACCCAAAGAGTTGGCGTTCGTCGAAAACGCGGATCATTTTTTCACAGGGCATCTCGGCGAAATGGCCGCGGCAATCGACGCGTGGCTCAACAAGTTGCATCCGGAGCTGCTCAGCGATCCTGCCAGTCTCTAACCTCTCGACTCGAACAATTTGAGAAATTGTTCGCGCGAGGCGGGCTCAACGGCAACGAGGCTCAGGTTCTTATTCACATGAGCGACTTGGCTCATTCCGACCAGCGCGGTGGTCAGTCCGGGAACGGAACGCGCGAATTGCAGAGCGAGAGTGGAATTCTCTTTTGATCCGAGCGCGGTGGCGACAAACGGAGGCAGATTTTTCGCGAGCTGTCCTTGCAGAAGCGCCGCACTCGTGATCAGCGAGATTCCCAGTTTACGCGCAGCTTGGACCATGGGAACAGGCTTGCCATCGATCATTTGATTCGGCCGCGTTAGCGCTTCAGGCATGGCCAGATTGAACGGCAGCTGCACAAACCGAAAATGATGCGCCGCCCCGGCGACTTCGCCGGCGATTCCGGCCATCTCTTCCAGCGAAAGATAGCCGGCGGATTTCGGATCTTCTCGAAATGAATTCCAGGTGGCCATGCCGTAGGTTCGGATTTTTTTCTCAGTGACGGCCGTTTCCAGAAAAGTGAACGCCGCGCGGATGCGCTGCCGAAATTCCTCTGCTGGAACTTCGCTCAACTGAGTTTCGGGATTGTGCAGATAAAAAACGTCAATGGTTTCGACGCCCAAATTGCGCCGGCTCCGTTCGAGCTGATCGGCCAGGTACGCGGGCGCCATGCAGTGGCATCCGGCGGCAATTTCATCTACGCGAAAAATTCCACGCTCGAGGAATTCATGCGCGAAGTATTCGTTGGGGTCCGCGGGCATGGCACCATCGGGAGTCAAAAATCCTGCTTTCGTACAAAGAACGATTTCGTCACGAGAGAAACCTTTTGAGAAAAGTTCTTTCACAGCGGCGCCCACAGCTCGCTCGCTGCGCTGGAAGCGATAATTAATGGCCGAGTCGATCACGTTGCAACCGCTTTCGACGGCGGAAACCACGGCATCGGTGTACGCGCCATCTGTCGCGTCGTCTGCATCGCCAAGATACGTGCCGATGCCGATGGAAGAAAAAACGAGTCCGCCTGGTATCTCGCGGAAGTGCCCCGGCGCCGAACGTCCTTGAAAGCGAGCAGCGTAGCGCAGCGTGCCTTCCGGAGTGGCGAACCCGGCCTTGCGTTCCGCGCTAAGGGGTGAAGCAGATGACATCAAGCCTCTCTTTTCACAACGAGCGTCGTAAACCCGCGCAGTATATCAAAACGCCCGGCCATGGCGAGAAATCGGACGCTTTTCCCTGGCTTATTCGGGCTCGCCGGCCAAGCCTTGCGCGACGAGCAATTCCCGCGCTTCAAATCGCAGGCTTCCTATCCGCCGCCAAAAAATAAGGCCGCCCGCGATCGCTCCAATTCCGCCGATTGCTACAGTCCAAGGAGCGCCGATGGTATCCGCAAGCACTCCCGCAAACAGCGCTCCCATCGGCGCCATTCCCATGAACATCATAGTGTAAACGGCCATGGCGCGGCCACGCAGTTCGTCCGGAACCATGGCCTGGATGAGCGTGTTCGAACTCGACATTTGCAGCATCACGGCGTATCCGACGGGCACCAGTAGCAGGACTGATAGCAAGAACCACCTCGAAAATGAAAACAACACCAGACTTGCTCCAAAAGCGATCGCGGAAAAAGCGATCCAACGGCCCAGGCCATGAACTCCGCGCCGCATGGCGAGAGTGAGCGCGCCCAACAGCGCCCCCACTCCACTGGCGCCCATCAGAATGCCGAGCGCACGCGCGCCCCCATGCAGAACGCGATCCGCAAAAATCGGCATCAGCACGGAATAGGGCACAGCGACCAAACTGACGAGCCCGATGAGCAGCATGATGGCCATGATTGGCGCTGTGCGGCGCACGAAACGAAACCCTTCGGCGATGTGTTCTATGGGTGTGGCCTGTTTCGAGACGGTCCGCATGGGACCAAGCTTCATCAGCAGCAGACCGATGATGACAGCGATGTAGCTGACAGCATTCGCGAAAAAGCACCAACCTTCGCCGATCCACGCTACAAGCAAGCCGGCTATCGCCGGGCCTATTACACGGGCGCCGTTGAACATGGAGGAATTCAGGGCGATCGCGTTCATCAAGTCGTCCCGGCCGACCATATCGATCAGAAACGATTGCCTGGCCGGGATATCAAATGCATTCACGGCACCGAGCAAAGCTGCGAGAACCACAATCTCCCATACGGTGACGATGTGGAGAAGAGTAAGGATTGCGAGGATGCATGCGAGAACCATCGACGTGATTTGCGTGCCGATGACGATGCGATGGCGATTCCAGCGGTCTGCCACCATGCCGCCAATGGGAGCGAGCAGGAACACGGGTATCTGCCCCGCGAAACCTACGACGCCGAGAAGGAGCGACGATCCGGTCAAGCGATAAACCAGCCAGGACTGCGCAACGTTCTGCATCCAGGTGCCGATGAGCGAGATCAATTGTCCGCTGAAGAAAAGCTGGAAGTTGCGATGCCGCAGCGATCGCACCATCTGGCGGGCTCGCGAGCGCTTTTCGGCTTCTTTCGAGGCTGACGATTTAGCTGGGCGCGATTTCGCCATCCGGTCAATTGTACGACGTAATCGGCAGCGTTGTTTTCGATTGGTTTACGTTTTAACCGCGGGATAAGAGCCAATAGATGTGAAGGATTATGATCGAGGTTGTGGGCTCGATTTTGGAGTCTGCGGCGACAATCCGGCCGGCGCAAGCAGCCTGCTGCAAGCTCGCAAAATGCGCCGATATGGCCAGGCGCCGCCGCGAAAAAGAATCTCTCCATCTCGAGGCTTCGAATAGAACCACCGCGAGATCAGCGCCAGATGTTCGGCTAATTCTGCGGGCGCGGACTTCAGTCCGTATCGCGCGCGATAGTCCACCGGCAGATCCGCCGGCCCGGCGGCGGAATCCGGCAAATTACTTGGCATCTCGGGTTCGGATCCACGGACACTTTCGGCGGGGTGTTTCTTGTGATGAATTGATTTTTCTTGATCTGCTCGCGCCTGCGGCTCCAAGACTTTTCTCAAGATGCCTTCCACCGACTTGGGCTCACTGGATAGTTCCCCGAAACGCAGGAATAAAGGCTCGGTGAGAATTCCTGCTAGAGCTGGGAACGCTACGATTGTTTTCTCTTCGGCGCCGCGCTGCAAGATTACGGCGTCAATTTCTTCGATTCGACGCGTCAACTCTCCCCACCCTCGCAATGTCGCCGAAACTTTGTCCAGACGCTTATGGAGCGTAGCAGCTTTTTCGAAATCCAGAGCTTCGCTGGCGGCTTCGCGCTGGCCTGCGATTTCCCTGGTTAAGAATGAGCCGGCCGTTTCCAAAGTTTCGAGAACGCGGCCGACCTCGACGTCGTATTCCAGTTTCGAGCATCCGGCGAAGCATGGCGCGAGGCACATCTTCATCTCGGAGTAAATGCAGCCGGGAAATTCGGGATCGCGACGGATTTTGATCTGACAGCGTCGAATTTTGAAAAGATCAAGAAAGGATTCGCTGAATGCTTCGGCCGATCGGCGTGAAGAAAAGGGTCCAAAGTAGAATCCGCCGTCCGCGCGGATTCGGCGAGTCACGTAACATCGCGGGTATTCGTTGCTAAGATTGACCTTCAGCAGCGCGGGCGGGCGCAAGCGCATGAAGTCGCGGTAACGATGCGGAAAGCTTTTCCGGGCCTGCTCGTACATCGCAAGAGTCTGTTCGAATTTCGATCCGGTAAAACGATAACGAATGCCCACGGCCACATCGCGGAGATTCAGACGCTTAGAAAGGGTTTCGCGCGCGCGCAGCAGCCGTTCCGCAGCGCGGCGAATATCCGCTGTGCGCGCTAGATACGGCTGAGCTTTTTCTTCTTTCATTTCAAGCAAGAGAACGCCGGGACGAGCAGGCAACGAGGCGAAAAAGTCCGCGTCTAGCTCCGGCGCGAAGTGCTGTCCGCAATCCAGTTCCAGCATGGAGACAAGAATACACTGAGGAGCAACGCAAGCGAGAATCGCGCGTTATTCTTTGCCTAGTACGCTTTCAAGACCAAAGAGGAGATGACCAGGCGCTGGATTTCGCTGGTGCCTTCGTAGATTTCGGTGATGCGCGCATCGCGGTAGTTGCGTTCGACCGGATATTCGCGGCTGTAGCCGTAGCCGCCATGTATCTGGATAGCTTTGTGCGTCACGCGCGTGGACATCTCGCTGGCGAAAAGTTTCGCGATGGAAGCTTCCATGGTGAATCGCGCGCCGGAGTCTTGCTTCCACGCTGCTCGGCGCGCGAGCAAACGAGCGGCGTCTAATTCGGTGGCCATGTCGGCAAGCATGAACTGAATGGCCTGAAAATCGGCGATGGGATGGCCGAAAGCCTGGCGCTGCTGCGCGTAGGAAAGCGCCGCTTCGAAAGCGCCTTGTGCAATTCCCGTCGCTTGCGCAGCAATGCCGATTCGGCCGCCGTCAAGCGTGGAAAGCGCAACTTTGTAACCTTCGCCTTCGTTCCCGATACGATTGGCGACAGGGACTTCGCAATCGGAGAACGAAAGCTCCGTGCAAGCCGTGGCGTGAACGCCCAGTTTCTTTTCTTCCTTGCCCACCGCAAAGCCCCGCGTTCCCTTTTCCACCACCAGCGCAGTAATTCCCTTTTCGCCTTTCTCCGGCTGCGTGTTGACGTAGACGAGCGCGGAATCGGCGGCGCCGCCATTGGTGATCCACGCCTTGGTCCCGTTGACGACGTAAGCATCGCCTTTGCGCACCGCTTTGGTCGCGAGCGCCGCCGCGTTTGATCCGGCTTGAGGTTCGGTGAGCGCGTAGCATCCGATTTTTTCCCCGCGCGCATAGGGAACGAGGAATTTCTGCTTTTGCTCATCGGTGCCGAAACGGTAGATCGGGTCGCAGTAGAGCGAGTTTTGAACGGAAAGAATGGTGCCGGTGGAAGCGCAAACGCGAGAAATTTCCTCGATCACGATAGCGTAGCTGACGTGATCCATTCCCGCGCCGCCATAATTTTCCGGTATGGCGATGCCAGTGAGTCCCAGCTCCGCAGCTTTCTTGAAGGTGTCGAGCGGAAAGCGGCCGGTTTCGTCGATTTCCTTTGCATGCGGTTTCACTTCCGCTTCGGCAAATTCCCGCACGCTGCGCTGCAGCAGCTGTTGTTCTTCGGTGAGATCAAGATTCACGCCATTGCCTCCGAGAAAAATTCTCACTGTCTGAAGAATACAAATTCTAGGCTGCGTAGTGATAATAAGGAAGCTAAAATCCGACTCCGATCGGTCCTGCTAGCTTACAGCAGGATTGGCGGCGGGAGTTCCTGGCACGGCATTCGGCTCCGGGCGAGGTAGAAGACACACGCGGAAATCGCCAAAATCCTCATCGAGAATGTTCGAATAGATGACAAAGAGTCCGCAACGGCACCACCCAAGGCTGTGCTGACAAGGACTGCGACCAGGGATTGCAAGCCACGATTCCCCCCAAACAGACCGACCAGTACCGCCCTTGGAATGGCGGTCACGAACGTGGCAATTAGCCCGTAGAGGAAGGAGCGCCAGCTGTAGGTCCACCAGACTCGAGCCGTCCGACGAAGCGTGGTTTCGAGAATCTCACTCCCCTCGCCGCCGCGGCGCGAGAGCAGGCCGATGCGAAAATGCCGGAAATTCTTGCGCAGAATGTAGTACATCGCGAAAAAGGCGACAATGTAAATAAGGATATACGGGTCGTACTTCAGGATCGGGCGAAGAAGGCTGCCCGGAACATTTGAATTTTCGTACAAGGCCTTCAGCCAAGAATTCACCGCAATCGTCAGTACCACAGAGATCACAGTAGTGGGCCAGAAGAAAGCCCACCAGATGCGTAAGCCATGCCCCAGATTCGGTTGAATGTAATCGGATAGCGAGGACGGGGCTGCGGATGCCGGGTGGGGAGCGTCGAAAATCGAAGGCGGACCGGGCATCGGAATTTCCGGGATTCTGCCCGATGGTGCCCGCGGAGTCAAGTAGCATCATTTCAAATCTCGGCAGCGACTATGCGAGGGCTTTTCGGAGCTTTTCGTAGGTGGTGGCAAGATCTTCGGGTTCAACGCGAGTCTCGCCCACGACGGTCATGAAATTTGCGTCGCCGGTCCAGCGAGGCAGAACGTGGAGGTGCAAGTGCCCAGTGACGCCAGCACCCGCTGCGCGGCCGAGATTCATGCCGAGGTTGTAGCCCTGGGGATGGTAAATTTTCTCGAGGGCGGTGTGGACGCGTTGCGAAAGGCGCATCATTTCCGCAAGTGTTTCAGGGTCGGCGGCTGAAAGATCGGCCACGTGAGCGTAAGGAACAACCATCACATGGCCGGTGGTGTACGGGTACCGATTGAGGATTACAAAATTCTTCACGCCGCGCAGAATAATTTGGGTCTTCACATCATCATCAGCGGCGACGGCGGCGCAAAAAATACAGCCTTCGTCTTTCGACGCGTCGGCGATGTAACGATAGCGCCACGGCGTCCACAGATAATCCATTCCGCTCAGCCCTGGGTGCCAGGTCCGGACGACCCTGCGGGAGCGCCACCTGGACGCGGATGGTTCACGAAGTCCTTCAGCTCTTTGCTGGGTTTGAAGAACGGAATTTTCTTCGGGGGAACTTCCACTTTCGCGCCGGTTTTCGGATTGCGTCCGGTGCGGCCGCGACGCTCGCGCGTGCGGAAACTGCCGAAACCACGAATCTCGATTTTATCGTCAGACTGGAGGGCGCCAATGATGCTCTCGAAAATGGTCTCGACGACCGCCTCGGCTTCTTTGCGAGGCAGTTCGGTGATACGGGTGACCTCTTCCACGAGATCAGCCTTCGTCATCGTATGATCTTTTTTCTCGTGCTCTCCCGCAGCCTCTGCCATCGAATGAGAGCCTCCTCTCACAACTTTAAGCAATTGTGCGCCGTCTGCGGGCCGGGGCCACACCGCAGGTCTTTGCATATCATCAATCTATCGCAACGTAAATGATTTTTACGGCGAGGGAAGGCTTTCCCGGGCGGCCGCCCCATGACCCGGCCGGGAATCTGAAACTAAGACGACTGCCGCTTGGCCATGATGGCATCGCCAATCGTAGCGTTTGGCGACGACTTTGCTGGCTTCGCCGACCGGAATGTTTCAATCTCCTGCCGCTCGACTTGCTTCTGCGCCGCGCGATAGCTCAAGCTGATTTTATGCTGCTCGGGCTCAATCCGGAGAATCTTGAAATCGTGCTCGCTGCCTGCCACGAGCACGGAAGTGACTCGCGCGCCGCGCGCCGGTTTTTCCTTGTCGCGCTCGCCCTTCGATTTGCGTTCTTCGATCTCTGAAACATGGCAGAGCCCTTCGATTCCCTCGGCCAATTCCACAAACGCTCCGAAATCCGTCGTGCGCGTGACCTTTCCTTTCGTTACTTCACCGATCTTGTGTTCCGCGAACCAGTTCGCCCAGATATCTTTCACTTGCTTGATGCCGAGCGAAAGCCGGCGATTTTGCGAGTCTACCTTTAGAACCTTGGCCTCGATGGCATCGCCCTTCTTGAATTTTTCGCTGGGATGCTTGAGGCGTTCCGTCCAGCTAATGTCGCTGATGTGTATCAAACCTTCCATGCCCTCTTCTATTTCGACAAAGGCGCCAAAATCCGCAAGATTGCGGATGCGGCCGTTAACGATCGTGCCAACCGGATATTTTTCCGCAGCGGCATTCCACGGGTCAGGCATGGTCTGCTTCAGGCCAAGGGAGATGCGGCGCTGGTCAGTCTTCACTTCGAGAACGGTTACTTCCACGTCGTCGCCGGCCTTCACCATCTTCGACGGGTGCTTGGTGCGCTTCGACCAGCTCATCTCGCTAACGTGTACCAGTCCTTCGACACCGGGTTCGATCTGCACGAACGCGCCATAATCCGTGACGCCAACGATTTTCCCTTGCACTCGCGTGCCCACGGCGAATCGTTCAGGGACCGTGGCCCACGGATCGGGCAGCAATTGCTTGCGTCCCAGCGAGATGCGCTGTTTGTCTTTGTCAAACTTCAGAATTTGTACTTCGATTTCATCGCCAGGCTTGACGATGGAAGAGGGATGCGGCACGCGTCCCCAAACGAGATCGCTGACGTGGAGCAGCCCATCCATCCCGCCGAGATCCACGAACACGCCGTAGTCAGTTACGTTTTTCACGCGGCCGGTGATAATCGAACCTTCCGACAGCGAGGCCATCAACTCATCGCGCTTGGATTTCTGTTCTTCTTCAAGAATCGCGCGGCGGCTGACGACCACATTGCCGCGCTTACGATTCAATTTCAGGACGCGCACGTCGATATCGCGATCCTTCCAGGTATCCAGATCGTGCACCGGGCGCAATTCGATTTGTGAAGCCGGTAAGAACGCGCGAACGCCAATATCAATTACCAGGCCGCCCTTAATGCGCTCGGTGACTTTGCCCGTAATCGTTGCATGCTCGCGATAGGATTTCTCCGTGCGCTCCCAGACACGCCGCCGGTGTGCGCGCACATGCGATAGCAACACGTAGCCGTTCTTCTGCTCGTGCAGTCTTTCGACTTCGATCGTTTGACCCTTGCCAAAATGGATAGGACTTCCTGAGTCAACGAATTCCTGCGCCGGTACCAAGCCCTCGAATTTTCCGCCCACGTCCACGATTACGCCTGCGTCTGTTACAGCTAACACGCGACCATCGAAAATTTCACCTTCGGCGGCGACAGGCTCCGGGACTGCGAACTGATCGAGAAGCTGGTCCATCGTTTCGGAAGATTCAGTGGCTTCAGCGGCGTCGGGGCCTTTCATCTCCGTACCCGTCACGCTTGGCTGCGCAATCTCAGCGATTGGTGCGGCTTCCGTGGAGACGTCGTTCTTATCGGAAATTTCAGCGGTTGACGCTGAGACGGTCGCGGAGGGCTGCTGCATCTTGCTTGGCTGGAGCGGCGGCATCGACAGAAGCTGTTTCTTCGACTGCGGCGGCGTCTTTTGCAGGCGAGACCGCGGAATTTTCCTGCGCGCGAGCTACAGCAGTGGCAGCGCCGGTGGAGATTCCCGATGTTCGAAGCGGACGGCTTGCGCGAATCGGCGTCCGCGGATGTTCCGTGGTTGGAATCCTCAGCCGGGGGTTCGCCAGCGGCAGCTTCCGGGACGGAAGGTTGGAGATTGGGGTCGTGTTCGGGTGACATGGAGAGCGGCCTCCGTACGAATTCGTGCCCATCTGCCGAGAATGAAAACTCGGGTTACTCCACCCTACGGGGTCAGAGCAATGAAGGGGATTCAGCGCCCGCGCTCGACGCTTGTATCGTGAGGATGATACCCGCCCGGTTTGCGCGTTGTCAACCAAACGAGGCATGGAAACTTCTTCGCCAAACTTAGCTTCTACGCTGAATAGACGCAGAAATAGTGGCTCATGCGCCAGAACTGGTGGCTTTGCGAATCTCTTTCCTATAATCGGGAGCGGAAATTTTGACCGTGCGGCACATTTCGTAAAGGCGCGAACGAATGCGCCTTCCCACTCGTTCGGTGAGAGTGTCCTCACCGGTTGCCCGCATCGGCTCGCCGGAAGGAAGCCTGCCAGATCGATACGAATCAGGAAAACCAACATTGCCGCGTGGGCCAACCGCAGTGCTTCCAGATTCCCCATTTCGAGATTGAGCAGATTCTTCGTCCAGGTAATTTGTGGTGAGCAAGGTGACCCGTTTTTCGTTGTAGCGCGTATTTAGAACATGTCCGACTGTCTCGAGCGCCCAAGGAGATGGCTTGCTTGATCCAACGTCATCCAGAATGAAAATCTCGGCTTTCAGTACGGGTTCGAGCACGCCCATCTCCGTGGACTGACTCTCCGCGTTGTAACTATCCTGAATTTCCTTAAGCAACTCGCGGTAGTCATAAAAAAGGCCACTGTAGCCGCGCAGGACAATCTCTTTTAAAGCCGAAACTGCCAGATGCGTCTTGCCCACGCCGCACGGCCCCATCAAGAGCAGGCCCGGTTCAGCTTGCTCGCGAATAGGAGTGAATTCCTTGGCGAACTTCTGCGCCATCAACTTTGCTTGTATCAAACTGCGATTGAAAACAGCAATCTGTTGAGGGGATACGTTCTCAATGTCGTTGTCTGTTTCGTAATTATCGAAGTCGCAGTGCCGATAACGCTCCGGAACGCGCGCCCTTGCCAGAGCGCGCTCCGTACGATCGCCCGTAGTGCAATCGCATGGGACAGCCCAAACCAGTTTCTGTTCGCCCTGTGCGGATGCGCCGGGCTTATCTGCTGAAAGCGCCTGTGCGCCTTCCGTTGTCCGTTCAACGACTTTCCAGCCGCTACCCTGGCAATGCGGACAATCTGCTTGCGCCATAACGGAAGGATATGCGCCGCTTGGTTAGAGCGCAAGCGCACACCGTCTGTGCAAAGCGCGCGGTCCTGTGGAAACTCATGCCTTTCGAGGTCGCTTGGTAGTTTGAAGGGAAGGCGTAAACCGCGGCTTCGCACAAGAAGCAGAAAGGCGACAAGTGGCCGAAATCTTCAAAGGCGAATCGCCGAACTGAAAAAGCGGTTATTTCTCGACGCGAAGAACGGGGCGAGGAACAGCACGGACGATAGCATGGCGCGCCTTGGGATTATCGGCAGCCGAAAAGCTGCGCGCCATTTCGTTACGCACAAATTTGATGAAGTCTTCCATCTGCGACTGCATGTCGGCCATTTTATCGCGCATATTCAGGATTATTTCGATACCCGCGAGATTGACTCCCAGTTCGCGGGTCAAGTTGAGTATCACCTCAAGCCGCTCGAGGTCGGAATCCGTGTACAGACGGGTGTTTCCCTGGGAGCGAGACGGCTTGAGCAAACCCACGCGTTCGTACAAACGCAAAGTCTGCGGGTGGAGCTTGTACAGATCGGCGACGGCGCTGATCATATAGCCCGCTTTGGCTTTCTTTTTTGGGCGGCCAACCATCATCGTCTCCTTGCATTCGCTATACTGCGGCGCGAGAAAAAATTTCGCGGCGCGGATCCTCGGGATCAATCTTGCTGAGTTCCTTCAGCAGATTGCGCACACGCTCGTCTTCAGGCTTGGGCACCACGACTTGCACTTCGACGATCTGGTCACCACGCTTCCCGGGATGCCGGGCAGATGGCGCACCCTTTTCGCGCAGCCTCAGTTTCTTTCCGCTGTTGGTCCCGGGGGGAATACGAACCTGGGCGCGTCCGTCAATCGTAGGGACTTCCACTTTGGCGCCGAGTGAAGCCTCCGTAACAGTGATAGGGACCACGGTAAAGAGATCGTCGCCGCGGCGATCAAAAAAAGGATGCGGCTCGACTTTCATTACGATGTAGAGATCGCCTGGCGGGCCGCCATGCAATCCGACGTTGCCACGGCCAGCCACGCGCACGCGTGAACCGGTCTGCGCGCCCGGCGGTATGCGCACGTCGAGTGTCTCCATGCGCGCGACTCGCCCTTCGCCGCCGCAATTGCGGCACGCGGTGCGGAGCTTTCCCGTCCCGCCGCAGCGCGAACACGTTATTTGGAAACGCATCTTGCCGCTCACCTGTGTCACTTGGCCCGAGCCGCCGCACGTTGGGCAAACTTTCTCATCTCCGGGAGCCGCGCCTGTGCCGTGACACACGTTGCAAACATCCAGCCGCGTAAAACTGAGTTTCTTCACCGTTCCGCGCATGGCCTCGGCGAATGTAATGTCGATCTGATATTCGAGATCATCGCCCGGCTCGCGTTCCTGCGTCGCTTGCGCGGCGTTGGCCCCTCGGAAAAATTGGCTGAAAAGATCTCGAAAGCTGGCGCCGCCGCCCGCACCACCGGACCCTTGGCCTGCGCCGCCGCCAAAATCAAATCCGCCGAAGTCAAAATGTATGTCCTCGGGGGAACCTCCGCCGCCGTAGCCCGGTCCGGGACCCCCGCCTTGGCCGGGAACATTGAATCCGAATTGGTCATACGTCTGGCGCTTCTTGGTATCGGAAAGGGTGTCGTACGCTTCCTGAATCTGCTTGAATTTTTCTTCTGCGGATTTGTCACCCGGATTCAGGTCCGGATGATATTTGCGGGCGAGCTTGCGGTAGGCTGCGCGCAGCTCTTTCGCTGTCGCTTTGCGCGGTACACCTAAGAGCTCGTAGTAATCCAGTTTAGTCGCTGTCGCCATGATGATTTTGTGAACAACTTCCGCATGCTATCGGGCCGCCGTCAAAATACGAGCGGCTTTTACAAATTTATCCAGCGCCCATTCCATTCGGCGAGTTCCTGCGTTTCGCGCGCCGACTCTTCTTTTTTTTGCCGCTGCATTTCCGACGATCTTCCGGCCATGCTCGTTTCCTTGGCGTTGGCACGCTCGATCCAGCGGTCAATCCAGCCGACTTTCTGCTCGACCGTGTTCGGATCGGACTTGAAGCGGAGGAAGGTCCCCGAGATCTCGACCGAGCG
Source organism: uncultured Acidobacteriota bacterium (assembly GCA_963830375.1). Taxonomy (GTDB): domain Bacteria; phylum Acidobacteriota; class Terriglobia; order Acidiferrales; family UBA7541; genus Palsa-295. Next base: position 400,041 of record CAWHMJ010000008.1, read on the forward strand.
CGGGGGAAATTCAGGCTGCACGTCCTGTTGCGCGTCGTAGAAAAGACGGCGCCAATCGGCAGTGGGCGATTCCGAGATGGAAACCTGCACCAGGAAGAAATTGTCGCGAATCTTCTGCACGGCCTGCGGCGGACTAGAACGCCGAATACCGATTGTCGTCAACGCGTCTCCTCAAGAAGTCCTAAAACACGTGCAGGGGCCGATCTGGGACCGGCCCCTGCACGTTGTAGGTTGTTAATTCGGTTTCTTTGAATCATCGACGTCCACGAACTCGGCATCCACGACATCGCCTTGCCCTGAGGACGTCGACTTACCCTCGCCTGAAGGTGCGCCTTGCGAACCCGCAGCGCCAGCTGCACCCGCGCCAGCAGCATTTGCACTCTGCTGCGCTTTGTACATCGTTTCCGCGATGCGGTGGGAAGCCTTAGTCAGATTTTCCGCCGCGGCGTTTAACCGGTCCAGACCGCCTTCTGTCAAGGCGCGCCGCGCGTCTTCAATTGCTTCCTCGCCGGCTTTGACGTCTGCTTCGGCCAGCTTCTCGCGGTTCTCCTTGATGACCTTATCCGTTTGGTAGACCAAGTTGTCGAGCCGGTTGCGTGCTTCGACCTCCGAGAGACGTGACTTGTCTTCATCGGCGTGCGCATCCGCTTCTTTCTTCATGCGCTCGGCTTCTTCCTTGCTCAAGCCGCTCGAAGCTGTGATCGTGATCTTCTGTTCCTTGTTTGTGGCGTTGTCCTTCGCCGAAACGTTCAAAATGCCGTTGGCGTCGATATCAAACGTGACATCGACTTGCGGCACGCCGCGCGGAGCCGGAGGAATTCCGATCAGATGGAATTTTCCCAGCGATCGGTTTCCACTGGCCACAGGCCGTTCGCCTTGCAGCACGTGAATCTCAACGGAGGTCTGATTATCCGCCGCAGTTGAGAACGTCTCCGACTTGCGCGTTGGAATCGTCGTGTTACGCGGGATCAGCACGGTGGACACGCCTCCCAACGTCTCGACTCCCAGCGAAAGAGGCGTCACGTCAAGCAACAGAATGTCCTTTACTTCGCCGCCCAGCACGCCGCCCTGAACGGCAGCGCCCACGGCGACTACTTCGTCAGGATTGACGCCTTTGTGCGGCTCTTTGCCGTTGAATAGTCCCTTCACGATGTCTACGACACGAGGGATTCGTGTGGAACCGCCTACGAGAACCACTTCGTCGATTTTATCCGGGGTCAAACCCGCATCGCTCAATGCCTGCTTCACGGGACCGACGGTGCGCTGCAGCAAGTCTTCCATCAATTGTTCGAGCTTCGAGCGAGTGAGCTTCAACTGCAGGTGCTTTGGACCCGAGGCGTCCGCGGTGACGAAGGGAAGATTTATTTCCGTCTCCATCAACTGGGACAGCTCGATCTTTGCTTTTTCCGCGGCTTCCTTCAGACGCTGGATGGCCATGCGGTCTTTGCTCAGATCGATTCCCTGCTCTTTTTTGAATTCGGCTACGATCCACTCAATGATGCGCTGGTCGATGTCATCACCGCCCAAGTGCGTGTCGCCATTGGTGGATTTGACTTCCACAACACCTTCGCCCACTTCAAGGATGGAGATATCGAAAGTTCCGCCGCCCAGGTCATAGACTGCAATCGTCTCGTCTTTTTTCTTGTCGAGCCCGTAAGCGAGGGCTGCTGCCGTAGGCTCATTGATAATGCGCGGCACTTCAAGACCCGCAATCTCGCCGGCCTGCTTGGTGGCCTGGCGCTGGCTGTCGTTAAAGTATGCGGGAACGGTGATCACCGCTTTGGTTACTTTCTCTCCGAGGAAATCTTCCGCCGCTGACTTTAGCTTTTGAAGAATCATGGCGGAGAGCTCTTGCGGGGTATAAGCCTTTCCTGAGAGTTCAACGCGAACGTCGTCGTGCGGACCCTTGACGACCTTGTAGGGCACGCGCTTAGCTTCTTCCTGTACTTCGTCGAAGCGGCGTCCTATGAACCGCTTGATGGAGTAAACAGTGTTCTCTGGATTCGTGATGGATTGCCTCTTTGCCACTTGCCCGACCAGCCGCTCACCGCCCTTGGTGATTGCGACTACAGAGGGAGTCGTCCGCGCACCTTCCTGGTTAGGAATCACGGTTGGTTCGCCACCCTGCATCACGGCCACAACCGAATTGGTCGTACCGAGATCGATGCCAATAATCTTGCTCATAGAATACGCTCCTGTAATGTCTAGCGGGACTCAGCCCGCGACCCGATGGTGAGACTTGGCAATAGTACACGTTGAGCGTCTCATTGTCAAGTTATCTATGTGTCTGTATTCTGCTGCATATAAATGGTTTAGAGCAAATAAAACGCTATCTGGCATCGAATGCTCGCAGTATCTACTCAAGTTGTGGCGAGCCCTGGTTTAGCTTCCTTGGCGGCTTGCAGACCAATGCCATAAACAGTTGCCAAGTGAGGTCGAAGCACATAGTAAGGACTGCCGCGTTCGGCCGAAATCGCGATACAATGTTTAGGACTGGTGCAATATTCTGGGAGGTGGCTTTGAATCGCGGAAATTATCCTTCGTCTCACTGGCGGATTTTAAGTCAAATTGTGGTGCTGGCGGCAGTAGCCCTGACAGGCGCTTTAGGGACTCCGGCCCAGACAAAGCCGCGGGCACAATCCTCCTCCACAGCTAATTCCGATGAAATCGCAACGCCGGGGAAGTCTATCGGAAACCGCGCCGCCCCGATCACGATGGAAGTATTTAGCGATTACCAGTGCCCGTCCTGCGGGAACTTCTACGAGAGCACCCTGAAGTACATGATCACCGACTATGTCGCTGCGGGAAAAGTGTACTTCATTCACCGCGACTTTCCGCTGCCCATGCATCCTTATCTCATCAGGCCGCGCGTTGGTCCAATGCAGCGGCAAAGATTGGAAAGTTCCAGGAGGTGGACGCAGCGCTTTTTGACAATCAGGCTGCCTGGTCGGCCGATGGAAATATTGAGAAGTTCGTGGCGGCTGCGCTGAAGCCCGCGGATTTCAAGCGGGTCCAAAGATTGATGGTTGGATGCGGGTCGAACTCGAGCGCAGCGGTAAAGCCCGCCTCGCTCTCCGGTAAGGGGCAAGCTGATCGCGGCTGCGCGCTCGACATTTATATCGAGCAGGACCAGGCACTCGCTAGGTTGCTCCCGGTGTCGCAGACGCCCACCTCAGTAATCACCTACAAGGGCCAGAGATATCCGGCCATGCCCGGTTTTGTAACTTGGCCGATCCTGAAATCATTCCTGGATTCGCTTCTCAGCCAGTAGCGGGGATGCAATCGATGACGAACGAAGCGCGTGAAAATTCCCGGCGAATATTCCTCCTGGTAGGGCGGCTCGCGTTCGCGGCGACTTTTTTGTTTGCTGCGTACGCAAAGCTGAAACCGCAAGCAGCGATGCCGTGGTCGGTCGCTTCCGTAAAGACTTCCCTTTCCATGTTCGCGATGCAGGTGGATTCTTACCAACTGCTTCCGCCACAAGCGGTAAGTGCGGCAGCTCACTGGTTGCCATTCATTGAACTGGCTTTGGGCTTATGGCTTCTAAGTGGATTGTGGCTGCGTTATTCGTCGCTGTTCACCACGTTACTGCTGGGAGGCTTTTTCGCCCTGATGGTGCGGACTTATGCGTCGGGGCTCGAGATCAACTGCGGCTGTTTTGGCCCGGGCGAGAAACTCGGAGTGAAATCATTGATACGCGACGGCTCGCTTTTGGGATTTTCACTGGCCGTTACAGTTTGCGCCTTCTTGTCCAAGCGGAAGCGCAGGGATGAGGCGATCTCCGCATCGGCCTCAGCCGCTGTTTCCTCGCCTCAGAGTGCGAATTAATTCGTGAATCTTCCGGTTACGATTTGTCTCGACGAGCTGAAACTATCGTCCAGCCATTTTGAGTTTTTAATGCCGCTGGCGCTGCATTCGTATTAGGAAATCCTTGGCCAGATACTTCGAAGAAACATCCATTGAAAAGCAACTGATTAACGCCCGTCATATTCGAATATAATGAGCCTTCGGCACTCCTTAGCTGCACCACAAAACGCCTGTTCCCAAGGGATAGAAGCGCGACGATATATGACGAGCCGAACCACCCAAATTTCAATCCTAGTATTCACAGCGACAGCAATTGTCCTATGCCCTGCGCTTAGCGCAGGATCCCGCAAGTCCGGTCAAACAGATCAAAACGCGAGCAGAAAGCCCCGCCGTCACAAGGGCCGGTCATGGAGGCCGATCCTTCCGCCGCTTTGATGGAAAAAGGCTTCCAGCGTCTTTACGAATTAAATTTCAATGGCGCGCGAGTCGAATTTTCGGCTTACCAGAAGAACCTGCCCGACGATCCGATGGGCAAGGCTGCGGAAGCGGCAAGTTACCTCTTCGAGCAGTTCAATGCCAAGGGAGTTTTGACCTCGGAGTTTTTCCTCAGCGATGCGAAGTTTCTCGGCGGAGTAGACGGAGACGCGTCTCAGAATCAGAACCCGGCGTTCCTGGAAGCTAATAACAGAGCTCGAGAGCTCGCTAAACGGCGCCTGAAATCCAATCCCCACGACATTCACGGCTTGCTAGCTCTCACCATCGCGGACGGAATGGAATCTGATTACGATGCATTAATCATCAAAAAGCAGCTCGATGGCCTGAAGGTAATGAAGCAGGCGGAAGCCGAGGCAAATATTCTGCTGGCGATCGATCCGTCGCAGCAAGACGCGAATGTGGCCCTGGGTATGAGCAACTACGTCATCGGCTGCTTACCCGGGTTCAAACGCGCGCTGGTTTGGTTCGGCGGGATTCATGGCGACCGCGTGCGCGGAATGCAAGAGATGGCCTCCGCTGCCGAGCACGGGCACTACCTGCAGCCATTCGCCAAAGTGATGCTGGCTTTGGCGTACGAACGCGAACACCAGATGGACCGCGCTCACGATCTTCTTTCTCAACTCGCCATTCAATTCCCAGCCAATCCCGTTTTTGCCCGGGAGCTGGCGCTCACCGTCAAGAAATAACCTATCCAAATCTTTCGCCGCTCTACCATTTCACGCGAACGCGATAGTCGAGCGTCGCAGTGCCGTTCTTTTCGACGGGAATCTCAAAGCTGATGGTTGTAGCATCGAGCTTCGTCCACTTGAGATTCGAATTCACCACCTCCCAATCGCCGCCAATCGGCTCGAGAACCTCGACGGTTACGGGCACATCCTTGTGATTGCGCAATGTGATCTGATATTCCATTTCATACAAATTGTTCGCCAGCTTCTTATAATCGAGCTGCTTGCGCTCGCAAACGACATCGAAGGCGTTGCCCACGTAAATCTTAAGCGTTTCATCTTTTGGCGTGTGATTGATGCGATCTTCGCCGACGAATTGAATTCCGCCCTTTGAATCCGCCTGATACACGCGCACGGTGCCGGCCGGCAGAGGCATGCCCAAGCCGCCTTTTTCTTCGTTCTTGAACCGGTAGTAAACTTTACCGGCTCAGGAGTCGGGTTCCCAATCCTTTCCGGGTTGCGGTAGTAATACGATTGCCCCTCGACCGCGAGATATTTTTCCACTGGCACGCCCGTTCCGGAAAGCAGGCTGATTTGCTTCGATTCGTTATTCTGAATGGTAGTTCGCCGTCCGAGGGTGTAGAGGTGATATTCCGACATGTCTTCCTGTTGGAATTGAGGCGGTGCTGGCCATCGCGGTGGCCAACTGGTTGCAATTTCCCGTCTGGCCTTAATGGACGGTGGCACCTGGTGGATCTCTCCGGCCACGAGTTGAAGCTTGGCATTCTCGAACGCGCACCGCTGTTGTTTGTCAGAGTCACCCAGCCATCGAGGTCGGCGGTTTTTTCGTCGCGAGCCACTGTGAGCACGTAGTCCGCGTTCCAGTTCATGTTATTCGCGAGGTAGGATGCTTCAACTTTCTGGGCTCCCGCACCGCTATTATCAAGCGTCCACACAAGCGTCGGGCGGCTATAGAGATTTCCGGGCAATTCCGAAAACCGGTACCAGCTAGTGGGCATCCCTGTGACGATCTCATTTCCGATCTTCCAGACAGGTTCGTTGTTATTGTCGGCCAGCAGCACAGCTTTCGTCTCGACCCACTTGGTCGAGTTGGCTTCCTCCTCACCGCGCACGAGCGTGATCTCGCGGCCCACATACTTTTGCAGGAGCTTCTGCGCATCCAAAAGGTCGTATTCGTAGTTCTGTTCGACCACATTCAACTTTGTAGGGTCCGTGAGCGACCGAAAGTGGACTGTAGCGGGCATGATCGAAGCCGCGACGTCCTCGAAACGCAGCGGAAAAGTGCCGGACGCAAGGTGTATTTGCCGGACGTCGCGGATCAACGCGATATTCGAGTTGTACACGGTCACATTGAGGTCCACTTGATCTTTTTGTGTAGTTGTTGAAGTTTCTGAGGGCAGTGGCCGTGCAGCCGGCACAGATACATCGCTATGGTTTTGAGGCGCCCCGAGCACCCTTGTCGAGCTGCCCGCCGCGAGTAACAACAGGGCAAGGGCTGCGAAAATGCCGATACTGATAAATCTGCGTCCTGTTCTGGACATGGGCTGTCTCCTCGCTGTGGAACTTAACAGATGATACCCGAAAGCCGAATTTGCGCGCTCTGACAGCCGTGGTCTGGTTCGTGACGTCAACCAAGCAGCCAAGCGCGCTGTACTTCATTTAATGAACGCGCTCGGCAACAAAACTTGCATGCGAACCTGATAAGATTTGATTGAGTGTTTACCTGTCCGGAATGCGAGCAAGCTATAAACCAGGCCAGCCCGGTCTGCCCCTATTGCGGTGCGGACGTGACCAACGCGCCTGACGGCAGCGAATTCGCCAATGTCGGTGTACAAAATAAAAAAATAACACCCGCCCGTGTAGTGATTCTTCTCGGGATATTTCTCGCGATCCTGGCCGCTACGGCGTGGTTTGCGCTGCCTTGGAGAATTTCAGGAACGCAGCCCGAGGCGGAAGGGCGCGCGCGCCAGGCGCTCGGAATTATTCAGCAGACGCTGGCCGGCTATCAGAACAGCGAAGATGGTTTCCCATCGTCTCTGGAAGGTCTGGGAGATCGTGTGCGGTTCGAAGCAGAAAGAGCGCAGGCCGCGCATTACACGATCCAATACACGGCAGGCAAGCCCGATGCGAGTGGGCACTTGAAGAGTTACACCCTCACCGCACGTGCAGGAAATTTCGGCTACATGAATTTTTACACGGATGAGAGCGGAGTAGTTCGAGGTACGAGTGAGAATCGCGCGGCGACCGTGCAGGATCCTCCGATCGGGCCGGAAATATAAGTTCCCTGATCTGCCTCGCGTGACCGCAGCGTCGAAGTAGGAATAGTAATGATGGAGAGATTTATCGCTGGACGCAGATTCTCGATTCTTCTTGCCGCGGTGCTGCTTGCAGCGCCGGCATTTGCCGGCAATTCGGCTGCGCCCTGTGATTCTTGGGAACTATGTCCGTGCTGGGATGTTGCAAATACTTCTGTTCCCTCGCAACAAAGCGGCATGCAGGGGATGGGTCAAAACACCGGACAAATGACAATGTCCATGCTAAACATGAACATGGCGCCTCCTGCGAGCTTCATCGCGGAAATCCTTGCTCATTCGACCGCCGGAACCACCGCCGAACCGAATTCGACTCCGCATGACATGCTCATGGCCCAGAAGGGCGCATGGACATTCATGTTTCATGGCGTCGGATTTCTCAATTCGCAGCAGCAAACCGGCTCACGAGGCGCGGATAGAGTTTTCGGAACAAGCTGGTTTATGCCCATGGCCCAGCGCGATCTGGGCAACGGAACTCTTACCGTTCGCGGTATGTTTAGTTTGGATCCGGCGACGATCACCGGCCGGCAGTACCCGGAGCTTTTTCAGCTTGGAGAAACTGCTTTCGGGAAACCCATCGTTGACGGCCAGCATCCGCACAACTTCTTTATGGAGCTCGCGCTGCTCTATGACTGGAAGCTGGCTAAGGACACGCTGCTATCTTTTTACGCGGCGCCGGTTGGCGACCCGGCTATCGGCCCCGAAGCTTTTCCCCACCGCGTTTCCGCCAGCGAAGACCCTTTAGCGCCCCTCGGTCATCACCTGCAGGACTCCACGCACATTGCTGACGATGTGGTGACATTAGGCCTGGCCTACAAAATTGCGCGCATCGAAGTTTCCGGATTTCACGGCCGCGAGCCCAACGAGCATCGCTGGGAAATCCAGGCTGGCGCAATCGATTCCTGGTCTGCGCGATTCACGCTGAATCCAGCGAAGAACTGGAGTGGGCAGTACTCCATCACTCATCTTACGAGTCCGGAACAATTGTTCCCGAATGAAAACACGTTGCGCATGACTGCGTCGGTTACGTACAACAAGCCTCTCCGAGGTGGCGCGTGGGGCAACTGGGCCACTACGCTCGTGTGGGGCCGCAACCGCACTTCACCGGACGCGGAAATCTTTAATAGCTATCTGGCGGAAAGCACGGCTCGATTTGCTAATCACAATTACGCTTGGACCAGGATTGAAAACGTGGACCGCACGAACGAATTGCTACTCGGGGAAAATCCCATTCCGCCCGGATTCCAGGAGCGTTTTTTGGCGCGGATACAAGCCTACACATTCGGCTACGATCATGAATGGAATTTTATTCGCCACGTCTCGACTGCCTTCGGCGGCCAGTACACTCTCTACACAGCGCCCGCATCGCTTGATCCGATTTACGGCTCGCACCCGATGGGAGTCCTAACGTTCCTACGTTTTCGCGCGATACCTTCTCAGAAATAATTGTTTCAAGTCGTCGCCGCCGCTCCATAGCTGACCGGAGAAAAGCGATCCCGCAAGCCAGAGACCGGTAGAAATCTTGATGCTATACTAACGCCGCAGGCTGTCTGCCGAATAACCACTCGAATCGCCGCGGAGAGGTGCTGGAGTGGCCGAACAGGGCTGCCTGCTAAGCAGTTATCCTGGCAAAACCGGGATCGGGGGTTCGAATCCCCCCCTCTCCGCCATTCCTGAAAACAACAGATTTAGCCGCGTGGTTACGTTTTGCGGTTACATATTCAGCTTTTTCGCCGCGAACGAGTATTGACCTTCAGAGGATAAAACCGATGAAGGTCAAAAAGGTAAGCATCTACATCCGCCTGTGCGGCGAGCCGGGGCGTCCGTTCGAGCGCCTGAAGGTTCGCAACCCCCGGCAGTGCGGCGAGCGCGACCATTACTGCCTGCGGGTCGTGGGCAAGTGGGAGTTCTTTCCCGAGGGCGACTCGGCCCGCAAGGACTTGAATGAGGCTCTGCACCGCAAGGGCGAGCGCGAGCACGAACTCCGCATTGGCGTGGCTGCACCGCTCATCCCGCAGCGGACGGCAGCGCAGCCGGGCAAGACCCCGGTCGCCGACGCCGTGCAGAAGTACTTCGACAACCTCGCGGCAATGGGCAAAGACCCCAAGACCATTCGCACCTACCGCGCCGCTGTTAACGGGTTCGTGACGTCGTACAAGAAGCTCTACATCGAGGACTATGAGCGGCAGAACTTGATCGACTATATGGGTTGGCTCAGGAAGCAGCCCCAGAAGGAACGCAAGCACGCGAATCCAAACCGCACTTATTTCAACAAGGTCAGCCACGTCGCAATCTTCCTGAAGGCGTGCGGCGTCCCGCCCGGACTTAAAGCCAGCGAGTATCCGCAATATCACGAGAAGCAGGTGGTCGCGCACACGGACGAGGAACTCGCGATACTCTACCGTGAGGCGGACGAAGAAGAGCGGTTCCTGCTCGACTTTTTTATCGGGACAATGGTGCGCGACCACGAGGCGCAGATGGCGAAGTACTCCGACTTGACAGGCACGACGCTCACAGTCCACGGAAAGCAGCATAAGACTCGGACGGTCGAAATCAGCCAGCGGCTCGCGCTCGCCATCCGCGAGCGCGGGGAAGCCGCGACGAAGAACGGCGGCCCGGAACTGCTGTTCCCGAACGGCAACGGTCGCCCGAACACGCATCTGCTGGACGTCCTTCAGGGACTCGCGGAGCGTGCTGGGGCGAAGTTCCACACCGAGTTGCATAAGCTGCGCAAGACCGGAGCCTCGCGCCGCTACAGGGCGGGCGAACTCTTGACATCACTGATGCGGGAACTCGGGCACGATGACCTTTCCACGACGCAACAGTACTTGTCCGACGTGAACCCCGAGGCGACCAAGCAGGCGGTCGAGGCGGCGGACTTCATTCTTTCATGCACCCTTAAGGACAACGCGGCGGCGGCTCGCGGGAATGTTCGCCAACGTAGAGGCGGTGCGTCAGTGAAGCAGGTGTCGGCAAGGCGTTCCCGAAGAAGAAGGTCACGGGCAACACCCGCAACGTCGCGCTGAGGGAGTTGCTTCAGACTACTGCCAAGGTCACCGGGGCGACCGTGCCGGACGTTACGAGACGGAGCCGAAGTGTGGGTAATGCGGGCCGCAGGCTACTTCTCCTGCCACTTCGAAAGGTAGAACGACCCTGCACAGAGCTTCTCGATGAGCCGTCTGTCGCGAAGTTCGTCCAGAACGGACTCGGCTTCATCCTCCGTAGCATCAAACTCTGCTGCCAAGCTGACAGCATCGCCGTGCCAGATTCCGTCCCTGTCCGCGTTTTGCCAGACGAAGTGGAAAGCTTGCTCCCAGTCGAAATATTTCTTGCGCCTCATTGCGGTTCCTTCCTCCGCACCGGGCTGCCTGCACCTCTCGCTCGCCTGACGTTGAACTCGACTGCCACCGTATAGACAAGCCAGCGCGAGCAGCCCAGCGCATCGGCGATCTGCTCGTAGCTGAGAGTCGGATTCTCGACGATGAAATCGCGCACCGCCGCGTGCGCCTTCGCCGTGCTCGCCTTCTTCACAAGCCGAACCCCTATCACTTCAGCAGTTGCGCTCTTGATTTCCCGGTAGTGACTCATAGCCCTCGTAAGAGGGATCGCGTATTTGTTCTGCAAATTCACAGGCGATCTTGAGATCGAGAAAATCCCAACAATATTGGGAATCCCGTGCTGTCAGCCGCCAGTTGGTGGAAGGAAAGACAACTTTGAACCCCTTCTTTAGCGAGCGGGGCAGGTCGGATCCGGTGACTGGAAGTGCGCAGAATGCCCCGCTACCAGCAATTTACTTTTTGCCGTCGAAGTCGGATGTAAGCGGCGTTCTGCCGATAAATGTCTTGGAATCGACCTTGCCTGTCGTCCGGTCTCGGGTCGTAATCGTGCTGACGTTACGGTGGACGGAGACATCAACGCTTTCGTCATTCGAAAAATACGTTTCCCGCCAGCCAATAGTCTTACCTTGATTATCCTTGCTGATTAGCATTCGCTTTCTCCTTGAAGTGGATTTGGGCACCGGAGATCGGGCAACGGGCGGGGAGACCGTGGCTCCGAGAAGTCATGAGTGGTTGGCTCTCGCACACGAGGGCATACTGATTTCTTGGTTGTCGTGAAATAGCAACGAAGTGTAGGTAGGAAGTGGCGCAGCCGGGCTGGGAGACTCGGGTCTTTGCTGAGAACAGCGGCAGTGGTAGCTTGCGAACAGCCATGCAGCCTCCTAATCAGGTTGCTCGGTCAGGGGCGTCGCGGTGCTAGTAACACCGAGGCGTCCCGTTTACTTCAGTTCCTTGCTGCGCTCCTGTAGGTACCGATCAATCGCACGTCGAATGAGTTCTGCCACCGGAGCGCCCGTCTTCTCCGACAGCTTCAGCAGCTTCTTGAGTTGTTCTTCCTTCAAGAAGAGCGCCGTCCGCTTCATGTGCATATAGTGCCATACAGGCATACATATAGCAATAGGACGAAAGTACCGAAGACCCGAACTCGAACGCCCGCAACACACGAGAACAGCTTGGATCAGGGGGGCAGCCCCAAATCCTCAACGGGTCGCATCCACGTCGATTCCGCGCTATAGTTATGCCCGTTGGTTACATTCGTGGTTACATTTTGGAGCTAAAATAGCGCCATTTTTGATGGCAAAATCGGGGTCGATACTCGTAAGCGACTTGTTTTCAGTGGCGGGACAGAATCCCCCCCTCTCCGCCATAAACAAATACACACTAATTCAACAGGGACTTAGAGAAATCGCGCTCTCCGTTGTGACCTCAAATTTGGGAATATCGCGGCGTATACTGACGGCATTCGATCCGAAAATCGTGCAAATACTCTCGCAAGCGTATTCGGAGAACCAGCTTAATCCTGAGATTAATTCGTTTCGGCCCATCCCAGTGCCATGGCGATCTCCACCGCTTTCACATTTTCGGCTGGTATGAAAATGTTGTTGGGACTCTTGGGTGCAAAGAATTTGCGATAACTCAGGGAAAGTCTGCTATCGCGCTTGGTTATCTCCACCTGAACGATCGGTCGAAACCGCGCGATCGTTTGCGCGCCGCCTTCGAGTATGGCGCCTTCGGCTCCTTCAGCGTCAATCTTCAAATAGTCCAGACGCTCGATATTCTCCCACCGACACAGGTCGTCGAGCGATACGCACAAGACAGATACAGATTCCGCATTCCCGACTCTGAGGAGTCCAAACGAATTCGGTTTATTATTGTTCAGGTAAAGTTGCGCCTGTTGAGTATGCCGGCCAACACATAAATTTCGCACCCGCACGTTGCGGTATCCATTCGCGCGGACATTTTCGAAGAGCCGGCTTGCGGTCTCAAGGAATGGCTCGACAGCGACCACCAGGCCCTCATCTCCAACTTCCTTCGCGGCCTTAAGGCTATAGACACCGACGTTCGCGCCGACATCGACAAACACGGAACCTGGCCGCAGGAAACGCTGCAAAGAAGAGAGCTCGGGCTCGATGGAGTCTCCGTAGAGGTAAACGCCGCGGCCACCCCATCCCGCTCCATTGTATCCCGCGACGATTGCTCCATTTTCCAGTCGCGTCTGAACCAGCGCTGAACGTGGCGTCAGGGCGAGACGCACTTTTTTTAGTAGTAGCTTATTATTCGAGAGAATCATCACGGCACTCCGGCAAAGACTCCGCAAACATTCATATCAAATGGCATTTTGGAAATGTACTCAGTCATCGCCTGCCCGTTGCTCACATGGTTCAAGCTCGACTATCGCGGCGTCCAAGTCACTGCCCGGGAGCGAGTGGGGCCGGGATACCACCCCAAGTTTTCTTCGAGCGATTGCTCCATAGCCCATCGTACTCACGTTGCTCGGCCACAGTTTATCCAACAGGGCAGCGAGTAATTGGACACAGGTGCAAGCAGGGACGACAAACCAGCTAGCCAAAGTTCGCGGAGTCAGCTTACCGTGAGGATCAGAAGTGGCGCCAAGAGAAGTATATAAAAAACTTGAAAAGCGGTAGCCCATTTCCAGCCATGCGCCTCCTCGCGGGCGCAGCCGCAGAATCTCCCAGCCAGTTTCATCCAACAGATACTCAAGCCAATAGCAGGTGAACCGGCAGTAGTCGTAGGGCTTTTCATGAAGTTGCTCGCTTGCTGGGACAGTCAAGAGAAGCAGGGCATCTGGCTTGGCAACGCGCGCCATTTCCCGCAATCCTGTAGCTGGATCCGGAGTGTGCTCCAACACCTCCGTGCACAAAACGCTATCGAATGTACGATCCGGAAACGGAAGCGCCAGGGCGGAAGCAAATAGATCCGCGTGTTCCAGGCCATGCATGGTCGAAGGCATATCACTTCCGAAATGCTGTTGAACATTGGGAAGTAAGCGTCCATAAGGCTTTTTTCCGCAGCCGACATCGAGTAGACGGCCTTTCAGCCAAGGCCCTTCCGCACGCACAAAATTCGCGATTTCGCGACGGGAAATATGCCGCGGGTGGAGATATGTGTCGTCTAAAAGCTTCTTGATCGAGGTCCACATTGATTTCAGACGTGAATGAAGATTGGCCTTACTCTTCAGCCGCCAAGCGCCGCGCTTCGCCGCGTGATCAAATTCCGCGGGGACGTCACTCAGGGACCTCGACGACCCGGCCCAGTCTGACGGGGATCAGTTTCTTACAATAATTTTCAATTTCGACCACGCCCATTGTTTTGGCGAGCAGAAAGATGAAGGGCAGCCCGATAGCCGTCACAATCACCAAGATTTTGAGGGAGCCGAGGGGGGTATGCCATGCGACGCGCATTTCAAGCCATGCCGTCAGGCGCGAGCAGAGCATCGCCACCAGGGCTGAAGCTAATGAAACCTTCGCTAAGCAAGTCAGAAATTCGCCAACTCTCCGGTTGCGCGTGCGACGAGCGAGTAAGACGAAAAGAACTATGGCATAGAAAATGATGGCAAGTGAGCTCGCTGCCGCCAGCCCGAGGTAATCCCAGCGACGCCCGCAGTACCAATACAAGGGCAGCGTCAAGAATGTGAACACCGTACCGACGACCGCCGGAGTCATCGTGTCATTGGTGGCATTGAATCCCCGCGAAACCAGCGTTTGTGCTCCCCGTGCGAATATCCCAACAGAGAAAATGGCAAGAGCTGACGCGGTGGCAAGAAAATCTGTCGCACGCAATCGAGTATGTGAAAAAACGAAATAGATTATCGGCTGCGTTAGAACGATCGTGAGCGCCGAGATCGGAACTAGGACGAGGACCAGCGCTTTCAATGTCGCATTTAACGTGTGATTGAGCTCGTCGAATTTACCTTCGGAGTGTAACTGCGCCAAGAACGGGAAGGACGCAATTCCCAAGGCATAGGCCATGGTAGACAAAGGCACGGCCATCAACGTTCGAGCATAGGTGAGCCATGTAATGGATGCCGGAGCAAGATATGAACCGAACCAACGAATCATCCAGTTGTCGGTGAAATCGATCGACAACGCGAGCATGATGGGAATCGCCAGTTTGACGAACATCAGGAAACCGGGATGGCGAAAATCCAGATTGGGAGTGAATTTCGCACCCAAACGCCAGACCGCAACTAGCTGCAATACGAAAAATCCGAGGAAGGTGCCAAATAATAGTCCGACTGCAAAGCCAGTGATCCCAATTCGGGCCGATAACAGCCACCCGCCCGAGATAATCCCGATGTTATAGACGACGGCGGCAAGAGCTGGTACGAGGAATCGTGCTTTGGCGTTTTGTACAGCGCCCATAACGCTGCCCAGATAGAGGAAGAGCTGGGCGGGCAACATCACGCGAGTGAGAAAGACAACTTCCGCCTTTTGCGCTAGATCGAAGCCAGGCGCAATAAAACGGACCAACTGCGCGGTAAAGATTTCGCCTAACCCGACCAGCACGACAAGCGCCAGGGTCATGACGGTCATGACCGTGGAAAATACATGCCAGCCTTCGTCTTCTCGGTTTTCAACCTGATACTTCGTAAATACTGGAATAAATATCAGCCCCAACGCACCCCCCGCGACCAGATAGTTCAAGAAATCGGGTAGGGTGAACGCAGCATAGTAAGCGTCAGTGACTGCGCTCGAGCCGATTTGGTGTGCGACTGTCCATTCGCGGACGAATCCCAACATCCTACTGGCTAAAATGGCGCCCATCACAATTCCCGTGGATTGCAGAATGTGCCGGTTACGAGTCGAAGGGATCATTAAGTTAGACCAAACTCACTGGGAAAGCCTCGGCGCCAATACAATGAACTGAAGCCTCCGAGACTTCCCGCTCTCACGAGAGACCTAAATGATTTACCGCTCGGTGAGCATTAATTCGAGCTTGGCGGAAACCTCCTCCTGTTTTTTGGTTGCGACGTACCAATCGATGGTCCGGTGCAGGCCGTCCATGAACATGACCTGAGGTTCCCAACCGATAAGTTCCTTCGCGAGTGAGTTATCCGCTACTCGATTCAAAGGTCCTGTGGGCATTTCCGGATGAAGTTCGATTTGTGGTTTTCGTTTGAACGTGCGCAAGATTTCGTGAACGGCGTCAATCACTCGGATGCGCTCCATCGTGCCGAGATTCACTGCCGTCCCGTCATCGATTTTCTCCGCCGCCAAAATCGTCCCGCGCACGATGTCGTCTATGTAGGTCCAGTTGCGAATTTGTTCCCCTGTTCCCCAGACAACGAATGGATCCTGATTGATGAATGCCCGAGCGATCATGGCGATGACCGCGTGATTTTCGATTCCGCGAGGACCATAGACCGTGAAATAGCGGCAACATGCCGACTTCATTCCGTGATCTACGTAGTAGGCCCTCAGGGTCATCTCCGCCATCAATTTCGCCCAGCCGTAGAGATGGTCCGCATCATAAGGGGGGCCCACCATGTCTTCGGTGAGATAAAGAGTCTCGTTCGGATTGGTCTGGATATGATTCGGGTAAACGCAACCTGACGAGGCATAAACTACCTTTTCGACTCCTGCTTCCAGGCACGCGCGGAAGACTAACCCATCGAGCATCAGGTTTACGGCACAAGCGGCTTGATGGAGGTCTACATAGCCGCGCCCGCCGTGGTCGGCCGCGAGATGGAACACGGTACTCATGTCAGTGACCGCTCGCGAAGCAACGCCGTGTTGTCTCAGGTCGCCCTCGATGAATTCAACTTTTCCGTTCCCGATCAGATCCCGGATGTTCTCAATTTTCCCGCTGCTTAGATCATCAACCACGCGAATCCTGGCTCCTTTCTCGGCAAGTGCATGCACCAAGCCAGAACCTATGAAGGAAGCTCCACCTGTTACCAATACTTTGCGGTTTTTCCAATTCATCTCTATCCTCCTGGTTTTATTCGAACTTTCGGATATGGAACAATTCGAGGGAAACGGCCCACATAGAGCTTGGAATCGTTACGAGGTATCGCTTCCAGAGCCGGCGCGGTTCCGCAAGCAATCGGAATAACCACTCCAGGCCATTGTCTTGCATCCATCGGGGTGCTCGCCGGAGCCTTCCGGAATTCATGTCAAAGGCGGCGCCCACTCCCAACATGATGGCGACCTTCAACTTATCCCGATGCTCGTAAATCCATCTCTCCTGTTTCGGAGTGCTCAAGCCGACCCACAGGACGTCCGGACGGGATTTCTCGACTAGCGAGGCTACTTCCTTTTCCTCTTCCGTCGTTAACGGACGAAAAGGCGGTGTGTAGGTACCTGCGATAGTGATTTGAAAGCGATCGCGGAGTTGCCGGGCTAAATCCTGGGCAACTTCCGGCGTGCCTCCATAAAAGAAATGGCGGTAACGCGGCCCCGTTTTTTTGCAGAATGCTTCCATCAATTCTGAGCCGGGCACTCGATGCCGCAGCGGGTGCCGGTGCCAACGCGCCAACCAGACGAGAGGCATTCCGTCCGGAACCACCAGGTCCGCCTGATTGAGAATCTCCCGAAACCCCGGGTCCTGCTGAGCTTCAGCAATTCCGTGCATGCCGGTGACTGCCACATAGCTGCAGGTTTTGCTCGTTTCGATTAGACGCTCCATTCTGGCGACTGCTTCGAACGTTTTCACGGCGTCGATTCGGACGCCCAAGACTCTAAAGCTCGGCGTGATCGTTTTCATTTTGGAGCCAACGATTTCAAGCATATGCACCCACCGTTTGTTCGTAGATTTCCATCATTTGCGAGTAGTTCACTTCCGCAGAGAATCTTCGTTCGTATTCAAGACGAGCTTTTCGCCCCATCGCGGCGAGTTCAAGGGAATGAGTTCGAGCCCAATCGACTTTCGCTGCCAGATCCTCGGCATCGCCCACATTGAAATGAAGCCCCGTGCGACCATCGCTGACGTTTTCCTGCATGGCCCCAAGGCGCGAACAAACCACGGGAACGCCGCAGGCGAATGCCTCGACGATATTCAACGAAAACGCTTCGTACCAGAGGCTCGGGACAATTAGAAACGCAGCCTGCTTCATAGCCGCGCGCGTCTCGCCGGTCGTCAGACGTCCGCGAAATGTGACTTGCTGAAGATTTCTTCTTGCGGCTTCTGCTTCAAGATCGGCGCGCAGCGGCCCATCACCCACAATTACGAGCGGGATCGGACTACGCAGACGGTCCCACGCTTCCAGAAGCGTCGAAACGCCTTTCTCCGGCGAAAGCCTGCCGGCAAAGAGCGCGTAGTTTCCGGGGATGTTTCTTTCACCCGGATCGGGATAAACAAAATTCGGCTTAACATAGATTTTTTCTGCAGGTAGTCCGCGTTCAATGAACTTGTTCCGCGCGAACTGAGTGAGCGCGATGAAACCGCTCACTGAATCGTCCCAGGTTCCACGGGCGCGATGAACTTGGAGCATCAATGCAACGGCGGCGGTCGCAGCGCGCGATTCACGGTAACAGCCGTGGGTCACACTTCGCATCAAGCCGTGCTTTGTGCATTCTTCACAAACATGCCCATCGCGAAAGAACGTGGCCGCAGGACACAACAGCCGGTAGTTATGCAGAGTCTGCAAGACAGGAACTCTCTCTTGCTTGCACACTCGAAGATCGAAGGAGAAATCATCATGAAAGTGTTGTGCGCATGGACCAGATCCGGTTTTTCCTCGCGAAGAATCTTCCGGATATCCTGCTTACTGTCTTCGGCGGAGATGATTCTGCTCACGAGTCCGATCTGCCCGATCACTGACAATTGCTCCAGCTCGTGGTTGCTTCGCAAATAGGTAATGACCTGATGTCCGTGGCGTTCAAGGAGTTGGAGTTCTTGGTCAAAAACAACATCTTCTCCTCCTGCCTGCTGATAGATGTTGTGGACGAGAAGGATTTTCATATTTTGAGAATCAAAGGTCAGGCTGTTCGATGTGCTTCAGTACACCGGCACGCGCAGATGAAGTGGAGATTTGTTTCCGTTTCGTGGTTCGGCCGCTGGGGAGTTGGAATCGACGAGAGCCTGCCACACGATTTTATCGAGTAGCAGGGCTTCCTCCCGGATTAACACCGGAATGCCCTGACGAATGGGAAAGAGCCCTCGGAAATCATGGTCCAGGCTCAAATATCCCTTTTCTTCGATCTTAAGAAGATGTGAACCTGTGACGGGACACCGCGCAATGGATTCCAGTGAGGTGACGCGATGTGTCGTCGGAGTTCGCCCCGGTTTCTCCGCAAGCACCACGAGGTTTCCGAAAATCGAAGGCAACGCTTTCGCAGCAGAATAATATAGTTGTTTGAGCACTCTATGAGTTTCACCCATGGCGTCCTTCTTCCACTGCGACGGAGCACAGGTATGCCGATCGATCGAAACCACGGATAGCCCCGCATCCCGAAATAGCCTGCGAAGTTGCGAGACGCCAAAGCTGCGTTCGATGGTCCCGAGAAAGCGGTCTCGTATCTCGGAAAGACGCCGATACGGATTGTAGGCGTAGGGCTCGTAGAGGAAGATCCGGCCGCCGGGAGCCAGCACACGCTCTACTTCGTGTAGAACCCGTATTGTGTCTTCCATGTGGTGCAGCGACTCGTTGAAAATCACGAACTGGGCGGATTCATTCTTGAGTGGAAGGTGATGAGCGTCGCAGGCTAGATAAGACGGCGCCTTCCTTTTGAATTTGCTGCATCTTTCCTGCGAGAGCTGAAGCGCCACTTCGTTGATGTCGGTGCAAACAATAGGATACCCGCGCGTCGTTAAGTATTCCGATTCTCCGCAGGTATTCGAGCCGATATCAACAATCAAGCCGCCGGGAGAACCCAGCGCTCTTTCGACTTGGCGGATTTTTTCGGCATAGCCGGTGTCCATCTGAACCTTCTGGAGTACATCCGTCGAAAGATATCGCTCCCGCTGCTGCGATATGCTTTTACTTTGAAATTGGCGTTCTTCGGTTGCGGAAACCCGCGGGAGTAACGTCATAATATTCTCCTTAGTTCGCAATGCCACGTAATCGGCATCCTGACTCGGTTGCGGTGTGAAGTTCGACAATGCGTTTCACGAAAAGCCGGAACAGAATGCGCGTGCTAGGGAGCTGCACACAGAGTGGCAGGATCCGTCTGCGGAGCGCCAAACGTGGATTTCGAATCTTGATTCGTGACCGATCGCCAGCGCGAAAAATCTCCGCTCCAGGAATGCCCATTCGGTATCGAACTGAAATGCATTGACGCTCGCCGAGTTGTACCAAACGTTCGTATCCGAACTCAGCGTACTGAGGAACACCGTGGAAGACTGATGGATCGCAAACAAGAATTGGCTGGCGTCAATGCCTGCAATCGTGTTTCGAAAAAAAGACCATTTCTGTGCGACGGCCACAAATTTCTCTCCGGTTTCCCAATTTGTGCCGGATCGCTGCCCCGATCCGCCGTAAACGGCAATCTGGGCGAGCTTATTATTGAAGACCAAATTCCCCGTCAGCGCTACCGATTCCGATTGATTGGTGACAACTCCTCCCTGATTGTTTCCGCATATCCGGCTGTTGGTAATCGTGAACGGCCCCATGTTCGCCTCAAGCAATATCCCGTTTACCATGTTATGTGCCAGGTAGGCCTGATCGAGTGTGATATCCAAGTTGTCGGTGTCGAACCAGATTCCACGCCCCAGGTTGCTCACGGCTTTGTAATTCTTGAAGACACCTCCGTGCACGAACAGGAACTTGGATCCGCCTGTCTCCCACGTTACGAATTGGCCCCAGCCCCCGCGCCAATTGTTCGAGGAAGCTTCGACATCCTCCATGGTCAGGTCTTTTATCCGAAAACCGTCGATTCCGAGTTCTCCGTTATCGTTGACGGTCACTCGGCGGGCCGAAGACTTTGTGACATTGAATAGCGTCAAGCCAGTCCAGTTGTTCCATTGAATGGTGGAGTCTTCGAGAAGCTGGTCCGTAGCGCCGACGATTGCGACCGCGGATCTTTGCGGAGTGGAAATGCACGAATTGGCGTGCTGAAACACCAGGCCTCGCACGGTGAGATGTGGGACTTGATAACTTTCGAAAAGTTGAGGCCGAACGCCAACTTCAACGACTGCCTTCGCGATGTCCGAAACCCGCTCCGGCCAAATGTGCAGCAGCTTGTTAGGGTCATCAATATAAAAGGTCCCTTCCCGCAATTGGTCTGGCGAAAGCACTTGAGCCAATAGCTTTCCATCCACGAACACCATTTCTCTGCGAAGCACGATTTCCTTAAGCGATGGCCACCCAGCGGGCACCGAACAAGTTCCCCACGCGTAGGGCCACGAGTGCACAAAGCTGCCCGGTACTGCCGAATCCGCCCGCCAGTCAGTCCAAACGTCCGAGCCGGAGATGATGACCGAGCCGATTTTTGAAGCTTGAAAAGTAACAGGAGCGCCAACGTTGGGATTGACTCCCGAGATTTGAACGAATTCCCGATATGTGCCTGGATTGATAGTGACGGTCGTTGCGATATTGTTCCGATGATTTGCGGAAGCAATTGAGGCGCCGCGGCTAATTGTTTTCACAGGCTTGGCGCTTGTTCCGGGGTTGGTGTCCAATCCGGAAGTGCCATCCACAAAAATCTCGACAGCAGCCGTAGGATGAAGAGGTTGAGCTATTGATGATTGGCCTGAGAGATTTCGTGCTCCGTTGCTGCCGACAGAAAAAAGAAAGAGCGTGCAGATCGCCGCATTTCTCATGCTTGCCGCCCTCGATCTGAATCGACTCAAGATCATGCTGACATGGGCTCATTGGACGATTTCATTCTGCGGCGTAAAAACTCGGCGCAGCCAAGAACGGTGAGAAAAGCAATGGAAGCGTGGCTCGTTATATTTCCCGCTACAACGCAGCGTATAGAAACAATTGTTGCCGCCATGAGAATTTCAACGGACAAGTGCCGCTCGGGCTGCGTCAAAAGCGGTGAGCGCGAAGAACGCAACAGACTCCACCATATTCCCGCCAGGACAATAACAAGAACGAGCGGCCCCCAAATGCCTATATCTAGAAAAGCTTCGATCGGCGTGCTTAAGACGTCCGACTTGCCCAGAATGCCGAGTCCCGGCAGCACGACAAACCTTCCGCCCGCATACCCGCCATAGCCGATCAACGGCCTTTCCGAGATCTTCTCCCAAGCGAACTGCCACATTTGCAGACGGCCTGACATTCCCTCAGCCTCCGTAGCCGTCTGACCGCGCAGCAGGAATGTCCATACCGTGTTTCCGAAATGCGTAAAGAACAACAAAATCGTGCCCGCAAAAGAGGCGGTAATCGCGATGGCCGCTCCCAAGAGGTACTTTCGCAGGTAGATGAATAACAGCACGAAGGAGCAGAGAAAAGCACCGACGGCTGCTCGCGTTTGGGTGAAAATCAACGTGACCAACGCCGCCACGAATAAGAGCCGATACCATTGCCGATCGTATTTTCCTTCGGGATCGTCCAAGATCCGGCAGAGAGAGATTCCCGCGAGAATCGCGCAGTACTCTCCTATGCTGTTGGCATCAAGGGTCGGGCACACACCCTCCAGTCGGAAACGAAGCGGTCCGTACGCGTAACCTTCCATAAGGCCATCATTCGGATCGACAATCGCTCCAATCCAAGCGGACAACACGAGCAATGCAAGCAACATCCAAGTCCAGTTTGCGAATTTCTCGTATTGCTCGACCGAATCCAAGGTCACCACGATCGCAGCCAGAAGCGAGAGATCGAGAAGATACTCCACCGACCTGAAGAGCGTAAACCCTGGAACAACCGACCACGAGGTGGAGACTAGGCAAAGCAGCGGATAGATCGCCATAATTCCGATCAGACCGCTGAAAAGCGAGCGAATCCAGTATGTCTTTCCTGACAGAAGGCGTTGGACCAGGACCAACCCAACAATTGCATCGAGCCCAATCCTGAACATGGCCCATCCATCAAGGGCCGATTGATGGATGTCATACTCATCCCGAACGCGAAACACGAGTGCGCTAAGAAACATTATCAGCCAGAGTGCTTGCCACCACGTGAATGACTTCGTAAGGCTGACCAACTCGCGAGAGATGGTTCGAACAGCGGGAAACGCCGCGAACACGATCAACACCGGCGCCAGAACGAGTAGGGTGTCAAGAAACGTATGACGAAACGGAGCTGCTGCGTAGAATCCGGCTACCGTCAATACACTGAGAGCCGACAGCTCAACGATCCAGAGAACTCTAGTCATTGTCCTTCATTAGCTGAGCAAGATGTCCAATCGAGTCAGGTTCCGCAAATTCAAGAGTTCGTTGCTTCATTAATCGAGCGTACACTTCCGCAAGCTGCTCTCCCTTCCTGTCCCAATTGTACTTTTCCTGCATTGCGGCCCGTGCCGCCTCGCCAAGTCGTGCACGACGCGACGGATCGCCGGCAAGTTGCTTCAGAGCAGAAGCCAAGTCCGCTACGACCTGCGGGGGACTAATCGCGGGTATCTTTATTCCTGTGGCCTCGGATACTTGCAACGCCGGGCCGCCGAGATCCAGACAGATCACCGGGCGCCCAGCTGCCATCGCTTCCAACGTCGCCCAGCCACCCGAGTCGTGTAGAGAGGGATGCATGAGGACGTCACACTCCGCGATTTTCTCCAGCACCTGAGAGCGCGGAAGTGTGTGCCAGAAGACCGTGTTGTTTTCGATGCCGAGAGTCTTTGCCATCCGTTCCCAACGATCTCTTTCTGGACCGTCGCCGATAAGCCAGTACTCACTGTTCGGATGCTCTCGATCGAAATTCAGCAAATGCCCGCAAGCCGAATTCGAAACCCTTCCAATGAAGGTACCGGCCCAAGCTCAAAATTCGGAAACAAGCCTCGTTGCGGAGCGGAGTTCGCGAGAGAATTGACAAATCTTCGCTCGTCAGCGCTACTGTCGCGGACAACGAAACATCGCGACAACCCAATGCCTTTAGCCGAAGCGCCGTTTCAGGAGTTACTGCCAGACCTGCGGCCGCACGACGAGCCGTCATTCGAACGAACGGGTCAAATTCCGCCAGGTATCGCGCCGCGCTGCGCGCCAGCTCGTAGAAGGTTCCGCGCAAACTCAAAGATCTACGGAAGCTGCTGGGTGCTGACTCGGCTCCTCCGACAGGTCCCCAAAGAAAAGGCGCGGGCAACAGCGGGAGGAAACTCGGGCGCCAATAGCTTCCGAAAGTTACGTGGTGGACTAAGTCAAAACGGACCTTTCGAAAGAGTTCCTTGGCCAGAAGATATGCGCCAATCTGCCATAAATAATAGTAAATAAAAACTCCCCGCTGGCCCTTCTTCCAAAAACGCATCCGCCTTGGCAAATCGTAATAAACGAAATGAACTCGAGGCATCGGGTGAGCGTTGAGCGCTTTCTCGATCGACTCACGGTTGTTGATTCGCGTGATCACCCAGCACTCTTCAAACCGTCCAATCTGGCACACCCAGTTCCAGCCGCTGCCGGGTTCGGAGCCTCTTTCCGGTTCACACGCGTATGCGGAGACGAGTACTTTCATCTAGCGAATCTCTGTTTAGTTCTAGGTTGGCATTCGGCCAGAAGCGGTCGAAACGTACCGGATTATTTGCTCTTCGCGATAGTCAATCGCGAATTGTTTCGCTTCTTCTTCCGCCGTTTGCGCCGTCGAGTGCAAAAGATAAAGCAAATAGAGCCCGCGATTTTGTTCCCGAAGATCAGGCTGTTCTCTCGCTTCGGGTTTTTTATTGAGAACACACTCGGTCTGAGCGAGAAAATGGAACCGGTCCCACAAATTGGGGGCGTTCGAGGCGCCGGATTCCCAATCAAATACGGCTAGCCTTCCCTGATGCAGCCGTGTGTTCCAAGGAGTTAGATCGCCATGTTGAATACCGCAAGGGACGGCGATTGCACGTAGCTCTCGAGCAGCGATTCGCAAAGCTTCCTTGCCTAGGTTCTGCCATCTTGCTCCTAGGCGCGGCGCTACTTTTCCCCATCTACACGCCGTGTCCCGAATCACAGTCTCCGCAGGAGAAATGCTCGGCTGGCAGCTTTGCAATTTCTGTAGAAAATCTTCGTGAAGTTGCGTGAAACTGACAGGTCCCGTTTCACCTTCGAGCGCAGATTGGAATACGATGTCGTTGCCGCACCAGGAGCCGGCGAAGAGCAACCGCGGAATATGAGCTTGCAGCGTTGGAAAGCCGGATAGCTTTCGCAAAAACGTTCCCTCGTGCCGCAATCGCTGCCGCGCGCCATCCGTGAGGGGCATCTTCAAGTAACCCAAGATTGAGCCGTCGCTCTTCATCACCTGCACTGTCAATTTTTGAAACGTACCCGGCGTGCCCAACGAAAGCGAAAATATCAATTGACTCTCCCCGGTGATGTCACTCACGAGGCTTTCGATCGGCAAAGCCGTTCTGGACGCGACCAGGACGCTGTTACCCACCCATCCCTGCCAGGCGGTCTTTCTCAACTTGACGGTAATGGCCTTCATAATTCGTCCCGACGGCGAAAAAGGCGCGTAGATCTCGAATCCGTCCACCGGATGCGTTCCGTGAGTTTGTGGTAGAAACCAACGAGGCCGCTTGCGTGACGGCAAAGCCGCGAAACGGTGCATCCGCGTATAACGATTACTTGCCAAGTGCTTCAGGAACTCCGACGTCGGACTCCAGGAAATTACGACTTCCGGAAGTTTGCAACCTGCTTTCAGCAATTCGACTTCGTCCATGGCTGGGGCATCCGGAGCGCCGCCGGCGAAAAGACGCAAGGCATCTTCGGGCGTGCGTGTGCCGTTTGAGTTTCGAAAAACCGTTTCAATCGCCTGAGCGGCGCTTGTCACAGCGTCGCCGCCCGCCACGCGCGCATCCTGCCACCCAGCCGTTGCCTCATGAATTCCGCTATGGCGCCGGAGCTTGATTGCACCGTGGGCTCAATTCCTCGGTCCGTATCGATCACTATTTTTCGTGTTCGTCTGAACTGGAGTTGCTGGTAGGCCTCGCGCTGGCGCTCTATTTCGCCAACTGGGAGTTCTTCTTTTCGCGAAAAAATCGACGGCCCTGCGGCATCGAGAAGGATCACCAGATCAGGCTCGGGAACTAGGCGGGATAGTAACTTCGAAAACCACGACGGTCCTCCGTATCGGTATCGTAAAGGATCCACCACCACGTCATGAAAGTAGCGATCGAATAAAACAAAGTTCGATCTCGTCAATGAAGGACGGATCGCGACAGCATATCCAACCCAATAATCCATGAAAAAAGCGGACAGGTAAGCCATGGATAAGAGTTTCCCTCGCGCCGGTTTCGCGTGGGGCGTCAGATTAATTCCGGTGTCTTTTTTTTGAAAAAGTGTTTGCGGTCGCCAGTGAAATAGCCGGCTTCGTCCCCAGAATCCTTGCTTGAGCGTCTCGGTGAGTCCTGCGATCACGGTGCTCTTACCCACGCCATCGGGTCCCAGTACCGCAATAAGAATTCCCGTCGGTTGGACGCATCGCCGAATGCCCCAGAAGAATTGCGTACCAAGGTATCTCATCAACTTCAACGGTCTCCGAGACCAACTTGTCTTCCAGAATTTCATCCGGGCGTGAAACAGATCGTCTGCGATAGATTCATTTAAGCAGGCCTGTACAGCGACCTTCCCCCATTTGCCGGGAAATATTTCTCCCGCTATCTTCTCGGCCTTCGCAGATCCCAAAGTTTCGACCAATCGTTTCAACCGAGTAGACTGGGCGGCAGGCGCTCGCCCTTTCCAGGATTTCTTTGCTAGAAGATAAGCAAACTCGACCTCTGGTGAAGGTATCCAGAACTCGCCATGGCGCCGGCGCCGGTCCAGCATTTCCTCACTGGTCGAAAGAATCAATCCGCTTCGTCGGTGATCAAAAACAAGGTCCACAGCTGCGGTTTTCACTTTTGAACCTTCGGCCCAATAAAAGACGAAAAAGTGACCAGTTACCGAATGGTTGAGACACTGAAAGCAGGTATAGCCTTTCCGCCGAAGACTCTCAAAGACGGCCGGAAGCTTGTACTTATCTTCAGGATGGACAGCCAAATCCAAGTCGCTGGGTAATTCATCAGGCAGCTGGTCCCAGGAGTGCAAAACGCAATAGCGGACTTCCAATCCGTCCAGAAGCCTGAACAAGCCGCGCAAGAAATCAGGTAGAGTGCAGGCGTTCTCCACTTCTATCGCAAATGCAGTATCTGAATTTTCTCTGATCAACTCCTTTTGCCGCGTGAGGCAGAGCTTGGCTGAACTCCGCAACAGAAACAGCCTCCTGGCACTTTTCACTCACGCGGCACCTGTACCTTTCAGCACCGCGGGAATTGTCCGCGCCAGAATTTTCAGATCCAGCCAAAGCGTCCAGTGTTCAATGTATTGCATGTCTAGCTCCATCCACTTCTGGAAGGGGACCAAGTTGCGACCGCTTATCTGCCACAGGCAAGTGATGCCGGGCCGCACACTAAATCGGACCCGTTGCCAGTCTTCGTTGAATCCTTCGAAGTCGCGAACGGCCATGGGCCGCGGACCCACCAAGCTCATGTCGCCTCTGAGAACGTTGAAGAGCTGGGGCAATTCATCAATGCTTGTGCGCCTGAGGAATTTACCGATGGGGGTTAAGCGCGGGTCGTTCTTGATCTTGAACACCGGCCCGGAGACTTCATTGAGAGCTTCCAGTTGCGCCATCAATTGCTCGGCGTTACGGACCATTGTGCGGAATTTATAGATTTTGAATCTTCGCTTATTGAGCCCTACCCTCTCCTGGCAGAAAAACACAGGGCCGGGCGAAGTGAATTTGATCAGGACCGAGACGGCTAAGAACAGCGGAGCCAGAAAAATTAGCAAGAATAACGAGATTGCGGAGTCCAAGATGCGTTTAAGCAGGAGCGACTGCGCCTCTACTGCGTGCGCACAAACTGCGATATGTGCCTCGCCGTCGAAATTGTCAGTGCGCGGCTTCGCATTCTTCAGGTCAAAAATATCCGAATCGAACCGCGTGATAATCCCATGCTGCTCGCACAATGCTGCCACCCGCGAAGCATCTTCGTAGAAGGAACGAAGCGGAAGATAGATTGCTACTTCGTCAACGACATTCTTGCGGAGATAATCCGATAAGCCTTCGACATCGCAGCAAAGAGTGTATTCCGTCGTTAGAAATCCTGCCGTTCCCTCCCAGTCGTCATCAACAAATCCGAGAACCCGGTAGCCCAGTTCGGGCCTCGCTTCGATCCTGCTCGCAAATGCGACCGCCCGCTGGTTCGTACCTAGGATCAGTATGTAGTGCAGATTCCTGCCGCGACGGCGCATATATTCGAGTAGGCGCCGGACAATCAGCCGGGCGCTGACGACACAAGCAGAGCTGACGATCCAGAAGAGCGCCAGGAATGCGAGTGTGACCATGTGAATTGTGACCACTCTGGCAACCGCAATCACGCTTATACATATGAGGGTTGTGCCCCTTAGAACTTCAATGATCTCCGAGCGTCGCGTGGCAAGCCTTTTCGATTCGTATAGACCGCAGAGCGAAAGGAGCACATGCCATACCACCAGCATCACGCCGAAGATCACGAAATTCCAGAGTTTGATCTTCATCGAGAGGAATTCTGCGAGCGAGAGGGCGCGAGATTCAGAACCAACCAGAAGCGTTGCGAGTCCAAACGAAAGGACCACGACACACAGATCGAACATTTTGTATACGCTCAACAAAAGCCGGCGTTTGGTTTCTTGCATTATTGGGCCTTCGAAGAAGATTTCTAATTGTTCTGTTTCAGGTTGCTTTGCGCCGAAGCTGAAAATGCCGTTTTCGATTCGATTGCGCGAGGCATGTAACCAGGGAGTTCATTCTTCTCACGAGAATTAAAATGGACGGTTAAATCACGGGCATGACGTGCACCGATATGCCTGATTAGATTGGTTCTACGCGATAACCAGCGACCTGAATGGAGAGAGATCTCTGAATGATCTCCACAGAAACAACTAGACTCTCGTCGCCGTTTCTTGAGAGGAAAATTCCTTGAAGGCCGTCAAGACTACCACCGCGAATGCGGACACGTTGTCCGGCATCGAGAAATGGAAACGATGTAAATGGAATGCCCTCTTGGAGGATAGCCTGAACAGCTCGAATCTGCTCTTCCGGAATCGCGGCGCCCACACCACGATTTCCCACGATTCCAAGCACCCCAGTCGTCCGCAGAATGGGAACGCGCATATCCTGGGAGTCTAATATTTTTACGAACAAGTAGCTCGGAAACAGCGGGGCATGAATGACGCGGCGCCGGTCACTCCAGCAGTGAATCGAGGAAAACAGAGGAAGAAAGGCCTCGATCTCCTTCTCTTGAAGACTGAGCGCTACTTTCTTTTCGTGGCGCGGCCTCGTCTGGATTGCAAACCAGGACGCTTCGGCGGATAAGTCCGCCGGAGCGGCTGCGTATCGAATTTGTGGATCGAGATTCAACATAGCTCCGCTAATCTGAGTCACAGGTACAGTTGACCCCTCAGTTCTGAGGTGCCAGGCTTGCTGGTTGCCTCATCTGGTTTCGAACCAATCTTTTTCTAGTAAACCGTCGCAGTGCCTGCGGCTGGCGCTCTATAGCCTGTGGTACAAAGACTGTGGAATTGGAAACGTGCGCTTATTCAAAACCGCACCCAGAACCTGCACTTGAGCCGCCCGCAGCATCTCCGTCACTCTCAGCGCTGATTCTCGCCTCGTCGCGTTTGCTTCCAGAACGAGAACGAGTCCGTCCGCAAGCTGCCCCAGACCGATTGCCTCGGCATATTGATTCAACGGCGGTGCGTCAATGAGGATGTAATCAAACGCTTCGCGCAACTGCGGCAACCATGTCTTCAATCGATCCGACTTCAGAAGGTTCACCGAATCAAATGCCTGTGACCCACACGAGAGCAGCCAAAGATTGTCGGGCCGGAGGCGTTGCGTGAAATTTTGGATAGGATTTTCGCCGACTGCGAACTCTGCTAGGCCTCGATGGCGGGCCACGCCGAAAAATTGGGCTAGTGAGGGCGCGCGCAGGTTGGCATCCACTACGCAAATCGAGCCAGAGACATTCTCAGCCAAAGTTTGCGCGGCAGTAGCGCACATGCGACTGCATCCGTTACCTTGGTCGATCCCGGCGAACACGACAGAGCGCGGAGACGCCCCCATCTGCATCAGAAACAGGCGTTGCACCAGCTTCAGGGATTCATCGCTCACCAGTCGATCGATATTCAGGCCGGAATTGTTTCGGTGGCCATTCCCGTTTGATTTGACGACTGCTGGCGCTGTCTGCAGTTTGGGTACAGGCTCAACTTCAAGTGTCGTTCCCGCCTGTTTCAGTAATTCGAAATTTCTGCTCAAAGTTTTTCCGCCTTTTGTGGCGACTCGCTGGAAGTCCCCTTCTCTTCGGTTCGCGGACCCGGTGGCATATTCGTCGCGGAAGGAATGAAAAGCACTTGGCCAGGGCGAAGGTCCTCGGCATGAATCAACCAGGGGTTCAACGCGTAAATCTTGGTCAGTATTTCGTTGTCGAATTTTCCGTAATTCTCTACGCAGATTTGATAGAGCGTCTGGCCTGCGGCCACTTGGATTGGCCGGGACGTTTGGCCAGTACCTGTCGGCTGATCGGAAGGATGTACGAGAGCTAAATCTGTCTGAGCTGCGTTACCAGACGACGTATTTGCCGGCGAGTCTGCTAGTTCTTTCGCTGGCTCGGTCTTTCCCACCGAAGTTGGAGAGTCCGAATCGGAAATCGAAGCCAACGAAGGAGTCCCGAGGGAGCCGGAAAGCTGTTCACCGGGCAACTTTGCTCCCCCTCGGTTCGCATCAATGATTGGCCACGCGAGCGTGAATAGAAACGCGCCCGCGAGCGCGAATTTTACCGCCCGATGTTTGCGTCTCGGCCCGGCGGTGATTAAGGGAACGGACTGCGTTATGGTGAAGCGAGGCGTCTCTTCACGGTTCAGGTCGACTGCGGACCCTGCAAGGAGTGATCCAAGGTCGAGATCGCCCAGCACTTCGGCGATGATCTCATGATCGATCACCTTTTTCCCTAAGGCGCCTCCCAAAGCTAAGGCATTAAAGCAAAGATTGTTGATGTTGCGGGGAATGCCCTCGCTGTGTTTGGCGATCAGCGATCGCGCTCGATCCGTGAATAACGGGGCCTTGTTGTCGTAGCCGGCCACGCCGAGGCGATGCTCGATATATAGTTTCGTTTCTGTAGGAATAAACGGCTTCAACCTGCAGACCATGGAAATTCTTTGGCGCAGCTGGATGAGATCCGGAGAAACAAGCCTCTCTGCTAGTTGTGGTTGCCCGGCGAGTATGATTTGAATCAGCTTGTCGCTCGGGGTCTCAAAATTCGATAACATCCGCACGACCTCTAGAACGGGGCCTCCCAGGTTCTGTGCCTCGTCGATCACCACTACGAAGCGCCTCCCCGACTGAAATTCGTGCAGCAATACTTCGTTCAGCTTCGCGTGCATTCGAACAAAATCCCCGCCGTCATCGTCCAGCTTCAGGTCCGCCAGCAAGCTCCGAAGGAAATCCTGGGGAGTGCACTGGCTCTGGAAAAGAAAAACGGTTTTGGCTGACTCTTTCAAAAGCTCCAGGAGCCGGAATAAAAGCGTCGTTTTTCCCATGCCCGGTTTGGCGATCAGCGCCATGAATCCTCGCCCGGAATTCACGCCACACACGAGCGACGCTAGCGCCTCCCGGTGCGTCGGACTCAGATAGAGATAGCTCGAGTCCGGAGTCACGCCGAACGGCTGTTCCTTCAGATTGTAAAAGTCTAGAAACACCCTGCCTCGCTTAGGCCACCTGTCTGGGAACTGAAGCAAGTACTTGAACTTTTAGAATTTCGGCGACATCCGCGGGAGTTCGGAATGACGGATCAAGGTACTCCGCCGTGACTGCTGCCGCCACGCTCACGAAGATCGCCAGCACAAACCCGATCAACATCACTAACCACGGACTGTGAGCGGGTAAGGCCGCTAGAGATGGGGGCACCGCGATCGCCACATTCGCGATTCCCTTTTTGTCCAGCGCGTCTGCGGTGCGCTCTTGCTCCCGCTTCGCAAGGTAGAGAAGATAATTTGATTCATCTGCCTTCGCTTCGCGTAATAAGTCCGCTTGCTTCACTGCCTTCTGATCCAAATCCACCATTTGTAACTGCATACTTCCAATAGTTTGTTGCAAGGACGCCGCAGTGGCCTTCTGCGCTGCAAGATCGGATCGCGCTCTGGCCGCGTCTTCTCTTAACAGCTCATACGTCGGATCGCGATCCGTTGTGTGATTCACGTACTGTGTTTTTTGAGCCTCGGAAATCGCGGCCTCGGTTTCGGCAATTTCTTCGTCGGCTTCTTTCACCAGCGGGTAGTTGGGCTCATATTTCAGCAACAGCTGGGTGCGCTTCAGCTGCGCCGCAAGCAAGTTTGTCCCTAATTGTTGCGATAGGACGTCGGCTGAATTGGAAGTTTCCTGCGTCGAGGATCTGCTGGGTATCGCCTCCATTTGTCTCTCACTGGCTACAATGCGTTGCTCGTCCGCCGCAATGGCAGCCCGAGTTTGATGGAGAAAACCAACAGAATTCACAACCTGCTGGGCCATGTCCGTGCGTTCAACGTCGGGAGCGACAACTCCTTCTTCTTTCCCGAAACCAGCCAAGCGCGATTCGGCGCTAAATAGCGCCTCCTGGTACTTCTGCGTCTCGCGGGCAAAAAAATCAGAAGTGCCGCTTGGCCGTCGCAACTGCAGATGTTTGCCCAGGTAGAGGTCGCTCAGCTTTGCAAGAACGCACTGTGGCGTTTCTGGAGTGCCGCGTTTTCCGTAGGTCACTTGGATAACGTCAGCATTCTTTTCCACCTCCACATCTAAAGCCTTTGCCAGGCGCCTCGTCGCCTTGGCTATCTTCATTGCCTTCCGTTGCGCAGGGTCAGAGGGAAGAAGGAAGTCACTAAGAGATTTTTCATCTAATCCACAGGCCGACACCACAGCCGCGAGCATGTCTCCACCCTGTATCAAAGCTACTTCTGAGTTGATTTGGTCCGGAGTCACCAGGTCGTTTGTAAGTATTGCTGCATTTTGCGCCGAGGAGATCGCCGGGTCAGATCTATCCTGTTCCACCAGGATGTCCATTGACGACTCATAATAATTAGCTGCCCAGAACCAGGCAAAAAACGTTGCGCCCAGGAACACACCCAAAACGTGAGAACCACAAGGCGGCGGCGATTGAACCCGACAGCAATGCAATCGCGCAGCGTGCTCAAGCGCGCTGAATTCTGATAAGAATTCTTCATTTCAGATTCAGCCATGATCCGGACCTCCTCTTCCTCTCGCGTTCACAGCCGTCGCCGCGCTATAGCAGTGGTACCTGGGGACTCAAATACATCCCAACGGAATACGGAACATACTTTCGGAAATTGGTGATTAATTTTTCTGGCACAAAAATCATGTCACCCGGCTGCATTTGCGCGTCTTCGTTCACTTTTTTCCCGTGCAAAATATCTTTCAGACTGAGTTTACGGACCTCAACCCAGCCTTCCGAGACGCGGTGATACAGGAAAATTTGCGTTTTGGCCTGCGGCGTGAATCCTCCCGCGATTGCGATTGCCTCTGACACGGTAGTGTCGTAGCGCAGCTCATATTGGCCCGGTTTCCCTACCTGCCCATTGACGATAAAAAAAGGTTTTTGAAAATCGGTAAGGTCGACGTCAACGATCGGATCGTGAAGCGTGGTCGAATATGCCTTCTTAACTGCGTCCACCACTTCAGGCACGGTCATTCCTTCGATGTGGACGCTGCCAACCCCGGCCAGGTTGACGTATCCGTCCGGCTGGATCGTGACGCTTTGATCAAACTCCAATGCCAGGGGAAATGATATCGACAGAACGTCATCCCGTTGAACCTTGTAACGTGGATATCGATGTTGAAGCGCGGGTCTATCTGAGTCGGTCTGGCCTTTGTCGGGCGCGGTAGCGAACGGAGCCGATGCTGCCGAAGAGGCTGTCGCGCTAGGCTCTTGACCGCTGAGCGTCCCCGGCAAACACACGAGAATAATGGCTATTAGGAATCCAAACGCCCTCATCTTGCCTCCAAATTTCGAGATCCCATATGCCCTAATTGCCTCGCAATCCTAAGTGCGCATGCGACTAAGCACAAGAAGCGTAAGCACCTATCGGCCCAAGAGTCTGCTCTCCCTCCGGAAAGGAATTCGGTACCGAGGCTCCACGCTCCCCTTCGCCTCGCCGAGACCGCCGATGCATAGATAGGTGTTCGGGGAAGGAATCCGCTAGGGCAAAAGGAGAAAGCGCTAAAGGAGATAGAGAGGAAATCCCCTTTGCCAGATAGAAGATCTGACAGGCCTGAAATCCGGGATGATTGCCGGCAATCAAGGCGGCCAAATCAACATATCTATATTTTTTACATTAGTTTAGGTCGCCAAGCCCTCGGCCACGAGAACTCGGCCAGCGGTAGGGCGATCGACCTTGCAATCGGCCGGACCAGAAAAAGTGACCGCTCTAGAAGCGGTGCTTGCTGAGGAGGCACTCTGCTCCGCAGTGGCCCCGGTTTGACGAGTTCAACTGGCGTTAGCGAGCGCGCTATACGCATACCCTTACCTCCGGTATGTAACCGTTCTTTAATACACTTGGGCTTGCTTTTGTCATGGTTCTAGTACTACAATAACCTGTCCAGCCTCTTGGCTTTCCGGGTGAAACCATGGGCGAACTCCTTGATCCCTCGCGCGAGAAAATTCGCGTTTTAATAGCTGACGCCGACAACATAAGCAGCCAGTTGATGGCCAGCGCTCTTAGGCGTTGTCGCAATTCCTTTGACGTGGTAGCGGTCGCCAGCAGCTCTCCTGAAGCGATACGTGATTTGGGCATCCTTAAACCTCATGTCGCAGTAGTTAGTGCCGAACTGAGGGACGGGCCCCAAACGGGCTTTAAGGTACTCAACGAACTGCGCAACTCGCACCCCACCACTGCGGCTATTATGTTGTTACATTCA
Organism: uncultured Acidobacteriota bacterium; assembly: GCA_963830375.1. GTDB lineage: Bacteria > Acidobacteriota > Terriglobia > Acidiferrales > UBA7541 > Palsa-295. The sequence goes on from CAWHMJ010000008.1 coordinate 434,635, forward strand.
ACCCAACGTGACCCCGTCGTCGATGCCTTTCGAGGTGGAGCGCGAGGCGTATTTACCCGAGACAAATCGTTCAAAGCTCTGTCAAAGTGTATTCGCTCGGTTCACGACGGGCGCATCTGGGCCAGCAACCAGGAACTGGAATTTATTCTTGAGGCCCTCACGCGTCTCAAATCGGCTCAACTCACCAAGACCAGCGGCATGGCGTTGCTGTCTCGGCGCGAGGAAGACGTGGTGGGCTTGGTAGCTGAGGGCATGAAGAATCGCGAGATCGCGCAGGCGCTTCACGTCACCGAGCACACCATCAGTAACTATCTGTACGCGATTTTCAACAAATTGGGAGTTTCAAGTCGCGTCGAATTGATTCTCTACGCCACAAGCGAAAGTCAGAAAGACAAGCGATAGCCCGATCATTGGACGCGTCTTAGTGTGATGCGAATAATTCCCTCGGCGCCAAATCACATGGGGACGCAATAATCCTGCACAAACGCTGTACTCATTCACCCCATAACCTCGTGCCCTTCAGTTGTTGGTTTCAAACCGAGCCTTCCCGCCGCCACGTTGTGACTCATGCAGGCCTTGCAAACTAACGTTAGTCACTATAATGTTAGGGCGACTATCGGAATATATGCCGCGCATCCCCGGGCGGCGCAACATCCGGAGGAAATGCACCATGCGCCGCGCCAAAATTGCCAGCAGACGGTCGCCTTCCCCGGCGACCGGGCGTGTCGACGACCGCAAGGCCGCCAGAGTAAGGCGTGACCATCCCGCTCCGGAAGCGGCACAAATGTCCGGTCTTCGCGAGCGTAAGAAAGCGCGCCTTCGCCAGCAGATCATCGAAACCTCTTTGCATCTTTTTCGCCAGCACGGCTACGAGAACACGCGCATCGACGATATCGTTCAGTCTCTGGAAATCAGCCAACCCACGTTCTTTCGCTATTTCCCCAGCAAAGATGCCGTATTGCGCGAAGTGGGGCGCCGCGCATTCGCTCGCCAGGCCGAAAGTCTCAAGTCCGAACTTTCCACTCCAGCGACTACCGAGCAGCGCTTGCGCCGATTTTACGAGACTCTGGGAAACGTGACGGAAGTAGGGCGGCCGCTTTGGCAGGCCGTAATAATCGCCGGCGCGATGGACCCGGTGCGCTCACCGGAGTTGCGCGGAGCGGAAGCCACGACGGTCAGCCTTCTCCGTGAAATCATCGCGGAAGGCCAAAAGAACGGCGAGATAACCCGCGATTTTCCGGTCGTACACCTGGCCGAATTTATGGAAGGACTTTTCAACACCGTAGTCCGTCAGTGGGCCGTCGATCTTACCGGACCTCACAAACTCACCGAGCGAGTACGAAATGCGGTCGAATTTTTCTTGCGCGGAGCCAAACCCTAGCCGGGATGCTATCTAGTTTGTCTCGCGTTCCAGGATTTCGCAGCTTTTCAGCGAACACCTGAATCACGCATTCCAAATTCGTTGAGGCACATGCGATGAAAGCCGCCGTCCTGCGCGAATTCAAAGAGCCACTGGCCATCGAAGATGTCGTGCAGCCGAAGCCCGCCGCGCATGAAGTGCTAATCGAGGTGGAAGCTTGTGGCGTATGCCATTCCGATTTGCACGTGGCCGACGGCGATTGGCCGCAGCTCGTTCCCATCACCAAAAGGCCATTAATCCTTGGACATGAAATCGCCGGTCGCGTCGTAGAAAAAGGCGCCTCCGTCAATCAGTTGGAAGTCGGCGATCGCGTTGGCGTCCCTTGGGTGCACTGGACCTGCGGCGAATGCGCGTTCTGCCGGGAAGGCAATGAGAATCTCTGCGTCAAACAACAAATTACCGGCGTAACCGTGGACGGAGGGTACGCAGAATTTGTCAAGGCTCCCGCGAGTCACGCACTGAAGATTCCTGACGGGCTTTCCAGTATCGATGCTGCTCCTCTTTTCTGTGCAGGAGTAACCGTTTATCGTGCTCTCGCCACGCCAAAATCCAACCGGGTCAGCGTTTGGCCGTCTTTGGTGTCGGTGGCTTGGGTCACCTGGCGGTGCAAATGGGTGTGGGGCTGGGAGCGATCGTAACTGCCATTGATGTCTCCGACGAAAAACTCACACATGCCAGAAGCCTTGGCGCATCTGCAACGCTGAACGCGGCGTCTGTAAATGTAGTCAAGGAGTTGCGGCAGGCCGGCGGGGTACATGTAGCGCTCGTCACTTCGGCCGCAAAGGCAGCTTACGACACGGCCTTTCCCTGTGTCCGGCCCACAGGGATGCTCCTTGTCGTGGGTCTGCCTTCCGAGTCCATTTGCTTCCCGCCCATCTTGATGGCGGCATTAGAGGTACGCATCCAGGCTTCTTCCGTCGGCACGAGACAGGATATGCGAGACGTGCTAGCCCTGGCGGCCGCAGGAAAGATCCATTGTGAAGTAAGAACCCGGCCTCTCGCGCAAGCCAATGCGGTCTTGGGCGAATTGCGACAAGGGACCGTCTCCGGGCGCATCGTGCTTACTCCCCGCTAAGCCGTTTTTCATTCAGAACCCTTTTTATTGAGGCTCGAAGTTCTCTTCGCCGCCCGCATCGCGAAAATCCCGTTCCCTTCACGGACATAGAAATCCCTTATAGAACGCATCAGTTTTCGTGTTGACGTTAGTAACTACAATGTGATACCAACACTCACAATTCTTGGGGAATAGGTCCGAGGCGACCGTGTTTCTTCGAATCCGTGGAAAGCGTCTCCGAGCGGGCGACGCGGGGCGCGAACTTTCCACGACAACTGATTCGGTCCGAGGGTGAATTAATATGGCAATGCGCTGTAAGAATTCGGCACGTCGATGTCCCACAGCCTGGCTAGACTTCCTCGCGATTTTTCGCCGGCGAGGTTATCGGATTTCCCCGTACGCCAATCTCCAATCGGTCCAATCTCGCAGGTGTCCAGACTCAAAAGGAGAAGCCATGAGGAAACTGATCTCATTCGCATGTGCCTTGATCTTATCCGGTTGTTGGCTAATAGCGACTCCAGTAGCATCTGCCCAAGGCGTGGGCATATCAGGCAGCCTCAGCGGTACCTTGACGGATCCGACCGGGCGCCGTTATTCCCAAGGGAACGGTGACTGCGGAGATGGACCCAGGGAAACGCAATACTCGGTCACCACCGACGTGACGGCCAGTATCGCTTTAGAAGCCTTCTACCGGGGACTTACAAAGTCACGTGAAGATAGCAGGATTTCAACCGGCAGTCCAAAAAGGTGTCGTCGTCACTGTGGGAGAGACCGTAAATCTGGATTTCCACCTGCAGGTGGCCACTACGGCGCAGACGAGTCGAGGTCAGCGCAATTCCTCCCGTGGTGGAAACCGAAAGGGGCAGCCAGGCAAATACTCTCACACAACAGTACATTGAGGATCTGCCGATTGATCGCCGCGATTATCTTACTTTTACCCTGCTTCTCCCGGGTGTCTCGGATTCCACGCGGCTGGCGGATGACCAGGATTTTCGAGTGAAGCAAACACCGCAAAGCGGACTTTCCTTCTATGGAAGTAACGGCCGCGGTAACAGCATCACGGTTGACGGTGGAGAGGCTCAGGACGATGCTGGCGGCGTACGCCCAACTATCAGCCAGGATGCCGTTCAGGAATTCCAGGTGAACCGCAGCAACTACACAGCCGAACTGGGCGGTGCAAACGGCGCGTCGATCAACATCGTCTCGAAATCAGGCTCGAACGATATTCACGGCAGCCTATTCGGATATTTCCGTAACGATGCGATGGACGCGCGTGATCCGTTCGCCTTCAGCTCGGCGCTTCAACCCGGGCGGTGTTCGATCCGACCCATCCCGACTCAGTGGGCTCGCCCGTTAAGGATTCGCTGCAGCGCTATCAATTCGGCGGCTCTATAGGCGCGCCGATAAAAAAAGACAAGACCTTCGTGTTCTTTGCGTTCGAAGGTTTGCTTCAGGATGCGCAGAATGCGGTGCCGCTGCTGACGAATACGCATATTTTCCGTACGACCACAGACCAGAATACGGTTCTTGGCCAGCTACCGGTCCCAACCCGGTGCCCTGCTTTAGCGGTCTGCCTGATATACCGGCCGCTACCTGCGCTCTCGGTCCTTGGAAGCGCATTGACCGTCAACAAGTGGACCGCGTGCCGCTACTCCCATCGGCGCTTAAACTACTTCGTCAGCCAGTTTGAATCGCAGGGAGGACTCTTCGACTACAACTCCCGCGATTACTTTGCTTCCGCACGCCTCGATCACCACATCGATGCGAACAACCAGCTCTTTCTCAGCTATCGGTATTCACACGACCTCGAACAAAACCCGGACGTGCAATCTCTGACAGCCTTCTCGGCCGGCAGTTCGATCCACGACTATGACAACAACATACAGGGCGCCTGGTTTCACCAGTTCAGCCCGACTACTCAGAACGAATTGCGGGTGCAATGGGATTACAACGGTTTCAATGTGATTCCGAACGAACCCGGCCAGGCAGGACTCCAAATTCCTGGTTTCATAAACAATTTAGGGACCAACATCTTCTTGCCCAACCTCACCATTCTGCGCCGCACCGAATTTGCCGATAACGTGACCATGATCCGTGGCCGTCACACGATCCAGTTTGGCGTTGACGAACTGCTGCGCGGCAATCACACCGAATCCCACACGTTTCTTCCGGGACGCTTCGTCTTTAGGACTCTTCCTGGATTGCGCTGAGCCCCTGCTTCCTTCCTACTGCCGAGAATCCCTGCGGCGTGACCACCGACGGACCCAGCCTCAACTCGCTCCAGTCCGCCTCATTCGGACTGCCACAGGTCTATCAGCAGGGCTTTGGCAATCCGGACTACCCTGCATACACCCGGCCGCTGACGGGACTGTATGTGCAGGACTCGTGGAAGATAACATCCAATTTCACGCTGAACTACGGCCTGCGCTATGACATCGATTCGCAATTTCACCCACTGAACACCTACTATAAGGACTTCGCGCCCCGTGTGTCGTTTGCGTGGGATCCATTCAAGGATCACAAAACCGTGGTTCGCGGCGGGTACGGGATTTTCTACGGACCCATCGACGCGCAGATCCCCCAAGTGGATTTGAGCCTCGGCGTCCTCAACCACAATCGCAGCACAGTAGAGAACCAGCACAACAAGTCGCAAGTTCCCGATCAGGTCAACAACGCTGATAAACACATGCGGGATCGGATTCCCCGTCGCTATCGATCCCAGCCCTGTTCGGTCGGAACAGGAGCAGCCCCTGTACCCGGTTCATTTCCATCTACGTGGATCCGCTTGCGCTCCCCCCGCCCGGTTCCCGGGATTGCAAAACTTCGGATGTTATTTTCCAGGGCACATTAATTGCGGGCACCGTCAGGGAGATCTGATCCAGTGCACAACCCCGCGCCCGGGAATAATGCCTGTATTACACCGGGCGCCGGGCCGGGTGGCGAGCCGTTCGGCATCAATGTTGCGAGTTCCGGCCAACTCTCGCCGTTAACGGTGCTCTTTAGCAACCCTCCCAACTACAGGCCTCCTCAATCGCAACAAGCTTCGTTGGGGATTGAACGCGAGATCACGCCCAGCTTCTCCATCGGTGTCAGCGGGATTTACTCGCATACTTTGTATCTCCCTGTAGCCATCGACACGAATCTGCTGCCAACAACCCCGACGAGCACGGTCACGCTGGCCAACGGGAAGCCATTTACGCTATAAGAATTGGAATCTATTTGCAGGGAGCGACCCGTTACTCGGTGGGCTGCTCGCCCCCGAAACGCCTTCTCTGCCTTGCGCAGCGACAGTGGCAAACCCGAATCGCCCTTCAACTGCTTTGTGAATCCGCTGATTACTCAGAACAATCAATACACCTCAGCAGCGTCCGCCCTGTACGAAGGGTTGATCCTGGAGATGAAGAAGCGTTTTAGTAACCACTTCATGCTGTTTGGGAACTACACCTTCAGCAAGGGCTTCGACACTTCCACGGACTTCAATACGGACTACGGACCGCAGGACCCGACGCAACTTGGCTTGGATCGGGGCCTTTCGGAATTTGACCAGCGGCACAAAGTTGTGGTCGCTGGAGTGTTCGACAGTCCATGGAAGGGCTTCCTTTCTGGATTCCAGCTTTCTCCCATTTTTACCTACCACAGCGGACTGCCTTTCAATCTACTGGCTGGTGGTGAAGTCAACGGTGACAATCACATCACCAACGAGCGTCCCCTCGGCGACTCCCGCGATACTGGTCTCGGGCCCAACTTCTATGACTGGGACATGCGGTTGAGCTGGCGGCACAAACTGGGAGAGCGGGTCGACATGACACTCACGGCAGAAGGGTTCAATATCTTGAACCGCACGAATTTTGCCAGTGTGAACAACGAAGTGAACCCTCTGTTTGGCATTCAGACGACACCGGGTCTATGCCCCAAATCAGGGCAATGCAGTACGGGAAATACTTCGTTTAATGTGCACGGACTCCGGTCCGGCACCGTATTGCCGGACGGCGAGGTTGTCACGCCCAGCACGCCGCTGGCTTTCACTTCGGCGTTTCCGAAACGCCAGGTGCAGCTCGGGATCCGGTTCGGCTTCTGATCGACTGCGTGTCAGTTTCGACCGTGGATTCGAATGGTGCCGGGTATCGCGGGGCCGGGCCAGGATTTGAACTGAAAAGTATTCTCTAGGTCCGGCCGTCGTTGATCCGGCGGCAAGTCTCATACCGGTCCGAAGTGCCGACGCTCGAAAGAGCGCTGTATCTCCTGCGCGCGCGTTACATCTTTGAAGGAATTGGAAACCAATGCTATCACCCATGTTCGGTGAGTTTATGGGCACGCTGGTCCTGGTTCTGCTGGGCAACGGTGTAATCGCCGACGTAGTTCTGTCACGCTCCAAGGGAGAAGGCGGTGGATGGATTTCAATATCGACGGGCTGGGCGATTGCAGCCATGGCGGGAATTTTCACTGCTCTCGCGTGCGGAAGCAGTGACGCCCACATCAATCCTGCCGTAACGCTGGGTGTGGCTATCGTTAGTGGCAATTTTTCCAAACTCTTGCCGTACGTCACCGCGCAAATGCTGGGAGCATTTGTTGGGTCAGTTCTCGTCTGGCTTCATTTCCTGCCGCATTGGGCCGCCACTGCAGACCCGGTCAGAAAGTTGGGCTGCTTCTGCAGCCACCCATCCATTCCCAATAAAGTAACCAACCTGATCAGCGAAATTATTCCCACGACGTTGCTGGTGTTTGTTGCCGTTTGCATTTTGACGCGCGCCAATTTGCCCGCTGGTTTCGGCCCGGTCCTGATCGCCGCACTGGTCTGGGGACTGATTCTCGCGCTCGCCGGGCCAACAGGCACCAGCATGAACCCGGCGCGTGATCTTGGATCGAGGATGGCCCACGCGATTCTGCCGATTGCAGGCAAAGGCAGTTCCGATTGGGGATACGCTCCCATTTCTGTGATCGGCACACTAGCAGGCGGCGCGCTCGCCGGATTGGCAATCCGTCTTCTGCATATTTAGACGAGAGCGAAAGTTAGCTCTGCCACTGCGAACGGCGGTTGCGGACAAGTCCGCCGGCAACTAGTGTTAGTCCCTAACATGTGTTATAAACAAACGTTTGTCGTCAAGAGGAAAACTTCTCAGTGCGGCAGCCAATAACGTGAAGACCCGGCAAATCTTCGATCTCACCGGACGCGTCGCGATCGTTACCGGCGGTTCCGTCGGCCTCGGCCGGCAGATGGCCGAAGGCTTGGCGGAAATGGGCGCGAATCTGGTGCTCTGCGCGCGCAAAAAAGAGCGCTGCGAGCGGGCCGCGGAGGAATTGCGAAAGTTGGGCGTGCAAGTTCTCGCGCTCGGCTGCGATGTCAAAGAGCCCGGCAGCATTCAAGAGGTTGCCGACGCCACCTTCAAACAATTTGGGCGCATCGACATCTTGATCAACAATGCCGGCACTTCCTGGGGTGCGCCGGTCGAATCAATGACGCTCGAGCAGTGGAATAAAGTGATCGAAACCAACCTCACGGGAACCTTTCTGTTTTCGCAAGCGGTGGGCAAAGTCATGATCGCGCAACGCCGCGGAAAGATTATCAACATCGCCTCGGTTGCCGGGCTGCGCGGCTCTTCTCCGAATTTCTCCGCCATCGGCTACAGCGCCAGCAAAGGCGGTGTGATCATCTTCACCAAAGACTTAGCCTGCAAGTGGGGCATGCACAATATTCACGTCAATGCGATTGCCCCCGGCTGGTTCCCGACCGACATGTCGGGAAAAGTCATCGAACGTAACAAAGAGACGCTATTGGCGGGCGTACCTTTGGGCCGCTTCGGCGGGCCTCATGATTTAAAGGGCGCCGCTATTTTTCTCGCTTCCGACGCGTCCGATTTTGTGACCGGAAACATCCTGGTGGTCGACGGAGGCCAATCCGCCTAGAACAGGCGAGGCACGCTATGAACATTCCACTTACACCTCTCCGCTTTCTTCGCTATGCGGAGCAGCAATATCCGGGTAGGACCGCGGTAGTCTGCAACCAAGACCGCTTTACGTACGCACAATTCGCCGAGCGAGTCGGCCGTTTGGCCGGTGCTTTGCGTCAGGCTGGCATCCAAGCTGGCGATCGCGTTGCTTTCCTCGGCGCCAATTGTCACCGCTTGCTGGAAGCCTACTACGGCGTTCCGGAAGCCGGCGCTGTTCTTCTCCCGCTGAACATCCGGCTGGCGCCGGATGAACTGGCCTTCATTCTGAATGATTCCGGCGCGACCATCCTCTTCGTGGAAAAGCAGTTTCTTGGCTTAGTGGAATCTTTTCGCCAGAGTCTTCGCACGGTAAAAATGTTCGTTCAACTTGACGGTTCTCCAGACGCGCCTTGGCTCGACCCGCGCAACTACGACGCCCTTCTCGCAGCGGCCACGCCGCATCGCGCCGACATCAACTCCATCGACGAAAACTCCTTGGCTGAGCTCTTCTATACCAGCGGCACCAGCGCAAATCCCAAGGGTGTAATGCTTACGCACAGGAATATCTACCTCCATGCGCTGAACGTCTGCATGGGATTCCAGATCGAAAATGGGGCCGTCGAGCTGCATACCATTCCTCTCTTCCACGCGAATGGCTGGGGTGTCGCGCATTTCCTGGTCTTGCTCGGCGGAAAGCACGTCATGATCCAGCGTTTCGAAACCAAAGAAGTGTTCCGGCTGATTGAAACGGAAAAAGTCCACTCCTGCAGCTTGGTTCCCATCATGGCTACAGCTCTGGTGAATTGCCCGGAGCGCCACAATTATGATTTGACTACGCTGCGACGGGTTGTCATCGGCGGCGCTGCATCGTCGCCAACACTCATCCGGGAGGTTGAACAACAACTCGGCTGCGAGTGCTTTTCGGGTTACGGCCTGACGGAAACGTCTCCCTCGCTTACGATTTCTCCGATGAAGTCAGGTTTGGGCTGGGAAGGCGAACAGCGCTACGTGGGCCAAGCGATGACCGGGTACGCATTTCCCGGCACAGAGATACGAGTGGTGGACGCTGACGATCGCGACGTTCCGCGCGACGGCAAAGCCATCGGAGAAATTATCGCGCGTAGCGATGGCGTGATGGAGGGTTACTGGCGCCAGCCGGAAGCTTCCGCCGAAGCTCTACGCGGCGGATGGTTCCACACCGGGGATATGGCTACTTTCAACGAAGAGGGCTACTTGCTGATTGTCGATCGCAAAAAAGACATCATCGTAAGTGGCGGAGAAAATATATCCTCCCTCGAACTTGAAAAGGCCATCCTCGCGCATCCCGGCCGTCCTGGAGGCAGGTGTGATTCCCGTTCCCGACGAGAAGTGGGGCGAAGTCCCCAAGGCACTGGTGGTTTTAAAACCGAATGCCACCGCCTCGGAGTCCGAACTTATCGAGTTCTGCCGTTCGCGCCTGTCGCATTACAAATGTCCGCGCTCAGTCGAATTTGTCGATAGTTTGCCCAAGACCGGCACCGGAAAAATTCTGAAAAAGGATCTGCGCAAAAAATATTGGTCGGGCAAGGATACGATTCGCCCTGATTTTGGTGCCCCGGCGACCAAGACGAAGTCCAGCGCTTGAGCAGGTCTGATTCTCAGAGATTTGTTTCGCAGTAGATAAAAAACAGAGCGCAGTTCGCGCCAGGTAACACGAAGGAGTCTTGTTCATGGATTTAAATTTAACCGCCGAAGAGTTGACGTTTCGCGACGAGCTCCGTGCCTGGCTCGTTTCCAACGTTCCGAAGGATTGGAGCGACTGGCGCGAAAAGCCCATGGAGGAATCGTTCCCCTATCTGCGAGCCTGGCAACGAAAGCTTCAGGAGGGCCGCTGGGCCGCCGTTTCTTGGCCCAAGGAATACGGGGGTCGCAGCGCTTCGCTGATGCAGCAAGCCATATTTTGGGAAGAAATGGCGCGCGTCGAGGCGCCGCCCATGGCCAACTCCCTCGGTTTAGGTCTCATCGGCCCCACGATCATCGCCTATGGAACAGAAGCGCAAAAAAAACGCTACATTCCGAAAATTCTGAGCGCGGAAGAAATCTGGTGCCAGGGCTTCTCCGAGCCGAACGCCGGTTCCGACCTCGCGGGTTTGCAAATGGAAGCGCGGCTGGACGGCGATCACTACGTCGTCAACGGCCAAAAAGTCTGGACCAGCTACGGCTGGGTTGGCGACTGGTGCGAACTCGTCGTTCGCACCGATGCCAGCCTCGCGAAACACAAGGGACTTTCAGTGCTCCTCGTCGATATGAAATCACCCGGCGTCGAGGTACGTCCTCTGCGTCAGATGACTGGAGAATCCGAATTCAACGAGATTTTCTTTCGCGATGTTCGCGTGCCAACCGAAAATATTCTCGGCAAAGTGAATGACGGATGGAATGTGGCGATGAGCACCCTGATGTACGAGCGAGGCTCGTACGGCGCTCGCCTGCATCTCATATTCAAGAGTTACATCACGCGTCTCATTGAGCTTTCTCGAACTATACAACGCAACGGCCGTCCTGCATCTCAGGACCCGCTCATCCGCCAGAAACTAGCGCAATGCAGCGCAGAGATCGAAATCATGCGTTTCAACCAGATGCGCGCCTTCAGTCGCATCACCGCTACAGGCGTGCCCGGTCCGGAGGGCTCCATCCAGAAAATTTTCTGGAGCGAACTCAATCAGCGCCTCCAGCAAATCGCTCAGGAGATTCTCGGCCCCTATGGCCAACTGATGGGCGGCGACCCACACGCCATCGAAGAAGGAATTTGGTCTTACGCCTACCTGCGCACGCGCGGAAACACCATCGAAGCCGGCACTTCCGAGGTGCAACGAAACATCATTGGTCATTTTGTTCTCGGACTGCCCAGAAGCTACTAAGGGGATACGCCATGCAATTCGGTTTGAGTGAAAGCCAGGAATTTCTGAAAGACAGCGCGCGCAAGTTCTTCACCGGCGAGTGTCCCAGCGCTGAAATGAGACGCCTGATGGAAACGGACACCGCTTACGATGCCGCACTTTGGTCGAAGCTCACGGACCAGGGTTACACCGGCATCATTTTCCCGGAAGAGTACGGTGGAGTCGGCCTCGGTCAAGTGGAACTCATGCTCTTGATGGAAGAGGCCGGACGCGCGCTCTTGCCCGGCCCTTTTTTTTCGACTGTCGTGCTGGCTGGCTCGGTCCTGGATGCCGTGTGCACCCCTGCGCTCAAAAACAAATATCTCGCGCCGATCTGCCGGGGAGAGGTTCGCGCTACCGTCGCCATTCTGGAAGCGAATGCAAGTTGGAACCCTCGGGATATCCAACTGAACGCCGCTAATGGAAAGCTCACCGGAGAGAAATTCTTTGTCCCGGATGCCGCGGTTGCCAATTTCATCATCGTCGTTGCGCGCAACGGCGTATTCGTAGTGGACTCCAAAGCTCCCGGCCTGAAAATATCGCCCATGTCGGGGATGGACCTTACGCGAAAGCTCTATGTCGTTGAATTCAGCAACACTCCGGCGGAAGAATTGGGTTCCGTCGCGCAGCTCCCCCGAGCTTTCGATATTGCCACCGCCGCGCTGGCTGCAGAATTAGTCGGCGGTATGCAGCGGACGCTCGAAATTACAGTGGAATATGCCAAGACTCGGAAACAGTTCGGCAAACCCATCGGATCGTTTCAGGCGGTGCAGCATCAGTGCGCGGATATGTATTTGGAAACCGAGAGTTCCCGTTCGGCCGTGTACTATGCCGGGTGGGCGCTGGAAGAAAAAGCCCCGGACGCAGCCACCGCCGTTTCCATCGCCAAGATGTACGCCAGCGATGCCGGCCGCACGGTCGGCAACCGTGGCATCCAGATTCACGGCGGCATGGGATTCACTTGGGAAAACGACGTTCATCTGTATTACCGTCGAGCGAAGGCATCGGAAACGGCATTCGGAGACGCCACATTTCATCGCGAGCGCATCGCCTCTGCGGTGATCGACTCCGGCAACGTCTCCGCGAAAACAGCGTAAACTATCAAACCAGAGGATTCTTTCCATGACTGATCTAGTGCATCTCACGAAAGACAACGACATCGCCATCATCACCATCAACAATCCTCCGGTGAATGCTCTGAGCCCCGGCGTCCCCGAAGGCATTTCAGAAGCGCTAGACCGCATCGCTGAGGACGCCAGCGTCAAAGCCGCGGTCCTGATCGGCGGAGGTCGCACCTTCGTCGCCGGCGCGGACATTAAAGAATTCGGCAAGATGACCTCCTCGGGCAAATCGCGCGGCGCCGGGCTCACCCCGTTCCTCTTGAAAATGGAAGACAGCAGCAAGCCGGTAATCGTAGCGATTCATGGAACAGCTTTCGGCGGCGGATTGGAACTCGCGATGGCCGGCCACTATCGCGTTGCTGTTTCGAGCGCCCAAGTTGGCCAGCCGGAAGTGAAGCTCGGTCTTATCCCCGGAGCGGCCGGGACCCAGCGGTTCCGAGGCTTGCTGGCGTGGCAAAAGCCGTCGAAATGTGCATGAGCGGCAATCCGGTGAAAGCGGACGAAGCGCTGAAGTTCGGCATCATCGACCGCATCATCGAAGGCGATCTCCTCGCCGGAGCGGTTAAGTTTGCACGCGAAGTCGCCGGCAAGCCCGCTCCCAAGACGCGTGAGCGCAACGAAAAGCTCGGAAACGCGACGGACAATGCGGCGATCTTTTCCTCCGCGCGTGAAACGGCTGCCAAGAAGCAGCGCGGTCTGCTTGCTCCGGTTGCTGCCATCGAAGCCATTGAAGCCGCCACAAAAATGCCATTCGAAGAAGGATGCAAGGTCGAGCAGAAACTCTTCATCGACTGCCTCTTCTCCGACCAATCCAAAGCGCTCATCCATGTTTTCTTCAGCGAGCGCGAAGTCAGCAAAGATTCCCGACATTTCCAAAGACACTCCGCTGATTCCCATAAAGACTGCTGCCGTCGTTGGCGCAGGCACCATGGGCGGCGGCATCGCTATGGTGCTCGCGAATGCGGGCATTCCCGTACTTCTCAAAGAGACGGACCAAGCGGCGCTTGATCGCGGGCTGGCCACGATCAAATCGAACTACGCAAATTCCGTCAAGCGCGGCCGTTTTACTCAGCAAGCTGCCGATGAGCGCCTGAACCGGATCACTCCCACACTTAGCTACGACGGTTTTTCAAACGTGGATTTGGTTATCGAAGCCGTCTTCGAAGGCATGGCCCTCAAGAAGGAAGTCTTCAAAGAACTGGATCGCGTGTGCAAACCTGGCGCCATCCTTGCCAGCAATACTTCAACGCTAAACATCGACGAGATCGCTGCGTCCACCTCGCGGCCTGCATTTGTCATCGGCACGCATTTTTTCAGCCCTGCGAATGTTATGCGGCTGCTGGAGATCGTTCGCGGCAAGGCTACTTCCCCGGAAGTTATCGCTACTTGCATGCAGCTTTCAAAAACGCTGGGCAAAGTGGGCGTGCTCGTCGGCAATTGCGGGGTTTTGTCGGCAATCGTATGTTTGGCCCCTACCGCCGCGAAGCTCAGTTCTTGATTGAAGAAGGTGCGAGCATCGAAGCCGTGGACCAGGCGCTGGTCGATTTCGGCAACGCCATGGGACCGCTGGCCGTGGGCGACCTTGCCGGTCTCGATGTCGGCTGGCGCATCAACAAGGAATATCGCCACCTGCAACCGCCCGGCATTCGCCAGGCATTCGTCGAAGATCATCTCTGTGAACTCGGCCGTTTCGGGCAAAAGACCGGAGCGGGTTGGTACAAGTATGACGACCAGCGCCGCGCGACTCCAGACCCCATCGTTGACGAACTCATTCGCAAGTGGGTCGCCGAGGCGGGAATTCCGCAACGTCAAATTTCCGCCGAAGAAATCACAGATCGCTGCATCTATGCCCTGGTCAACGAAGGTGCGCGCATCCTGGAGGAAGGCTACGCGCTGCGCGCTTCGGACATCGACATTATTTATCTGAACGGCTACGGCTTTCCCGCATATCCGCGGCGGTCCCATGTGGTATGCCGATACCGTCGGCCTAAAAAAAGTTTACGAGCGCATCTCCGAATTCCATCGTCAGCACGGCGAAATCTGGAAGCCCGCCCCGCTGCTGAAGCGTCTTGCAGAGCAGGGCAAGACCTTCGCCCAGTTCGGCAAGGAAGAAGGCGTGGCGACCTAGTTTTCCATTCGCGCAAACTGCAGTCACAAAGCGCTGCCGTAAAACTTTTTCGTGGATCTGTGACTTCATTTCATTCCAGCAGCCGGAGAAAAGATGAGAGAAGCAGTCGTAGTTGCCAGTTCGCGGACGCCCCTCGCCAAATCCTTTCGCGGATCCTTTAACCTTACGCGGCCCGAAGACCTCGCCGCTCATTGTATTAAGGATGTCGCTGGGCAAAACTCCGAAGCTGGACCTCAAGGAGATCGAAGACGTGGTCCTCGGCTGCGCACAGCCCCATGGTGCGCAAGGCCAGAATATAGCCCGTACTTCCGCCATGCTTGCCGGACTTCCCGCATCGGTTGCTGGTACCACTATCAACCGCTTCTGCTCTTCTGGTTTGCAAGCGATCACGGTGGCCGCCCACCAGATTATCAACGAAGGCGTGGATGCTGCTGTCGGCGGCGGCGTGGAAAGCATTAGCATGATCACGCGAGACTACAACCCGCATCCCGAATTGCTGGAGAAGATGCCGGGGATTTACATGGTGATGGGTAACACCGCGGAGGTAGTCGCTAAAGATACAAAGTGAATCGCGAGTCTCAGGACGAATATTCGCTTCTGAGTCAGCAGCGCACTGCACGCGCTCAGCAAGAGGGATTTTTCGACGCTGAAATCGCGCCGATGCGCATCACTCGCGGCATCCTGGACAAGAAGTCCGGAGAAATCGTCGGCAAAGAGGATGCTACCGCCAACCGCGATGAATGCAACCGGCCCGACACCACTCTGCAAGGCTTGCTCAACCTCAAACCCCATTTCGATCCCGACAGCGGCCAGGGAACGGTGACGGCCGGCAACTCGTCGCAACTTTCTGACGGCGCGTCCGCCACGCTATTGATGTCTCGCCAGCGTGCCGATCAGTTGGGTATTCCTTACAAACTCATTTTCCGCGGATTCCAAGTCGCCGGTTGCGAACCGGACGAAATGGGCATCGGCCCGGTCTTCGCCGTGCCGAAACTCCTAAGTCGTTGCGGCCTGCGAACGAGCGATGTCGATCTCTGGGAACTGAACGAAGCTTTCGCCGTCCAGGTAATTTATTGCCGCGACCGCCTGGGCATCGACCCTGAAAAACTCAATGTTAACGGCGGCTCAATCGCCATCGGACATCCCTTCGGAATGACGGGTTCGCGCATGGTTGGCACCATCGCCAACGAAATGGCTCGCCGCAAAGCGCGGTACGGAGTCGTCACCATGTGCATTGGGGGAGGACAAGGCGCTGCGGCTTTGTTCGAGCGCGCCAATTGAAAATGACTCATTGGCCATCGGAATCTGAGCCTGTCCGAATTTCTTCCTCCGCGCGCCTTGCGGTATAACGATTGACGCCATGTTGATCTAACAATGGGAACCCTCTTCCTTGTCCGTCACGCGCAAGCTTCGTTTCTTGAGGAGAACTATGACAAGTTGTCCGCTCTCGGAGAAGAGCAATCTCGTCTTCTGGGCGCATACTGGGCGCAACGTGGCGTCGTCTTTGACCGCACCTGCGTCGGCCCGTGTGTCCGTCAGAAAGACACTCTCAAGCTCGCGAGCGACGCTTACAACAAAGCCGGCCTCAAGTTTCCTGAGCCTCTTGTGCTTACGGAGTTCGACGAATATCAGGGGGAAGCAGTTCTCAAACACTGCCTGCCCGGGTTGCTCGAAAACGACCAGAAAGTCCGAGATCTCCATGCAGCGTTTCAGTCCTCTACCGGCGCTGCCGAAAAACGCGCGACTTTTCAAAAGTTGTTCGAAGCTGTCATTGGCGAGTGGGTGCGCGGCGAGACTTCTCCTCAAGGGATAGAGACCTGGTCGCAGTTTTGCTTCCGGGTTAATTCCGGTCTCGTAAAGTTTCTCTCTGCTGGGGCGCGCGGTGAACGTGTCGCTATTTTTAGTTCGGGAGGGCCTATTGCGGTTGCCATGCAGCGTGCTTTGCATCTTTCTGCGGAAAGGGCCTTGCAAGTGAGTTGGATGTCGCGCAACTCCTCTTGGAGTGAATATCCTCTACTCCGCCGAGCGTTTTACACTCAGCGCTTTCAATGTCCACGGGCATCTCCACGATCCCGCGATGATGACGTACCGCTAGGAGCTTCCCATGAGCGACTTTCTGGACCATCCGACAGCCATTCGATCCGGCGAAGAACTTGATTTAGCCCGCCTCGAACCCTTCTTGCGCCGTCACTTTCCCAACGCAGAAGGTGCGCTTCAAGTTCGCCAATTTCCCAGCGGCCACTCCAATTTGACTTACTCGCTGCATCTCGGCGCTAAAGAGCTAGTTCTTCGGCGGCCTCCCTTCGGAAGCAAGGTCAAATCCGCACACGATATGAGCCGCGAATTTCGCGTGCTCTCTAAGCTCCACTCCGTCTACGCCCCGGCTCCCGAAGTGCTTCTCTATTGCGACGACGCTTCCGTCATCGGCGCACCGTTCTACGTGATGCAACCGATTCACGGCATCATCCTTCGCAGACAGTTGCCGCCCGGCTTGGATTTTTCTGCCGAAACAGCGCGCCGGCTCAGCGAATCCTTCATTGAAAATCTCATACTCCTGCACCGCGTGGATTACGCCGCCGCGGGTCTTTCCGATCTGGGTAAGCCGGAGGGATATCTGGAACGGCAGGTCCGGGGCTGGACCGAGCGCTACTCCGGTTCCAGGACGCACGATTATCCCGAAGTGGAGAAAATTTCCGCGTGGATGCAGCAACACATGCCATCCACAAGCGCCATTTCGCTGATTCACAATGACTACAAATACGACAACGTAGTCCTCGATTCGAGCGACATCACGAAAATTGTCGGCGTGCTCGATTGGGAGATGTCCACCATCGGTGACTCTCTCTCAGACCTCGGCGCTGTACTGGCCTATTGGATCGATGCCACGGATCCTGAGGAACTGGAACAAAATCGCTGGGGACCCACGAACTATCCGGGCAGCTTTACGCGCGAAGAAATCGTGCAGTACTACGCTCAAAAAACGGGCCGTGATGTATCTCAGATGGCTTTCTATCTCACCTTCGCCCGTTTCAAACTTGCCGTCATCGTCCAGCAAATTTATTATCGCTATCACCAAGGCTTGACCAAAGACGAACGCTTCGCAGCCATGCCCGAAAGAATCCAGATACTTTTGCGTGCCTCTTTGCACTGCGCGCAAACCGGCCGAATTTAGGGAATCGCTCGGGTAAGCTTTCCAAATCTGCACTCAAATAACAGTTAATCAGGTGTAGTAGCGGACGATCCACTCCGCAACGCAGACTGGTTTTGCAGATCCTTCGTTTTCTATGTTTACGGAATAGGTCGCTTCAACCGCATCAGAGAGTTCCTTTAATTCCAGGAGCCCAATTCGCGCACGAATCCTGGAATCCGCCCGCACTGCCGCAGGAAATCGCACTCGATTCAAGCCGTAATTCACTGCCAGGCGCACGCCCCCTTGGACTTGAATCGCTTCCTTCATAAGGTGGCTGAGCAAAGAAAGTGTAAGAAACCCATGAGCGATCGTGTCGCCGTAAGGTGACTCCTTTCTCGCCCGCGCGCGGTCCAGATGAATCCACTGCCGGTCTTCCGTCGCTTCGGCAAACTGCTCGATCCGCTCTTGAGTCACAGGGAACCATTCCGTGACGCCAATTTCCCCGCCCACGAATTCTTTCAGCGCTTGCGGGTTCTTGATAACGACTGGCGGCATCAATTTTTCTTCGCTTTCGCCAACTCCCACTTCGCTATCGACTCGACATGTACTTCATCCGGCCCATCAGCTAACCGCAGCGTCCGAGCCATAGCCCAAGCGCTAGCCAGAAACGTGTCCTGCGAAAGTCCGGCCGCTCCATGCGCCTGCATTGCCCGATCCAGCACGCGAAGAGCCACGTTAGGCGCTACAACTTTGATCATCGCAATTTCAGCACGCGCCGCTTTGTTTCCCACCGTGTCCATCATATGCGCGGCCTTCAACGTCAGCAGCCGTGCCTGTTCGATCTCCATGCGCGACTCGGCGATTCCCGCGCGAATCGTTCCCTGTTCGGCTAACGCCTTCCCAAAGGCCACTCTCGTTTGCACCCGTTTGCACATGGTTTCGAGCGCCCGCTCCGCGAGCCCGATACATCGCATGCAATGATGAATCCGCCCAGGCCCCAGACGCCCTTGCGCAATCTCAAATCCGCGGCCTTCGCCAAGCAACATGTTTGTCGCTGGCACGCGCACTTTTTCGAAGTGAATTTCAGCGTGTCCGTGCGGCGCATGGTCGTATCCGAATACTGTTAGCATCCGCACGATCTTGACTCCGGGCGTATCGAGCGGCACGAGGATCATCGACTGCTGCTTGTGCGCCGGCGCGGAAGGATCGCTCTTGCCCATGAATATCGCGATCTTGCATCGCGGATCGCCTGCTCCTGAGGACCACCATTTCCGCCCGTTGATCATGTACTCATCGCCGTCTCGTACGATGCCCGATGCAATGTTGGTGGCATCCGACGAGGCAACATCCGGTTCGGACATGGAGAAGCACGATCGAATTTCGCCGGCCAGCAGCGGCTTTAGCCATTTTTCTTTTTGTGCCTCGGTGCCATAACGCGCCAGCACCTCCATATTCCCGGTATCCGGCGCGGAACAATTGAACACCTCGGGCGCCATGTGACTGCGCCCCATGATTTCGCAAAGCGGCGCGTACTCCAGGTTGGTGAGCCCCGCGCCGTTTTCATCGTGCGGCAAAAACAAATTCCACAATCCCTCTTGGCGCGCCTTCGGCTTCAGCTCTTCCACGATCCGCGTGGGTTTCCAGCGTTCCCGCTCGATTTCTTCGTGGAATCGCTGTTCGTTCGGATACACGTGGACGTCCATGAAGCTTTGTAGCCGCCGCTGCAGCTCCTTCGTCTTTGCGCTGGGTTCAAAGTCCATGGGTCAAAGGTCTCTTCTATTTGCCGGTGAAGACCGGAGCGCGCTTTTCGACAAAGTGCGCCACGCCTTCTTTGAAATCTTCGCACTGCAGGCTGGCCAGCATTTCTCGCTCGGAGATCTCAAAGGATTCCGCCAGAGTTAGAAACATCGCGTCGTAAACCTGCCGCTTGATCACGCGCAGAGACCGCGGACTCACGTTCGCCGCCACATCCACCGCATATTCCCGAACCTTCTCATGAAACGTTGCTTGCGGGTAGACCTGATTCACCAGTCCCATTCTCAGAGCCTCCGCCGCATCGATCATCCTCGCGGAAAATAGCAGGTCCAGTGCGTTCGCGTGCCCCACCAGACGCGGTAACATCCACGCCATTCCGTATTCGGCAATCAGTCCTCGACGCGCAAAAGCCGTTCCGAAACGCGCACCGTCGGAAGCAAAACGTAAATCGCAGTACAAAGCAATCACCAATCCCAAACCGACTATGGGGCCGTTGATGGCCGCAATCACGGGCTTTGTGACCGCCGGGAAATATGAATATTTTTTCTGAAAATCCGCTCTTGTACCTTCGATTGTGCCGCCCTGAGGTTGCATCGCTTGGGCCCGTTGCGCCGAATCGAGTCCCTTCGTCGCGACCGTGGACAAGAGCGATATATCTGCGCCCGCGCAGAACCCTCGTCCCGCGCCCGTCAGGACGATGACGCGAACATTTTCGTCACGCTCCGCGTCTCTCACCGCGGCTTTTACTTCGCCTTCCATAACCGCGGTCCAGGCGTTCAGTTTATCTGGACGGTTGAGAGTGATCGTCGCGACCCGGTCGGCTACGTTGTACAGCGTTTCTTGGTTTGGCATAGTGGGCCGGATTATATACAATGGCGGCCGCGTTAGTCACATTCATCTGTGTGTAACTATCTGTTTGAAGGTCTTCTCCGCGGAAGTGCTGACCACGGCCGCGTCTCACGACTGGAGGTGCCATGCCCTTCGTGGAAAATCAAGGCGCCAAAATATATTGGGATGAACAGGGCTCCGGCGAACCTCTTTTGCTCATCATGGGTCTCAGCTACCCCTCCTACATGTGGCATCGCACCCGCCCTGTTCTTGCAAAGCGTTATCGCACCATCGCTCTCGATAATCGCGGCGTGGGCCAAAGTGATGTGCCGCCAGGCGTTTACTCCATCGCATTGATGGCCTCGGATGCGGCATCTGTTCTGGATGCAGCGGGCGTCGAGAGCGCGCACGTGTTCGGTGTTTCCATGGGCGGCATGATTGCGCAGGAATTTGCGCTTCAATATCCGAAGCGTGTGCGTTCGCTGATTCTGGGTTGCACCGCGTCAGGCGGTCCGCATGCGATTCAAGCCGAGCCCGCGGCGCTGCAAACTCTCATGCGTCAGGGCATGACGCCTGAAGAAGCCAAAGAGGCCATCATCCCGTTCATTTACGACGTGGCTACTCCGCGCGAACGCATCGACGAAGACATGGCTATCCGCATGAGGTGGTATCCCACTCCGCAAGGATATATGTCCCAACTTCAAGGGATTATCGCCTGGGAAGCCTACAGCCGCATCGCGCAAATCACGGCTCCCACGCTAGTCATTCACGGCGAAACCGACAGGCTCGTTCCACCCGCGAACTCGCGGCTAATCGCCGACCGTTTACCGCACGCCAAACTCGTGCTGCTCCCGCACGCAAGTCACATTTTCGAGACCGACCAGCCCGGCGCGGCACATCAAGCAATTGTAGAGTTTCTCGCCGCTCAGACTGGCGGTGCCCAGCGCTCTCAGGCTACTAACTAGCTTGCCTTCTGGCCGCCAGTAGTCAGCCTCGAAACGTCAAAACCAAACTTCTCCAACTCGATTTTCAATCGCGCATCTAACGCATCATTCGTAGGCGTCGCTGCTCCGGTTGGCAAAGTCGCAGCCGCTTCACCCAACATCGAGCTCATCACTTCGTGATAGCCCAGCTCTCGGTAGCTTTCAAATTGCGATTCGGTAAACCACTGGTCCTCGGTCGTCTCGTGCGGAAACTCTGGATGCGTCGTATGATAATTTCTAATATCGGTGGACTCGTCACCCGTCAGGGACGCCTTGAAGTAAATAATTGTTCCGGTGGGCGCGGATTTGTCCACCGTCCCGTAATGGATTGTCCCTATAGCGCAATGCTTCTTGCTGGGCTTTCCTAATTTCGGCGGCACGATATCGCTGACGTCTCAGTTGGATATCGATTCCCAGATCGATTCGGCATTTCCGGATAGCGTTTCCCAACCCCGTGAATCCATAACAGTCGTCCGCCTCCGCATCGCACACAATGATCAGCCCGCACCGCCGCTTCACCAGCTCGTACAATCCCATGTTCTCAAAATGTCCGCCGTCAGACAGGTACACGTACGCGGCTTCATCATCGGTACCTGCGAACAGCTCGTTCAGCAGGTACGTCAATCCAAAGATTGGTGTCGCCCGCCCCGACGTTCGCCGGTTTCGGGGATTTCCGAGCCATTGTCCCAGACGCACATCGAATAACGTCATTAGAAAACGCTACCGGGGCCGAGCTGTAAGATCCCATATTCGGACTTGCCGCCGCCCCCGATATCCCCATCGCCAACCCTAAATTCGGCCCATTGAATGGCGGTGGAAACGCGTATTCTTCCGTTCGACGATATCCATAACGTTCGAGCGGTCGTAACAATCTCCGCAATATGCTATGCGCCTCTTCGGCTTCGCGTTTTTCCCCTTCCTCTTTCGTGAGTGGCCTTTGTTGCCGCATCATTGGGCTGTCCTGTTCCTCCAGCCACACATCGAATCCGCAATATCGTGGCGTCATGACGAACGATTCCGCCATCCGCTCCTGCCACGCCAAATCTTTGCCCTTAACCAAGTTCAGGGACATATTCAGCACCGGGTACGGTCCGTCGTACGGAATTTCCGCGTCTACCCTCAAGTCTTTGAGCGGCATGTCGTCAGTCCCGTCGAATCCTGTAAATCGGTTCGGTGAACGTCCCTCGTTTGAGGCCCCCAAATAGCACCTCACCAGGCGGTTTCGATAAAACAAATGCATCGAGAATTGGTTGACGTCCACCCGCCACGCCATAATCCCCGCCACCGCCGCACACAACAAGATCGCCCACCAGAGCCGGTGCGTGCTGATGCTGGGGTATTCGCTAAACAGATCCAGTTGCTGCACTCTTGCGATCCCGTATGAAAGCCAACACAACAGCCCCGCGATAAATGCGTACGGGCCCACTTTCGCGACTCCGTCCTTCCACGTCTCCGTTCCCGTTATCCCCGACGCACTTGACTTCCCCGCGAGCACGCCTCCCACTGTCGTCAGGATCCACGCCGGCGTCAGATACTTTGCGGCCAGACTCTTCACGAATGCGTTATTCGAAATGAATCCCGGAAAATAGAGCGCGACCCAGAAAATCGCCAGCCATACGATTCCCCACAGCAACAGCCATCCTCCCAATCGTCCCCACCATTCCCGGGCTCGGTCGTGAAACACGGTCCCCATCAGTCCAATGTGCAGTGTTCCCGCGAGCAGGAAGATTCCCAGCACCAGCGGCACGCCCGCCGTTAGTGCCGCCTGTGTCGTCCAACAGAGTGTCTTCTCCGACAGCAGAGCGTACAGCCATCCCGCCAGTGCGCCAGCGCCAGCCGCTCCGATTAGCGTGATCGTGAAATCACGCGCTGATCGCAATTTTGCATAAAACCGGTCCGCCGCCGACTTTGTATTGTTCTCTGCAGGCGGTGCCTTTGCCTGGGCTCGTGCATGTCCGGCCAAATCGGCCATCTGTTCAGCGATCTTCGATACAAATGGCGCCAGCCAGCGCCTGTAAGCGAATCCTGCGGCGCTTGCTGCTACCCATATCCCGCTGTAGGCAATCGCGCCATAAAGCGCCGATTCAGCGTACGGCAAATGGTTCTCGTGCCTTCCTCCTCCGATTTGAGAGAACCTCGCTACCTGCCAGAGCGCCCCGAGAATCGCCACCGCAAACAGTGGTCCGGCTGCCAGTGCCAAAATCCAACCTTGTTTCGTCATTTGCCGCGCGCCGCCATCGTCGCGGCAATCCAGGTATGCCATATTGTTTAGGATTATCAGAAATGCGGTTATTAGCAGGGCTATCCCGGCATACATCCAGCTGCGCCCGATTTCTGGATTCCACTCCGCCGCCAGTCCCCATTTCTCTGCGAGACGCGGGAGTAGCAGAAGCGCAGTCAGCACAGCGAGCACGATCGTCTGATTCAGCAGCAAGTTCCGCAGATAAATCGCCACCATCGCCAAAGTGTCGCCGCTAAAAAGTCCCAGCTTAGGCGTCAAGTAGTTGCTGAACACCCGTAAAAACCGGATCGGAGGCGGCTCTTTGTCGTCTATCTGGTGCACACGGTTTGTCGCTAGCCGTTTCTGTACTTCCCCAAAACTTTCTAGCCGCTTCGTCCACGCCGCTAGCCATCCTCCAATGTATCCTCCGCCGGAGACAGTCGAGAGATAGTCGATACGGTGCAGCAACTTCAACTCCGCCAAGCGCCTGTAGCACGCCCAGGTTGAACGTTGCGCTACGGATCCCTCCCCCGGAAAACGCCAATCCCGCCAGATTCGCAGCATGAGCCTTGCTGACCGCATTGACCCAATTGACGTTGTCTTTCTGCCATGCCGGTTCGGCGGCGTCGGCCTTTCCCGCGATCGGCGCTACCGGTGAAACCGCGGCATCACGCGGTTTACCCGTTTTCCCAGACGTCCCCCTCATTTCCCGAACTTTCTCAATTTCCTGCCGCTCATCGTCCAGCACAACCTCCAGCGCAACGGCCGGGAACGGGTCTTTGGACATTGATTTAGCCTCGCTTAGCAGCTTCTTCTCGATTCAATCGACCGAATGCACGGAGAACCAGCCGGAGGGTATTTCGCGTGCAAATTAACTGTCAAGTAAAAATTTCCCATTACCTGGCCGCTTCACTCGTTGGCGCCCTATGCTTTTAGCCCACCTCTGGCATTTGCGGTTCCCCGCGCAAATCCTCTATAATCTTTGGGTAATCCCAAAAAACACGACACGAGGGCATCCCTTAATTATCTTGCCCTCTCAAACTTGCCAAAATGATTGATCTCGCTGAGAAAATTAAGAAGAAACTAAAGGACGAAATCGCCGCCCTCGAGCACGAGCTTCACGACGAGCTGCCCAAGGAAATCAAGGTAGCTCGCGCTCACGGCGACCTTTCCGAAAACGCTGAGTACAAGTACGCCAAGGAACGCCAGTCCTACGTCTCCGCCCGGCTCGGCCAGCTTCACCAGCGCATGGCCGACATTTCCATGATGAACCTAACCAACTTACCAAAAGACCGCGCCGCTTATGGCTCCCGCATCGTCGTTCTCGACGTTGCGAAGTCCACCGAAATCGAGTACAAACTGGTGACGGTGGAAGAAGCCGACGTAACCAAGGGCCTCATTTCGACGAGTTCGCCCATCGGCAAGGCACTTCTTGGCAAAAAGCCCGGCGACGAGGTTACCGTTGTTACTCCGGCGGGTACCAGGGAATACGAAGTCGTTCGTCTGTCGACAATTTACGATGAGGAATAGCTTGGTGGCACTGAATCAATGTTGACGCGCACCATCGGTCGTTACCTTTCCTGGCCCATCGACCGGCTTGCCGCGCTCCTCGCTCCGACCGGAATTCCTCCCAACGTCATCACCTGGCTGGCTCTTGTTTTGAATCTCTGGGCCGGCATACTTTTCGCTGCAGGCCGCTTCGCGGCCGGCGGCGGAATGATGATCCTAGCCGGCCTCTGCGACTTGCTCGACGGCCCAGTGGCCCGGCGGCAAAAGCGCGTCTCGCTGTTCGGCGGCTTTCTGGATTCAATTCTTGACCGTTACGCCGACCTCATCCTCTTCCTCGGGATCTTGGTTTACTACGCGCGGGTGAATCGTTTCATGTACGCCGTATTGGCGGGTGCCGCCATGGCTGGCGCCGTAATGGTTAGCTACGCAAAGGCGCGCGCGGAATCCTTGGTGCCAAAGTCCGAAGTAGGATTTTGGGATCGCCCCGAGCGCCTCACGCTCATGATTCTCGGCGCGCTCGTCAACCGCATGCCCATTGCATTATGGATCCTTGCCATTGGACCCAACTTCACCGTGATTCACCGCATTCTGCACACATGGAAACAAACGAAAGACGGCCCGCTCCCGCTCGCTGGGAGCGAATCCTCTGCCGGTACAACTTCTCCGCGTGCAAAATCCCGCGCTTCTATTCCGGCTCCTGTTCAGCCGCGCGACGCCTCATCTCTTCTCACCCGCGCAGCCAAACGCGGAGGCTAGTCGTGCCCAAGCTTCTGTGGATTATCGGTATCCTGGTCATATGTGCGGGATTCGATCTGCTCTGGCAATCGCGTCACGAAATAGAGTTCTGGCTCGTCGCTTATCTGGCGGTTTTCCGCGCGATGCTTCGCCAGCAGGAATCTCCGATGCGCTTTTTCCCGGCGAAAGAAGCCGCCGCCAAGCGACATGGAGCTGTCCGCTTTCTCCTGGGCGTGGGCTTCGCGTTTCTTCTGGGCCCTATCCTGATCGCCGTCGGCATTACGCTTATGCTGCATCCTCACCTCTGAATCGGGCCGCTCCGCTGCAGGCTCGTTTTCATAAGTTTGCGTATTGCGCAACGCCTCCGGCGAACGCGTGCGAATTCCCCTCCGTGCTGTATGATTTCATTTCACGGTCGATTCAAACTTGAAACCTTCTCTGATCATCCACGGTGGCGCATGGAATATTCCCGATGAAGCAGTCGAGAGCTGCCGCGCGGGAATCCGCCGCGCTCTTGAAGCCGGCTGGAAGGTTTTGTCCGGCGCTGGCACGGCGATGGATGCAGTCGAAGCCACTATCGTAATCCTCGAGGACGATCCCACGTTTGACGCGGGTTTCGGCTCGCATCTGAATCGTGATGGCCACGTTCAACTCGACGCTATCATAATGAACGGCGCGACCCTGAAAGCCGGCGCCATCGCCGCCGTGGAGCGCGTGCGAAATCCAATCCGTCTGGCGCGCTGCGTCCTCGAAAAAAGTGAACACATGATGCTTGTCGGCTCCGGCGCGGAAAAATTCGCCCTGGAACACGATATGCCTCTCTGCGCGCCCGAAGATCTCGTGAACGAGCGCGAACGTGCCGCCTGGCGCCGGTGCCTGGAAGATTCCCACGCCGCCGAACATCATGTTGGCCACGAGCAAGGCACCGTCGGCGCCGTCGCTATTGATCGCCATGGAAATCTTGCAGCGGGCACCTCCACTGGCGGCACTTGCTGTAAATTTCCGGGACGCGTGGGCGATTCTCCGCTCATCGGCTGCGGCTGTTATGCCGACGCCGAAGCCGGCGGCGTCTCCTGTACCGGCCACGGTGAAGGCATCATGAAAATTGTGATGGCGAAAATGGCCATCGATCTTCTTCACGACCAGCGTGTCCTCGTGCCTCACAGGGAAAAAGGCGTCCCGCTCTCGCTGGCGCAAGCCGTTGCCGACGCTTGCATCCGCAAACTGGCGCATCGAGCGCACACCACCGGCGGCCTGATTCTCCTCGACCGCGATGGCCTCCCGGCTGTAGCTTTCAACACCCCGCGCATGGCGTACGGCTACGTTCAGCCCGACGCCAGTTTCCGAATCGCCCCGTAAGCCGTTTGCTGAAACCTTACTGGAATCCTTTCATCCAAAGACGTTAGAATCAGGCAGGCCGACCTCGAAAAACTTTAGGGAGAAAATCATGCCGATCCGAGATGCAATCCTCGCCGAATTCGACCACGAAATGATCAGCACCCGTAAGACACTCGAACGCGTGCCCGAAGGCAAAGCCGACTGGGCTCCCCACGAAAAATCAATGAAGATGGGACGCCTCGCTGGCCACGTCGCTGAGCTTTCTGGCTGGGCCGCCACAATCATCGGCCAAGACTCGCTGGATTTCCGGCCGGTTGGTGCTCCGCCCCAGACGCCTACCGTGATGACCTCACGAAAGCAGCTTCTTGAAGTCTTCGACAAGAAAGTAGCCGAGGCGCGCAAAGCAATTTCCGGAGCGAGCGACGAAACTCTAATGAAGCAGTGGACGCTTCTCTCCGGCGGCCAGACCCTCTTCTCCATGCCGCGCGTCGCTGTGCTTCGCAGCTTCGTGATGAACCACATCGTCCATCACCGCGCACAACTCGGGGTCTACTTGCGTCTGAACGGAATCGCCGTTCCTTCGGTCTACGGCCCCTCGGCCGACGAACAGTCTTTCGGCTAATCGGTGCAGAGCGCGCCGATTGAAGGCCGGTTCGTCTAAAAGTTGAACCGAAAGCACGGCGTGTGCTAGCATCCGATTTTCCGCAGGGTCATGCGCGTCAACCGACGGGGGCGGCGCCGTGATGGTTGTCTTTTCGCAAAGCGCGAATCTGTCTTCTGCAAGAACCCGCCACGAAATGCCTGTCCAGAAGGCTGACTCCGCACTTTCGCTGCATATTCTCCAGCTTGCGCGTCCAAGAAAATTTTCTGCCGCCCGTTTCCGGAAAGATGGATCCTTCTATGTGAGGTGATTTATGAAATCGTATAACACCGAATGGATACGCAACGTAGGCATTGTCGGCCACGGCGACACGGGTAAAACCCAGCTCGTATCGTCGTTCCTGTTCGCCGCTGGGATGACGCCCCGCCTCGGCAAAGTGGCCGAGGGCTCAGCCACCACCGACTGGGACGAAGAAGAAATTGCGCGAAAAATTTCCATCAATACCGGCCTCGCATTCGCCGAATGGCAAGCGCCCGGCCTGCCGGAAAAAGTAAAAATAAATTTCCTCGATACGCCCGGTTACTCCACCTTCATCAACGAAACAAAATCCTCGCTCATCGCCGCCGACGCCTCGCTGATCGTGCTGGACGCCGCCGCCGGTGTCCAGGTGTGCACCGAAAGAGTTTGGGACTACGCCACCGAATACGATCAGCCTCGCGCATTTGTCCTGAATTGGATGGACCGCGATCTCGCGAGTTTCGAACGCGCACTGGATTCCGTCCAGCATGTTTTTGGCCGTGGCGCCGTTCCCATTCAATTGCCCATCGGACACGAAAAAGGTTTTAGAGGTGTTGTGGACTTAATCTCAATGAAAGCCCTCACCTACACGCCGGACGGCGATGGCAAAGCTAAAATAGAAGAAATCCCCGCAGTTCTTGCCGAGGAAGCGAAAGCTGCCCATGAAACGCTGGTTGAGCTGGTCGCGGAAGGCGATGACGCTTTGATGCAGGAATTTTTCGACGAAGGCACCCTGCCCGTCGGCGATCTGAAGAAAGGGTTGCGCGAAGCCGTCCTGGCCAAAAGAATTTTTCCTGTCCTGCTCAGTTCCGCATTGCATAACGTCGGCAGCGACGCGATTCTGAATTTTCTGACCGAGATTTTCCCCGCGCCTGCCGTTCGCGGGAAAATCACGGGCCACAAAACCTCAGACCACAAAGGCGACCCCATCGAGCGCAAGATTGTTGATTCCGAGCCCACTTCGATTTTCGTTTTTAAGACGCTTGCCGATCCCTTCGCCGGCCGCATCACCTATTTCAAAGTCATGTCCGGGGTGTTGAAGAACGACGCTACGCTCAACAATTTCAACCGCAGCACGCAGGAACGTCTTCAGCATATCCAGGTAATGCAGGGAAAAACGGCGACGGCGGTGAGCGACCTGCACGCGGGTGACATCGGTACCGTCGCCAAACTGAAGGACTCCACCACCGGTGAGACCCTGGGAGACAAGAACGCGCCGATTTTTTATCCTTGCGCGCGGATTCCCGAGCCGTCCATCACCTTCGCAGTCGAACCGAAGACGCGAGCCGACGAAGATCGCATAGGCGTCGCCATCCACAAAATCTTGGAGGAAGATCTCGCCTTGCGTTTTGCGCGCGATCCTCAGACAAAGGAATTTTTGCTGAGCGGCGCGGGACAGCAACATATCGAAGTAGTCGTCGCAAAACTGCGCAAGCGCTACCACGTCGAAATGAAACTCCATCCTCCGAAGGTCCCTTATCGCGAGACCATCCGCGGCAAAGCTGACGCCGAAGGCAAACACAAAAAACAAACCGGGGGCCACGGCCAGTTTGGCCTTTGCCGCATCAAGATGGAGCCGCTGCCGCGGGGCAAGGGCATCGAATTCGTGGACGATGTTTTCGGCGGCGCCATTCCCAAAAACTGGATTCCATCCGTCGAGAAAGGCGTTCGCGATTCCGCTGAGCGTGGGTTCCTTGCGGGTTTTCCTGTCACCGATATTCGCGTGAGCCTCTACGACGGCAAGTATCACGACGTGGACTCCAGCGACATGGCCTTCAAGATTGCGGGCTCGCTCGCATTCAAGGAAGCCATGAAGCAGGCTCGCCCCGTCCTGCTCGAACCGATTATGCATGTCGAGGTCTACGCGCCGGATCAGTATTCAGGCGATTTGATGGGCCATCTCAGCGGGCGTCGCGGAAAAATCAGTGGCAGCGAACTGCGAGGCGGAAGCGTCGTGGTTAAAGCACTGGTTCCCTTCTCGGAAATGCTGAGTTATGCGAACGAATTAATTTCAATGACGCAAGGCCGCGGAAGCTACTCGATGGAATTTTCGCATTACGATTATGTTCCGGCAGAAATTGCGGAAAAAGTAATCGCCGCGCACAAACCGCATCACGCGGGCGAAGAAGAAAGCGAAGCTGCATCAGCCTGAGACTCGTATTTCAACCTGACTGCGGTGATTACTTCCCCGCTTCAGGCGCCGCCTGATCTGTCTGCGGACTCTGGGCTTGCGCCTTAGCGCTCTGCGTCTTGGGGCCCTCGCCCTTCTTGTACTGACCGTTTTGGCCCACCGTGCGGGCCGGGCACCCCACGCCGAAACACGGACCCGTGGGTCGAAGGTAGTAGCAACCCGTAAGTGAAAGCATGGACACGAGTAATATCATCCCGCCCGCAAAAATCACCAGCCT
Source organism: uncultured Acidobacteriota bacterium (assembly GCA_963830375.1). Classification (GTDB taxonomy): domain Bacteria; phylum Acidobacteriota; class Terriglobia; order Acidiferrales; family UBA7541; genus Palsa-295. The sequence continues at coordinate 465,005 of CAWHMJ010000008.1, forward strand.
TGCAACCTTCTTCTTCATAAGTGCCCTCTTTGAGAGGCTCGCAAAGGTCAACGAATCGCCTGGGACTCCATGCTCATATCTTGGCACAAATCCAGGATAGCGTTCATGTTTCGATGTGCATATGGCGCGAATGCGTTAGCGAACGAAAGGTGAACCCGTCCCGCGGTCGATGAGACTCCAGCGCCCGGCCACCGGGCAGATTAAAAACATGCAGTTTTCAGCTTCACGAAAAACGCAGAAGGAAAAAGCCGGCGCGTCGCGCGTGCTCATCGCCCGGCGTGAACCAAATTGGCGCTTGCGATTTCCTCACAAACTGCGCAATCCTGCTGCGGCATGAAAAAATCAAAAAAGAACTTGAAACGTCGCCGCCGATGCCACCCTTGCCATCCACGCGGGCCAAGAAAAATTCCGCATCGGCGCGTCCGTGGGCGTGGAGATCGCGCGGACCGCGAATTTCACATTTGCAAACACGGAAGAAATGAAGCGCTGGGCGCAGGGCAAGAGTTCGGCTTACATTTACACCCGCTACGGAAACCCCACGCTTACTATCGCCGAGAAGAAGCTGGCAGCGCTGGAAGGCGCGGAAGCAGCCGTGGTCACCGCGTCAGGTATGGCCGCCATTTCGAGCGCCCTTCTTTCTGTGCTGAAGGCTGGTGATGAAGTAATCGCCACGAGGCAGGTCTATGGCGGCACTTATCGGCTGATGCGCGATGTTTTTCCGCGAATGGCCATCGTGGTCCGGCACGTGGAGTCAGACCTCGCAGGAATCGAACGCTTGATAAGTCCGCGCACGAAAGCTCTTTATATCGAAACGCCCACAAATCCTACGCTGCGGCTCGTGGACCTGAAAAAAGCGATTGCGTTCGCGAAAGAGTGGGATCTGATATCGCTGATCGACAACACCTTCGCCAGTCCGGTGCTCCAAAAGCCGATCGAGATGGGCTTTGATATCGTGCTGCACAGCGCAACCAAGTATCTCGCCGGCCACTCGGACGTCATCGCGGGCGCCGCGGCCGGCAGCCACGCCCGGATGGAGAAAGTTCGCGACATGATCATATATCTCGGGGGCTCGATGGATCCCGAAGCGGCTTTCCTGCTGATCCGCGGGATGAAAACTCTCGAACTGCGTGTGCTGCGGCAATGCGCGACCGCCATGATCGTCGCGCGATATCTGGCCAAGCATCCAAAGGTCGCGCGCGTCCACTATCCGGGCTTGCCGTCGCATCCGGACCATCAGTTAGCGAAGCGGCAAATGCGCGGCTTCGGAGCGATGCTGGCGTTCGACCTGAAAGGCGGCCTATCGGCAGCACGCCATTTCTGCGACCGCACGCGAATTTTCCTGCTGGCGGCGAGTCTGGGCGCGGCCGAGTCGCTCGTGGTCCTGCCGATTTATAGCTCTCACTACAATATGTCGCTCGCAGGAATTACGCGGCGCGGGAGTCGAGCCCGGTACTGTCCGGGTTTCCGTCGGCCTCGAAGACCCAGAAGACCTCATTGAAGATTTGCGTCAAGCCCTGGCGTAACAACGCAGAATTCGTGCGGTGCCCCGCTTAGAGCGCTCTTCGGAAAAAGGTTGCTGTTATTGGCGGGCTACATCGGGTAACTGAATGGCTAAAAAACATCACTACAGCGTCACCATCAAATGGACAGGTAATACCGGCACCGGGACGTCCAGCTATCGAAGCTACGAGCGGCGGCACGAAATATCTGCCGGGACGGAGAAGCCACTGATACCCGGCTCTTCCGACCCCGCATTTCGAGGCGATGCGTCGCGTTGGAATCCCGAGGAATTGCTGGTCGCTTCATTATCCGCGTGCCACAAGCTTTGGTATCTTCATCTTTGCTCGGAAGCGGGAATTGCTGTCGCGTCTTACATCGACAATGCTGAAGGCGTGATGGAGGAGACCACAGATGGGTCGGGGCACTTCGAGCGCGTCTTACTGCGTCCGCAGGTAAAAATTATGCCTGGCTCCGATATCGCAAAGGCGCGCGCATTGCATCACGCCGCTCACGCGAAATGTTTCATAGCAAACTCCGTTAATTTTCCCGTTCAACTGGAGCCGGAAATAAGCTCTGTCTAGCCCTGCTTCCAATCCAACTCACATAGTATCCCTCGCGCCGGCTGCTCGATGACGTATGTCCGGGTTGCTTCCTGCTCTGGCCATTCCAAAATGAGCGAGGCTGGGTGTACACTCTGGCGTTCCCTACGTTCCCTGGTACTCGATGTCCTGATTGTCAACGACTGGTACGGCATGTCCATTGACCCGGGCGTTGTTACTTCGTAAGCTTTTCTGGCGTCTGAGCGGAGCGTTATACCCGGTTGGGTCTGCCGTGGCACGAATTCTGGACCTGAAGGCTGGCGTCCCGGGAAGGTCTTGGCGGCGCTTGGCAGTTGATACCGTGGTAGCCGAGGAGATGGTGAGCGGTATGTACAGGAAGGCTACAGTCTGGGCTCTGTTGGCGGCCGCGATGATTTTTCTCGCCGGTTGCGAAGAGACCGTGTCGTCCAAACAGGCCAAAGTGCATCCGCCGGCGGCAACGCCAGCTCCGGTTCCCGCCTTCGTCCGCGAGGCCCTACCCTTCCCGGAACATCCGATTTACCTGGTGTCGCTCCAGACTGATCCAAGGCCGGCGATAGATATCCTGGTGGCCAAGGTTCAGGCGAGCTTCGATGACGGGCAGAAGAAGTATAAAGCTGGTGACTTTGACAAAGCCCGCGTGGACTTCGATCACGCTATGGATCTTGTCCTTCAAAGCGGATTTCAGCCCGATTCCGACCAGCGCCTTTCCGATTTGATCGATCAGCTCGGCGAAACGCTCCATTCCTACGAATTGAACGCCGAGCAAAATGCCGAAGAAGATGAAGAACCCGCGGGCCCTCCCGCTCCAATCGATGCACTCTCGGACATGACTTTGCCGAAGGGCGATCCGCGCCTGGCAGCCAAGGTGGAGCAGGAATTGATCAGCGTCCCGCACGATCTTCCCCTCACGGTAAATGATTCGGTTCTGCAATACCTCAACTTCTTCACAACCACGAAGGGTCGGGCTGTGATGGAGCATGGCCTGGGTCGAGCAGGCCGATATAACGACATGATCCGGAGAGTATTGCGACAGGAAGGAGTGCCGCAGGACTTGATTTACCTGGCGCAGGCCGAATCGGCGTTCCAGCCGTCCGCGGTTTCAAGGGCGGGCGCGCGCGGGTTGTGGCAATTTATGCCGTTTCGCGGCGAAGAATACGATCTCGACCGAAACTACTGGGTTGACGAGCGCAGCGATCCGGAAAAAGCCACGCGCGCCGCGGCGCGTCACATGCGCGACTTATACGAAATGTTCGGCGACTGGTACCTGGTGATGGCGGCGTACAATTCAGGACCGATGAATGTGGTGAAAGCCATCGAGCGTACCGGCTACGCTGATTTCTGGGATTTGCAGAGGCTCCACGCGCTTCCAAAGCAAACCCAGAATTACGTGCCCATCATCATCGCTATGGCTCTGGTAGCGAAGGACCCGGGGCTCTACGGAGTGCAGGTAGCTCCGGAGAAGCCGGCTCAAATTGACACGATCAAGCCCGGCCACCCCATCGATCTCCATCTCGTGGCGGATGCTTCCGGCGCTGACCTCGACGATTTACGAGCGCTGAATCCGGAGCTGCTACGCGGCGTGACCCCCAACGACCCAAAATTTGAATTAAATGTGCCCGCGGGCACCGCAGAAAAATTCGAAGCCAACATCCAGCAGGTTCCCGAAGATAAATGGACGAGCTGGCGGCTGCATAGCGTGGAAGATGGAGAATCATTGTCCGACGTTGCTCGCCATTACCGGGTGACCGTGGCGGCGATCGAAAACGCCAACCATCTGGAGCCTCACGCGATCCTGCCCGGCGGGTTTTCTGGTGAATGTCCCTACCGCGCCGCCGGTGATACATCTGGTCCACTATAAAGTGCAGCGCGGCGATTCGCTCGAGGGGATCGCGGGGCGCTTTGACGTGACTGTTTCGCAATTAAAGAAGTGGAATAATATTCGAGGAGCGAGCGTGCCGCGTGGCTCGCGATTGCGTATTTACGCCGGCGGTCCTCCCGACGACGCGGCGCCCCATGCCAAGCCGAAGTCGGCTCAGAAAGGCGGCGCAGCGGTGGAAAATGTGGCAACTCAAAGCTCTGGAAAACCAGAGTCGGTCGAGCACCGCGTCAAGCGCGGAGAAACGCTCTACTCGATTGCGCGCGAGTACGGTACTACTGTGGCATCTTTGCGCCAATCGAACCCATTCCTCTCTGGCCGAAGTCTGGTTGCCGGGGATGTCCTCAAGGTTAATCGCTAACTCGCTGGAGCCTTCCTTCTTCGTATCTCTATTTTTTTGTTATAGTTGTGATGGCTGTGTAACAATTTGTTACATCGCCAATCCACTTGAATCCCCAGGCTATTTTTTGTTAATGATCTTTTCAAGCCCCTTGCGGCTTGACAAAGTTCCGACTCTGCGTTTATAAGCGGCGAGGGACTAATAATCGGTCCGGTACCAGAGACTCACGGAGGGTCGCATGTTTCAAGGCAAACTGCATGATGAGGAAGATGACGAGCTGCCCCGCTATGAAGAAGAGGAAGGCGAGGAAGGGGGCGAACAGCCCCATGAAGGCACGATAGAAATCGAGGAGGTCGTTATCGAAGAAGACGACGAGGCTCCTGTGACCTCTTCTCCCCACAAGGCTGCACCGGCTGCGAAGGCCAAGCGACCGAAGAAGAAGGCTAAGGCTGCCCCAAAAAAGAAAGCGAAAGCAAAATCCAAAACCAAATCCAAGGCCAAAAAGGCTTCCAAGAAAAAGGGTAGCAAGCGTAAGAAGCGTTAGGTCCCTATACCAGCACCGAGATTGTCGCCGGACTGGAGCGGCCGTTCATGCCGCTCCGCGAAGCCTCGCTTTTCGACCGCAGTTTCCCATTAAGGAATGAGGTGCCCGTCTGGGTATTTTCGAGGGGAGCCCTCCTTACGAAATGGCGCGCTGCCATACATCCGGTTTCAATCTAGTACACAATCTATCTATTTCCTACTTTCGAAATGTTTTTCTTGCCGTGGACCTCTTCGGGCCGATAGCATACGCGCTTCATGCCCCTGGTGCTCGAGCAAGTTCGGAGAATGCGCGGCGGAGCACAGTCGCATCTGATGAGATGCGAATCCAAAGCCGCGCCGGGCGAAGAGTCCTATTACGTTGTGAAATTCCAGAATAATCCTCAGGGCACAAGGATTCTGGCGAACGAATTGCTCGGTACCAGACTGGCAGCCCGAATGGGACTGCCGGTTCCGCCGGCAAGTGTGGTGGAGGTGCGCGAAGAACTGATCGCGCATACCGACGATTTGGTGATTGAAATGGGACGCGGGCGCGCGCCCTGTAAGCCGGGCTTGCAGTTCGGGTCTCGCTATCCTGGATCACCGGCGGAAGTCGCGGTTTACGACTTTCTTCCTGACGATCGGCTTCGTGAGGTCGTGAATCTTACCGATTTTTGCGGCATGCTCGTCTTCGACAAGTGGACCTGCAACACGAACGGCCGCCAGGCTATCTTTCACCGCGCAAAGGATGAAACGCGTTACCGGGCTCAAATGATCGATCAAGGGTTCTGTTTCAATGCCGGCGAATGGAATTTTCCGGACGCTCCGCTCAGAGGACTTTACTCGCGTCATCGTGTCTATGAATCGGTGCGCGGCCTCGAATCGTTCGAGCCCTGGCTGGGACGGGTGGAATTGAAAATCACGGAGGCCGTGCTCGACGAAATTCAAAAGGAAATACCTGGTGAATGGTACGGTTTCGATTTCGAGGCGCTCGAAAAAATGCTGGAACATCTCTTGCGGCGGCGTAAGCTCGTCCGCGAACTGCTGATAGCGGCCTGGAAATCGTCGATGCAGCCCTTTCCGAACTGGAAATGATTTCTTGAATGAAAGCTTTACGGAGTCAGCCATGCCTGAAGACCGAAAAACGCTGCGCTATCGAGTGTTGCGCTATACACCGAACCTGATTCGCGACGAGTGGGTGAACATCGGCATCCTGCTGGAGGAATTCCAGGAGCTTGAAGCGCTGGGAGGATCGCTTCGCGCCATCAAGGTCATCGAGGAGGACCGCGAATTCGCGCGTGTGCGCAAACTTCATCCCAGCGCCGATGTGGAATTGCTTCACGGGCTCGCTTCGGAATTCGAGACCCTGCGCTCCATGACCGGCGAGGATATGCGCAAGTATTTTACGAGACTCGAAAGCACCCTCTCCAACACACTGCAGCTCAGCCCCCAAAAGGCCATTCTCGCGGAAGACTTCAATACCGAGCTGGCCCGTCTCTACGATACCCACGTTGCGCCTCCCGCCAGAACAGTGGGCGGAGGCATCGTGGAAAGCACGCGGGCATGGATTCGAAACAAGCTCAAGGATGTTTTTCAGCGGCATCGCATCTCGGGGAAACTCAAGCCGGCAGTCCGTATCGATGAATATACCCACTCGGGCGATCCGTTTAAATTTGACTACGGCTATAGGAATGGCGTCCGCGGATACATTCAGTCCGTGGTTCTCAACCGCGATGCGGCGCAGGCCAAGGTTCTGGCTTATACCGTTGAAAGCATAAGAAAACGCGTGCCGTCGTGCGAGTTCACCGCGGTAACCGAAGCCGCTCCCGTGCCCGGAAACTTGCAGCAGCTCTTCATCAGCAAACTTTTCGAAGACCAGAACATTCGAATTGTTCCGATGAATCGGGTGGAGATGTTCGCGGAAGAATTAAGATTGAAGCTGCAATAACACGGGGAGCCTGCGGATCGATTCAGCTGCCAAAGACTACTCGTCTAGTTCTCCCCATTTCGGCAGTTCGCGACGCCCAGTCAGAGCTTCCGCGGCCCAGCGCCCCAGATAGGACGAAAGCGCGACACCATGTCCGGCGAAAGCGCCAATCACAATCGCATTTTTCTTTTTTATGGCTCGAGGATGCCAGGCAAAAACTGGCTTCCAGGAGTCGCGGAACATGATTGGGCCGCCCCAGCGATGCGTGAAACGCACGGACGCTAGCGCCTGGTGCAAGCCGCGCACACGCTCCTCAAGCGCCGCGAATATTCGCGAAGGCTCCGCGCTGGATATATCCACGCCATCAAGATCATCGGAGTCCGGCGATTGCACCAGACCCGCGCCAAAAACGATGGAATTGTCTCTGAGCACACGCCCCCACAGATAAGGCAGGTCTGCGGTGTAAAACGGTCGCCGTTGGGCCAAGCCGATTTTCTCAAGCTGCTCTTCGCTGACCGGCTCGGTGGCGACCGCGAGCGTCAATCTCGGATGGCTACCGCGTTGCAAGCCGGATAAGCCAAGCGAAAGAGCATTCGTCGCAATAATAATTTGACGAGCGGATATTTTTTTCTGGCCCGGCGCACCCGCGGCCAGCTCAATTTCCGGAACGTCGCTCCATCGTATATTCGCTACCGAATGATTTTCCAGAATGTGCGCGCCCAGCCGATCGGCGGAGCGAGCTAGGCCACTGACGAGCTTTCCCGGATCGATGGTGCCGCCCGGAACTTCCTTTGTGACGCGCAAGGTCCCCGAGTCATTCCAGGAAATCGCAGAACCGGCAAGCGCGTTATTGCGCCCGACTTCCCAGGCGCCATGCAGATGGCGATCGCACTCCACGCCAAGTTCGTCAAGAATTTCGCTGAGTCCCGCAAGGACATCGCCCAACCCCGGCAAATCACCAGCCGCAGATTCGGCAAGCGCCATGCCTCCGGTGCGGCCGCTTGCCCCCGCGCCGACGGTCCAAGCTTCAAACACTGCGACTGGCTTGTCCGGCGCGATTTTGCGCAGCCACGCTGCAGCAGCCAGCCCCGTGAACCCTCCGCCGATCACGGCGAAGTCCAGAACGTCGGGCAGCGGCGCAGGTTTCGAAGTGGCGGTGAAATCGATTTGCCACGGCGGGCTGCCCCAGTTGTGAAGTTTGGGAGTTGCGCACATAGAGGAAAGAAGATGGCTCGTCGCCGGAAGTAGGGACGAAACCTGCGACCAGCCCGCAGGCCTTTGTCTCGTGATCCAAGGCTGTGAAACAGTTGATTGCTTCTAGAGAATCTCTTCCGTCCAGTTCTCGAGCGTGTGCTTGATTTTGCCCATGAACTGGTGCGCCACGGCGCCATCCACGACGCGATGATCGTACGACAGCGTGAGATAGACCATCGAGCGGATGGCGATCGCGTCATCAATTACCACCGGACGCTTCTCGATCGTGCCCAATCCGAGGATTGCGACGTTCGGCTGATTGATCACAGGCAAGCCAAACAGCCCGCCAAAGACGCCGGGGTTCGTAATAGCAAACGTTCCCTCGGCAACTTCCTCGGGTTTGAGCTTCTTAGTGCGCGCGCGTTCGGCCAGATCGTTCATCGCGCGGGCCAAACCCAGAAAGTTTTTCTCTTCTGCGTTTTTGATTACTGGAACGATCAAACCCCAATCCAGCGCGACCGCGACGCCGATATTGCATTCCTTGTGCAGCACGATATTCGTTCCGTCAACCGATGAATTTACAGTCGGGAACGCGCGCAAGGCTTCCACCGCAGCGCGCACGAAAAACGGCATGAACGTCAGCTTTGTTCCGCTGGTCTCTTCGAACTTATTCTTCATCTTCGCGCGCAGTGCGGCGATGCCCGAGACGTTTACTTCGTCCACGGAATACACATGAGGAGAAACGCGCTTCGAGAGCACCATGTGTTCGGCGATACGCTGCCGCATCACGGACATAGGCTGGACTTCATAGTGCCCGAAGTACATTTTTTCGCGCGGCACGGCATTCTCGAGCACCGCGGACGCGGAGGCGCCGCCGCTTGCCGGCGGGGGAGCCGAACTCCGCGACGGAGCCGACCCCGCTCGTGAAGGAGCAGCCGACGAAGCGCCGCCTTCCACAGCAGCCAGGATATCGCTCTTGCTGACGCGGCCACCCGCGCCGCTGCCGGGAACCTGGCTTAGATCCACATCGTGCTCGCGCGCAATTCGCCGCACCAGCGGGGAGCTGCGCACCTTTTCACCGCTCGCCGAAACTGCAGGCTTCTGTGCGGCTACCTCTCTAGAAGCCGACGGCCTCGCTGCTTCCGGTTTGGACGCAGGCGGCGCGCCGGCTGGAACGTTCGCTGGAGCACTGGATTTAGCGCCCGATGGGGCCGCAGGCGGCGCATCGGATTTCGCAGCCGCAGGCGCGGCAGACTGAGCCCCAGCGCCGTCGGTCTCAATAATGGCCACGACAGTCTGTATCGGCACCGTCTGCCCTTCGTTAACTTTAATTTCTCTTAGAACCCCGGCAGAAGGCGAGGGAATTTCCGCATCCACTTTATCGGTCGAGATCTCGAACAACGGCTCGTCGCGCTCGATCTTGTCTCCGGCCTTTTTCAGCCACTTTGTAATCGTGCCTTCAAAAATACTCTCCCCCATCTGGGGCATGATGACGTCAACAGCCATGGTATTCTCCTGTGATTTCCAAACTTAAACCGCGGCGAGACATTCTTCGTGCCACACACCCGGCACTCCCGCCAGTGTGTATATCTCGTCTCCGCCGTGGAAAAATGACACCTCTTTCACCTTGGCCGTGCGGCCCGCGTACTCGAGCTGTTCCGGCTCCAGTTCATTGTGATATTGGCCGGCTTCCATGAAGCTTTCCAGGAACGCGCGGTCGGCGATGCGCACCTCATTGCCGACTTCAAACTCCGCCTTGTTTAAGCCCTTGGTTTTTCCCATGTCAGAGCGCTTGCCTCCTCAGTATTTTGCCAATTCGCGCGCGGCCGCGACAACTTTTTCCGTATTCGGCAGAAATCTCTCTTCCAGCGTCGGCGCATACGGCACGGGCGTATCGAGACCGGTCACCCGCGCGATGGGCCCGTCGAGATCTTCGAACGCTCCTTCACACACGATGGCTGCGATTTCTCCCGCGATGCCTCCGGTGCGCGTGTCCTCGTGGACGATCAGAAGCTTGTTCGTCTTTTTCACCGAAGTGAGGATGGTCTCACGATCCAGCGGGAGCAGCGTGCGCAAATCGATCACCTCCGCTTCGATGCCCTCTTTCGCCAATTGCTCCGCAGCTTCCATGGACGTGTGCGCCATCGCCGCGTAACTGATGATGGTCAGGTCCCTGCCTTCGCGGCGAACGATGGCTTTCCCGATGGGAACCAGGTGATCGCCCTCGGGGACTTCTTCCTTGATCCGGCGGTATAAGAATTTGTGCTCGAAAAACAGCACGGGATTATTGTCGCGTATCGCCGACTTCAGCAAGCCTTTGGCGTCTGACGGCGTGGAAGGATAAATGATCTTGAGCCCAGGCGTGTGCACGAAATACATCTCCGGGTTCGCCGAATGAAACGGCCCGCCGTGAACGCCGCCACCCGAAGGCCCGCGGATTACCATGGGCACTGGCGCACCCCAAAGATAGTGCGATTTCGCGACGAAGTTTGTCACCTGGTTGAAGCAGCATGCGATGAAATCAATGAACTGCATTTCCGCCACCGGCCGCAACCCCAGAAATCCCATTCCGCAAGCAGCACCCACAATCGCCGTCTCGCTGATCGGCGTCTCAATCACGCGCTCGCGGCCAAATTTTGCGAGCAGCCCTTCGGTGGCCTTGAACGCCCCGCCATACACGCCGATGTCCTCGCCGATAGCCACTACGGCTGGATCGCGGTCCATTTCTTCGAACATGGCCTGGCGGATTCCTTCAATCATTGTGATGGGGGCCATGTCAGCGTCTTCCTCGCTTGTCGCGTGGATTCTGATTTCTGTCGCGAGGATTCTGAGTTTCTCGCACTGACTTGTCCTTGGGCCCACGTCCAAACGGTACGCGCGGGATATCCGGTATTTCAGGCTCCGCAAGCCGCGGCTGTTGCTTTTGGGGAGGCTTGCCGCCCGATTTCACCACTGGCTTAGCAACCTTCGAACCGTTGCCGCCACCACCCACAACGGGAGCCGCGATTTGTTTCGTGATGGCCTCAACTTCGGCGTACGAGCCGTAGTCCTTCACTTGCCAGCCCGGCTCAATGCTGCATCTCGGCGGCGTGACCTCCGCCTTCGGACGCTGCCATGCAGCTTCAATCTCGTGGCAGCCGTCGCAGTACACACCTTCTTCCGCAAGCTCAGGCGGCGGCATGGGCGATTCTTCCGCAAATTTCTGTTCCACGTCGAGCTCGCGCTCGATGCGCGCGTCTATTTCAGCCTTCGCCTTCGAGTCCCAGATTTTATTCTCGGTAAGATATTTTTCGTAAAGCGCAATAGGATCGCGCGCCTTCCAGTACTCGAACATCTGCTTCGGAACGTACTCGGCGGGATCGTGCTGCGCGTGGCCTCTCATGCGCATCGTTTTCACTTCGATTAACGCAGGCCCGCGCCCCGCGCGGCACTCGTCCACGGCTTCCTTCGCCGCGTTGTACACCGCGATGACGTCGTTTCCATCCACAATCCAACTCCGAATTCCGTAAGCCAACGCGCGGTCGGCAAGATTTTTCACCGGCACCTGGCGCGAGACCGGAGTGGAATAGGCCCACTGGTTATTCTCCACAATCAGCACGAACGGCGCGCGTTGCTGTGCCGCCAAATTCAGACCCTCATGGAACGCGCCCGTGGAACTGCCGCCGTCGCCGATCCAAGTGAGCGCCACGATATTCTGGCCCAGGTAGCGGCCGGCCATAGCCACCCCCGTCATCACCGGAATCAAATCACCGAGCATCGAAATGGGCGAAACAATGTGGCGCACTTTTAAATCGCCGAAATGGCTGGTGCCGTCTTTACCCTGTGTGGGCGAAGTGTATTTCGCCATGTGCTGGGTGAAGATGTCGCGCGGCGGGACGCCCTTTACCAATAGCGCGCCGATGTTTCGAATCATCGGCGCAATCCAATCCTTTTTTTCCAGAGGGTAGCAAGTCCCCACGGATACAGCTTCCTGGCCCAGGCTGGAGTAAAGTCCCCCGACAATTTTGTTCTGCCGGAAAAGACGTACCATGCGTTCTTCAAGCTGGCGGTTTAGCTGCATGAAGTAATACAGCTCGAGATGCTGCTCCCTCGTCAGCGGATTGCTCATGCCTCGCTCCCTTTTGCTGCTCCCGCCGGCACATTCTCTCGCTCGCGCACATGCGCTCCGGCTGAAAACTCCTCGCCGGCCAATGTTTCTTCAAGTTCGCTTGGTGAAACAGAAATCATCGTGCGTTCGAAGGCTTCCCCAAAGTGCAAAATGAAGTTTCGCCTCACTTCTTCCGTGTCCAAATGCCTGCCCAGCGCCCGTTCCAGGGAAATTGCGCGCTTTCCCGCAATGCCGCATGGCACGATCAAATCAAAGTAACGCAGATCGGTCGAGACATTGTACGCGAACCCGTGTGAAGTAACCCAGCGGCTCAAATGCACTCCCAGCGCGCCAAGCTTTTCTTCTGTCGCGGGAGCGCCCGTATCAATCCAAACGCCGTGCTGGCCTTCCACGCGCTTGGCGCGTAGACCAAAATCCGCCGTCGCGCGAATCATTACTTCTTCGAGCTGGTTAACATACCAGCGAACGTCGCGCCGGTGCTTCGCTAAATCCAAAATCGGATAACCGACGATTTGTCCGGGACCATGATAAGTGATATCGCCGCCCCGGTCCGTAGCGTGAAATTCAACATTCATCTGCGCCAGCAAATGATTCGATGCCAGCAGGTTTTCGGGCTGGCCATTGCGCCCCAGCGTAATCACATGCGGGTGCTCGCAGAGTAGCAGCACATCCGGAATTCCGTCTTCTTTTCGCGCCTGCACGAGCTTCCGCTGCAGATCGTACGCCAGCTCATAAGGCATAAGCCCAAGTCTTACTTCCCAGCAGATTTTCTCGTTTTGGTTCACGTTAGGTTTTTGGTCGAAACTAGATGTTAATCGCCATACCGCGGACGGAATTGAACGCATCACCCATCGCTTCCCATACTGTCGGATGCGCATGGATAGTCGCAGCCATATCGTCCAACGTGGCTTCCAGGCCGAGCGCCGCGACCGGCTCCGCGATGATTTCCGTCGCAAGCGGCCCAATCGCATGCACGCCAAGTATCTCGCCGTACTTTTCTTCTGCCACCACTTTGATGAACCCTTCGTGCTGGCCAAGAATTGTCGCTTTGCTATTCCCGATGAACGGGAATTTGCCGGTCTTGACCTGGAAGCCCGCATCGCGCGCCTGCTTCTCCGTTAGGCCTATAGAACCGATTTGAGGCTCACAGTACGTGGCATTCGGGCAGCGTTTGCGATCGAACGGCTGCACGTCTTTGCCCGCCATGCGGCCCACGGCGATGATTCCCTCCATCGAAGCGGCGTGTGCAAGCTGGGGCAGCCCCGCAACGATATCTCCGATAGCGTAGAGATGAGGCTCGTTCGTTTCAAGATACGCGTTCGTGATAATGAAACCGCGCTCGAGTTTCGCTTTCGTTTTTTCCAACCCGATATTTTCGGTGAGTGGACGCCGCCCCACGGCAATCAAGACTTTCTCCGCATTGATCGTCTGGGATTTCCCAGCCTTGTCTTTGTACGTGACGGTCGCGCCCGTGGCATTCTTTTTCACAGATTCCACTTTTGCTTCCAACTCGATCCGCATTCCCTTTTTCGTCAGAGCCTTGTGCAACTCGGCGGAAATTTCCTCGTCCTCAAGCGGCACCACACGCGAGACTGCCTCCAGCAGCGTGACTTCCGAACCAAACGTGCGGAAAATCGACGCGAACTCCACGCCTACCGCTCCGCAGCCCACCACGATCATCGATTTAGGAATCTCTTGCAGACCCAAAATTTCGCGATTCGTCAGAACCGTTTTTCCATCGATTTCAACTCCGGGCAAAGAGCGCGCCTCCGAGCCGGTAGCCAGCAATATATTCGTCGTCTCGATTTCGGTTATCTTGCCGTCCTTTTCAACCGAAACTCGGCCCGGCCCGGCAATCTTTCCCCAGCCGGTAATCGTTTCAACTTTATGTTTTTTGAACAGGCTGGCAATCCCCAGGGCATGCTTCTTTACGATCTTGTCTTTGCGCGCCAGGATGCTGGGCCACTTCACCTTCACATCCTTCACTTCAAATCCGAACTCTTCCGCGCGTTTAAAATGGTCGTAGATATCCGCATGATGCAAAAAGACTTTCGTAGGTATGCAGCCGACGTGCAGGCAGGTGCCTCCGAGAAATGGATCCTTCTCCACCACGGCTACCTTCAAGCCCCACTGTGCGGCACGAATCGCGGCGACATAGCCGCCCGGGCCACTCCCAATAACGACAACATCATATTTAGCCAAACCATTCCTCCCTGCGTTTCACAATCATGGCGAAGTCATTTAGATGCGTGGAAGGGTGTCTGCGATTGCGGCTCTTCCAGGCGCGCAGAACCATGGATTTTAGCAGTCGCTCTCCGCTGCCGCAACCCTGGTTACCGGCAGACTCAGGTCGAAGGCGGCGCAGCCAAGCCACGTCAGGCAGACTATCCAAACCAGGCAGCCGACGTCTTAATACCAGCGTTTGCCTTTTTCAGCTTCGCGATTTGTATGTCAGTCGCGTTTTGCTGCTTTGGGCTCTGGCCATTCACCTTCTGTTTCCGTCGAAGCATCTGTCCTTCTGATTTCAGTCGCCGGAATCCTTTTCCCGGCCCGCCGCATCTATGACTGGTCTATCTCTTCGCGAATCGGTTGATTTGACAATGAACGGAAGGTGTCGTTAAAATCGTTGGATTTTAGTGAGGCGGCAATCCTCGCTTAGGGACCTAACTATGGATAAGAAGCGGCTCGAATATTACAAAAAGAAATTAGTCACTCGGCGCGACGAACTCATGCGTGGAATCGCGCGTACCGAACAAGAAGGCCGCGAAGCCGATGAAGACCCAACCGTGGACCTCGCGGACAAGGCTGCAAACTCCTACACCAAAGAGTTTCTCTTCGGCCAAACGCATAACGACCGTTCGCTGCTTCAATTGGTGAATGACGCCTTGGCTCGCATGAAAGATGATAGCTTCGGCGAATGCATCGCCTGCCATCAGGAACTCCAGCAGAAGCGCCTGGAAGCCGTACCCTGGACTCGTTACTGTCTTCCCTGCCAGGAAAAAATGGAACAGGGCCTGCTGTAAGTTTTTTCGCTCGATTCTGGTTTTGCAACCCGGATTCGACGGTCTTCCCACATAAAATAAACGCCACAATTCGCTGCGTAGATTTGCGTACGTAACTTAATTTCTTCACTTGCCTGCGCAATCGGAGTAGCGTCCCTTCGTACCCTCTCGGTTAACAACGCTTCTGTGATCATTCGGAATGCGGTCGACGCCGTTGCCGCAGTGCTCTTCCCTGCGCCCTGCCGAATTTGCGGCCAAACGCTCATCACCGCGAGCCGCATTCCCATCTGCACGGATTGCCTGTCCTCCTTTCAACCCATCACCGACCCCATGTGCGATTGCTGCGGCCGCCCGTTTATTTCCAAGGTTGCCGCTGAGGCCATTCGGCCTCTCTGCCGTCTCTGCCGCCTGGACTCTTTTTCTTTCTCGCGCGCGCGTAGCTACGCGGTCTACAACGACGCGCTCCATAGCGCAATCTTGCTCCTAAAGTACGAAGAGGTCACACGGCTCGGTGATTGGTTCGCTGCCAGACTGGCCGAAGTCCTCGCTCGGCAACCTGCCGAATTCCGGGCGGACGTTGTAGTCCCCGTCCCGCTGCATGCCGACCGCTTTCGCGAGCGCGGCTACAATCAAGCAGACTTGATCGCGCGGCCCTTGGCCCGCCGGCTGGGATTAAAGCGGGGATCTTATCTCCTAATGCGTACAAAACCGCGTCCTGCTCGCTTAGTCCTCTCCCGCAAGGAACACTGGGACTCGGTACGTGGCGCGTACGCGACCCGTGAAGGCGTCCGAGTTGACAAATTGCGCGTTCTGCTGATAGATGATGTATTGACGACTGGCGCGACCTTGGATGCGTGTTCGCGAGCGCTAAAGCAGGCGGGCGCGGCATCTGTGCTAGGCTTAACCGTGGCGCGAGTCGTCACCGGTTTGCCGCCCTCAAATCCACAACCGCGGCAGAAAGCGTACTAATCAGAGAAACCACTGGGGTGCGGCGAGCATCTCTGATAAGGAAGGGAATCTTCAAGCGCAGCGAAGGCGGACAAATGGATAACCGTCTCAAGAGCGTCTTACGGCCTCGGCCGAGGATCGGCCTGGGCGGCACCCCGTCCGATGCGCTCGCTTCCCGTCTGCCACAATCCTCCGCGAGCCGCCCTTCTGTGATGCAAGCGCCGGTGCTGGTGCTGAACGCAACGTTCGAACCCATCAATGTCACAGCCGTGCGACGCGCTCTGGTCCTGATGCTCAAAGGCGTAGCTCAGGCGGAAGAAACAAATCACACCGAAGTCCATACTACACAGAAGGCGATTCAAGTGCCTTCGGTGATTCGGCTTCTGACCTACCGCCACATTCCGCAGCAAAGCCGCGCGCTTTCGCGAAAAAACATTTTGCTGCGCGATCGCAATACTTGCCAGTTCTGCGGTCACGCGCTGCCCGCTTCTGAACTTACGCTTGACCATGTGATGCCCCGCTCGCGGGGTGGCCGTTCTTCGTGGGAAAATCTGGTCGCATGCTGCTACGGCTGCAATAATCGCAAAGGTGATCGCACGCCGGAAGAAGCTGGCCTCAAACTTCAGCGCCGCCCGCGTCCTTTTACTCTCCACACTTCGCGCCAGTTGATGCGCCTTATCGGGCATCGCGACGAGAAGTGGCGCAAGTACCTTTTCTACTAACTAATTAGCGTTCCGCTGGAGATGCAACCTTTTTTCACTCCAAGCGTCTAAGTATTCAAATGCTTCTAGGACACACCCCGGGAAGTGGTTCTGGTTCAACCCAGGCCGCTTCCCTACTTTTTTAATCTTCCGGAAATAACCTCTTAGGGTTTAGAACCAGACGAGATTTCATTGGCGGAAAACTACCTGCAATCCCTGGCGCCACTTTTCGTTTAGACCAACACGCGTGATTTGAATTTCCGGCGCAAAATATTTCAAGAGTGTGTCCGCCGACGGATGAAATTGCAGCCCCGGAGCAACCAGCCATATCAGCGGCGGTTTCGGATCAAGTTCCACGCCCACAAAATATCCGTTGCGTTGAAAATTGCCTTCGCGTTGGTGGCGCCGCACTCGTAACCAATAATCGACCGCCTGTATTGGTAATTGAATATCTTCCGACGCTTTCAATTCAATGACGACCAAACGGCCACGCAGCGTGACCCCAAGCAAGTCAATTACGCCTCGATCGCCTGCTGCAAGAGCAGGAACCTGCGAATAGAGGTGTCGCGGATCGAGTTGCGCGTCCAGTTTCGTTGGATCTTCAAGTATCAGCGTTTCCAGCCACCGTTCCGGCGCACGTCGATACAGAGGATGATTCATCTCCTCAGCCTCGGACCTGCGGTGCAGTTCCAGATCACGCAGCAGCCGTGTGAGCGCGGGTTCGGTCCCACGGGATAAGTGTTGCTGCACGTCTCCTAGTCCAAACAAGACACCCTGCTCAGTCGAACGAGCGAATTCCAGCCCGCGGAAACAGACTGCCGTTTCGTCCGTTCCCGCGGCCACGCGGGTCTCGATTGGCAACGCAGTATTTGCCGAGAGGGAGCGAATGCGCGTGACGCTTTCTCGCGCCGCACCAAGGGCCACTTCAATCTCGCGTCGCGGAATCAGCCGGCTCTCCACATTTCCGGCATCCTCAGGGTCAACCTTTTGCATCGGCCCATCAGGTTTGCGCCACTCGTAAATCTCCGACCGCGCCGCGGGAGAAAGCGCCAACAAACGCTCGCGAAGCGGACGGCTGGTGCCTTCCGGAACGAACAACCGCAAGCCCCCCACTGCGCGACGATCTGCGTGCGAGCGCGTCCAATCGAGCCACAAAATTCCGAATGCGAGAATCCCCTCGATCACTGCAGCGTTTTCATTTGGGGAAACCGCTAGAAATGCCCAACCCTGGGAACCTTCATGCATACGCCCGCGAACATACAATTCAGAAAAAGTATGCTCGAGGTCTTTTGCAGCGCTGAGCGATTCAACTGTGGCGTCAGGAAAACTCTCGGAGAGCATGCGCCGAAGGCCCGAGCGGAATTGTTCTCGAGTAATACGTCCGGCCGAGCGCGGCGAATCAGCCCGTAAAAACTCAAGCCGCCCTGGTTTGGCGTTTCCGAACCGCTGCACTTCCAGAAGGATGCGATTCTCGCTGCGCTCTTTCACGCGCAGCACGCGGCGCGTCAGATTCCGCTGGTCCGACCACAAGTGAACCAGTGCCGCCTTGCCTTCGCGCCGCAGCTCGCAGTGCAACGCCGCGAGTTCGTCGAGCCATTCGCCATCCTCGCGAACTTCCACGCTCACCGACGCTGCCATTTCTCCCAACGCGCGGTCGAGCTCGGCCCAGTCATCCGCGAACGCGTTCGATGACATCACCACTTCTCTTAGGCGCGAAGATACAGATCCAAATCGCGCGCTTATTCCAAAATCAGGCCGGTAACACGAATCGAAGGATTTTGTTTGTCCCATTGCGCGGGAAGATGCTCCATCTGGATCTGGAAATCGCGATGCTGTCCGGCATCCAGCGCGGCGCCGCCCGGGTCCACTAGTTGATTCGTATCACGTAGAATTACTTGATGGAAAGGGTCATGGAATTCTACGGTCACTTCCATCGCGCGTACTTTCCGTGGCCCGTCGTTGAACATTGTTCCTGCCACGTACGTAAAATCCTGATTCAAAAAATTGGCGGCGTGCGCTAGCCGAATGTCCAGAAAATGAACGTTCTGCGCATACGCTTGTTCGCCGGCGCCGAATGGGAGTTTTACAACCGTCGCGGAATCGTGAGACCGCATCACCCGCGTCAAAACAAGAAAGCCGCCGAAGAGCAGAAGCACAATTACCGCGCCAGCCGCAAATGCGATTGGAAACTGGCTCCTTTCCTTGCTGTACGGGCTTTCTCCGGGCTCCATCGGTTTCTTGCTGCCTTAGCGGCCGAATGCAAGCCTTCGTACCAGCGGATCTGGTAGCCCAGCCGCTGTCATGCGTGCTTGCACCGCTTCTATGTCGTAGGGAACGCGCCAGAACTCAACGGTATTGTTGGCGATATCCGCAATCGCGAATGCAGCCCGTGCGTCACCGTCGCGCGGTTGCCCCACAGAACCGGGGTTTAGCAGGTAGGTTGTGCCCGGCTCAATGACCAGAGTTGAAGATAAAGACTCTGCCACTGGCTTGAAGTGCAGCACCCCGACCTTATTGTCACGCAGGGTGAATCCTCCCTGCAGATGTGTGTGCCCGAAAAAAGTAATCGGCGAAGGAGCGTCCAGCAAGCCTTCCAGAGCCTGCGCCGGCGCGAAAACATATTCATCCTCGTCGCGAAATGCTCCGTGAACCAATGAAAATCCTTCCACCGTTGCCGGGCCGGTAGGCAGTTCCTCAAGCCACTTTTGATTCTCAGGCCGCAACTGGTCCCTGGTCCAAAGCGCGACGTTCCGCGCTACCGGATTGAAGTCATCCGCGTTCGCGATGCCGCTGCCCGCCTTGTCGTGATTGCCCCGAATCGCAAGAGCGCCGAGTTTACGGATGGAGTCGATCACTTCGTTCGGGTCCGGGCCGTACCCCACAACATCACCCAGACACAGAGCCTTGTCCCAGCGGCCTTTCGCGGCCTCTAGGGCAGCGTCCAGCGCCGTTACATTGGCATGGATGTCACTTAGGATTAAATACCGCATTCACCCGCTCCCATCGGCAGGAAGCGGATTATAGACGAACCCGGCCCGCGTTGCACGAAACTCAATAGGGAAAAAGGGCTTCGCCAGGCCTACCGGAAACACGCCTGCTCACCGAATCAACATGCAATCACCGTAACTGTAGAAGCGATACCCCGCTCTTACCGCATGCCCATACGCCCGCAAAATATTCTCGCGTCCCACCAGAGTTGCCACCAGCGCCAACAAGCTTGACCGCGGTAGGTGAAAATTTGTCAGTAGCTGATCCACAATGCGGATCGGCTTCCCCGGGTAGATAAAAATACCGGCCTCCGCGGTCCCGGGCGTAATGAATTCTCCTCTCCGTGAGGATTTCTCAGCCGCATCTTCGAGTGCCCGAACCACCGTTGTGCCGATAGCCAGTACGGGACGGCCTTTGCTCTTCGCATTCGCAATAGCTTTCGCGGCGCCTTCCGATATCTCGTAGGTTTCTTCGTGAATCTTATGATCCTCAAGCCGCTCCGTTCGCACCGGCTCAAACGTTCCTAGCCCGACATCCAGTGTTATCTCCGCAATCTCGACGCCGCGCTCTCGCACGCGTTTCAGAATTTCAGGCGTGAAGTGGAGCCCTGCAGTCGGCGCGGCCACCGCGCTTCCCTGTCGCGCATAAACCGTCTGGTACCGCTCCCGATCCAGGGGTTCATCCGAACGCTTGATGTATGGCGGCAGCGGAATGTGGCCGAGTCGAGCAAGCGCTTCATGAAAACCCGTCCGCGAAGTGAATCGCATAAGCCGCAGGCCATACCCGCCCCGGCCTTCCACCTGCGCTTCCAACTCGCCCTCGCCGAAAACGATGCGCTCTCCGACGGGAATCTTTCTTCCCGGCCGCACAAGCGTCTCCCAAAGGTCCGGTTCGAGTTGCCGCACGAGCAGGACTTCAATAGAAGTTGTCAGATGCTCGTCGCGGGCCGCATTGTTCTGTCCCGGTTTTTCAGAACGAATACCCGCACGCCGTCCAAAAAGCCGGGCTGGCAGCACTCTTGCATTATTGAGAACGATGAGTTCATCGCCGCGCAGCATTTCCGGGAAGTCACAAAACCGGCTGTCCTGCAGCGTGTCCGAAGCCCTGTCAATCACGAGCATTCGCGACGCGTCGCGTTCCTCCAGAGGATGCTGCGCAATTAATTCCGGCGGTAATTCAAAATCAAATTCACTCAGGTCCATCGGCGTCGCGATCCCCGCACTCCCATTCTAAGTATGCTGTACCATCATAGCGATTATCTGGCGCGTTCAGCGCCCAAGGCAGGAATTGTGGCGGAAGCGTCTGTTGTTATCACTTCCCGGGGTTCTGAGCGCCTGCGCGCTGGCCATCCCTGGGTTTATCGCAGCGACGTCCGCAGCGCGAGCGCGGAAGCCGGCTCCATCGTCCGCTTAACGGATGAACGCGGCCGCTACCAAGGTCGCGCATTTTACAGCGATAAATCCCAGATAGCCGTCCGGCTGCTTACCCGCGAAGATGTCCCCATCGATCGCGCCTTCTTTACTGAGCGCATCCGCCGCGCCGCAGCCTATCGTAAAATTGTTGTCGAGAACACCGAAACATATCGCCTTATTTACGGCGAAGCGGACCTATTGCCTTCTCTGATTGTGGATCGCTACGGCGATTACTTCGTGGTCCAAACGCTGAGCCAATCCACCGAACGAATCAAAAGCCTCATTTGCGAAATCCTGGTCGAGTTGTTCTCCCCCAAGGGCATCCTTGAGCGCAACGACCCTAAGGTGCGCCTTCTTGAGGGCCTCGAACAACGCGTCGACGTTCTCTACGGCGAAATCCCCGACGAAATTGTGGCAAAAGAAAACGGAATCGCCTTCGTTTACGATCTCCGCCACGGACAAAAGACCGGATCTTTTCTCGATCAGCGCGAAAACCATTGGGCTGCCCGGCGATACGCTTCTGGCGAAGTCCTCGATTGCTTCAGCTATCAGGGTGGGTTTTCTCTCACCGTCGCTGGCCATTGCGCCCATGTCGAAGGCGTCGATATGGCTCCGGCTGCCGCGGAGGCCGCACGCCGCAATCAAGAGTTGAACTCCATTTCGAATGTTACCTTCCGCGAGGCAAATACCTTCGACTTGCTCAAGGAATATGACGAGGTCGGCCGGCGTTTCGATATGATCATCCTCGATCCGCCCGCTTTCGCTAAGAACCGCGATAGCGTCCCGGCCGCGCAACGCGGATATAAGGAAATCAATCTCCGAGCGATGAAGATCCTCAAGCCGGGCGGGTATCTGGTCACTTGCTCCTGCTCTTACCACATCTCCGAGCCTACATTTCTCCAGCTTCTCGCCGAGGCTGCGAATGATGCTCGCAAAGTCATCGCGGTGACAGAGCGAAGGACTCAATCTCGAGATCATCCAATTTTGCTAACTATGCCGGAGACGCACTATCTTAAGTGTCTGATTTTGCGCGTATTATGATCTTCAGCCAAGCGCACTGCTCGCTCAAAATAAGATATAGGCTTGACAATGATACGCGCATATTTTATTATGCTTCTTGACTAATAAAGGCGGCCTGTTCTCCCCACGGACAGGCCCCTAGATATTGAACGGGACCAGATAAATGTGCCAGCTGTGCTATCTTCGGCCCTCTATCTGTCTCAGTTAGAAAGTGAGAAAATCCGCTTATGCCGCGACTCGACAAACTGACCATCAAAGCCCAGGAAGCATTACAAGCCGCACAAGAGATGGGCGCGCGCTCCGGCCAGCAGCAGATTGAGCCTTTGCACTTGCTGTGGGCTCTCATTGCGCAAGCTGAAGGCGTCGTGTCTCCTTTGCTTGAAAAGCTTGGCGTATCGCCAACCAAGCTTTCCAGCGATGTAGAAGCTCAGATCGGGCGTCTGCCCAAGGTTTCGGATTTGTCCCAGCAGTATTTGAGTCCGGCGACCAACAAAGTCCTTGAGCGCGCTTTCGACGAAGCTCAGCGTCTCAAAGACGAATACGTCTCCACTGAACACATTCTCCTCGCCATCGCCGCAGATTCCCGCGATCCCGCCGGCCAGTTGCTGGCGCGCCAAGGCGTGACTCACGATGCGATATTGCAGGCGATGGCCACCATCCGCGGCAGCCATCGCGTCACCTCCCAAAATCCCGAATCAACTTACCGTGCGCTTGAGCAGTATGCTCGCGATCTCACCGACCTTGCCCGTCGAGGCAAGCTGGATCCGGTCATCGGCCGTGACGAAGAGATTCGTCGCGTGATGCAGATCCTCGCGCGCCGCACAAAAAACAACCCTGTCCTGATCGGCGAACCCGGTGTCGGTAAAACCGCCATCGTCGAAGGGTTGGCGCAACGAATTATTTCCGGTGATGTCCCCGAAGTCCTGAAGCCGAAGCGCATCGTGTCGCTCGACCTTTCCGCGCTGATCGCAGGCGCGAAGTATCGCGGCGAGTTCGAAGACCGCTTGAAAGCCGTCCTCAAGGAAGTCACTGAGTCCGAAGGCCAAATTATCCTCTTCATCGATGAGCTGCACACACTCGTCGGCGCAGGTGCCGCCGAAGGCTCTATGGACGCTTCCAACATGCTCAAGCCCGCCCTGGCGCGCGGAGAGTTGCGCGCGATCGGTGCTACCACGCTCAACGAATATCGCAAGTACATCGAAAAAGATCCCGCGCTTGAGCGGCGCTTCCAGCCGGTATATGTCGGTGAACCATCTGTGGAAGACACCATCGCCATTTTGCGCGGTCTTAAAGAGCGCTACGAAGTTCACCACGGCGTGCGCATCAAGGATGCCGCGATCGTGGCCGCTGCCATGCTCTCTCAGCGCTACATCACTGACCGTTTTCTTCCGGATAAAGCCATTGACCTTGTTGACGAAGCCGCCGCAGGACTTCGCATGGAAATCGATTCGCTCCCCACAGAAATTGACGAAATCGAACGCCGCATCATGCAGCTTGAAATCGAGCGCCAAGCGCTGCGCAAGGAATCGGACGCGCACTCGCGCGATCGCCTGAAACAAATTGATAAAGAACTCGCCGGCTTGCGCGAGCAATCCAACGGCCTGAAGGCGCACTGGCAAACGGAAAAAGACGCCATCGGCCGCATCCGTAAATTAAAGGGCGAAATCGAGCAACTAAAGGCCGACGAACAGCGCTACGAACGTACCGGCGATCTTTCAAAAGTTGCGGAGATTCGTTATGGCAAGCTTTCCGCGGCGGAAAAAGAACTGAAGACCGCCCAAGATCGCCTGGCCGATTTGCAGAAAGATCATCCGATGTTGAAGGAAGAAGTTGGCGAAGAAGAAATCGCGAAAATCGTCGCCAAGTGGACCGGCATTCCAGTCGGGCGGCTTCTGGAGGGCGAAGTTCAAAAACTCGTCCACATGGAAGAACGCCTCCGCGACCGTGTCGTCGGCCAGGACGTAGCGTTAGCCAGCGTCGCTAACGCGATCCGCCGCAGCCGCTCAGGCTTAAGCGATCCCAATCGCCCCATCGGCTCGTTCTTATTCCTGGGTCCAACTGGTGTCGGCAAGACCGAACTCGCGCGTGCTCTCGCTGAATTTTTATTTGACGACGAGAAAGCCATCATCCGTCTCGACATGTCCGAATACATGGAGAAACATTCTGTCGCGCGAATGATTGGCGCGCCTCCGGGCTACGTAGGCTATGAAGAAGGCGGCCAACTCACGGAACAGGTTCGCCGCCGTCCGTATTCTGTGATTCTGCTGGACGAAATCGAAAAAGCGCATCCGGATGTTTTCAACGTCCTGCTTCAGATTCTTGACGACGGCCGCCTGACCGATGGCAAAGGCCGCGCGGTAGATTTTCGCAACACCGTAATCATCATGACTTCCAACGTCGGCTCTTCGGCAATTTTCGAACTCGCAGAGAAAGATCCGAAAAAGGCGCGTGAACAGGCCATGGCCGCTCTGCGGGAACTTTTCCGTCCGGAGTTCCTGAATCGAATTGACGACATCGTGATGTTCCGCCCGCTGGGCAAAGATCAGATCGAGCGCATCGTCGAATTGCAAATGCGCAATTTGACCAAACGTCTCGCCGAGCGCCAGCTGACCATTCAGCTGACTCCCGCGGCTAAAGCCTTGCTCTTCCGCGAAGGCTACGACCCGGCCTACGGCGCGCGTCCCATGAAACGCGCCATCCAGCGCCTGATTCAGGATCCTCTGGCAATGAAACTCCTGGACGGCGAAATTCATCCCGGAGACCAGGTGCAGGTCGACGCAGATTCCAAGACTGGCGAAATGAAGATCACGCGTGGTGTTATGAAAGCAGGCGCTGCCTAAACTGAAATGCGGCGCAAAGGCTGAATTCCATGAAAACTCTAAAGACCACATTCCTTCTTACGGCCTTAACCTTACTCCTGCTTTTTATAGGCGCATCCTTCGGTGGCGAGCGCGGCATCACCATAGCTCTCGTCGTCGCTGTCCTGATGAACGGCACCGCCTATTTCTTTTCCGATAAAATCGCGCTCGCGTCCAGTGGCGCGAAGCCCATCAGCAGAGAAGAGGCGCCGCGTCTATACGCCGTCATGGAGCGCCTCGCCGCGAAAGCGAATTTGCCCATGCCAAAGTTGTATCTGATTCCGCAACCTGCCCCCAACGCATTCGCCACCGGCCGCAACCCAAGTCACGCTTCGGTTGCCGTCACACAGGGCCTCCTCGAACTCATGAATGACGACGAACTGGAAGGCGTTATCGCGCACGAACTATCGCACGTCCGCAATTACGACATCCTCACCTCTTCCATCGCCGCCACACTTGCCGGCGCGATTATGTGGATTGGCCACATGGGCCGCTGGGGTTTGATCTTGGGCGGATGGGGCGGACGCGACAGCAATCGCGAAGGCGGAGGTCTCACTGCGCTCTTAATGCTCATTCTCGCGCCCGTCGCCGCTCTATTGCTCCAGCTCGGAATTTCTCGCCAGCGCGAATATCAGGCCGACGCTTCCGGCGTGAAGATGATCGGGCAGCAGTACGGCCTAATCAGTGCCCTCGAAAAGCTGGGCGCCTACAATCAGAGAATCCCGTCGAACATTCCGCCATCCACCGCGGCGCTCTGTATCGTCGCCCCGCTCGCGCCCAGGCAGTTTCTTTCGGGGCTTTTCAGCACACACCCGCCGCTTGCGGACCGCATCGCCGAGTTGCGGAACATGACCATCACCCGCTAGCAGGTGACCAAGCTGCACCGTGTATCTGGGAGAAAACGAATGGAAAGTAGCCGTGTAGTGCCAATATTCCTCCACCACGCAGAAATATTTAAAATAACGTAAAAATTGCAGGTATTCGATCCGCCTAACGCTCTCGATTCTAAGCTCGAATCCAGCCAAGTCTATATATATCAGTTACTTGAACCGCTTGCTAGCCGGTGCCCCACTTTGGTTCTGCGCTTGCTCCTATCGAATCTCGCAACGCGATTTAAACAGGAGAAAAGCATGAGTGAACAAAGGCAGGATTTCATTACAGAGGACGCCTCCGCACCCCGCTGGGTCGGCATCGTAGTCGTTGCTCTGGCCGTGGTATCTCTAGTGGCGCTAGGCGCAGGCTGGACCGCCTCCACGCGCTCGAAAGACCTCGAGCAAAATTTAGCCACCCAGAACGAACAGTTTAAGAAAAACGAAGAGGTTCTCGATCAGCGCTTGGCCAAGGCTGAGGACACCAACGCGCAGCTTCAGGGCGAGCTCAGCGTCGTGACCGACAAAATGAAATTGACCGAAGGCGAACTCGGCAAGGCCCGCCTCCAGGCCAAGAAGATCAAGGAAGAAGACGCGAAAGAGTTGTCGGATCTGCAGAATCAGACCAGCGCCCAATTGGCCACCAAGGCCAGCGTGGACGATGTCAACAAGCTCGGCACGGACGTCAATGGCGTGCGATCTGATCTCGACAACGAAAAGAACAGCCTTCAAATGACTCGCGGGGAATTCGGCACCCTGATCGCGAAGAACCACGACGAAGTGGAAGAACTACGCCGTCTCGGTGAACGCGATTATTACGAGTTC
The DNA here is from genome assembly GCA_963830375.1 of uncultured Acidobacteriota bacterium. Lineage (GTDB taxonomy): Bacteria > Acidobacteriota > Terriglobia > Acidiferrales > UBA7541 > Palsa-295. The sequence goes on from CAWHMJ010000008.1 coordinate 491,673, forward strand.
AGCATCGAAAAGAAAAACGATCGCGAGAAAGTCGGCAATTTGATGGTTGAACTCCACGGGACCAATATCAAGAAGAGCCAATACACCGTGACCATCTTTGTCGACGACCAACGTCACGAGAAGAAGGGGCTCTCGGCTAACGAGCCGCTCTATTTCTTCGAAAATGGCGCGCGCGCTCCGCTTGAGTTCGTCGTGAACCAGGTGGGCAAAGATAAGATCACCGGATACTTGAGCGTTCCGAAAGTATCACAGGCACACGCGCAAGCAGTTTCCGGCGGTAACTAAGGCAGCGAAACTCGCGCACTAGCGGGAGCGAGCGGTACGGCAGAAGGGGGCGTCCTGGGACGCCCCCTTTTTTATTCCGATTTCTTCAGAGCGCGTTGTTTGCGCGTCAGGAACTTCTTGGCGAGTGCTGAAAGCTGGTCGTGCTTCAGTTTTCCTTGTTCGTAGAGTTGAACCTTCTTCTTTGCGACTTTCCGGCGGCGGCGTTCCCGCTTCTGTGCTACATACCGCTTTTCATTTGCCATTCAATACCCTCCGGGAAATAGGCGACATCTGATTGTAGCGGAGAAGGAAAATGATGCAAGGTTCGCCTGTGTCTTTGCCGCGGAGTTCGAGTACGATTCTTAGGCTATGCCTGTCACCGCTATTTATGCGAGCCGCATCCTCACTCCGCAGGAGGAGCTCCTCGACGCCGTTATTCTCGTTGAAGGCGGCCGCATCACCGCAATCGGTCATCGCGACGAAGTGAAAATCCCGGAAGGCGCCGTGGATTACGTCGCTTCCGGCATGACCGTCGTTCCCGGATTTGTTGACGTGCATATCCACGGCGCTGGCGGCCATGATGTAATGGAAGCGACTCCTGCCGCGCTCGATTGCATAACCTCCACCGTTGCGCGCCATGGCACCACGTCGATCCTCGCGACAACCGTTACCGCTCCGGTCGACGAAACATGCAAGAGCCTTGAGGGAATCGCTCAATACATCCGTTCTCACGAGCACCAGGAAAATACCGGCTTGGCCGCGGAAATCTTGGGCATCCACCTGGAGGGCCCGTTTATTTCAAAAACTCGCCGGGGAGTCCATCCATCCGATAGCATCACGCGGCCGTCCATAGAAATCCTGGATAAATTTCGCGCCGCCTCGGACGGCTTGATCCGTATCCTCACCGTCGCCCCCGAAGTCTCCGGTGCCCTGGATTTGATCCGCGCCGCAGTTACAAATGGGATCGTCGCCGCTATCGGCCACACCGACGCGGATTACGAACAGGCTCGCGCTGCTATCCAAGCCGGAGCCCGCCATGCCGTACATTTCTACAACGCCATGCGCCCGTTCTCGCACCGCGATCCAGGCGTGATTGGCGCCGTCCTCACCGAGCCCGATGTCACCGCTGAAATCATCGCCGACGGCATTCACGTCGCTGGCCCTGCCATCCAGGTTCTGCTTGGCACAAAAGGTTTCGACACCGTACTCCTCGCAAGTGATGCCACCGCAGCCACCGGAATGCCCGACGGAAATTTTCGTCTCGGAAATTTCGAAGTAACCGTGAAGGACGGCGTTTGCCGGAACTCAGAAGGAAAACTCGCCGGCAGTACTCTGACACTCGATCGCGCGCTGCGATACATTGTGTCTCTCGGCGTTCCTCTCATCGACGCGCTGCGTATGGCCACAATTCTGCCCGCTCGTCGCCTCGGCCTCGCGGGAAAAAAAGGAATCATCGCCATAGGCGCCGACGCGGACTTGGTCGTTCTCACACCGGATTTGCGCGTCGCAGGTGTAATGACGCGCGGCGCAGGCCTGGCTTAATCTGCCTACTTGTTCAGCGGAATCTTCAATTCTTCAGCAAGCAAGTAAGGGTCGAACGGGCTGCATGCGAAAAAGCGCCCATCGATTTCCAACGTGGGAACTTTGCGCTTGCCGTTGTTCGCGCGCAGCACGATTTCTTCCGCATCAGGCGACTCATCAATATTTACCTCGCGAAAAGGTATTTTTCGCTCGCGGAGGAACTGTTTCGCGCGCCTGCAATCGCAGCACCAGCATGTCGAATACACAGTGATTTCAGCCATTCAGGTCCTTCTCTATGCTACCTATATTTGATGCTGGCAGGAACAAGCGGATGCCGACTTGTGCTAACCCATTACTCCCATGGCAGTTAGTGCGTGGAACGGCGTGAATCCTGCGGCGAACCCGAACCGCCGCCTTTCGTAGCTGTCTGTAAGCGCGCTGTGGCCCGCTCAACCTTTGCCTCGGCCTCGCTCGATTCGGCTTCCTGCGTCCCGGGCTTGGCGGCTTCTGCTTGTGCCCGTTCAAGCGCCGCCCGAGACCTCGCCACGTCAATTTCCTCAGCGCGCTCGGAAATCTCGGCCAGCACGATTACGCGGTCGGGCAAAACTTCAGCGAATCCATTCATCACCGTCAGGTAACGCGTCTCCGCGCCCTTGTGATACGTCAGCGTGCCCACACCCAGCAACGTAATCAGCGGGGCGTGCCCCGGCAGGACGCCCAGGTAGCCGTCTTTCGCCGGCATTTCCAGCGATTGCACGTTCTCGCTCAGGACGTGCCGCTCGGGCGTCACCACTTGCAGTTCGATGGCTTCAGGTAGCATTTACGCTCAGGCTCGCGCGGCTGAAAGCTATGCCGTCGCCGCCATTTTCTCCGCTTTTTCCCGCACTTCTTCGATCGTGCCCACCATGTAGAAAGCTTGTTCCGGCAGATCGTCGTATTTGCCTTCCACAATTTCCTTGAATCCGCGAACCGTATCTTCCACCTTCACGTACTTGCCTTCGAGCCCGGTGAACTGCGCTGCCACGTTCATCGGCTGCGACAGGAATCTTTCGATCTTGCGTGCGCGAGTCACCGTCTGCTTGTCGTCATCGGAAAGCTCTTCGATTCCGAGAATCGCGATGATGTCCTGCAATTCCTTGTAACGTTGGAGCACTGATTTCACCGCGCGCGCCACATTGTAATGATCCTGCCCCACGATACGCGGATCCAAAATTCGCGAGAAACTCGCCAGCGGATCGACGGCCGGATAAATACCGCGTTCCACAATCTGCCGGCTCAGGTTCGTCGTCGCGTCCAAGTGCGCAAATGTCGCCGCCGGAGCCGGATCGGTATAATCGTCGGCAGGCACGTAAATCGCCTGCACCGACGTGATCGATCCCGTCTTGGTGGAAGTAATGCGCTCCTGCAATTCGCCGATTTCCGTATTCAGGTTCGGCTGGTATCCCACCGCAGAAGGCATGCGGCCCAGCAGCGCGGAAACTTCCGAACCCGCCTGCACGAATCGGAAAATATTGTCGATGAAAAGCAGCACATCCAGATGTTCTTCGTCGCGGAAATATTCAGCGACAGTCAAACCGGTCAATCCCACACGAAGACGCGCGCCTGGCGGTTCCGTCATCTGCCCGAAAATCAAGCGCGCAACGCGACTTCTCCGAGTTTCCCGCTACCACCACGCCCGATTCCTGCATTTCAAGCCACAAGTCGTTGCCTTCGCGCGTGCGCTCGCCTACTCCCGCAAACACCGAAACGCCGCCGTGCTTCATCGCTACGTTGTGAATCAATTCCTGAATCAGCACGGTCTTGCCCACTCCCGCGCCGCCGAACAATCCAATCTTTCCGCCCTTCAGGTAAGGCTCGATCAGGTCCACAACTTTAATCCCCGTCTCAAACATCTCAAGCGTAGTGGATTGGTCCTCAAGCGACGGCGCTGGTCGGTGAATCGGATAGCGCTTGTCGGTTTTCACCGGACCGAGATTGTCCACCGGCTCTCCCAGCACATTCAGCACGCGTCCCAACGTCGCGCGTCCCACCGGCACGGAAATCGGCTCGCCCAGGTTCTCCGCCTTCATTCCGCGCACTAGCCCTTCCGTGGGCTTCATCGCCACGCATCGGACTCTCCCTTCCCCGAGTTGCTGCGCAACTTCCGCCACGATGTCCAGCGGCTCGGGAACGTTGAATCCTTCGCTCGTGATGCGCACCGCATTGTGAATAAACGGTAGGTGATGTTCTTGAAACAAAATATCCACGACCGGGCCTATGACCTCGACGACGTGCCCAATCTTCTCTTGATCTTTGTTTTCTGCCATTCCGTTTCTCCCTGAGTCTCGTTGGAACGATATGCTTACGACATCGCGGAAGCTGCGCCGCTAACAATCTCGATAATTTCCTTCGTAATTGCGGCCTGCCGGATCTTGTTCATCTGCAATGTCAATTTATCGATCAGTTCCGACGCGTTTCGCGTCGCCGCATCCATCGCCGTCATACGCGCGGCGTGCTCCGCAGCAGCCGACTCCAGCAAAATTCGATAAATTTCAGTTTCAAGATAACGTGGTACCAAAGCCCGGAAAATCTCTTCTACCGGTTGCTCGTAAATGTAATCCACCAGCAATTCGCCGCCCCTTGGCGCTTGTTCCATGGGCAGCGAGCTTCCCGGCCCGGCGTGGCTGGCGAGCGACTTTTCCCCGTCTTTCTCTCCCGCGCTCACGACCTCCGGATCGACTGGCAGCAATTTCTGCGCTTGCAGATTCTGCACCATCACATTCTTGAACTCGTTGTAAATCGCGTACACCGCATCCACTTCGCCGCTGATGTACAGCTCCGCAATGCGCGTAGCGATTTCCTTGGCTTTCGAAAATTCCACTTTTGCGGACACATCCAAATACTCGCCTGCGAACTTCAGCCCGCGCTTCCGAAAAGTGTCCCGCCCCTTTTTGCCCACCACGATCAGCTCGATCTGTTTCGACGAGTGCTCCCGCATGAATTCGCTCGCGTGCCGGATCACATTCGAATTGAAAGCTCCCGCCAGGCTGCGGTCGCCTGTAAGCACAACCACCAAAATCTTTTCTTCGGGACGCCGGACCAGCAGCGGGTGCGCCACATTTTCCATGCGCGCCGCCGCCGACCGCAAAACGCGCAATATCTCGTGCGCGTACGGCCTCGCCGCAAACACGCCTTCCTGCGCGCGCCGCAGTTTCGCCGCCGCCACGAACTTCATCGCCCGCGTAATCTGCTGCGTGTTCTTTACCGAGCGAACCCGCCGCCGATAATCAAGTAGTGTAGGCATCGATAGCTGTGTCTGATTTTCGCGCTCGAATTAATGTGCCGCCGGAGCCGGTGCCGCAGCGGAGCCGGTTTTGCTGCCGCGCTCGCTTCCTTTTTCGCGCCGGCATCCGCTTCCGCCTTCGCTGGATGCGACGCTCTAAATGTTTCCTTGAATGCATCCAGCGCTTTCTTCGCTTCCGCGCGAATCTCGTCGTCAAACGCCTTTTTCTCGCGTATGGATTTCAGCAATCCGCCGTAGTTCGTTTCGATAAACGGATACATTTCCAGCTCGAACTGGCGGCACTGCGATACTTCCAAATCCTCGAGATACCGGTTCGCCGCTGCGTAAATAATCAAAACCTGCTTTTCCACCGGCAGCGGCTGATACTGATCTTGTTTCAGAATTTCCACCAAACGCTGTCCGCGAGCGAGTTGCGCTTGCGTCGCTTTGTCCAACTGCTCGGTCCCAAACTGCGCAAACGCCGCCAAATCGCGGTATTGCGCCAGATCCAGCCGCAGTGTGCCGGCCACTTGCCGCATCGCCTTAATCTGCGCGTTGCCGCCGACGCGGCTCACCGAAAGTCCCACGTTCACGGCTGGCCGCACGCCGCTGTTAAAAAGATCCGCTTCCAGATAAATCTGCCCGTCCGTAATGGAAATCACATTGGTCGGAATGTAAGCCGAAATATCGCCCGCCTGCGTTTCGATCACAGGCAGCGCTGTCAGCGAACCCCCTCCAAGTGCATCATTTAATTTCGCTGCGCGCTCTAGCAGTCGCGAGTGCAAAAAGAAAACGTCGCCGGGAAACGCTTCGCGGCCTGGAGGTCGCCTTAGCAGCAAGGAAATTTCGCGATAGGCCTGCGCGTGCTTCGAAAGGTCGTCGTAGAAGCACACCGCGTGGCGCTTCGTATCTCGAAAGTATTCGCCAATAGCGCATGCCGCGAATGGCGCAATGTACTGCATCGACGCCGACTCCGAAGCCGACGCTGCCACCACGATACTGTGTTCCATCGCGCCGTTGTCGGTCAGGATCTTCACGATTTGCGCGATGGTCGAACGCTTCTGCCCGATGGCGCAATAAATACAAATCATGTCGCCGCCGCGCTGGTTGATGATCGTGTCCAAAATGATGGCGGTCTTTCCGGTCTGGCGGTCTCCGATGATCAACTCGCGCTGGCCCGCGCCCGATCGGAATCATCGCGTCGATGGACTTGATTCCCGTTTGAACCGGCTCGCGCACCGGCTGCCGGTCAATCACGCCCGGCGCCAGACGCTCCAGCGGATTCCGCTTATCGGTTTGAATGGGCCCCTTATCGTCCACCGGGTTTCCCAGCGCATCCACCACCCGCCCGAGCATTGCATCGCCCACCGGCACGGACATAATCTTGTTCGTTCGCTTGACGATGTCGCCTTCTTCGATCTTTGTGTAGTCTCCCAGCAGCACGACGCCCACCTGATCTTCTTCCAGGTTCAGCGCGATTCCGAAAACATCGTTCGGAAACGCCAGCATCTCGCCCGCCATGCATTTATCCAGCCCGTGAACGCGCGCAATTCCGTCGCCGACCGAGATCACCGATCCCACTTCGTCAACCGCCAGCGTTTGCTGGTAGTTCTCGATCTGCTCGCGCAATATTTTTGTAATCTCGTCCGCTTTGATGTTCGCCATTCCCGCTCCTGAATTTCGATCGCCTATTCCGTTTCCAATCGCTCGCGCAGCCGGTTCAACTGCTCGCGCACCGACCCGTCATAAATCGTCGTTCCCACGCGTACCACTGCGCCGCCCACCAGCGTTTTGTCTTGACGAAAGCTCGCTTCGATTTTCTTCCCCGTGCGCCGCTCAAGCATCGCGGTCAACTGCTGTTTCTCCGCTCCGCTCAATTCCCTCGCCGAGCTCACTTCCGCCTCGGCGATTCCCATTCGCATATTCAATTGCTGCTGCAAAGCGGCGGGAATCTCGTGCAGTATCTCGGTGCGGCGATGGTCCACGATCAGGTAAAGAAAGTTTTGCACCGCTGCGTCCACACCCATCTTCGAGGCCACTTCATGGATCACCTTGTGCTTTACGTCGGCGCTTACCACCGGGCTTTCCAGCGCGTTCCGCAGATCCGCCGAGGAAAGAAATACTTCGCAACGAACGCCCCAAGATCGCCCTTCACCTTGTCCGCGAGTTTTCGCTCCAGCGCCACTTCCGCCAGCGCCGCGGCGTATCGTTCCGCCACTGCGCTCAATTGACGCTCCTCTCGAGTTCCGCCACGAACGTGCGAAACAGCGCCGTCTCCGCTTGCGGCGTCATCTCTTTCGACAGCAAAACTTCCGCGCGCTCCACCGCCAGCCGCGCTGCAAGCGCCTTCAGTTCCAGCCGCGCAGCACGTCCCGCCGCTTCTATCTCCATCTGCGCCGCATGCTCAATTCTGTCCGCTTCGGAACGAGCCAGCGCGCGCAGCCGCTTTGCTTCCGCTTCCGCATCGCGCTTCGCTTCAACACGCAGCCTCTTAACCTCGTCCTCGAGTCCCGCCAGTTTCTTCTGAATTTCTTCTCTCTGCCGGTTAGCGGCCTCGCGCGCCCTCGCGCCCTCGGCGATTTTTCCCGCCGTCTCTTCCGCCTGCGCCCGGAAATAGGGCCCGCCCCACTTCACCGCCACGAACGCAATTACGCCGAAAACGATCGCAAAATTCAGCCAGCGAAACACCAGGCCCAAGCCGGATTCCGTCGGCGGCGGCGTTTCTCTCTCCGTCGCCAATACCGGCAACACCGCGAGAAACAAAAATACGGCCAAGAACCCGGCGGTCCCTAGCAGGCGTTTCATCGCGACGCTCCGCCTTGCATCGGCGAGGGATTTTCGAGAATGATCCGCGCAATTTCGCGAGCCAGAATATCGGTCTGGCTCGCCGCGTCCTTGCTCGCCGACTCCAGCTCACCGGCAATTTTCTTCTTCGCCGCAGCCACTTCCTCTAGTGCGCGGCTGCGCATTGCTTTTAGCAGCTTCGCGCGTTCGTCCAGAACCAATTGCCGCGCAGCCTCTTGTTCCGCGTAAATTTCTCCGCGCGCTTTTCTCAGCGCTTCGTTGTAAGCCTGCAATTCGCTCGCCGCTTCAGCTTCCATGGCCGCGGCTTCCGCGCGCGCACCTTCGATCTTCGCGGCCCGCTCCGCCATCGCTTTTTGAATGGGTGTGAAGAATGCCCAGCGCAGGAATAAGTAGAAGAGAAAAACAATAATGACTGTGGGCACAGCTTGAAGGAACAGATCAGCGAGCTGGTGGAGAATTTCCATGGTCAGGAGAAATTACGGATCTGCGCCCCGTTTAAAAATTCTTCGCATGCATCCGGAGCCTCACCTTCGCTCGCCGAAGCACGCTTCTAGGATCAACAAAGCTCGTGATTATCGCATCGCCATCCGCTAACGTCAACGCCGAGCTTGTTGCCGGCGAAAAGCGCTTACCAGCGGCTTTAAGGCTTCGCCAGCCGCCTATCGCTCTGGCTGAAACGCGTCCTTCCGGCTGACCACGATCCACAGCAACAAACTCAGCAGCGGCACCGCAAATATCACGCCAAACCAAATCGGAACGTGCATCGGGGACGGCGGCGTCCCCAAAGTGCCCTGCATATCGCTCAACATCTCGCTCATGGCCTGCTCGAAACGCGCCTGCGTCCCCGGGATCAGCACCATCGTCAGCGAATTAAAAATCAAGAACTGAAAATAGTAAATCGCCAGCGTGCGCCCCCAGGGCCTGAGTTTCAGCAATCCAAATCCTATAAGCGACTGAACCAGCGCGAGCGCCAGCATCAGCACCGACGCATAGGTCCCCCTAAAAAAGTATCCCAGAAAAAAGACTGGCGGATTCACCGAGAGACCAAGCACGCCGATGAACCCGCTGATCAGCAGCCACCAAGCGATCAGCGTGATGCTCAGCGGTCGCGCGTAAGGCGAAATAACCTCCCCTCCAGGCATTCCCTCCAGCCCGGGTATCCTCACTTTCAGAAATTGGTCCTTCGTCGATCGTTTATTGAAGAAGTAAATCCACCAACCGCCCAGCGCCGCCAGGATTCCGTAAAGTACTACCATGAAAATCCGCGTTGCCGCCAGCATCTCCTTCGTCAGTTCCGGACTCGGAGCCGTCCCCGGCGGCGGGAACGGCATGAACAGGAACATCAGAAGCCCGGGAATACAAACGAAAAGCAGCAATGCGCTGAAAACCAGCATCGAGATTCTCGACCACTCTCGCAGTCGCATCAGACCCGTTCCGGACGCGATGCCCCAGGCCGCAGCCGCGAACAACACGAGCGCAAGGAAAACCATGAAATATTTCAAGAAATGTACTTGGTTTTCGGGAATTGGAAGATCGCTGGACGAAGCGAAAAGCATCATCACTCCCGCCAGGAGTGTTAGGCCGCTGCCGAATAACACGATAACTGCGGTCACCGTCACGCCAACCGATCGATTCATACCCCACCTTGTGCAAGTTTTGCCCAGAAGTATACATTATTGCCGCTTGCTGCTTATCGAGTCAGCCTTCAGCACTCTGGGTAGTGGGTCAGTTTCCGGTAATCTGACTTAAGAGGAGTCAGCATAGTTAGGCTATCGTTTTGCGAGGCATGCAGAGTCAATAACCTGGTCTAACGCGTTCGCCGGTTTTCCCGACCGCGGGCGGTAGTTTGCGACGTCACGACCCAAGAAAATAGTCGAGCGCCAATACCCGCCATGTTTCATGCGTCCCCGGGCGTCCAGACCAACAACATTTCCCGCACTGTCCTTGACCCATCGTTCGTCAAATTGTTCGGAATCCAAGGAATCGGCGGCGTCTGTTATTTCCGGGGAGCTTCCAGAAATGATTAGATCGGCGTCGAACGGTTCCTTCCCTCGTGGGAATACAAAGACGGACTGCAGGCCGTCGTTACTAAACGGACTGGATTCTAGAGTCTTTGGAAGCGCGAATAGGACTGAAAAGCCAATTCGACCAGAAGAATCAGCTTCCACGCAAGCCGGAATTACCCAGTCTGACCGCTTTGCATCTTGCAACCGCACGCGAATAGGTGGACCTCCCGGTTCCACGGTGAGGGCTAATGGGCGGTAGCTTGGATTTTCAAACCGAAGCTGCTGTCCTGAATTGGAAAACGCGAATTCTCCCTGCTCGTTCGTAACAACTTGCTGGCGCTCGGGAGGTGAACCCCCGAGAACATCATTAACGACCGTAAAGCCTTCTACCGGTTTACCATCAACGCCAATCAATACACCGCGAAGGTTGAGATTTGCAGGGGGGACGGATTCTACATCTGAAACCTGCATAATCACGAACAGCGAACAACACCCTAAATGCCCATATCCAGCAAAATTACGTGACTCCTTTCGCAGTTTTCTCCTCTTCGCCTGCAAAAAACATACCTGTGAGCGTAGCTGTAACGCTGTAGTCAGGCTTTTCTCCGTGACGCGCAGCAATTAAGGCGTACAGTCTATGAAAGCTGTCGTCTTTCTTGATCCCATACGAAACGCCGTTGATCTTGACGTCAGAGCCGGTGTTTCTGAAATTATCGTTCACCGTGGAGGCCACTATCCCAGGCACGTCTCCACCAAAAGCCAGCCAGATGCCTTGTGCTGTATCGCAATTCCTAATTCCGAGTGAAAAATCCTCGAAGTGAACGCTAAGCGTTCCGCGGACGCGAATGAGTTTTCCGTCGAAAGCCTGCGGATCGCTTGCGAGCTTGCATCCGGGCACTTCCACCGGATTTTCCTGTGCATAAACCGATGTTGAAGCACAAAGGAGACCTACAAACGCAACAAATCGAATCAATCTTTTCGACATGTTTGGGTAAGCCTTCTTACTGAATACTACCAAAAAACGGCCACAGGACTACACCCTAACTCTTCAGCTCCTGATCAACGCTCCAACCGGAAACTGACCTCACTACCACACTCTGCGGCTCGCTGCACCCTCGTTCTCAAAAATCGGAAGCGTCCACAGGCTCCGAGTCCTTGAAACTCGCCAACCAAAGTGCTAGCGTGATTCGTGATTATTTTGGACAAATTTGGCGACGGACGGCACAACAGGAACCGCGAGGCGGGTTTCCAAGAACAAGGCGCCTTGGGTGTAATCGTGCGACCCGGACGCAGGTCCCCCCAGGCAATTTGCGACCTGAATTTCCGGCCGTTTCCCGCATTTCTACCCGGTTCTGGTCAAAATGTAGAATGTGACGTAACTTACTCAAAACAAACGACCGCGCCACCTCTACCCGGGGCCACAACTCCGCAGTTTGGATCCCGCATATTTTCGCGGGGCGCGGATGGCGGCGCGCACTTTGCATCCCGGATGCAGTTGACTCACACCTTTCGCGTGAATCCCGAAGGGATTCATCCTGAGCGCATTTGCGAAGGGCGCAATTCTGCATTTCTAACCGGTTCTGCATCACAAACAGAATTGGCTGTAACCCACTCAAAACAAACGACCGGGACATTTCTAACCGGGTCTAGAACTGCGATTAGGAACTCACAAAAATGGGCCGCAATTCAAGGAGACATTTTTGATGCCATCATTCCCCGGGGTCGATTTCCTCGACTTCGATTCCCTGCTGAGCGACGAGGAAAAACTCGCTCGCCAGACCGCTCGCCAGTTCGTTGATGACGCCATCATGCCCATCATCGAGCAGTACAACCGCGAAGGAAAATTCCCCGTGCAACTCGTCCCGCAAATGGCCGATCTCGGTCTTTTCGGCGCGAGCCTGAAAGGTTACGGCTGCGCGGGAATGTCCAACGTCGAATATGGCTTGGTCACCCAGGAGCTCGAACGCGGCGATTCCGGCCTCCGCAGCTTTGTCTCGGTCCAGTCTGCGCTCGTGATGTATCCCATTCACGCCTTCGGCTCCGACGCCCAGAAAGACAAATGGCTTCCTCTGTTGCAACAGGGAAAAGCAATAGGCTGCTTCGGTCTCACTGAACCGCAGTTCGGCTCGAATCCGGGCGGGATGCTGGCGCGCGCCGTAAAAAAAGGCGACAGCTACATCCTCAACGGCGAAAAAATGTGGATCACCAACGGCTCCATCTCAGACGTCGCCGTCATCTGGGCAAAAACTGAAGACGACAAAATTCGCGGCTTCCTCGTCGAAAAAGGCACGCCCGGATACAAAGCCTGGGACGTTCACGGAAAATATTCGCTGCGCGCTTCGGTCACTTCCGGCCTGGCGATGACGGATTGCAAAATCCCTGCCGAAAATCTTCTGCCCGGCGTCGAAGGCCTGAAAGGTCCGCTTTCCTGCCTGAATCAGGCGCGCTACGGAATCGGCTGGGGCGGCATCGGCGCGGCCATGGCCTGCTACGACACCGCGCTCACCTATGCCAAGCAGCGCAAACAATTCGACAACAAGCCCATCGCTTCGCACCAGCTCGTTCAGGAAAAACTCGTCTGGATGATCACCGAGATCACCAAAGCGCAGTTCCTCGCGCTCCAGGTTGGAAGGCTCAAAGACCAGGGCCGTGTGCACCCATCCCACATTTCCATGATGAAAATGAATAACGTGTGGGTCGCGCGCGAATCCGCCAGCCGCGCCCGCGAAATTCTTGGCGCAAACGGCATCGTGGACGATTACTGCGTCATGCGCCACATGAACAACATTGAGTCCGTCTACACCTACGAAGGCACGCATGACATCCACAAGCTCATCATCGGCGAGCGCATCACCGGAATCTCGGCCTTCTGATGAGCACTCCCAATAAATTGCGCGCCGTCATCGCGCTTCTCTTCTCCCTTCTGCTAGTTGCAGCTGTGGGGAAGGCTCAAAGCGCATCCGAACCTGCTTCAAGACCGAAAATTCGCGCAATCACGGCTTTCGTTCGCCTCGATCGCGCCCACTACAAAGATCAGATTCAAGACGCCCTCACTTTCCTGCGCCAGGCCAAGGCCGCCTACGAAAAAACAGGATACGAAGTCCAGACCATTCGCATCACCACGCAGCCTTTCCCCGAATACACGCGCGACCTCTCCGAAGAACAAGCCCTCGCATTCTTCCGCGAGTACGACGCGCTAGCCGTGAAAGAAGGTTTCGACGCATCCATCGGTCCGGCGATGATGAAGGACTCCGACGACCCGCGCGAAGCGGAGTTGCTCGGAAAAATTCTTGCCAATGCAAAAACTTTGGAAGGCTCCATCTTCATCGGCGGCGAGGACGGAATTCACTGGAAATCCATTCAAGCTGCCGCCGGTGTGATGAAATATCTCGAAGCCAACACCCTGCACAGCCAGGGCAATTTCAGCTTCACCACTTCGTCTTTCGTCCCTGACGGCACTCCGTTTTATCCCGCATCGTATCTCGCGAGCGAAGGCAAGCGCTTCGCCATAGGCTTGCAGTCCGCCAATGTCGTAGCCGATGCTCTTGCCTCTACGAACTCTCCTGAAATTGCAGAGGAGCACTTGAAAGCCTCTTTAACCACCTACGCTCAACAAGTCGAAAAGACCGCGAACGAAATCAGCCAGAGCAGCGGCTGGAAATACGGCGGAATCGATCTTTCTCCTGCGGGACTGAAAGATGTTTCCATCGGCCGCGCAATCGAGAATTTTCTCGGCGCTCCCATGGGCGCCAGTGGAACGCTCACCACCGCCGCGCTGATCACCCGCGCTCTCAAGTCCATTCCCGTCACGCAAGCCGGCTATTCCGGCCTGATGCTGCCAATCCTGGAGGATTCGGTCCTCTCGCAGCGCTGGACCGAAGGCCGCCTCTCGCTTGATGAAATGCTCTCCTATTCCGCGGTGTGCGGTACCGGGCTCGACGTCATTCCGCTCCCCGGCGACGTCTCCAACGATCAGCTCGCCAAGATTCTCGGCGACGTCGCCAGCCTTTCCGTGAAATGGCACAAGCCGCTTTCTGCCCGCCTGCTGCCCGTAGCTGGAAAAAAAGCTGGCGATCAAACCGAATTCGACGATCCCTTTCTTGTGAATGCAAAAATTCAACCGTTGCCCTGACCACAGCAAGAAATCGTTTTCGAGACTTCGTCTTGTTTGAAAACATCCTAATTGGATTATGATAGGCCTCCGGGCGCCCCCGTGGCGGATGTTCCCGCCGCTCGGATTCACTCTCGTAATTCAGGAGCAATAATGGAGAAAGCACTCAGCCTGGAATTCTTGCGCGTCGTAGAGCAAGCCGCTATTGCCTCGGCGCACACGATGGGACTAGGGGACCGCCACAAGTCCGACCAGATGGCCGTCGAGGCCATGCGCTCGGAAATGGATTCGGTCGGCATGGACGGCACCATCGTCATCGGCGAAGGCGAACGCGACGAAGCTCCCATGCTTTTCATCGGCGAAAAAGTCGGCGCCGCTGTGCGCGATAAAACCCGCACATTCCCCGCGGTGGACATTGCCGTCGATCCTCTTGAAGGCACCAATCTCTGCGCCACCGGTGAGCCAAACGCCATCGTTGTCCTCGCTGCCAGCGAACGCGGCGGATTGCTGCACGCCCCCGATCTTTACATGGAGAAAATTATTGTCGGACCGTCATGCAAAGGCGCGGTCGATCTGGATGCGCCGGTCGCTGACAATCTGAAAGCAATTGCAAAGCGTCTCAACCGCAAAGTCGAAGACCTTGTCATCATCGTGCTCGACCGCCCGCGCCATGAAGAACTGATCAATCAGATTCGAGCCACCGGCGCTCGCATCAGGCTCATCTCCGACGGCGACCTTTCCGCCGGAATCAGCGCCGCTGTGGTTGGCACCGGCGTCCACGCCGTAATGGGGACCGGTGGCGCCCCCGAAGGCGTTCTCACCGCCGCTGCTCTGCGCTGCCTGAACGGCCAAATTCTCGCGCGCCTGGTAGCGTCAAAGCCCGAGCACCACGAGCGCCTCGCCCAGATGGGCATCAAAGACGCCAAGCGCATCTACGCCACCGAAGATCTCGCGCCCGGAAAGAAAATTATTTTCGCATGTACTGGCGTCACCGGCGGCGGACTTCTCCGCGGCGTGCGCTTCTTCGGCGAAGGCACTCGCACCCATTCGTTGATCCTGACCTACGACGACCGCCAGGTGCGCTTCATCGATACTGTGCACCTGAAAAAGAGCCCGGACGTGAAAGTGGTTTTCTACTAGCGACGTTACCGCACAAAGCCATGCTTGGCAGGAAACAATTTTCGGCCATAATGCGTAACTAGATTTGACTGCGCGAGGGGGAAGCTATGTCCGCCACACCACCACAACCACCCATCTACCCACAGGCCCAGCCGCCTCGAAGAAACAATGCAATTTGGTGGATCCTCGGTATCGTCGCCGCAGGAATTATCGTCATGTTTCTATTCGGCGTGACGCTCGCCGGCCTTTTCATCCATCACCTAAAGGTTCGCAACTCCGGCGACAAAGTTGATATCCAAACCGCTCTCGGCTCGCTTTCAGTCAACAAAGGCGGCCCCCATGCAACCGGCCTGGAAATTTATCCCGGCGCCTCGCCTTCATCCGATGACAAGGGTGCCAACGTCAACCTCAGCGCAAACGACACCGGTGTCGGCATCGCCACCGAGCAGTATCAAACCAAAGACCCCATAGACTTCGTGCAAGCCTGGTACAGAAGGCGTCTCGGCCCCGATTTCCGCCTGGAAGCTAACAGGGGCGTTCCCGACCACTCAAACGGCGTGGTGATAATGAATGACAGTGACGTTGCGTTCGTCGACGATCACCACAACGGCGTGCGCGTCGTGGCTCTGAAGAAAATCCCCGAAGGCACCCAGATCACTTTAGTCCGCATCGGCAAGAAAGAAACGCAGTAGCCTCCAGCGCCTTTGAGTCTGTGTCGCAACTCCGATTTTCGTCAGGGCACGACTTTTCACCCTGAGCCTGCGAAGGGTAGTCGTGCCGAGAATGATGCAAAGATTTTCGTCAGGGCACGACTTTAGTCGTGCCGTAAATAGTGCAAAATCAGTGCGGCTTTAGCCGCTGAGGGACGAGAATTTGCGGTTGTGACACAAACTCTTTTCCGCTCGGACCGCTCGAAGCCCATCAAAACCAGGACGGCCCGGCAAGTCGCCTCGTGGCGAGCTTGCCGGGCCGTCCTTACTAATTTCGGTTGTGCCGCGCTTTTCGTTCCGCGGAGCTAGCGGTGCAACACCGCCGCAGAATGGCCCGCTGGCTGTTGCCGCCGGGGCATGTTGTGGGGCAGCCTGTCAGCAGTCTGCGGCGGCATAGGGCGCACGCTGTGATTCGTGCTCACGTGCTCGCTAATCGCCTGCAACCTCTTCAGGATTCCTTGCCACTGTGTCCAATCGAGTTGCCTCAAAAATGGTCGAAGCCCCTGAATGAACGGGTCCTCAAGTACTGTTTCGCCATTCGTTTCCGGCACGAAGAAGCGGTTCAGCCCAACCCCCAGCGCCTCGGCAATTTTCTCAAGCGTGCCAAGACTGGGCGTCATCTGTCCGCTCTCAATTCGCGACAAATACGAACGTGAGACTCGCGAACGTGCCTGTAGCTGGCTTTGCGTCATGCTCCGCGACTCCCGCAACTGTCGTATTCGCTGGCCGATGTTCTCCACAGTTTCGCGATTCGGCCAGTTCTCGAACAGTTGGCGGTCGTCCCCCGGCAAATCCTGAGGTGACGGTGTCGGTATCACGAATGACACCTTGGGGGGCAGCATGCGCAAGCACCGACGACAATTGTCAGTGCGTGTGCGGTATTGAACCAATCCACAGACTTGACAGCGAATTACTTCACGGTCGAGATCCATGCTTGTTGCTGTGCTTTCTTTTTCCGCCACCGGTTCTCCTCGCAGACTATTCCGGCGATGCGAAGAAGAGGGCTCTTTTGACAGGGGGAAGGCAGGGACGGCGCGCGAGTGATTGTCGCCAGGGTGCCATTTCTTGTCAAGTGTTATTTCGCTTGCCCGAGTCGCCAACTTTAAAGCCATCGTCTTGCTCCTTACAAACTAAACTGCTTGGCCCCGCCTGCGCCGTCGATAAGATTTGTTTTATCTTTCGCCTGACGCTTATGGTCTGCTATCGATCTGAGCACATCGTCGCGCTGCGTCAATCGGTGACGCTTTTTGCCTTACATTTCCATCTCTTGCACTTCGAGTTCCGAAAAGGTTTTCCTTTTCGTTTTTCCAGAAGGAACTGCCCGGCTTCGTTGTAAGCGTCTTGCTGGTCGCTAGATACGCAATTTCTTCGCCTGGCAAGCTGCCGCAGTGCTTACCAGCCGCACCGATCGCACTGTCTCATTGTGGACTGGTGCCGTCTCATCTAGCACACCCCTGTCTCATTCTAAGACGCGCCTCATTTCCGCAGTTATGCTCAGCTCAACAGCCTCTCTCTGATGCTTTGCGCCAAATACACCAATATGGCGCTTGGCCTCACTTCTACCTCCTTCTAACATGGCGACGGATGAGCAAAACCTTGAGCACCGATTCGTCACGAACCGATGCGATTGTTTCCTGGCTGCACGGGCGCAAGGAAGAAATGGCCGCATTTCTCGCCGAGCTTGTTGCTATTCCGACAGAGAATCCGCCAGGAACAAATGATAGGGCTTGCGCGGATTTGCTCGAAACGCGCACGCGCCAACTGCATCTCGACTGCGAGCGATTCCAGACTGCAGAGATCAGCAAGGAGACCGACCAGGAACATCCCTGTCTGCTGACGACCTTTGGGGAGCGGGGAGCGATCGCTTTATTTCCACGGCCACTACGATGTGGTTCCGGCGCAATCCTCGCAACAGTTCCAGCCGACTCGCAAAGACAACTTCATATTTGGGCGTGGCTCGTGCGACATGAAAGGCGGCATCGTCGCCATGCTCTACGCCATCCTCGCGATAAAGGAACATGCCCGGAACCTAAATGGCAAGATCAGCCTGACGCTGGTTCCTGATGAAGAGACCGGGGGCAAGCGCGGCTCTGCATGGTTGGCGAGAGAAGGATTGCTCGGGCGAAACGGCATCGGAATGTTGCTGGCGGAGCCGACCGGTGGTGTGGTTTGGAACGCGAATCGGGGCGCGATTTCGCTGCGCGTTCGAATCTTTGGAAAGTCAGCGCATGTTGGCTTGCAGCATCAAGGAGCAAACGCGTTTGAACGCATGCACCTTGTCGTCGAGCGGCTGGCCCAATTGAAACGCGAAGTGGAACAGCGCAAGACCCGATGCAATGTCGGCGCAGAACAAATGCGCAACTCGATCCTGATGCTCGGCGGATTGAGCGGCGGCGGCGCTAACTTCAATGTAGTGCCGGAGCAATGCTGGTTCACCATTGACCGCCGAATTAATCCAGAGGAAAACCTCGACGAGGAGAAGGCAAAGTTGCTGGGCGTGCTGGAGCAATGTAAACGAGACGGCATTCCCCTCGAATGGGACGTCCTGCAAGAGGGCAATTCTGCCGCATGCCGGGAGGACGAAGCGCTGGGTCAAGCGCTCTCCCGCAGCGTACAAAACGTAACCGGCGCAGTACCCTCCTTTGAAATGTGTCCCGGCCTGCTGGAAACCCGCTTCTATGCTGCTGCCGGGATTCCGGCGTACGCCTACGGTCCGGGACTGCTTTCGGTCGCGCATGGACCGAACGAATACGTTGATCTGCGAAAAATGATTGATTGCGCGGCGATCTATGCCCTTGCGGCTCTCGAAATGTTGGAGCTCTAGCTCGGATTTTTCATCTAGCGTTGGTGGAATCCAGGGTGCCCGGATCACTCTTGCTTTTCGTGGGCCTCATCTTGCAGCATTGTGTTGAGGAAACCATGCCGACTCGTGACGATGCCTGGAAGCTTCTGTGTGAGTACACGCAAAGCGAAAGCCTGCGCAAACACGCTCTTGCAGTGGAGGCTTGCACGCGCGCCTACGCTCGAAAGCTAGGCGCTGACGAGGATCTCTGGGCCCTCACAGCCCTGCTCCACGATTTCGATTACGAGCGTTGGCCTAACGCCGCCCATCATCCCACGCAAGAACATCCCTACGAAGGCTCGAAAATTCTCCGCGAACGCGGGTACCCCGAAGAAATGATTCACGCTATTCTTGGCCACGCCAACTATTGCGGCGTCCCGCGCGTATCGCCACTCGACCACACGCTTTTCGCCTGCGACGAGTTGGCCGGCTTCCTCACCGCTTGCGCCCTCATCAAACCCAGCAAAAGTATCCACGAAGTCGAAGCCGCCTCGGTAAAGAAAAAACTGAAAGACAAAGCCTTCGCCCGCGGCGTCAGCCGTGACGATGTCTACAAAGGCGCCGAAGAATTGGGCATTCCCCTGGAAGAACACATCGCCTTCTGCATCGATTCTCTTCGCGCCATCGCCCCACAGCTCGGTTTAAACGGCCCGGCTTGATCGTTTTTCTGGTGATTTAGATGTCCGCCTTCGAACACTCTGTGTCAAGACCGAACAATCTTTTTACCGGCGCAGTCTCTCCCCGGCGGATTTCCCCTTTTTGCTCAATCACTTACATTGCAGCAAGCACGGAATTGAATTGCTAATTGGAATCAAAGAGCTTCACACCACGGCGATCATAGCGCCCCGGCCGGAGGATTTTGATGGGAAATCTAATTCAGGATTTTCGCTACGGTCTCCGCGTGCTGGCAAAACGGCCCGGATTCACCATTGCGGCAGTCCTCACCCTGGCGCTCGGCATCGGACTGAACGCCGCCATTTTTTCGCTGTACAACGCCGTGCTCTTGCGGCCCCTGCCTGCGCGCGACCCGGAGCGTCTGGTCAATCTCTATTCGGTCACCCGCGGCGAACCCGGCACCGGCATTTTTTCTTATCCTGAATATACTTTCTACCGCGACCGAAACACCTCTTTTTCGAGCATTGCGGCGTACGCCGGTGGGATCATGCTGCTGGGCTCGGTCGGTGCCGCTCCTGAGTCGCTGCATGCGCAAATGGTCTCGGCAAATTTCTTTGATATCCTCGGCGCCTCTCCCGCGCTGGGCCGCGCATTCTCTCCGGAAGAAGACAAGACTCCCGGAACGCATCCGGTGGTCATGCTTAACTACAATTTTTGGCAAAGACGCTTTGCCGGCGATGCGAACCTGATCGGACGCACGATCACTCTCAACAGCCTGCCGTACACTGTCATCGGAATCGCGCCGTGGGATTTTATCGGCTGCGACCCCGAGGTACCCGACGTGTGGGTCCCGATCATGATGAACGCCAACGTGCACTCGGGCCCCGACATGCTCGATAACCGCGAGGGCGGCTGGCTGTTCGTGGTCGCCCGCTTAAAGCCCGGCGCAACCCTTCCTCAAGCGCAGTCCGAGATGGCGGTCCTGGCGAGCCAATTCCACGCCGCTGACGAAGGAAGACTCCGGAACTCGACCGTCCTTGTCACCAGCGGCAGTTTTCTTGCGCCCAGCCAGAAGTCTGACCTTGCGCCACTGGCCCTTGCCCTGATGTTCGCCGTGGGATTGGTTCTGTTGATCGCCTGCGCCAACGTCGCCAACCTGCAATTGGCGCGCGGCGTCACGCGACAGAAAGAGATGGGAGTTCGCATCGCGCTGGGCGCATCGCGCGGACGCTTGGTGCGTCAAATGGTCGTCGAAAGCCTGATGCTGAGCGGCTCGGCCGGCGTAGCTGGCCTGCTCGTTGCCTGGTGGTCTGCCGGCCTTGCGCTCAGATTGGCGCATCCACCAGGTGCTCCTGCGCTTTCTCTAGACGTCAGCCCGGACTGGCGCGTCGCTCTTTACCTGGCGGGAATTTCTCTTCTCAGCGGCGTCGTTTCAGGGCTGATGCCTGCGTTACGCGCCTCCCGGCAGGATCCGTTAACGGCGATTCGCGAGGAAGGCGGCGCCAGCACCTATCGTAAGGGCCGATGGATGCGCAGTGCATTCGTCGTCGCGCAGGTGGGCGGTTCGCTTTTCCTTTTGGTTGCCGCGGGGCTTCTCGCACGCGCGCTCCACAAAGCGCAGCGCATTGATACCGGCTTCGATTTAACGCACGTCGCTGTACTTTCGCCTGACTTGCGCATCTTGGGCTACGATTCCGGGCGGCGCCTTGAATTCGACAGGCGTCTTGCGGAACGAATTCAATCGCTGCCGGGCGTTCGGAATGTAGCCACCTCAACCACAGTCCCGTTGGGAAATGATTTTTCGCAATCCTCGATACTCCCCGACGGCGAGGATTTCCCTATCGAACAAAAGCTGCCCATCGTCAATTACAACCTCGTCTCGCCGGAATTCTTCGACACCCTCGGCATCAGCGTCGTGCGGGGAAGATCCTTCACAGCACAAGAAACCACTGCCGCGGCCCGAGTCGCCGTCGTTAACGAATCGCTGGCCCGGCAGCTTTGGCCGGGTCAGGAAGCCATCGGAAAGCGTTTCCGCCAAGGACGCAAATCGCCACCCTTCGAAATCGTCGGCGTTGTCCGCGATACACGAAACGTTTACCTGTGGGCTGCCAGCCTGCCCTATCTTTACCTTCCGCTTCAAGCCTCGGGGCTTGACGAATTCCACGAACCGAAAATACTAGTCCGCGTTACGGGCGATCCGGGGCCGTTGATTGCCTCGCTGCCGGGGCTCGCGAGAGAGATCGACCCGAACGTATCCAGCACAGCGAAGCCACTCGCGGAGAACCTGTCCATCTGGATTTGGCCCTCCCGGATTGGGGCGCTGCTCGCAGCGACCCTCGGATTACTCGCGCTGCTGCTGGCGTCAGTCGGCATTGTGAGCGTCACTTCCTTCGCCGTCAGCCAGCGCACGCGAGAGATCGGCATTCGCATGGCGCTTGGAGCGCAGCCCGGCGGCGTAGTTCGACTCCTGGTCTGGCAAGTCGGAAAGCCGGTGGCCACTGGAGTCTTCGTCGGTCTGCTGGCTGCGGCCTCTGTGTCGCGCCTGCTGGCTCAAGTCCTGTATGGTCTCAGCCCGCTCGACGGCCTTACCTTGCTTTGCGTCACGTTATTTCTCGCAGCCATCGCGCTAGCTTCGTGCTATTTCCCGGCGCGCCGCGCCACGCTCGTGGACCCCATGATTGCTCTCCGTTACGATTGATTTGATTGTGAGATTGCGAAACCGCTCTTGTGCCGCCGCGCGAGCAAAGGTTAACGATCACCCGTTCGCGCGTTCCACTCGGAACGTGTAGCATCCCGCCGTCGTGCTGCGCACCTGAATGTAGTCCGTCTCTGTGCGCGCAAGAAGATTCTCGATCCCCATATCCACGTTGCCATCCTCGACGTATTTTTGCGCCAGCAGTTGTCCGCCCCGAGCGTACGCGTTTAGCGTTCGTGGACTGTTCCGGAGCTCTGCAGGAAAGCCTCCGTCTTCTGGGTAGCGTTCGCACGATTCCGCATGCACGTAAACCGGCCCGGGCAAAGGAAGCTTCTCAATGCCCTCGAAAGCGTCGTGCGTGAAAAGCGTCCACCGTTCCCCTGGAGAAATCATGCGAAGACAATGCCTGCACGGCGCACCGCCTGTAGCGACCTCTGTATATGCTGGGAAACCGTAGCGCGGATCTTTCATCGTCTTTCGCACCAACTCCGCAATATCGGTCGAAATAGCGATCACACGTATCGGAATCATTTACCCTCCCTAAAACTCCACCGTCTCGCATACAGTCTCCTCAATTCCGCGAGTCGAAACTATCCGCTTCTCGCGCCCAAACTTTCGCCAGCAGTTGTTATATCTTCCGAGATTCGTTGCGCAGACAGTCTGTGCTAGAATCCGCCATCCATGGATCGTGCCGGAAAACTTCTTGGCGGTGTCCTGCGGCGACTCGACCGCCCCGAAGCAGCTCTCGCTTGGCTCACCAGCGCGTGGCCCAAGGTCGTGGGAAAAATTCTTGCGGGACACACCAAGCCCATTCGCTGCGAAGCCGGGCGCCTCGAAATCGTGGCCGATGGTAAAGCCTGGCAGAAACAACTTGAATCCATGAAAAAAGAATTTTGCGAGCGAGTCAATCAGGCTTGGGGCGGAAATCTCGTCCGCGAGGTAAAATTCATCGCCAAGCCCGGCCCCAAGCGCGTCTCCCGCGAAATGGACAACGAGCACATCCCGTTCATCCGCAGCCGCAAAGGCAGTTAATCTTTTTTAGCATCTAATCCGAGAGGTCACCAATTCGATGACCATTAGCCGCGATGACGTTTTGCGCGTCGCCGAACTTGCTCACCTCGAGCTAACGCCCGATGAAGCTGAAATGTATCGAGGCCAGCTGGACGAAATCCTGAACTATGTCGGAAAGCTCCAACAGCTCGACGTCACGAACGTTGAGCCGATGACCCAAATGTCTTTCGCGACTGGGCAAACAGACTCCCCTCTCTCCGGGTCGAACCAAGAGGCCGGAACACCGCTACGGGACGACATCGTCCACCCCTGCACCGTCGCTGATGCAGTCCTAAGCCAGGCTCCCGACGCCGTAAAGCCCTTTTTTCGCGTTCCCAAGGTAATTGAAAGATGAGCGCCGCGCCTTGGACCATCGCCGGCATACATGCCGCTCTTCAAGCGAAGAAGGTTTCGGCCCGGGAAATTGCGAGCGGATTTTATGCTGAAATTGATCGGCAAAATCCCGCCCTGAACGCCTTCCTGACCCTTTCGCCCGAACGCGCCTACGCACAAGCCGACCGCGTGGACGCAGCCGTGGCTCGCGGTGAGAAATTGCCTCCACTCGCCGGCGTTCCAATCGCCATCAAGGACGTAATCAGCACCTCGGGCATCCGCACCACCTGCGGCTCGAAAATTCTGGAATCCTACATTCCTCCCTATGACGCCACTGCCGTAACACTTTTGGAGAATGCAGGTGCCGTTATCTTGGGCAAGACCAACTGCGACGAGTTCGCCATGGGCAGCTCCAATGAGAACTCAGCATATGGACCCGTACGGAATCCGGTAGCCCTTGACCGCGTCCCAGGAGGCTCCAGCGGCGGTTCAGCCGCCGCCGTGGCTGCCGGGTTGGCTGTGGTGGCCCTTGGAACCGACACCGGGAGGCTCGATTCGCCAGCCGGCAGCCTGTTGCGGTATTCCTGGCCTAATGCCGACATACGGTCGCGTATCCCGCTATGGGCTCATAGCCTTTGCCTCCTCCCTCGACCGGATTGGCCCCTTTGCCGGAAATATCGCGGATACCGCAGCCGTTATGGCTGTTATTGCTGGACGTGACGAGAACGACTCCACTTCGGCAGTCGCTTCCGTCCCTCCTTACGACGTGGAAATCGAAAGCCCCATCCAGGAACTCCGCATTGGCGTCCCCGAGGAGTATTTCGGCGAAGGCATCGACAGCGAAGTCAAGGAGAAGGTCCTCGCTGCCATTGCTCTAATGGAGAAACTCGGTTGCCGTCGCATTCCGCTCAAGATGCCCCATACCGAGTACGCGATCGCTACCTACTACATCATCGCCACTGCCGAAGCCAGCTCGAATCTGGCACGATACGATGGCGTACGGTACGGTCTTCGTGTCCCAGGCGCCACGCTTCTCGATATGTACCGGAAGACCCGCGAGCGCGGCTTCGGCCCGGAGGTCAAGCGGCGCCTTATGCTCGGCACCTACGTTCTGTCGTCGGGTTACTACGACGCCTACTATCTTCGCGCGCAGAAGGTGCGAGCACTGATCGCGCGGGACTTCTCCGCAGCTTTTCAGAAGGTGGACGCCATATTGACTCCGACTGCACCCACCCCGGCGTTTAGGCTGGGGGAGAAGACATCCGATCCTCTTCAGATGTATCTGGCTGATATATATACAGTTACAGGAGACCTGGCTGGCATTCCCGGCATCTCAATTCCCTGCGGGAAAACAAAAGCCCAACTTCCGGTCGGCTTGCAAATTCTGGGCCCGCATTTTAGCGAGTCTAGAATCTTGCAACTCGCCCGAGCTTTCGAAAAGGCCGGTGGCTTTGGCATTTGAAGGCATATCGCGTGAAAAACCTCGCACCGATCCTCGGCCTTCTGCAAATGTCGCGGGACAGATTCTTCGCAATAGCCACCGAAGTCCCAGCAAACCTCTGGCACGAATCACCCAGTGCTGACGTCTGGTCGCCCGCCGAAGTCGCTGCACACGTCACCATGGCCGAACAATTCATCATCGCCCGCTCGAAATCGGTTTTGCAGGCGCCGCCAGGACAACTGCCGGTGCTCTTGAGATTTCACTTGCCTGTGGTTCTCGTCGCTTGGCGGGGCAGAAAGCGAAAAACGCCCATTCCACTGGACTCTTCGTTAGTTGCCGACAGACCAGACGCACTCAGTCGCTTGGCTGCAGCGCGGGAAGGAACGCTAGCCTTTATTGAATCCACGCGAGCCCAGGATCTGAGCGCCTACCGCTCTCCGCATCCATTTCTAGGCAGCCTGAATATCTACGATTGGATCCGTACCATCGCTTACCACGAATTACGCCATGCGAAACAAATCCGTGAAGTGGTAGAAACATTTCCTCAGTAGACTTTAGTTTCCATTTTTGGAGAAAGGCACTGCCCGTGTAGTGCTTCTCCTGAATTTCGCATAATTTCGGCAAACCATAGAATGCAAGAGAGTTCTCGCTGTATTCATAGACCTCTGGTTTACCTCGAATAGAACGGAAGGACTATTGCATGCGTAATTAGTGACATTTATTCTGTCCCTGCATCAAAGTGAGAGAGGGAACGCATGGTGCGCATCAAGTCGAGCCAGAAGACCTTCACCGAAACCGAAGTATCTACCCTGACCGGTATATGCTTGGACCATCTTCGCGGTGTCGCGCGAAATAAGCACTTGGGCACGATCGCCCGCGCTGCGGAAGCCGCCGGTGCCGAAGCTGAAAAGTGGCTGTTCACCAATTCCGACCTCATGATTCTCACGGTTCTTCAACCGCGCTGCGACCATTAGCCTTCTTTATAAGCCTCCCCTCCTGGAGTCTTCGGAATCCTGTTTTATCGGCCCCTCCCACACTGGCGTTTGCCCCGCTGCCTCATTTCTTAATTCGCTTTGCCTTCGTAATTCATGCGCACGGTTGTAGTCGCCCGCGTGCCGGATTATCCTGAGTGCAACCAAACTCCCGCGCTGGAAAACGCATCGTAGTAGGAGCGCAGAGAGCGGGTTGGGGGACGCGATCACGATGGCACCGCAGTGGCAAAGCAGGGATCAACGGCTTGGGCCCCGGGGACGAATCCTAATCCTCGCCGTTGCTTTACCTTCACTTGCACTCGTCGTTCCCGCTCCTGCACGGGCGCTCCAATCTTCTGCCCCCGATCAATCTCCATCTGCCTCCCCTCCACAGCGTCCCTGCCCGCGCGGGAAGAAGCTCATCTTGCGCGATGGCAGCTTTCA
This sequence comes from uncultured Acidobacteriota bacterium, assembly GCA_963830375.1. Classification (GTDB taxonomy): domain Bacteria; phylum Acidobacteriota; class Terriglobia; order Acidiferrales; family UBA7541; genus Palsa-295. The sequence continues at coordinate 517,862 of CAWHMJ010000008.1, forward strand.
ACTCGTTCGCGAATATAACGTCGAAGGGGACAGAGTCCGTTACTACAGCATCGAGCAATCGCAGTGGGAGGAAATACCGGAATCGCTTATCGACTGGGACGCGACGCACAAAGTAGAAGCCGACGAGGCCAAGCGCGACGCGGACGTGATTGCCAAGGTGCACGCTCGCGAATCCGGTCGCACAGCCCAAGCGCTGGATATTGACGCCAGCCTGGAAGTCGCTCCCGGAGTTTTTCTGCCGCCCGGCGAGGGTCTTTTCGAATTCGACGGCAAGGGAGTCTTTCCAATTCCGCAGGCGCCCGCGGATATCAAGTTCAGCAAGACGCAGATGCTAAAGCAGGTGCTGATCCCGATTCCCATCATTCCAACCAGGCATACAGTTTCACTAATCGGCCCGCGCGCGAAGCTGCGCATCAAAGCCGGCCAGACGGAGTTTTATATGCGTACCGCCGACGGCCGGGAACCGGAGTTGGAACTGCTTCGCGCGAAAGTGAAAGGAGACAGCCGGTATCTTGAAAATCTCGATCAGCTATTCAAGGAGCAAGGAACCACGGGACAGACGACCCTGCTCATACAGCGCTGGCTGATTGCGCCGGGCGTTTATAGATTTACTTTGGAAGAGCACATCGACCCGGGCGAATACGCTCTCGCGGAAATTGTCCAAGGTGGCGGAACGAATCTTTACTTTTGGGATTTTGGGCTGGATGCCATGCCGTCGCAGCCCGCGTCAAAGTCGAATAAATGACTCGGCCCTATTCTATTTCGCAATAACCGCCTGCGATTGCAGAAGTTGCGTCAGCAATTTAGCCAACGCTGCCACGTGGAACGGTTTCTGCAGCACGGATGCACCTTTTTCTTGGAACTGCGTCACCTGCGAATGATCTAGCAACGCCCCGGTCATAAAAACAAATCGCGGAGTTGCAGACTGTAGCTGCGATCGTACTCTCTCGAAAAGACGTTCCCCATTCAATCCCGGCAAATTGAAATCGCAAAGCACGAATTCGTAATGGCCCGCGATCAGGTGGGACAGCGCTTCCTCCGAGCTCGCCGCGCCTTCGACGATCATTCCGCGAGCCGCCAGCCCTTCCTGCACGATCTCGCGTATGCTCTCTTCGTCGTCCACCACAAAAACGGAGTGTCCGCGTAATTCGGCTGAGCCGGAGAGCGGAGGTGCGGCAGCCCGCGGGATAGCTGCTTCAGGCGAAACTTCTTCGACCGCCGCCGGAAGCAGCACTCGGAAAGTGGCGCCTGCGCCTAGCGACGACTCGACCTCGATCTTTCCTCCGTGCTCCTTCACAATTGCTTGGGAGATCGTGAGCCCGAGTCCCGTCCCGCCGGTTGGGCGCCTGGTGGTAAAAAAAGGATCGAATACCTTTCCCAGGGTTTCCGGCGAAATGCCTGGGCCGTCGTCGGAAAATGCCAGAGTGATTTTCCCGTCCGCGAACCCTGCTGAAATTCGAAGCGTTCCGCTTTCGCGGACGGATCCGATTGCCTGCTCGGCGTTTGAGATCAGGTTCGAGAATCCCTGCACCAGAAGTTTCGGGTCTCCTTCGATGGCCGGCAGATCGCGCGCTCCCTGAAACTGTACCGTAATTTTCTTCTGCTGCAGCGACGTATGCTGAGCATCCAGCGCCTGTTTGACGATTTGATCGAGTTGTACCCTCGATTTGCGCAGGGAAGACGGGCGGGAAAAGACCAGAAGGTTCTGTACGATGGTCGCAGCGCGCCGCGCTTGTTTCAAGACCGTATCAATCTGGTGGCGCATAGCATCATCCAACGCGCGTTCACGAATAAGGTCGGTGATGCCCAGGATCGCCGTAAGAGGATTATTCAATTCGTGGGCCACTCCCGTCATCATTTCGCCCATCGCCGCGAGTTTCTCTTTTTGCACCAGTTGTTGTTCGATGGTCTTGGATTCCGTGACGTCCCGCGCCGAGGCCACCACGCCATTGATCTTTCCCTGCGTATCGTAAAGCGGGCTTGCACTGGCGCGAAGCATCCGCCAAGTTCCATCCGCATGATGCGCACGGTACTCGAACTGGCTGCTGGTGCCGCGCCCGGTCGCAACTTTCTGAAAAATCGCCTGGAGCTTCGTAAGATCGTCCGCGTGAACTTCCCCGCCCAACGGCTTTCCGATGAATTCCTCCGCAGGCCGCCCGAGCACATCCTGCACTCGCGGACTTATGAAGGTATAGGTGCCCTCGAGACTCAGCACCGCAATAACATCGGGGAAGCTGGCAACTAGACTCCGAACAAACTCCTGCTCTTTATGCAGGTGCTCTTCCATTTCGAGCCGCTCGCTCACGTCCACCAGCGTCCCTTGAATCCGCAAGACGCGGCCTGCGGCATCGCGAATCACAGCGCAGGAGTTGAGGCAGTGGATCGTCTTGCCATCCTTGCGTCGCAGGATAATCTTGCGGTCTTGTACCGATCCGTTTGCGAGAACGTCGCGAATCAGTGAATCCCGCTCGGATGGATTTACGTAAATATCTCGAACGTTGCGAGCCTGCAGCTCCTTTTTGCTTTCGAAACCCAGCATCCGAACGAGTGCGGGATTCGCATCGAGCAGTTTTCCCTCGGGCGTGCTTAAAAAGATTCCCTCGCGAAGGGTTTCGAAAAGTTCAGCAAAACGGACCTCGGACTGGCGCTCCGAAGTGACGTCGCGCGCCCAGCCGGTCACCGACGTGAATTGGCCGTCCTCACTGAGCGCCTGTACCCAGCAGTGAAATTGCCTCGGTTCGCGGTCCTTTCTTAAATGTACGGTTACGGTTCCGGCCCATGACCCGGCCTTCAGAAGAAAAGGAAGCCACCGCTGGAATTGGGCGTAGGTGGGCAGCTCGATGAAGTCCGTTAGCCGCCTGCCGATGAGGTGCTGAAAGGAAACATCCAGAAGCTCCGACAAGCAGCGATTTGCAACCCGTATCTCGCCGTCAAGAGCCAGAGTGAAAACAGCGTGATCTAGATTATCGATGAGGTCGCGGTAATTGCGCTGCGAACCTGAAATCACTGCGACGAGTTCGTTGTACTCCGCTTCACTCGGAGAAGTGGAGACAGGTCTCTTAGACTGCTTGTCGGTCGACTTTGCAGACATAACGACGCTCTTGCCGTATTTGGCAGCGGCCCCGCTACCAGGCTGTGATCAGGGCTCTCTAAAGTTTACGGGCGGGAAGCGTTGCGCGGCGAAACAAAACAGCAGCCTATGCCAAGTTACTTAACAGGTAAAACCTGCCCAATCGAGCACAAATGAAAAAGGCGTCCCGGTTTGCACCGGGACGCCCTGACTAAAAACCGCGGAGGACTAGCTCTCTGCGACGGCGTCGGTATCCTTGCGCAGGAAATCGAGCGCCGCAGCTTCTTCCGGTGTGAGTTCAGGCTCCATCTGTTGAATCTCTTCCTTCGGAATTTCCGTGAGGAGCTGGATATTCCGATAGCGATCCAGGCCCGTTCCGGCAGGAATGAGCCGGCCCATGATGACGTTTTCCTTCAAGCCGCGCAGGTAATCGACCTTCCCGGAAATCGCCGCTTCTGTAAGGACGCGGGTGGTCTCCTGGAAGCTCGCCGCGGAGATAAAGGAATCGGTCGAAAGCGATGCCTTGGTGATTCCAAGGAGCAACGGACGGCCTGTTGCCGGGCGCCCGCCATCGTGAATGATCCGGTCGTTTTCTTCGCGGAAGCGGAACTTGTCCACCTGTTCTTCCAGAAGGAACGTCGTATCGCCCACGTCTTCGACTTTCACCCAGCGCATCATCTGACGAACGATCGTCTCGATGTGCTTGTCGTTAATGTTCACGCCCTGCAGACGGTAGACTTCCTGGATCGAGTTCACCAGGTAAGCCTGCGTGTACTTTTCTCCCAAGACGGCGAGAATATCGTGCGGGTTCAGCGGCCCGTCAATCAATGGCTCGCCGGCCCGAACGTGTTCGCCTTCCTGTACGTTGATGTGCACGCCGCGCGAGACGGAATATTCTTTCACCGTTCTTCCGTCTTCGCTCTCGACGAAGATCTTGCGCTGGCCCTTAACGATGTCGCCGTATTTCACGATGCCGTCGATTTCGCTAATGACCGCGGGATCCTTCGGCTTGCGCGTTTCGAATAGTTCCACAACGCGCGGGAGACCGCCGGTGATGTCTTTCGTCTTGGTCGTTTCGCGCGGGATCTTCGCCAGAACGTCGCCCGGCTGCACCTCATCCCCATCCGCGACCATCAAGTGCGCGCGGGAAGGCATCAGGTACTTCTTGCGGACGCGTCCCTGTGGATCGCGAACGAGAATCGTGGGCTGATGCTTTTCGTCACCCGGAGGAAGCGTGACCACCAGCTGCGACAACCCCGTGACTTCGTCCACTTGCTCTTCGATCGTAATTCCCGGCTGCAAATCCTTGAACTGGATCGACCCGCCCGTTTCCGTAAGGATCGAGAAGGTGTACGGATCCCATTCGACCATGGTCTGGCCGAGCGTGACCGGTTGGCCGTCTTCCACCTTGAAGCGCGCACCGTACACCACGTGGTGCCGTTCCTTTTCGCGGTTCTTTTCGTCCACCACCGCGATCAAGCCGGAGCGGTTCATGGCCACCATCGTCTTGTTGCGGCCCTCGACCACGTTCAAGTCGATGAATTTCACGAAGCCGTTGTTGCGCGCTTCCACCTTCGACTGTTCCGTGACGCGAGTTGCCGTGCCGCCGATGTGGAACGTGCGCATCGTCAACTGCGTGCCAGGCTCGCCGATGGACTGTGCCGCGATCACTCCGACAGCCTCGCCCATCTCGACGAAACGTCCGGTTGCCAGGTTTCTGCCGTAGCACCGAGCGCAAACACCGCGGCGGGATTCGCAGGTCAACACCGAGCGAATCTTCACGCGCTCGATGCCTGCCGCTTGAATCGCGTTGGCCAGTTCCTCGGTAATTTCCTGGTTGATCTCGACGATCACGCTGCCTTCGTAGTCCTTAATCTTTTCCAGCGATACGCGGCCTATTACGCGGTCGCGCAACGATTCCACCTCGACGCCGGCTTCCAGAATCGGTTCCACATAAATCCCATCAGCCGTGCCGCAATCGAATTCGTTGATGATCACGTCCTGCGCCACGTCCACCAGACGCCGCGTCAGGTAACCGGAATCGGCGGTCTTAAGCGCCGTATCGGCCAAGCCCTTGCGAGCGCCGTGCGTGGAAATGAAGTACTGCAGCACGGTGAGGCCTTCGCGGAAATTCGAAGTGATCGGAGTCTCGATGACTTCGCCCGAAGGTTTGGCCATCAAGCCGCGCATTCCGGAAAGCTGGCGGATCTGCTGTTTCGAACCGCGCGCTCCGGAATCGGCCATCACGTACACCGGGTTGATAATTCCCTGCTTGTCTTGCTCTTCCAAGGCCTTGAACATTTCGTCCGCGACTTTTTCAGTCACGTCCGACCAGATGGCGATCACCTTGTTGTAACGCTCGCCGTTGGTAATCGCGCCGTCAAGATATTGCTGTTGCACCTTGACCACTTCGTGTTCCGCAGCGTCCACCAGCTTGAACTTCACGCTGGGGATAACCATGTCGCTGATGCCGATGGAGACGCCGGACTTCGTTGCGTACAGGAAGCCGAGTTCCTTCAGCTTATCGAGCGCCACCACGGTTTTTTCCAGGCCAAAGCGCAGGTAGCAATACTGCACCAGCGCCTGGACACCCTTTTTCTTGAGCAGGCCGTTGACGAACGGCATCTCCGTGGGCAAGTGATCGTTGAAGATCACGCGTCCCACGGTGGTGTGCAGGAACTGGCGATTTAGATTTACAGGTTCCGTGTGCGAGACATCCTGATCGTCATACGCATTGGTAAGGTCGATTACCTCACCGGTGTAACGCATGCGAATAGGCGTCAACAGCTCCACTTCGCCTGCTTCGAGCGCCATTACGCACTCATCGCTCGAACCAAAAGCGCGCCCTTCGCCCTTCGCCTTCGGCTTGGACTTGGTCATGTAATAAATCCCCAAGACCATGTCCTGCGTCGGTACAGCGAGAGGATAGCCGTTGGCTGGAGACAAAATATTATGCGAGCTGAGCATCAAGACCGAAGCTTCCACCTGCGCTTCCGGAGAAAGCGGAATGTGTACCGCCATCTGGTCGCCGTCGAAGTCCGCGTTGAAAGCCGTGCAAACTAGAGGATGGATGCGGATTGCCTTTCCTTCCACCAGCACAGGCTCGAACGCTTGAATGCCCAGACGGTGAAGCGTGGGAGCGCGGTTCAGCATCACGGGATGTTCGCGAATCACGTCTTCGAGAATGTCCCATACGATCGCTTCTTGTGCTTCCACCAGTTCTTTCGCCTGCTTAATCGTGGTGCAGTGTCCCGCGGCTTCGAGCTTGTGATAAATGAACGGCTTGAAAAGCTCGAGCGCCATCTTCTTCGGCAGGCCGCACTGGTGCAATTTCAACTCCGGGCCCACCACGATGACCGAACGGCCGGAGTAGTCCACGCGCTTGCCCAGCAAGTTCTGCCGGAAGCGGCCCTGCTTGCCCTTTAGCGTGTCGGATAGCGACTTCAGCGGGCGGTTATTCGTTCCGCGCAAAACGCGGCCGCGGCGTCCGTTGTCGAACAGCGCGTCCACCGCTTCCTGCAACATGCGCTTTTCGTTGCGAACGATCACGTCCGGCGCGTGCAATTCCATCAGCTTCTTCAAACGGTTGTTACGGTTAATCACGCGGCGATACAGATCGTTCAAATCAGACGTCGCGAACCTGCCGCCATCCAGAGGCACCAGCGGACGCAACTCCGGCGGAAGCACCGGGATCACATCCAGAATCATCCACTCCGGCTTGTTTCCGCTCTTGCGGAATGCTTCCAGAACCTTCAGCCGTTTCGCGAATTTGATTCGCTTCTGCAGGCTGGGGTCCGTCTTCATTTTTTCGCGAAGCTCTTCGGACAGCTTTTCCACTTCCACGCTGCGCAAAAGCTCCTTGATAGCTTCAGCGCCCATGCCTGCGCGGAATTTTCCGAGATTCTCTTTCTGCAGTTCGCGGAGTTTTTCCTCCGGCAGAATATCCTTCTGCTTCAGCGACGGCACCTCGCCGGGATCGAGGCAAACAAACGTCTCGAAGTAAAGAATGTGCTCCAGGTCGCGCATGGTGATGTCCAGCAGGTAGCCGATGCGGCTCGGCAGACCCTTGAAGAACCACACGTGCGAGCAGGGCGAAGCCAGCTCGATGTGGCCCAGGCGTTCGCGGCGAACCTTGCTGAGCGTCACTTCCACTCCGCACTTGTCGCAAATCACGCCGCGGTGCTTCATGCGCTTGTACTTGCCGCAGAGACACTCCCAGTCCGTCACCGGGCCGAAAATCTTGGCGCAAAACAGGCCGTCGCGTTCCGGCTTGAAGGTTCTGTAATTGATGGTTTCCGGCTTGGTTACTTCGCCGTGAGACCACGAGCGGATTTTTTCCGGACTCGCCAGGCTGATGCGAATGGAATCAAAATCTGCTATCTGGCTGGCACGATCGTACGGGCTCGAACGATACAAGGGCAGATCCTCCTCTCCGGCAAGCCGGAGCAAAAACCAGTTAGGAATCTGTAAGCACCGCCCCGGTGATTTGGGGCGGCGCGATAATTAGTCCGCCGCTTCGGCTTTTTCCAACTGCGGCTTCTGGCGCTTCATCAATTCGACGTCCAGGCACAGCGACTGCAATTCGCGCACGAGTACGTTGAACGATTCAGGCACGCCGGGTTCGATTCCCGGCTCGCCCTTCACGATCGCCTCGTATATCTTTGCGCGGCCGTAGACGTCGTCCGACTTCGCGGTGAGCAGCTCCTGGAGAATGTGCGCCGCGCCGTAAGCTTCCAGCGCCCACACTTCCATTTCTCCAAATCGCTGTCCGCCGAACTGCGCCTTGCCACCGAGCGGCTGTTGCGTAATCAGTGAGTACGGGCCGATGGAACGAGCGTGAATCTTGTCGTCCACCAAGTGCGAGAGCTTGAGCATGTAAATGTAACCAACGGTAACTTCCTGAGCGAAAACGTCGCCGGTCATTCCGTCATACAGCGGAATCTTTCCGGTCTGCGGCAGCTCCGTGAATTCCAGCAAGTGGCGTATGTCGTGCTCGCGTGCGCCGTCAAACACCGGCGTCGCGAACGGCACGCCTTCGCGGAAGCTATAGGCTAGGTCCAGGATCGCGTCGTCATCCAAATCGGCGATGGTCTTCCACACCGACGTAGGTCCGAATGCGTCCTTGAACCATTTGCGCACGCCTTCCGCGCGTGTTTCCTTGTCCAGCAGTTTCGCCACGCGCGCGCCGAGCTCTTTCGAAGCCCAGCCGAGATGCGTTTCCAGAATCTGTCCCACATTCATACGCGAAGGAACGCCGAGCGGGTTCAGAACGATCTCCACCGGCGTGCCGTCGGGCATATACGGCATGTCTTCTTTCGGAACGATACGCGCGATGACGCCCTTATTCCCATGGCGTCCTGCCATTTTGTCGCCGACGGAAAGCTTGCGCTTCATCGCGATGTAAGCCTTCACCAGTTTAATCACGCCTGGCGGCAATTCGTCGCCCTTCTTGAGTTTGCCGATGCGCTCATCCGTAATTTTCCGCAGCACGTCGATCTGGCGCGAGGTCATTTCCTCGATCTCGTCGATTTTCTCGATTAGCAGCGGGTCCTTATCGTTCAAGCGCAGGCGCTTCAAGTTGCGCGTGGTGATCTTTTCCAGAATGTCGCGCGTCAACTCTGCGCCCTTGATCAGCAACCGCTTGTTCGTACGCTCATCGTGCAGGTCGGCGGTCAGTTTCTGTCCGCCTAGCAAGTCGTTCAAGCGCTTCAAACGCTCGTCGGTGAGAATGCGAATCTCGTCGGCGAGGTTCTTTTCGAGTTTTGCGATCTGCGTACCTTCAATGGCCTTGTGGCGTTCGTCCTTCTCCGCGCCTTTGCGGCAGAAGATCTTCACGTCCACAATCGTTCCTTCGATGCCCGGCGGGCAATACAGAGAAGCGTCGCGAACGTCTCCGGCCTTCTCGCCGAAAATCGCGCGCAGCAGTTTCTCTTCCGGCGTAAGCGTGGTCTCGCCCTTCGGCGTTACCTTGCCGACCAGAATGTCGCCGGGCTTCACCGTTGCTCCAATTCGAATCACGCCGCTTTCATCCAGGTTACGAAGGAAGCTCTCGTTGATGTTGGGGATATCCCGCGTGATTTCTTCGGGTCCGAGTTTCGTATCCCGCGCTTCGATTTCGTATTCCTCGATGTGAATCGAAGTGTAGTAATCCTCTTCCACCAGCTTTTCGCTCACCAAAATCGCGTCTTCAAAGTTGTATCCGCGCCACGGAAGGAACGCGACCAGGACGTTGCGTCCCAGCGCGAGTTCGCCGCGGTCGGTGCACGGGCCGTCGGCCAGCACTTGACCCTGCTTCACGCGGTCGCCCGCGCGAACCATCGGCTTCTGGCTGATGCAAGTGTTCTGGTTCGAGCGCTTGAACTTCGTGAGCAAATAAATGTCGGAACCAACTTCGCGGCTCAGCACCCCGGACTGGTCTGACTCCACACGCACGATTACGCGCTCGGAGTCCACCTGGTCCACGATGCCGTCTCGGCGGCAGACGATCACAGCGCCTGAATCGCGCGCCGTAACGCGTTCCATGCCCGTGCCCACCAGCGGCGCATCTCCGCGAATCAGCGGTACCGCTTGCCGTTGCATGTTCGAACCCATCAAAGCGCGGTTCGCGTCGTCGTTCTCGAGGAATGGAATCAAGCTCGCCGCCACCGAAACAAGCTGCTTCGGCGAAACGTCGATGTAGTCCACTTCATCCCGGCTCTTCAGAACGAAGTTGCCCGCCTGCCGGCAGTTGACCAGCTCCGTCGTGATTTTTCCCTTGTCGTCGAGCGAAGCGTTTGCCTGCGCCACCACGTAGCGGTCTTCTTCCCAAGCGGAGAGATAGAAACAATGCGGCTCGACAACCACGCGCCGCCGCTTCAGTTCTTCGTTGGTATCTTCAACTTTTTCTTTTTCCACTACTTCGCCGGCCTTGAATTCGCTGTCGCCGGAATTGATGATTTGCACGAAGTCGATCACGCGCCCGCCGCGCACCTTGCGGTACGGCGATTCGATGAACCCAAACTCGTTGATCCGCGCATAGCAGGAAAGCGAGCTGATCAAACCGATGTTCGGCCCTTCCGGCGTCTCAATCGGACAGATTCGTCCGTAGTGCGTCGGGTGCACGTCGCGTACTTCGAATCCGGCGCGCTCGCGCGAAAGACCGCCCGGCCCAAGAGCCGAAAGACGGCGCTTGTGCGTGATTTCGCTAAGCGGATTCGTCTGATCCATGAATTGCGAAAGCTGCGAACTGCCGAAGAACTCGCGAATCGCCGCCATTACCGGCTTGGCGTTCACCAGATCGTGCGGCATCGCCGTGGACATTTCCTGATACACCGACATCTTTTCCTTGATCGCGCGTTCCATGCGCACCAAGCCGATGCGGAACTGGTTTTCGAGCAGCTCGCCAACCGCGCGTACGCGCCGGTTGCCGAGATGGTCGATGTCGTCCACCGAACCGATATTTTTGCGCAGCTTCAACAAATACTTGATCGCCGCGACGAAATCCGACGGATCCAGCGTGCGCTTGTCGAGCGGAGTCTCCAGCCCGAGCTTGATGTTGAATTTCAGCCGGCCAACTTTGCTGAAATCATACTTCCGCGCGTCGAAAAACATCCCGTTGAAAAGCGCCGTCGCCGTTTCCAGCGTCGGAGGATCGCCCGGACGCAGCTTGCGATAAATTTCAATCAACGCTTCCTTGGACGAGCGAATCGTGTCCTTCTCCAGCGTGCGGCCCACAACGATGCCAACGTCGTCGCGGTCGGGGAAAGTGATGTCCACTTCCGTGATTCCCGCTTCGCCAATCGCAGCCCACATTTCCGGCGTCAGCGGCTTATTGGCTTCCAGCAAAACTTCGCCGGTTTGCCGGTTTACCAGCTCGCCGACGGTGATCGCGCCTTCCAGATCGGCCGGCCCGATTTCCGCTTGCGTCACGCGCGACTTGGCCAGTTCCTTGTACAGCGCCTCGCTGATGCGTTTGTGCGCGCCCACCAGCACGTCACCTGATTTCGGGTGCTTGATTTCCTTCGACAGCTTGCGATCGATCAAGCCCTCCGAAACGTTCCAGAAAAGCTCGCCATCTTTCAGCGAAACGCGCTCCACTTGATAGAACGTTCGCAGAATGTCTTCATTCGATTTCATTCCCAGCGCCCGAAGGAAAATCGAGCCCAGGAATTTGCGCTTGCGGTCAATGCGCACGTACAGAATATTCTTGGTGTCGTACTCGAACTCCACCCACGATCCGCGGTAGGGAATAATTTTTCCCAGGAAGTAGCTGCGGTTGTTCGCTGTCTCGAAGAAAACTCCGGGCGAACGGTGCAACTGGCTGACGATTACGCGCTCCGTCCCATTGATGATGAACGTGCCGTTCTCGGTCATCAGCGGAATATCGCCGAAGAAAACTTCCTGCTCTTTAATGTCGCGAATGGACTTCGCGCCCGTGTCCGGATCTTTATCGTAAATCGTCAGCCGAATGGTGACTTTCAGCGGCGCGGAATACGTCATCCCGCGCTCCTGGCACTCGTTCACGTCGTACTTCAGCTGCAGCGTGACCGGATCGCCGCACTTGTTGCAAAAAGTCGGCGTGTTCTTGTTGAACGTGCCGCACTTGGTGCAAAGCACGTCGCCTGTCTTATAAGGATTCGTCACTACCGAAGCGCCGCAATTCCGGCAGGTTGCGCGCAAGTGATGCAGCCCGCGCAGGTGTCCGCACTTGCACTCCCAGTTGCCGATCGCGTAGTCCACGAAATCCAGCTGCGAAAGTCCGCGGAAATCCTGTATCGGAAACACGGACGTAAACACCGACTGCAAGCCGGTATCTTCGCGCTCGCTCGGCAGCAAATCCATCTGCAGGAAGCGCTGATAGGACTTCTTCTGTACGTCAATCAGGTTCGGAATTTGGACCGTCGTCTTGATTTTGGCGAAGTCCAGGCGCTCCCGTTCCCGAGTAGCGCGATTACCGTTTCGATTGCTCATCGATTGACCTCTTCAGGGTTACGCCGGAATGCGACGACGCGGATAGACACCCGCCCCGTCGGTCCGGGAAGGACGATTTTTGAAGTTCCAGTTCCAAAGGAGCGCGCGTGAAAGCGAATTCCTTCGCAGCCCAACCTGCGGGCCGCAGCGGGGCGGCACTACTTGACGTCGACCTTCGCCCCAGCGTCTTCGAACTTTTTCTTGATCGTGGCGGCTTCTTCTTTGTTGACGCCTTCTTTCACCGTCTTCGGGGCGCCATCAACCAGATCCTTGGCTTCTTTCAAGCCCAGGCTGGTAACTTCACGAACCGCCTTAATCACGTTGATCTTGTTGGCGCCCACTTCGGTGAGAACAACGGTAAATTCCGTCTTCTCCTCAGCCGCGCCCGCTGCTCCCGCGCCCGCACCGCCGCCCGCTGCCATCGCCGGCGCCGCTGCTGCCGCTGAGACCCCGAAAGCTTCTTCCATCTTCTTGACTAGATCGGAAGCTTCGAGCAGCGTCAAACCCTTGATTTCTTCCAGAATCGATTCCACTTTGCTGGCCATTTCTTTTCCTACCCTCCCCTGCGAGATAAAAACTTTTCTTTTACTACTTTAGATGCGTACTAAGCCGTTTCAGGTGCCGGAGCGTCGCCGCCCGGTCCGAACTTGTTTGCCTTCGCTGCTTCACTCGTCACCACTGCAAGATTGCGCGGAACCGCCGCCAGCACACTTGCTATACGCTGCGCCGGAGCATTCAACAGGAACATCACCTTGCTGATCAGCTCTTCCTTGCTTGGCAGCAAGGCTAGCTGGTTAATTTCCTGAATCGAAATAACGCGGCCTTCTACCCATCCGGCGCGAAACTGAAACGCCGGAACATCCTTCGCTACTTTCGTCAGAATTTTTGCCAGCGCAACCGGATCAGTCTTGGTGTACGCAATCGAGTTCGTGCCCTTTAGATTCTTAAGCAACGCCTCTGCCGGAGTTCCTGCGCCGGCCCGTTCAGCCACCGTATTCTTCACCACCAGATAATGTCCGCCGGCCGCTTGCACCGTGCGGCGAAGCTTGGTGTCCTGCTCCACCGTGATTCCCTTGAACGTCGAGAGGATCACCGTAGAAACGGTCGCCAGCTGAATCTTCAGCTCTTCTGACTGCTTTACTTTTTCGGCCTTCTTCTTCATGCCGAACTCCTTGATGGCTTTTTCCTGCTACGCCGCGACGGCTACAGCCAATTCCGCTTCCGCGTGATCGATCGGAACGCCCGGACCCATGGTCGAGGTCAGCGTCATTTTCTTGATGTACTTGCCCTTCGCTGCAGCCGGTTTCGCTTTCAAAATCGCCGCCAGCAAAGCATGCGCATTCCCCGCCAGATGTGCCGCCGTGAAGCTGATCTTTCCCACCGGCGAATGGATGATCCCGGTCTTATCCAGTCGGAATTCCACTTTGCCCGCCTTGATTTCCTTCACTGCCTTCGCGATTTCAAAAGTAACCGTCCCCGTCTTCGGGTTGGGCATCAATCCGCGCGGGCCCAGAACTTTTCCCAGACGCCCGGCGGACTTCATCATGTCCGGCGTGGCGATTACCGCGTCGTAGTCCGTCCAGCCTTCCTGGATTTTCTGCACCATGTCTTCGCCGCCCACGAAATCCGCGCCCGCTTCCTGCGCTTCGTGAACTTTGTCGCCGCTCGCGATTACCAGCACGCGCTTCGATTTTCCCAGCCCGTGCGGCAGAACCACCGTGCCGCGAACCATTTGGTCCGACTGCTTCGGGTCCACCCCCAGATTCAGCACCAGTTCCACCGTCTCGTCGAACTTCACGAAGTGCGCCTTGCGCAGAAGCTCCGCGGCTTCCTCGAGTTTGTACGGTCGCGCTTCCACCAGTTTGCGGGCGCGATCTATATTCTTTCCACCAATCTTTGCGCTGCGGCCCATCGTGTCTTCTCCTGCCTGGAATTACTCGCTGATTTCGATGCCCATGTTGCGCGCCGTGCCCATAATCGACCGGATGGCGGCGTCCAAGTTCATCGTGTTCAGGTCCGGCATTTTCATCTTGGCAATCTCTTCCACTTGCTTGCGCGAAAGTTTTCCCACTTTCTGGCGGTTCGGCTCAGGCGAACCCTTCACGATCCCCGCCGCGCGCTTCAAAAGCTCGGAAGCCGGTGGTGTCTTCAAAATAAATGTGAACGTGCGGTCGCTATAGATCGTCACCAGCACCGGAATGATCATCCCGTCCGGCTCTTTCGACGTCTTGGCGTTGAACTGCTTGCAGAAATCCATGATGTTCACGCCGTGCGGGCCCAGTGCCGTTCCCACAGGCGGCGCCGGAGTAGCTTTCATCGCCGGCAATTGCAGCTTCACAGTAGATTGAATTTTCTTCGCCATGTTTGTCCTTACTTCCTATGCGCGCTCAACCGCCGCACTCATATAAATGATCAGCGCCATCGCAATCTTTACGCGACCTTCTCCACCTGCGCGAAATCTAGCTCTACCGGCGTCGAGCGGCCAAAAATTGTCACCGAAACCTTCAGCGTGCTGCGGTCGGAATTCACTTCCTCCACCACGCCCGTAAAATTCGCAAACGGCCCTTCCCCGATACGAACCTTTTCACCGCGATCAAACGACAGCTTGGGCTTCGGCTTATCCGCCGTGGTCGTAGCCCGATTCAAAATGTTTTGTACTTCTTCTTCCGTCAGCGGCGAAGGCGTTTGCCCCGAACCCACAAATCCCGTCACCCGCGGCGTCGAACGCACCACGTGCCAGGTGTAGTCGTCCATATCCATCTCCACCAGCACGTAGCCCGGATAGCACATCCGCGGCGAAATCACTTTTTTGCCGCCGCGCACTTCCACCACGGACTCGGTCGGGATAATAATCTGCCCGATCTTGTCCGTCAGCCCGAACGCAGCCACACGTCCTTCCAGGCTTTCCTTCACCTTTTTCTCAAACCCCGAGTAGGTGTGGACGATGAACCACTGCTTTGACATTGGCGATCCTGTTTCTAAAAGTATTTTAGCACCCGCTGAATTAGTTCCCCGATGCCGCTGTCAACCAAAAAGAAAAATATCCCGAAGAACGCTACCGTCACCGTAACCACTACGGTCGTGGAGGCCACGTCCGCGCCCGACGGCCAATTCACCTGCCGCATTTCGATGCGCACATCGTGAAGAAATGAGTGCAACCTCCGAGGGTAGCCCCCCAGCTTGCCAATCGGCTCCAGCAGCGAAAATCCACTTACGCGATGTCCAGCTTCTTCCCGATTAGTTTTTTCCGCTTGCGCCATTTCTACGACCGCCTTAAGCCCCAGAACGTCCGCCCCTCTCGCTTCCGTCCGTCCGCTCTCCCGCCGCACGAATCTGGCAGGGGAGGAGGGATTCGAACCCCCACTCTCGGTTTTGGAGACCGATGGTCTACCGTTGAACCTACTCCCCTGAATTTTTCGAGCCGCAGGCTCGAAAATTCACCCAGAGCCCGCATTTCAGGGCGAAGGGTGAATCCGTCCCCCAACCCAAAAACTCACTCAGAGTCCGCCGAGGGTTCAACGCCGCGATACCCCGCGACCAACTTCAACTTCCTCGCGCGTCCCCAACCCTTAATCTCAGCCTCCCGCCCGCGGGCGGAAAGTTCATTCGGATGTCTTTCCTGCCAAACCAGCCTCACAGGCCGCCGCGCCGCAGTATGTCTCGCCCCAACTCCCCAATTATGCCGTTCGGTTCGCTCAACCGGGTCTTTCGCCGACCCCACGTACAAAGAACCGTCCCGACACTCAACCATGTAGCAAAACCAAATCTCTTCGCTTCCCACCGTTGTAGCTCAACCCTTCGGTCCGATACACCTGGCCCTCAGGGTGAATCCGCTCACAGCGCCTTCACTTCACTTCTTTATGCCCCGTATGCTTCCGGCAAGTATTGCAAAACTTCGACGTCTCCAACCGGTCCTGATGCTTCTTCCGGTTTTTGGTGGTCGTATAGTTCCGGTTCTTGCAGTCATTGCACTGTAATGTGATTATTTCTCGCATAGTCGTTACTCGATGATCTCGGCGACTGCGCCGGCTCCCACCGTGTGGCCGCCTTCGCGAATCGCGAACCGCAACCCCTTCTCCAAGGCCACCGGCGTAATCAGCGTGATTTCCGCCGACACGTTATCTCCCGGCATCACCATCTCCACTCCCGCCGGCAGCTTCACGTCTCCGGTCACATCCGTGGTCCGAAAATAGAATTGCGGCCGGTAGCCGGTAAAGAACGGCGTGTGCCGCCCGCCTTCTTCCTTCGTCAACACGTACGCTTCCGCCTTGAACTTCGTGTGCGGCGTGATCGAGCCCGGCTTGGCCAACACTTGCCCGCGCTCCACTTCATCTTTTTCCGTGCCGCGCAGCAGCAACCCCACGTTGTCTCCCGCAATCCCTTCGTCCAGCAGCTTGCGGAACATTTCCACGCCCGTCACCGTCTTCTTCATCGTCGGTCGGAAGCCCACAATTTCCACTTCTTCTCCGACCTTTACTTTGCCGCGCTCGATTCGCCCCGTCACTACCGTGCCGCGGCCCGAGATCGAGAAAATATCTTCAATTGGCATCGCAAACGGCTTGTCGATATCACGCACCGGCATCGGGATGCTCTTGTCCACTGCTTCCATCAATTCCAGGATCGACTTTTCGTATTTCGCGTCGCCTTCGAGCGCTTTCAGCGCCGACCCCCGCACTATCGGAATTGTGTCTCCCGGAAATTGATAGGTCTTCAGCAAATCCCGCACTTCCAGTTCCACCAGCTCCAGCAACTCCGGATCGTCCACCATGTCGCACTTGTTCAGAAACACCACAATCGCCGGCACACCTACCTGACGCGCCAGCAGAATGTGTTCCCGTGTTTGCGGCATCGGTCCATCCGTCGCTGCCACCACCAGAATTCCGCCGTCCATCTGCGCTGCGCCGGTGATCATGTTCTTCACATAATCAGCGTGGCCCGGGCAATCAATGTGCGCGTAGTGACGGTTCGCCGTCTCATACTCCACGTGCGACACCGCGATCGTGATGCCGCGCTCGCGCTCTTCCGGCGCGTTATCAATCGAATCAAACGCGCGGAACGACACCTTCGGATTATTCTTCGACAGCACTTTCGTGATCGCCGCCGTCAAAGTCGTCTTGCCGTGGTCAATGTGACCAATCGTCCCAATGTTCACATGCGGCTTATTTCGTTCGAATTTCTCCTTCGCCATCTCGCCTCGCTCTTTAGAAGGACTTCGCGACCTTTCTCTTATCCAGAGACGCCGCGCTGAAACTCTTCACTTCGCATCTACCGAAACTCTTCACTTCGTCTCGCTCGAACCCTGCCAGCGTTTTCTCTTGAACCCTGCCCGCCGCAGGCGGGCCGCGAACATCTACTTTTTCTCCACATCACCATGGAGCGGGGGACGGGACTTGAACCCGCGACCATCTGCTTGGAAGGCAGAGACTCTACCACTGAGTTACCCCCGCTCATTCCCAGCTAATGTCGTCCCTTTCTTCTCGCACTTGGAAAGCTGGAGCCTGGGACCGGGATTGAACCGGTGACCTCGTCCTTACCAAGGACGCGCTCTACCAGCTGAGCTACCCAGGCACCTACCGGTTCGACATCACGCTGCCATTCACCGAAGGCCACGCTTCGAATATCTTATCCAAGACTGAACCGTATCGCGGCGCGTTCATCAAAACTGGTGGACGGGGGAGGATTCGAACCTCCGTAGCCCGCAAGGAGCGGCAGATTTACAGTCTGCTGGTTTTAGCCACTCACCCACCCGTCCCGCAGAATCATTTGGGACGCAGGCTCCGGCGTCCCGTCAATCCTTCGGGACACAACTTCATTGTCCCGCGCTACCAACCAGAACTTTACCGGACCGCTGTACGGGGCACTCCGCAATGCAGAAAGGGCTCGTGTCCGAAGACACCAACCCTAGCGCTTTTGTCGCGAGGAATTCTGTCCGCAACCTTGCAAAAATTTTGCCGTGCCTTCAAAGTCAGCTGGCGGAGGGAGTTGAACCCCCGACCCTCTGATTACAAATCAGATGCTCTACCAACTGAGCTACGCCAGCGCTGCTCAAACCGAACAAAAGTATCACAGAGGCAATCGGATTGCAAGCAAGTTTCAGTCGCCCCCGCAAACCCATTGCCAAGTCAGTAGTTACAGTACGTTCAAAACCATCCCTTTGTCCTATTGAGCAGCAGGCTTCGCGAACTGCCCATCCGATAGATCCACGTTGTGGTGAACCTCAGAAAACGTAATCGTGTACTCAGTTTGTGCGCTCGATTGGTGCACGCTAAACGGCAACTTGATTCCGTCCGTGTCGCGGTAGTCCGACAGTTCCGACTGGATCACTGCTGCTCCCTGTGCAGTATGCAGCGTCGTAATAGCTCTCAACATCAATCCACTCTGCGTGTCGAAATACATCTTATCAACGTCACCCGCCAGGGACGTGGCTTCCACAACGTAAGCATCATGATCTCCGATTTTCTCCGTGCCGGTGACCTTCCAGTTCGAATAGTACTTTCGCATATTGATCTGATGATAAAAATCCGCCTGGCGCTTCGAGTCCTCTGCTTCCGCGCCACTCAATGTTCGCAGTCCGTTTTGCGGATCATCCGCCCATGCCGTAGTGCCGTCACAACCTCGCTGGAAAGTCGCGCCGCCAAGGCTCACCACCGCCAACGAAGAATCCGGCGCCTTGTCGTGAACTTCCACCGTTCCAGACAAGCTCATCGCCGGGATCTCGATCGTGCCCTTCGAAACGCGCGAATTCAATTTATGCCATGCGGCCTCGCCGCCGATAGCAGCTACGTATTTATCCAGAATCTGGTCCGCGCTCGGTAAAGTCGCGGCGGGACTGGATGCAGCCGGAGCCGCGGCTGGAGCTTGAGTTGTTGTCGCTGGAGCTTGTGCGAAAGCTGCAAAGCTCATTGCCAGAATCGCAGTCCCAACGCCGAAAACTCTCATCTTATTGAATGTCATCTTAGAAACCTTCCTTCGAGGGAACTTGTTGGCGCTGCGATTTTGGAAGTCACCAGCGGCTGCGTGCCCACCCGTGAAGATCGGGCGCATGGCTACCCTCTAATTCTATTACGTGGAGGGAGAATAAACATTACACTAAATCTGACGAAACGGACATAATTTTAACGTGCCTATCTCTTCCACAAAACGCGCATGGATTGTTGTCGCGATATTGTTTCTGCTCGTCGCGGCCGCGCTTGTTTTCTTTTATTACCGGCAGCACGGGCCTCTTCCGGCGCTCCCCGGCGTCACCAATAACCCCGGCCCGCCGCCGGACATCCTCAGCCAGCTTCCCGCAAACGCTCCCGTCATCGGCTATATAGACGCGGCAGCGCTCCGCAAGTTGCAGAATTCTCCGCTCGCCGCTGTTTTGGGCCTCACTTCACCGGGCCCCGAAGCCGACCGCGACTACGCTGAATTCGTGCGCGACACCGGCTTCGATTACACGCGCGATCTGGACCATGCCGCTCTCGCTTACTGGCCTGTCAGTTTTGGCGCTCCTGACGACGCCCTCGGCCAAGACCGCGTGCTTGCCATTGCCGACGGCCGCTTCGATCAACAGAAAATCGAAGCTTATGCGCTTCGCACGGGAAAACTAACCGTGCGTGGAGCTCAATCCGTTTATGAAGTTCCTGGGAACCCGCCTATTTCGATGGCATTTTTATCGCCCACCAGAATCGTTCTCGCCGGCGGAAAAAATGCCACGGACCTGATTGCCTCCGTAACATCCGCTGGAACGCCGGCCCGTGATTCTGGAATGCAGTCGCGCATCAAACGCGTCGCAGGCGCGCCAATTTTCGCCGTTGCTCGCACTGATCAGCTCCCTGCGAGCTTCTATGCGAATTTTAAGAATTCCCCTCAGCTCGAACACCTCGCTCGCAGCATCCGGGCCATGACCCTGGCAGGACAGCCCGCCGGCAATAACATAAATCTCGCTCTGGATGCTGAGTGCGATTCGATGAAAAACGCCTTCGAGATTTCCACCTTGCTCGATACCTTCCGCATGGTCGGCTCCATGGCGCTCTATGATCCCAAGATGCGCGCTCAGATGACCAAGCAGCAAGCCACCTTCCTCGCTGCTCTGATCAACCAAGTAAAGGTCGTACATCAGGACAAGTGGGTGCGTCTCTCGCTTCAGATCACCCCCGAAATGCTAGGCGCCCCTAGACCTCACTCCGCCGGAGTTGCTTCCCCGCCCAGTCGGTAGAAACACGTCCACGCGCGATAATTCAGGTTGGCGATGAATCGAAGATACCTGCAAAAACCGGCGAGAGCTCGAGTCGGATTATGAACGAATCCCGTCAGGGCACGGCTTCAGCCGTGCCGAATAGTACTGCCGATTCAGGGGTTTCAACCCCTGAGGTTCGCTAGACGGTCAGTCTATATCTTTGAGTTGTCGAAGATAGGAGGATGGGTCCTAGTCGGCGGACGCGGCGGCGGTAGTAGCGGTGCTCAGATAACGCCAGGGATTAACCGGCGTATTGTAGATCCGAACTTCGTAATGCAGGTGCGGCCCAGTCGAGCGGCCGCTGGCGCCTTCATATCCAATAATGTCCCCACGCTTCACGTGCATTCCGGTCTGCGTGTTGAACCCCGAGAGGTGCCCATACCACGTGCTTACGCCGAAGCCATGGTCTATCACCACCAGTCGGCCATAGCCTGCGCGTCGATCGACTACGGTGATTACCCCATCGGCGGTCGCGCGAATTTGGTCACCATAATGCGAAGCAATGTCCATGCCCGCGTGGAACGCGCCTTCCCCGCTAAACGGATCCAGCCGCTCTCCGAAATGTCCGGTGATTTCACCCTTTACAGGCCAGAGCGTGGGCACCACTCCCAGACTGCTCAACTGCGCCGCAGGCAGCAGTCGCATGCCGTTACTCGACATAGCCACGGCCGTCGCGTTCTTCTCCAGGTAGCTGAATTCATCCACCGATTCTTCGAATTGAGCTTGGGGCTCGTCATCCGGTCCCTCGGCGAAAGCAAAAGGAGTTTGCCGGAAGCGTGTGATTCCGTAGGCCATGGCCACTTCGCTGGCCAGCGATTGCAGCGAGTCCAGCCGCTGGTTGGTATCCTTTACCTGCGTTTGTAGCTGAATGTACTGCTGCTTCAACGCGTCTTGGTTACGCCGCAGCGTGTTGTAATTTGTGGCCTTCCACAGCATCCGGGAGTAGGAACTCATCCCCGCAACCACGGTGATGCCGCCCACCGCAGCCAAAATAGCCAGAAAATGGAGGACGTAGAAAGGAATCCGCACGCGCCGCATGCCGCCCGAAGCGCTCGAAGCAATAAAAAACGTGTAATACTTGCCTTTCACTCTTTAATTTTCCTAGTTAGTTTGTTTTTGCTGGCTTCAGATCGCGAGTCCCCGTTCGCGGTCCGCCAACGCTGTTAGCGAATTGGACACATCTGTTCGAAGGCGCGTGAATTGTAGTGACCTGCGGGGTGCAGGTCAACCTCAATCTTCCATTTTGCATAGGTGCGCCTGATACCGCAAGCCATTCCCAAAGCTACTAAATCGTTTTTAGTTTCGCATTCGCCCTCAGGACACCTTACCTTATACAGAGCAGACGTCACAACTGTACGAAGGGTCAGGATGGACGCGGAAAGTAAACTGGTAGCCAGAATAGCTCGTGCGTTTCCCACGAAGGACAAAGGGCGACGCGATGCGCCACTGCGCCTGGGAATTGGCGATGACGCTGCGATCGTTGCATCCGGCGGCAAAAGCGACTGGGTCTTAAGTTCCGACGCGTTTCTCGAAGGCGTTCATTTCCTGGCGAAATCGCACCCCCCCGACTCCGTAGGTTACAAATCGCTGGTGCGGGCGACCAGCGACCTCGCCGCAATGGGCGCCACCCCGCGATTCTTCCTTCTGACCCTCGCCATTCCGGCCAGCCGCACCAGAACATGGCTCGACGGGTTCCTTCGGGGCATGTCGCGCGCGGCCCGCTCGATGGACATTGACGCTTCTAGGCGGCGACACCACGAAAAGCGACGCCATCTCGATTAGCATTACGGTAGTGGGGGAAATCGCCCGAGGCCACGCGGTAACTCGCTCAGGCGCCCGCCCGGGAGACCTTATATATGTGAGCGGCAAGCTAGGCCCGGCACAGCTAGGCCTGGAAATCCTGCTTCGGAGCCGTTTCCGCGGAAAACTCCTCGCGAATAGAAGTATTAAGGATGGCAGTGCGGAACTCCGCCGCCTCCTTCGCCCTCATCTTTATCCCGCCATAAAGCTCGAGCTCGGCGCCTGGCTAGCCAAGCACCGCCTAGCCTCAGCCATGATGGACATCTCGGACGGCCTTTCAACCGATCTCGCTCGGCTCTGCGCCGCCAGCCGAGTCGGCGCACAGATCCGCTCCGAATCAATTCCGCGCGTCGCCCTATCCGGAACGCTATCGAGCCGTTTCAAATCGCTGAAGCCAGACCCTCTAAAGATGGCCCTGCACGGTGGAGACGATTACGAACTCCTTTTCACCGTCCCTCCGCGCAACATCAAAAAGTTGAGCAAAGCCCCGGGATTTTCCCTGCTAACCGCCAATTGGCGAGGTGACACGCGGAAAGTAGCATCACGCTGGTCAGCCGGGATGGCAGTAGCAAAGCCCCTGAAGTCCCAAGGCTGGGACCCGTTCCGCCGGTAGCGCGATTGCCTAGACGACTTCTTCCCGCGAGGCTTACCGCTTTTGCTCCACGAGCCCGGCAATCGTATCCATCAAATCAAACTTAGTAAGAACTTCGAGCTTCTTGTCCGGCATTTCCACAAATACTGCGGGGCTGTCGTGGCTGAGAATGTGGGTGATCCGCTCGATCGGGGAATTTGACGGGACCTGCGGCAGAGGAGTGCTCATCACCTCGCGGATCACCAGCTTGCGCAGATCTTTTCCCTGCAGCGCGAGATTCAGAATCTGATCTTCGAAAACTGTGCCAATGGATTGCGATTCCTCAAACACAGGAAGCTGCGAGATGTCCTGCTTCTGCATGGTGTGCAGCGCGTGGAAAACGGTTTGGTCCGGGCGCGTGACGATCAGGTCGCGCGTTTTGCCGTTCTGTCGTTTTACCCGGATCACGTCCGCGGCGGTCAGCGTTACTTCCGCTTCCACGTAACCGTGCTCCCGCATCCAGCCGTCGTTGTAAACTTTGCTCAGATAGCGCGAGCCGGAGTCCGGGAGAAACGCCACCAGCAGGTCCCCTTTCTTTAAGCTTTTCGCCACGCGCAGCGCCCCAGCGATACATCCTCCGCCCGAGCCTCCGGTAAAAATTCCTTCCTGTTTCGCCAGACGGCGCGCCCACACGAAGCACTCTTCGTCGTTCACCTGCACCACATCATCCAGAATTTCCAGGTTCATCGCGCCGGGGAAAAAATCCTCTCCGATGCCCTCTACCACATAGGTTTTCGCCTTGCCCACTTTCCCCGTCTTCACGAACTCGTAGTAGAGCGAACCGATGGGGTCCACCCCGATAATTTTTACCTTCGGATTTTTTTCTTTCAGGTATTTTCCCACCCCGCTGATGGTCCCGCCGGTGCCCATCCCGCAGACGAAATGCGTGATCTTTCCTTCCGTATCGTTCCAGATCTCCGGGCCCGTAGTCTTGTAGTGCGCTTCCGGATTCATCGGATTTTCGTACTGATTCGGATAATAAGAATTGGGAATCTCGCGCGCCAGCTTTTGCGCCACGGAATAATAGCTGCGCGGATCTTCAGGTTCCACCGCCGTGGGACAAACGATCACTTCCGCGCCAAACGCTTTCAGCAAATCGATTTTCTCGCGCGATTGCTTGTCGTTAATAGTGAACACCACCTTATACCCGCGCACGCACGCCACCAGCGCCAAGCCCATTCCGGTATTCCCGGATGTGCCCTCGATGATTGTTCCGCCGGGCTTCAGTTTTCCAGTCCGCTCCGCTTCATCAATCATCGACAGGCCGATGCGGTCCTTCACCGACCCGCCCGGGTTCATGTAATCAGCCTTAATATAAATTTCGGCCGGCAAATCTTTTCCGATGCGATTCAACCGGATCAGCGGCGTGTTGCACATCGCCTCGAGAATGTTATTGCACTTCATGTGCGCGCTTTCTCCTGGTGCGTAACGAATCTCAAGCTTAGTGACTTCCGGATTTCCTGTCCAGCAGCATCCCCGCCGATAGTGCGTCAACTTCCAGCAACCGCATTAATCAGGAGTTGACGCCTCTTGGCCTCTCCGTCAGAATTTCCCGCGAACAAGCCAATGATCGTCCATACCGAATACGCGGACGTTCCTCTCTCGGGTTCCCCGATGCGAACCTTCGTCGCCGCGCCCAAGGCCGAAGGCCAATATCCCGGCATCTGGTGTTATTCCGACATTTTCCAACTCACGCCGCCCATGCTGCGCACATGCGTTCGTCTGGCCGGATACGGATTTGTTGCCGCCGCCCCGGAAATTTATCGCCGCATCGAACCGCCGGGAACGGTGATCCCATTTGATGACGCCGGTCGCATCCGCGGCCAGCAAGACGCCGCGAAGACTCCCGTCGCGCATTTCGATGCCGATTGCCGCTCTGGTCTCGACTGGCTTTCCAAACATCCTAAAGTCGCGCGGGAGCAAATCGGCGTCGTGGGTTTCTGCATCGGCGGCCACCTCGCCTTCCGTGCTGCCTTCCAGCCCGACGTCCGTCGCAACCGTCTGTTATTACGCCACAGGCATCCACGACGGCAAGCTCGGCCAGGACGCAGATGCCGGATCCTTGGCTCGCGCAAAAGAAATCCGTGGCGAACTTCTGATGATCTTCGGCTCCAACGACCCGCACGTTCCCGACGCGGGCCGCGAAACGATCGATCGGGCGCTGCAAAACTCCAGTGCTCGCTATAGAACGCTGCTGTATCCGGCCGAGCACGCCTTCACGCGCGATGAAGGCCCCCGTTTCGATCCCGAGGCAACCGACCTCGCATTCGCGGAGATGGTTCGTTTATTCCGTGCAGTTTTTCACGATTGAAAAGACTCTGTTATTGCGGGCTAGTTGATGCGGCGGATGGCGGGGCCATCTTTTTGTCCTGGGGTTCGGGCGCCGTGATCGTGCAATATGCCGGCGGCGCGATTGGCGGCCGGCTCTTCGGATGTTCGGACGATTATTACCGCGCCGCCCTGTTTGATGTGATTGGCGTAAAATTCCTGTTCGCCGATGTAGTTCGGCTGTTCGCCCGAAAGATCGCGCGCTTCGCGTTTTTCCAGAGGCCCTCCGGCGCCGAACAACCGCGCAATCCAGTTGTGATGTGGTTCGGGGCGCTTCGTGGAAGGCTCACCCGGCGTGTTTGCGGTTCGCGCATCTTCATCGATATCGCTGATCACTTCCACTTGTTCGCCCACGATCCCTGCTAACTCCAGGTCCTGAACCGCGTCCTCCGCATCCCCGTAGCTGGCAAGAATTCCGACGATCACGTATTGCATGGTTGCGGCCTCCTTAATTCTGCGCCACCCAGTTTAGTTTAAATTGGTAGCCGGCACACCACCCGCGCAGGCCAGATCGCCCCGGGGAGAAATGAACGAACCATCGCGTCGTGCTATGCTTTTCTGTGCTCCCGGTCGCGCAAGAATCCGAATATGTTTTCTACGATGGCCACTGCGGCCTGTGCCACCGCGCCGTGAAATTCATTCTTAAACACGACCGCTCCGGAAGCGCCTTCCGGTTTGCTCCACTGCAAGGCGAAACCATCCAGTCGCGCGTGCCCGCGGAACGCCTCGCCAGCCTGCCGGACAGCTTCGTCGTCCTCACCCGAGACGGCACCTTGCTCATGCGCTCGAATGCTTCGCTTTATATTTTGCAATCGCTGGGCGGCGGTTGGAAAACTCTCGCAAAAGTGTTGGGCGTAGTTCCTCGCGGTTTGCGCGACCTTGTGTATGACTTCGTCGCTCGCATCCGCTACCGGGTGTTCGGCCGCCGCGATGATCTCTGCCCCATCGTGCCTCCGGACTTGCGCGCCCGTTTTGATCCGTAGCAAGAACAAATGCTGCAGCTTCCCACGGCGAGCCGGACGAAATATTGGTAGTGGTACAGTTCGAACCTCCGCGGCAGGATAGCGGTGCCCGCTGCCGTGATCTCTGGAGGCAAGAATGAAAGCATCTATGTTTTATCGAATCGCTGCTGTTCTTCTGCTGCTTTTCGCGGTGGGACACACACTTGGTTTTCGCCAGTCTGATCCCGCATGGGGAGTTGATGCCCTTCTTGGCTCAATGCGGTCAATTCAATTTGAAGTGCAGGGATTCAACCGCACCTATTGGGACCTCTTTGTGGCGGCCGGATTCTCTGTCGGCGTGTTCTATCTATTCGCGGCGATATTGGCATGGCAACTAGGCGGCCTTCCGCCAGCCACTTTGGCGCTCATGCGCGGCACTGCGTGGGCCTTCGCCCTTTGCTTTGCCGCCATCACTGTTGTGAGCTGGAGATACCTCTTCATCCTACCCATCGCTTTCTCAATCGTGATTACATTATGTTTGACTGCGGCGGCATGGCTTTCAGCGAAGCAGGCTTCCATGCCTACGTTGCGATAGTAAGGTGAGAGGATTCAAACTGCCACTCTACCGAAAGATTCTGCGGCTGCATTGTTCCGTGGATTTAGTGGTAAAGTGCCTCCGTCCCGGAGGACTGTGTAACAAAACGTTAACAATTCCGGACGCGCGTTCCGCTAGGATGGCTGACCATGCAAAATGAAAACCTGCAAATTGTTGTGTCCCAAGGAAATCGTGAAGGCCAGAAGATCCTGCGCATGAAAGGTCCGCTGAACATGCAAAACGTCTTTGGATTTCAGGCCGCCGTGCGCGCGGAAAACTCGCCAGTAGTGATTCTCGATTTCACCGGCGTCCCTTTCATCGATTCGGCCGGACTCGGTGCTCTGGTAGGTGCGTATGTTGCGACGCAAAAGGTACAGCGAAAACTGGTGGTCGCGGGAATGGGCTCGCAGGTGAAAACATTGATCGAAATGACCAAAGTTTCGCAGCTCATCAAAGCCTACGAAACAGTTTCGGAAGCGGAAGAAGCGCTCTAGCCATACCGAAATTAGCTCCCGTAGCCGTCCTCGCGTGGGCGCGCATCGAGAAACCCGCCGCAGGGTTGACGATTTACGCCGCTGCCATCTTTTCCTGCCGCGAGTTTCGGTTCCACCCACTTTAAAACTCCGCGCACGATAAATACATTCAGAAATATGGAGAATAGCGATGCGGCCAGCGTCGCAGTAAACACTTCTTCACCCACCAGCCCTGACTTCCGGGCGACCTCCACCAGAATGAATGATAGTTCGCCGATCTGCGTCAGTCCCGCCGCCACTGCAATCGAGGTCCAAATCGAATAGCGGAAGAGCCGCATCACTGCGGTCCAGATCGCGAATTTCCCAAACACGATCAGAAAAAGCATCACGCCCAAAAGTTGAAGGTGATGAATGATCACTTGCGGAACCACCAGCGTTCCCAGCGACACAAAAAATAATGCAACAAAAGCATCCCGTAGCGGAATCAAGACGGTATGTGCCTCATGCAAATCCTTGGCCCCGCTAATGGAAAGTCCCGCGAGGAACGCTCCCAGTGCAACCGAAAATCCCAAAGCCTGTGCGATCCCCGCGGAAACCAGGCAAATCGCAATCGCAATAAGCAGAGAAAATCTCTTGATCTTTCGTGCGTGCCGCAGCCCGAAGAATCTTGGGAACCACCGTCATCGCCATAAACACCAGCGGAACCAGTAGTAGAACAGCTTTCCCTAGTGTCCACGCCGCCCGTCGCGAACCGGCCTTCCCCGGGCCCGCTGAAAATCGGAATAATAATCGTCATGAAAACCACGGCCACATCTTCCACCAGCGTGATGCCGATCATCACGCGCCCATAGGTCGTGCCCATCGCATGGCGGTCCGCCAGCAATCGCGCCAGCACCATCGTGCTTGCCACCGATATCGTGGACCCCACCACGAAGCCTTGAATCATGCTCCATCCAAAAAGTTTCGCTGTCCCCAGCGCTAAGCCCAATCGAAAGTAAAATGCCCAACGTCCCGCCGCCCAGCGCAATCCATTTCACGCGCATCAGATCCGGAACCGAAAATTCCACGCCGATCGAGAACATCAGAAGCACCACGCCTACCTCGGCGAATACTTCAAATGTGTGCAGGTCGGAAAGGTGCGGCCCGGCGTGAACGGGCTGATCACAATCCCGCCCACCACGAAGCCGAGAATCAAAGGCAGCTTCAGCCGCCACGCCAGCAAACCTCCGGCCACCGCCGCAAGGAAGATGTACGTCAGGTCCCGAAACAGAATGGGGTTTGCTTCCACCGCGCCATACTACCTCAAGAGCGCAGCGAGCAATTCACCGAAGAAGAGATATTTTCAGCCCTGGTCGCACGCCGTGCAGCATTGAACAAATTGGGAACACCCGGCGAACTCCGCCCGGAGCGGCCCCTGCGTGGATGCGATAGAATGGCAAAGCAATGGAAAGATTCTACCGCGCCACGATGAAGATCACCGGCGACACGCTCTTCGGCCGTCTTGCGTTCACTTTCCTGTTGTTGTGCTCCATCGCCTTCGGCGCCGCTGTAGGCCTGCTGTTTGTTTACACCAGCGACCTGCCGGAAATTCACGCCCTGGAAGATTATCGCCCCAACGTCGTCACCGAGCTTTACGCCGACGACGGCCAATCCATCGGCACCTTCGCGCTCCAGCGCCGCATCCTGCTTACCTACGGGCAGATTCCGAAAGTATTGAAAGACGCCATCATCACCACCGAAGATCAGCACTTCGAAGAGCACTGGGGCGTGGACTTCCCGCGCGTCCTCGAAGCCGCCTGGCGCGATATTTCCAAACGCCGCATGGCTGAAGGCGCCAGCACCCTGACCATGCAGCTCGCTGGCGGGCTCTTTCTCAATCGCTCCGACCGCAGCTTGCACCGCAAAATTCAGGAAACCATTCTCGCCCTGCAGATCGAGCGCCATTACACCAAAGACCAGATTTTCACCATGTACTGCAATCAGATTTATCTCGGCTCCGGCAACTACGGCTTCGAAGCCGCCTCCGAATATTATTTCGGCAGGCCGGTCGGCCAACTGACGCTCCCGGAAGCCGCCACGCTCGCCGCGATTATTCGCGGCCCCATCTATGCTCCCGTAAACCATCCTGATCGCGCCCTCGCCCGGCGCAATCTTGTGCTTTCTCTCATGGCGCGCGACCACAAAATCACCCCTGCGCAAGCCGCGGCCGCCACCAAGGAACCCCTCGGTCTTCACATTTCCTCCGGTCGCAACGATCTCGCTCCCTACTTCGTCGAAGACATCCGCCAATATCTCGAGCACACTTACGGCACCGCAGCCGTTCACGAGCAGGGTTTGCGCGTCTACACCACGTTGAATGTCGCCATGCAGAAAGCCGCCGACCAAGCCGTTCGCGACGGCTTGCATTCCTACGACCGCCGCCACGGCTGGCGCGGAAACCTCCCGAACATTTTGCGAGAATACATCTTGGCACGCTGGAGAAATATCAAAACGACGACTGGCACAACTCGATTCAAAAAGGCGATTACGTTACCGGCCTGGTCACCGCGGTCCAGCCGACTTTCGCCTCAATCAAAATCGGCCAGTATCACGCCATGCTCACGCCCGCCGATTTTTCCTGGACCGGCCACAAATCCCCCGCGCAATTGCTCAAGCCGGGCGATCTCGTCTGCGTTTAGATCAAGGAACTTTCCGGCATTCACCGCGCGAAGTCCAACTCGAACAGCAGCCCGCCGCGCAAGGCGCCTTGCTCGCCATCGACAATTCCACCGGCGAAATCAAAGCCATGGTCGGCGGCTACGATTTCGACGAATCGAAATTCAATCGCGCCACGCAAGCCCTGCGCCAGACCGGTAGCTCTTTCAAGGTTTACGTCTACGCCGACGCCATCGCCCAGGGCGTTTCGCCCTTTGATACCGTCGTGGACGAGCCCGTCACCTTCCGCAGCGGCGGCACAAAATTATTCGCCGCACAACTACGACGAGAAATTCGAAGGCCGCATCACCTCTGCGCCGCGCTCTCGCCGATTCGCGCAACGTTCCCGCTGTGCGTCTGCTCGATAAAGTCGGCATCAAGAATGTCGTCGATCTCGCGCGGAAATTCGGCATCACCAGTCCTCTGCCGCCCTATCTTCCGCTCGCCCTCGGCGCTGCCGATCTCACCCTGATCGAGCACACCTCGGCGTTCACCGTTTTCCCCGACGACGGCATTCACATCGAGCCGCACTACATTCGCCGCGTCACCTCTTACGACGGCGCCGTTCTCGAAGAGCCGCGCCCGAACGTCACTGACGTGATTCCGCCCGACGTCGCCCGCACCATGGTCGCCATGCTCGAAGATGTCGTCCAGTTCGGCACCGGCGTGCGCGCCAAAGAACTGGGTCGCCCCTCCGGCCGGAAAGACCGGCACCACCAACGACTTCACCGACGCCTGGTACATCGGATTCACTCCGCAAATCACCGCCGGCGTGTGGGTCGGCAACGACGACAAGCGCATTTCGCTCGGCAAAAAAGAAACCGGCGCGCGCGCCGCTCTGCCAATCTGGCTGGAGTTCATGCAGCAGGCCGTGCAGGGAATGCCCGGTGGAAGAATTTCCGAACGTCGTGCCGCTCGAAAAAATTGCCGCCAACCAAACAAGTCCAAGTCGATACGCCCGACACCGCCCCGCCCGCCGACGCCGCCGAGCAGGGCCTAACAGAAACTCGCGGCGCAGACCCAGCTCCGAAACCGCCGAAGCCTCCTCCGCCTTCTACCACATCCGCCTCGCCGTCTCCCCAACCTACCCACGCCGCCAGCCCGATCACACAACCGCACTAGCGGAATGCAAGCAGAGATTTCAAACCAAACCGAAGCATGAGGATGCGGGCAACCTGTCACCCGCATTTATTCCGAAGAGACGTCCTATATCGTAGCCGCAGGTCTTTATTCGTACCGCAGCGCGATCATCGGGTCCAGGCGCATAGCCCGCCGCGCTGGCGCGTAGCAAGCCCAAAGCCCGATCCCCCCGAGCACCAGCGTCGCGGTCACAAACGTCAGCGCATCTGTCGGGCTCACGCCCACCAGCAGTGACGCCATCGAACGCGTCAGCGCCCACGCCAGCACCATGCCGGACAGCACGCCTCCGATCACCAACACCAATCCCTGCCGCAAAACCAGCCGCAAGATATCCCCCCGGTTTGCGCCCAGCGCCATACGGATCCCAATCTCGTGGGTACGCTGGCTCGCCGCGAACGAAACCACTCCATACACACCCACCACCGCAAGCGTCAGCCCTAGAATCCCCATGGCCGCAGCCAAAATCGCACCAACCTTGAAGACGAAAAATCCATTCCCCCCCGAGAGGGACTGCCCTCATCGTCTGAACGTCGGACGGCAGTCGGATCCACGCGTGGACCTCGTTCTGCACTTGCGTGATCAGCGTTTCTGGCGGCACCGAAGAGCGCAATCTGCAAAGATCCGTACGACGTAAAATTCTGCGCCAGCGGCACATAAAAATACGGCTCTTTATCCCACCCAATGAACACATACTTCCCATCCCCCGTCACCCCCACGATTTCCGCAAAAGGGCCCGTCGCACTCTTCAGACTGAATCGTTTTCCAATCGGGTCTTCGTTGGGCCAGAATTGCTGCGCCATCGTTTGATTCACGATGGCCACCAGCGGCGCCTTTTCATCGTCATTCTCCCGGAATGCACGCCCGCGCAACAACGGAATTCGCATCGTATCGAAATACGGCGCGTCCACGTGGTTGTATGCCACTACCGGAGGCTGCTGGCCCGGGAGAGCGGACGCCCCTCGATGTAAATGGAGCCCCCGTCGTTGACCTGACCCATCGGCACACTGAATGCCAGACTCGCCGATTGCACTCCCGGCAATGCTCGCACCCGCGCTTCGAGGTCTCGATAAAAACTCTTTGTGCGTGCTTCGTCGTAGCCGCATCCTTGCGGATCCATCATCACATTCAGCACATGATCGGGATCGAATCCCAAATATATGCATGTTGCGCGCGCGACCAAGCTTCGAACGAATAGCCCGGCGACGATCAATAGCACCAGCGAGCCCGCCACCTGCGCCACTACCAGCACGCTGCGCAGCCGGTGCCGGCTCACTCCCGCCGTATCGCTTCTTCCCGCTCCATGCAGCAGGCCGTTCACGTCCGCTCGCCCCGCGCGCAACGCCGGCCACACCCCCACTACTATCCCGGTGAACAAAGCAGCCGCTAAAGCGTACGCAAACACTCGCCAATCAAAACTAAAATCCAAGCGGATCGGAAATTTTGAATCCGGAAGGAGCGACGCGACCGCCCCGCTGGCCCACATCCCCAGTAACAGGCCGCCGACCCCGCCGAAAATCGCCAACACGATGCTTTCGGTCAGCAATTGGCGGATCAACCGCCCGCGGCTCGCTCCCATCGCGGCTCGAACTGCCATCTCGCGTTGCCGCATCGTCGCGCGCACCAGCAGAAGATTTGCCACATTCATACAGGCCAGCAGCAGGACTAGCGCTGCCAGCAGCAAAAATATGCCCACGATCAATGGGACGATATTTTTCGCATAAGGCTGCGGCCGCGCGAATCTTTCCGGAATCACTCGAACCGTCACGCCCTTGTCCGTTGCGGAATATTGCTCGGCCAGCCGCTCCGTCACCACGTTCATCGAACTTTGCGCCTGCCTCACACTCACTCCCGGCTTTCAGCCGTCCCATCACAGCCAATGCCGGCATGCCGCGGTCACTCCAAAGCTTGGCGGCATCTTCCGTCGGCTGCATGTTCAGCGGGACATAGCCGTCCAAATCCAGCGCAAAATTCGTGCCTTGAAATCCCTTCGCTGTCACTCCAATAATTGTGGCCTCTTGGCCGTCAATCAATGCCTGCTTCCCCACGATAGCTGGGATCGCCGCCAAATCTTTTTTGCCAGTAAGAATAGCCCAGCACAACGTAAGGGTCTTTGCCCCCGGCTTCTCCTTCCGACGGAAGGAACAGGCGCCCAAGCGCGGCTTGCACACCCAGGCCTGAAAAATAATTTCCGCGTTACGCGAGCGTACACGAATTGATTCGGTGTGCCGTCGACGCTGAGGCCTCCGAGACTGATCTGCGATGCCAAAAATATCGGAAAAACCGTCCGCCTGTTTCCGAAAATCGGCGAGCTGCGGATAGGACAAGGTGAAGATTCCGAGCGTGTCGCCTTCCCGTTTGCCGGCCAGCACCATGATTTGTTCCGGCGATTTCACCGGTAAAGGACGCAGCAGAAACCCGTTCACCACACCGAAGATCGCTGTGTTGGCCCCAATTCCCAGCGCCAGCGTGAGGATCACGATCCCCGTCAGCATCGGCGATTTGCTCAGCATCCTGAGGGCGTAACGAATGTCCTGCCAAAGCGTGGCCATGGAGTTTTCCTCCTCGCGGTCCATGTTAGAACAGCACGTCTCTATCCCTCGCCTGACACTAGCGATGTATATGACGACTGGCAACTTACAACCACCGACCCTCTCCACCCGCCCGGCCCGGTGAGCGATTCCGAGACCCGGCGTCTCGGAACCGAACACTCGATTTGCTTACGTTCCACTCGTTGACTTTGCCTCCAATCACAACCTAAGATGTGCACCTGTCGAGCGACCGCACCACGGTCGCAGGTGAAATGGCTGATTCCTCATCCCTTATAGGTCAGACTGTCTCGCACTACCGCATCATCGAGAAACTCGGTGGTGGCGGAATGGGCGTGGTTTACCGCGCGGAGGACACCAAGCTCAAACGCCAGGTCGCGCTGAAATTCCTCCCGCAGAATTCCCAGGCGGACAAGTCTTCCCTCGAACGATTTGAGCGCGAGGCGCAAGCCGCTTCCGCGCTCAATCATCCCAGCATCTGCACCATCTACGACATTGACGAAGATTCGGGCGTGCCCTTCATCGCCATGGAATTGCTGAAGGGCTCCACGCTCAAGCATCGCATCAACGGCCAGCCCATGGCTCTCGATGTGCTGCTCGAAATCGGTATTGACGTTGCCGACGCTCTCGAAGCCGCGCACACCGAAGGCATCGTCCATCGCGACATCAAGCCCGCAAATATTTTTGTCACCGAGCGCGGCCAAGCCAAGGTTCTCGATTTTGGTTTGGCGAAACTGATGGTCGCGCGCGGCGTCGGTCAGCCGGTGGCCGCGGCGGCGTGACCATGGACGCGAAGCACAATCTCACCAGTCCCGGCGCGTCCCTCGGCACGGTCGCTTACATGTCGCCCGAGCAGGTCCGCGGCGAAGAATCTCGATGCGCGCACGGATATTTTTTCGTTCGGCATGGTGCTTTACGAAATGGCCACCGGCCTGCAGGCGTTCAGCGGAAATACATCGGGCGTAATTTTTGCGGCGATTTTGCACGCGCGCCTCGTGGCTCCTGCGCGTGTGGATCCCAACCTGCCGGTTGACCTCGAGCGCGTGATCACGAAGGCGCTGGAGAAGGATGCGAAGATGCGGTACCAGCGCGCCGCCGATTTGCGTTCGGATTTGCAGCGGCTGAAGCGTGACACGGATTCGGGAAGGTCAGGTTCCGTGCGGGCCGCCGCTACTGCTGCCACGTCCGCAAGCGCGACACGGATTGCGCCATCTGCCATGCACCAATCCGGCAGCTCCTCCGCGGTTTCTGCCGTGGCGCACGAGCACAAAGGAAAGCTGATCACCGGTGCCATCGTAGTCGCGCTGCTTGTGGTGGGAGCGGGCTACGGCGTATTTTCACTTATGCGCGGCAAGGCCGCAGCCATCCCCTTCCAGAATTTCACCATCACGAAAGTGACCGACAACGGGAAGTCGATCGAGGCGGCCATCTCGCCCGACGGGAAATACATCCTCAGCGCAGTGGCAGAGGCCGGCAAGCAAAGCCTCTGGCTGCGGCATGTTGAGACCAACAGTGACACGCAGGTCATCCCCGCAGCAGTCACACGCTATTCCAGACTCGCCTTTTCACCCGACGGAGACTACCTTTACTTCCGCCGCGCCGCAGCTGGCGTGGATAACTCTCTCGACTTTTATCGCGCCCCGGTGCTGGGCGGAACTCCGAAAATTGTCGCCCGCGACGTGGACACGAACATCACGTTTTCGCCCGACGGCAAGCGCGTCGCCTACGCGCGCGCCAACGACCCGGAAGTCGGCAAGTGGTTTCTACTAACCGCAAATCTCGACGGCAACGACGAAAAATCCCCTGCCGGTGGCCCCTCAACCGGAACTCCCCGATTCGTTCAATGGATGCCTGACGGTAAAAACATTCTCGGATCTTTAATTCGCATGGAAGATTCGCTTACGGGACTGAGGGAGTTCGACACGAATACCGGAGAAGCAAAAGTCGTAGCCAAATACGACGGCATGATCGTCAGTGAACTAGCCCTCACCGCCGATACCGCGGGAGTTTTCGTCAACGTGACGCGGGTCGATCAGCTCGATGTTCTCAGTCAGCTCGCGTTCATTTCGCTTCCCAGCACGAAAGTGCACTCCATCACCAACGATACGAACAGCTATCATGGGCTTAGCATCTCGGCGGATGGAAAAACCATCGCCGCGGTCCTTAATAAAGATATCCGCACCTTGTTTCTCCTGCCGAGTGCCGGAAGCATGGGCAATCCTCCGACCCCGGCCCTCCCGCAGGAGAAGGATTACGCGACGTTCGGGTTGAGCGCCACGGGAGAACTTTATTTGCCAGAGTCGGGCAAGCTCGTGCGAATTTCTCCCGACGGCAGCAACCGCTCCATCCTTGTGAATCAAATTGCCGTCGAGCCTGCGGCCTGCGGAAGCAATCGCTCCGGAACTGCGGCGCCGCGCCCAGTTGTATTCATCGGCGCCCACCGCTCCGCATCTGCGGTCATTGGACGAAGCGTTTGGCGCGTTGATGCCGACGGTGCCGATGTGAAGGAGCTTTCCGATACCAAGGACGATTTTAGTCCCACATGCTCTCCGGACGGGAAATGGGTTTATTACCACGTCGATAACCCGGACCGATTCATGCGCGTTTCGATTGACGGCGGCAAGCCGGAGGAGGTTCCGGGCAGCGAGATTCCCGGGGCGATTTTTGCCACGCAATATTTTGACATTTCGCCCGACGGCAAGACGCTGGGATTTCTCGTAGCATTCCCGCCGCGTCCGGGCGCAACCGTAGAAAATGAACAGAAGATCGTGTTGTTGTCGCTCGAGGCGGGACCTCAGCCTCCGCGGCGTATGCTCAAACCGAATCCACTGATATCAAATTCCCCGCTTTTTTCGCCGGACGGCAAAACCCTCGTGTATCCAATCCGCGAAAACGGCGTCGAGAATATGTGGATGCAACCGATCGACGGCATTGGAGCCGGCGGCGGGCATCAGATCACCAATTTCACCACCGATGGATTTGCCTGGTACACCTACTCGCCCGACGGCAAAACACTCGCGTCCTCCGCGACCGCCCCGAATCCGACATAGTCCTCCTACGCGACACCGGCCCCTCGCCGCAATAACGCCGGCGTCTTACTCATACCGCAGCGCAAACAGCAGATGCTTGGGAACCTTCAGCGCATTACCTGCGTAGAGTACTGAGAGGTCGAAATGCAAAACTTCCTTGGCAATCTTCGCTACGCCTTGCGACAGTTCCGGCTGTCGCCCGTTTTTACCGCTGCCGCGGTCCTCACACTTGCCTTGGGAATCGGCGGGACCACCGCAATGTTTACGTTGATCCACGCGGTGATGCTCCGCTCGTTGCCCGTTTCTGATCCCGGAAAACTCTACCGAATCGGCGAAGGCGACGACTGCTGCGTGGAAGGAGGTCCTCAAGACCGCTGGGGCATGTATTCGTTTCCCTTGTACCAGCGGCTGAAGGCCGAAACCCCGGAATTCGAAGAGGTGGCGGCATTTCAGGCCGGTAGCGGACGATTAAGCGTGCGCCGTCAAGGCGTCGAATCCGCCGCCAGGCCTTTGCGCTCCGAGTATGTCACTGGAAATTATTTTCAAACGCTTGGTGTGGGCGCTTTCGGTGGGCGAGTCTTTACTCCGGATGACGACACGCCGGCCGCTCCGCCCGTGGCCGTGCTCAGCCATCGCGTTTGGCAGACAACCTACGGCGGCGATCCTTCGGTAGTCGGTTCAAGCTTCATCGTCGAAGGCCATCCCTTCACTGTAATCGGTGTCGCTCCCCCCGGATTTTTCGGTGAAACGCTTGCGCGGCGACCCACCCGATATTTGGGTTCCGCTGCATCAAGAACCCATGATCGATGGCGACGGTGCACTGCTGAATCAATCTATCTCCGCATGGCTGCGCGTAATCGGCCGCTTGCGGCCGGGAGCTTCCACTGCCGGAATGTCTCCGCGCCTCACCGGGGTGCTGCGCCAATGGATGCAAAACGATTCCGGCTATCCCGCCAACTGGATGCCCGGCGTGATTCAAATGCTTCCCAAGCAGTTCATCAACGTCGTCCCCGCCGGCGCCGGTGTCGCCGAAATGAAAGAAGAGTACGGCCGCAGTCTGCAGATCCTCTTGTCCGTTTGCGGCTTGGTCCTCCTCATCGTGTGCGCCAACGTTGCCAACCTGCTGCTCGCCCGCGCAGTCACTCGTCGCGGACAAACCGCAATACGCCTGGCTTTGGGTGCCACGCGGCGCGAAATTATCATGCAGGCTCTCACCGAAAGCGTCCTGCTCGCCGTCGCTGGCGGCATAGCCGGGCTTCTTGTCGCGGTAGCAGCCGCGCGCCTGCTTCTCGCGCTGGCCTTTCACAGCGCGCATTTTCTTCCCATCAGCGCCGCGCCATCCTTCATCGTACTGGCTTTCGCTTTCGGCTTGGCGCTCGTCACAGGAATAATTTTCGGCGCCGCTCCCGCATGGTTTGCAACGCTTACCAATCCCGCCGAAGCATTGCGCGGCTCGGGACGCAGCACCGGCGATCATTCCTCTTTCGCCCGCACCGGTCTGCTGATCGTGCAGGCCACTCTCTCGGTCGTTCTCGTCGCCGGCGCCACCATGCTTGCGCGCAGCCTGAACAAGCTCGAGCACCAGGATTTCGGCTATCAACTGCAAGGCCGTGTCGTGGTGGCGATGCAGGATCCACCTGCCAGCTACACGCTTCCCCAGTTAGAATCGCTGTACCGCCAGCTTGAAGAAAGTCTCAATCGTTTGCCTGGAGTGCAGGGCTCCGGCCTGGCGCTTTACAATCCCCTCACCGACAACTGGGGCGAAATGATTTTGGTATCCGGCCATCCCATTCCCGCGATGAGCGAGGAATCCGGCGCGTCCTGGGATCGCGTCAGCGCCAACTATCTTCAGAACTTTGGCATTCCCATTTTGCGCGGCCGTGCCTTCACCTCCGCCGACAACGAAACCACCGCCCCAGTTGCCATCGTCAACGAAGCCTTCGTGAAACGTTTTTTCAAAAGCGGCGAAGACCCGCTCGAACAACACTTCGGCCTGGACTTGCCTCAGAACGCCGCCACGTTCCGCATCATCGGAGTCGTCCGCGATGCAAAATTCGCCGGCTATGCCTTGGACAAGCCGGCGCACGCGATGTTCTACGTCCCGCTCGCCCAGAATGTCAATTACACCGACAACGTAATGACCAGAGTCGAGCTGCGCTCGCACTTTGTCAGCGGAATCATGTTGGTGACCAGTCTCCCCACCGGCACGCTGGAGCCGCTGCTTACCAAAACCCTTGGCGACCTGGATCCCAACCTCACCATCATCAGCATCCGCACCATGCAGCAGCACGTTGATCTGTCATTCGATCAGGAACGCGCCGTCGCCAGCCTCGCTGGTCTATTCGGAATCGTGGCTCTGGTGCTGGCCGCCATCGGGCTCTACGGCGTCACCGCTTACACCGTCGCGCAACGCACCAATGAAATCGGTATTCGCATGGCCCTCGGCGCCGACCGCAGCAACGTAGTTCAGTTAATCCTGCGCGGCGCATTCAAGCGCGTCTTGATCGGGCTGCTATTAGGGCTTCCGCTAGCCGTCGGCGCCGGCCGCTTGATTTCATCTCAGCTTTACGGCGTTTCCTCTTGGGACCCGCTCGCATTGACCATCGCTGCCGGCGCGCTCGCTGTCTGCTCCTTCTTCGCCGCCATAATTCCCGCAAACCGCGCAGCCTCCATCTCCCCCATGACGCTCTTAGAATCGAGTAGTCTCTCCGGTTGATTCGCCCAAGAGACCAGCCCGTGTTCACCACGCGGTGCCAGTCGCGCGCCGGAAAAGAACCCATCCGCCCACCCGCACCAGTTTACCTCGCCGCCTCCGCGCGGTAGAATCGCCCGCACTCGCAGTCTCGTGTCGCACTTGGGAGGCGCCATGGTCGCTCGCGTAACGCACTATCGCATTCGCGAAGGCAAGCTCGCGGAATTTACCGCGACCGTGCAGTCTCTCACCGCCGCCCTGGATAAGCTGAATGGCTTTCGCGTCCTCTTGGTTCTCCGCGCCGAAGATCCCGCCAGCCGCGACGCCATGGCTATTTCCGTTTGGGATTCCGCCCTGGACCTGCGCAACAGCGACAACAACACCTTCTATTACGAGGTCATCGCGCGTGTGCTTGGTTGTTGCGAAAGCTTCTCTCCCATGCACCAGCAGGAAGTCCTCGTAACCAAATTCGCAAATTCTTAAGCAAAAATGTTAATTCAGATTTCTTCGTGGGGTCGCCGTCTGGCTGGCTCGTTTCGATTGACAAAAATGCCCCGATGATTACTTGCGAGGAGACACACTTCTATACAGAGGATAAAACTCGCGGGGAATTACTGAACTCACCACGAACCAAATTGCCGGGAATAGAACGATCCGCCTAAAAACTACTCGGGCAGCTATAGCGTCGTAGCCGGCTCTCCGCGACGACGGCCCAGCAACCCTACCCCAGCCAATCCAACCAGTACGAGCGCAAGAGATCCGGGTTCCGGCACTGCAGGGGGATTACCTGACGAACCCTCGCCAAGACGTCGCTCTCTCGACCGTAAAATCCAGTTGGTCCCAGAGTGGTCGGAGTTAGAGCCCCAGCCAGAAAAATTAATGTCGGTCGCTGACCCGGCTGAAGGCTGTCCCCAACTTGAGGAATCTTTCCCATCTCCAGTTCCAGGCGCGTGATCCGCCCACACCGGCGCCGCTGCCATCAGCATAGCTGCAAAAAAAAGCAAACCTAGCCTAAACTTCATGTTGTTTCTCCCTGCCCTCAGTCCAATCGCAAAGACCTCTCCCTGCACTCCAAATACTACTCGCCGTGAAAAACGGCGTCTGTGCAATTGTGAACACATCCTACTAGCCGAACGTATCCCACAATCAACAAATTCTATGCTCTATGCACCAAAAGCACAATACATACTTTACCGTATGGTGACCCTTGGATTTCCTGTAACTCCCTCCTGCAACTGCCCTGTTATCAGCGCACTAGCGACTCTTCTGCAAGCGTTCGCCTCAACTTCGCGGCCCCGCGCAGCACGGTTCGGTTTTCGTAGCGCCTGCTTGCCGTCAAGCACGCTGGCGTCTTGTCAGCTCTTTCGCTCTTGCGGCTGATCCGTCTTCATGCTCCAACCGCCTCCAGCCGCTCCCGAAAATACTCCTTCCAACTCTCCGGCAGCGCCTCCACTCGCAGCGCCCGCCGCAGCGAAGCCACGTCGTCCTCGTCCCACCTTTTCGCAATATACAGCCGGGTAATCTCCGACACCGGCACCGCGTTCGCCTCTCGCGCAATCACTTTGAACTCGTCCCCCGCGCCCATTTCTCCCTCGCACGCCACCGCCAGATAAAATCCCGTCCGCCCGCTGGCCAGAAATCGCTTCACCATTTCGCTCGAATCAAATCTCACATTCAGTTTGTAGCAAGGCAGCCGTGGCTGCGTCACCACCACTTCCGCCGACCCCACCGCGAACCGGTCCCCCAGATGCGCCGAGTCCTCCGTGAATCCCTCCGTCGTAAAATTCTCCCCAAAGATCGCCGTCGGCAATTCGTGCCCGGGTAGTTTCTTCTTCCAATAATCGTAATGCGCCACCGGATAGCAATACACCGCCTTAAATTCCCCGCCATGCACCGTCAGGTCCGCCTGTCGGTCGCCTTCCAAATTGAGCTTGCGCAACGCCACCCGCCCCGCCACCGGCTCCTTGTAAATCGCCGTCGTCACGCGCACCCCGTGGTACATCACCTCCCGCGGCAACCCCGTATTCACCGAAACTATCTTCATCTCCATCACCACCTCACCCCTTCTTATCTTTTAATTTGTCATCCCGAGCGAGGCCGTCTTTCGGCCGACGAGGGACCTGCTGTTCGGTTCGGTTTGCTTCGTTCCTTTGCCTTCTTCTTTACGTTGTCATCCCGAGCGAGGCCGTCTTTCGGCCGACGAGGGACCTGCTGTTCGTCTTGCTTATCCTTTTCCTTTTCCTTTTCCTTTTCCTTTTCCTTTTTCTTTTTCTCTTTCTTTACGTTGTCATCCCGAGCGAGGCCGCTTTCTGGCCGACGAGGGACCTGCTGTTCGTTTTGCTTCGTTTCTCGTTTTGCTTCGCTCTTTGGCTTCGCCGGCTTTTACCCCGGCGATCGCAAAGCAGAAGTTTGCCCCGCCAAGTCCTCCCACGTTGGGTTTGTTTGTTCGATAAGCGCTATCTTCTTGGCCCGCCGCCAACCCTTGATTTCCTTCTCCCGCCGGATTGCCGCTCTGATGTCGGTGAAGACCTCGTAATGGACCAGCCGATGGGTGTGGTATCGCGACGTGAATCCGGGAACCGTTCCGCCCCTGTGCTGTTGGACTCTGTTCCGCAGATTGTTCGTCACTCCGGTGTACAGGCTGCGCGACCGTCTGGCAAGAATGTAGACGCAATAGTTGCGATCCATTGCCTGATCCAAGAATGGACAGAGCCTAGCAGAGAAACGGCAAGGCGCGAAGACAACCCTCGGCGTTTCTTCCCTTTGCCTTTTTTGATGTTGTCATCCCGAACCGCGCCGTGTGCGGACATCCTGAGGGACCTGCTGTTCGCCTGGCTTAGCTCCCCGCCTGTTTCTTACGTTGTCATCCCGAGCGAGGCGCATTTTGCCGACGAGGGACCTGCTGTTCGCTTTTGCCATTCCCGACATCATCGCCACCGTCCAGTTTTCAGATCACACCGAAGGCACTTTGGAAGTTTCCAGCGTCCATGTCTGCTTCTCCACCCATTCCCGCTCCGCCCTGTGGCTAAGAGTCTTCCCAATCAAATAGCCACTATTTTCATTTATCTTTCATCCCGTTTACCCTGACGGAGGAAGGGCCTGCCCTGAGCTTGCGAAGGGTCTACCCTGAGGGATTTTGGCGAACGTCAGGCGGCTACATTTCGCGCGTTACCTTACTCCAGCGCCGCAGGCGCGCCACAAGTTAGCCCAGCGCGTAGGCGCTGGGTACCAAGCCCCAAATAGTCCCGCCTTCCCTGCTTGTCCCGAGATCATTGGCGAACGGTCGGCGGAATTCTCGCCGAGCCTTCCGCCCCGATCGTGGCCAACCGGAAGCGAGGGGATTCATCCCCTCCGTAAAACAACCTCTCTTTCGTCCCTCTACCGCTTGCGCTGCTTCATCCGCGCAAGCTTTCGCTCCGCTCTCTCGTTACCGGCAGAATTATCGAGGTGAAAACATCGGCCATACAACGTTCGCTCTCAAGACCTATCGGAGGTTAGCCGAGCGGGAAAGCGCCAGATCAAGTAGTGCGATCTGGCTCATCAATCTTCTTACGAATTACTGCGGGCCGGGCGTAGGCAACGTTTGTGTATAGCCACCGCCCCGGAAAACAAACGACGTAAGCATTCCGTGTGGATCGGTAATCTGACATTCGGATATCAAGTTTCGCGATTGCCGGAAGTAGCTAAACCCAAATTTGCTGCCATCCGCCACGGTCTGGCTTTTGATGTAACTATCATTTGAGTACGCATTGGTCAGGATTGGCGCTCCATCTTCATGACGGACCGTGAGCATCTGGGCCTTCTCATCGTAGGTGTAGGCGTCCACGTGCCCGTCCGAATCCATTGCCCGGATGAGCCGTCCTCCCGCGTCGTATTCGTATCGCACCGTCCGGCCAAGTGAAGATTCGATGCGGCGAATTCGGTGTTGCCCATCGTTCTCGAAGTGCAGCCACTCTCCAGAAGGCGTCGTAATCGAGAGGATATTTCCCAGATTATCCCGTTCGATTTTGTATTCATGGCCTGCCGGGTCTGTGAAGGAAGTAAGTACAGTTACATATTGCGGCAGCCACTCCGGATGGTACGGAAAGACAAATGTCCAACCGTCATTTCTTCTTACGCGCCATACTTTTCCGTCAAATTTGGCTTGCGCATGGGTATAGGGACCGCTCCAACCACCGGGCTCTGCGTAAATATCAAAATTCCCTTGTCCGGGCTGCGGCACCTGGTGGACAAAATGAGTTCTGGCTCCATCTTCCAAGCACAGATCTATGTAAGAGCCCATTTGCCCGGAAAGGGACATGTCCAACGTGTCCGTGGCGCCAATTCCGAATGCTCGAGAACGGTCATCGTTGTTGGTGTACACCCGGGTGAACTGCAAAGGATATTCATCATCGAATATAAATTCCATTTTTCGCTGAACAAAAAGACCCAGAGCAAGATCCGTACTGAAAAGCTGCGCGTGAGTATCTTTGACCGCCTGATTGATATAATCGGCCCTCCACAGCAGAGGTCTGCCGGGCAAATCATAAATGGTAAATCCCGGATCCCCTGAGTTGATGAACGAGTTCCAAGAACCATCCGCCCCCAGAACCTGTCCACCCATTTCGTCGATTTGCACTCCCAAAAGGACGCCCGCGCTAAGCAGACTCGTGTAGTCGTTGCTCAACGGCAATTCGAAATACAACATGGCGATGTTTTTGGTCAGTATTTTCTCGAGACGCGAGTTCAACCATTCCGGATTCCACCTCTCCATTAACGCGGGCGGATGCAGCCGCGCCGACGAAACCATTGCGAAACGATCCTCTATGCGGAAATTCTCGGCGTATTCCAAACCGAAGTCGGGAATATACATGTCGCGCGAAGTCACGCCTATC
Source organism: uncultured Acidobacteriota bacterium (assembly GCA_963830375.1). Lineage (GTDB taxonomy): Bacteria > Acidobacteriota > Terriglobia > Acidiferrales > UBA7541 > Palsa-295. Next base: position 561,845 of record CAWHMJ010000008.1, read on the forward strand.
AGAATCACAAAAGGATCGCGCGCAAGTTCCGGATGTTGTTGCGAAAGAAAATCGATGCACCTGTTGGCGTTAAGCTGATGGCGTTCCGGGTCCTCGAGTTTCGGATCCAAAGAAGTTGCCGGAAGAACGGTTACGTCGATTCCCAATTTGGCTTTGTAATAGCTCGGCGCCCAGTCAAGGGATTCGCTTTCTGAAAGCCCAATTGGAATCAAGTAAAGCTTCTTGGCAGGAACGGACGGAACACGCAGCAAATGTGGGGCCTTGTTCAGTTCTACTCTGTTCCGCCGATTTTCATCGACGAATGCCAGTCGAGAGTACTCCCACCATCCGAGGGCGCCGTTTGCGACTCCATACAAATGTCCCTCTCCCCGCGAGCCACTCAACTTCACTGACCATTGTGCAAACTCTGATCCGTGATAAGAAAGGTCATAGCCCAACGCTGGCCATTCGGTCTTGATGTCATTTCCCAGCGCACTCTGCACTTCCGGAGAAGACTTGGCGATTGCGATGGCGTCTTGGTAGGCCTGCGTGTCAGTCATCTACCGCCACGCGCGCGCCTTGAATCTCTTCAAAAAGCGCAATCTAACCCTCCGCTCTGCTCTCGAATTCGTTATCGAACAATCCGAGCGCATCGTGCCCACCGCCGAAGGCTTGGTTAAAGCCATCCGCGCTTACACCCGTATAAATGACGCTGGGGAATGGATTGACACTCCCACCACTCACATCGTCCAAGTCGTCGCCATGCCATGCTCGGATCCCCGCAACAGCGTCAATTCGGTTCCCGGTCTTACGCTGGACGTGCGGAAAGATCGTTCCCAGATCGTTGAATCCGCCGTTCGGCAGCCACTTCTATCCGGCACAGCACAACATATAGAAAACGCCGTAACCGACTGAAAACAAAGGAGAGCGCACATTCTAACCGGGGCTAGAATCGGTTGCGGCGGCGAACGCAGGGAGGCTTGCGTTCGGATGCTATACTTATCCGTTTATCGCCCATGCGAAAACCCGAGCGAGCAGCCGCCCAATGAAAGTCGAAGACTTCAACCAGCGCCTCCGCGACTCAATCCTCGTCGCCGACGGAGCCATGGGCTCGCTGCTCTACGAGTTCGTCGGCCCGCAGCGCTGCGTGGACGAGCTGAACACCCTCGACCCCGAAGCCGTTTTCAACGTCCATCAGCGCTACCTCGAAGCCGGCGCGCAAATCATCGAAACCAACACCTTCGGCGCCAACCGTCACAAGCTCGGCCAGTTTGGAATGGCCGAACGCGTCGCGGAATTGAATCATCGCGGCGTGAAAATCGCTCGCGAGGCGCGCGAAGCCGCCAAACACGAAGTTTTGATCGCCGGCTCCATCGGCCCGCTCGGAATCGTCCAGCACGTCCGCGAACTTCCCGAAGATCAGATCCTCGCCATCTTCAAGGAGCAAGCCGGAGCCCTCGAAGAGCGCGGCGTGGATTTTTTCATCCTGGAAACTTTCAGCGACCTCGAAGAACTGCTCCGCGCGATCGACGCCATCCGTTCCTTCTCGCGCTTGCCCATCGTCGCGCAGATGACCTACTCCGACGAAGGCACCACCTTCGGCGGCACTCGCCCGCAGGACGCCTGGGAAAAACTGAAAGACAAAAATATTCAGTCCCTCGGAGCGAATTGCACCATCGGTCCGCAGCTTTTGCTTCCCATTCTGCGCGATCTCGCGGCTTCCACTTCGCTGCCGCTGTCCGCCATGCCCAACGCAGGCTTTCCCAAACGGGTCGGCGACCGCACCGTGTATCCGCGTTCTTCGCCCGAATATTTCGCGCTGTTTGCGCAGGAGGCTTCCGAGCTGGGCGCGCGCTTGATCGGCGGCTGCTGCGGAACTACGCCGGAACACATTCGCGCCATCGCCGAAGCAGTGAAGAAAATCCATCCGGCCGCGGCCGGCGGCGCAACGGCGGCCAAGGCGCGTTCCATAGAAGTCTTCGAGCCGGCCGAAAGATTTCGCCGTATCGCCACGCGCGAACCCGACAGCAAGCTCTGGCGCAAAATCCAGGAACAGAAATTCGTCGTCTCCGTCGAAATCGATCCGCCCAAGGGCGTCACCGTCGAGCGCATCGTCGAACAGACCGGCCGCGTGATCGCTTCGGGAGAAGTGGATGCCATTGACATCAATAGCGGAACTCTCGCGCGCGTCGGCATGGACGCCCTCGTTCTCGCTGGCGCGCTCGAAGCCCACGGCTTCGAAACCATCCCCCATCTCACCACGCGCGACGCAAACATCATCGGCCTGCAAGCCATGCTGCTGGGCGCCTGGGCCGTGGGCGGCGTGCGCAACGTCCTCGCCATCACCGGCGACCCGCCTTCACTCGGCGACCATCCCGAAACCAGCGGCGTTTACGAAGTGGATTCCATCGGCCTGGTCAAGGTTCTCGCGCGGCTCAATCAAGGAACCGACTGGGCCGGAAAAAGTTTGGGCGGCGCCACAAATTTCACCATCGGTGTCGCGGTGAATCCGGTGGCCGAGGACATCGACGAGGAGCTACGCCGCTTCGAGGAAAAAATCGAAGCCGGCGCGCACTTCGCCATGACTCAGCCCATCTTCGATCCCGAGCACTGGAACGCTTTTCTGAAACGCATGGGCGGAAAATCGCCGGTGCCCGTAATCGTGGTCGGGTTGTGGCCGCTGACCAGCTACAAACAAGCCCTGCGCCTGAATAACGAAGTCCCCGGAATCGTGATTCCCGAAGCCACGCTGCGCGAAATGGAAAAAGCAGGCGACGCCGCCCGCGACCGTGGTTTCGTCCTCGCGCGGAGGATGCTGGATTGGGCGCGCACTGCGCGAAGCTACGGCATCGCCGGGGCCTACCTGATTCCTCCGTTCAAACGCTACGAAGAAATCCTCGAACTTTTCCGCTTATGATTACAGGACTGGTCGCTTTCGTGACTGCGCCGCCGAGCGGCGCGGCAAGAGGACGAGTTTCGTCGCGGAGCCCTCAGAAAAACCAAAACCGCTTCCGCCGCCTCGGCGAGTTCGCGCCCGGGGCAAGCCCCGCATCTTCATCCAGTTCCGGGACGAACGGCAGCGCCCGCCCCTCGAACGCCGCCATCGGATTATCGACCAGCAACGCCTGCGCAACTTCCTCGCCGCGCGTCTTCTCCAAATACTCGAACGCCTCCCTCAATCGCAGCGGCCTGGACGAAATATTGTGCGCGTCGCTCGCCAGGAAATGCACCGCCCCCGCATCGATCCACTCTTCCGCCGCGATCTTCGCCGCCTTGCCGAACCTTCCCAGCAACGACTGCGCTGTCACCTGCACGTAGCATCCCTGCCGCAGCCAACGGAATAACCGCTCTGGTTTCGTACGTATAAGGGGATTCCGTTCCGGATGCGTGATGATCGGCCGAAGCCCCGCAAGCTGCAGCTCGTGGAGGGCCTGATCCATCGACGCCGGAATGGAAAAATCCGCGAACTCCACGAGCAGATAGTTTTTCTGATTGAGTGTGAAACGAGAAGGGTCGCGCCGAATCTCCTGGAGATTTTCAAAGCTGAGATGGAAATCGCAGCCGGTCGCGAGGATGAGGCGGCCTTCGAAGCGAGACTGGATTTCATCCCGGCGCATTTTTACCAATTCGGGAACGAACTCGTGATTCGGACTGGCGTGCGGAGTGGCAACTATGTGGGTAATACCGTCCTCGACGGCCATTTCGGCCATGGCGAGAGACATATCGAGCGACTCTGCGCCGTCATCGAGGCCTGAAAGGATGTGGCAATGAATGTCGACCATTAAAAACGAGAATAACGCAAGCGAGAAGGGATGACAACGAAGTAGGGCAAAACCTTGCAAATGATCCACAGACCCAAAATGACATTGGCCAAGCGCTTGCAATCACACCACCGAAAACCCTGAAACTGTTCCGTTCCGGGAATCCTGAATGAAACAGGGACTGGCACGAGATTGATTCCTTCAGAGGGAAGTACGTTGAGTTCGCGCATCGAACCAGCAAGGCGTTCGAAAACGAGTGGCGAATACGAGTTCAGCAAGACTCCGGACACCCAGCAATGACTCGAGAGCTCAAGAGCAGGACAAAACGCGCACTGATAACCGGGGTAACCGGGCAGGACGGCTCCTATCTCGCGGAATTGCTGCTATCAAAGGGTTACGAAGTTCACGGGATCAAACGCCGCTCGAGCAGTTTCAATACCAACCGGGTGGACCACCTGTTGGCCGATTGGCACGAGCGCGACGCGCAATTTTATCTTCATTTTGCCGACCTTTCAGACGCGACGAGTTTGGCAAAACTGCTGTATCGCCTGGCACCGGACGAAATTTATCACCTCGGGGCGCAAAGCCACGTGCGGGTGAGCTTCGATATTCCCGAATATACTGGCGACATCACTGCGCTGGGAACCACGAGACTATTGGACGCGATTCGCGAAACGGGAATTCCTGCGCGCTTCTACAACGCGGCGAGCAGTGAGATGTACGGACAAGCATGCGAGAGTTTGCAAAATGAAAACACTCCCTTCCGGCCGCGCAGCCCGTATGGTTGCGCGAAACTGTACAGCTACTGGATGACCGCTAACGCGCGCGATGGCTACGGCCTCTATGCGGTAAACGGGATTCTGTTCAATCACGAATCTCCGAGGCGAGGTGAAAACTTCGTGACTCGAAAAATAACACGCGCTGTGGCGCGAATCAGCGAATGGACTGCAGGAAAAACTCTATCTCGGAAATCTGGAAGCACAGCGCGACTGGGGCTACGCGCCGGAATACGTCGAGGGAATGTGGCAGATGCTGCAGCAGGCCGCTCCGGATGACTACGTTCTGGCGACGGGAGAAACGCACACGGTGCGGGAATTTCTGGAGCTTGCGTTTGAAGAGGCGGGACTCGATTGGCAGGCGTACGTGGAAATCGACCCGGATTACTACCGGCCCACCGAAATTGACCGGCTAATAGGCGATGCTTCGAAGGCGCGCAAAAGACTGGGATGGGCTCCGCGCACGAAGTTCCGAGACCTAGTGAAAGTGATGATCGAGGCCGATACACAAATGCTGGAGGACAAGCTCAGCGGCCACTTGGAACGAAGGATGTCAGCGCGAGGAGGAGAATGAGGCTCACCGTCCCACTTCGGAGATCTTTTTTTTTCCACAGGCGTGGTGTTGCTGGATTCCTGACGGCGCTGTTGGGCTGTTGTGTTGCAGCAAACAGCCCCAGCGTCATGGCCCAAGCAGCAAGATCAACGGCGCACTCCGACGCCCAGCTCCGAGCTTGGCCGGGAGAATCTGAGCCGGGTGGCAGCATCGGCGGCAGAAATCAAAGCGGTGCTGTTCAAAGACGCGGGGCTGATGGTGGCATTGAAATATTGGGTGGCCAAGGATGCCACCGAGCACGGCCAGATCATCAGCGAATCCGATTTAACGAATGACGCGATTTTCGAGCGGCTGGAGGAGGACGCCCAATTCCGGTCGGTGGCGACCACGCTGGTCCAGCGCTACGGCTATTTGCTGCCCAAGTTAAATCCCGATTCGGATATAGCCAAAGAGCATGAACTTCTGGTTCAGGAGCGAACGAAATGGCTGGCTCAAAGCCAGGAAGAAGAGTTATCAGAAGCGCGAAGGCGTCGAGGGCAAAATCTGCAAAATACTAAATGCGACCCGAAATCGGGCGCCGATTGCGCCAATCAGCAAACAGAATTTCCCAGGGAGAGTTCATCGCCATTTCCTCAGAATGCCGCTCCTGCTTCGAATCCCGGCGAGGAGCCGAGGCCCGCGAGTCCTCCGGCAAGGAATTCCTTTGGTTACCCGCAAACCATGCAGACGGATTACCCACAAGCTTCGCCGGCGGACAACGAGTCCGCCGATATTTCTTCTCCTCTCGACGATTCTCCAAGAGCCAAACAATCCTCCGACGCGCTCGGCCGCGATGGAATGCCGCGCGAACTATCCGTGGGGCAGACGACGAGCCAATGGCGGGGAGCAGTCCAGCATTGAATTGTTCGGTGGCGGCGCGGAAAATCGAAATGCAATTGCGGAATCGACAACCTATCAGCCGGATGGACCCAGAACATACCGACCGGAGGGCTTGAGCATTACTTACCCCGCAGTGACGGCTTGAATGGAATCGTGCCGGAAGCAAATCTTCGCCACCAAGCCTGCGGATGCTCGGCTGATGCCGACGAGAGCAGTAGAACTGGTTCGGACGGCGAATCCCTATAGCGATATTCCCTCGCTATACGACATGTACATGCAAGCGCGTTCCGCAGCCTGCCACGCCACAGCGGTTCGGAATGCAAGTTTTCGCGCACGGTGCGCGCGATTCGAAGCTGATCCCGATGGACCTCCCCGTCGGTCCGGATTACGTAGTAGGGCCGGGCGATGGCTTGTCGATCAATCTTTGGGGAGGCGTTTCGCAGCGACTTTATCGCACGGTAGATCACGAAGGGCGCGTTAGCCTTCCGGAAGTCGGACCCATTCTGGTAAGCGGAAAAAGTCTGGCGGAGGTACAGGAAAACTTGCAGCAGATCCTGCGGACTCAGTTTCGCGATGTGTCCGCCGATGTATCGCTCGGCACGCCTTCGCACCATTCGCATCTACGACGTCGGCGACGTAAAAAACGCAGGAGCTTACGACGTAAGCTCGCTTTCCACTCCACTGAACGCACTGTTTGCCGCCGGAGGGCCGACCCGGGGGGATCGCTGCGGATTTTGAAGCATTACCGGGGCGATCAGCTCGTGCAGATAGTGGATGTGTACGACCTACTGTTGCGCGGAGTGAAGACCGGATATTTTGCGGCTTGAAAATGGCGACACAGTGCTGGTGCCTCCCATCGGCGCGCAAATTACGGTGGAAGGAATGGTTCGGCGTCCAGCGATTTATGAGTTGCGCGACGAGAAAAATCTGACCAGCGTGCTGGAACTAGCGGGCGGGTTGCTTCCCACCGCGGCGTTGAGCCACATTGAAGTTCAGCGAATTCTGGCGCACGAAAAGCAGACGATGCTAAGCGTGGATATCCCGGAGTCGGATCAAGCTTCGGAAGTCACCAAGCAGCTTGCAGCGTTCGAAATTCACGACGGCGACCGCATCCGCATTTATCCCATCGCGCCATACAACCAGGATGCGATTTATCTCGAAGGGCACGTGATCCGGCCTGGGCGTTATTCCTATCGCGCGGATATGCGCGTGACAGATGTGATTTCGTCCTACAAGGATTTATTGCCGGAGCCGGCGAACCAGTACGCGGAGATCATTCGGTTGAATGCTCCGGATTTCCATCCCAGCGTGGAGAGTTTCGATCTGTCGAGTGCGCTAGAAAATCCTTCGCAAGCGCCGCTTTTGCAAACGATGGATACCATTCGAATTTTCAGCAGGTTTGACTTCGAGAATCCTCCGGCCGTTTCCATATGGGGCGATGTGCGGCAACCAGGAACCTACCGAACTTCCGGCCAAGTACGTTTGAGCGATGCCGTGCATCTGGCGGGTGGGCTTGCGCCCGACGCGCAGACCGAGGATGCCCAGGTATTTCGCTACTTGCCAGATGGGAAATTCAAAATATTCAGCGTAAATCTCGAACAAGCACTGGCGGGCGATTCGTCGGAAAACATTTTGATGCAGCCTCGCGACCGGCTGCTGGTTCACCGCAACCCAGACGCGGTGGAACCAGCCACGGTAAACGTGCAAGGCGAAGTGGCCAAGCCGGGACGCTATCCACTAACGACAAACATGCAGGTCGGAGATTTGATTCGCGTGGGCGGCGGGCTGACTCCCAGTGCGGAAACGCAGACCGCGGACCTTACCCATTATCAATGGGTTCGAAACGGGCAGGACGCGAATGGGGCAGCGAATCCGGCTTCGGCGCCAAATCAACTTACCGCGAAACACGAAACCATCGCAATCGTCGCAGCGCTTGCGGGAGACCCGAAGTCAGATGTCGCGCTTCACAACGGCGACGTGCTCACTATCGGGCAGCTTCCGGGTTGGAACGACTTGGGCGCTTCCATACGGCGTGAAGGGCGAAGTGAAAAACCCCGGTACGTATGGAATTCGCCCCGGGGAGCGGCTGAGTTCAATTATCGAGCGAGCGGGCGGATTCCAATCTGACGCTTACCCGTACGGAGCGGTATTGCAACGGACGCAAGTGCGCGAATTGGAAGCCAAAGGTCAGAACGAAATGATCCTGCGGGTACAGGATGCTCAAACCACACTGCAACTCTTGCCGGATGCGGATCCGAAGGCAAAACAGGCGAAAGAAATGGCGCTGCAGCAGTGGCAGACAAGTCTGGAGCTGTTGAACAGCAACCCGCCGCTAGGCCGTGTGACGATTCGCATTTCCTCAAATGTGGATCATTGGAAAGACACGAATGCCGATATCAACGTACGAGCCGGCGACACTCTGCTGATACCGAAACGGCCGAGCTTCGTGATGGTGACGGGCCAAGTCTTCAATCCGACAGCGGTTTCTTTCCGACCGGGAAAGAGTGCGAAATGGTACTTGAGCCAGTCCGGCGGCCCCACGCAACTGGCAAACAAGAAGGCCATCTTCGTGATTCGCGCGGATGGCTCGGTAATCGGCTCAAGCAGCAGTGTGTGGGCCGGAGACTCCATGTCTCGTGTCCTCGAACCGGGAGACACGCTGGTAGTGCCGGAAAGGGCGCTGGGCGGCGGCATCCAGTGGCAAAACGTTTTTCTGGCTGCGCAAACGGCAGCATCCGTGGCGAGCGCAATAATTATCGCCGTGCGGTTCTAACGGGAAAGTTGGGATGAATCGAAGGAGAAAGAGGTTGGTAATGAATTGCTGTTTTCTTTTTGCCCTTCAAACATTTGCCGTTGGGGACTGCGTGCAGGCTCAGGAAGACGCCAAGCCTCAGGCGGCTCCGGCAAACACTGCGGGCACCAAAGAAGATCACGCGCGGGACAAAGAATCCTCCAGCGTGACGGACGCGAGCGCGAAGCGGGAACAAAACGATAATTCTTTGGGGCTCCGCCTGATTGAAAACATTGAGAAAGACCAAATAGCGATGTGGACGAGCCCACTTCGGCTGCAGCTATCCGATGCCGAATGGCTGATGCCGTTCGGTCTGGTGACTGGCGGTCTGCTCGCCACCGACACGGAATTCAGCAAGCACCTCTCCAATTCTTCGAGCCGCTTGAAATACAGCTCGAATTTTTCGAACTACGGACTCTATTCGATGGCCGGGCTTGCCGGCGGATTTTATCTTATGGGGCCGCATCACGCGCGACGAACACAAACGCGAGACCGGAATCCTGGCGGGAGAGGCAGCGGCGGACAGCTTCGCTGCCACCACGGCATTGGAATACGCATTCGGCCGGCAAGGTCCACTGACAAATGATTATCGGGGAAACTTTTTTCAAGGCGGCAGCTCCATGCCGTCGGACCACGCAGCGGTTGCGTGGTCCATTGCAAGCGTTGTGGCGCACGAATATCCCGGGCCTGCTGACGTCCGTGCTGGCATACGGAATGGCATCAGCCGTGAGCATGTCGCGTGTGACCGCGAAGCAGCACTTCCCTTCGGAGGTTTTGATCGGAAGCGCAATCGGATGGTTTGTGGGGCAGCATGTTTATCGCGCGTATCACGACGCGGGGCTGGATGGCGCAACGTGGGAAACGCACGCGGAGTCCGGCGAGTACGGCGAAAATCACCGCCAGCGGCAGAGCATAGGATCCACATTCGTGCCACTGGATAGCTGGGTGTATCCAGCTTTGGAAAAACTGGCGGCGCTTGGTTACGTGACGACTTCGATGGCTGGAATGCAGCCGTGGACCCGCATCGAATGCGCGCGACTGACAGAAGAAGCAGACGAAAACTTGCAGCAAGATCCCGACCCGAGCGCGCGCGCAGCCGATTTGCAAGCCAGCCTGCAGCGGGAATTTTCCTACGAGGAGAATTTGCTGAGTGGAGGGCGGAATTTCACGGCGAACGTGGAGTCTATTTATGCGCGAGTCGTGTCGATCAGCGGGCCGCCGCTGACGGACAGTTACCACTTCGGACAAACGATTTCCTACGACTTCGGTCGTCCGTTTGAACGCGGAACGAACGGACAAGCCGGGGGAAGTGTGCGCGCGGCAGCGGGACCGTTGGCAATTTACGTGCGGGCCGAATACCAGCATGCACCTTCGGCTCCGGCGCCGTCGGATGTAGTCCGCGAAACCATCGCCGAAGTCGACATCGTTCCCGAACCACCCGATGTTCCGGTAAAAACGATCAACCGGCCGGAGTTGCTCGATGCCTACGTCACGCTGGACGTAAAGAACTGGCAAATCGCGGTTGGAAGGCAAAGTTTTTCCTGGGGGCCGGGACCCGGCGGTTCACTGCTGTGGAGCGACAATGCGGCTCCGGTTGACATGATTCGGCTGGTGAATCCGGAGCCACTTGAGTTGCCCGGATTTTTTCGATTTCTTGGCCCGGTGCGCATGGATCAATTTATCGGCAGGCTGGGAGGGCACGATTTTATTCCTCGGCCGTTTCATTTACGGAAACAAGATCAGTTTCAAGCCGTGGTCATGCCTTGAGATTGGCTTTGGGCGCACGGTAACGATTGGCGGTGCAGGCGGTAATCCGTTGACGCCCGGCAACTTTCTGTACAGTTTCTTTGGGCCAGGTGCAGCCAGCGTCTGGGGTCGGTTCCCGGCGACGGTCGCACGGAAATGGATTGGACATTTTACGTTCCAAGAGTTCGACAACTACATTGTGTTTTACGGAGAGGTGTACTCCGGATGACGAATTCATTGCGTGGCAGAAGCCGGCCAAGAATCCGTATCGTCCCGGCATCTACGTGACGCGAATTCCGGAATTACGAAAACTCGATTTTCATATGGAGGCGGTGTCGACCGAATCTCCCGACGTGGGTCCGAGCCATACCGACGGACACTTGAATTATTGGAATTCATTGTACCGCGACGGCTTTACGAATGACGGGAATTTGATTGGAAACACAGTAGGGCGAGAGGGGCGCGCGATTCAGTTGTGGTCAACCTATTGGATATCGCCGCGCGAAACCGTTCAATTTGTGTACAAGCACAGCTCGGTTAGCCCTGACTTCATTCCCGGAGGCGGTGAGTGGCAGGACTACGGAATTCGAAGCGAAATCGGTTTGAAATCGGGATTCTACGCGAAAGCTCAGGTGCAGTACGAGCACATCTCGCATTTCCCGATACTGTTCAACGGAGTACAAAGAAATTTTACGACAGTTTTGGAATTGGGTTTTTATCCGGGCGCAACAAGATGACTGAAAGTACAGAAAAGTATCTTGGCTGGCGGGAGCGGCTTTTCTGATGGCGACCGAGTCCGCCAATTTGGAAGAATTGCTCGCGCAGATTTCCGAGAGTAATGGAAATCACACTGGGGCGAGCGGTGAGAGAGCCGTTCGTGACAAGAAACATTGCACGACGTCCGGCTGTTTTGGAGCCGGCGTGAATTGCTGGGACGCGTTGGCAGCGGTGGGACTGCTTGCTTCGTTGTTGACGGCGTTTGTGATTCCGGTGCGATACAACTCAACAACGCGGTTGATGCCGCCGGAAAACCAATCATCAAGCTTGATGATGATGGCGGCCTTGTCGGGAAAAGCGGGAGGGCTTGGCAACATTGCAGGAGATCTGTTGGGCCTGAAGAGCACGGGCGCTCTTTTTACGGCGATTTTGCTGACCAGAACGGTTCAAGACCGTTTAGTGACGCAATTTGACCTCGAGAAGGTATATGGATCGAGGATTCGAGCGGATGCGAGACTGCGTCTCCAAGAAAACACGCAGATCGCAGAGGATCTGAAGAGCGGGATCATCACTATTACGGTAACCGACCACAATGCGAGACGTGCTGCCGAACTGGCGCGGGCATATGTGACGGAGCTGAACACCGTAGTGGTGGAACTAAATACTTCTTCGGCGCACCGGGAACGAGTGTTCTTGGAAGGGCGGCTGGTCGAAGTTCGCCGCGATTTGGAAACCGCGGAGCAAAACTTCAGCGAGTTCTCCAGCAAAAACACGGCAATAAATATTGAGGCACAGGGCAAAGCGATGATCGAAGCCGCCGGGACGCTGGAGGGCCAGTTGATTGCGGCGCAGACGGAACTCGAGAGCCTTAAACAGGTTTACGCAGCCGGCAACGTGCGGGTTCGGGCCGCGCAGGCACGGGTGAATGAGATTCAGCGACGCTTGCAAGATCTGAGAGGACATTCCGCGACGAGCACGCAATCCGCTGGTCCGGCGTATCCCTCGATTCGCGAGCTTCCCTTGCTGGGCGTCACGTACGCCGATTTGTACCGCCAGACAAAAGTGCAGGAAGCCGTTTTCGAGACGCTGACGCAGGAGAACGAACTCGCGAAAGTGCAAGAGGCGAAAGAGACGCCCAGCGTAAAAGTGATCGATCCGGCCGAGGTGGCGGAGAGAAGGTCCTACCCGCCGCGCTTGTTGATCACAATACTGGGGACTTGCCTTTCGGTGGCCGGGGCCATGAGCTGGATTTTCCTGGAGTCCAATTGGCGGGAAATTGACCCGCAAGATCCGCGGAAGATACTGGTGCGCGAAGTATTTCAAACGGCGAAAGCCGGGATGTTTCGCAGACCGCAGAATGGCTCAGGACGAGGCAGCGTTGTTTAACGAACCGTGCAGAAAGCGCACGGGTCTCACATGGGGCAGTAAGCCGCTTTCTCTGTGTAAGTGACTTGCAGGAAAGGGGATAGAGCAAATATCCCTTGTAAGCCGCGGGGCGGAGCTGTGCCGGTCAGCTCGAAGACCGATAAATAAAAACCGCGGTGACGATTGATGATTACTTCAAACCCTACGATTCTCTCAAGCGACAGATTTTTGCAGCATCCCGCCGAGCTTTCAGATCCTCACTGGTACGCGGTCTATACCTGCGCAAATCACGAGAAGCAGGTCGCAAAACAATTTCTTGAGCGAAACATCGAGCATTTCCTGCCGGTATACGAAAGCGTTCGGAGGTGGGCAGACCGCAAGAAGCGAATCCAACTGCCACTGTTCGACGGATATGTTTTCGTGCGAATTGGCCTCCGGGACCGGATAGAGGTATTACGAGTTCCCAGCGTAGTGAAGCTAGTGGGTTTTAACGGTCATCCCGCGATGCTTTCTGCCCAGGAAATCAATTTTTTGAAAAATACTTTGCTTCCTCAATTGCGGGCGGAGCCGCATCCCTACCTGAAAATCGGCAGAACGGTAAGAATCGTGCGGGGCGCGCTTCAGGGAGCCGAAGGAGTCTTAATTCGCAAGAAGAAAGCCAACCGTGTGGTGGTATCGATTGACTTGCTCGCGCGCGCCGCTTCGGTGGAAGTAGAAACTGCGGACATCGAAAGAATCTGAAAAGCGGGGATTTCGAAGCCAGCGAAAACAAATCGGCTGGCCGGAACAAATTGCTGCCCGCTCTTCGCGATCGAGCTTGCCTTACGGCCCATTCCTGCAATGGAAAATGCTCCGACTTAACCGCAGATCGAAATCTTCGCACAATTGACCCGGCTGCTGATCCGGCGTTGGCGACCACGCGCGAAGTCCAGGCCGGCAGTTTTCGCCAAGCGCCGGGGCTAATGTTTCGAAGAGCAATGCCGCTGGCATATAGCCTAGCAGACCAAGCTTTTTCCGTTGGCGGAACTTTTCTAATCAATGTGATGCTGGCTCGCACGCAAAGCAAGGAAGAGTACGGAATGTTCGCGCTCTCCTATTCGATCTATACGCTTCTAAGCGGCCTTCACAACGCTGCAATACTCGAGCCTATGCACGGTGTACGGATCCGGGCGATACCGGAAGCGCATTCAGGAATATATAAGTTTGATGGCGCAAAGTAACGCGCTGGTCGCCGTCATTCTCACTGCGTGCTTGCTGTCCGCCTGCGTAATTCTCAGCGTCTTCGCGCCGCATCTCGATTCCCGCGCGCTGCTTGGCCTTGCACTGACGGTCGGCGTGCTACTTTCAAGCTCTTTCTTCCGGCGCGTCTTCTACGTTCAGGGACGCGCGGCGCTCGCCGCAAAGGTCTCCTTCGTATTTTTTGTTTCCGTGGTATCAGGCGTTTTGCTCACCACTCACTTCCACCTGCTGAACAGCTTTTCCGTTTTCTTAATCCTTGCGTTGGGATGGATCGCGGGTGGCGCCGGTTACGCCACAAAGCTATCATCTCAAAGCCCCAAAACGAATTCCTTCAGACCGAGCCAGGCTACTGGCAGGAGCATTGGAAATACTCGAAGTGGGTATTGGCGACGGCCTTGGTATTTCAGCTAACGACACAGGGTTATTACTGGCTGGTTGCCGGATTGCTGTCGGTGAATGACGTGGCCGAGCTCAAAGCCGTTTACATCCTTGTGACGCCGGTAGATCAGCTTTACATTGCCGCAAATTATCTGGTGCTGCCGGCCCTGGCTGCGCATTTCGCAGCGGGCCGAATGGGACAATATTTCTCGCTTTGGAGAAAAGTCGGCTTAACCACGTTATGCGTCACAGTACTATTTGCCGCCGGCGTAAGAATGGCCGGGCGCTCCCTGATTCACGTTCTTTATGCGGGAAAGTTCGATAGTGTTGTCCCCTTACTGTTCCTGCTGGCTCTGCTGCCGCTGCTGATGGGAATTGGCAACACCATGAACGATGCGTTAAAAGCCGCGGAAATGCCCAGGCTGGTGTTCTACGCATATCTCGCCAGCGGCGCGGCCACTTTGCTTCTGGGGATTCCGCTGGTAAGACACCTCGGCTTGAAGGGGGCTGTGTACGGAATGCTTTTTTCAGCCGCTATATACTCGGCTGTCCTGGCGTTGGGATTTCTCTTCCAAGTTTCACGAAAACCCTGGCAACAGGTGTCAGATTTGGCCCGGCTGGCCAAGCCCCAAGATATTGCCACTCAGACTTTGTCGAGCTCGCTGCACCACCGAAACTCTCCGGGCGTTTTGAAACAGGATTTGGCACCGGTCGTTTTATTTGTCTACAACCGTCCGGAACACACGCGTAGGACGGTGGAATCTCTTGTTGCCAACGACCTGGCGCTGCAGAGCCAGTTGTTTGTTTTTTCCGATGGCGCAAAAAACAAGTCCGATAGCGCGCCGGTGAAAGAAGTACGACGTTATCTTCGGACCATCGAGGGCTTTCGTTCCGTAACTATAATTCAGCGCGAACTAAACTCCGGCTTGGCGCAATCAGTAATCAACGGGGTCACTGAAATATTCCGCACGCATGACCACCAGATCGTGATGGAAGACGATCTGTTGACCGCGCCGGATTTTCTGACCTTCATGAATGAGGTTCTCAATCATTACAAGAAGGAGACGAGAATATTCTCGGTAACCGGCTTCAGTCACTCGGTTAGAATGCCGGAAAGTTATGGATACGATGCGGTTTGTTCGCACCGCAGCTGTTCCTGGGGATGGGGTACTTGGAAAGACCGCTGGGAACGCGTGGACTGGGAGGTTTCGGACTACGCAGAATTTCTAAACAATAAAAATCAGCAGGAACTCTTGAATCGCGGCGGGGCCGATCTGACTTACATGCTTGGCCTGCAAATGTCGGGCACGATTGACTCCTGGGCCATCCGCTGGGCCTACGCGCATTTCAAGCATGATGCGGTCGCAGTGGTTTCCACGGTTTCCAAGGTTTATAACATCGGGTTAGACGGCTCCGGCGTGCACTGCCGCCGTCCGTCCACGCCACAAGCCGCTCTAGCGCGAAGTGAAGGTTTCCCGTGCCGCCTCACTGATTCTCTAGAACCCGATCCTTATTTTCTCGCCGAACTTCGCCGCCTTCACCCTCGCCCTCTCCCTGGGAAAAAGATTTCTGAGATATCTATACAAACAACTGGAGCGCAAACTATGACGCAGGCAGATTCCATGTATTTGCGCTGCAGTCCCTTGCAAGGAAGAAGAACTCTACGCCGCACGCTTTTCGGATTTCCGAAACCGTACAAATGAAAATAGCGAATTCAGAACGCCAAACTGCGCTTGCGCACGTCGTCCAAATCGAACCATGGATTGATGACTGCGAACTTCGCGAACTCGAACGAGTAATTCAATCGACGTTCGTGATCGAGCACGAACTGACACGCGAATTCGAGGCGCTGACCGCGCGGCTAACCGGTGCGAAGCATGCCATTGCAGTGTGCAACGGAACGGCAGCCCTGTTCGTTTGCCTGCGGGCGCTTGGAATCGGCCGCGGAGATGAAGTCATCATTCCCAACCTGACATTCGCGGCCACGGCCAATGCGGTGATTCTAGCGGGGGCCGAACCGGTGCTCTGCGAGATCCGGGAAGACACATTTTGCATCGACATGGAAAAGGCGGAAACGCTGGTGACGAATCGGACTCGCGCGGTGATGCCGGTTCATCTTTACGGACAAAGCGCCGACATGACCGCAGTGATGGCCTTTGCCCGCCAGCATGGATTGAAAGTAATCGAAGATGCTGCCGAAGGCATCGGTGTGCGGTTTAATGGCCAACACGTCGGAACGTTCGGGGAGATGGGCATTCTGTCTTACTATGGCAACAAGACGATCACTTGCGGCGAGGGCGGTGTGGTGTTGACGAACGACGACGGACTGGCCGCAGCGGCTTATCAGCTTAAAAATCACGGCCGCAAGAAGAAAGGGACGTTCATTCACGAGGCGATTGGATTCAATTTCGCGTTTACGGATTTGCAAGCAGCCATCGGCATCGCACAAATGAAGAAATTGCCGCGCATTGTGCTGAAGAAAGCGTGAGATTCGAGATCGCTACGTGGAGAAACTGCGCGAACTCGAGGGCTTACTCCCGGTGCAAATTGACCCGCGGTGCGAGCCGGTGTTTTGGTTTACGTCGTTCCTTTGCGACCGGGCAGAAGAGCTTTCACTCTTTCTAGCCGAGCAAGAACATTCAAACGCGCGGATTCTTTTATCCTCTCCATCAGCAACCTTGCTACGCAGACGGCAAGCACATCCGGAATATAGGCGAGGACTTTCGGATTAGCGAAAACATTTACAAACGAGGCATTTCCTTGCCTTCTTCGTACAGCTTGACCCTGGAAGATCAATCGTTTGTGATCGGACAGATCCGTCGCTTTTATGCGAATAGGGATTAATTGCCTGCGCATCGATCCATCTTACGTGGGCGGGTTAAACACATTCACTCTGGGGCTACTGAATGGGTTTGCAACGGCAGGAAACGGGCACCGCTTCATCTTATACGTTACGCAGTCGAATCAGTCGCTCTTTGCGAAATTTGAAAAATGGCCCAATTTCGAAATAGTGGTCATCAACGACCGAACATTGGCCCTGCGAAAAAGGCTGTGCCAGGCGGGACTGCTTTCGGGCAGCCGGGGGTTTTATCGGATCGCGAGCAATCTGTCCTATCAGGGAATTCAGACAAAGATGGATTCGGATTCTGACATCATCTACACGCCCAGCGTCGTGTTGCAGAGCTTTCATACCCGCAAGCCGGCGGTGCTATCCATGCACGACATTCAGCATGTCCATTATCCGGAATTCTTCACTTGGGAAAAAAGGCTGAGTCGGAACATTACGTACGGTTTGAGCGCCCGGTATGCGAGCTATCTGCAAGCGAGCAGCGAGTTCATAAAGGCAGACATTCTGTCCCATTTCCCAGATATGCGGCCGGAGCGTATCGAGACGATTTCGGAAGGAGTAATGGTGGAAGACTTTGCGGCGCGGCGAGATACTTCGCAGCTTTGCGCACGCTACGATCTTCCGGAGAGATTTCTATTCTATCCTGCACAGCTTTGGCCGCATAAGAACCATATGACCGTGCTCAAGGCTCTCAGGCAGATTGAAGTACGGGAGAGCATGAAGATTCCGTTAGTGATGACCGGCGCGGAATTCTCTGCCGGACCCGCAATCGCGAAGTTCATATCCGATGAAGGAATGGATTACGCGCGCTACCTGGGTAAGGTGCCCTTTGAGGATTTGGTCGGATTGTATCAAAAGGCTGAGTTTTTGATTGCGGCTGGAGTCTATGAAGCAAGCTGTCTGCCCGTCCTGGAGGCGGCCGCAGCGGGCACACCGATTATAGCTGCGCGGATTGCGCCGAACGAGGAACTCGGACAGAAACTGCAATTAAATTTATTCAGTCCCTTAGACATTCAAGAACTGGCGACGCTGATCCTGTTGCTTTGGGGTGATAAGAGGACAGCGTCCGCGCAGGCCGCTCACAATCGCCGGACTATTTCGCTTTATTCCTGGGCAAACGCGGCACGGAAGTACCTAAATCTTTTTGAAAGAATTGTAACTTCATAAACCTTTTCGCTGAACTCTGCAGTACTGCCGAAAGCATAAACTACCTCGTTACATTCAGCTTCGGATGAGAATTCTATATTTATTCATGATCGCAATTCTTCTGGGAAGTTTCTGGAGGGTACTGGTGAAGTTGCGCCACAATGAATTGGCGTTAACACCGATTTTGGGATGGGTTCTCGGACTAGCTTTTTTCATTCTTGCGCCGCTGACGCTGATTGTTGTGCACGGCGGTTATTAGATACCTTCTTTTTACGAAGTAAACGACAGCTATTCACATGTTGATCTCTCCACGGGAGAATTTCTCATTCCGATCATTGTCGTATGGGCCTCGCTTCTGTTTTCTTTTCTGGCCGTGCTTTTCTTCACGCCTACGTCTGGCGAATGGCGGCAAAGGATTAGGGCCCCAATCAATGAATCGAGTCTGAAGAGGGCGGTAATCGTGACGGCCGGCGTGGCTATTTTTACTTACATCACGATGATTCAAATGGTGGGGGGCGTCGGGGTCTTCCTCGTCTCCCACTGGTACAACCGGCAAGAGGAGTTAGTGGCGCGATTGGGTGATTGTACGTGTTGTTCTCGCAATTTTCGCAAGCGAATCAGATTCTTTTCACGGCTGCAGCGGTGTTGTTTACGCATCTACAAATGAAACGCCGCAAATTCGACCGACCGATTTTCTGATTCTCGTTTTATTTTCTCTTTCTCTGCAGATTGCCATGACCGGAAACCGGATTTTCTTTGCTCTCTATTTATTGTCGTTTGCCGCCTCGTGCTGGCTCTATCGGAGCAAAACGCCATAGCGATTTTGTTCTTGGTTGCTCCAGTCTTAATTTTCATTTTCAGCGCCTGGAACTATTTTCGTAACGATCTCAGCGCCATCGGGAGGGACGTTCGGTTTACGCCGAAAGCGATCTGGGAAACAGGTCGGTGACCTCTTTGATGGACGCGTTCGAGGGCGTCGACACTATGATCCTGCTCCATATGATCAACGACTTTGGAACGAAGTACGATTATTTATACGGCGGATCCTATGCGAGAGTCCTCTATTTTCTGGTTCCTAGGAGTATCTATCCAGAAAAGCCATCGGGGTTTTCAGTTCGCATGGCGGCGGTTTACGAGCCGGGTAATCTGGGAAGCCTGGCGGTGACGCAATTCGGAGAGTGTTATGCAAATTTTGGACCGTTCAGCCTGCTGCTCTTTCCATTGGCGACCGTGATCATTATGAAGTTTTCCGCGGGCTCTGCCGGGCAAATGCAAAATCATGCGCTTTTGTCTGCCGTGGTGTTTGTGCTTTTCATCTGGGTTGCGAGGTCTTCTTTTGAAGATAACTTCATCACGTTCGTACTTGCATTCATTCTGTCCAGAAGCTTGCGATTGGAGAAGGGATTGACCGACCGCGGCGGTGTGTGGCGAACCTCCGAATCAGCACGGGCATGAATTTTTCCAAGGTTTCAAGTGAAAGTACGCTCGGAAAAATTGCGCGGCTTCCCCTGGCGCTGGTTCCCGACAAATTGGTATTGCCGATTTTGCAAGGACCACTTCGCGGGAAGCAATGGATCAGCGGCGCTGCTACTCACGGATGCTGGCTGGGGTCTTATGAATATGAAAAACAACAGACCATTGCTCGAGAAGTGTGGCCCGGGTCGGTTTTTTACGACGTAGGCGCCAACGTCGGATTTTATTCCCTGCTTTCCAGCCTGCTGGTTGGACAGGAAAGGTATTTGCATTCGAGCCAGCGCCTCGAAATCTTCCCTATTTGCGGATGCACCTGGAATTGAATCATGCCGGCAACGTGGAGGTTCTGCCGCTTGCAATCAGCAACACGATCGGGGAAGCGCAGTTCCAAATCGAGCCAGCGGTTTAATGGGCCATCTGGCGCACGGGGGGAGACAACAGTTTCAACCGCGACTCTGGATTCTCTAGTTGAAAGTGGCAGGATCGCTCCACCAGACTTCATCAAAATGGATATTGAAGGGGCGGAATTGCTTGCGCTGCAGGGGGCCAGCCAGATATTTCCAACGATTCCATCCCATACTTTTTTTGGCGACTCATGGCGCCGGCGTAGAGACAGAATGCCGTGAGCTACTGCATAAATGGGGCTACGATTAGAAGGAAATCGGCGGAAAGAGTTCCGATCGCAACGAACTTCTGGCAAAGACTCAGTTCTAAGATGACACCCTTTCTCCCTGCTTTTGAAGGAAACCAGGCGCAATGAATATCCACGGGAACAAAGAATGAAACTGGATCGAGCAATCCGGCGGGTCATACCATCCGCGGCGCGGTTGACTTACAATCCGCTCTTCAAGAGTTACTAAATTCCTTCGATCTATTGCCGAACCGCATGTTCGAGGAATTTTCGCGAATTCCGCCGAATCACATGCGTATCCGCGTCGGCGTTGGGAACCGCATCTTTGCGAACCAGATATTTTACTTGAACGAGGCCAGGGATTTCTGGACCCACGCATTTCATGCGGGCCTGTTCCGGCTTGATTCCACGATCGTGGACATTGGCTGCGGCTGCGGGCGATTTGCTCATCCACTGCGAGACTATCAATTCAAGTATGAAACATTCTCCGGAAAATACATTGGAATTGATATCGACGAAGAAATGTTGAATTGGTGCCGCGCGAATTTCGATCGCAAGCGCTTCGAATTCCATCGCTCCGAGCATGGCAGCAAGGCCTACAACACAAAGGGCCGGGCGGGCGCTTACTACAAACTTCCCTTGGAGGATACGAGCGTGGATCTCGTTTTTTCGTCCTCGCTGTTCACGCACCTCCTGGAAAAGGAAATGGTGAACTATTGCCGCGAAAGTTACCGGGTGTTGAAGCCGGGTTGCTCCATGGCCATGTTTTGCTTTTCGATGGACCATCCACCACCGACATTCGGAGATCGCCACACGTTCCGATTCAAGATGGGTAACGCGCATGTGGAATCGCTGGCGGTGCCGGACGCCGCGGTTGCTTATGAAGAAGACTTCTTATTCCAGACTGCTCGCGAAACCGGATTTCAGACGGCGGAAATGCTTGTGGGGCCTCAGGATTGGCAGCCGGTACTTCTTTGCAAAAAGTAGATGCACGCGACTTGCCTAATTCCGTAATACAAAACTCCATGAATCAACTTTCCTCCATCGATTTCCTCTACAAAGCGGAGAAAAACCGCGTGATAGGACCAGGATACTTGCCTGGATTGCGGAGGGTCACTCGAGGAATTGCTGAACGAGCTCTTCGACACGCGTTATGGAATCGATGGAACGTATGATATCCGGCGATGCGTGGAATGTGGGCTGGAGCAGATCTATCCGCTTCCTGAGCCAAAAGAGCTTCGAGATCTTTATGAAGATCATTACAACTTTGGCGGAGAGAGAAACAACTCTCTACAGCAAGATGCGCGCGTATTTCCTGGATTCCTTTCTGTACCGGCTGTGGATGTGGTCGGATGGCGATGTTTCCTTCCATAGCCGCAAAGGAACGGGGCGCCTGCTTGATATCGGCTGCAATGAAGGGCGTAGCCTCAAGATCTTTGCTCGAAATGGTTTTCAGGTTACAGGCCTGGAGTTGAGCGAAGAAGCGGCGACGGTGGCACGAGCAGACGGATTCACAGTTCACACATGTGACATCGGCGATTTCAAACCAGCAGCGCTCTACGACGTGGCTGTGCTGTCCAACGTTCTGGAACACTCCCTGGCTCCGGGTCAAATGCTGCGGGACGCCGCGCGAGTATTGAAGCCCGGAGGCGAAATTTGGATCAGTTGCCCGAATAGCAGAAGTTGGCAGAGATCTTTGTTCTCTCGCTCGTGGATTAATTGGCACGTACCATTCCACATTTCGCATTTCTCTTCCGATCTATTAGACCGCTTGTTGCGCAATGCAGGTTGTACCTCCGTTCGGGTTCGCCAAGTGTCTCCGGGCGCGTGGCTGACTTCTTCCCTGATTATCCTTGCGTTCTTTCGGCGCGGCAAGCCGACTCGGGAGCTTCGAAATCCCCTGCTGTTTCCTCTAGCCATGATCGCCGCGAAGATTCTGCTGTTTCCTTTTCTAAGCATGGCAAACAGTGCGGGGCGAGGAGACGCGCTGGTGATTGTAGCGAAAAAAATCTGATATTCATTTTAGTTCCCGACTCCGAAACATTTTTTCCTAAGAAAGGACAATGAAGGCATGAAAAACAAATCTCGCGTTCTGGTTACCGGCGCCGGCGGTTTCATCGGCCATCACCTTGTGAATCGGCTGAAGTCCGACGGCCACTGGGTTCGTGGAGCCGATCTAAAACACCCGGAATATCAAACTTCGGCAGCGGACGAATTTGAGCTGCTGGATCTTCGTGGCTTTGGGGATTGCCTGCTGGCCACACGGGGAGGAATCGAGCAGGTTTACAATCTCGCGGCCGACATGGGCGGGATCGGATTTATCACCGCCAACCACGCGGCACTCGCGCGGAACAACATTTTGATTAACGCTCAGATGCTGGAAGCAAGCCGAGTACAGCGTGTGGGCCGTTTCCTGTTTTCGTCATCGGCATGCGTTTATGCGCAGTCAAAGCAAACGGATGCAGCCGTGACACCGCTCAAGGAGTCCGACGCATTTCCGGCTGATCCAGAGCCGGGTTACGGCTGGGAGAAACTTTATGCGGAGCAATTGTGCCGTATATTACCTGCAGGACTATCAATTTGAGACCCGAATTGTGCGATTCCACAATGTGTACGGTCCGCTGGGAACCTACGATGGAGGCCGGGAGAAAGCGCCCGCTGCCGTTTGCCGCAAAGTTGCGCTGGCGGCTGACGGCGGGATCATCGATATCTGGGGCGATGGCCGGCAGACGCGATCTTTCATATATGTAGATGATTGCGTGGAAGGACTAGTGCGACTGATGGCGTCGGAGTGTCGCGAGCCTTTGAATCTGGGCACCGACCGGCTGATCAGCATAGATGAGCTGGTAGATTTGGTTTGTTCTATCGCCGGCAAAGAGCTGGTCAAGCGCCACGATCCCACCAAACCGCAAGGAGTTCGCGGAAGGAACAGCGACAACAGCCTGCTGCGGAAAATACTGGGTTGGGAGCCCTCGATTTCGCTTGACCGCGGTCTGGCGATCACCTACCGATGGATCGCGCAGGAACTGGGGCAGGGACAAACGAAAGCGGGAAAGAACACTGCGCTGGTGGCCACGCGTTAGAAATAATCAATACGCTTGCTCCTCGCTGATATTGCCGATACTTCCCATGCGCATTCTCGTCATCGGGATTAATTATGCCCCGGAAAGAACTTCTGTTGGGCCGTTCACAACGGGATTGTGTGAACATCTGGCAGCGCAGGGCCACAAGGTAACAGTTGTGACGGCGTTTCCCTACTATCCGGAGTGGCGGGTGTGGGACGGCTATCGCGGCTCTCTCCACCGCCAAGAAATCATCAACGGCGTCATCGTGCATCGCGTGGCGCACTACATCCCCCGCAGGGCTAGCCGCCTGATCGAGCGCCTCGCCTACGATTTCACTTTTACAATGTCTGCATTCATCGCCGCGCTTTTTGCCGGCAAGTGCGACGTGATCTATTGTTCGTGTCCTCCTCCGACCGTCGGGTTCGCCACTTATATTTTGGGAAAAATAAAACGGGCACCCTACGTTATCAAGCTGACGGACCTGGCCTCCGATGCCGCGCTGGCGACAGGAATCTTGAAGGAAGGCCTGGCAATACGCTGGGCCCGCGCCCTCGAAGGATTCATATACCGAAAAGCGCGCACGGTAATATGCCTATGCCAGGGTTTCATCAATACGCTCAGTGCTCGCGGAGTGCCGACTGAAAAACTCCGTTTGATTCCCGACTGGGGTGACACCGAACGGATTCGCCCAATTGAATCCGATGGAACATTCCGGCGGGAAAATGGTTTCTTCCGCGAGCAATTCCTGATCCTTCATAGCGGGAATATGGGGAAGAAACAGAACCTGATGAATGTTGTGAACGCGGCCGAAAGCTCACAAGGCGAAAGAGATTTAGCATGGCTTCTTGTGGGCCAAGGCGAAGAGTTTCCGGCGCTGAAACACGCGGCGGAGGATCGCGCGGCCAATCTGAGGCTGTTGCCTTTGCAGCCTGCTGTCGCTCTGCCGCAGATGTACGCAGCCGCGGACGCGCTTCTGTTAAACCAGATCGCGGCAATGGAAGATGCGGTGATTCCGTGCAAGCTTTTGACCTATATGGCTGCAGGACGCCCGATCGTCGCAGCCGTGAACGAGAATTGCGAAGCGGCTCGGATAATCCGCCAAGCGAGTTGTGGAGTGATCGTGCCGGCTGAGAATCCCGAGGCGCTCACCGCCGTGATGGTTGCATTGCGAAAGGACCCCGAGCTGTGCCGCGTGCTTGGGGCCAACGCGCGTGCTTACGCTGAACAACATTTTACCAAGGCCAGCGTGCTACAAACCTACGACGAACTTTTTCTGAACACTTTATGCACGACCGCGTTCTCGCCTGCTCGAGAAGAAGTCGCAGAGGGTTGAGTGGGGTTCTCTTCCTACTCGCCGCTTCACAAGTACGCAAGTTCGAGGCTCTCGAACTACAACGCTAGAGAGAAAGCCCCTTCCACGCTCTGCTTGTCAAATGAGATGAACGTGTTCTTCGATTGCGGTAGGCGTTCATTTCGCGAAAATTCGAAAGACGCAGAGCAAGGGATTCCAGCCACCAGCTAATGATTCTTCGCCTGAAATACTATCGGTTTTGCCTTCGAGTCGTAACTTATCTGCTTCCTTTCCTAGCCTTCGAATTAGGCTGGCGGATGTGGACCAATGCTTGGAAGAGTCTCGAGCGCTTGGCAGACTTTGATTCTTTCGGCCACTTCAGATTATTGGCTCTGGCGGCATTGGTTTGGGCGATTCTGGCTGAGCAGTACGGCGTAACGAACGTTGACACGCTATTCCGAGAACGCACGGGCACGCGCGCGGCACTGGCTGCGAATGCAGTAACCAGCGCCGTCCTGCTTGCCGCACTTTTTTTTAGCCAGGATTTTATTTTTCCGCGCGGGTTGTTCGCCATTTGGGCCGTGCTTCTGTTGTTTTTGACTGTCGTCATGCGAACATGCTTTCGGATCTACGTTCGATTGAAGATCAGTGACGGTAAGCGAGTTCGCCTGGTAGTTGTGGGAGCCGATACGTTCGCGCACAGGGCTGTATTCCGCCTACAACAGGTGCCGCTGGTATCGTGCGAAGTGGCTGCATTTGTACGTTTGCCCGGACAGCAGGCGGCAGTCACGGATAAGCCCGTCCACGAACTGGAAGAACTGGGCGAACTGGACGTGGAACAAGGTATTGATGAGGCAGTAATTGCGATTGATCCAGCGGAGTTTCACGAAATGCCGAGGATACTGAAAGCTCTGGAACACTTGAGAATTCCTATGCGCGCCATCGTGGATCTGGGGGAAGGCATCGTGGCGCGCGAACGGCTCTTTCAGCTCGGGCGCATGCAAATGCTTGACCTGACCTCAACGCCCGCCGAATCGCTGGACTACAATCTTCTGAAGCGGGCATTTGACATCGTGTTTTCGGCTTCGGTGCTGATCGCGACGGCGCCCGCGTTCGCGCTAATCATGCTGGGAATTTGGTTCACGTCGCCCGGGCCGGTGTTTTTCTGGCAGGACCGTCTGGGACTTAACGGGAAACTTTTCCACATGCTGAAGTTTCGTACCATGAAGGTTTGCGCCTGCTCGGAGAGCGACACACACTGGACCACTGAGAGCGATGCGGGACGAACAAGCCTTGGCACATTTTTGCGAAAGACGAGCCTGGATGAGCTGCCGCAGTTCATCAATGTCCTTAAAGGCGACATGAGTGTAGTGGGCCCGCGACCGGAACGTCCGCACTTCGTTCAAAAATTTTTGAACGACATAACACGGTATAACAACCGGCATTGGCTAAAGGCGGGAATTACGGGGTGGGCGCAAGTGAATGGGTGGCGAGGGGACACTTCCATTCAGAAGCGCCTGGAATATGATTTATATTACCTCCAGAATTGGAGCTTCTTTTTCGATCTTCGCATTATCGTGCTGACCATTATTTCCGCCGTGATCGGCCGCAACGCTTACTAACTGCCGTCTTCATCCCTAGATCCCGCAAGAGGAATATAAGTGGACCAACATAGCCGGGTGCGGAGCTGTGCGCAGTTCGCGATGTCGGCAGATAAACGCGAATTGCAGCCTTCGCACGCCTGCGCGCACCAATCTTTATGCCCATTCGGATTCTTGTTATAGTGAATTGCACTTACTTTGCGGCTCTTGAGGTTTGCAGCAGCCGTCATAACTCGTAAAGAGAGGGAACAGGATGGCCGTGGAACGTAAGCCGGAGTTTTTTGCAGGGAAGGACATCAAAATCGGCATCATCGGGTGCGGCTACGTGGGCCTTCCGCTGGCGCTGCGTTTCGCGGATGTGGGTCACCGGGTGACGGGATTTGATACCGACCAGGAAAAAATAAAAAAACTCAACGCCGGGCAGTCGTACATCCAGCACATACCCGCCGATAAGATCCAGCACCACGTTCAAGGAAAGCGGTTTGATGCGACTACGGATTTCTCGAAGTTGCGCGAAATGGACGCGGTGCTCATTTGCGTCCCCACGCCGCTAGACGAACGCCGGGAGCCGGACCTGAGCTACGTGGAAAAAACAGCGCAATCGATCGCGCCGAATCTGCAACGCAATCAGTTGATCGTTCTTGAAAGCACGACGTATCCCGGCACAACCGAGGAGCTCGTGTTGCCGATTTTGCAAAAGGGCGGCTTGCACTGTCCCATTGCAAAAGGCGAGGGGTCGGAAAATGTGGCAACGGATTTTTATCTCGCATTTTCTCCCGAGCGTGAGGACCCTGGAAATAAACAGTACGGCCTGGCGCAGATTCCCAAGATAGTCGGTGGCATCAATCCTGCTAGCGGGCGCGCAGCGGCGGGACTTTACGCGCAGATCGTTTCGAAAGTGGTTCCGGTGAGCTCCACGCGCGCGGCGGAAATGGTGAAGTTGCTCGAGAATATATTTCGCTGCGTGAACATCGCGCTCGTAAACGAGCTGAAGCAGCTCTCGTTGCGGATGGATCTGGATATCTGGGAAGTGATTGACAGCGCCGCAACCAAGCCTTTTGGCTTTATGCCGTTTTATCCGGGACCGGGTCTGGGGGGACACTGCATACCCGTTGATCCTTACTATCTTTCCTGGAAAGCCCGGGAATATGATTTCGCAACGCGTTTTATTGAACTTGCCGGCGAGATCAATACCGCGATGCCGTATCACGTGGTGGATGCATTGGCGAAAGCATTGAACGAGCGAGAGAAAAGTCTGAAGGGATCGAAAATTCTATTGCTGGGAATGGCTTATAAGAAGGATGTAGATGATTTGCGGGAATCTCCTTCTCTCAAACTGCTCGAATTGCTTACGGGAAGCGGGGCGCTGCTGGATTACAACGACCCGTATTTTCCGGCGCTATTTAAGATGCGCCACTACGATTTCTCGAAAATGCGATCAGTGGAATTAAGTCCCGAGCGATTGGCGAAATATGAATGCGTGCTGATTGCAACCGACCACTCGAGTTATGATTTCAATGAAATCGTGAAAAATGCCAAGTTAGTGGTCGATACGCGGAATGCCACGCGCCACGTGAAGCAACATCGCGAAAAAATCGTCAACTGCTGACCTGCCTTGATCCGCTATGTGTGGTCCGGCGGCCTATGATTCGGATGGCAGGCTTTGCAGGCCCGTTTCTCGCCCTGTTTACTCAAGAAGGCAGCTAGTAAGATAGTCCTATTGCCCCAAACGCAGTGGAACGCTACGGTATCGATTATGGGCGCTCCACTTACAACCCAAAAAGAAAAACAGAACTGGATCACCGATCCAGGCCGCCGCCGCAGCATGCGGGTACTTCTGAGCGTGCCAATATCGGTGAACGGGAAAACCGTGCAGAATCAGGATTTTAGCGAAGAAACGCGGACTCTTGTGGTCAACGCACACGGCGCACTGATCTCACTAGCAGCTCCGGTTGTCGCCAACCAGACGATCTTTGTATCCAACAATGCCACGCAAGAGACCGAAGAATGCCGGATCGTTTACCTGGGGAATACACAGGCGGGAAAGGCGCAGATGGGCGTTGAGTTCTTAAGCCCTTCGCCTACGTTCTGGCAAATTGATTTTCCACCCGAAGACTGGGTCATGCCGGAAAGCTAGATTCTGGCAGGCCTCCGGAAATTACAAATTACCGCCAAGCGGAAGTCAATTCAACTCTCACGCTACCCAGAGGGCAGCTCGGCCTGCAAAAGAACAGGGGTCCGCGGTACATCGTTAGCCAACCACATAGTGAAGCTCTCCTGCGATACCTCCGCGCCTTGTTTGTAGAGGCGTATAGAAATGCGCGCGGCCGAGAAATTACCGGCGTCAACAGCTATGGTTTCATTCGGTACTTCCCGACGAGCACGAACCTCGAGGAGGTCCTCCCCATCATAGACTGGCGCTCGAAACTCGGCTGTCTGCCGCCAATCTACGGTACGAAGCACGAATAAAGTCCCAAGCGGATCCAGTGTGCCCGGAAGTACCGCAACTACAGGAATGCCAGCCCGGTGGGGCTGGCCTATGGAAGAAGGATGCAAGATCTGATTTTCGACGCTGCCCATTTCGTTGAGATGTGTTTCGTACTGGCGGCTCTCGAGCGTTGTGGCGTCGGCATAGGAATCGATTTGGTCGTCAACAGTGAGAAAAGACCTGAAAGGCCTCAGCGTATGGGCTGACGCGCGAAAATGCCAAGTACTCCAGCCAAGAATCCGGCGATGTTCCGGAACGCTCAACTCTACCGCGGCGGCGCTTGAGAATCCTGCCCAGGTAACGTGGTAGTTCAATGTTTCGCCGATGCGGAAAGGCATGGACTTTTCGTCGACGGGACCTTTCGTGCTGCCATTCGTTTTAGCGAATCCGACCGGCGCATCTTGAGTTCTTGCGGAATAAGCCGGCAGAAACATGACGGAGATGAGGAATGGTAACGACGCCGTGAGGGCCAGATGCCAACGGAATTTTTTGCGCTTCGTCGCCATAGACCCGCACACGCTGATCTCGATACTGAGTTAGCTCACCGATAAGAAGACAAATAATTATGTCCCGCCTCACCGTGCCAAGCTATAGTAAATCGTTCTGACACACCAATTCCCTGAAGCTTGCCGGTCAAGGAGATTCCCTGAATGCGTTACCTGGTTACGGGTGGCGCCGGATTCATAGGCTCAAACATCGTGGACGACCTTGTTCGCCGAGGCCAGCAGGTGGTAGTGCTGGACGATCTTTCCGCGGGAAAGGAATCAAACCTCAGCGATGTTCGCGAGAAGATCGACCTCCGCATAGGCAGCATCACAGATTTGGCAACTGTGCAGTCGGCATGTCACGGCGCCGATTACGTGATTCACTTGGCCGCGCGGACGTCGGTTCCACGCTCAGTGGAAAACCCCATCGAGACGAACCACATAAATATTGATGGCACTTTGAACGTCCTGGTGGCAGCGCGAGATGCCAAGGTGCGCCGTTTGGTTTACGCCGCTTCCTCCTCCGCCTATGGTGAGACCCCAACGCTTCCAAAAACCGAGGCGATGCCGCCCGATCCTATTTCTCCTTATGGAATCACAAAATTTGTCGGCGAACTCTACGCGCGGGTGTTCGGCCGCGTCTATGGCCTCGAAAACGTGTGCATTCGTTATTTCAACGTCTTCGGTCCCCGGCAGGACCCTAGCTCGCAATATTCCGGAGTGCTCTCGCGATTCATGCTGGCAGTGATACAGGGGCAGTCCCCGGTGGTGTACGGAGATGGGGAGCAATCGCGCGATTTCACCTTTATCGAAAATATCGTGGATGAAACATTGCGCGCGTGCGAAGCCAAGGGTGCCTCTGGAATGGTGTTTAACGGCGGCACTGGGGCGCGCATCACGTTGAATCAAGTTCTAAAGCTTCTTGAGAAAATCACCGGGAAAAAGATCCAGGCTAAATACGATCCGCCGCGCACGGGTGACATTCGTGATTCCCAGGCCGACATTTCGCTGGCACGAAAAGTACTTGGCTACGAACCGCGAGTTCATTTCGAGGAAGGTTTACAGCGCACGTGGCAGTGGTACAAAAGCGTATACGGCAAGAAATGAGGCGTGGCTCAGATCGTGCGGCCGTTAAGGAACGCGGGGAGCTCCGTAAGGCTATCCAGCATTAAGTCTGGCGGAAACGAGCGCAGGCCTTCGGCTCCAAGACCGTAAGTCACTCCACAGGCCCAAATGCCGGAGTTGCGGGCGGTCTGAATATCAACTTCGGAATCTCCGACAATCATCGCTTCCTCGGGCTTTGCCGCCAGTTCACGCAACAAAGTTTCCACGCCCATAGGATGAGGCTTCTTCTTCTCAAAACTATTGCCGCCGTAAACAATTCGAAAATAGCGCGAGAGACCCAAGCCATCGAGGATTGCGCGGCTGAAGTTCACAGGCTTGTTGGTCAGGACAGCCATGGGATGATTTTCCAGGAGCGCTAATCCTTCGCGAACGCCTGGATAGGTCACCGTGTTGTCGAGCATGT
Organism: uncultured Acidobacteriota bacterium; assembly: GCA_963830375.1. GTDB lineage: Bacteria > Acidobacteriota > Terriglobia > Acidiferrales > UBA7541 > Palsa-295. Next base: position 592,585 of record CAWHMJ010000008.1, read on the forward strand.
GATTGCGGTAATAGCTTAGAAAATACGCGAGCCCTGCGTCGGCTTCCTCATCGCTCGCGGTTTCTGCTCCTAACGCCCGGCGAACGAGCACGGGCGCGCCATTTCCTACCATTCTGAAAATTTCTTCGTGCGCTAGCTCCACGCGGCCCATGCGTTTGAGCATGGCATTGATCGAAAGCGCCAAGTCCAGTTTTGAATCGATGAGCGTGCCGTCGAGGTCGAAGATCAGGGCTCGCACAGCGGAGAAGCGATTGTCCTCAGCCGACATGCGCGTCGCTCCTATGGAAAGTCGTACAAGAACCCTCAGATTTTATGCGGACCGATCAGAGTTGTCACCTTTCACGTCCGTCGAGCGCAAAAGTGCTCCGGAACGATGGGCTACAACTAGCCGGCGCTCGCTGCTACAATGTTTTGTTTCTGCGGCGCTCGCACCGCTACGAGAGGCCCCATGGCAGAAATTCATCCCTTCCGCGCCCTGCGATACGATACCAATCGCGTGAAGCTGGGCGACGTTCTTACCCAACCCTACGACAAAATCACTGCCGCCATGCAGGAGCGGTACTATGCTACGAGTCCATACAATCTGATTGCAATCGAGAAGGGCATCTCGCACGCTAATGATTCCGGCGAAAATAATGTCTATACGCGCGCGGGAGAGAAAATCAAGGAATGGATTGCACAAGGGATTTTGACCCAAGACCCGGAGCCTGCGATGTATGTTTACTCGCAGGAATATCTGGTGCCCGGCACGCACACGCGCAAGGTGCGAATCGGATTCGTCGCGCTGGGCCGCTTGGAGAATTACGACGCGAAGATCGTTTTCCCTCACGAGCGCACACTCTCCGCTCCCAAAGCGGACCGCATTGAATTGCTGCGTCACACACACGTCCAGACAGGCCAGCTCTTCATGCTTTACGATGATGCGCCCAGACAGATTGACATCTACCTGGAAGAAATTGCGCGCATACCCACGCCGTTCGAGATCCATGATGAATTCGGCGTGAAGCACCGGCTGTGGCCGGTCACTGATGTCGCGTTCATCCGCCGCGTGCAAACTGCCATGGCGAATAAAGAAATCATCATCGCAGACGGCCACCACCGCTACGAGACCGCTCTGAATTTCCGTAACGAGTGCCGCGCGCAGCTCGGAAGAATCGATCCACTTGCCGCTCACTGAATTTGCGATGATGACGTTTATAAACTCGCACTCAAGGGGATTAACCATCCTGCCCACCCATCGCCTGGTTCGCTGTGTCGCGAATTTTGACTTCGAGAAATTCCGTAAAGCGCTTGCGCCATTTTTTGATTGGTATTCTTATCCTTTTCTGACGGTTGAAGAACGCGTAACAAGCTACTCCGAGTTCCGCAAAGACTTGGGAAGCCAGAATCATGGCCGCCGGGCTATCGGCATTTATCCAGGCGCGATCGATGGGAGCGCAGGGGCATTCTATTTGTTCTTGCTGCGGAGGGACGTGGATCTCGAAACGGTATTGCCGGATTTGTCTGAAGCGCAGCGTGGGCTGGATGTGGTATTGCTGCACCGTCTAATTTTGGAAAAAGGATTGGGCATCACCGCCGAAGCTGTCGTAGCGGAGAGCAACGTCAGCTACGAGCGTGAAATCGACACTGCAATTGCAGCGGTGGATCGTGGTGACGCGCAATTGGCGTGTTTGTTGAATCCGGTGCGTGTGCAAGCAGGTTGTCGAAATTGCTTTAGGCGGTGACGTTCTACCCCAAAAATCCACGGACTTCTACCCCAAGCTGCTAAGCGGGTTGGCTATCTATAGTATTGAAGGAAAGGCCGATCAATAACTGAAGACAGGCGCGGCCCAGAGTTTGATCTGGGCCGCAATTCGAAAGGCTTCCGCCCGGGTTACTTGGCAAAGCTTTGGACGGCAAGAGCCTCGCTGTCGTAGGTGTCGAATACGGTCATGAGCTTCGTGACCTGGAGCACTTCCTTAAACTTCGAACCCAGGTTGGCCAGTTTCAGCGTGGCACCTTGCGAGCGGGCGCTGTGAAATGTGGCCACGAGCGTACCGAGACCGGCGCTGTCGATGTAGCCGACGTTCGCGAGGTTCAGCACGATCTTTTTCTTGCCCGCAGCCAGCAGGCTTTTCACTTTCTCGCGAAACGCGTTGCTCTCTTCGCCCAGCACAATGCGCCCTTCAATCTCCAGCACGGTAACGCCGTTCACTTCTTGATCCGTCATCCTCAGTGCCACGTTCTCGCCTCCTGAAAGTCTTAAATGCGTTTTTCCCTATTTGTGATACGGAGAAGACACACAGTTTACCTTCCCGCGTGGCCTTGTTCAGTAAAAATCAGAGCAAGACATATAATAACCACAAGCGGGGCAAATCAACTTGCAACTTCGCTGCGCCAACCGGGCCGAACAACTCGGGCAGAAGGCAGATGCAATTTCCGGCTCTTGCTTCGGCAAGTCATGACCGATTTGGGACTCCGCTTGGTCTGCCGGATGATTCGCTCCATTTGGCTGTGACATACCTGACCGGCCTTTGAACGCATGTTTATAGCACATCCCGCCTTAAGGGAAAAGCATAGGTACACGTCCCGCAGACGTCCAAGAGGCGAACCACAGGTTATAGACACCACTGGGCGCGCTTAGTTCCCCCTAAATTGCGGAGATGAAGACTCTTGGCGAGGATAATGAATGTGGTGAGGCCAAAGTGCAGAATTCGAGCAACCGCGAGTCGGTGGGGCGCGTCAAATCAGGAGAGCGAGAAGAGCTTTGAAAGTTAGGCTTCAACCCGGGCCAGTTCTCACGATTCTTGTTGCAGGCCTCTTAGTTTGTCCTCTTGCGCGGGCTCAGCGCGGTTCGCGCGGTTCGGCTCCAGCAGCGGCGCGTCCTGGTCCTTCCGCAGTGGTGGGTCCACACGCAGGCCGCGCGCGGACAGCGACGTCGAATCAGGCGACCGTTCGCGCATTCGCTGCGTCTGGCGTTGCGCGTCCTCCGTGGCAGGACAGGCCGATTCCCTCCGGATCCAAACTCCCACCGGTCCGCAATCCGTCGCCCAGAAACCCAGTTCGGACAACTGGATATTATTTGCTTTATGGCGGAGGGACGTATTGGGTTCCCACCGACGGCGACGAGGCTTCCGACCAGGCGACCGTCGATCAGGCGGACGCGGATGAAACAGGCGGTGATCAATCGCTTGACCAATCAAGCCGCAACCAATCGCAGAATGCCAATGCTGTGACGCTGCAAGGCCAGGAAGCGCAGTCTGCTGAGGAAGATTCGTACGCTCCGCAGAGTGCTGCGGACCAGGAAGCGCAGGCTCCGATTCCTGATGAAGGAGAGTTCACCCTGGTGCTAAACGACGGGAGGTGGATTCAGGCCGTCGCGTTCACGCACTCTAACGACAGGATTGTGTACATAACCACGGCAGGCAGCCGTTACACGATCGCTGCGAACGAACTGGATTCTGACTCCACACTAAGAGTTAATCAAGAGCGCGGCACACCGTTACAGTCGCCTCTCTGAAGTTTGCTTCCACTCCGTATCGGCAAGCACCTCAGATCTTCCTACAGTTCCGAGCGACGGGCAGGTTCAGGCATATAGAGCCCGGCTTCAGACGGCAGTCCTGCACGTTCGAATTGGATGGTGGTATGCGTTATTTTGAAGTCTTGTGCCAGCACGTCGCGGACCTGTTTGAGGACTCTTTCGCTATCCTCCATATGCATGTCGGGAATGCAAACGTGGCACGACAGTGCGGTCAAATCGGTTCCCAAAGTCCAGACGTGAATATCGTGAACCTCTTGCACGCCTTCCACACGCAGCACCGCGGCAGCCACAGCATCGAGCCGCATTTCCCTGGGCAGCCCTTCCAAAAGGATGTGGCTGCTTTCGCGGAGAATGCCGATTCCTGACCAAAGCACCATCACGCCGATGCCAATGCCGATGACCGGATCGATCCAGAGCGCGCCGGTCCAGCGAATGGAAAGCGCACCCACTACGATTGCCACATTCGAAAGCGCGTCTCCCAGATTATGAATCCAAACGCCACGGATGTTCAGGTCATGCCGGCCGCTGTGAACGGCAAGCGTGATGCCGCTGTTGATAACGAGGGCAAAGAGTGAAACCCATAGCATGATCCCGGTTTGGACTGCCACCGGATGGCGCAGACGCGCAACGGATTCATAGACTAAGAAGAGCGACAAGATTGCCAGCAGCATTGCATTCACAAACGCCGCAAGAATTCCCGCTCGATGGTAGCCGTAGGTTTTTTCAGCCGTCGGCGGGCGTTTGGCCCAACGCATGCCGAGCCAGGAAATTACAAGTGTCGGGACATCCGTCAGGTTATGTAGAGCATCGCTGATCAGCGCGATGGAATGGCCGGCGTAACCGGCCGCCAACTCGACTGCCACGAGGATAAACGTGGCTACGACTGCTGCGCCCAAGATGCCCGTCATGCCTTCCAGCGGTAGATGCACGTGCGCATGCCCGCCGAGGCCATGGCTGTGATCATGGTCGTGGCTGTGCCCCGACTGTCCGTGTGAGTGCGCCTGCATGGCCTAAATTCTACTCGCCGGCCGCGCTGGTGCACAGTGCCGGGATTGCCGTTTGTGACTGATTAGGACCGAAGACAACGAGTGAGTTCGGAATGAACTTTGCAGATGAAACTGGATTGACTTCAATCGCCGCCACCGCCTACCATTGCAACAGTTCCCGAGGCTTTTGAAATTGCGATGGAGCGCAGGCGGGAGGCGTTAAGATTCGCGTCGGCGATGACCCACCACGTTGCCAAACTGACCTTCTGGGGAGTGCGCGGCTCGACGCCGACGCTCGAGCGCGATACTTGGCGCTATGGCGGCAATACGCCTTGTCTTGAGCTAATAGCCCCGGACGGTACGCGGTTTGTTCTGGACTGTGGAACGGGATTGCGAATGCTGGGGAACCGCTGGACGAAGGCGCACGGTGGCCAGGGCATCGATGCCCACATTCTTGTTACGCATTACCACTGGGACCACATCCAAGGTATTCCGTTCTTCAACCCCTTTTTTCAGTCACAGAATCGCTTCCATTTCTATAGTTTCCAGTCAAAATATCTGGGGCCCGACAGTCTTCGCCAAGTGATTGAAGCGCAGCTCGCCAAACCGTATTTTCCGGTGGAAATTAGCCTGATGACGGCGGCCCGCGAATTTCATGAAATCACCGGTGGCGACAAATGGGAAATCAACGGCACCCAAATCACTGCCAGATTTTTGAACCACCCGCAAGGATGCTTGGGCTATCGCGTAGAGACCTCGGGGGGCTCGGTGGTCTATGCCACCGACAATGAGCCGGGTGTGGCGGAATTTGACCAGAATCTTCGGCAGCTCGCTCAGGATGCGGACGTGTTGATATACGACTCTCAATATTCCCCGGAGCAACTCGCCTCGGAACGCAAAGGCTGGGGCCATTCGAGCTGGCTGGAAGGTGTGAAGATTGCGCGCGAAGCGAAAGTAAGAAACCTGGTCCTTTTTCACCACGACCCAGATTCAATCGACAAGACCGTGGATGGCTTCCTTTCCGCGGCGCGGCAGGAATTCCCCGCTACCTGGGCGGCCACCGAGGGAATGTCCATCACCATGAGCGAGCGCGGCATAAACGTGGAGATGCGCGAATCGCGCGGGGGGCAGCGACGCCGGTTACGTTTTACCGCGACTGTCAGTGGACAATCTGACGATGGTAAGCCGTTCGAGGAGAAAGCTACTGTACGAGATTTGAGCCTGCAAGGAGCTTACCTCTGCTTGAACAACCGGCCAAAGTTGCAGTCGGAAGTGCGCGTGGTGATCGAAGCCACCGGGGATCCTGCGGCCTCCAGTATTCTTTCCTTGCGCGGAACCGTAGTTCATTTCGACGCGGGCCGCGAAAAAACTCAGAACGGCGTGGGCGTAGTTTTCATTGACGACTCAGATCCCGCGCGCCCGCACGATTGAACTAGTAGCCCAATTGGCTGCGGTCGCCATTGCCGTATCGCGCAGAGGGTATGCTGCGGGTCCTGCAAAATCGGTAGAATTTGGGCTGACCGTTATCTGGCTGCGCCTTACTCGATTTCGTTTAGCTTCGAAAGTTGTGCATCGAGGTCGGCCAGAGCGCGGCTGAGCTGTTCGCGATAGCGCGCGTCCTGGATGGATTGCAGCTGCTTCTCAACGCGAGCCCGCGATAGAAGAAGTATTTCCTTCTGGCGCCGAATTTCAACCTGCGCCTGAGTTAACTGTCTCTTATGTGCACGGTTCTCTTTGGATTCAAACTCCTGAACCTGACTCTCGACGGCCTTGCTTTCCCATCCTCGCGCCATGTGTAGATTTTATGTTGCTCACTGTAGAGGGCAGCAAGATATTTTCAGTTAATTTCGCCTAGGAAAACAGCAGGCTTCGGTGAAGTTCCGGGACCTTCCAGTTTTGTAGGAAATCTCGAGTCCTCGACTGCACGCGCTTAACGCCTACAGGGACACCTCTAAGAATCTGCTGTAATTACCGTATGGCTCGCGGGGCTTATCTGGGGCACGGTAAAAGGTCTTTTGAAATTGAAACTCGGGGAGCCAATTATATATGAACACAATCAAGGTCTTGATAGCGGACGACCACGACCTAATGCGGCGAGGAATCAAATCGATCATTGACACGAAGAAGGGCTGGGAAATTTGTGGAGAGGCGCAGACGGGTGTGCAAGCGGTGGCCAAAGCGAAGGAACTCAAACCGGACATTGCGATTTTGGACATCACCATGCCGGAGTTGAACGGTTTGGAAGCAGCCAAGAGAATCCAAAAAGTATCGGAGAAAACCGAGATCCTGATGTTGTCAATGCACTATTCGGACCAGCTCATCCGCGACGTGATTGAAGCCGGCATACGAGGCTACATCGTCAAGTCCGATTCGGACCGCGATCTGTCCATCGCTCTAGACAACCTGGCAAATCACAAACCGTTCTTCGCTCCGCGCGTAACCGAAGTGATTCTCAACTCCAGCAGCGGAAGTATTTCTCCAAGAACGGAAGGGCCGAGGAGTCGAATTACGACCCGCGAACGAGAAATCATTCAGCTTCTTTCCGAGGGCAAGAGCAGCAAGGAAGTGGCAGCGCTTCTGAATATCAGCGTAAAGACTGCCGAAACTCATCGCGCTAACATCATGCGCAAGCTTCAAATGCATACCGTAAGTGAACTGGTCCGCTATGCGGTGCGCAATCGAATCATCGAAGCTTAACGAAGGGCGGAGGGAAGTAGAAATCCTTGCCGAAAGGCCCGGGGTTTCCGACCCTTCGGCGATTACTCTTGTTTATTGCAGAATCCAATCGATGGGCTTTTCAAGGAACTCGAAGTCGCATCTTTGACCCACGGTCCCCGGCCAGTCTACCTGTGTGACTCGCGCCTTCCCCGCAGATGGCGCGCCGTCCGTGGCGAGAGAAACCTCGACAATGGAATTCAACCCCACAAGCGCCGAGCATCCACATAGAAAGCCGTTCGCGCTCACGTTCTCGGTAGCCGTGACGATTTCAAAATCCGTGTCCGTCGAGTCGATCCCCCGAAGTCTCAGCATCACCCTCAAACGGACTCGGGGTTTAGGCTGGGATTTGTCGTGGCTGAGTACAATCAGGCTAGCTAGTTTTTTTTGCAGAGCCTCGATGTTGACGGGCTTTTGAAAAAAGCCCTTCGCTCCGATGCTCTCGCATAGCGATTTGTATCGCTCGCTGGATTCTCCGGAAACGATCAGAATGGGGATGTGCGATGTGAAACTTAGGGAAGAAAGGGTCTGGCAGACTTCGAAGCCGGAATATTTTGGCATCATAAGGTCGAGCAAGATAGCATCGGGCTTGTACTGTAGCGCCAGTGCCAACGCTTCTTCAGGGGAGCCACTGTCGATGATGCTGTAGGAGTCTCTCAGCCGGAATCCCATCACTTTTCGAACGGATTCATCATCGTCTATGATCAGCAGTTTCGGAACCGCCGTACCGGGTTTCGTAACTATGTTGACGTCATTCTCTGCTTTTAGCGTATTCGGCATTTTCTTCCGTCTTCCCTTGGCGCGGATTTTTCGCCAGCATCTCTGCAACACTCTGCTGCAACTGCAATCGCGAGAAAGGCTTTCGCAGGATCACAATTCCGGACTCCAATATTCCGTGCGCTGCAACCGCGCCGTCGGTATATCCGGACATGTAGAGAATTTTCATACGAGGACACTTTAGAGATAGGTTTTCAGCAAGTTCACGGCCGCTCATGCCCGGCATCACCACGTCGGTCAAAAGAAGGTCGATGTCGCCGTCAGAGTGTTTGGCGATTTCAATCGCTTTGGACGCATCCTCGGCTTCGAGAACTTTGTATCCGACTTCTTTCAGCGTATTGCACGTCAACTTTCGAAGGGACGGTTCGTCTTCGGCCACTAGTATCGTTCCGAGCCCATGCGCGATAAGCGATGGCTGCTTCCGAGCAGGTTCTGTCGCGACGCCCTCCGCACGGGGAAGGTAGACCTGAAATTTAGAGCCTTTGCCGATTTCGCTCTCGAGCCAGATATAGCCGCCGCTTTGCTTGATGACTCCGTAAACCGTCGCCAGACCCAGGCCCGTTCCTTTGCCCTGCTCCTTCGTAGTGTAAAAAGGCTCGAATATGTGGGACTGCACTTCGGCGCTCATTCCCAAGCCGGTGTCGCTTACCTGCAACATCACGTATGGCCCAGGCACGACATACCTTTTGCGGCGCGCGTCGTTTTCATCCAAATCGGCGTTCATCGTCTCAATTTTCAGTTGCCCGCCGCGAGGCATGGCGTCACGTGCATTCACGGCCAGGTTCAGAATGACCTGCTCGATCTGCCCTCGGTCGGCTTTCACCCTTCCCAGCGTCGGCGAGGGGATAATCTCCAAATCAACGTCCTCTCCGATCAGCCGCCGGAGCATCTTTTCAACGTCGGTCACAATCGAATTGAGATCCAGGATTTTCGGCTCCAGGACCTGTTTACGGCTGAAAGCCAGAAGCTGTTGCGTAAGAGCGGCCGCTCGCTGGCCGGCTTTTTCGATTTCATCAACGGCTTCTCTCATCGGATCGTCCGCGGCCATCTTTTCTTGCAACGCTTCGCTGTAGCCGATAATCACCCCAGGATGTTATTGAAATCGTGAGCGATTCCGCCTGATAGTTTTCCCACCGCCTCCAGCCGCTGCGACAAGACCAGTTGTTGTTCCAGGTGCCTGCGTTCCGTGATATCGCGATTCACGATGATGAGCTTTGCGACCTCTCCGTTTTCGTTTCGCACCGCGCTGGCAGTAGACTCCAGTACACGCCATTCACCGTTCTTATGCCGAATGCGGTACTCAACTCGGCGTCCGATTCCCGTTTTTTTCGCTTCGTCTGCCGCCAGCTTGACCGCTGGTTGGTCGTCAGGATGAATTTGTTCATAAGCCGAAGTTTTTTCCAGTTCCTCAGGAGTGTAGCCCAGCACTTTTTGATAAGAAGGACTGTTGTAAAGGCGCTCTCCGTTTGCGGTCACGACCGCGATCATGTCCGCCGCATTTTCTCCAATCAAGCTGAACAACTCCTCTTGCGCCACAAGATGCATTCGAAAGCGGTGAATTTGAAGTTGCTGGTAGACGACATAAACAACAAAGAGAAACACCATCCCCACCAATGCGCGCAT